>JAEWRY010000001.1 GCA_023459875.1 Bacillota bacterium
GGAACCAGCGTATCCCGCAGCCGGATGTGGTCTTTCTCGGTGAAACCGTCCTCGCCGACGTTTTTGTAGTAGCCCTCGGTGCCATGGTAGGGCGGGTCAATATAGAAAAAGCTCACCGGCGAATCAAAATGCCGAATGAGCCTTTCACAGTCCTGATTTTCGATGACCACCTTTGCCAGGCGCCGGTGAGCCTGCTCGATCAGCGGAAAGTCTGACCACATATCATGGCTGCGGCTTCCATAGCTGGTGAGACCGGAGGCATAGGAATAGCGGATGATCTGATAAAACCACGCCGCTTTCTGAATTTCGGTTGCAGGACTGCCTCGCTCGAGGGCCGCTTTTATGAGATCAAAATCCTCACGGGAATTGAGTCCATATTTGAGTGCCGTTATCAACGCCTGGGGCTGATCCCGTACGCAGCGGTAAAGATTAGTCAAAAGCCCGTTGAAATCGTTGTAGACCTCAAAATCATTGCCGGGCGGCTTATGAAACAACACCCAGCCGCCACCTCCGAATACCTCGATATATTTCTCGTAATACAGCGGAAAGCGCTGGAGAATCACATCCCGCAGCGCTTTCTTTCCGCCGATCCAGCTCATAAAACTGTTCAGAGCCCATCACCTCCGTTCAGCGGAAGACGGGTCTGGGCTGTATCGAAATGCTCCAGCGATTTTTCCAGACCGCAGATGGCGGCGCTGATACCGGAAATGCGGCGTTTCATGTGAGCAATGGTGCGGCGGACCTCCTGTTCCGTCTCGGCATAGTAGTAGCCGTTTTCGCCGCTGGCGATGGGAACACCCTCTCGGCGAAGGGTGTTGATCTGTTTGCGCAGTGCCGCGCCTTTGACGTCGAAGGCAGATTCCAACTCCCGACTTGTCGCGGCATATTGCTCTCCGGCATGAAAGATTTCCAGGTATCCGATAAGTCTATCTTTCTGCATTGCTCCTCCTTTCCGGGGGTGTTTTCCCGAAAAAGAGCGTAAAAAAAGAAGGGCCGTCGTCCTTTTCGGAAAAACGGCCTATGCTATGTAATTACACTATTTACTTCTGCGTTTTCTGATATGGTGAATCTGGGTCTTCATAGAATTGGCGAGCCTCCTCAATGGTAACCTGCTGCGTATTTTGCTTATCACACCAGAGAAGCAGGTCAAGGATGCCTCCATTGTTACCGTAACGGTCCCCACGCTTGGAGATGGCGTTAAGATATTCACTCAACGTTTTCATGGTTCAATTACTCTTCCTTCGGATTGATGCTGCTTACAGAGACGGCAGAAGTCATTATTTCTTCAGGTTTATATCTGTTTCAATGGCGCTCTCGCTGATGTCATTCTTGTGTACGATCTGAAATATCTTTTGCGGCTGGGGCGGATTGCCGCCTGCCGCTTTCCACCCGGCAAGAAAGGCGATGCGCACCATGGCGAACAGTGCGTTTTCCGCCTGATCGTATTCCCGACGGTCAATGAAATCACTGAACGCCTTTTCAAAATCGTTATTCATTGTGAGATAACACCTCTGTCATTAATACGGTATTCCGTATTAATGACATTTTATCACACTTTTCTTGTAAAGTCTACGGAATTCCGAATGTAATTTTTGCGCGTATAGCAGATAATAAATTCGGAATACCGTAGGTGGAGGTGAAAACATGGATAACAGCACACTAATCTCGCAGCGCATCTTGGAACTGTGCCGCGAGAGGAATATAACGGTTGGAAAGTTGTGCAGCACAGCGGGGACGACGGCGTCGACTGTCCATGATATTGTGGCCGGGGTAACGAAGAATCCGCGTGTTTTCACACTTAAAAGGCTATGCGATGCACTCGGAATTACACTTTCTGAGTTTTTTGATACGCCCGAATTTAATAGCATGAATGTTGAACCGGATTAAAGAGCTTGCCGTCAGGCGGATATTTTCTTATGTCATAGCCATTTCGGAAAAAGTCTGTCCCACCTTTCCAACATAGGCGCTTTCATCGCGTGTCAGCAGGAAACCGCGCCGCTCCAGCAGAGCTGCGGCATATTCCTCATAGTGAAAGCTGGCCGCAACCGATTCAGGCAGGGCAACGCCCTGCTTTTTTAGCTCCTGCTCCGCATATTCCCGCAGGGAAACGTCGGGGATGATCTCATAGCGATTTAGGCTTTCGGCGATGTCCAGCGCCTCCGCAAGCGTGCGGCAGTCCTCGTACTCCAGCGCGCCGGCGTACAGCTCCATAAAATTCTGCATGCCCTGGCCACGCTCGTCCAAGACAAAGCCCAGATTTTGCCCGTCGTAGACGAGGTCGGAAGCGCGGTCATACTGCTCCGTCAAGTCGCCGACCTCCGGCAAAATACACCGTGCCTCCAGCAGCGTGCATTCGTCCACGCCCCTGACACCCAACTCGTCCAGCGTTATTCGCATTTCGTCCGGCCTGTTATCGTTTGCGTCCTCATAGTCCGGCAGCCGGAGCCACACGCCGTCGGGACAGCGTTCCGACGCCAGTTTCACCTTTACGCTCCAGCCGTCGTCCACGCAAGCGGCAAGATTTGTGCCGTCGTAGCGGGTTGCGGGCCCCTGATAGGAATACTCTACATAGCAGTTGCCGATAAAAACGCCGGGATGCTCGTCCTCATAATTCTTGCCCAGCTGTTCCAGATCAATGTAGTCGCCAAGCTCCTGCGAGAGCTGCGCGTCATAACGGAGACAGAACCGTCCCAGCGCCTCATAACTTCCGGCCGGGTAGCATACCTCGTAATCGGACATGGACTGAAAAATGTTGATGACATCTCTGGCGTCGCAAGCAGGTTTACCCATCAGAGCCGCGCTGAGAATGAGCGATTCCTTGACCGACAGCGTTTCCATCCGCTCCCG
This sequence comes from Bacillota bacterium, assembly GCA_023459875.1. Taxonomy (GTDB): domain Bacteria; phylum Bacillota; class Clostridia; order Oscillospirales; family Oscillospiraceae; genus JAEWRY01. The sequence goes on from JAEWRY010000001.1 coordinate 2,848, forward strand.
CAGCCACATCATTTCCTGCGGTGTAGAGGGAAGCCGGTTCAGCGCTTCAAATGTTTTCATTTACAGCATCTCCATTCCGCCCTGCGCGGACTTCTGAAACGTCGCCGCCATGGGCTGAAAATCATCGCGATCCATACGTCCGTAAGGGGTAATCACGGCATTATCCTGTTCCAGCAGATCCCTGCCGTACGCAGGCAGATTCATATACCGTTGCAGCCGTTCCACATCCTTGCCGTCTACCATGAAATTCAGCTCCGCCAATGCCGCGCTCTCCGGGCTGGAGATTTTTGTATCCAGCATATAGTGATCCAGATTGTCCAGCAAAGATACGGCGCTTTGAAGGTCGCCGCATTCCGTTGCGGTAAGAACGGCCTTATACCGGAGTATTTCTTTTCTGGTCATAGTAGACAATTTCTCCGCGAATCCGTTAAGTATTTCAATGTCTTTTACGCTGTCCAACGCCCCCGAAAGCAGCGGTATCCGACAGTCCAGACAGCAGCGCGGCTGGGTATGGGGCAGTGCGGTCTGCGGCAATTCCAGAAAACCACCGTCTGTCAACTCCATCAGGATCTGATAATCGGGCTGCTTCAGCGTCAGGTCCAGGGTCTGAAATGCCTCATTCAGTTCCGTATGCTGTACCACATAGCCCTGTTTAGTGAACACACCGCATTCGCCGATTCGGGCCTCGCGCCCGATTCTTTCAAAGTCCAGCAGTTCAAATACCTTATCCGGAAGATGTTCAACCTCCGGCACAAAGCCGTTCTCGGCGTAGAATCTGCCGAGTTGGGAATCGTTCAGCGCATCTGTCACATGGCAGCAGTCCGTGCTGTAGGCGAGGTCAATGAGCCGCGACATGGGAATGAACCCCTGCTTTTTATTGACCTCCATCTGCACAAGGCCCTCGAAGGAAACCTGTTGCCGCTCGTCCAGCTCTGAGAGCTTCTGCGCCAAGGCGTTGAGCTCGTAGAAACTGGCGTCACCGGAGAGCAGAGGTGCCAATTCCTCAAAATCATAGTATTCATTGATCTGCAGATAGGGCGCTTCGCCCTCGTCCAGCCGCAGCTTGTCCAGCGCGTCCAGCAGCTCATAGGGCGAAGCGGGCAGATCCAGATCCGCATACGCCTCGCTATACGGCGTGTTGGCTCTGGCAAGGTACACATTAAGAATCTTACGCAAGGGTCATTCCTCCCATCTTCGGTCCTTCCGGTTCATAGGCTTTCGGGTCCGCGCCGGGGACGTTCCACCCGTGCATGCTGCCGCACTCCATAGCCTGCCGCTGGGCCGCCGTCACGCCGAGGCGTTCGTTGTTGTAGTCGGCCAGTTCCTTATTTTTCTCTCTGCTGTCAGTGCTCCAGTCGCTTTTGTAGTAGCCGCTCTCACCGCGCTTGATGCAGATGAGAGCGCCGGTGTCGGGCAGCGTGGAGAAGCACAGCTCCGGCAGCCCTTCCGCCAGTTTTGGGACGAAGCATTCCTGCTCGGTTCGGATGTTCCAGCTGCCCTCGCTGCTCCAGAGATGGGCGTAGAGCTCGCGGTCGCCGACTTTGATTTCTCTTTGCTCAAAGCCCTCGCCGAAGCCATCGCTGGCCTGCCCAGAGATGTACTCCTTCAGCGTGTACAGCTCCTTCGGCGTCAGCTCGCCGGTCACCTGACATTCCGCCACACCCCAGAGACTGCCGTCCCGCACCTCGGCGGTGAAATCACAGGACTTGACTTTCTGCTCCACGCTGTCGTTTTTATCGTAATAGTACATGAGGCCGCGTTCCGTTTCGGTGGACAGCCGCTCCCGCATCAGCGCGGCGACAATGTGGTCCGCATAGCCCGCTGCCGTATGGTTGTCCAGCACCGTGGGCTCGTCCTCGGTGTCGCCCCATTCATTTTTCTCGTAGCAGTCCACGGTCATGGGCATATACAGCTTGAGGAGACGCGTTTCGGACGGCAGGACGGTGAAGCTGTCCTCGCCGATGACCAGCCCGAGGCCGCTGCCGTTGTCCCACTTCACATGGAATGTTCCGATGCCGTCAATGCAGTCCAGCGTCCCCATCGTCCCCGGCTCCATGGGGTGGTACGGGTCTTTCATTTCCCGAAGTCTAATGCGGCTGCCTACGGGGAACTGATCCCGCAGGAATGACAGCCATTTATTCGAAATCGCCATTTTACATACCTCCAAAAGTCATTTCTGAACCGATTGGTTCCAGTCCCGCGATGCTGAGTTGCAATCGCGCGTCCGCTTCCTGTACGGTGCTGTCTGCGGCGAATCGGGGATTGTCCCGCCAACCCTCGTCCAGATGGGTTTCCCCGTCCTGGGCGATTACCAGATAGACGGTGGCGACGTCATCCTTAGTGACGCACAGGCGCTTGCTGTCGCAGGTAAGGCCGTTGAAGCGGTCGATTGCCCCAGTGAGGGAATCGGTGTCATGCCGAGTTTCACCCTCGCAGGCGAAGTTCTCCACCACGAACCAGCAGTAGCTGTGGGGCAGATTCGGATTCTCCGCGTTTTTAAGCACCTCGCGGCCACGCTGCGTCAGGCCGTAATCCTCCAGCGGACGCGGGTTTTCCTCGCCGAACAGATCGTAGAGAATATCGTCCGCGCCTTTTCGGACGGTGGGATCATCCGTCAGCACCTCGTACCGAAAGCCGGAAGTGGGCTTGTATGGCAGCTCGTCACGGATGACCTGCAAAAAGATGGACGGATCGGTGTAGGCCAGCGTTTCACCGCTGGCAAAGCTGACCTTGCCGATGACGGGCGGCTCCTGCCGTAGCTCCTGCCGGCGCTTATCAAAGCAGGTCAGATACGCCTGATAGTCTCCGGGCTTGGGATTGCAGCGCAGGCAATAGCGGTAGTTCTCGGTTTCCGCCACATAGCCGTACTGGCCGGAATCCTTGCATAGCTCCCCGCCGTGATCGTAACAGTAGTTGGACATGGAGGACAGGTCCTTCAGAACGGTTTTTCGCAGTTCATCCACCACCCCGCCCAGCTCCCGCTTGAACTCGGGCGAATTGAGGGTTTCGTCGCTGCGGGGCCACCAGGTGTGCCAAAATTCTTTTCCGCCGTGGCCAAAGTCCATGCGGACATGACCGATGCAGCCAAGTTCCGCGTCTTTCTCCGGCGTCATGGCATAAAAAAGGCCCGCCTCTGATACAGAAGCGGGTCGAAGCACATATTTTCTTGGATCATTGGGATAGTTGAGGCCGCGCACCTCGCAGAATTCTTTGAGGGAATACCGCTCTCCGAGAAAGTCCAATCGACCTTTCAGGGAACGGTAGCCTGATTTTGGGATCGTGACCGGCTCGTGGGTCAAAATGGTTCCGGCGTGGTTGACGGTGACATTGACTTCTACCGTCACCGGCTCGCTGGGATTCGTGTCGCTGCCGCGGAGGTCGTAGCAGTACCAACCTTTCGGTATCGTGTCGGTCTGAATGCGGTTTTCGGTGAGCAGCGCTGGCTTGCCGAACAGCTCAATATACTCGAAGCTTTCATCGTAGGCGTTTACGCGCATGGGTTTCATCTCCTTTGTGTTTTATAGCTACACAACATACCACAGCGTGGCGGCAATAGCTATTGATTCTTGCACGGGTAGGGTACAAATGTTATACTGAAGTCACAGACAAATCGGAATTTGCCAAGGTAGTAGAAAAGAGTGCTTAGAAATGAAGCCATGGTTTACGATAGAAAAAATTGATGACAGCACACATATTATAAGCGAATATCGCCATTGGGAAGAAACGCATTGCTATCTCCTTGAAGGCGATGACCGCGCATTACTGATTGACACGGGGCTTGGCATCTGCGATATTTCAGCGGAGGTCAAAAAGCTGACAGACAAGCCCGTAACGGCAGTTGCGACGCACATTCACTGGGATCATATCGGTGGGCATAAATACTTCCCTGATTTTTATGCACATGAGGCAGAACTGAATTGGCTGAACGGCGAATTCCCGTTAAATATGGAAACGATTCGCGGAATGGTCATTGACCGCTGTGATTTGCCGGAGGGATACAATGTCAGCACCTATAAGTTTTTTCAGGGAAACCCAACACGCCTCCTTCACGATGGTGATACGATAGATGTTGGTGGAAGAACAGTAACGGTACTCCATACGCCTGGGCATTCACCCGGTCATATGTGCTTTTGGGAAGCTGAAACCGGTTATCTTTTTACCGGAGATCTTGTTTACAAGGACACGCTTTTTGCGTATTATCCGTCAACCGACCCGAAAGCTTATCTGAAAAGCCTTGAAAAGATTGCCGCACTGTCGGCAAAACGGATTTTTCCGGCACATCATACTCTGGATATACAGCCTGAAATACTCATTCGTATGCGTGACGCCTTTCGTCAGCTTGACACTGAAGGGAAATTGCATCACGGGAGCGGCACTTTTGATTATGATGACTGGGCTGTGTGGCTGTAATCTACCCATTACAAATTCCGTTTTGCGAGCAGATTACCAAGGAAGGAAATACGCCTTGAATCATGATCTGAAATTCATAAAACAAGCGCCGCTGACCAACGTGGACTTATACCGCCGTCAGATGGCCATGCTGAAGAGCTTTCTCGAACACGGAGCCATCTCGCCGGAGCAGTACCGCACCAGTGCCGATGGCTTAACCCGAAAAATGCATTTACAGCCGAAGGATTGATCCTTCGGCTGTTTCTTTGCCCGTATTACTCCATCTTCAGCTGCGGCCCCATATTCTCGGCAGGGTCGCCCTGCATCAGCTCGTCCAAACGGAGCGTGCCCTGATAAGCCACATAGCCTCGGTCAACGAACTGCCCCTGTTCCTGCTCCATCCGCTCGGCACCGTATCTGGCAAAGTCGATATACCCGACAAGGTTTTCGTCGTATTCAAAATGACCAGACTCCATGATCATGTGCTTGCCGTATTCCTCCGGCGTGCGCACCTTTGGGACATAGTCGAACTGCTCCAGATTCTTCGCCAGATTTGCGATCTCACCGGCCTGCTCCGGTTTGGCAAATGAAACAACCGCGCCCAGCTTTTCGCGGTCAGCAGGGCTTAGCTGCTCAGCAGCGCGGCACATCTCGTTAAGAGCGGACAGGTTTTCATTTTCAAAATTAAGCGTCGCGTCGATTTCCTCCGGCAGGCTGCTTTCCAGAAAGCGCAGGCACAGATCCCCGTAGTTGTTGATGCCGGCGCGGAGCATGGTGCGCTCGATCTGCGTCTGCGATACAGGCAAGTAGAGATAGGCAGCAGGGCTGTCAGGAGGCACATAGCGTGAACTCATCTCCACCTCCATCAGGCAGTCCTCATAGCGGTACTGCGGAAAACTGTGGCCGTTATAGAGCTGCGTCATCTCGAAATTGTTATTATAAGCCACGCCATAGGGCGTGACGCGTCCGGCCTGCTGATCAAGGAGCTGCCGTGCCACAGCCTCGCCGTCCACTTTGCTCAATTCCTCGGTGGAAGCGCAGCCGCCGTTCATGGTCAGGTAGTGCCTGCGGCCCAGCGTCTCCAGGTCGTTGAAATCCGTGACCACCGTGGCCTCCTGACAGCAGAAGCTCAGATTGATGAACTCGTCGATACCGTGGAGATCCAGCCGGAAGGCCATGCCCTGAAACTGCGTTTTCTCATACTTGTCAAAGCTGTCCAGCCGTTTGGCAAGATAGTCCAGTTCATCAATATTGGTTACTGTCCTTTCCGTGTTCTTGAGAACCGGCCAGTGGTCGGAAATCTCATCAACTCGACAGTCATGCTTTAATGGATCGCCAATCTCCAACGCTTCCAGCATTTCGATGATCTCATCGTACTGCTCCGTCGGGATGGGGAAAGGTACGGTAAGAACGCCGTATTCTGGGTGCTGGGCATTGCTTAAAACTGCTTGATACTGCATATGTGTGCCTCCTTACATCGTCATTTCATAGGTCATTCCGGGTTCATCATCGTGAACCTCTATCTGCGGTACGGCATCCAGTGAGAGCATATCCACAAGGAACTGCTTCCCGCCAATCTGACAAGCCGCCTCAAAAGCACCGTTGATGTCATCGTATTGACGCTCCATTTTGGACGAGAAAACTGCCTCGCCGATATGCGGAAATGCGCCCTCATATGTGCCGACTGTCAACTTGCCGACCGGGGACAGTCTCATATAGACACCGTCCTCGCCGCCTATGTAGTACAAGGCACCGTTTCCATTGAGTCGGGTAATGCTGTCCTCGACCCAGCGGTGGGCGCTGCCATCGGTGATTGCCTGCCAATACTCGAATTCTTGTTTGGTCATGATTCACCTCGTTCTTTCACGTCATCTGCTGCTGGGAAGCGTCCTGCTCCAGAGCCGTTTTCATCCGCTCGGCATAGTCCGGCACCATCTCCGTGATCTTCGTCTGGATTGCATCAAGACGTTGTTCCTGTTCATAGGTGAGCTCATAATCCTGGCTGAGCGTATCAGCGCAGCATCGGTAGATTTCGATGAGCTGCTCGGGCGTGAATTGCTTTTCCTCTGGGACAAGTCCTGCGCGAAGGGCAAAGTCCTTCTTTGCAGCAGCGTAGTTGCTGTCGCAGTAATGACCGTAAACGAGGCCATCTCTGTCATATGACCATTGCCATGTGGTGAATTGGACGCCATACTTGCTCTCCATGCCGCCGAGGACATATCCGTTGAAATCCAGCAACTGCTTATATGGCGCGTCAAGGGTTGACGCATTCAGGGGAGGCGCGTTTTCCATTAGCCTCATGTATTCGGCAGTAGTAGCGGCAATACTTGTCACCCTGTCAAGAGCATCGGACATGGCTTCCGTGTCAACATCCTCAGACCGATACCGGACGCCTCCGTTCATGGTAATCTGACAGAGTGGGCTGCCCTTAAAAGCAACCGGGAGCAACTCGCCATCACCAGCGTGCGTATCGAAACCCTCGTGTGCGAGAAGGATGCTCGCTTCCTGAAAGTATTTGCCTTGTATTGTGTTGTCGGTTGATTTCATAATGTACCTCCAGTCGTTTTCTCACAGAACGTAAAAAAGGCCGGTATCCATTTCTGAATACCGGCCTCAATGAAAATATAGTCATTATGTTTTGGTCTGTATCATTTTGTGATACAGACCTTTTTAGACACAAAAAATTAACAAATTATTTTTGCGAATATGGGGCTGCATTACGGATTTCAGCCTCTGCGAAGGGGCAAAAGAGCACAGAATTTAGTTCAAGTCCCTACCAACAGGGGAGAATAGCCAGAGTTATCTTTTTTTTGCACTTGAAAAAGCGGACACGAAAAAGCCCAGAAACCGCTGCGGTTTCTGGGCTTTCCGGCAAGTTATCTTTTTTACTTGCACAATATGGTTGCGGGGATAGGATTTGAACCTATGACCTCCGGGTTATGAGCCCGACGAGCTACCAGCTGCTCTACCCCGCGATATTTAGATATGGTGCCGGAGACCGGGGTCGAACCGGCACGAGATTTCTCTCACGGGATTTTAAGTCCCGGGCGTCTGCCAATTCCGCCACTCCGGCATGCGGCTTTTTCGTGCTCATACAGAATAGCACACCATACCACCCTTGTCAACCCCTCCCATCCTAAAAACATGCGTATGACAGAAAAGAGCAAAAAATGTTCCTTCGTTCCATTGCCATTTTCCCCGAAATCAGCTACAATAATGTCCACTGAACGAATGCGGTTTTCAAATTACTTCTTCCCGGAGTGCGGAAAAACAGCTTCTTCCCGCTTGAGATCCTTTTATCCGACTTAAAAGAAATAGGTGATATCTTGGCCTCCATCCCCGATCCTCTTTCCTTCTGCAAGGCCCGGCGGGAAGTGATTGCGCTGGACTATCAAAAACTCAATCCCGAGCAGCGCCTGGGCGTGCTGGCTACTGAAGGCCCTCTGTTGCTGCTGGCCGGCGCTGGCAGCGGCAAGACAACTGTGCTCATTAACCGCATCGCGAACCTCATTAAATACGGCAGAGGCTCGGACAGCGACGAGGTTCCCGGCTATATAACGCAGGAGGACGCGGATTTTCTGGCTGCCTATACGAAGACGGGCGGCTCCGCGGGGGAAACCCGGGAAGAAGACAAATACAGGGCGGAAAAGCTCTGCGCGCTGAACCCAGCTCCGCCCTGGTCCATCCTCGCCATCACCTTTACGAACAAGGCCGCGGGCGAACTGAAAGACCGTCTGGAGAAGATGCTGGGTGCGGGCGCGGCGGACGTGTGGGCCGCCACCTTCCACTCGGCCTGCGTGCGTATCCTGCGGCGGGACATCGAGCGCCTTGGCTTTCCCCGTTCCTTTACCATCTATGACAGCGATGATTCCCTTCGCGTTATCAAAAATATTTTAAAGGACCAGAACCTGGACGACAAGGCCTTTCCTCCCCGCACGGTTTTGGGCTACATTTCTCGGGCAAAAGACCAGATGGAGCTGGCTCACGCTTTTCTCGCCAGAAGCGAGGCTCAGGGCGACCTTCGAATGAAAAAAATCGGCTCGGTCTATTTAGAATATGAATCCCGTCTGCGTCGCGCGGGCGCGCTGGATTTCGACGACCTCATTTTACTGACGGTACGCCTGCTTCTGGAATGCGGGGATGTCCGCGAATTCTACCAGAAGAAATTCCGATATATCCTGGTGGACGAATATCAGGACACCAACCATCTACAGTACCTACTGGTCAGCACCCTGGCAGGTCTCCATCGCAATCTCTGCGTGGTGGGCGACGACGACCAGTCTATTTACCGTTTCAGGGGGGCTACCATCGAGAACATTCTCTCCTTCGAGTCCCAGTTCAAGGACGCGAGAGTCATCCGCCTGGAGCAGAATTACCGCTCCACGGGACATATCTTGGGAGCTGCCAACGCGGTTATCCGCCGCAACGAAGGCCGTAAGGGCAAAAACCTGTGGACCAAGCAGGAAGACGGGCAGCCAATAACCCTTTACACAGCGATGAATGAACATGATGAGGCCAGGTATGTGACAAGCAAGCTGATGGAGGATTACGGAGCGGGTCTTAAATGGCGGGACCATGCCATTCTATACCGGATGAACGTCCAGTCCAACCTGATCGAAGAAATGTGCCGGCGTAACGCCATCCCCTACCGCGTCCTGGGCGGCCAGCGCTTTACCGATACGGCGGAAATCAGGGACATGCTGGCCTATTTAAACGTGATTCACAACCCGGCAGACAACCTTCGCCTGGGTCGCATCATCAATACCCCCGTCCGGGGAATCGGTGATAAAACGGTAGATACGGCGTCGGCCATCGCCGCTCAGGAAGGCTTCTCCCTCTGGGAGGTCATTTCAAACGCCCGTACCTGGCCGGACCTGGCAAAATCGGCCGGCAAGCTTTCCTCCTTTACAGAGATAATGAGCGGTCTTATATCGGATGCTCAAACGCTTCCCTTGCCCGAATTCTATGAAAAAGTGGTTGAGCGCACCGGCTATGCCGAGATGCTCACCGCCTCCAAGGATCCGAAGAGCAAAGACCGACTGGAGAATATTCAGGAACTTGCCTCCACCATCGTGCGCCACACCGAGGCAACTGATAACCCCTCCCTTGGAAGCTTTCTTGAAGAAATGGCTTTGGTCACCGATCTGGATAGTTACGATTCCCAGGCGGACTGCGTTGTCATGATGACCATTCACGCCGCCAAGGGTCTGGAATTCCCTGTCGTTTTTGTTGTCGGAGCCGAGGAAGGTATTTTCCCCGGTATCCGCGCCATCGGTGAGCCCGAGGAGATGGAGGAGGAGCGGCGGCTGTGCTACGTGGCCATGACGCGGGCTAAGGAAAAGCTCTACATGACCTGCGCCTCCCAGCGGATGCTCTTCGGCCGCACCTCGGCTAACCTGCCCTCCCGTTTCGTGGAGGATATCCCGGCGGAGCACTCCGAACGGTTCGGGCGGGACGCTCTTACCCCCAACACTGAGCCATGGGGGTACAGAAAGCCCGCCGGAAGTATGCTTACCGGCGGGTATAAAAGCGGAGATGGTCCTTCTTACGGCGCCGCCAGGCCGCAGCTTTCCAAGCCGGCAGGTGGCAAGGCGGGCGGCTTACGGTCAGAGCCCGCGCACAGCGGCGGGGGGGCGCTTCCCACCTTCCGCAAGGGGGACATGGTGCGCCACAGCGCCTTCGGGCGGGGCATGGTGCTCTCGGTGATGCCCATGGGTGGGGATGCGCTGCTTGAAATCGCCTTCGACAACGTGGGCACCAAGCGCCTCATGCTCAAGGCCGCGGCACAGAGCATGAAGCTCGATACTCAGTAGAGCAGCTCGGTGAAGCTGTGGAGGTAATCGTCGCAGAATCCGGTCATCTCCTCTTCAAAGCCGGCGTAAAAGGGGTCGAACACCCCAACCACATGCATTCCCGCTTCCTTTGCGGCGGCGCAGGCCGCCGGGGAGTCATCGTAAAGCGTGCACTGCTTTTCCCTCACACCCAATTGCGCAGCCGCGATTCTGAACACCTCCGGATTGTTTTTCTCCAGTCCCATCTGCTGGACATACATGATGCGGGAGAAGTATCCCACGAGACCGTGGCGCTCCAGCACAAGCTGGCAGAGCTCAGGCATTCCCGCGGTGATGAGCGTCAGAAGAGTCCCCTCAGACCGGCACTGATTTAAATATTCCTTTGCCCCCGATTTTAGAGGAATCTGGTTGGCGTAGGCGTCTCTGGCCATAAAAAGCCATTCTTCCATGATCTCTTCGGGCGAATCGGGCAGATGATAGTATTCCTTCGTCAGCCGGGCAGCGACGGGAAAAATGGAATGGGCCATCCTCTGGCTGTACTCATCGGAATGGGAGAGGCTGCGTTTAGCCAGAAAATCCAGGTCAATCTGGAGCCAGACGTTGTTGGAATCGATGAGGGTCCCATCCATGTCAAAGAGCTTCATTTTATCTCACTTTCCTTTGGCAATATTTGCCCCGGCGATCCAGAACCGCCAAGGGAAGTCGGCGCACTCCTGGGCGTATTGAACGCCGATGCGGGGCCCCTCCTCCGTCCGGGCAGGCGGCTCTCCGGCGTCCAAGACGAAGAGCTCGTCGCCGGTGAGGGAAAGACCGTTTTGAGCGGTTGTCAGGGCCAGTGCTTTACACAGCTTGCCCGGCCCGTTTAAAAGATTCTTATTCTGATGGGAGCTGAGATCCGGCAGTCCCTTCCCATAACGGTTCGAGGCGATCAGGTCCCCGCCTTCCACCGGTTCCGCTCCCCGGATGAGCACGGCGCAAGGCTCTCCCTCCGGTTCGGTGACGAAATTAAGGCAGTGGTACATCCCATAAATAAAATAAATATAGATTGTACCCGGCGGCGCGAACAAGGTTTCAGTCCGTTTGGTTCGTCGGTAGCCGTAGGCGTGGCAGGCCTTGTCTATCCGACCGATATAAGCCTCGGTCTCAGTAATACGGCAGATGATTGTGCCCTCTCCGGTTACCCGCACAAGGCGCTTTCCCAGCAGGGACCGAGCCACGGCAACCGTGTCCCGGTTAAAAAACTCACTTCCCAGCTTTTCCATGCCGTCACCATTCCTTTTCCGGCGCTGCGAAGCGCGGCGGATCTCTATTTTTGTTATTTTACCATAATGAAGGAGCCTCGGCAACCAATGACTGAACAAACCCTCAAAAAGCTCTCACGTCCCCTCATTTTGCTTGCCACCATCATCTGGGGCAGTTCCTTTGTTGTGCTGAAAAACACGTTGGATACCCTCCCTGTTTTCAGCATTCTGGCGTTCCGGTTCCTCGCGGCTTCCGTCCTTTTAGCGCTGATTTTTTGGAAGCATTTGCGTCTGGTGAATCGGGGCTATCTGCTCCGCGGCCTGGTTTTGGGCTTACTTCTTGTGTGCGCCTATACTGCCCAAACCTACGGCCTTTATGAAACCTCGCCGGGCAAAAACGCGTTTTTAACTGCGGCCTACTGCGTGATTGTTCCCTTTCTCAACTGGTTTGTCTCCAGAACAAAACCGGACAAATTCAACATAGCCGCGGCCCTGCTCTGTGTCGGCGGCATCGGGCTCGTTTCCCTTTCCTCCGATCTCTCAATGAATTCTGGCGATGCTCTTACTCTGCTCAGTAGCTTCCTGTACGCTGCGCACATTATAGCCGTCTCCCGCTTTTCCAAGGGGCGCGATATCTTTCTGCTCACCATCCTTCAATTTGCCGTTTCGGGTACCGTGGCCCTGGCTTGTTCCTTCATTTTTGGCGCACCCACAACGGCAATTTCCCCGCAGTCCATTATTAGCCTGCTTTATCTGACGACCTTTGCCACGGCGGGAGCCCTACTCTTTCAAAATGTCGGCCAGAAGTACACCGAACCGGCCGCCGCATCGGTGCTTTTGGCTCTTGAGGCTCCCTTCGGCGTGCTCTTTTCCATGCTGTTTTATTCCGAACGGCCAACCGCGCGCATGCTCATTGGCTTCGCACTCATTTTTGTGGCCGTCCTTTGTTCGGAGACAAAATTATCTTTCCTGATAAAAAAAGAGTTGACAGAAGAGGGCGCGCCGACTATAATGCAATACAACAACAAAACCGATGACGAAGAGAAGTATCCGGCGTGTCCGATGCAAAGAGAGCCCTGGGTGGTGGGATCAGGGTCTGAGGCGGCAGGTGAATGGACTTCGGAGGGCGGCTCGAACGGAGGGAACTCCCAGTAGATGCCGACGGGCACCCACCCGTTATCCACCGGGCACGCATGATGGTGCGTGAAGTGAGCGGACGTTACTTACGTCAATTTGGGTGGTATCGCAGGAGTTTATTCAGCTTCTGTCCCAGGAATGGGGCAGAAGCTGTTTTTTATTATCTTGCCGTCCATCAGCCGCCCGACAACGATACGAATGGAGGATACAAACATGAAAAAGCTCGTCTCTCTCGCTCTCTGTCTGGCCTTGGTTCTGTCCCTCGCCGCCTGCGGCGGCGGTACGGCGGCCTCAGCTTCCCCTTCCCCCTCCGCCTCCGCCAGCGCCACCCCCGAAAAAACCGTGAAAATCGGCATTCTTCAGTACGCTACCCACCCCTCTCTTGATAACTGCTGCACCGGCATCGTCCAGGGTCTCGCCGACGCGGGCTATGTAAACGGGAAGAACGGCGTCACCATCGACATCCAGAACGGCGACGGTGTGAACGAAACAAACACCCTCATCGCCAGCAACTTCGTCTCCGGACAGTATGACCTTATCATCGCCATTGCCACCCCCTCCGCCATGGCCGCTTACTCCGCCGCCAAGGATGCGGGTATTCCCGTCATTTTCTCCGCCGTTTCCGACCCCGTGAGCGCCGGACTGGCAGCCTCCCTTGACGCCCCCAACACCGGCGCCACCGGTACCAGCGACGCTCTCAACCTGGAAGGCCAGCTCAAGATGATCCGGGCCCTGATGCCGAACGCCACCTCCGTGGGCGTTTTATACACCACCAGCGAGCCTAACTCGGTCTCCCACCTGGCTAAGTTCAAAGAGCTTGCTCCCAAATACAACTTTACCGTTGAGGAAGTGGGAATCACCGACGCATCCGAAGTAGCCGCCGGCGCCGCCGCTCTGGTTGCCAAGGGCGTCTCCTGCGTCAACAACTTCACCGACAACAACGTGGTCAATAACCTCAGCGTCCTCTTAAACGCCACCGACGCGGCAAAAATTCCTGTCTTCGGCTCCGAGCAGGAGCAGGTGAAAAACGGCTGTGTGGCCTCCGAAACTTTGGATTACGTGGCCCTCGGCGTCACCACCGGCAGCATGGCCGCCCAGGTTCTGGGGGGCGCGGACGTGAAGACCATGGCCGTGAGCGTCGTGACCGATTCCAAGCCGGTTTACTCCAAAATCAACTGCGACAAGTTCGGCATCACCATCCCCGAGGAATATAAGAGCGCGACCAACCTGGACTGACGGGGATCTTCCCCTCCCGCGCAAAGCCGGCCGCCGGGCACGAATCCGGCCGCCGGTTTTGCTCCGTTTGCGCCTCTCCCTGGTAAGGGTGGATACTTATTATAATGCTGATCTTCCATCGAAAAAGTGATAATATCACTTTTTCACCACCCGCCATCGGCGGGGTGCAAAACCGCTCGGCAGTTTTACATGATCAGTATTGCACAGCTTATTCGGCGGCAAACGCCGCCGCCTGCCGCCTCGCGGCAGGCATAGACATGCACCTATTGCGCATGTCTATGGAATAAGAGTATAAAATAGTGTCTTGCGGCCGCTTTGCCAGGCCGCTTAAAAAGGAGCTGCTGCTATGACCATCTTCCTGCGTCTCTTCGAGACGGTACTGCGGGAGGGCTTTGTCTACGGCCTGATGGCGTTGGGGGTTCTCATCACCTATAAAATTCTGGATTTCCCCGACCTGTCGGTGGATGGGACCTTCCCCCTGGGCGCCTGCGCCGCCGCCGCGCTCATCACCGCGGGGGTCAATCCGTGGCTCGCCTGCGTTCTGGCCTTTTTGGCGGGCGCGGCTACCGGTTCGGTCACCGGAATCCTGCATGTGAAGCTTGGCATCACCGACCTGCTCTCGGGCATTCTGGTGATGACGGCCATGTGGTCGGTGAACCTTGTCATAACGGGGAAATCGGCCATCCTGCAGTTTTTCAACAAGCCCACCATCTTTAATTCCGGCCCGGTCAAGTTGCTGCCCCCCGCTCTCTACGCCCACAGGCAGGTGCTGCTGACCTTCCTCCTAGCCGTACTTTTAAAGCTTGCGCTCGACTGGTTCCTCGCCACCAAGACGGGACTGCTGCTCCGCGCGGCGGGGAACAACCCCGAGTACGTCACCTCCCTGGCCCGCAGCCCGGGGAGCATGAAAATTCTTGGCCTCGCCCTGGGTAACGGCTGCACAGCGCTCTCCGGTGCCGTGCTGGCCCAGCTGAGCGAAAACGCCGACGTGAACGCGGGCAAGGGCATGGTAGTTCTGGCCCTCGCCGCCGTGATGATCGGCACCAGCTTTTTTAAGCGCATCCCGTTTATGAAAATCACTACCATGGCGGTGCTGGGCGCGGTTCTCTACAAGGCCTGCCTGCAGATTGCCCTCCAGCTGGGCCTGCCCGCCCATTTCTTGAAGCTCCTCATGGCCGTTTTACTCACCGCCACCATCGTCTCCAACCGCCTGTTCGCAAAAAAGAAGGGGGGTGGCGTCCATGCCGCTGGGTAACGCTGCGCCGCTGGTACGCCTGGAGCACATCCGTAAGGTCTTCAATCAGGATACCGTGAGCGAGAGCTATGTGTTCCGCGACTTTAACTTTACCATTTCCCGTGGAGAATTCATCTCGGTCGTCGGCTCCAACGGCTCGGGCAAGACCACCCTGCTCAACCTGTTGTGCGGCACCCTTCCGGCGGATGACGGAGTCATTATGATGAACGGAAAAGACATCACCCATCTGCCCGAATACCGCCGCAGCGCTTTCATAGGGAGGGTTTTTCAGGACCCGGCCAAGGGCACCTGCCCCGAGCTAACCATTCTGGAAAATCTTTCGCTGGCCTATAACAAGGGAAAGCCCTTCGGCCTCGGCCGGGGAGTAAGCCGCAGGAACACCGACTACTTCAAATCCCAGCTGGTGCTTTTAAAGCTGGGTCTGGAGGATAAGCTGGAGCTTCAGGTGGGTGCCCTCTCGGGCGGCCAGCGCCAGGCCCTCGCCCTGCTCATTGCCACCATGACTCCCATCGAATTGCTAGTGCTGGATGAACACACCGCCGCCCTCGACCCCAAATCCTCAGAGAACGTCATGGCCCTCACCGATACGGTGATCCGGGAAAAGAACCTCACCGCCATCATGGTCACCCACAACCTGCGCTACGCTGTGGAGTACGGCAACCGCCTCGTGATGATGCACCAGGGAGCCGCCGTCATCGATACCCTGGACGGGAAAAAGGAGGACTATTCCATTAACAGCCTGCTCAAGGTCTTTAACGAAATCTCCATCGAGTGCGGCAACTGATCTGCTGTATCAAATAAATACTCTGCATCGCAATTCAAAAGGCAGGGCCCCATGGCTCTGCCTTCTTTATATACTAAGCTGACAGACAGAAGGAATTTTTTCTCCCACACGCGCATTTCCGACTTAGTTTTTCCATTATTTGGATTATACTGTCGCTACATAAGCGGAGGGACAGGCCCTCCGGCAGGAGGCGGCAAAGGTATGGCCATGAAGAAAAAACTGATTGCGGAGGTTTCCCGTGCGCGGGAAGAGCTGGAGCAGGAGGGCCGCATCATCGTCAAGGCTCCGCTCCTCGTCTGGGGGGCGGAATGCGGCATCCGCTTTTTTTTGGCGGCGGTACTCTCGGGGGCACAGATTTTCGGCTCCTACACGCCCTTTGGAGTGGCGCTGGTAGGGGCTTCGGGCTCTGGGCTGGGCGGTCTGTTCGCTCTCGTGGGAGCGGTACTGGGGTATCTCGCCTTTCAGGGGTTCGTGGACGGACTCCGCTATGTGGCAGCGGCCGTACTTACATTTTCGGTCTCCTTCGCCTTTTTTGATGTCAAGGTATACCGCAAGAGCTGGTTTATGCCTTTCATCACGGCTCTCTTCACCGGAGCCACCGGCTTTGTCTACCTGGCCGATCAGGGATGGCTGGCTTCCGACGTGATCTATTTCGTCACCGAAATCCTTTTCGCGGGGGCGGGCGTGTACTTTTACCGTACGGCCTTTGCCTCCTGGCAGGAGGAGGACGCTCCCGCGCCCCAGCGCACGGCGAGCTTTCTTATTCTGGGCGGAACCGCGCTGCTCACACTGGCCCAGATTTCCATGCCCTTCGGTCTTTCTCTGGGGCGGACGCTGGCGGCGCTTGGCGTCATGATGATTTCCTATACGGGGGGGCCGGGTACGGGCGCTGCCGTGGGAATCACCGCGGGACTTACCATGGACCTTGCTGCCGGCGGGGGAGCTTATTTCAGCATGGTCTATGCCCTGGCGGGACTCATGACGGGAATTTTCAAAAAACAAACCCGCCTGAGCGCCGCGCTTTGCTATGTGCTGACCAACGCCACGGCAGTGCTCTGGACTTGGGAACACGGTGCCAATATTCCTATTCTCTACGAGGTGTTCATCGCCTCGGTGGTTTTCCTGCTTCTGCCTGAAAGCGCCCTCCGCCGGGCAGGGAGTTTGTTCCCGCGGGCAGAAGCTTCCATCACCGGCGAGCATGCCAGAAAATATGTGGCACACCGTTTGGAGGGCACGGCAAACGCCTTTAAAGAACTATACGAGTCCCTGCGGGGAGCATTTCAGCCGTCAAAAAGCAATGACGGAAACATCGCCTCGGTCTTTGACCGGGCGGCCTCCCGAGTCTGCCGGAGCTGCGCCCTGCGGGATAACTGCTGGCAGAGGGACTACATCACGACTTTCAACGCGCTCAACGACGCTTCTCAGGCAATATTGGACCGGGGCCGGGGTCTTCCCGGAGATTTTCCCTCCCATTTTTCCAACCGCTGTCTTCACTTCCCGGCATTTCTGGCAGCAGCCAACGAGGAGCTTACCGCTCTGCTTTGCCGCAGCCAATATCAGAACCGCCTGAGAGAAAGCCGTCTCGCGGTATGCCGCCAGTATGCCCAGGTGGGCAGTCTCCTGAAGCAGGCCGCCGCGGATCTGGAAAATGAACCCGCTCCCGATCCCTTAAGGGAACGGAAGCTTCGCCAGCATATGGCCGTGCTGGGGCTGGAAGGCCAAGTTGCCGTCTTTTACGATGAAAACGGGCATATCCGGGTGGAACTGCCCGATCTTCCTCCCCTCAGGGACGAAAAGGAACAAAAAAAGATAGCCGCTCTGCTGGGCATTCCCCTGCTTCCGCCCGAGCAGATAGGCGGCCGCCTGGTTTTCATCCAGGCCGAACCTCTCGTTGCGGTCGCGGGCCTGGCCGCGAAAAGAAAAGAAGGCGAGACGGTCAGCGGGGACACCGGAGCTTGGTTCCGCAGGGAAAACGGCGGACTTTTCCTCCTTCTCTGCGACGGCATGGGCAGCGGCCAGGAGGCCGGAGAAGAGAGCCGCCGGTCAATCCGTCTGCTGGAGCGCTTTCTGCGGGCCGGCGTGGAGCCTTCCGCCGCTCTCGTCACTCTCAACGCGGCTCTTGCGCTGCGGGGAGAGGAAGACGGCGGCTTTACCACCATCGATCTTATGGAGCTGGACCTCTTTTCGGGACAGGGAGCGGTCTATAAATTTGGCGCGGCTCCCACCTATCTGCGGAAAAAAGACGCCGTCCACCGGGTGACAGGCAGCGCGCTGCCCGCCGGTCTCACGGCCGGGGATGAGGTGTCTCCCGATATATCCCGCTTTTCTTTGGAGGCGGGAGATTGGGTGGTACTGGTGAGCGACGGCGTCACCGCCGGAGAAGAAGATGAGTGGCTGCGGGAAGCGCTGCTCTCCTTTACGGGCGACAGCCCCAAGGAACTGGCTCGCGCTCTCATCGAGGGCAGCGTTGGCCGGGAGGGCGGTGCCGACGACCGCACCGCCATGGTGCTGCATCTGACCAGCCGAACAGAGAATGTTTGACATTTTTCCAGTCCGTAGTAAAATAGAGGAGAAAAAGGAGAGCTGAGAATGAAAAAATTGATTGCGCTTCTGCTTATCACAAGTCTGCTCACCGGGCTGTCCGCTTTTCCGGCTCTGGCCGCCGGGGAAAACGATGCAACCGCGGAACCCCAAATGCAGGAAATCTCCCCTTGGGCATATGACGCGCTTGCCGATCTCTACGCTTTGGGTCTGTGGAACGACAGCTATTATTACTGCATACTGGACCCTGTGACGAGCGGCCAGATGGATGCCATCTGCGGGGCAGTGGCGGCTAAGCTCGCGTTACTTAACATCACCCCGTCAAATAAATCCGGCGCGGCGCTTGTGCTGGACAGCACCAGAGGCGGCGTGAAAAACGCCCTGTTCCAGGAGGTAGCGGCCTACGACATGCCCTATGCCGACCAGAACGCGGACGCCTTGTTCCACGGACTCTTCATCGAAAAGGGCGACGGTGCCGAGACTGACCTGAACGCCCGGGTCTGCACCCTTCAGGAAGCCCTGGTGCTGGCAAACCGTCTTGTCCTGGCCCTTTATGATTACTATGACGCCGGTTCTCTGGGCCTGTTATGGAAGGCAACCGGCAACGGAAATACCCTCTATCTGCTTGGCTCCATTCATGTGGACCGGAGCAACGTCTATCCCTTTCACAAGCAGCTCAGAGACATCATCACGAGCGCTGAAGAGGTGATCTTCGAAGTAAACCTCAACGATTCTGAGGGAATTGCCGCTTATGCCGCCATGCAGTTCTATTCCGACGGAACCACCCTCAAGGATCATATCAGCCCCGAGCTCTACGCAAAGGTAGTGGACGCCATGAAAACCCTGGGCGTTCCCGAGGAAGTCACCGCCACCATCAAGCCTTGGGCCCTTGCCACCACCCTTCAGTCTTACGCCATGATGGATGATTCCACCGGCGACAGCTTCATGGCGGTAGACGTTTACGTAAACGCCAAAGCCGTCAACGAAAATGTTCCCATCGGCGCGGTAGAGACCTTCCAGTTCCAGGGAAGCCTGTTCGACACTCTCTCCCCCGAGTATCAGGAGGCTTACCTCGCTGCCGGTCTGGCTCTGTTCCTGGGCGGGGACGAAGCTGCCGCGGAGGATTCCGCGATGGTGGATGAAACTATGGCAAGCATAGATACCTGGATGTCCGCCTGGAAAGCCCGGGATGCGGGCACCTTTACAGCCTCCTTCGACAAGGAAGCCATTCTGGCAAGCGGCGACGAACTCAATGTGAAGCTATTCAAAGACCGTGATCCGGGCATGATTGCCGCTGCCGACACTTATCTCAAAAACGGAACCGGCCACACTTACCTTATGGTGGTGGGCGCCGGCCATATGATAGGCGGTACCGGAATCGTACAGGGCTTGAAGGACCTGGGCTATACGGTCGAGCTGTGCGCGGCACCCTGAGTCACGCAAATAAGCCTGGGTGCGCAGGAAACCGCCTGCGCACCCTTTCTTTGCCCGCTCCCGCGTTTTTTGTCGTAAGCCGGTATTTCGACAGGAGGTGTCTCTATGGATTTCTTTGTGACCCGATCGCAGCTCCCGCCCGGTTCAGGCTCCGTGCAATACGGTCCCGAACATCTCTTCATGCTGTCCCTCTGCGTCCTTTTTTCGGTGCTTGGAATCCATTTCTACCGAAAGATGTCTCCCCGCGGCAGGTCGATTTTTTTAAAAGCCATGGCGGTCAGCGAGTTGGCGCTGGAGATTTTAAAGGATGCTTTTCTCGCGGCAAAGGGCGATTTCGGTCTGGCTTATCTCCCTCTTCACCTTTGCAGCCTGTCCATCCTCGTTCTGCTCGTCGACGCCTGGCGCCCCGTCTCCCTCACCGGGGATCTGCTCTATAGCCTGACTCTCCCGGGGGCTTTATCCGGAATGCTCTTTCCCAACTGGCTTGACTTTCCGATCTACACCTTTCTCAGTCTTCACAGCTTCCTGTTCCACACCATTCTGGTGGTCTATCCTCTCCTCCGGCTTTGCGCGGGCGAGGTCAGCCCCGAATGGCGAAATCTTCCCAAATGCTTTGCCCTGCTTGTGGGTGTCGTGCTGCCTATCTACTGGTTCGACAGGCACTTTAACCTGAACTATTTTTTCCTCAACGGCGGTTCACCGGGCTCCCCCCTGGACCCGCTGGTTGCTTTAATGGGCGATCCCGGGTATATTTTCGGGCTTCTCCTCTTGTTGCTCTTCGTATGGCTCATTCTTTACATCCCCTGGATCATTCGGAAGCGCCGCTGAGATTACCCTTGTATTTTATCTGAATTGTGTTAAAATACCGTTTGACTGGTTTCCACACCCGGTCCAAGCACGGCGATTTGCCGTGTTCGTTCGGCGGCATTTTCCCGCCGTTCTCTAAAGACGAAAATGGAGGTGTTTTAACGATGCGTAACCTTACCGCACGAAAGCTCACCCTCGCCGCCGCCGTGGCGGCGCTCTACGCCGTGCTCAGCTATTTCTCCAACATATTCGGCATCGCCTACGGACCCATCCAGTGCCGCTTTTCCGAGGCGCTCTGTGTTCTCCCCTTTTTCTTCCCGTCGGCAGTTCCCGGGCTTTTCATCGGCTGCCTCATCTCCAACCTGCTGAGTCCTTACGGGCTCCCGGATGTCATTTTCGGTTCCGCCGCCACGCTCGTTGCGGCGGTGTGGACTTCCCGTTTGAATCACAAACTGCTCGCTCCCCTGCCACCCGTTCTTTGCAACGGCCTCATCGTCGGCGCGGTCATTGCCTTTGAGGGTGCGACCGAGTCCGGCGCGTTTCTTTCCCTCTTCGCGTATCATGCGTTTACCATCGCTTTGGGCGAGCTGCTGGCCTGTTACGTCCTGGGCGGAATTTTATTGACCGCGCTTCCAAAACTGCCTTATTTCCGGGTTATGATACCCGAACAGCGTCTGCAATAGTTAAGTGGAGGTTTTATTATGAAGGTGCGCAAAGCCGTTATCCCCGCCGCGGGCCTCGGTACCCGCATGTTACCCGCCACCAAGACGGTTCCCAAGGAAATGCTGCCCATGGTGGACAAGCCGGTGATCCAGTACATCATTGAGGAAGCGGTTGCCGCCGGCATCGAGGACATTCTGATTGTCACCAACCGGGCCAAGTCAGCCATGGACGACTACTTCGACTACTATCCCGAGCTGGAAACCCGCCTGAACCAGGCCGGGAAGGACCGGGAGCTTCATGAGGTACGCCGTGCGGCCGATCTGGCGAATATCTTTTACGTTCGGCAGAAGGAAACTAAAGGCCTTGGTCACGCCATCTGGAGAGCAAAACGCTGGGTCGGGGAAGAACCCTTTGCCGTCCTTTTGGGCGACGATATTATGCGGGCGAAAAAGCCGGTTACCCGCCAGCTCATTGACGCTTCCGAGAAGTACGACGCTTCCGCCGTGGGCGTGCAGCAAGTTTCCATGGAGGCCATCAGCAAATATTCCTCGGTAAAAATCTCTCCTCTGGAACCGCATATCTTCTCG
The DNA here is from genome assembly GCA_023459875.1 of Bacillota bacterium. GTDB lineage: Bacteria > Bacillota > Clostridia > Oscillospirales > Oscillospiraceae > JAEWRY01. The sequence continues at coordinate 24,714 of JAEWRY010000001.1, forward strand.
GTTTCCGACATGAATGAGAAGCCAAAGCCCCAGGAGGTATTCTCCCCCTATGCCATCCTGGGCCGCTACGTGCTCACCCCCGACATATTCGATATCCTGGAGAACCAGGCTCCCGGCTACGGCGGTGAAATCCAGCTTACCGACAGCCTTCGCACCCTCTGCCACAAAAGCAAGATGGTGGCGGTTGATTTTGAAGGCCGCCGCTATGACACCGGGAATCTTAAGGGCTTTCTGGAAGCTACCATAGACTTTGCCCTGGACCACCCGGAAACCGGGGAATGGCTGCACAGTTTTCTGAAAGACAAGGTAAAGACCTTTTAACCGCAGATAAAAAAGTTCAGCCCGGCAATACTGCCGGGCTGAACTTTTTTTGTTATGGATACAGAATCAGGAAGCACACCGTCGTGGCCGTGAGCGTACCCAGGAAAAACCAGAGAGCCGGCAGAATAAAACCGCGCCATTTTAACCACGGGCTGTTTCGCTTTACATAGCCGTCCGCCACCCGCCGCGCTTCCTTCAGAACTTGCTCGGCCGATACCCCCGATTCCCCTCCGATGGCATCCTCCCGTAAAAAAAATATTGCCTGATCAAACAATCTTAATTCCGGAGATTTCACGACTAGTACATTTTTCGATACTCCTTTAACCATTCGCCTCACATCCTCTCGTCTTTCCAGTATTGCCCTCGTCACTGGGTAATATTCCACATATTAAGCGCATATTTTATCCTTTCAATTCGTAAACTAATGCGTACTGACTTAATCCTAAACAGCAAGCGCGCCAGTGGTTTGCGCGGTTTTCAGGCGCCCGGCAGCGCTGTTTCCGTCCTATATGCCCTCTTTTACCACGCTACCTTCAGCGCTCAACCGGCCGGCGCGGCATATCATGGACAGGTGAATTAAATTGGAGAGGAAAACAATGGATTCCAAACGACGGCGTCTTCTTATGGCTCTTGCCCTTGTTTTCATAGTCAACATTCTGATTATCGCCCTGGCCCAGAGAGCTGACGCTGCCGTTTACCGGCAGGGCTCCACCGGAGACACGGTAAAGCAGATTCAGCAAAAGCTCAGCGACGGGGGTTACTACAGCGGAGAGATAGACGGAATTTACGGCCCCGGAACCGCCGCCGCGGTAAGGAGTTTTCAAAAGAAGAACGGCTTGGCAGAGGATGGAATTGTGGGCAGCGCCACGCTGAAAGCCCTGGGAATGGCACAGTCCCAGGACGCCGGACAAACCGACCAGTCCTCCACCGTCGCCCTGCTGGCGAGGGTCATCTCCGCGGAAGCCCGCGGTGAGCCCTTCAGCGGCCAGGTGGCAGTGGGCGCTGTGATCCTCAACCGGGTCGATCATCCTTCCTTCCCCAACACCATTGCCGGTGTTTGCTATCAGCCGGGCGCTTTCACCTGCATGACGGACGGGCAGTTCAATCAATCGGTGTCCGATTCCGCCGTCCGGGCCGCCAAGTCCGCCTTAAACGGCTCCGATCCCAGCGGCGGGGCCATCTATTATTTTAATCCAGCCACCGCCACCAGCTCCTGGATCTGGAGCAGGCCGCTGCTCACAATCATCGGCAAGCACCGTTTCTGTTCGTAATAATTTGGGACAGGCCTATAACGGTGTCATCCTGAGCGAAGCGAAGGATCTTTTGTGGTGGGATGTACCCGGGGATTGGATTCTTCGACCCTGCGGCCTCAGAACAACAGCGTTTTGCTCAGGCTTCAAAATAACAGCGTTTACTCCGGCCTCAGAATGATAAATATCGGGCGGCGTCTCATGTACTTGAGACGCCGCCCGTTCGTTAAAATTATTTGCCCAGATAGGCGCGCTTGACATCCTCGTTTACCAGCAACTCCCGGCCGGGCCCTGTGAGCGTGATGCGCCCGGTTTCCAGCACATAGCCGGTATTGGCGGTATGCAGGGCCATATTCGCGTTCTGCTCGATGAGCAGGATGGTGACACCCTGGCGGTTAATTTCCTTTATGATATCAAAGATTCCCTTCACCACCAGCGGGGCCAGGCCCAGCGATGGTTCGTCCATCATCATGAGCTTGGGACGGCTCATGAGGGCACGGCCGACGGCCAGCATCTGCTGTTCGCCGCCGGATAATGTTCCGGCCGCCTGCCAGGAGCGCTCCTTGAGCCGCGGGAAAAGCTCATAGACCCACTTGATATCCTCATCCAGGGAATCTTTTCTGAGATATGCGCCGATCTTGAGGTTTTCCAGCACCGTGAGGTCCGGAAACACCTTGCGGCCCTCGGGCACCAGGGTGATCCCCCTGGCGACGATCTTGTCGGCGCTCCTGCCGGTGATGTCCTCGCCCAGAAAGGTGATCTTGCCCGATGCCGGTACAACCAATCCCGAGATGGCCCGCAGGGTGGTGGATTTTCCCGCGCCGTTTGCCCCGATAAGGGTTATGATCTGGCCTTCGGGTACCTCAAGGGAGATGTCGCGCACCGCTTTGATGCCGCCGTAATTGACGGAGAGATTTTCAACCTTCAGCATCTTCGCTCACCCCCAGATAGGCTTCGATGACCCGCGGGTTGTTCTGTACCTCCGCCGGCGTGCCGTGTGCGATCAGTTTTCCGAAATCCAGCACATAGATGCGGTCGGCGATGGCCATGACCAGATCCATGTGGTGCTCGATCATAAAAACGGAAAGGCTGAACTGTTCCTTGACCTTCTTGATAAAGGCGGACAGCTCCATGGTCTCCTGGGGATTCATGCCGGCGGCGGGTTCATCCAGAAGCAGGAGGCTGGGCTCGGTGGCGAGTGCCCGGGCGATTTCCAGGTGCCGCTGCTTCCCGTAGGGCAGCGAGGAGGCCACATCGTCTTTGGCTTCTGCGAGGCCCACAAGACGAAGCAGGTCCATGGAGTCATCCCTGAGCTTCTTCTCCTCCTTCCAGTTGAGGCGGAAGGTAGCCGAGAGAAAATTTGCCTTCACGTGAAGATGCTTGGCGATCATCACGTTTTCCAGTACGGTGAGTTCCTTGAAGAGCCGGATATTCTGGAAAGTGCGGGCGATGCCCAGCTTGGTGATTTGATCAGGCGTCTTGACAATGGAATGGCCGTAATTCGCCTGAACCTCACCATGGTAAAGCTTTCTCATTTTACCCTGGGGATGGTTCTGAAGAATGACCTCGTTTTGAAAATAAACAGCTCCGTTCGTAGGCTCGTAGACGCCGGTCACCACGTTGAAGGCCGTGGTTTTTCCAGCGCCGTTGGGTCCGATAAGAGCCACAATCTCGCCCTGTTCCACATTGATGGAAAGGTTATCCACGGCGACCACGCCGCCGAACTGCATGGTCACGTTTTCCGTGCGGAGAATAGTCTGGCTCATTTCGAGACCTCCTTCCCGGCGGTCCTTCTCTGAAAGAAGCGCTTGATCCCGTCGATAGAGAACTCGTGATTGCCCATGATTCCCTTGCGGTAGAAAAGCACCATTGCCATAATGACGACGGAGAATACAACCTTGCGGAATCCGCCCCTGAAAATAGCCGGGGCCGAGATGCCGAGGAACACACCGTTATCCAGGCCGCGCAGCCACCACTCCGAGCAGGCGATAAAAAGGAAGGAACCGATACAGCTTCCTGTCACGGAGCCGATACCGCCGATGACCACGATGAGCAAAATCTCATAGGTCATGGCGGATTTGAACTGGGTGGCGGCAACCGTAGTCTGGTACATCGCCAGGAGCGCCCCGCCCACGCCGGCAAAGAAGGAGCTGATGCAGAATGCCATCATTTTGTGCTTGGCAAGATTAATGCCCATGGCCTCCGCGGCGATCTCATCCTCCCGGATGGCCTTGAAGGCCCGGCCGTAAGAGGAATTGATGAGCAGCACGATAAAGGCGATGCACACCGCCGCGACGGCGAAGGGGAAAAGCACGGAAGAAAACGATGGGAACATCTTAAGCAGGTTGGAGCCGTTGGTAACCGGGCCCAATTTGTCCCACTGGAACACCGCCCTGATGATCTCGGCAAAGCCCAGGGTGGCGATAGCCAGATAATCGCTTTTAAGCCGCAGGACTGGTAAACCGATCAAATAGGCAAAGGCAGCCGCCATCAAGCCGGCACAAAGGAGCCCCACAACCACGGGTACGGAAAAGTGTATTGCACAGTTAAAGTACTTGTAAACGACATCGGAATTTTTTAGTTCCACCGGGAGGGTCAGAATGGCGTAGGTATAGGCTCCCACCAGCATAAAGCCCGCCTGACCCAGGGAAAACAGGCCGGTAAATCCGTTGAGCAGGTTCATGGAAACAGCCACCAACGCGTAAATAGCGCCTTTTTTCAGAACGGAAAAAAGCATGGAACTGGCAGGGAGAAGCAGTTCCAGAGCGAAAAGCAGAACGAAAAGAGCAGCAATTAAGAAGAGCGTGATGAAATTCTTTTTTGTTTTAACCATCTCTTTCACCCTCCTACACCTTATCGATGGCCTTTTCACCAAAAAGGCCGGTCGGTTTGGTCATAAGGATAATGATAAGCAGCGCGAAGGTGAAGGCATCGGAGAAAGTGGCAAGGCCCAGCCCCTGTTTGATGATGCCGGCCTGGACGAGCATGGTGTCCAGCCCCTTGATGATGTTTTCGCAAATACCGATGATAAACGCGCCCACCACCGCGCCGGGTATGCTCCCGATGCCGCCGAACACCGCGGCCACGAAGGCTTTGAGGCCGGGCATTCCGCCCGCGGTGGGGGTCACGCCGGTGTAGTTGGTGAAGAAAAGCAGGGACCCCACGGCAGCAAGAAAGGTTCCGATAATAAAGGTGGTGCTGATGACATTGTCGATCTTGATGCCCATGAGCTGGCTGGTTTCAAAATCCCTGGATACGGCCCGCATGGCCATGCCGATTTTCGTGTACTTGATCAGCAAAACCAAGGCGGTAACCAAAGCGATGGTCAGGATAGGGGTGATGACGGTCACCCGCTTGGTGGTGGCGGTACCGATGGTGATGGTGTCGCTGATCCAGGGAATTGTGGTATAGGGCTTCGACAAGCCTCCGGTGATATAGAAGGCGAGATTCTGCAGTAAGTATGATACGCCGATCGCCGAAATCATTATGGACATGCGCGGCGCGGTGCGCAGGGGTTTGTAGGCTACGCGCTCCACCACAAAGCCCAGCAGCACCGTCATGATAATCACCATCGGGATAGCCAGATACAGCGGCATGACCGTGCTGGTATAGATCATGGTGAGCCCTGCGAACATGAAGATGTCTCCATGGGCAAAGTTGATGAGGCGCAGGATGCCGTACACCATGGTATAACCGATGGCGATCAGCGCGTACTGGCCGCCTACGGAGATGCCCGCCAGCAGATAGGGTAGGTTTTTACTTAAAAATTCCATAAGAAAGGAGCCTCCTATTTTTGAACTGTCTCGAAAAAGCCCGCAGGGACGCTTTCGAGGCAGTCCAAATTTCAGGGTAATTTTGGTAACCTTTTCTCAACGTAGCTTGGCGGGGGCAGATTTGCCCCCGCCAAACTTCATTTTTCTACGGATGATCCGAATTGAATTTTACTTTACGCCCTGAACAGCGACGAACTTCCAGGTGCCGTCGGCGGTATTGACCTGCTTGACGTAAGCCACGGTGCGCACTGCGTCGCCGTTCACCGTGTCAAAAGCGATATCGCCGGTCACGCCCTTGAAGGAAACCTTCCAGAGGGCTTCGTTGACCTTGGAGGAATCGGTGGAACCGGCGGCCTTCAGGGCCTCCAGAGCGGTGAAGTAACCGTCGTAACCCATGGCGGAAACAGCCGCGATCATATCGTTGCCGTTGTTGTTGGCGAGGCGGGTCTTGTCGGCGTTGAGCCATGCTTTGAAGCCCTTATCGAAGTCGGGGGATCCGCCTTCCTGATAGAAGGTGGTGATATAGACCTGTGCGTCCTTGCCCTTGGCAGCCTGGGTGATGACGTTGGAGTCCCAGGTATCTCCTGCCAGCAGAGGAATCTTGACGCCCTGGGAGCTGGCCTGCTCGATGATGAGCGCGGCAGCCTCGGTGGAGACGGGAGCGAAGAAGACGTCGGCGTTGGAGTTGGTAGCGTTCGTGAGGTAAGAGGTAAAGTCGGAGTTGCCCTCGGGGAAGGTATCGTAAATCACGGTGCCGCCCAGCTTCTCAAAGGCCTGCTTAAAGTAATTGCAGAGGCCGACGGAATAGTCGTCGCCCAGCTTGGCAAGGCAGTATGCGGTCTTGGCTTTGAAAGTATCCGCGGCAAAGTTTGCAAGAACGGTGCCCTGGAAGGGGTCCAGGAAGCAGATGCGGAAGTAATGGGTGTTCCCCTCGGTCACGGCGGGGTTGGTGCAGGTGATGCCGATGACGGGGATCTTGGCGTTTTTGAACACGTCGGAAGCGGCGATGGACACGCCGGAACCATAGGAGCCCAAAGCCACGGAAATGCCCTGGCTCACCAGGCTGGAGGCAGCGGAGGGTCCCTTGTCGTTGGAGGACTCGTTATCGACGACAACAAGCTCGACGTCATAGGTATCGTTTCCGATTTTTACGGTGGGACAAACATCGTGAGCGTACTGAATGCCCAGGGTTTCCTGCTTGCCGCCGGCGCCGTTGTCGCCGGAAGCGGGCTCATACACGCCGATCTTAACAACTTTATTACCCGCGGCGGCGGCGGAGGGGGAAGCGGATGGAGCGGCGGAGGCGGTGCTGCCGGAGCCGGAGCAGCCTGCAACGAGTCCCACAATCATAACGCATGCAAGGATAAGAGACAGAGTCTTTTTCATGTTGTTCCTCCATTTCAAGGACGGATACGTCCGAAATTTTATGGTGTCCGCGATGTGGAGACACTTGTATCGCCGACAACCACAGAGAAATTATAGCGCACAGCTTAAAGGAATGCAAGCAAAAGTCGCAAGAAATTCATTTCTTTTCGACGTTCCTTTTTTGGAGGAGTCCCTTTTCCCTGAGAAATATGCGGCGGTGCCTCTTGACTTGAGGAATTTTACCTGCTATACTAATAGAACATTTGTTTTACATTTCTAACGGGGGAAGACACCATGGAGCTGATGAAAAAACTGGAGATTCTATCCGACGCTGCCAAGTACGACGCCGCCTGCACTTCCAGCGGCGTCACCCGCGGCAGCCGCCCCGGGGCGCTTGGCTCCGCCATGGCGGCTGGCTGCTGCCACTCCTTTTCGGCGGACGGCCGGTGCGTTACCCTGCTCAAGGTGCTCCTCACCAACGTGTGTGTCTACGACTGCCAGTACTGCGTCAACCGCCGGTCGAACGATACGCCCCGCGCCGCCTTTACCCCCCGGGAACTGGCGGAACTCACCATCGAGTTTTACCGCCGCAATTATATTGAGGGGCTTTTTCTCTCCTCGGCGGTGGCGTGCTCGCCCGACTATACCACCGAGCGGATGGTGGCTGCATTGCGACTTCTGCGGGAAAAATACGGCTTCATGGGTTATATCCACGCCAAGGCGATCCCGGGGGCAGATCCGGCTCTGCTCTCGGCGCTGGGCCTGCTGGCCGACCGCCTGTCCGTCAATATCGAGCTGCCTTCCGAGGAAGGGCTACTGCGGCTTGCCCCGGATAAGCACAAGGAAGATATTTTTAAGCCAATGTCCTTCATCCGGGACGGCGTGAAGTCTTCCCGGCAGGAACTGCAAAAATACCGCCACGCCCCCAGCTTCGCCCAGGCCGGCCAGTCCACCCAGATGATTATCGGCGCCACGCCGGAATCCGACCGGCACATCCTCATGCTCACCCAGGGATTATACCAAAAGTACCGGCTCAAGAGGGTTTTCTACTCGGCTTATATGCCGGTGTCCAATTCCAAGCTGCTCCCCGCGCCGGAAGGTTACAAGCCCCCCCTCCTGCGGGAGCACCGGCTCTATCAGGCCGACTGGCTCCTCCGGTTTTACCATTTCAAGGCGGAAGAGCTGCTCTCCGACGGGGACCCTAATTTTAACCCCCTACTGGACCCGAAGTGCTCCTGGGCTCTCTCCCACATGGAGACCTTTCCGGTGGAGGTGAACCGGGCCGATTATGAGATGCTGCTTCGTATTCCAGGCGTAGGCGTGGTGTCGGCCCGTCGGATTCTGACCGCCCGGCGCGTGGGGCCCCTTTCCTTCGGGGGACTTAAAAAGCTGGGCGTTGTTTTGAAGCGCGCCCAGTACTTCATCACCTGCTCGGGGAAGATGATGGAGGGGCTCAGGGTGCGGCCGGACGGCGTTCTGCGCGATCTGGTGGCGCTGGAGCGGCCCATGCTGCTTGCCCCGGAGCCCTGCCAGCTCTCCCTCTTCGACGGTAACGGCGCCTAACAGCCTTAAACGCCCTGTCCCCCTTCTGTCCACTGGTCCCAGTGGCTCTCTGCCCTGGGTTTCACTATCCCCTTCCTTTTGAAAGGAGTCGTTCTATGTCCCATTCCGTTCCCGTCTGCTACTCCTACGACGGCAGCTTCGGCGGCTTTTTATGCTGCGTTTGGCAGAGCCGGGCGAATCAAGAATACCCCGAGAGCTTTACCTCGCCGGAAGATACCCGCGTGTCTCTCTACCCAGAGCGGACGGTAGTGACCGACCGTGCCGTGGCCGGGCGTGTTTACGCCCTGCTGGAGCGTGAGCTCGGCCCCGAGGGCCGCCGCCTGGCAACCAGCGCCTTCCTCACCTGCCTCAGCGAGCGTGAGCAGGCTATTTTTGACTTTCTTATGCTGGGTTTCGAGCAGGGGCCTTCGGCGGCGCGGAACCTCACGGACGATCGGGTGGATCTTCTGCGCAAGGCGGTGCTCCATCTCAACCGGGAAGTGGAGCATTTCAAGGGCTTTGTGCGCTTTTCCGACCAGGGCTGGCTGCTGGCGGGAGAAATCGAGCCGAAGAACCGGGTCCTGCCCCTCCTGCGCAATCATTTCTGCACCCGCTTTTCCGGAGAGACCTTTCTTCTCCACGACCGCACCCACAGGGAGGTCCTACTCTACCAGCCGGGCCGGAAAGGCATCATCATCCCTGCCGAGGACTTCAGGCTGGACGCCCCGGGCGAAGCCGAACTCTGCTACCGCCGTCTTTGGCGGAGGTTTTACGACACCATCTCCATTGAAGGCCGCTACAACCCAAAACTCCGTATGACCCATATGCCCAAGCGGTTCTGGAACACCATGACGGAATTTCAGGATTCTTCGGGAGAAGCCCAAAAAAGCTCTCCGAAAAGTCAGCTGTGTACGGAACACTCCCCGAAAACCTCCAGCTGTTGATGTTTCGGGCATAGGTAAAGCGCGGCGGGTCTCAAAGATCCACCGCGCTTCAGCTTGTCGAAAAAGTCCTTCGTCCTTTTCGACACCGACGAAAAGCTTTTGCGGATTTTGCGTTGCGCTTACGTGACCGAAATCCGCAAAAGGTTGAATACCAATGCCTAGCGGGAATTCACTTCCCGCTAGGCACTCTTTGTGCGGCTCCAGAGAGCCGCTTCCATCTTATCGTTTTGTCGAAAAACATGGTTTTTCGACAGTATGAAACGCGGCGGGTCTCAAAGATCCGCCGCGCTTTTGCACTTTAAGGTTTTTTTAGCCGCCCAGATAAGCTTTCTTGACGCTCTCGTCGGCGAGCAGCGCCGCGGAAGAAGCTGAAGTCACAATATGTCCGGTCTCCAGCACATAGCCCCGGTGCGCGATAGACAGAGCCATCTGCGCGTTCTGCTCCACGAGCAAAATGGTCGTGCCCGCCTTATTGAGCGACTGGATGATGTTGAATATCTGCTCCACCAGAATAGGAGCCAGTCCCATGGACGGTTCGTCCAGCATAAGCAGTTCGGGGTCCGACATGAGGGCGCGTCCCATCGCCAGCATTTGCTGCTCTCCGCCGGAAAGCGTTCCTCCGATCTGGCGCCGGCGCTCCTTCAGCCGGGGAAACTGCTCAAATACCCGCTCCAGCCGCTCATCCATTCCAGCTTTCACCTGGGTAAAGGCGCCCATCTCCAGATTTTCCTGCACCGTCATCTGAAGAAAAATCCTACGTCCCTCCGGAACGTGGGCGATCCCCTGCTTGACGATAATGTGAGGTGCCGTCGTGCTGATATTTCTTCCCATGAATTCCACCGAACCGGTCTTGCTGCGCAACAGTCCGGATACAGTTTTCAAAATGGTGGATTTGCCCGCGCCGTTTGCGCCGATGAGGGACACGATTTCGCCCTTTTCCACGCTGAAGGAAATATCCTTGATGGCGTAGATGTTCCCGTAGTAAACATTAATGTTTTTAACCTTCAGCATCTTTCTCGCCCCCCTTTTTACCCAGGTAGGCTTCGATAACCACCGGGTCGCTGCGCACCTCGTCGGGGCTGCCCTTGGCGATGATACGGCCATAGTTGAGGACTACGATGCCTTCGCAGATTCCCATAACGAGGCTCATATCGTGTTCAATCAGCATGATGGCAATGTGGAAGGTGTCCCGGATCTTCCTGATGTTTTCCATAAGCTCGGAGGTCTCCGACGGGTTCATGCCGGCTGCGGGCTCGTCCAGGAGAAGCAGGGACGGATTGGTGGCAAGCGCCCGGACAATCTCCAGGCGGCGTTGGGCGCCGTATGGCAGGGAACCTGCCGTATAATCCGCCAAGGACTGCATATCAAAGATGGAGAGCAGCTCCAGCGCCCGTTCTTTTGCGATTTTCTCTGCGTTCCAATAGGAGGGCAGCCGAATCACCGCTTCCACCAGCCGGTAGTCCATTTCGTTGTGAAGCCCGATAAGCACATTCTCCAGCACGGTCAGTTTGGAAAACAGCCGGATATTCTGGAACGTTCGGGCGATGCCGGCTTTGTTTACGTTAATGGTATTCATTCCGGCGGTATTCTTCCCGTCAAGAAAAATTTCTCCGCGGGTGGGCTGATATACCTTGGTGAGAAGGTTAAAGACCGTGGTCTTACCTGCTCCGTTGGGGCCGATCAGGCCGGCGATTTCAGTCCGGCCAATGGTCATGTTGAAGTCGTCCACGGCAACCAAGCCGCCGAAGTCGATGCCCAGCCCCTTGCAATCCAGGATGGGGGTCTTGTCCAAATCCCTCTGGGGAAGATAAGGTGCCCGTAAATCACGCCTTGACATTAACGGGTACCCCCTTTCCCTGCCCCCGCAGACTTGCTGTCTCCGGAAAGCTTGCCCAATGCTCTCTCCAGCAAGCGTGAGAGAGAGAAATCATAGGTCCCCATGAGTCCCGTCGGCTTAAAGATCATAACAGCAATGAGCACCAGCGAATAGAGCACCATGCGCCATCTGTCGAAGGCCAGCAAAAACTGGGGTAGCGCGGTGAGAACTGTGGCCGAGATGACCGAACCGATCATGGAGCCCATTCCGCCCAGTACCACCATCACCAGGATCTCAATGGATTTCATGAAGCCGAAGGAAGAAGGGTTTAATATTCCCAGATAGCCTGCGTAAAGCGCGCCGCCCACTCCGGCGAAGAATGCGGATACCGCAAAGCCCATGGTCTTATAGTAGGTGACGCTGATTCCGCAGCTCTCGGCTGCGATTTCATTCTCACGTATGGACAGAACTGCCCGCCCGTGGCGGGATTTCATCATGGTGTGGATCACAAAGCAGGTAATCCCCACACAGACAAATGCGTTAAAAAATGTGGTGTTCTTTGGAATCCCCTTAAGGCTGGCGGCGCCATAGGTAAAGGGAAAACCCAATACCGAGTCGATATTCAGTAGAACCACCCTGATGATCTCACCGAAGCCAAGAGTAATGATAGCCAGATAGTCGCCTTTCAGCCGGAGAGCAGGTATTCCGATCATAATTCCGAAAATCCCCGCCATAATGCCCCCGAAGAGCACTCCCACGGGGAAAGCAATAAACGCAGGCAGCGAGATACTCTTCAGCAAAAGCGCGGAAGAGTAGGCGCCCACAGCCATAAAACCGGCATGGCCCAATGGCAGCTGCCCCAGATAGCCGGTGGCTATGTTGAGGGAAACCGCAAGGATAATATTGATGCAGATGAGCATCAGCACTTTTGAATAGGAGTAGGAAATGATTTTAACGGCAATAAGCTTGTTAATTAAAAATAGGAAGAACAAGAAGAGCGCGGCATTGATCAAATAGCGCCAAAGCATGGGAATATGCTTTATTTTTTTCTCCACCATAAAATCGCCCCCTTACACCTTTTCCATCATCGTACGGCCCAGGAAACCGGTGGGTTTCACCAGAAGTACGACAATGAGGATGGCGAACACCACGCCGTCCTTCCAGACGGAAAGGCCCACGGCGGAAACCAAGACCTCAGCAAGACCGATTGCAAAACCGCCGATCATGGCGCCGGGGATGCTGCCGATACCGCCCAGCACCGCGGCTACGAAGGCCTTAAGGCCCAGCATGGAGCCCATGGTGGGGGATGCCTGCGGATAGGTGCAGCAGTAGAGAACCGAACCGATTCCCGCCAGGGCGGAGCCCACGGCAAAGGTAAAGGAGATCGTGGCGTTCAGACTGATTCCCATCAGTTGGGCGGCGCCCATATCCTCGGAAACGGCGCGCATGGCCTTGCCCATTTTGGTCTTTTGGACCAGAAAGGTTAATGCCGCCATGGAGACAATCGAAACGGTCAGGGTAAGGATGGCGGTAAAGTTCAGTCTGATCGCGCCAAATGTAATCGGCTCTGCACTGACAAACGTGGGCACCGAACGGGCGCCTGCGCCGAAAATGAGCTGAGCCAGGTTTTCAAGCAGGAAAGAGATCCCGATGGCTGTGATAAGTAAGGAAATCCGCGGCGAAGATCTTAAGGGTGAATATGCCACCTTTTCGATCACAACGCCCAGCACCGTGCAGCCAGCCGTCGCCATGATTACCGCAAAGACCGGATGAATGGAAAGTTGGGTCATGGACAGCCACGCGATATAGGCGCCCACCATGATAATATCGCCGTGAGCAAAGTTCAGCAGCAGGATAATGCCATATACCATACTGTATCCCAGCGCCACCAGCGCGTAAATAGATCCGGTCTGCAGTCCGTTTAAAAATTGGCTCAGTATGGTTGAGAACAGGGACATAACCTCTCTCCTCTTTTCGGTTCGTATAACGACTCATTCGGACAGTTCACGGTCGCCGCCGTATCCGGACCGGAACGGAAGCCTCCGTCAACTGTCTGTCTTACATGAAATAATGCTATGCGGGGGGAGAGAAGCTTCTCTGCCCCCCGCACAGCGTTTAAAGGTCAGTAATAATTACACAAGGGGTACGCTTAATACATCTGGGAATAGGTCTCAACACCGCCGGCGACCTTCATGATAACGGCTTCCTTGATGGGGTTGTTATACTCGTCGAAGGTATAGCCTGTGGCGCTGGTGATGCCGACCACATCGGCGCTGTTGTTGCGGATGGCATCAATCACGGCCTGCTTGTAAGCGTCGCCGCCGACAGGCATCTTGCCGCCGTTTTCCATGCCCTCTTTGTAGGTGCCGTTGTCCTTGGCACTCTGGATATCAGCCATCGTATACTTTTCGCCGGTGCCCACGTTATTCTTCTCGACGACAGTCAGAGCGTTCACGAGCACCATGGCGGCGTCATAACCCAGAGCAGCGAACATATTGAGGGTGTCCTTGCCGTACTTTTCGGTATACTTGGCTTCAAAGTCCTTCACCGCGTCGGTGGAGCCGGGAGCGTAAGCGGAGCAGTAGACGGAGCCTTCCAGATCGGCAGCGGAAGCATACTGAGCAACGCCGGCCCAGCCGTCCCCGCCCAGGAAAGTGCCGGTCACGCCGACTTCGCGGGCCTGGGTTACGATAAGGCCGTCATCCTGATAGTAGTTGGGGCAGAACACCACGTCGGGGGCGAGGGAGGCGATTTTGGTAAGCTGACTCTTGAAGTCCTTGTCGCCGGTGGCATAGCCTTCCTCGGTGACTACCTGCATGCCCAGAGCGGTGGCTTTGGCCACGAAAGCGTCTTTCAGGCCGACGGCGTAGTCGTTGCCGGTTTCAAAGATGACGGCCGCGGTCTTGGCTTTGAGAACTTCGGTGGCGTACTGGGCCATCTTCTCGCCCTGGAAGGGGTCGATGAAGCAGGTGCGGAAGACGTTGGAGTACACGGTCTTGGTATCGGCATTGTAGGTAACGCCGGCCGCGGTGGCGGAAGCGGTGATCTGGGGCATATTGATGGGGTTGGACTCGCCCACGACGGCGATGGTGTTGCCGGAAAGAACGTCGCCGATGAGGCCGGTGATTCCATCGTCAACCATGCGGGTAAAGGCGGTGATGGCTTCGGTGGAGTCGCCCTTGTCATCATAAATGACCTTTTCGATCTGCTTGCCGTTGATGCCGCCGTTTTTGTTCACCTGGTCGATATAGAGTTCTGCGCCATTGCGAACGGCAAGGCCGTACACGGCGTAGTCGCCGGTGTGGCAGCCCAGGATGCCGATCTTGATGGTCTCCGCGGCGGCGGAGGGAGCGGCGGAAGAGCTGCCGGAGCCGGAGCAGCCCGCAACCAGAGAGAAGCACATGATCATAGCGAGCGCAAATGCAAGGATACGTGTTTTTTTCATTTTTAACAAAGCCTCCTTCTAAGATTGTTGACAATTATATCGTTCTATCCCTCAATTGTCAATTGCAAATACAACCAAAATCGTCAACAGCAGTCGTTTGAGGGCGGCCCTTTTTGGCAAAAAGATAGAATTTCAGCGGTAATATCAGACAAAAAGCCCTCCGTTCGGGCTTAAAACCTGTCCGGTGACGAAGTGCGCCCCTTCCGAGGAAAAAAAGAAAATCGCATCGGCCACATCTCTTGGAAGGCCAAGCTTTCCGAGAGGAGTTTCTTCCAGCAAAGCTTCCAGTTCCTCCTTTTTCAGATGGGCGTTCATCTCGGTATCAATCACACCGGGAGCAACGCAGTTGACAGTAATTCCGGAAGGACCAAGTTCTTTGGCAAGCGCTTTTGTAAAGCCGATCACCGCCGCCTTTGTCGCCGAATACGCCACCTCGCAAGATGCGCCGGTCAGGCCCCATATGGAAGATACGGTAACAATGCACCCTTCCTTTCGATGCACAAAATGTGGCAGCGCCGCCTTGCAGCAGTGAAATACTCCATCGACGTTTACAGAGAAAATCCGGCGCCATTCCTCATTGGTTAAATCGCTGAGTAGGCCAGTTTGGGAGATCCCTGCATTGCAGACCAGAGTGTCAAGTTGACAATATTCGTCCAACACATTGTCAACCATTTTTTGTGCCTGAACAGGATTGGAAACATCGGCTCTCAGCGCGATCGCGTTGCAGCCGCCGTTTCTCAGTTCTTTTACCAGCGACCAGGCGGCGTATTCCCCGTGCAGAAAATTTACCGCCACATCATACCCCGCCTCGGCAAACCGGCGCGCCGTGGCGGCTCCGATTCCCCTGGAGGCGCCGGTTATGAGTACGGTCTTTCGTTTCACGCGAGCTTCCTCCTTTCAAATGATGTGCCCTTCTCCACACATGGAATTTCAAAGCCTGCGGTCAGAACGGCAGCTTATGGCCTGTGAGCAGGGCGAGTATTGCGGATACGGCAACTAAAACCGGCTGATGGATAAAATAAACCGCAAAGGAATGCCGGCCTAAAAAAGCCAGAGGCCGTACTTTTATTTTTCCGGATTTTTCGCTCAGGCGTCCCTCTTTCACAAATTCCCCCAGCCAGGTACCAAGCAGAAACCAGAAAAACCAGGGGAAAAGGGGAAAATAATCGGCCGAACGAAAGGTGGGAGTGATAAAGCCGAAGGGGTAAAGATAGGGGACCTCCAGGGTTATGGGAAGCATACGAATGGCAATGATAAAAAGTCCCAGATATAAGAAAGGCGCGAAACGCCGGGGGACGCGTTCCCAAAGTGCTCGGGACAGCCCGTAAATTACCATGGCGCAGCCTAAAAACTGCAGAATGCCGAAACGGATGAAGTCTCCCCACAGGTAAGATACCACGCTCACCGCCGCGCCGCCGCAAAGGACAACGACGCCCCTCTTTATATTGCTGCGGGAGAGCCGGGAAGAAAGCCCGGCAAGCAGAATAAACCCCCAGGAGGAAAACACCTGGCAGAAGGTCATAAAGAAATTATCGATAACTATGGGTGGAAAAGCGCAGTAAAAATACAGATCGTAGCTGAAATGAAAGGTGGCCATGAGCACCACGCACAGCCCGCGCAGGACGTCGATCACCGGAATCCGCCCGCCCGGCGGCGCGGGGTTTACCGCCCCGCCCTGCTCTTCAGAGTCCTGCATCATAAACATACCGTACCGGCGATTCCCGTTTTTGTTCGTGACTGGGCATGATGGCCTCCTTATACATTAAAGCGGAAGAGGACAATATCGCCGTCCTTCATGACGTATTCCTTGCCCTCGGAGCGGACCAGGCCCTTGTCCTTTGCCGCCGCCATGGAGCCGCAGGCGCGCAGGTCGTCGTAGGCAACCACCTCCGCGCGGATAAAGCCCCGCTCGAAATCGGTATGGATCTTGCCCGCCGCCTGAGGCGCCTTTGTTCCTGCGGTGATGGTCCAAGCGCGGCATTCATCCTCGCCGGAGGTGAGGAAGGAGATGAGGCCCAGAAGGGTATAGGAAGCCTTAATGAGCCTGTCAAGGCCCGATTCGGGGATCCCCAGGTCGTCCAGAAACATCTTCTTGTCTTCGGGGGAAAGCTCGGCGATTTCAGCCTCCAGCTTGGCGCAGACAGGGATAACCTGGGCTCCCTCTCTCTTTGCCACTTCCTCCACCTGCTTGTAATAAAGGACGTTATGGTAATCTGAGAAGCCGTTTTCATCCAGATTGGCGGCGTAGATGACCGGTTTGAGGGAGAGAAGTTCCGCCGACGCGACGATTAACTGGTCTTCCTCGTCACAGGGAAAGCTGCGGGCGGATTTTCCGTCGTTCAGATGGGAAAGGAGGGTTTTGAACACCTCGGCCTCATGGAGATATTTTTTGTCCCCCTTCGCCGCTTTGATGGCTTTGTCGATCCGTCGTTCCACCATCTCCATGTCGGCAAGGATGAGCTCCAGCTCGATAATTTCAATATCCCTGATGGGGTCCGCCCCGCCCTCCACATGGATGACGTTCTCATCGTCGAAGCAGCGCACCACATGGACAACGGCGGCCGTCTCCCGGATATTGGCCAGAAACTTGTTGCCAAGGCCCTCGCCCTTGGAGGCGCCCTTCACCAGACCCGCGATATCCACAAATTCCACCACGGCGGGTGTGGTCTTCTTGGGGTGATAAAACTCGGAGAGCCAGGTGAGCCTCCGGTCGGGAACCGCCACCACGCCCACGTTGGGGTCGATGGTGCAGAACGGATAGTTTGCGCTCTCGGCGCCGGCGCCGGTAATGGCGTTAAAGAGGGTGCTCTTTCCCACATTGGGAAGTCCGATAATTCCAAGCTTCATATTTGATCGGGTCCTTTATCTCAATTTTGGGTATTCTCTATCGTGTTTGCAATGCGATCCCTTCGGGCATACTTTTCCATAGGCCGGACAAATCTTCGCGCAATCGATAGGGTGTCTGCGCTTCATTCGGGCATCATTATATACGATTGCACCGGAAAAGACAACCGGCACATTTCAGTGCGCTGAATACTTAATTTATAGCGTTGAGCCAGACTTGCCTTTCGGGCTTTCCACCCGCTCCAAAACGCCCCCGTTCCCCGAAAACTTTCATTGTTTTATACTTTTCCTTTTCATCGATAGATAAAATCTACCGATGAATACCGCCGCACTTTGCGGTGGACGGCGGCAAGCCGCCGGGAAAATTCGTTCAATACTGATTTTGCAAAAGTGCAGGCACTTTTGCAGCTCGCCATCGGCGAGTTTTAGAAAGTAGACTTTGTCTACTTTCTAAATGAAAATTAGTATTATGACTAGGAATCCATGGAAAGCTGTGCTATACTAATCCATATTATTGTTTGGAATAAATGAGGAGGATTTCATGAATACCGCCTTTGACATACTGGTGATCGGAGCCGGCTTTGCCGGGGCCGTGGCTGCCCGCGAAATGGCCGAGCGGGGGAACAAGCGCGTGCTTGTGATCGAAAGCCGTCACCACGTGGGAGGGAACGCTTACGACTGCACGGATGCAGCCGGCATCCTCGTTCACAGGTACGGGCCGCATATTTTCCACACCAACGACAAACAAGTTTTCGACTACCTGTCCCGCTTCACTCAATGGCGTGATTACCAGCACCGCGTGGTCGCAAACGTCTATGGCCAGCTCATGCCCGTGCCTTTTAACCTGCGTTCCCTTTCTGTGGCTTTTGGGGACGAGCGGGCGGAGGAATTGGAGCGGAAACTTCTTTCCGTCTATGGGCCAGAGCGGAAAGTGACCATTCTGGAGTTGCGTCAGGCAACCGATCCCGACCTCTCTGCTCTTGCCGATTATGTTTACGAAAATATCTTCCTCCACTATACCATGAAGCAGTGGGGCACCTCTCCGGAGGAGATCGACCCCAATGTGACCGCCAGGGTGCCTGTTTTCCTTTCCAGGGACGACCGTTATTTCCAGGACCGGTGGCAGGGCATGCCCTCCGATGGGTACACCCCCCTCTTCCAGCGGATGCTGGATCATCCCAATCTCACGGTGGAAACCGGCTCCGACGCCTCTTCGGTTCTTTCCGTCGGGGAGGATTCCCTTTTGGTAAACGGCGAAGTTTTCAGCGGCCCTGTTGTCTATACAGGCGCGGTGGATGAACTCTTCTCCTGCCGTTTCGGTCGCCTGCCTTACCGTACGCTGGATTTCAAATTTGAGAGCATTCCGGTGGAGTGGCACCAGACACACGGTACGGTAAACTATACCGTGAGCGAGGACTATACCAGAATCACCGAATTCAAGCACCTCACCGGGCAGGTGAAAAAGGACTGCACCACCATCGTGCGCGAGTACCCCCGTTCCTACCAGGGCGGCACCGACGATATCCCCTATTATCCCATCCAGAACTCCGAAAACAACACTCTCTACGGGCAGTATAAAACCCTGGCGGAACGTTACCCGAATCTCCGTCTTCTGGGCAGGCTCGCGGAGTATCAGTATTACAACATGGACACCATAACCGCCCACGCGCTAATTCTTGCTGATACACTGCTTCATCAGTAGAAAACAGGTGATGTAATGCAAAAACTGATTACCTTTGCCGTTCCCTGCTTCAATTCCGCCGATTATATGGAGCACTGCGTGGACACTCTTCTCAAGGGCGGGGACGAGGTGGAAATCATTTTGGTGGACGACGGCTCCACCAAAGACGATACTCCCGCCATCTGTGACCGCTACGAAAAAGAATATCCCAAAATCGTGCGCGCCATACACCAGGAAAACGGCGGGCACGGCGAGGGCGTCAACCAGGGCCTGCGCAACGCCTCGGGACTCTATTATAAGGTAGTGGATTCCGACGACTGGCTGGATGTCGACGCGCTGCTGAAAATGCTGGACACGCTGCGCCGCTTCGTATCTCTGGGGCATCCCCTGGATATGATGATCTGTAACTATGTTTACGAGCACGTGGAGGACCACACCCAGAAGGTCATGAAGTACACAAACGTATTTCCCACAGACCGCATCTTCAGTTGGGGTGAGATCGGCAGGTTCCGTCCCTCCCAATACCTTCTCATGCACTCCGTAGTCTACCGCACCGAGCTTCTTCGGTCGTGCGGGCTGGAACTGCCCAAGCACACCTTCTACGTGGATAACATATTTGTCTATCAGCCCCTCCCCTTTGTCCGCACGATGTATTATATGGACCTGGATCTCTACCGTTATTTCATCGGCCGGGCGGATCAGTCGGTCAATGAGCAGGTGATGCTCAGGCGCGTTGACCAGCAGCTCAGGGTTACTTATATCATGATGCGCTGCCACAACCTCAGAAAGCTAATGTCGGAACAGCGGCGTCTGGGCCGGTATATGTTCAACTACCTGTCCATGATGATGAGCATTTCCTCCATCTTCCTCATCCTTGCCAACACCCCGGAAAGTTTGGGCAAACGCACCGAGCTGTGGGAGACCATGCGCAGCATCGACTCGGGTATTTACCATAAAATGAAATACCGGGCGGTCTCCGCCCTCACCAATTTCCCCGGCTACCAGGGCCGTAAGCTTTCCCTCTCCATCTACCGCCTCACCCGGAGGATCTATAAATTTAACTGAATGCAAACCAAAGCCGCCGTATAGCTTTCGCTGTACGGCGGTTCTCATTGCCTCGCAGAGTTTCCGTCGCGAGCGGCGGAAAGATAATAAAATAGGTGCCTGCGGGAATTCATTTCCCGCAGGCACACCCTGTGCGGCTCCTCAGAGCCGCCGCTATTCTTCTTTCCGGCAAAGCCTCAGCTTTGCCGGAAGATATTTTACACTTCCATGATGACCGGCAGGATCATGGGATTGCGCTTGGTTTTCTTGTAGAGATAACCGGAAAGGCTGCTCTTCACTGTGCTCTTGATAGCAGCCCAGTCGCTCCTGCTCTGCGCCTCGCAGCCGGAGAGAGCATCCAGGACCACATTTCTGAGCTCCTCCATCAGCCCTTCTGACTCCTTCACGTAGACGAAGCCGCGGGTGATGATATCGGGCCCGGAAACCAGGGACCCGTCCTCGCTGGAGAGAGACACCACCACAACGATCATGCCGTCCTGCGCCAAATGTTTTCGGTCTCTGAGCACCACGCTGCCCACGTCACCCACACCGTAGCCGTCCACGAAAACCTGGCCCGAGGGGACGGTACCGTTGAGCTTGGCGCTGCTGGCGGTCAGCTCGATGACCTTGCCCACGTCGCTGATGATGATATTATTAGCGTCCATGCCCATTTCCCGCGCCAGTCTGGCGTGCACCTTCAGATGACGCTGTTCTCCGTGGACCGGGATAAAGAACTTGGGCTTTACCAGGGCGTGGATGATCTTCAGCTCCTCCTGGCAGGCGTGGCCAGAAACATGCAGCTCAGCCAGCCTCTCGTTTACCACCTCGGCGTCTTTTCGGTAGAGCTCGTTAATCACGTTGCCCACGGCGTTTTCGTTGCCGGGAATGGCAGAGGCGGAGATAATGATCCGGTCGCCGGCCAGAATATCCACCTGGCGGTGGGTGGAAAATGCCATCCGGGTGAGGGCGGACATGGTCTCGCCCTGACTGCCGGTGGTTACGATGCAGATTTTGTTTTTCGGCAGGGACTTTATTTGATTGAGGTCCACCAGAACCCCCTCGGGCACCACCATATACCCCAGCTCGGTGGAGACCTTAATGGCGTTTTCCATGCTGCGCCCGGTAACCGCCACCTTGCGGCCGTAGCGCGCGGCCACGTTGATCACCTGCTGGATCCGGTCCACGTTGGAGGCGAAGGTGGTGACGATGATGCGTTCCTCACAGCCGCGGAACAAAACGTCGAAGCTGGCGCCGACGCTGCTTTCGCTTTTGGTGTAGCCTTCGCGCTCCACATTGGTGGAGTCGCAAAGCAGGGCAAGGACGCCTTCCTTTCCCAGCTCGCCCAAGCGGGCCAGGTCCATCATCCCGCCCTTGATGGGTGTGGGATCGATTTTGAAGTCACCGGTGTGGACGCACACGCCCACGGGGCAGCGGATTGCAAAACACACCGCGTCCGCAATGGAATGGTTGGCGTGAATAAACTCCACGCTGAATTTTCCCGTCCTGACGGTCTCTCCTGCCTCGCAGGTGATGATTTTGGTGGTGGCCATAAGGTGATGCTCTTCCAATTTGAGCTTTACCAGACCGGCAGTCATGCGGGTGGCATAAATGGGCGCGTTTACGTCCCGCAGAAGATAAGGAAGCGACCCGATGTGGTCCTCGTGGCCATGGGTCAGGAAAATCCCCTGCACCTTATCTTTGTTTTTAATGAGATAGGAAAAATCGGGAATGACCACGTCGATGCCGTACATGTCGTCATCCGGGAAACCCATTCCGCAGTCAACCACAATAATATCCCCGCCGTACTCATATACGGTGAGATTTTTGCCGATCTCATTGAGACCGCCAAGGGAAATAATTTTCAATTTTTCTGCCATATAACAATAGAACACTCCTTCAAATATTGGGTAATACCCATTATGTAAGAACACGGAGCGCACAAAAAGTAAGGCGTTTTCGCAACCAGCGTTCTTCCCGGCCCTGCCTCGCCGGGAAAAAGAAGGTTACGCGCCATTGGTGTGTCCAGTGTCCTGCCTTATATTTTAGTGCGGAATAACGCACATAAAGCCAAATGAACGCCGCCGGGGATATCCCCGCAGCATGCCGGTACAACGCTGTCACTGCGTTGCCGGAATCCTGAAAGAACGGAATCTGCCTTAAGCCGGATATGCACCAGAGCCATCAGAGCAAAATCATCCATTCTTATTTGGAATAGTATATCACAGGTTTAAGATAAAGTACAGCATTATTTTTCTTTCTGTGACTTCTTGTCAAGCTCAGATACTTTACGGACGTAAACGTCGCACAGCTCCGCTGCCAGTTCCGCGTCGGCTCCCTCCGAGATAACCTTGAGGGCTGCCCGCCGGGCGAGAGGTGTCAGGTAAACCCAGCCGCTTCCCTCGGCGAAGCGCAGTCCCTCCCCCTGTATCTGCGCGCTCCGGTCTCCCGCAAGCTGGCGCATGACCTCCCCCCGGCTGCTCTGCAGGGGTACTTCCCGCCTGCGGAGAGAAAAGTGGGGCAGCTTGCTGATTAGAGCCCGCAGCGGCTCTCCCAAAATGCCCATTCTCGCGCAGATCCGCCCTGCAGCCATCACTCCGTCCCAGAGCCAGGACGTTTTTGCATAGAGTTCGTCGGCCGCCGCGCCATCGGCACCCAGCCGCAGGATTTTTCTTCCCCAAGCTTCCGCCAGCGCGTCCGCCGCCATGGGAGCCCATGAGGGCAGGGCAATCTGCCCGCCGCCATACTCGAGCTCAATGAGGCAGACGAGCGTAAGCAGGGTTTCCGGAGCAACGGGAGCGCCGTTTTCGTCCCAGGCCATCAGTGTCCGGCCTCCCCTTGCAGTGGAAAAGGCCGCCGTTCCGGGCATTTTGCGCTTCTTCACGGTGATGCCCATAGTCTCGAGCAAGGTCGTAAGGGTCCTGTCTGAAGGCGTATCCCCCAACACGGATATCGTCATAGGCAGCAGGGACATGTTGCGCAGAAGCACCTTGCGGCCGGCATCCGACACATAGCCGGCGGGGACGCCGGTAACCGGTTCCAGCCGTCCCACCCGGCTTCCCGCCACCCGGGCCACCTCGCTCCTCATCACCGCGCCTTCCAGCTTGCGCCTCCGGCTGCGGGGAAGGGAAAGCCCGCGCTTGTCAAAAAGGGAAAGATAGACCATTTCACCTTCCTGTTCCAGGAAGAGCGAGACGGGAATTTCCTGCCGGGCGGCAAACCAGGCGGCCATTCCGGCGGTGCTGCCGTCGTGCGCAATCACTTGGGCGCCCGCGGCGTTCACGCCGCTTACCGCGGCGCGGGAGAGCATGGCGGCTCCCCGGCCGCCTGTCCATCCGATCCCCACTTTTTCCTCGGTGCCCAGCGCGCCGCCCAGCATCAGGAGCAGCTGGGGGCAGATTTCCTCGTTGATCGTTCCCCGCATCACGCCGTCCTCACCGAATACGGGGGGCTGTACCCAGCCCTTCCCGGTCAGCGAGGCCGTGAGCTTGCTTCCCTGGGGGGCATGGCGTCCCGGCCAGAGTTTAACACCCTCCGCCAACGCGGCGTTTTCCTCAACCACGCTCTCTTCTCCCAGCACCGTACCTTCGTTCAGGACGCTGCCGCGCCGTGCGGAAGCATTAGGACAGAGGATCGCTCCGTATAGGGTAGCGCGTTCCCCCACGCCGGCTCTCAGGAGTACCGAGCGCTGGACAAGGCTGCCCTTCCCCACACTGCTGCCGCTTCCCAGCACCGCGTGAGGCCCGATGAGCGCCCCCGCGCCCAAGCTGACCGAGCGGCCGATCCAGCAGGGGGGCACCAGGGTAACGCCCTCGGGGATTGGGTCCGCCGTCCAGATGCCGGTAGAATACACAGGCAGCCCCAAATCCAGCTTTACTTTCCCGGAAAGGGCGTCAGCCGCGCATTCCAGATAAGCCGCGGGATCACCCACGTCGCACCAATATCCACCTGCTACATAGCCGCAAAGAGGGACTCCCTCGGCAAGCAGCCGGGGAAACAGCTCTCCGCCGAAATCGTAGGGTACCCCCTCGGGCACCTCGTCCATCGCCCGGCGGCTTAAAAAATAGATGCCGGTATTGACCGTATCCGCCACAACCTGCCCCCAGGAGGGCTTCTCCACAAATCTTCTGATATTTCCCTCTTCGTCTGTCAGTACCAAACCGTATTCCAGCGGCTTCGGATGCCGGTAGAGCACTAAGGTCGCCGCCGGGCGGCGTTCTTTATGAAAGGCTTCCGCGGCGCCCAGGTCCAGGTCGCACACCGCGTCGCCGCTGATCACAAGGAAGTCCTCGTCTCCCAGCTTTTCCATGCAGCGCTTCACGCTGCCCGCCGTGCCCAAAGGCTCCTCCTCCACAAAATATGTGATGGAAACGCCGAACTCCTTTCCGTCCCCGAAATAATCGATGACGGACTGAGGCATATATCTGAGGGTAATACACAGATCGGTAATCCCGTGTTTCTTCAAAAGGGCGATGCTGTGTTCCAGAATAGGCCGGTCAAATAATGGTGTCATGGGTTTTGGCCTGCCCAAGGAGAGGGGACGAAGGCGGGTGCCTTCGCCGCCCGCCATGATAACAGCTCTCATAGGAAACACCCTTCTTTTGTATGATGATGTATCCTAGTATTGACTGTGAGTCTAAAAAATAAACTCAACGAACTTGCGCGTCACCGCCGCCGTGATGTATACTCAAATAAAGAATCTTAACAAAGGAACCGATACATGATGAATCGCATCGAACTTTTTACCCTGCTCTCGGATACGGCTGCCGGCTGCCGGGAGAATACCTTTTCCCTCTCCGGTCTGGGTACCGGACCCATTTTCGATTCTCCTCTTCTGGGCCTTGCCCGGGGAGACGACCCTATGTTCAAAACCCTCAAGGAGCTTGTGGGCCCCTTTCACTGGACCCCGGAAGAAGTATGGGCGCTGGCGAGGCCCCAGCATCCGCTGCCCTCCGCCGCTCTCACCGTGGTGGGCATCGCCCTGCCCCATTCTCCGGAAACCATCCAGGCCCAGAGTAAGGAAAAAGACCGTCCTTCCCTCCGCTGGGTCTATGCCCGCAACTCCTGGCCGTATGTTTCCGGCGCGCTGTGCAGGCAAATGATAAAAGCGCTGGCCGAAAACGGGATCAATGCGATAGCGCCCGAACTTCTCCCCGGATTCCGGCAGGAGAAAACCCCCTTTGGCAGAAGGGCCGTCTGGTCCCAGGCCCATGTGGCGCACATCGCGGGACTGGGCACCTTCGGACTGGCCGGCGGTCTCATCACCCTGCGGGGGAAGGACGTCCGGCTCTGTTCCTTGTTGCTGGAAGGTTCCTGGCCCGCCGATAAGCGTCCCTACGATGGACCCTTTGACTGGTGCCTCCGCAGCCGGAACGGCACCTGCGGAGCGTGCGCCGCGCGCTGCCCCGCAGGCGCCATTACGCTGGACGGCGGTTTCGACAGAAAGGCCTGCGTGAGTTATGTCACCACGCACAAACCGCTGCTCGATCGTATTTCCGGCGTGGATGAGAAAAATGGCACAGGCTGCGGCCTGTGCCATACGAACGTGCCCTGCGCCACCCGAAAGCCGGAGCTGCCGGAGAGGAGGAGGGAATCATGAATATTCAGATCTTCGGAAAATCAAAGTGTTTTGATACCAAAAAAGCCGAGCGCTATTTTAAAGAACGCCGGATCAAGTTTCAGGGAATCGATGTTGTCAAATATGGAATGAGTATGGGGGAGCTTCAGAGCGCGGCAAATGCCGCAGGCCTTTCCAATTTAATAGACGGCAGCCAGCCGGACGCCGCCCTGCTGCGCTACCTGGTCCACGACGCCGATCGTCTGGAAAAGCTCTTTGAGCAGCCGAAACTGCTGAAAACTCCTATCGTACGCAATGGGAAAAAGGCCACGGTGGGCTATTGCCCAGAGGTGTGGCAAACCTGGGAATAACAGCGCGTGACAACCGCCGGACCTATCTCCCCTTCACGACTAGAAGCTTACGATAACGCCGCCGCGGTTGGCATAGGTGGTGCTCAGCCCCCCCGAGCGGCAGATAACGCTGCCGGCGAAGCCGCATGGTGAGAGTGCCTTGAGAAGCTCCGCCGCCCGCTGGGGGCAGCCCACGTGGGTGATCACAAGCCGTCTTCCCGCCGCGCCAACCTGCTGGGCGCGGTCCCGAATGGCCGAGGCCAGTTTGCCCAGGGCCCGCTCCATGCTCAGAGCCTTGCCTTTGGAAATAATGGCTCCCTCGTCGTCGGTACCCATGACCATTTTGATTTTCAAAGCGCCCGCGACAATGCTCTGGAGATGGCTGAGCCGCCCGTTCTTTCTGAGCACTTCCAGCGTCTCCAGGCAGAAAAAGGTGCTTATATTCTTTAAAAACGCCTCGGTGCCGTCCACCACCTGCTGAAAGGAAGCCCCGCTCTCCGCCAGTTCCCGTATCTTGAGCGCCAGAGCCACCTGACCCGCCGCCGCGGATTTTGAGTTGAACACATGGATATTCCCGCCGCCCTCGGAAGTATAAATCTGAGCCGCCGTTTTGGCGCTGCCGTAGGTTCCGCTGACCTTTTCCGACATGGTCACCACATAGACTTCGTCGGCTCCGCACCGGTATGCCTCCAGAAAATCCCCCGGCGAGGGGCAGGAGGTTGAAGGCCCTCTCGGGCTCTTCTCCATGGCCTCCATCAGAGCCTCGCAGTCCAGCTCTTCCGTGTCCCTGTAGCTTGTCCCGTCAACATGGATAGTAAGGGGCACCCGGGTCAGCCAGGGCATTCCCCCGTCAAAATCCGTGTAGTCGCAGCAGCTGTCGGCAATAATCTTGTAGCTCATCGTTCAACCTCATTTGCTATATAGTTATTATTGTTTTATCACGTAATAATCAATATCATTTTTATTGAGTATATCACTCTATATTATATCCTGTCAATTATTTAATTAGAATTAAGCATAAAACGGGGCAGCGCAGTTTGTGCGCTGCCCCGCGTAAGTCTATACGGCTGCGATGGCCTGTTCCGCATCGGCAAGGATATCCGCCACATCCTCGATGCCCACGGAGAAACGGATGAGATCGGGGGAGACGCCCGCTGCGGCCAGCTCGGCATCGTTCATCTGCCGGTGGGTGGCGGAGGCGGGATGGAGGACGCAGGTCTTTGCGTCGGCCACGTGGGTGGCGATGGAGCACAGCTTAAGTCCCGCCATAAAGGTCTCGGCGGCGGCCCGGCCGCCCTTCAGCCCGAAACTCACCACGCCGCAGGTTCCGTTCGGCATCATCCGTTTTGCCAGAGCGAAGTCCGCGCTGCTCTCAAGACCCGGATAGTTCACCCAGGCCACCTTGGGATGATCCTGGAGGAATTCGGCTACCGTCTGGGCGTTCTGGCAGTGCTTCTGCATCCGGAGAGGCAGGGTCTCAAGGCCCACATTGAGCAAAAACGCGTTCATGGGGGCGGGGGTGGAGCCGAAGTCCCGCATGAGCTGTGCCACGGCCTTGTGGATAAAGGCGCCGCCCAGGCCGAAATTCTTGGTATAGGTGACTCCGTGGTAGCTCTCGTCGGGGGTGGTAAGACCGGGATATTTTTCCTTGTGGGCGTCCCAGTCAAATTTGCCCGAGTCCACAATGGCGCCGCCCACCGTGAGGGCGTGACCGTCCATGTACTTGGTGGTGGAGTGGATGACGATGTCGGCGCCCCACTCGAAGGGACGGCAGTTGATGGGCGTGGGAAAGGTATTGTCGATAATGAGGGGCACGCCGTTTTTATGGGCGGCGGCGGCAAACCGTTCAATGTCCAGAACGGTGAGCGCGGGATTTGCGATTGTCTCGCCAAAAACCGCCTTGGTGTTGGGCCGGAACGCGGCTTGCAGCTCCTCGTCGGAACATTTTGGGTCAACGAAAGTGAATTCAATACCCATCCTGCGCATGGTGACCGCGAAAAGATTAAAGGTGCCGCCATAAATGCTGGAGGAGGACACCACATGGTCGCCGGCCGAGCAGATGTTGAAGATGGAGAAGAAGGAGGCCGCCTGTCCCGAGGACAGGAGCATTCCGGCGGTGCCGCCCTCCAGAGCGGCGATTTTAGCCGCCACCTGGTCGCTGGTCGGGTTCTGCAGGCGGGTGTAGAAGTATCCGTCGGCCTCCAGATCAAAGAGCGCGCCCATTTTCGCGCTGGTCTCATACCGGAAGGTCGTGGATTGGATAATGGGGATGTTGCGCGGTTCTCCGTTTTTTGGGGTATACCCGGCATGGAGACAGTTTGTGGCGGGGCGGTAATCGCTCATGGCTGCTGACTTCCTTTCTTCCTGCGCAGGTCCTGGCTCAGGTTGCTGTGCCTGGTTTTCTTGTAATCGTATACGGTCGGCGCCTGTTTGTCAATCATGAATTCAGGGAATTATCCGCCTTCAGGGGAGACAGGGTGGACACGCCGCCAAAGGAAGGGATGGTCCGCCCTTCCACGAGCAGCTGAACCTTCTCAACACCCGATAGGCTTCCCAGTGTGTTCACCACCGAATAGAGCAGCAAAGCCCCCTGGGGGTCGTCTTTCAGCGAGGAGGCGGCAAACGCTCCGGAGAAGTTCACATAGCACACTCCGCCTTCCAGCCGGACATCTAGGAGGCCGGTATCCTTCGGCATCAGGGAGACAAGCCCCTTCTCGGTTGGCCCTGCCAAAAGGGCGGACACCACGGTGGTGCTGGTGTTGACACCTTTCCCCACCGTCAGATCCCGCTGCTCGCTTCCCAGGTCTTTCCCGTCCTCCCGGGGGAAATAGAGTGTGACCGTAATATTGCCGTCCTCCTCGTCGGAGGCGGAGAGCAAAACGTCGGAAGCTCTCAGAGTCTGATGATCCCGGAAGGAAATGAGTTCTCCCTCCACCGAGATGATCACCGTATTGATCCCGGGGATCTGGCACATGGTAAGGGTAATGCAGTAATCCGCTATGGTGAGGCCGATTCCCGCGAGCCTGTTATACTGCTCGGAGAGATTCAGCTTTAAAACCCCGTCCTCCAAAGACCAGTTTTTTAATGTGACACCATCCGGGAAGGGAGAAACAAGCTTCTCCGAGGTGGGTCCGGCAAGCAGAAGGGCCATCATCTCTTCCACCTGATTCCCCGTTTCGGGCAGCTGACAGGACTCCGAGCCAAGGGCTGATTCAATCTGGTCCTCTCCCGAGGCAAAATAGAGCCGGTAAGCCGCCTTGTCTGCGGATTGCTGAGGCTTTTCCGACGTACCTGCGCAGGCGCACAGACAAAGCAGGCACGCGGCCGTTATCCAGGCTATATGCTTTTTCAACTTCTTCCCCTCCCTTCCGGGTCAAGGAAAGATTCCTCCGGCGGTATGTCACCGTCAAGCGGCGTTTTTTTATCAGGGTTCATTTCTTCATCATCCGGCATTTCGCGCCTTGTTTTCTCATCGTTCCGCACTTCGCCATCAGCCGGCTCTTCCGGAGCCTTCTCTTCGGCGGGAACCTGCTGGGCACACTCGGGGAGGGTAACCACAAAGCGGGCGCCTCCCTGTTCCCGGCGCTGGGCGGAAACCGTTCCACCGTAAAGCTCCACCGTGTCGCGCACGATGGAAAGGCCAAGACCGGTACCGCCTGCCGCCCGGGAGCGGGCTTTGTCCACCCGGTAAAACCGGTCAAAAACACGGGGGAGGTCCTCCTCGGGAATGCCCACGCCGGTATCCTCCACAATGATGGTTGTCCCCCCGCCGCCCTCCACCGTGACGGTTACGCCTCCTCCCTGAAGATTGTATTTAATGGCATTTTCCAGGAGATTAAAAATCACCTGGTAGAGATCGTCATCGCTCGCAAGCACGATACAGCCCGGCGTCAGGGCGGTTTCTATGGTCACCTTTCTGTCCGCCGCCAGGGGCGAGAGCATATGGCATACCTTTTCTGCCACCGAGCCCACGTCCACCGGTACAGCCGGCGGCACGTGGCCTGCGTCCAGCCGGGTAAGCGTCAGCAGCTTTTCGCTGATCCGGGTCAGCCGGTCGGCCTCCTCGCCGATATCGGAAACGAAATCCCTTACCGTCTCGGTGTCGATATCCCGGTTTTGAAGGATGGAATCGGTGAGCAGACGAATAGAGGCCAGAGGAGTCTTCAGTTCGTGAGAGGCGTCGGAAACGAACCGGCGCCTCACCTCCTCGGTTGTCTGCAGACGCCCCGTCAACCGGTTGAATTCTCCGGCGAGCTGGGAAAGCTCATCCTTCCCCATCAGCTGCACTCTGTGGCTGTACTGCCCTTCCCTGACGATGCGGATGGCGTCGAGAAGCGCGGCGATCCGCCGGGTCACAACCTTGGATATGATCACCGATAAAACCATGACCACCAGACACAAGACAAGCGAAATACTGCGCAGGTTGTTCTGTACGCCCAATAAAAGCGCTCCCTGTTCCGTGTCGTCCTCATAGAGGCAGACCGCGCCGATATTATTGCCCCTTGCCACCACCGGAGCGGCCGCCCGGCTGTAAAAAGCGCCGTTTCGGAATTCCGAATGGAACATGTCGTTGCCCTTTAAGGCGCCGGCAACTTCCCATAAAAGGGCATAGCGGTTCAGCCCGTCCTCTCCTTCCATTGTGTCATACAGCACCCGCCCGGCGGAGTCGGTGACGATGATGCGGGTCAGCCCCATCTCGTCCAGAAGGGTCATGACCTGCTTAACCCCGTCGGGGGTGAGCACCTCGGAAACCGCCAGAGCGCTGGAGATGACCGAAGCTTCGTTCTGCAGGGAGGTCTGTTTGGACTGAAAGACCAGGTCCTGAGAGACCAGCACGGGATAGGTGTTGAGCAGGATCAGAACCGCCAGGAGCACCAGGATATAGGTACTGGCAAATTTAAATTGGATAGAGCTCAGCAGGGAGACTCTATCCTTGCCCTTTCCCACCTGTCACTCCTCCTTTTCCGCACCACTACTGTTATTTGTTTTTAAAATAGTACCCCACCCCCCACTTGGTGAGGATATATTCGGGATTGGCAGGGTCGAGCTCCAGCTTTTCCCGCAGGCGGCGCACGTGTACGTCCACGGTTCGGTAGTCCCCGATATACTCGTACCCCCAGACAATATTCAAAAGCTGTTCCCGGCTGTAGACCCGCCCCTGGTTGCGCATCAGAAGCTCCACCAGGTCGAATTCCTTGGCGGTGAGCTCCACAGGCGCCCCGTCCCGCCACGCGGCTCTTTCGTTCGTCTCCAGTATGATGTGGCCCTGCTGCAGACGGCTGCCTTTTTCCTTGACCTCCGGGCTCCCCGCCCGGCGGAGCATGGCCCTGATCCGCGCCTTCAGCTCCAGGATGTTGAAGGGCTTGGTGACATAGTCGTCGGCGCCGCACTCAAAGCCGATCACCTTGTCGGTGTCCTCGCTCTTAGCGGTCAGGATGATAATCGGTACGTTGGAAAACTCCCGGATGCGCATGCAGGCCTTAAACCCGTCGATCTTGGGCATCATGAGATCCAGGATGATGAGGTCGAAGGAATTGCTTCGGGCCAGCGCCACGGCGGCTTCGCCGTCGTAACCCACTTCCACCTCGTAGCCCTCGTTTTCCAGATTGAATTTAATGCCCTTGACCAGCACCTTTTCGTCGTCGACAACCAGTATTTTCGGCATAGGTTCTGCCTCCTGTCATACGGTAATGTAAGAAATTATCTTTTGAAGCGTGACTTTCCCGATCCCCGGCACGTCTATAATATCCTCCGGTTTTTCAAATGGACCGTGCTCGCCCCGCCAGGCCACGATATCCTCCGCCCGCTTTTCTCCGATGCCGGGGAGCCGGGTCAGGTCCGCTTCGGAGGCGGTGTTGATGTTAATTTTCTCCCCCTCCAGCAGGCCGGGAGCGGGATTTTGAGAGACTTCCGGGCTTTCCACCGCCGCGGCGGCCTCTTCCGGCCGCTGGGCGAAAACCGTGTAGGCTTTGCCCGCCTCGCCGCCCCGGTGGGTCAGATACCAGCCGGTGAGAAAGAAAAGGAAAAGTACGGCCGCTAAAAGAATGAGCTTGTCCCTGAAGGAAAATTTCGCCATGCTCCCCTTCCTTTCGCAAAGCCTGTTGCGTCTCCCGTGAGGTTTGTGCTATAATTTATGAGCGTTCTTCCGGCGCTTCCGCCTGTCCTGCTGGATCATATTGAGATTCGATAACTTACTCAGAAGTTATTATAACATAAGGATTGTGAGTTTCCTATGAAAAAATATTGTACCCGCGTTTTCTCTTTTTTGCTTTGCGCCGCCCTCCTTGCGGGTCTCCTGCTGCCCACCGCCGCTCTGGCCATTCCCGAAATGGATGTGGCGGCCTCCTCCGCCATTCTGGTGGACGCGGACAACGGGGACATCCTCTATGAAAAGGAAGCTCACACCCGCAGATACCCCGCCAGCATTACCAAAGTCATGACCGCCCTTCTGACGCTGGAGGCGATCGACCGGGGCGAATTGTCCCTGGATAAGGTAGTTACCGTTAGTTCAACCTCTCAGGCAGGGCTCTCCGACGACGGTTCCTCCCAGAACATCAAGCCGGGAGAGCAGCTCACTGTGGAAGAGCTCCTCTACTGCACCCTTGTCGCCTCGGCCAACGAGGCCTGCAACATCCTGGGGGAAACCGTCTGCGGGGATCTCAGCACCTTTGTGGACAAGATGAACCAGCGCGCCCAGGAGCTCGGAATGAAGGATACCCATTTTGCCAACCCCCACGGCCTGCACGATGAAAACCACTACTCCACCGCGTACGACATTTGGCTTATGACAGCTCAGGCTATGAAGAATTCCACCTTCCGCACCATCGTGGATACCGACCAGTACCACATCCCCGCCACAAATCTGTCCGCAGAGCGGCATTTTTATAACACAAACGGTTTGCTTTCCAATTGGAAATACATCGGCTACACCTATTCCAAGGCCATCGGGATCAAAACCGGCAGCACGCCCGAGGCGGGCCAGTGTCTGGTCTCCGCCGCCGTGGATACGGGAAGAACCCTTATTGCCGTGGTGCTTGGGGCTCAGAACGTCACAATGGCGGACGGCACTCTGGACCGGCAATCTTTCTCTGAGAGCCGCCGCCTGCTCCAGTGGGGTTTTGCCAATTTCAAGCGCATGACCATCATCGATGAGACCGCCAAGCTGCGGGAAATAAAGGTCACCCTCTCCGAAGAAGCCGATTATGTGCTCCTCAGCCCTTCCGGCAAGCTGGAGGCCACCCTCCCCGCCGACCTGAAACCGGAGAATTTCACCCAGGAGGTTACGGTCGCCTCCGAGAGCGTCCAGGCTCCGGTGGCCAAGGGCCAGATACTGGGCAGTGTCACCCTCACCTATAACGGGAAAAGTTACGGCACTCTGGATCTGGTCGCTTCAAATTCTGTATCCCGCTCGGAAAAACTCTATACCTTATTCCGCATCAAGACCTTTTTTGAACAGCTGTGGGTAAGGCTTTTGCTGATTGCCCTGGCAGTCGTGATTCTGATTCTGATCCTGCGCCATCTTATCTTCGGCAAAAGGCGCCCCCGTGGCCGGTATAAAAGATACGGCGGCGGAAAACGCAGACGGTACTGAGCAATCGTGTTTGATTGATCCATTCAAAAATGCGCCGCCGGTTAAATTTCCCGCGGCGCATTTTAAAAAACTCTTGACTTTGACGTTACGTCATAGTTTACACTGAAAGTCGTCACAAGGAGGCTCGTATGGAATACACAATCAAGCAGCTCTCAACCCTCGCCGGTGTGTCCACCAGAACCCTACGCTACTACCATACCCTGGGGCTGCTCTCCCCTCACCACGTAACGCAGGCCGGTTACAGGGTTTACGGCGGCGAGCAGGTGGACCGGCTTCAGCAGATCCTATTCTACCGGGAGTTGGGTTTCGAGCTCTCAGCCATCAAGGCGGCGCTCGACGACCCTGCCTTTGAGGGCTCCCGCGCGCTTGAGCGCCACCTGGAAGCCCTCTTCCGGCGCCGGGAGCAGC
The DNA here is from genome assembly GCA_023459875.1 of Bacillota bacterium. Classification (GTDB taxonomy): domain Bacteria; phylum Bacillota; class Clostridia; order Oscillospirales; family Oscillospiraceae; genus JAEWRY01. The sequence goes on from JAEWRY010000001.1 coordinate 58,642, forward strand.
TGGATAGTCTCATTGCGACGGTACAAAAAACAATTGAGACTGTAAAAGGAGGAAAAATCATGACGGACCGTGAAAAGTTTGAGTGCTTCAAACGCGGGGCCATCGCGGAAAACGAAGCACAGTATGGCCTTGAGATCCGCTCGCGCTACGGAGACGAGACCGTGGAAAAAAGCAATAAAATGTTCGCGGGAATGAGCGAGGAAGCCTATCGGAAAATGACCGCTCTGGGCGAGGAGATTCAAAGCGCTCTGGAGGAAGCCGTGAGAGCCGGGAAGAAGCCCGGGAGCCCCGAAGGCCGCTCCATCGCGGCAAAGCACAAAGATTGGCTGCAGTTCACTTGGCCCTCTTATTCGGAGGAAGCCCACAGGGGGTTGGGGGCGATGTACGTTGCCGATGAACGTTTTACCGCTTACTACGATAAAAACGTACCGGGCTGCGCCGTCTTTCTGCGGGATGCCATCGCGGCTTATACGAGCGGGAAAAACCAGTGACAGGGGGCTGTCTCAACTTTGAAAAAGCTCCGAATAAAAATGTCATCCTGAGCGTTAAGCGAAGGATCATAGGCAGCCAAATGGATTCACTGCGAAGATTCTTCGGCTTTCGGCCTCAGAATGACAAATAACCGGTGGTGTCTCATATATTTGAGACACCACCTTTCTTATTCAGCGTGTCAGCTTACGCTATTTAAATAATCAATAATCCCCCCGGCGATTCCTTTGGCCAGCTTGTTCTGATAGGCATTGGTGGTAAGGCGCATCAGCTCCTCATGGTTCGTCATGAACCCCATTTCCACCAGCGCGGCGCACATGTCGGTTTCCCGCAATACCACGAAGTCCGCGCTCCGTATGCCCCGATCGATGCCCCCGGTACAGGCGGCCAGGGGCGTCTGAATGGCCTGTGCCAGCTTTGCGCCTCTGGCGCTGGGCGTGTGGTAAAAGGTAAAAATCCCCTGAAAATCACTGCTCTCCGGAAGGGCGTTGGAGTGGATGGAGACAAACAGGTCGGCCTTTACCGCGTTCGCGATGTCCGCACGCTCGTAAAGCCCCACGTCCACATCTCCGGTACGGGTCATCACCACGTTATAACCGCTGCCCTTCAGAATGCTCTGCACCTTTAAGGCCACCGAGAGGTTAATGTTCTTCTCCTCAATTCCCTCATAGAGCGCTCCCGTACGTTCTCCGCCATGGCCCGGGTCCAGCACCACGGTCTTCTTCTGTGGATCGATCGGAACCGTAGGGGTATAATCCAGGTCATCCCGGTCGGAAAGATAGGTCGTGATCAGAATACCGCCGTCGGCGCGCTCCACCTTCACGTTATCCTGATATGTAATCCCATCCCTGAGGTCCAGCACCACACGCACCGTGTTGTCCCAGTTCTCGTAAAGGTCGTTTCCGTGCTGGGCAAAGCGGACGGAGGATATCAGTTCGTTGTCCACCCCAATTTTCCCCGGAAGACCGGAAGCCAGCACCGCACCCGGCACATCCACTACCACCCGGTCACCGAAATCCTGGACATGATAGGCGGCCTGATAATTAGTGGCAATCAGCACGGTCTGGGCATCGGAGTCCACATCCACATCCAACACTTTCCCGGTGACCGTATCCCGGGGCGCGGTGATTGCCGCCGTATAGGTATCCTGATCCCAGCTCACCTGCCCTCCCAGCTGTTCGGCCACAAAGCGCAAAGGGACCATTGTCCTTTCGGCGCCGCCGCAGCGAGCGGCCGTGGCGGGAACGCCGTCGGGCAGGGTAGTTGTCTTTCCGTTTACGGTTGCCTTTGCCGAGCCGAGCGTAAGCACCACAGTGTCGTCTCCCCGGAGCAGAATCACCTGGGAGGTCTCCTCCACCCAGAGTACCTGCGCTCCCAAAGCCTCGCCCACCAGGCGGACGGGAATCATGGTGCGCCCACCCCAGACGAAAGCAGGCACGTCCTGATAGGATAGCTCCGAGCCGTCCAAAGTGAGATTCACCACCGGGAGGAGAGAGCCGGAACCGTACCGTCCGGCGGTATAGTTGTAAACCGACGCCGCGGCGCTTCCGTTGGGCATGGGATCAGACGCGGCGGCAGCGGGGACAAGCAGCGTAGCGGCGAGCAGCAGTGAGAGCAATTTTTTCATAGGGACTCCTTTCCCTGTAAATTTCTTTCATTTTACGACTTTTCCCTATTTTCGTCAATATCAGCCGTGAAAATGGTTGACATAAATATTTCCAAGTTTCTTTTTGTTTTCCGCTTGACAGGATAATCCCCCTCATTGTATAATCGGTTAGTCAAGGCTAACCGTTTCATATTGTCATGTTAGTCTAAACTAACGTTAGGGGAGGCATGGAATATGCAAGTTGCGGGAAAAGAAACGGAAAAGACCCTCGAACAGCTTGCCCCCAGAGAAAGCGGTATCATCGAGCGCCTCAGCGGGGAAAAAGGCCCCGTTCGGCGGCGGCTTATCGATATGGGTATTACTCCCGGCACATCTGTCCTAGTCCGAAAGATAGCCCCCATGGGGGACCCCATTCAAATCAATCTCAGGAACTACGAACTTTCCATACGCCGGGAGGACGCCCGGCAGATCGTGCTCTGTCCCCCCGGCAAGGCGCCGGTTCAGCGGCCCCACTCCCATAAGCGCACCGGCATGGTGCAGCATATTCCGGACGAGGAAACCCTCCGCAGGATGCAGGCGGATCAGATCCAGGAAAAGGCCGACCACGGCAGCGACTTACCGGGGCAGCACGGCCGGGTCCTGAAGCTGGCCCTCGCGGGCAATCCCAACTGCGGAAAAACCACTCTTTTTAACGCCCTCACCGGCTCCAACCAATATGTGGGCAATTGGCCCGGCGTGACGGTGGAAAAGAAAGAGGGCAAGACCCAGGTAGACGGCAACCCGGTCACCGTTGTGGATCTGCCCGGAATCTACTCTCTTTCCCCTTACTCCATGGAGGAAATCGTTGCCCGCAAGTTCATCGTTGACGAGCACCCCGACGTCATCATCAACATCGTGGACGCAACCAATATTGAGCGCAACCTTTACCTGACTGTCCAGCTTCTGGAGCTGGAACGCCCGCTGGTCATTGCCCTCAACTTTATGGACGAAGCCAGGGCCAGGGGCGACCGGTTGAACTGCGAGATGCTCGCGCGCATCTTGGGCGTTCCGGTGATCCCCATCGTCGCCCGGACAGGAGAAAACCTGGAGGAATTGCTCAGGGCCGCCCACAGGACGATCCACACCGGAATCACCCTGGAACCCGACGATCTTTACGACGACTTCACCCATGAAATCCATCACGAGGTAAGCGCTCTCATTCACGATAAAGCCTATCGTATTGGTCTGCCCGCCCACTGGGCGGCCATCAAGCTCATCGAGGGCGACAACCTGGTGGAAAAAGCTCTGGATCTGCCCGGCGAAACCATGAAAGCGGTGGAGGCTATTGCCGCGCGTTACGAAGAGGCTTACGATGTAGGGGACCGGGAAACCCTGATCGCCGACAGCCGTTACCGTTTCATCGTCGGCGTGGTGGCCCTGGCGGTCACCAAGGGGTCGCCTGAAAACAGCCTGACCCTTTCGGACAGAATCGATAAGATCGTCACCCACCGTATTCTTGCCATTCCCATCTTTCTTTTCACCATGTTCTGCCTTTTTGCCCTCACCTTCGGCCCTCTGGGTTCCACCCTTTCAGACGCCATGGACACGCTGATCAACGGGTATTTTTCTCCCTGGGTAGGCGGTGCGCTCGCCGCTGCCGGAACGGCTCCCTGGGTAAGCAGCCTCATCGTTGATGGAGTCATCCGCGGCGTCGGCGGGGTGCTCACCTTCCTTCCCCAGATCGCCCTGCTCTTCTTTTTCCTCTCCATTCTGGAAGATACCGGTTATATGGCGAGAGCCGCGTTCATCATGGACCGGCTGCTGCGGCGGTTCGGGCTCTCGGGAAAAGCCTTTATCCCCATGCTCATGGGCTTCGGCTGCAGCGTACCCGCCATCATGGGAGCGCGCACCATGGAAAACGAAAAGGACCGCCGCATGACTATCATGCTGATTCCGTTTATGTCCTGCTCGGCGCGGCTCACGGTATACGGTCTCATTTCCGCCGCCTTTTTCCCCAAGCATGCCGGTCTTGTGGTGTTCTCCCTCTATGTTCTGGGGCTTCTCTTCGCGGTGCTCTCGGGGCTAATCCTGCGCGGTACCCTTTTTAAAGGCAAGCCCGCCGCCTTTGTTCTGGAGTTACCCCCCTATCGGCTTCCCACCCTCAACAACTGCATTATGCACGTATGGGAACGGGTGCGGGGATTTCTGGTCAAGGCGGGCACTCTGATCCTCGCCATGAACGTCCTTCTTTGGTTCCTGCAGTCCTTCGGCGCCGGGTTCGCCATGGTTTCCGATCCCTCCCGGTCCATTCTCGGCGCGATCGGCGGCGCCGTCGCACCGATTTTAAAACCCCTCGGCTTCGGTACGTGGCAGGCGGCGGTAGCTCTGCTCACCGGGCTGGTCGCTAAGGAGGCCGTGGTCTCCTCCATGAGCCTGTTTTACGGCTTTTCCACCCTGGAAGGCGGCGTCGCCATCGCCGCCGCTCTTTCCTCCACGTTCGCAACACCGGCGGCAGCTTACGCTTTTTTGGTGTTCGTGCTCCTCTATGTCCCCTGTATTGCCGCCATGGCCACCCTGTACCGGGAAATGGGCAGTCTCAAGTGGACCGCCTATTCAGTCCTCTGGCAGCTGGGCGCCGCATATTTAGGCTCCTTCCTGGCATACCATATCTATCTTTTCATTTTTTAAAGCCGGGAGGTTAACGATGAATTACCTGATCTACGCCGCAGTCGCCGCACTTGTGATCTGGTCGGTGATCTGCCTTTGGCGGAATATCCGGCGGCAGCTAAGGGGAGACTGCGGCGGGTGCTGCGGCACATGCTCGAAAGAATGCTCTTCGCGAAGCGCCGGTCCCACCGGCTCATACTCCGACGCGTTTGAAAGAAAAAACAAGCCCGGCGGCGAGAGCGAAAAAACTGCTCATCCGGAAAAGGATGCGCAGAATTGAATCACAAGGGTGGTGTCTCAAAGGCCATGAGACACCACCCATTATCTTGTCATGCTGAAGCCGAAAGCAGAAGGATCTTCGCAGCCCACACATTTGGCTGTTAAGATCCTTCGCTTAACGCTCAGGATGACATTTTTATCGGTTTTCTGTTTTGAGGCAGCCCCTTTTTCCAGGCTTTGACCTTTCGGCTGGTTTGTGATATGATTTTGATAATCCGTTTTCACACATTATTTACCGAATATGGAGGTACTTAATATGGACGATAAGCAAGCCAAACTGCAGTCGAGCATCGATGCCGGCCAGAATATCGTTTTTTTTGGCGGTGCGGGCGTTTCCACCGAGAGCGGCATCCCGGATTTTCGCAGCGTGGACGGTCTCTATCACCAGAAGTACCCATATCCCCCCGAAGTTATGCTGAGCCGTTCTTTTTTTGAAAAACATCCGGAAGAGTTCTTCGCTTTTCACCGCGAAAAGCTGCTCTATCCCTCGGCAAAGCCCAACAAAGCCCATCTCAAGCTGGCGGAGATGGAGAAGGCCGGTAAGCTGAAGGCCGTGATCACCCAGAATATCGACGGTCTCCATCAGATGGCGGGAAGCCGGGAGGTACTTGAGCTTCACGGCTCGGTCCTGCGCAATTACTGTGTCAAATGCGGGAAAAAATACCCGGTCTCCTTTGTGGCCAAGGGCCCGGGCGTACCGCGGTGCGACGTATGCGGAGGTGTGGTCCGCCCCGATGTCGTCCTCTATGAGGAGGCTCTGGACGGCGAGGTCATGAACAAGGCTCTTGATTACATCCGGAAGGCGGACATTCTCATCATCGGCGGTACCTCTCTGGTAGTTTACCCTGCCGCCGGTCTTGTCAACTATTATCGCGGCAATCATCTCATTCTCATCAACAAGTCCCCCACTTCTATGGACGCCATGGCCGATCTGGCCATTTCCGGCCCAATCGGCGAGGTGCTGGGCGCCATCAAGGTGGAATAGAACAGCCCTTTTCTGGCCTTTCGGGGAAAATGCCGCCAGATCCCTTGTCTTTTTCCCAGTAAAATCATATAATAAAAACAATTTTTGAAAGCGGTGCTGCCTCATGAAACGGCTGCTCGTCGTGGTAGATTATCAGCGGGACTTTGTAGACGGCTCTCTCGGATTCCCCGGCGCGGAGAAGCTGGACGGGCTTATCGCTGAAAAGATTGCCGCTTATCGCGTATCCGGGGATGATGTGGTCTTTACACTGGACACCCACGGGGCAGACTACGCCGCCACCCAGGAGGGGCGGAAGCTGCCCATTCCCCACTGCCTGGAAGGCAGCGGCGGATGGACCCTCTTCGGCAAAACGGGGGAAGCCCGGCAGGAAGGGGACATTTGTTTCCGAAAGCCTACCTTTCCTTCGCTGGAGCTTGCTAACTGGCTTGCGGGCCGGGAGTATAACCAGGTGGAGCTGGTGGGTCTGGTCTCCAATATCTGCGTCGTTTCCAACGCGGTCATGGCCAAGGCCGCCCTGCCCGAGGCGGAGATCGTAGTCGATACGGCCTGCACCGCCTCCTTCGATCCCGGCCTCCATGAAAAAACGCTGGATGTGCTGGAAGGACTTCAGATCACCGTCGTAAACCGCTCTTGCCTCTAGCGGCCCCCTTCGGCTTCTCCTTCCACTTTCCCGAAAGGACAGATAATTATGAGTACCTGCAACAACACCCTCCTTTGTGATTTTTACGAGCTCACGATGGGCAACGGCTACTTTCAGACCGGCAACAAGGATAAGATCTGTTATTTCGACGTGTTCTTCCGCAATGTGCCCGATGAGGGGGGCTTTGCCATTGCCGCCGGTTTGGAACAGGTCGTCAACTACATCCAGGAGCTTCGATTCACCGAGGGCGACATCGGCTTTCTTCGCTCCAAGGGAGTTTTCTGTGAAGAATTTCTCGCTTACCTCAGAACCTTCCGGTTTACCGGCGACCTTTGGGCGGTGCCCGAGGGCACTCCCATCTTCCCCGGCGAGCCTATCCTGACGGTCAGGGCTCCCGCCATAGAAGCCCAGTTTATTGAGACCTTCATTCTCCTCACCCTCAACCACCAGTCCCTCATTGCCACCAAGAGTAGTCGCATCGTGAGAGCCGCCCAGGGTCGCCCAGTGTCCGAATTCGGCTCCCGCAGGGCGCACGGGCCGGACGGCGCCGTGCTGGGCGCGCGCGCCTCCTACATCGCGGGCTGTTCCGGGACGGCCTGTACCCTGGCCGACCGGAAGTACGGCACCCCCGCGGGCGGGACCATGGCCCACTCCTGGGTGCAGATGTTCCCCGACGAGTACACCGCCTTCAAAACCTACTGCGAGACCTACCCGGAGAGCGCCACCCTCTTGGTGGACACCTACAACGTTCTCAAATCCGGCGTTCCCAACGCCATCCGCGCTTTTAAAGAGGTTCTCCTTCCCAGGGGGATCACAAAATGCGCCATCCGGCTGGACTCGGGCGATCTCACCTATCTTTCCTGCAAAGCCAGAAAGATGCTCGATGACGCCGGATTCACCGAATGCAAAATCGTGGCGTCCAACTCCCTGGATGAATATATTATCCGGGATCTGCTTCTCCAAGGCGCCAAACTCGACTCCTTCGGGGTGGGCGAGCGACTCATCACCTCCAAGAGCGAACCGGTCTTCGGCGGCGTCTATAAGCTGTCCGCCGTGGAGGACGAAGCCGGGAATATCATCCCTAAAATTAAAATCAGCGAAAACGCCGCGAAGATAACCAATCCCCATTTTAAAAAGGTTTACCGCATCTTTGAGAACGACAGCGGCAAAGCCATCGCGGACCTCATCTGCGTCCATGACGAAGTAATTGACGAGAGTAAGCCTCTGGATCTCTTCGACCCGGACGCTACCTGGAAGCGCAAGACCATCACCGACTTCACCGCAAGCGAGCTGTTAGTGCCCATTTTCCGGGCGGGGAAGCTGGTGTACAAGCAGCCCACCATAGAGGAAATGCGCGCGTGGTGCGCCAGGCAGATTGATCTCCAGTGGGACGAGGTCAAGCGTTTTGAAAATCCGCATAATTATTACGTCGATCTCTCCCGGAAGCTCTGGGACATCAAGCAGAAGCTGCTTAAGGAGCAGAGCTGACAGTGTAAGCGGCTTTCTTATGAATTTTGCATATATCACAGGGAAAAAGGCGAAACCGTACGGTTTTGCCTTTTTCTTTTCTGTTTTCGGGGGACACCTTTTTCCCGTTGTGAATATGATGGGGTAGGTAAAAGGGGGATGTCTATGAGACAAGAAATGAATTTCTGGGTGATCGGCGGGGATATGCGCCAGCGGAAACTGGCAGAACTTCTCCGTGCCGACTGTCACACCGTGCATACCTTTGCGCTGGAACGGGATCAGGATCCGGGCGAGGTCCCCGGAGAAGAAAGTCTCGCGGGCGCGGAACTGGCTCACTGCGTTGTGCTTCCGCTGCCTCTGACGGCGGATGACGAGTATCTTCTCAACACTCCGCTCAGCGCATCACCCCTCCCGCTCTCCCGGGTGCTGGACGCGCTGCGTCCCGGCCAGGTCGTCTGTGCGGGCAGGGTCACAAGCCGGGCAGCTATACTCGCCGCCGAAAGGAACCTGACGCTTTACGACTATTTTGCACGGGAAGAACTCGCCGTAGCAAATTCCATTCCCACCGTGGAAGGCGCCATTCAGATCGCCATGGAGGAACTACCCATCACCCTCCACAGCGCGCGGGTGCTGGTCATCGGCTGGGGACGGCTCGGCAAGCTGCTGGCCTACCGGATATCCTCCCTGGGCGCGCGGGTCTCGGTATCCGCCCGGAAATACGCCGATCTGGCCTGGGCGAAAGCCTATGGCTACGGAACCGAGCACACCGAACATCTGGAAGGCTGGCTGTGCAATTACGACCTTGTGATCAATACCGTTCCTTCCAGAATTTTAAACGCCCGCCTGCTTGCCGACCTCTCCCCCGGCTGTCTGGTCATCGACCTGGCCTCCCGGCCCGGCGGGGTGGACCTGGAAGCGGCGAAAAGCATAGGTACGCGGGTGATCTGGGCTCTTTCTCTTCCGGGAAAGGTGGCGCCGGTCTCCGCCGGAAAGTACATCAAAGACACTATCTATAATATTTTAGAGGAGGCAGGCCTGTGACCGGCGAAATATTGCGCGTGGGATTCGCTTTCTGCGGCTCCTTCTGTACCTTGAGCAAGGCTCTTGACACGCTGGAGGCGGTGAGGGCCAGATACGGCGATATCTATCCCATTGTCTCCGAACGGGTGGCATCCACCGACACCAGGTTCGGACCCGCCCATGAATTTATGCGGGAGATGGAGCGCATCTGCGGCAGGAGAGTCATCAGCACCATCAACGCCGCCGAGCCGATCGGTCCCCAGAAAATGCTGGATGTGCTGGTGATCGCTCCGTGCACCGGCAACACCCTGGCGAAGCTTGCCACAGGCTCCACCGACGGGGTGGTGACGCTTGCGGCCAAGGCCCATCTGCGAAACGGCAGGCCGGTTGTGATCGCCGTTTCCACCAACGACGGGCTGTCGGCTTCGGCAAGAAACATCGGCGAACTGCTGGTGCGGAAAAACTATTACTTTGTCCCCTTCCGGCAGGACGATCCGGCCGGCAAGGCTACTTCCCTCATGGCCGATTTTTCCCTGATCCCCGACGCAATTGCGGCGGCGATGGAGGGCAGGCAGCTGCAGCCCATTCTGCTTGGTCCCGCGGCAGCCGGGGAATAAACAATAAAAAGCGCCCCGGATTTCGGCCGTTTCTCCGAAACCCGGGGCGTTATCTTATGTTATGCCTTAAATCCAGCGGAGTCTCTCAAACCGCGCTTTCCGCGTGTGAAATCCGGGCATACAGCTTATCTCCCAGGTTATAAATGAGAACGCCGGTCAGGATCACGGCGCCCCCCGCGATTGTCGGCAGGTCCGGTTTTTCACCGGCCAGAAGAAAACCCAAAAGACTTGTGAGAAAAGGAGTGATAAACATATAATTACTGACCGAAGACGCCCGTTTAGCACGTTTAAACGCCTGCGCCCAGGCGGCGTAGGCCACCGCGCTGGAGAAAATTCCGAGGATCGCGATATAAAAAAGCTGGACAGGCGGAGCTCCGACAGCCTCCTGAACGGAGATGGGCAAGAACACGGCGAGCATTGCCGTTCCGGCGAAAATGCTGAAGGTGGATGCCTGCAGTCCGGAATAAGTCTTGGTCAGCTTTCTTTGAAGCAGGTTGTAGATGCTGAGCGAAAAAGCAGCTGCAAGCAGCCAGAGGACGCCGTGATTGAGTGAAAACGCATGGTTTAGCAGGGTAAGCACAACAACGCCTGAGAACTCCACCGCCGTCGCTGCCCACTGAAAGGGGCTCAGCTTTTCCCCGTAAAAAATCCGCGCCAGAAGGGCGGTAATCACCGGCACAGTGGCGATGATGACGCTGCTGGTGGCCGCCGTCACCGCTGCGCACCCCTGATTAAATACGATCATGTAGAGGAAAAACCCGAAAAAACCCGCGGCAAGAAACCATCTGAGGTCCTCCCTTTTTGGTACCTTTGTCTTTGCCGCGAGCATCATCACCACAAGAGCGCAGGATGCGGCAAAATAGCGCAGAAAGCCCAGGGAAAAAGGGGAGAAATAGTGGAGCGTGAGGCGGGTAAGCACATAGGCCAGCGACCAGAAAAATATGGTCGTCATCGCATAGGGATGAAAACTGTCCTTCCATTTCAAGCAAATCACCACGTATTTACAATAGTCTGTCAGTCTGTTAGTATTAAACCATAAAATACCGGTTTAATAAAGAACCGATTTTCCAAATAGTTTATTAAGCCGGTTGAAGATATGGGGTGACGCTGTGCTGTACCTTGCGCTTGAAAAAGAAAAGAAGCGTTCCCTAGCCGTGCAGATCTTCCTGCAGCTTCGGGAAAAAATCCTGCGTGGAGAACTGAGCGCCGGAGAGCGGCTTCCTTCTTCAAGGGAGCTTTCCGAAGATCTTCATATATCCAGAAACACAGTCTTGACCGCCTATGATATGCTGGGTTCAGAGGGGTTCGCACGCAGCGCGCCCGGAGCCGGGGTCTATGTGTGCGAAGGGGTTTTCAAAAACCCCCGGCCGGTTCTGGCGGCAGCGGACTTCTACCAGCCGTCATTATCCCCGGAAAAACTGCCGCCGGACATTATTAATTTCGACAGCGGCATCCCCGCATTGGACCTGTTCCCCAGAGCGCGGTGGAACCGGGCGGTGACAAGCTCTTTTCTGGATGCCCCCGCGTCTGCGCTGGGATACGACGACCCCCAGGGCAGGCCGGAGCTGCGCGAGACCCTGGCCGCTTACCTCAGAAAATCAAGGGGCATCCTCTGCAGTCCCGACCAGATCGTAATCACCTCGGGAGCAAAGCAGGGACTCACGCTGATCGCCAAATGCCTGTTGGATGAGAATAGCGAAGTGCTTTTGGAGGACCCGTCGAACGCGAATGTGGTAAAAATATTCTCCTATCATACAAACCGGTTAACGCCCGTTCCGGTGGACAGGGAGGGAATACAAACTCAGTGCCTTCCCCCCGACGCCTCGCCCGCGCTCATTTTCCTGACCCCCTCCCACCAGTTCCCCATGGGCGGAGTCCTCTCCATAGGCAGGCGGCTGGAGCTCATCCGCTACGCCCGGCAAAGCGGGTGCTATCTGGTGGAAGACGACTACGACAGTGAGTTTCGGTACGGCAATGTGCCCGTCAGATCCCTCTTCGAACTGGACAGCGAACGGGTAATTTATGTGGGGACCTTCAGCAAGGTGATGTTTCCTTCCCTCCGCCTCGGTTACCTTGTGCTCCCCTATCCGCTTGTGGCGCAATGCGTGGAATGGAAGCGCCTTGCCGACCATCACTCCAATTCCGTTTATCAGCTCGCGCTCGTGCGTTTTATGGAAGGCGGCGAGCTGGAACGTCATATCGCCCGGATGAAAAAAGTGTATTTGAAACGGCGGCGGGAATTGCTGGAACAATTGGAAACTTTATTCCCGGAACACTTTAACGTTTATGGCGAAGAATCGGGAATGCATTTTGTCGCCGGGTTCCGGGATGTTTCTTTTTCTCCGGACCTGGTACGGCGTATCCGGGAAGAAGGCGTCTACCTTGTCAGCGTGGAAAACCACGCCATGGTGAAAGGCGCGCATACCGGCGAGGTGCTATTGGGTTACGCCCACCTGACCCGGGAAGAAATGGGACGCGGTCTTCTGACGATAAAACGGTGTATTGAAGAAACCCGCCGGGAATAACTCAATGAAAAAAATGCGCCTGCGGGAAACCCTTCCCCCAGGCGCATTTTTTCTTGTTTCGAGCCTACATGAGTCGGACGGTGTAGTATACCGCCATCACAAAAATCCACACTACTATCACGAAGATGGAGTAGTAAGCGACCGTGGCGCCCAGTACCAGCGCGGCTACGACGGTCAGCGCCGAGAGAGCGCAGGTAGCGAAAAGGGTGGCATAAGAGGTGCTGCGGGAGAAAAGCTGCACCTTTTTCCCTCCGGCGGCAAGAACGCCCCCCGATGTCTGAAGTCTTCGGCCAAGCAGAGCAGAAAACACCAATACCAGCGCCAATACTGCCAGATATCCATAGAAAATGGTAGGGTGGGTTTCGATGGCCCGGCGGTAAACCCAAAGGCCGAAAATGGTAAGGCCGCCCAAAACGGTAATCCAAAAAAATTCTTTTTGGTAAAGGTTGTAAACAAGCGCCAGCACGGCGCAGACCGGAACGCACACCAGAAGCACCATCATCCCAGCAGCCTGAAAGCGCCGCGTCATAAAAGCGCAGACGCTCACAGCAAGGGAAAATCCTGCCACTATTTGGGGCAGCGGCCTGATCTTTCCGTCCTTTCGGCTGAGCAGAGCCCAAACGACACCGGCCGCGCACGCAACCAGTCCCGCGTAAATCAGGATATGGAGGGCTTGGTGAATACCCGCCATGAGTTCGATTTCTCCGGCTTTGTAATTGAGATAATATCGTTTCAGCAACAGAAGCAGGGACTCCAGGACGGTCGCCGCGGCAAACCAAAATATAATTCTGTTATATATGGCGTCTTCGTGCTGGCTTTTCGCAGACTGCATATTTTTATTCATATAATACCGACAACTCCCAGGCTTCGACTTATTTGAGTAACACACGATAGTTTATCAGAAATATCTGTATTTTGCAACAGAAATTGAGCTTTAATTCCTATCAGTTGTTTTTAAGACTTTCTTATGGTACAATATATTTCGACCAATTTTTCATAATTGAGGACACGCTATGAAACGATTAACAGCACTGCTGCTCTCCCTTCTGCTTCTTGCCGGCTGCTCCGCAGGCGGTAAGGAAAATGCCGGTGTCACAGAAGATTTTTTCGCCATGGATACCGTTATGAGCATTACCGCCTATGACGGGGATAAGGACGCCGTCACAGCCGCCGTGCAGGAGGTCAATACACTGGAAGCCCTGTTTTCCCGCACGCGGACGGAGAGCGAGATTTCCGCCGTGAATGCCGCTTCCGGAAGCGGGAAAAATGTCGCGGTTTCTGAAGTAACCTATTCAATTCTGGCAAACGCGCTTTCCTTATCAAGGCGCACCGGAGACGCCTTCGACATCACCATCGCCCCGGTGATGGATGCCTGGGGCTTTACGAAGGGCGAGTACCGGGTCCCGTCTGAGCAGGAACTCGACGCGCTGCTCCCTCTCGTGGACGACAGTACGCTGGAACTGGATTCAGCGACTTTCTCAGTCTGCCTCCCAAAACCGGGTATGGCCATTGATCTGGGCGCCATCGCCAAGGGCTTTGCTGCGGACAAAGTGCTGGAGGTTCTGACCGCCCACAAAGTGACATCCGCCATTGTCAATCTTGGGGGCAACATCAGCGTCCTGGGTACCAAGTCCGACGGCAGCGGCTGGCGGGTGGCCGTGCGGGACCCGAAAAGCAGCGAATCTTACGTCTGCGTCCTCACCCTGACGGGTAAAACTCTCTCCACCTCGGGGGGATACGAGCGTTATTTTGAGGAAAACGGAAAAACGTACCACCATATCATTGATCCTAAAACCGGCTATCCGGCCGAAACCGGTCTCACGTCGGTCACGGCGGTCTCTTCTTCGGGTGCCACTGCCGACGCCCTTTCCACCGCCTGCTTTGTTCTCGGGGAAGATAAGGCTCTCGGGCTGTGGCGCTCTTCCAGTGACTTTGAACTGGTCCTTGTGAGGGATGACGGAAAGGTTCTGGTGACGGAAGGCCTGGAAAAGGATCTGGACACCCAGGGAGGTAACAATGGCTACACCTTCGAAATCGTCCGTCGCTGACCGCCTCCGCCCCACTCTGTGGGACGGGCTCGTGGTTCTCTTCGTGGTCGCCGCCGCCGCTGTGCTTTTCCTGACGGTATGGCCACAGTCTTCGGGGGACCGTCTGGTGGCCGTGGTCACCGTGGACGGCAAGGAAGTGGCTACCCTCCCCCTCTATGCCCCGGACGCTCCGGAAGAAGCGACCGCCTATCCGATTGACTGCAAATATCCGTTGGTGCTGGAATATAAGGTAGGCGCCGTGCGTGTGGCGGAATCCCAATGCCCCGGCAGGGATTGTGTCCACACCGGGTGGGCAACCAAAGCCGGCAGCCAGATCATCTGCCTGCCCAACCGGCTTGTTGTGACCGTCAAGGGGGGCGCGGCTCCTTCCTTTGACGCAATTACCAATTAAATTGTTCCCCAATTGCTGAAACTTTTTTCCCTATAATTCGTCAAACAGAGGTGAACTCCATGTCTTCCCCGGTCGGCCGCATCACCCGATGCGCCGTACTCACTGCCCTTGCTCTGGCTCTTTCGGTGGCGGAGGGCCTGGCGCCCATCGTGGTGCTCTTCCCTCTCCCGGGGCTCAGGCTGGGACTTGCCAACCTGGTCACGGTGTACGCGCTCTGCCGGCTCTCGGGAAAGGACGCGCTGGCAATTCTTCTGGCCCGCTGCCTGCTGGGTGCCCTTCTGGGGGGGAACCTCTCCGCCCTGGCCTTTTCGCTGACCGGCGGTTTGTTTGCCCTGGGGGTCACGGCGTTTCTGCTCCGGTTCCAGCGGCTCTCACTCTTCGGCGTCTCCATTGCCGGGGCAGCAGCGCACAACACAGGACAGATTGCGGCCGCCATCTTTGTCCTGGGCACCACAGCACCCATTGTCTACCTTCCCCCGCTGCTCATCGCCTCGCTGGTTACCGGAACGGTTACCGGCGGTGCCGTCATTCTGCTGGTCCATCGTATCCCCGAGCGTTTACTCTGAAAGGAAGCATTTACTATCATGAAAAATCTCCGTATCACAGCGCTTCTTTTAGCGGCTCTTCTCCTGCTCTCCTCCTGCGGGAACACCGCGTCCCAGGCCCCGACGACCAATGAGATTGCCGCCAGCTCTTCCCCCTCGCCGTCTCCGGAACCTTCGGCGGAGCCCACTCCAGCACCGACGCCTACGCCGACTCTGGTACCTTACGATGGAGTTGTGGAGCATATCTTTTTCCACCCGGTAGTGGCCTACGCCCAGCTGGCTTTTGACGGAGACAACATGTCAGACGGCATCGACGACTGGATGGTGACCAAAGAGGAGTACTGGGCGATTCTCCAATCCCTCTACGCAAACAATTACGTCCTGGTCGACATCAACTCGGTCTGGTCGGAGTACACAAACGATTCCGGCCAAACCCGGATGAAACGGAACACCCTGATGCTTCCCGAAGGTAAAAAGCCTATCATCGTCTCCTACGACGATGTAAATTACTACGACTATATGCTCAAGAACGGCTTTACATACAAGCTCATCCTGGGAGACGACGGAGAGATCTGGAGCTGGGGTCTGGACCCCGACGGCAAGGAAGTGGTCTCTCAGGATCTGGACGCTGTCACTCTCATGGACAAGTTCGTCCGGGAGCATCCCGATTTCTCCTTCGACGGAGCCAAGGGCTGCATCGGCCTTACCGGCTTCCAGGGCATCCTGGGCTACCGCACCCAGACCGACCGGGACATCACCGATCCTGTGAAGCTCGCCGCCTTTGAGGCAAACCGCCAGAAGGAAATCGAAGCTGTAAAGCCTGTCATCGCCAAACTCAAGGAGGAAGGCTGGACCTTTGCTTCCCACACCTGGGCGCATATGAACCTGGAGAAAAGAGGTCTCGCCAAAGTCACCGACGATACCGATCGCTGGCTGAACGAAGTGGGCAGCCTGGTGGGTCCCACACAGGTACTGCTCTACCCCTACGGCGGCCGTGCCGACGGGGGCGACGTGAATCAGACCGGCGAGTGCTTCCGCTATCTTCAGAGCAAGGGCTTCCGCATCTTCGCCTCGGTGGGGATCAGCTCCTATTCCAAAATAAAAAGCGATATCTGCGCCGTCATCTGCGACCGTCTCCACCCGGACGGCACCACGCTGCGGTGGAGCCGCGACCGTTACCTGCAGCTCTACGACGCCTGGAAAATTATCGATCTGAAGGTCCGCCCGAACCGTCCCTACGACCGCAATCCCGGTAAATGATAGGTGGGTCTGTCTCAGAGCAAAAAAGCGAATAAAAATGTCATCCTGAGCAGTAAGGCAAAGGATCTTAAGCAGCCGAAGGGATGCGCTGCGAAGATTCTTCGGCCTTCTGCCTCAGAATGACAAACTGATTGGTGGTGTCTCATGTGATTTGAGGCACCACCTTTTTTTTATTCTATTCCTCCATATGGAATCCTACCGACGTCACCGCCGCTACCTCGGTGCCCAATTCGTCCCGAATGCGCAGGGTGTAACAGCAGGTGCTTTTCCCTTCCTTTTCACAGCAGGTCTCGGCAATGAGCCGCTCTCCCTTTACCCCGTTCAAATATTGGATGCTGCTGGAGAGCGTCACTGTGGTTAAATTGCCCACATTGGCCGCCACGGCAAACGTAAAGTCGGCCAGCGTAAAGATAACGCCGCCCATCACCGCGCCCCGCGCGTTCAGATGTTTCTGCTCCAGATTAAGACTGCAGCGGGCATAGTGCTCATCCACCTTTTCAATGACGATTCCGGTCACTTTCGTAGCGAAACGGTCGTTCTCAAATATCCCTCTGGCTTGTTCCGTGCGGTCCATACAATTCCTCCGTGAGTTAAAATATAATAAATGTGAATTAGTCCGTCAAACAACCACGGGATTTTGCGTATATTCCCGCCCGCCCGGCATAATTTTTTCGCCGCACAGGGAATAAAGATCGGTGCAGCGGCTCTCCGTGGCGAAAAGCCGCCGGGCTTCCTCTCCCATCCGATTTACATGAGCGGGCTTAACAAGGACGGGAATCCTGCAGCGGGCGTCCAACTGCCGTAAAAGCGCCCTCCCGCGCTCATTCATACCGAGTATGCGGAGGTAAGGCGGATGATCGGGACGGTCGGCTGCCGTAAGGCCGAGGAACGCCCAGAGCACCAGGCGCCGTATGCGGGCATGGGCGTACCGCCGCGTTTTGGCGAGTTCGTAAACTTCTTCCAGCGAGACGGCGTCCCGCGCCGCCCGGCTGAGCCTCGCCGCCAGCTCGGCGCCGCAGTCGGGAAGCATCTCAAATTGATCGGGGGACATAGTCCGCAGCTTGGAGAGTACCCCCAGCTCGCAGTGCTTCAGCGTATAAAAACCGGCGGCTCTCAGCCGGTCCGTTCCGCCGGAGGGAAGATAAGGTGCGGCGGCAGCATATTGACCGGACAGCAGAAAATCCCTGAGCGCGGATGCGGAGCAGTATCCGTCCCGGGGTGTTTCGTCATCATGGCCGGTTCCCTGCCGCGAAACCGTGATGGGCTGCATTTTGCTTTGAAGCGCCGCGGTTGCCCGGAGATATTCCACACCCAGGTTGTTGTTGGGGCCTGTCAGGCAGTCCGACACCTCCCCGGCACACAGGGATACCGCTCTCTGCCGCGCTGCGGCGAAGGATAAGCCTCCGTCCAGCCCTTCTCTTAAATACAATCTGTATTCGTTACTCTCCAGACACTCGCCCGCTCGCAGCAGCGCAGAGAGTTCCCCCGTCTCGCTGCCGAAGGAGAGATAATCCGCCCCGGCTGCGTCAAGAAGCCAAACCGCGCCCCGGGCAAAGCCCTCCGCGGAGGAAATCGCCCAGGGGGTGGGCAGTTCGGCCACCAGATCGGCCCCGCCGGAAAGCGCAAGGGCGGCACGGGTCCATTTGTCCGTCAGGGCCGTTTCTCCCCGCTGCACCCAGTTCCCGCTCATCACGCAGAGAATGCCGGTATCTTCCCCAATCGACCTCCGTGTGGCCCCGATATGGTAGGCGTGGCCGGTATGAAAGGGGTTGTACTCCGCCACTATGCCTACAATTTTCATACGGAACTCCTTTTTTCATTCTTTTTTTCATAATCGCCTAAAAACTATTGTTCTTTCAAAAAAAACGGAATAAAATGTACCTGTATTTTAACGTCTTGCGGAGAAATATACAAGGCGTGTCATTAGCAATTTATCGAAGGAGATAATTTAAATGAAAATTTTGGTTATTAATGCAGGAAGTTCGTCCCTGAAATATCAGTTGATGGATTCCGATACCCACAAGGTGCTTGCCAAGGGTCTTTGCGAGCGCATCGGCATCGACGGTCACATTAAGCATAGCCCCGCTCAGAAACCTGTCTATGAAACCGATATGGGCCTTCCCACTCACTCTGTCGCCATTAAGACCGTACTGGACCTGCTTGTCTCTCCTGAGTACGGCGTGATTGCCTCCACCTCAGAAATCGATGCGGTGGGTCACCGGGTCGTCCACGGCGGCGAGAAATTCACCCATTCGGTTCTGATTGACGAGTCCGTTATTTCCGCCCTGGAATCGTTCATCCCTCTGGCGCCGCTCCACAATCCCGCCAACATCACGGGTATCCGTGCCTGTCAGGCGGCTATGCCGGGAATTCCAATGGTTGCCGTGTTCGATACCGCCTTCCATCAGACCATTCCCCCAAAAGCTTTCCTGTATGCGCTGCCCTATGAGTATTACACCGAGAACCAAGTCCGCCGGTACGGCTTCCACGGCACCTCCCACTACTATGTCACCCGCCGGGCCGCAGCCATTCTGGGCCGCCCCATCGAGGAGCTGAAGCTGTGCTCCTGCCATCTTGGCAACGGCGCCTCCGTCTCATCCGTCAAGGGCGGCAAGAGCATCGACACCTCCATGGGCTTTACCCCCCTGGACGGCCTCCCCATGGGCACCCGCTCTGGCGCGATCGACCCTTCCATCATCGAGTACATCATGGACACCCGTGACATAACCATCAAATCCATGAACAACATCCTCAATAAAAAATCCGGTGTGCTTGGCGTCTCCGGCGTCTCCTCCGACTTCCGCGATCTGGAGGCCGCAGCCGCCCAGGGTAACTACCGGGCGGAGCTCGCCATTGATCTTTTCTGCTATAAGGTAACCAAGCGCATCGGCTCGGCCGCGGCCGCCATGGGCGGCATCGATGCCGTCGTCTTCACCGCCGGCGTGGGTGAAAACTCCACCAACCTGCGCGCGAAGATCATGCAGGGCCTTGAGTTCCTGGGCCTTAAGCTCGACCTGGAAAAGAACAACCAGCGCTGCGTCGAGGCCATTATCTCCACCGATGACTCTCCCAATAAAATTCTCTGCGTTCCCACCAACGAGGAACTGGTCATCGCTACGGATACAGCCGAAATCGTATCGAAAGCCAAATAAAAAAGCTTTATAAATAACCCGCTGCGGAAGTCAAAGCTTCTGCAGCGGGTTATTTATTGGCGGTCAATGAGTCCGCGCATGTCGGAGGGCAGCGGCGCATCAAAGACAAGCCGCCGACCCGTGACCGGGTGGGTCAGCTCCAGGTGCGAGGAATGGAGCGCCGCTCTGCCGATGAGTTCCTTGTTTTCTTTTCCATAGAGAAAGTCGCCGACCAGCGGGCAGCCCAAATGGGCCATGTGCACCCTGATCTGGTGGGTGCGTCCGGTCCTGAGCTCAAGCCGGACGAGAGCGCGGCCGCCGGCGGCGGAAAGGGTTTCGTAGCGGGTGCTTGCCGCCCCTCCGTCCGGCCGGACCTCCCGGCGCAGCAGTTCCCCTTCTGCCCGGCCGATGGGAGCGTCCACCACTCCGAAGGGAGGCTCGGGCGCTCCGTCGCAGACCGCCAGATAAGTCCTTAAAAACTCATTGGTATGAAGCTGTGCTTTCAGACGTTCCTGCCCGTAGCCGTGCTTGGAAAGCACCATGAGTCCCGAGGTCCCCCGATCCAGCCGGTTTACCGGGTGATACCCCGCGGCGACTTCTCTTTTCCGGTAGTAATCCATGATGAAATTGCCTATCGTATCGTTGTAGTGGCCGGGGCCGGGGTGGACCGCCACCCCAGCCTGCTTATCGAGAACCAGAATGTCCTCATCTTCGTAAATGATTTTAAGCGGTCCTTCCTTCGGAACCGGACCGTTTATATTGACCGAATCTCCCACCGCTACGGAAAGTATCTGGCCAGCCGACGCTCTTTCATCGGTATGGACGGTCCGCCCGTCCAGAATAATCCCGTCAGGAAAAGTCTTTGCGCGCTTCACGGCGCTGCCCGACAGCGCCAGCTCCCTTCGCAGCAGGCTGTCCACCCGCCGCGACGCCATAGAATCCTCCACCAGTAGTTCCAGCCGACGCAAAGCACCGCCCCCTTTTTGTCGATGATATCATATTTTTCTACGCCTTTCCACCCGTATCCTGCTCTTGCATAATGTTCCGTTGTGTGCTTAAATCAAGGATAGGACTTCCTTAGCAAGTTTTTATATTCAGTTAACATAATTCTGAAAGAGAAAGGAGTTTTGAACTATGGATACTCTGGAATTAAAGAAGGGTTTCTATTGGACAGGCATGTGCGACCCCGATCTTCGCGTATTCGACATCACGATGTATACGGAGTTCGGAACCACTTATAACTCTTACCTTCTGAAGGGCAGCGAAAAGACGGCGCTGTTTGAGACCAACAAGGTAAAGTTTCTGCCCGAATACCTGGAAAAGCTTCGCTCCCTCACCGAAGTGTCCCAGCTAGACTATTTGATCGTGGACCATACCGAGCCGGACCACGCGGGCTGCGTGGAAAAGCTGCTCTCCCTGTGTCCCAAGCTGAAAATCGTCGGCACCCGCGGCGCCCTCGCCTTCCTCCGGCAGATTGTCAATCGGGAGTTTCCGAGCATCACGGCGGAGAACGGAGGCACTCTTTCCCTGGGCGACAAGACCCTGCGCTTCCTGGTTTTGCCCAACCTGCACTGGCCGGATACCATGTTTACCTACGTGGAAGAGGATAAAACCCTCATCACCTGCGACGCCTTCGGCTCCCATTTCAGCCATCCCGGTGTCCTGCGCAGCACCGTGGCGGATACCGAGGGCTACAACCGGGCAACCAAATACTATTTTGACAATATCCTGGGCCCCTTTAAACGTCCCTTTATGGTAAACGCGCTCGAGCGTATCAAAAGCCTGCCATTCGACCTGATCTGTACCGGCCACGGGCCGGTTCTTGACAGCCATATTGATGAAATCCTGGACTCCTACCGCGCCTGGTGCGCCGCGCCCGCCCCCACCGGGCGCAAGGTGGTGGTCATGCCCTATGTGAGCGCTTACGGCTACACCAGGGCGCTGGCTCAGGAGATCACCCATGCTCTCAACGACAAGGGCATAGACGTTCATTCCTTTGATATGGTGGAAGCCGACCCCTCTGTCGTCGGTGATGAACTGGAAAAGGCCGACGCCTTTCTCTTCGGCTCTCCCACCATTGTGGGCGACGCCCTTCCCCCCATCTGGAATCTGCTGTCCTCCATGCACGCCGCCACCCACGGCGGCAGACCCGCCAGCGCCTTCGGCAGTTACGGCTGGAGCGGCGAGGCCGTCCCCCACCTTACCGAACGTCTGCACCAGCTGAATCTCAAGGTGATGGACGGCTACCGGGTCCGCTTAAATCCCAACCCCCAGGAGTTGGAAGGCGCCTACCGCTTCGGAGAGCGCTTCGCAAAGCTCATGCTGGGCGAACCGGAGGAGGCGCCCGTCCCCGTCACCCCGGAAAAAAAGGTCAGATGCGAGGTATGCGGCGCCATTTTCGCCGAGGGGCCGGCGACCTGTCCGGTCTGCGGCGCCCCTTCCAACCGGTTTAAACCGCTGGCATAATCAAACGGATATATTTCCTCATTCTACGTTTTTAGATTCTGTAAAGGGGTGCGTTGCAGTGACCGGCACGCTTGGCATTTATATTCACATTCCCTTCTGCCGCAGCAAATGTGACTACTGTGACTTTTACTCTCTCGCCGGATGCGAGAGCCGCATGGATCTCTACCAGAAGGCTTTGCTCACGCATATCAAAGAGACCGCGCGGCTTACAAAAGCCTATCAGGTGGACACCATCTATATCGGCGGCGGCACCCCCTCCTATTATGGTGAAAAGCGCCTGCGGGAGCTTTTGCACGTACTCTCCAGGCTCTTCTCCCTCACCCGGAACGCGGAAATCACGCTGGAAGCCAACCCCGACAGCGTTGACCGCAAGGCTTTAGCCCGGCTGCGCCGGGCGGGAGTGAACCGTATCTCTCTGGGAATGCAGAGCGCGGACGACCGGGAGCTTCTGGCCATCCACAGGCCCCATACCGTTGCCCAGGCCGTGGCAGCGGTGAACGCGGCCCGCAGCGCCAAACTGAGCAATTTGAATCTGGACCTCATTTACGGCCTGCCCGGCCAGACCATGGATAGTTGGCAGAGGACCCTGGAGATGGCCCTTACCCTGGATCCGGAGCATCTCTCCTGCTACGGTCTCAAGGTGGAGGAGGGCACGCCTCTGGCGGCCCGGGTAGCCCGGGGGGAACTACTGCCCGACGACGACCTCCAGGCCGACATGTACCTCTGGACGGTGTCCCGTCTGGAACAGGCAGGGTTCCGTCAATACGAAATCTCCAATTTTGCGAAACCCGGCCGGGAATCCAGGCACAATCTAAAATACTGGCTGGGCCGGGAGTATATCGGCTTCGGACCCGGCGCCCACTCCGATTTTGGCGGCCGCAGGTACTCCTTCCTGCGGGATCTGGACGCCTATATGCGGGGAGTGCTGGAGGGCGGGCCTCTGCTGGATGAATCCGACCTCATACCAAAGCGGGAACGGGCGGGAGAGTACCTGATGCTCCGCCTGCGCACCGCCCGGGGCATTGAGGAGTGGGAATACCGCCGGGAGTACCTGATGAACTTTGAACCGATTGAGGCCAAGCTGGCGGCATATGAGCGCCAAGGGTTCGCCCGCAGAGACGAGCACCGCTGGCGGCTTACCCCCAAAGGATTCCTTCTCTCCAACCAGCTCATCGGCGATCTGCTTTCCTGTCAGGAGGCAGCCACTCCGGAATCCACGCTGCTCAAAGTAAGGCAGGGAACTTTTCCCCCCCGTCCCTCCGATTAACCCCGAATTATTCCCTGCTGTTTTCAATTATTTACTGGGCCGGTCGTTCTTTTCGGCGGCTCCCGGACTTCCCAAGAACTCTTTTGGGCTTCTTCAACAAAAGCATTCCGCGCGGGACCCATTACCGTTTCCCGTCTGAATGGAGTTGTTTCCGGCTCTGCCGCCACCAGAAGCGGCTTATCTGACATGTTTTCCCGACGATCCGGCTGAAACGCTGCCGCGTTTATATGCAAATATTGTTAAAATCCGGAAGGGGCCGCCGATATTTTCGGCGGCCTCTCCTGTTTACAAAAAGTATGTTTTATGTTAACATAAATTAAAATTTAGTACGGAGGATCTGGCATGAAACAATTTGGTACACGCGCCACCGCTCTTGCTCTGGCGCTTCTGATATCTGTCGGCCCAGCCGCTTCGGCGTCGGTAGCCTTGGGAGACGACCTGCGGGAATACGGCGTGACGCTATCGACTGACACCAACCTTGAGACCCAGATTTTCTGGAGCAATACCTACTCCACCCTCCGCACCGAGCATTACATAACCTATAAACCCAACGAAGATGTCACCCCGGTGGTGAGCTACGGCGACTCCATCCTGACGAAATCCACCCTCAGCACTATGGCCGTTGCCCTCCAGGCTGACGGGAAGCGTGTGGTGGGCGGCGTCAACGGCGATTATTTCGTTGTTGCGACCGGCGCTCCCCTGGGGTTGGTGGTGACGGACGGGGTGCTGCGCTCCTCCTCCTCTTATCTTTACGGTGCGGGCTTTCTGGCGGATGGTTCGACCATCATAGGCAAGCCTGATCTGAAGATGACCGCGTCCTTTTCCGGTTACACCCTGCTCATGGCAGGCATCAACAAGGTCCGCACCACCGACGGATACTATCTCTTCACCGAGGATTTTAGCACCACAACGCAAAACACCCAGCCCGGAATAGACGTGATCCTCACTCCCCTGACCGACGGTCTGGGTGATCAGGTGACGGTGAATCAAACGACGGATACCAGCGCCACAAACACCCAGGATAATACTTTGGATAACACCACCCTTGTGAAAACAGACACGTTGAAAATCGGCGGACGGGTCACCTGCACGGTGGACTCTGTAGTGCAGTCCCAGGGCAGCGTCGACATTCCCAAGGGTAAAATGGTCCTCAGTATCAACAATCAGAGTAGTTCCTGGCTGGTCTCCGAGCTTGCCTCCCTGCAGCCTGGGGACACCGTGGAACTGGACGTCTCCAGCTCCGACACCCGCTGGAACAACGTCCGGTACGCCGTGGGCGGCTTGTACAAGCTCCTCACGGGCGGCGTGGTGGAAAGCGGTCTCGACAGCCAGCAGGCTCCCCGTTCCGCCCTAGGTCTGAAGGAAGACGGCTCCATGGTACTCTATACCATCGACGGACGCGAATTTGATTATAGCTTGGGCGCCAGTATGACGCAGGTTGCCCAGCGGCTTTTGGAGCTGGGCTGCGTGGAGGCGGTCTGTCTGGACGGCGGAGGCTCTACGACCATTGGCACGACCATGCCCAGCGGCAGCGGGTTTGAAATACTGAACAGTCCTTCCGACGGTTCGGAACGCAAGGTTAGCAACGCCATTTTTTTGGTTTCCAACCTCTCGGCCACGGGAGATCTCGCAAGCCTCTACGTCACCCCCCAGGGCACGAACCTGCTTGCCGGTGCAAAACAGTCCCTTACGGCCACCCATGTGGACTCCGCCTATTACCCCATGGCGACGGGCCGTTCGGTCTCCTGGAAAGTGAGCAGCGGTTCCGGTACGGTTGATGCCGACGGAGTCTTTACCGCAGGGGCTGAGAATGGTTTGGCCGTCGTCGCTGCCAAGTCTGGCGTCGCTTCCGGCTCCGCCTCCCTTCTGGTGGTGAAAACACCCAGCGCGATTTTGGCCTCCAGGGAAGATACCGGCGCGTCGGTCACTTCCCTGGCGCTGGAACCGGGCGATACAGTATCGCTTACCGCCTCTGCTCTCTATAAAAAAATGCCCCTTGTCTCTCAGGACACCTGTTATACCTGGTCGGTGACCGGCACGGCCGGTACTGTGGATGAAAACGGCCTTTTCACCGCCTCGGAGCATACCGGCAGCGGCACCCTTACCGTTTCAGCCGGCGGTACCTCGGTTTCCATCCCCGTGACGGTGACGGGGCATATTCTGCCGCTGGAGAGCTTCGAGGGAACTCTCTCCAGCTTTGTGAGCACCGACACGACGGCCGTCTCTCTCAGTAAAGCGGGCGATCCGGTCCGCTACGGCAAAGAGAGTCTTCGCCTGGATTATGACGCCTCCGCCGGCGGTACCGCCTCCGCCGCCGCATTCCTCACTATTCCTTCCTCCGAGCGCTATCTGACAGTATGGGTTTACGGTGACGGCTCGGGTAACACCCTTTCCGCTGCCTTTGCGGACAACAGCGGCGTACTAACCGAAGTTGCGCTCACCGGCATGAATTACACCGGATGGAAGCAGATTACCGCCGCCCTGCCCTCCGGGACCGTCTCCCTTTCAGCCCTTAAGGTGATCTACGGCGGCGGTGCGCTCTCCTCCGGAACGATCTGGCTGGACCAGCTCACCACCTCCAACGAGGAGGTTTCCGACCTGACGCCGCCCGTCATAACCCTCTCGGTGGCCGAGGGAACTGTGCTCGCCAGCGTGGTGGACAATGTGGACACATCCTTTGACTCGGGCCGTATCTCTGTCACTCTGGACGGCGAAGGACTCGCCTTTACCTTCGATAAAGCCGAGGGAATTGCCAAGGCCGCTCTGCCGGCGAACGACGGCAAACTCCACCGGGTCACCGTCACGGCCACGGACATCAGCGGCAATATCGCCCGCAGCTCCTATGATATCGAACCCGCCGCCGCGGAAGGGGAAAGCGCTGCTTCAGTTTTTTCCGATATGAGCGGCCACTGGGCCGACCGTTACTCCACCTTCGTCTTCGATCAGGGGATCACTTACGGCATCCTTGTGAACGGCTCGCTCTGCTATCAGCCGGAAAAGAACATCACCCGGGGAGAATTTTTCCTCATGGTAGCCCGCTGGCTGAGAGTCGACTCCGCTTCTTACGCCGGTGTGAAACTCCCCTTTGACGACGCGCCCTCCATTCCCGACTGGATGCTTCCCGGCGTGCAGGCCATGTACGGCATGGGCATTCTGAAGGGCAGCAAAGACGGCAGTAAGCTCAACGCCAACGTCACCGCCAGCATTACCCGTGCGGAGGCCATGACCATCCTGGGCCGGATTCAGCCCGGGGGCTATGCTCTTCCGGAGCTGGCCTTCAGCGACGCAGGCAAAGTACCCTCCTGGGCTCTTTCCTACGTCCAGTCGCTGGTGGGACAGGGCGTCGTAAACGGATACGACAATCTTCTGAGTCCCTCCAATCCGATCAAACGCAGCGAAGTAGCCAAAATTCTCTTCGCGATTCTCTGATCCATCCAAGGTCTTGGCGGCAAACGGCAATTTTAGCCGTTTGCCGCCATTTTTATTTATTATAATTTGTATATTCTGCAAGTCTTTTATTTTTTCTTGCATTATCCCGCATATTGTCGTATAGTATTTTTTGCATACACACCAAGGACGGTGTGATACTACAGACAAAGGAGTCTGAGAAAATGTCAATAAATAGTGAATATCTGCAGGGCGTTTACGACAAACTCGCAAAAAAGAGCGCTGGCGAACCCGAGTTCCTTCAAGCCGTACGTGAAGTGCTGGAATCGTTGGAGCCCGTTGTGGAGCGCCGGGCGGACCTGGTCAAAGCAGGCGTGATCGACAGGCTTGTGGAACCCGAGCGTATTGTCATGTTCCGGGTCTCCTGGATGGACGACGCCGGAAACGTACAGGTGAACCGTGGTTACCGGGTTCAGTTCAACTCTGCGATTGGCCCCTATAAGGGCGGGCTGCGTCTCCACCCTTCCGTCAATCTCTCCATCATCAAGTTCCTGGGCTTTGAGCAGATCTTTAAAAACTCCCTCACAGGCCTGCCCATCGGCGGCGGCAAAGGCGGTTCCGACTTTGATCCCAAGGGCAAGAGCGACAATGAGATCATGCGGTTCTGCCAGTCCTTCATGACCGAGCTCTCCAAGCATATCGGAGCCGACACCGACGTACCCGCCGGCGACATCGGCGTGGGCGGCCGTGAGATCGGCTTCCTGTTTGGCCAATATAAGCGCCTGCGCAACGAGTTTACCGGCGTGCTGACCGGAAAGGGCCTCTCCTACGGCGGTTCCCTGGCTCGCACCGAGGCTACCGGCTACGGGCTGTGCTACTTCGCGGACGAAATGATGGCGGCCGCGGGGAAGTCCTTCAAGGGTACGAGAGTGGTCGTTTCCGGCTCGGGGAACGTCGCCATCTACGCCAACCAGAAGGCCACCCAGCTGGGCGGTAAGGTTGTCGCCATGAGCGACTCCAACGGCTATATCGTGGACGAAAACGGCATTGATTATAAAGTGATGCAGGAAATCAAGGAAGTAAAGCGCGACCGCATCAAGACCTATCTGAACTATGTCCCCACCGCCAGGTATGTAGAAGGATGCTCCGGCATCTGGACGGTAAAGTGCGATGTGGCGCTCCCCTGCGCCACTCAGAACGAGCTGGACGGAGAAAGCGCCAGGACACTCATTGCAAACGGATGCTTCGCCGTGGCTGAGGGCGCCAATATGCCCTCCACCCCCGAGGCGGTTGAAACATTCCAGAAGACGGGCGTTCTCTTTGGACCTGCCAAGGCCGCGAACGCCGGCGGCGTCGCCACTTCCGCTCTGGAGATGAGCCAGAACAGCCAGCGCCTCTCCTGGACCTTTGAAGAGGTAGATGCGAGACTTCACGATATCATGGTGAATATTTACCGCAACTCCGCCAAGGCGGCAAAAGAGTACGGTATGGAGGGCAACCTGGTGGCTGGTGCTAATATCGCGGGATTCCTCAAGGTGGCGGACGCCATGCTCTGGCAGGGGATTGCATATTAAAACAAATTGCCGAAAAACAAAGGTTTTCCGGCAGATACGGGAATAGAATCACGGCTCTGCGGAGCCGCGTAAAGCGTGCCTTGCGGAAAGTGAATTTCCGCAAGGCACACTATTTTGTCTTTTACTGATTTTGTGCTGAGAATACGCAGCCCAAAATCAGCAAAAACTCTTCGCCGGCGGCGAAAAGTACGAGCAGTGCCGGGCAGCATTTAATACTACAGTCAAAATCTCTTAAAGTGCCGGAAAATATCATGCTGTTTCACATTCCCCCGGCAACACCGGAAATGAATCCAATAGAGCAAATTTGGGCTGAGTTGCGGAAACGCAGCTTCAAGTATGAAGTGTTTGCTACCCTTGACAAAGTTGTTAACCGTCTTTGTGATACCTTTTGCGCACTAACCGAAAATATCATAAAAGCATCACCGGTCGAAATTGGATTATTCAATGTCTTAATTGAAGGTTAGTATAAACAGGGACAGCTCTGTGCTCTTGCCCTATTTTCTTTTTCATGGTAAGATTCTTTTAAAGAAAGAATGTGATGCGATGATCAGGATCAGCGGGCTTGTTCTGCCTGTCGGCGGAAGCCCTGACTCTCTGCGGGAAAAAGCGGCGGCGCTTCTGGGCGTTAGTCCGGACGCGCTGGATCGGTTTACCCTGGCGCACCAATCCATCGACGCCCGCAAGAAAAATGAGATCCATTATGTCTGCGCGGTAGAGGTCTCCCTTCCCGACGAGGAGGGAGCGGTTCGCCGCGCAGAAAATAAAAACGTTACGCTGACGGACCGGACGCCTTATCTCTTCCCCGAGGCGACCCGGCGTTCTCCCCTGCGGCCGGTGGTCGTCGGCATGGGACCCGCCGGGCTCTTTGCCGCCCTGTGTCTTGCCCGGGCGGGGCTTCCTCCCATTATTCTGGAGCGGGGAAAGAGCGTGGACGAGCGCACCCGGGACGTGGAAGCCTTTTGGCGCGGAGGAGTGCTGAACCCGGAATCCAACGTGCAGTTCGGCGAGGGCGGCGCCGGTACCTTTTCCGACGGCAAGCTGACCACCGGAATCAAGGACAGGAGGATCTCCTTCGTCCTGGAGACCTTCGCCGCGGCGGGGGCGGGGGAAGACATTCTCTATCTCAATAAACCTCATATCGGCACCGACGTGCTGCGCACAGTAGTAAAAAGCCTCCGGCAAAGCCTCCTGGACCTGGGCTGCGATATCCGCTTTGGCCATCGTCTCACCGGCCTCAGGGCCGTTAACGGGATTCTGGCCGGTATCGCCGTAACAGCTCCGGAAGGAGTATATTCGCTGCCATGCGACGCTCTTATCCTCGCTCCCGGCCATTCCGCGCGGGATACCGTCCGTATGCTGTTCGACGCCAGGGTCAATCTGGCACAGAAGCCCTTTGCTATGGGAGTGCGCATCGAGCACCGGCAGGAGGATATCAGCCGCGCCCAGTTCGGCGATGCTTTTTCTCTTCTGCCGCCAAGCGATTATAAGCTGGCCTGCCACCTGCCCTCCGGCAGGAGCGCCTTCACCTTCTGCGTCTGTCCGGGCGGCCAGGTGGTGGCGGCGGCTTCGGAAGAGGGGTATCTGGTTACCAACGGCATGAGCAACCGGGCGAGGGGCGGAAAGCTTATAAACGGCGGTCTTCTCGTGGGGGTCAACCCCTCCGATTTCGGAGGAGCCGGTCCTCTGGCGGGAATGAATTTCCAGGCCCGGTACGAGCGGCTTGCCTATGAACTGGGCGGCGGAAGCTACATCGCTCCCGCCCAACGCGCGGCGGATTTTCTTCGGGGTAAACCCTCCCGTACAATCAGCCGCGACGGCTGCACCTATACCCCCGGCGTCATCCCCGCCGATCTTTCAGCGTGCCTGCCCGATTTCGTGACCGGCACTCTCCGCGCGGCCATTCCCCTCCTGGACCGCAAGCTGCGCGGATTTGGGAATCCGGAGGCCACCCTCATCGGGGTGGAAACCCGTTCCTCCTCACCGGTGCGCATTTTGCGGGGGGATGATCTTCAGTCTTCCCTCCGTGGACTTTACCCCTGCGGCGAGGGCGCCGGGTATGCCGGAGGAATCACCTCCGCCGCCGTGGACGGCATCAGGGTGGCCGAAGCCGTCGCCACCGCGTGATTTTTATGCCTCTCTGAAGCGTACGGGATTTTAACCTATGTAAATTACATGATTCCTTTGAAAATATAGTTGACAAACCGCGTCACTTTCGGTATACTAACTTTTGCCCTGTTTCGGCAGAGGCAACATGGCGGCGTAGCTCAGCTGGCTAGAGCATTCGGTTCATACCCGACAGGTCACCGGTTCAAATCCAGTCGCCGCTACCAGAAGATGTTTTCTGCGGGGCGTAACCTCGCCCCGCAGAAAGCCGCTTAATTGCCCCGCCCGGCGGGTCAAGCGGCCCGTTGGTCAAGCGGTTAAGACACCGCCCTTTCACGGCGGTAACACCAGTTCGAGTCTGGTACGGGTCACCACCTCATAAGACGCCGGAGGCGTCTTATGAGGATCCTTTTAAAAATGAATTCCCCGTTTTCTTTACATGGAGGCATAGCTCAGCCGGTAGAGCGCTCGCCTCACACGCGAGAGGTCGTAGATTCGAGTTCTACTGTCTCCACCATGAAAAGCACTTGCTCAGGCAAGTGCTTTTTCAATGAAATCTTTTTTACGGAGGGCACTTGGCTTTGTTTCACTATGAATCGGAAATTAAAAGACGGCGCACCTTCGCCATTATCTCTCACCCGGACGCAGGCAAAACCACCCTCACCGAAAAGCTCCTTCTTTACGGCGGAGCCATCGCCCAGGCAGGCGCGGTAAAGGGAAAGAAAAACAGCCGCGCCGCCACCTCGGACTGGATGGAGATTGAAAAGCAGAGGGGCATTTCGGTCACCTCCTCGGTCATGCAGTTCCAGTACGAGGGCTACTGCATCAACATTCTGGACACACCCGGCCACCAGGATTTCTCGGAGGACACCTACCGTACCCTGATGGCCGCCGATTCCGCCGTCATGGTCATCGACGCAGCAAAGGGCGTGGAAGCCCAGACCCGCAAGCTTTTTAAGGTGTGCGTATTAAGGGACATTCCCATCTTCACCTTTATCAATAAAATGGACCGGGAAGCGAGAGACCCCTTTGAGCTGTGCCAGGAGATCGAGCACGAGCTTGGCATTAACACCTACCCCGTCAACTGGCCCATCGGCTGCGGCAAGGATTTTAAGGGCGTATACGACCGCGGCAAGGGTTCCATTATCCATTTTACCGGCCACGGCGGCTCCAAAACCGCCACCGCCACACAGATTGCTCCCGACGATCCCGGGCTGGAAGCGCTCATCGGCGGTAAGCTCCACCGGCAGCTTTGCGACGACACGGAACTGCTGGACGGGGCTTCCTGCGACTTCGATCTGGACCGTGTCCGCCACGGTAAGCTCTCCCCGGTTTTCTTCGGTTCCGCCCTCACCAATTTCGGCGTGGAACCCTTTCTGGAGGACTTTCTGCGCATGACCACCCCTCCCCTCCCCCGGCACTCCTCAAATGGAGATGTTGATTCTCTTGAGGACGATTTTTCCGCCTTTGTATTTAAAATTCAGGCCAATATGAACAAGGCGCACCGGGACCGCATTGCCTTCCTGCGGGTCTGCTCCGGCCGGTTCGACGCAGAACGCGAGGTCTACCACGTGCAGGGGAGTAAAAAGCTCAAGCTCTCCAGACCACAGCAGCTTATGGCCGCCGAGCGGGAGATCATCGAGGAGGCTTATGCCGGCGACATCATCGGCGTATTTGATCCCGGCATCTTCTCCATCGGGGACACCCTCTGCACTCCCGGCAAGCAGTTCACCTTCGATCCCATTCCGACATTTGCCCCCGAGCACTTCAAGCGGGTCCGGCCAATGGACACCATGAAGCGCAAGCAGTTTCTCAAGGGTATGGAACAGATCGCCCAAGAGGGAGCCATCCAGATCTTCAAGCCTCCCTACTCCGGCGTGGAGGAGGTCATTGTGGGCGTGGTGGGTACCCTGCAGTTCGACGTGCTGGAATACCGCCTCAAAAGCGAGTATAACGTGGAGCTTTACACCGAAGGCCTGCCTTACCAGTATCTTCGTTGGATCGAAAGCGCGAGTCCGGTGAAGGAAGAGGACCTGGTTCTGGGAACCGACGTAAAGCTGGTGGAGGACTTTAAGGGCAATCAGCTCCTTCTTTTTGCCTCGGCGTGGAGCATCAACTGGACGGCGGAGCGCAACAAGGATCTGACGCTCTCCGAGTTCGGCGGAGCCAGGCTGAAATAACCGGCGTTTTCATCAGATCTGCAATTGAAACAGACCTTGCGGTCCGCGGACAAACCCTGTCCGCGGACCGTTTTTTTCCGCAACTGTCACAAACCAACCTGCGGCAAGCCTCTAGCTGGAATAAAAGTTACAATTTCTTGCTTTTTTTTCCCTATTGTGATAATGTTTCTCCATAAGACTTTTTTCGGTCTTTTTCGTTTGTGGGAGGGCTTAAAATTGCGGTATGTATTGGAATATGAACTAAGCGCCCTCTTTTTTCTGGTGATTATCCTTTTCCGCTTTTTCGGCACCCGCCGTTTCCCGAATGTTAAAAACAAGCTGTTTGCTCTCATTCTCATCGGCGCTGTATTCGATCTCTCCTTCGATCTCATCGGCGCCGTCCTCATTGATAATTTTACGAGATTTCCTTTGTGGCTCAACTACCTGGTAAACACGATTTTTCTGTTGCTGCAGACTGCCTTTCTCGCGGCGTTACTTTGCTATGTGCTTGTGCTGGTGGGACGGCTTCACCGTAAGAACCTGGCGGCAATCTCCGTCTGTCTGATTCCTGCCGTCATCATTGCCCTTTTAATTCTCACAAACGGTTTTACGCATCTTGTTTTCTACTTTCATCCTGTGAACGGATACACCCACGGCCCCTGTTTTCCGCTCCTTTTCGTGCTGAGTTTCTCCTATTTTACATCCGGCTTCGCCGTTGTGGTCAAATACCGCTCCCGGCTGCAGAGAGATGAATTTACAACCATATGCACCTGTATTCTCATCGTTTTCGTCACATGTCTCGTTCAGCTTCTTTATCCCAGATATCTTCTCACCGGCCTCGCCACGGTTCTGGCCATCACGCTTATGTATTTTACTCTTCAGAATTCCAGCCAGATGCTGGACACCGCGACCGGCGCTTTCAACTCAGGCGCCATGTTTCTCTTCCTGCGAGACCGCCTGCAGGAAAAGGAATCCGTTGAGTACATCGCGGTGGATATTCAAAATATGCAGCGGATTAACGAGCTCTTCGGCCAGGCAAACGGGGATAAGCTTCTGCGGGAGGTGGGCTGTTTTCTTGTGGGCGCCGATGAGTCGGCTTGGGCATTTCGTATCATGGGTGCCCGCTTTGTCCTCATCACCCGCAGTGAGGAAAAGCACCGGATTCTGTGTGAAACCATCGCCAAACGATTTGAGCAACCCTGGGAAACCGGAGGCACGCAGGTAATTTTAAGCACTACCATCTGCCGCATGGCAGCCGATACTTTTCAGGGTGAACTTCTTTCTCCGGAAAGCATGGTTTCCCTGCTGGAGGCCGCCTTCCTGGAAGCCAACCGAAACGTAGGCCGGGACAGAATTTTCTCTGTGGACCACGCGCTGCTTGATTCTCTGCACCGGCGGTTTGCGGTGGAATCCGCCCTGCGGGAAGCCCTGGAAACAGGAGAGGGGCTGGAGCTTTACTATCAGCCTATCTACGATGTGAAACAAGGCCGTTTTACGGGAGCAGAGGTTCTCCTTCGTTTTACTCACAGTAAGCTGGGCGCGATTTCTCCTTGTGAGTTTATCCCAATTGCCGAAAAAAACGGACTTATCATCCCATTGGATGAGCTGGTTCTGCGCAAGGCCTGCACTTTTATTGTAGAGCAGGACCCTAAAAACACCTTGGGAATGGATTTTCTGGAGGTCAACCTCTCCGCTGTGGAATTCATGCATCAGCAATTGCCGGAAATGCTTGGCGCTTTACTGGAGGAATACAAAATTGAGCCGGGTTTTCTTTTCTTTGAAATCACCGAAACCGCTGCCTCCACCTCCTACGATATGCTGTATGAATGCATGAATAACCTGCGGCTGCGGGGGTGCCACTTCGCGCTGGATGACTTCGGGACAGGCTACGCCAACATCGCCCAGGTGGTTTCTCTTCCCTTCTCGGTAGTCAAGCTGGACCGCAGTCTTCTCTTGGGCAGTCCGTCCGTTTTCGCGGATATCGTCACTATGTTTTCCCATTTAAACCTCAAAACCGTGGTGGAGGGCGTGGAAACCGCCGAGCAGGACGAGGCGCTGCGGCAGTTCGATATTGATTTGATCCAGGGCTTTTATTATGCGCGTCCGATGCCTCAGGCGGCCTTCCAGGCCTTTCTTTCCGGCAGGGCGCGTGACAGCCTGGATCTTGCGGGCAAAGGCTGACCCTGACGTAAAACAAGGGCTGCCGCACCACTTGGTGCGTCAGCCCTTGTTTTTACGGTTCAACTTTATCGGATCGCCAGCCGCGCCTTAAGATCCAATCTGTCCAGCGCGGAAGCCAGAATCAGGAAAATAACGGCGCTTCCGACAGCCTGGGTAAAGTTCGCGGTTACCGAGAGTACCAGTGCGGCCCATCCGCCGAACAAAATCCCCTCTGCCAGGTAGTACCCGGAAACGGTAATGATTCCTGCCACTATAGTCGCCAAAATGTTGCGCCGGCACACGAAACGCCCGTCGCGGCTGGTAAACGGAAGCACGATCAGAGCCTTAATGATGACGGTGGCGAACATCCAGGCTGGCGCCGTCAAAAGATCGGCCAGCCCTCCGCCGATAACGGCCGCGGCCACCGCGTACGGTGTGGGCAGAAGGCAGGCCGCCAGGTAAATAAGAGCGTCTCCGAAATGGATATATCCGCCGGAAGCGCCCACGGGGATATGAAAAATAAAGGCGGTCATGATGGTAATGGCAGCCGCCAGGAGCGCCGCCGTAACCCAATTTTTTAAAACGCCCTTCTTTTGCATGGTTAAGCCCTCCTTTGAATGCTTTTCATTATATCCCCCATCCTATTCTTTTCAAGTAGTAATCTTGACCATAAAAAATCTGCTCTTCTTCTTCAATTTTGTTGCTGCGGTTACGAGAGCTCCTAAAGAAAGAAAATATCGGAGCATCCGCCAATCCGTCCGTTTCCGGACAGCTCATTATTCTGAAAGGAGCGTCCCCTTTTCAAGCTATGTAAGCTCAAAAAAGAGACGCTCCCGTATAGTCAGGCCTATGCGTAAAAAATTACTTATGATCCACCGAGCTCATATAGACGATGAGGTCCACGAGCTTGTTGGAATAGCCCCATTCGTTGTCGTACCAGGAAACCACCTTGACAAAGGTATCGGTGAGAGCAATGCCCGCCTTGGCGTCGAAAATGGAAGTGCGTGCATCGCCGATAAAGTCGGAGGAGACCACTTCGTCCTCGGTATAGCCCAGGATTCCCTTCAGCTCTCCCTCGGAAGCCTTCTTCATGGCCTCACAGATGGCGGCATATTTTGCCGGCTTTGCAAGATTGACAGTCAAGTCAACTACGGACACGTCCAGCGTAGGTACGCGCATGGACATACCGGTCAGCTTTCCGTTCAGGGAAGGAATGACTTTACCAACAGCCTTGGCTGCGCCGGTGGAGGAGGGAATGATGTTGCCCGAGGCGGCGCGGCCGCCCCGCCAGTCCTTCTTGGAAGGACCGTCCACCGTCTTCTGGGTGGCGGTGGTGGAGTGGACGGTAGTCATAAGACCGTCGGTGATCCCCCAGTTGTCATGCAGGACCTTGGCGATAGGCGCCAGGCAATTGGTGGTGCAGGAGGCATTGGAGACGAAGTTCATGCTCTTGTCATAGGATGTGTTGTTGACACCCATGACGAACATCGGGGTGTCGTCCTTGGAAGGCGCGGACATGATCACTTTTTTGGCGCCCGCTTCGAGATGGCCCTTGGCCTTCTCCTTTTCCAGGAACAATCCGGTGGATTCGATGACATATTCGGCGCCGAGCTGGCCCCAGGGGATTTCGGCGGGATTCATTTTGGCATATACCTTGATCTCTTTGCCGTTTACAATGAGAGTGTCGTCCGTATAGCCGATCTCTCCCGTGAAACGGCCATGGATGGTATCATACCGCAGCATATAGGCCATATAGTCCGGGGTCATTCCCGGGTCATTGATACCGACAAATTCCACATCGGTACGGTTAATTGCAGCGCGGAATGCCAAACGTCCAATTCTTCCGAATCCGTTAATACCGATTTTGATGCTCATATCAGTAATCTCCTTTTCTTTTCTACGGATATTTTTATTATACCCCTCTCGTTGCGGATTGAAAAGAGTCATTCGCTCGATTTTGCCTTTTTTTCTCTTCCGACCTTTTTCGACATAATATGTATCTTTTTCTTGTGGCATTCGGTAATATCTGGTATACTTGTACGAGTGCGAGTCGCGACTTTGTGGTTATGCTATGATTAACTTTTATAAGGCAAGTGATTGACATGCAGATCGATTCATCCAATTTAGCTTCACTTTTAAACGCTTTTCCGCTGCCCACGCTTTTGCTGCGGGACGGCTTGGTTATATGCAGCAATACCGCCGCTCTCCGGCTGTTGCCGGAGGTAACCACCGGCTCTCCTTGTCCACCCGCTTTTCTTTATCTGCTGGGCAGCGAGGGCGGCGACAGAATCTCGGTATCCTCCCTGGGGGGGCAGGACTATATTGTATCGGCTTCCGAAACCGACATGGGGCTTATGCTGGTGCTTCGTCCTTCCGGAGGCAATATCCCGTACGACGGTTACGCCAACTTACTTTCCGAACAGGTGCGAAGGCAGCTCTCCACCCTGTTGGCTGCCACCCAGTCCATGGCCAGGGCATCCCGAGATAATTCCTCCGAGCAGAGTGAGAAGCTTCAGGCCCTCATGGAGATCACTGAGGCTTTGTCTCATGCTTCTCAAAGCAAACCCTCCGAGCAAAGCGGAAAGTTGATGGCGCTTCTAGGGGCGACGAGAGCTTTTACCGAGGCTTCTTCTCAGGACAACACGTCGGAACAGGACGGAAAACTTTTCGCTCTCTTAAGCCAGAGTACCCATCGGCTCCTTCGCGTGCTGGGCAGCGACGATCTGACCCGCCGGCTGGCGGCTTCTGATAACCCCTGTAAAACGACCCCTATGGATCTCACCTTTTTCTGCCGCGAACTATGCGATCAGGTTGAAACGCTTTCCAAGGAGGCTGGTTTATCCTTTCAGCCCGAGATCGACTGCCTCCCTCTTTTTATGATCGGTGATCCCGAATTACTGCGTCAGATGCTCCTGTCCCTGATCTCCAACGCTATGAAAGCGACCCCGCCGAACGGCAGGTTCGGTCTGCGCCTGATAAGTCAAAAGGGCAAGGCAATTTTTACCGTCTGGGACGAAGGATCCGGTATGAATTCAGAATCCCTCTCCACCCTGTTCCAAGTGGGCGTGTTGCCGCCCCACCCTCTCCGAGGGCTGGGCGTGGGACTCTCCAACGCCCAGCGCATCGCCTCGCTGCACGGCGGCGTTCTTATGGTGGAAAGCCGGGAAGGCAGCGGCGTGCGTGTTACGATCTCCCTGCCTCTCTGCCCCATCAGCTCGCTGCCCCTGCGCACGCCCAAGACCTCTCTTGCGCCCGCCTCCAACTATTCCCCTGTCTGGGTTGAGCTCTCCGATACTCTCCCGTGGCAGGCCTTCCTCTCGCAGTTCATGGATGAGTAGACACTTTTTAGTTTTCAGTAAATAACCCACTTTTTTATTCTTCCGGTTCGGTCATTTTGGCCGAACCGGTGTTTTATGCCTCTTTACAATAGGAACAATCCATTGTATGATAATATTTACTGAATCTATCAACTGCTCATCATCAGGGTTACGCTGTAATCGGATTTCTACAGCCCGGTAAAGCCCGGTACCCGAAACCATATGATACGCGGAATCATTCCTGCACACGGAATGATCCGGCGGCAGGTAAGAAATCGAGGGGATATTTGACATGTCCAACTACTCTCATGATAACGACGGGCTCAGATCCTGGTTCGCCATTATTTTTATGCTCATTGTATTCTGGCCCGTTGGGCTGATGCTGCTGTTCCGCAAACTTATGTCCGAAGCGGGTGGCCGTACCCGCTCCACGGGACAGCATCCTTATGACGTAAGGTGGGCATCTCAAAACCAGAACCAGAACCAGAACCAAAACCAAAACCAAAATCGGAGTCAGTATCAGAATCCGTATCAGAATCAAAACCGGAGCCAGACGGTACCGCCAGCACAGCAGCCTCAGGGCAGCCCGGTTGCCAAGGCAAAACACAGTTTGCCCATCAGCCGCAACCGGGGCAAGGCGCTGACCATTGTCGGAATTGTCCTAGCAGCCGTTTTTGGGCTTGGCACCATTGGCACCCTGACGACGGCTCTTGCCGTGGGAAGTCTGCTTAAAATGCTTCCCGGAATCGCCGCTACTATGGGATTTACCTGCGCGGGACTTGTGCTTCTTTACTGCGGCATAGCCCGTACCCGTCAGACCAAACGCTGGTTCCGGTACCTTGCGCTTATCGGCAAGCGGGAAACCGTTTCGGTAACTTCCCTGGCCGAAGCCATGCCCACCACCGTGCGCAAGGCGTGGGGCGATCTGCAGGATATGCTGGAAAACGGCGTTCTGCCCCGCGGCTATCTAGACCCGGCCAGCGGGAATCTGGTCCTCACGGAAGACGGACTTCCCGTGGATCAGCCCAAGGCCAAACAAGAATCGGCACCTAAGGGGATGGAGCGGGAAGACGCCGTTCTTGCTGAAATCCGTGCGGTCAACGATTTGATCGAGAATCCCGAGCTCTCCCGCAAAATCGACCGGATCGGGGAAATCACCGGGAAGATCTTCGCCTATCTCCGGGAAAATCCGGATAAGGAAGACCAGCTCCGAAGCTTCCTCAGTTATTACCTCCCCACCACTCTAAAGGTGCTCCGGGCCTATGCCCAGATGGAGTCCCAGGATGTTGAGGGCGAGAATATCACCGCCACAAAGGCGCGCATTGAAGGTATGATGGATAAGGTCGTGGAAGGTTTTGAGGCTCAGCTGGATAAGCTTTTTCAGAACAATGCCATGGATATCACCAGCGATGTGGCAGTGCTGGAGCAAATGCTGAAAAGCGACGGTCTTTCCCAGGGGGACGGGCTGCAATTAGGAGGTTAAGGAATGTCCGCTAACGAAAAAAAAACTGTGTGGGCCGCCTGTTTCAGCCCCACAGGAACCACTAGAAAAATTGTAAACGCGCTGGCCGACCAAATCGCAAAAACACTTGACCGGGAACGCAAAACCTTCGATTTTACCCTTCCCGGCACCCGTACCGATTCCCCTTCCTTTTCCCCAAATGACTTGGTCGTGCTGGGTGTGCCGGTCTATGCCGGAAGGGTGCCAAACCTGATGGGCTCCTATCTCCGCTCTCTCGCGGGCGGCGGCGCACTGGCCGTTCCCATCGTTCTCTACGGCAACCGGGCCTATGAGGATTCCCTCATTGAGCTGCGGGATATTTTGGAGGAAGACGGTTT
Source organism: Bacillota bacterium (assembly GCA_023459875.1). Classification (GTDB taxonomy): domain Bacteria; phylum Bacillota; class Clostridia; order Oscillospirales; family Oscillospiraceae; genus JAEWRY01. The sequence goes on from JAEWRY010000001.1 coordinate 98,563, forward strand.
TTGCACCATCGCTGGCGGCGCTTTCATCGGAGAGCACTCTTTTTCCTACATACTGGGCGCAGAACGTCCCGATTCGGCGGATATGGAGATCGCGGCTAAATTCGGAGCGGAGATCTGCGGTAAGCTGCGTAAGGGTACGCAGGAGCACCCGGTGTCCGTTCCGGGCTGCGCTCCTTACCGCAACTATCACCAGCCCACCGATCAGCAGGGCAACCGTTTGGTTTTTCTGAAGGACAAGCCGAAAACCAATGAAGAATGCAATCACTGCGGCCTTTGCGTGAAACTCTGTCCCCTGGGTTCCATCGATAAGGACGATCCTTCCCTGGTCAGCGGCCCCTGCATGAAATGCGGCGCCTGCGTGAAGGGCTGCCCCAAAAAGGCAAAATACTACGACAGCGTTCCCTTCCTCCGACACAAGCAGGATCTGGAGGAGCTCTATACCAATCCCAGGAAGGAACCGGAGTATTTTTTATAAGCAATACATAACAAGTGCCCCGGAACATTGATTCCGGGGCACTTCAACTTATCAAAAAAGTCCCTCGTCCTTTTCGCCACCGGCGAAAAGCTTTTGCGGATTTTGCGTTGCGTTTCGTGACCGAAATCCGCAAAAGATTGTATACCAGTGTCCAGCGGGAATTCACTTCTCACTGGACACTCTTTGTGCGGCTCCAAAGAGCCGCTTCCACCTTATCGTTTTGTCTAAAAAACTTGGTTTTTCGACAGTCTCAAGTGCCCCGGAACATTGATTCCGGGGCACTTGCCTATGCCGCTATATCTTATAAAGGGCTTTGAGCTCATGGGGTGATGTTTGCGCCCGCCCTTCTCCCGAGAGGTCCAGAACAATTTTGCCCTGGTCCAGCATGATGGTGCGGGTGCCGACAGTCAGTGCGGAGGAGATATCGTGCGTAACCATCAGCGTGGTAATATTGTCCTCTGCTGCAATTTCCGCCGTAAGGTGTAAAATACACTCGGCGGCTGCCGGGTCCAGAGCAGCGGTGTGTTCATCCAAAAGGAGCAGCTTGGGAACCGAAAGGGTGCTCATAAGCAGCGTCACCGCCTGACGTTCTCCTCCCGAGAGGAGCCTCACCGGAGTCCTCATTTTGTCTTCCAGCCCCATGCCAAGCCTGGCAACGCGATCCCTTAATTTTGCGGGCTCATGCCGGTTCAGCGCGGGAGCAAAAGGATTTCCCCTGCTGCGCTGCGCGGACAGCGTCAGGTTCTCCTCGATGGTAAGGTCCGGAGCGGTCCCTTTCAAGGGATCCTGAAACAGTCTGCCGATGGACCGGGCTCTTAAATGTTCTTTTTGGAAAGTGACGTCGCGCCCGTCCAGCAGGACGGTTCCGCCGCCCGGCAGCAGCGCGCCGGCGATAAGATCCAGCAGCGTTGACTTGCCGGTGCCGTTGGAACCCAGAAGGGTGACAAACTCGCCCTTCGAGAGGTGCAGGTTCACATCGTTCAGGACGGTTTGGGCATTGGGCCTATTGGGCTGAAAAGTCATGCAAATATGCCGGAGCTCCAGCATGTCACGCCACCCCCCTTCTCAGGCCGAGCCGGCGCTTCAAGGCCGGAAGGGAGAGGGCTAATGCCACGAGTGCGGCTGAAACCAGCTTGAGGGCATAGGCGGGGAAAACATTGTACCGCACCGCGGCGGCCACCACAAGGCGGTAAAGGACGGACCCAACCACCGCGGAAAAAAGGCCCAGCGTGGCCGAGCGCCTTCCAAAGATAGCCTCCCCCAGGATGACCGAAGCCAGACCGATCACCACGGTGCCCACACCGGCGTTTACATCGCCGAATCCCTGGTATTGGGCGAGAACCGCCCCTGAAAGGGCCACACAGCTGTTGGAGAGGGCCAGCGCGGCTATTCTGGCTCTGTCTGCGTCCACGGCAACCGACCTCGCCATGGCCTCATTGCAGCCGCAGGCCCGTATGCGAAGTCCTGCCCTGGTATGAAAAAACCAGGTCAGCAGGAGAAGAACCAGGAGGGCAAAGAACATAGGAAAAAGCCCCTTGCTGATCGCCTTCCCAATGGGGAACAGGTTAAAAAGCGTCGCAGCATTTAAAAGAGAGAGGTTGGGCGCTCCCCCCTGGACCGCAAGGTTCACGGTATAGAGTCCCGACATGGTGAGGATGCCCGAGAGGATGGGGGCGATACCGCACTTGGTCTGCAGGAGCCCGGTAACGACACCGGACATTGCTCCCGCTGCAAGCGCGGTCAGGAGGGCAAGCAGCGGATGACCCGCCAGGGTAAGGGCGGCGGATACCGCCACACCCAGCGAAAAGGCGCCGTCGGCGGTAAGGTCCGGAACGTTTAAGATTCTGAATGAGACATACACGCCCATACCTAACGTTGCGTAAAGAAAGCCCTGCTGAAGAGAGCCCCAAAAAAGAGTCAGAAAAATCGCCTCCTTGCGCGGCGCCAGGGTTACTCGCCGATCAGAACGGCGGTTTTGGACAGGTTCTCGGGTATCTGAACGCCGATGGCTTCGGCGGTCGCTTTGTTGATGACGGTAAGATACGCGTCCACGGTAACCACAGGGATTTCCGAAATCGGGGTCCCCTTGAAGTACTTATCCGCCAAATCTGCCGACTGACGGCCGGTCTCCCGCTCACTGACGCTGACGGTGGCAAGCGCGCCGTAGGACACCATGGATGGTGCGCTGCCGTAAACCGGAAGCTTTGCTTCCTTTGCCGCTTCGGCTACCTGGGGCATAGCGGCCAGTATCGTGGAATCGATGGGAACGTAAATAGCGTCGGCCTGGTCGGCCAGATCCTGGGCGGCCTGCTGGATCTCGGCGGAATTTATGATGACACGTTCTATATATTTGACGCCGATACTGTCCAGATAGGCTTCGGCCTTCTTTACGGTGAGCACCGAGTTGATGAGCCCCGCGTTATAAAGGATTCCATAAGTCTTAACGCCGGGGGTAAGCTCTTCCGCCAGGTCAAAGAGCAGATTGACCGGTACCAGATTGGAAGTCCCTGTTGCGTTTTTATCCGGTTTTTCCTTGCTGCTCATAAGCCCCGCCGTTACCGGGTCGGTAACCGAGATAAAAACGATCGGAATATCCGATTCCAAATTTACCGCCGCCTGTGCGGCGGAGGTGACGAGTGGCACCAAAAGGTCCACTTTTTCGTCGATCAGGGACTGACAGAGGGTGTTGAGGGTTGCCATATCGTTTCCCGCGTCCCGGCAGTCAAAGGTCATCCGGTCCTCGGTATAGCCCAGTTCCCTCATCCGCTCAATGAAGCCTTCCCTCATATCGGTGAAAGACTCGTTATCGGTAAGCTGTACAATTCCCACCTTCAGTGGCTTTTCCCCTGGAGAAGGAGGCGGGGCGCCTGCCGAAGACCTTCCCGTGGAGCAGCCCGGGAGCAGGGCAAGTACAACAGCCGCCACAGATATAAGAGCAAAGGATTTTTTCATTCCCATGTATCCTTCCCGGCGGACCAGCCGCCTTAGTTCTTTTTTCCGTAAGCCCTTTCGAACCTGCCCGTCGGTTGGCCATTAATGCTTGTTTATTTTTGATCAATAATATTAAAAAAATGCCAAAGGTCATGACCTTTGGCATTTTTTGGTGGACGATACAGGACTCGAACCTGTGACCTCCCGCACGTCAAGCGGATGCTCTACCAGCTGAGCTAATCGTCCATGCAGGCGAGGAGTATTTTACCTTAGTTCCATCCAATTGTCAAGTACCCCAGGCGACTCTTTCGCAGAAAATTCCCGCCGCCGCATCTTTATGGGCAGCGGGAATTGATTTCAGATCAATAGCCGGGGTAAATGTCGCTCTTCTTGGGCAGGATAAAGCACGCGATGATATAAGCCCAGAACCCGATGGTGCCGGCCAGAGAAAGCAATACCCAACCAAGACGGACAAGGCTGGGATCAATATTAAAATACTCGGCGATTCCGCCGCAGACGCCGGCAACCATCTTACCGTTCTCGACGCGATAGAGCTTTTTGGGTTCGTTCATACCTCTGCCTCCTTTTCAAGTCTATATATACGTGAAAATTGTGAACATAGTATGGGGAAAGATTGAAGTATTTTTAAATTATCAGGATTTTGCCGCAACCGGGACCAACGCCCCGTCGCCGGCGACCGAAACCCGCTCGATCTCCAGCCCGGTATTGCGGGATATTTCGTCCAGGCGGATGCCCTCGGTAATGTTCGCGACCAGCGAGACGGCCACGCCGTGGCGCTTGGCTCTGCCCGTGCGGCCGATGCGGTGGATATAGTACTCGTTTTCGTCGGGCACGTCGAAATTGATGACCGCGTCCACGTCGTCGATATCGAGGCCACGGGCTGCCACGTCGGTAGCCACCAGAATGCGGATTTCGCCGTCCCGGAAGCTCGAGAGGGTCTTTTCCCGGATGCGCTGCTGCATGTCCCCGTGGATGCACTCGGCGGAGACCTTCCGCATTTTCAGAAGGCCGGCGAGCCGGTCGGTCATGTTCTTGGTGTTGCAAAAGGCGATGACCCGGTCGTATCCCTCGTGGTTCAGGATGGAAACCAACGTCTCGACCTTGTCTCCCCTGTCCACGTCGATCCGGTACTGCTTGATGTCCGGCCGGTTCTCCTCGTCGGGCCGCACGATGATCTCAACCGGGTCCCGCTGGTACATCCAGGAGATATCCATGACTTCCCGTGAGATCGTCGCCGAAAACATCCCCAGGTTCCTGCGGTGGGGTATTAGATTCAAAATTCGGGTCACGTCCCTTACAAAGCCCATGTCCAGCATCCGGTCGGCCTCGTCAAGCACCACCGTCTGGACCTTGTCCAGCCGCATGGTGTGCCGCTTCAAATGGTCCATGAGCCTGCCGGGGGTCGCCACCACGATCTGCGGCTTTTTTTTGAGCTGGGTGATCTGCTTTTCAATGGGCTGTCCGCCGTAGAGGCAGACCGACCGGACGCCCTCTTTAAACAGGCACAGGTCCCGCAGCTCCTCCTGAATCTGAATGGCAAGCTCGCGAGTGGGCGCTAAGATAAGTCCAAGCACATCGCCCGATTCGGCACTCATATGCTCCACCATGGGGATTCCAAAGGCAAAGGTCTTGCCCGTGCCGGTGGGAGCCTTGGCAATGACGTCCTTCCAGTCCATGAAATACGGAATGGCGCCCGTCTGAATGGGAGTGGCGTGGGTATAGCCTTTTTTCTGGATGGCTTTCATGAGCTCGGGGGAAAGATTCAGATTGCTGTAGTCTTGTATATCGCTTACGATTTCTCCGTTAATCTCCATATTTTCTTCCTTTATTTCAATAATACCTATAGAGTGTATCACGTTCGCTCCTCTCATGCAATAGTTGTTGATTTTTGCTCTTTGTTTTATTGCGGTTTCATGTTATAATCATTCGAAACCGCTTTTATAAGCAAATTTTGGTTAGCCTTTTACGAGAAGGAGCAAGATATGATCACCGTTACCGACCTTGGCCTGCAATACGGCGGCTCTGTTTTATTCTCCCACGCGGACCTTCAGTTTACCCGGGGGAACTGTTACGGCATTATCGGCGCCAACGGCGCGGGTAAATCCACCTTCCTCAAAATACTCTCCGGCGAGCTGGACTCCACCACCGGCTCTGTAACCATTCTCCCCAAAACACGAATGTCGGTCCTCAAGCAGGACCAGAACGCCTATGACGCTTATTCCGTTATGGACGCGGTTATCATGGGGAATCTGAGGCTCTATCAGATCGGCAAGGAAAAGGACGCTCTCTACGCCAAGGAAGAAATGACCGACGAGGACGGCGTGCGCGCCTGCGAGCTGGAGGAGGAATACGCGGAGCTGGGCGGCTGGGAGGCCGAATCGGACGCCTCTCGCATCCTGCAGGGTCTCGGCATTGGCACCGAGCACCACTTCGAGCCCATGAACTCCCTCGACGGCCGGCTGAAGGTCAAAGTTCTCCTGGCCCAGGCCCTCTTCGGCAATCCCGACATCCTGCTGCTGGACGAACCGACAAACAACCTCGATCTGGAGGCCAGCAACTGGCTGGAGGATTTTTTGCTGGATTTCCCCGGCACCGTCATCGTGGTCTCCCACGACCGCCATTTTCTCAACACCATCTGCACCCACATCGTGGATATCGACTACAACAAAATCAAAATGTACGTGGGCAACTACGACTTTTGGTACGAATCCTCCCAGCTCATGCAGACCCTTATCAAAAACCAGAGCAAGCGCAACGAGGATAAGATCCGCGAGTTGCAGGAGTTCATCTCCCGTTTTTCCGCCAACAAATCCAAGTCCAAGCAGGCCACCTCCCGCCGGAAGCTGCTCGATAAGCTCACGGTGGAGGAAATGCCCGCCTCTTCCCGCCGGTATCCCTGGGTGAATTTCAAGCCCGACCGGGAGATCGGCAAGGATATTCTCTTCGTCACCGAGGTCTCCAAGACCATCGACGGGGTGAAGGTGCTCGATAAGGTCTCCTTTAACGTGAACCACGGGGATAAAATCGCCCTGGTAGGCGACTTTGAAAACGCCCACACCGCCCTTTTCAAAATTCTGGCCGGGGAGATGGAGCCGGACGAAGGTACCGTTAAATGGGGCCAGACCGCCAGCCTCTCCTATTTTCCTAAGGACAATACGCATTTTTTTAACGGCTGCGATGACAGTCTCCTTGACTGGCTGCGCCAGTTCTCGGAGGATAAGCACGAATCCTACCTCCGGGGCTTTCTGGGTCGGATGCTCTTCTCCGGCGACGATATTTTTAAGCAGGTGAGGGTGCTCTCCGGCGGTGAAAAGGTGCGCTGCATGCTCTCCCGCATGATGCTCTCCGGCTCCAACGTCCTTTTACTGGACCAGCCCACGAACCACCTGGACCTGGAATCCATCGCCGCCCTCAACAACGGACTTTCCGACGTGAAATGCAACGTCATCGTCTCCAGCCACGACCACCAGTTGGTCCAGACGGTGGCCAACCGCATCTTCGACTTTACGCCGGACGGAAAACTCATCGACCGGCAGATGGCCTATGACGATTATCTCGCCACCCTGGCGCCGAAGCAGTAAGAGGCCCTCGGAGTATCACAGTCCGCGGTCCGGATGCCTTTCCCCTGCCGCTTCCGTTGCCTTGATGTATGACTCGAAGGGAGCTGTTTTGTGTGCGAAAACAGTATTCATTACCCGCTTTTGCCCTTTTTTCCGGCGCCATCGGATTCATTCTGCGCAGATGGGTGCTCGCCACCGCTTACGAAACTATCACCGGACTGCCTATTCCGGGCGCGCCGGCGGTTATGGCTCTGTTTATCCCGTCCGCGCTGTTTGCCGTTCTGGCGCTGATTTTTTGTCAGGGGCGTCACTACGGTTTCCCGGGGGGATATGACGAGGCCTTCCATTCCCCCAGCCCTCTCGTCTCATCCGTCACGATCACGGCGGGCTTTCTCATGGGCGCCGGAGGCATTCTCAAATTCCTGGGTGTGCTGCAGACCTCCTCGTCTTCCATTCTCACAGCGGAGACCGGGTCCGCTGTCTGGGGCGCCCATTCCAACATCCCCACCCTTGCTCTGTGCGTTTTGTGCCTGTGCTCGACCTTCTGTCTTATCCTCACCGCAAAAAATAATTACCGGCAGGAGGGAAAGGGTACGCGCAGCCTGCCGCTGCTCATTCCCGCTTACGCTTGCTGTGCCTGGCTTATCACGACCTATGAGGCCAGAGCGGGTCATCCCTTCCTCATCGACTATATCTGCGAACTCTTCGCCATTATCGCGGTGGTGCTGGCCCTTTATTTTATCGCGGGCTTCTCTTTTGAAAAGTCAAAGGTAAAACGCACTCTCCTTGCAAGCCTGTTGGGCATCTATTTTTCCTGCGTTTGTCTCGCCGCCGCGGGCGACCTTGCCACCATGCTGCTCTATTCTTTTGCCGTTCTTTACCTTACGGTGTCGGTTTTTGTTCTTCTGAAGAATGATGGGCGAATGCTTGTTTCCAAAGGAGAACCGGAAGCGGTCCAGGAGGACTCTGCTATCCGGCTTGGCGGCAGCCCTGAAGACGCCGTTTTGAACCAATCCGCTCTTGATTCAGACCAAATCGGCGGTAGGGAACCCGAAGCTGAGGACTCCGCCACCGGGGAACCCCGTCCCGATACCCAAGATTCCGTGAAGGAGGACCAACCCAAATGAATGAAAAGAAGTTCTATATCACCACTCCCATTTACTACCCCTCCGATAACCTCCACATCGGCCACACCTACTGCACCGTCGCCACCGACACTATGGCTCGGTACAAGCGGCTCCAGGGCTATGACGTCATGTTTCTCACCGGCACCGACGAGCACGGCCAGAAGATAGAGGAAAAGGCCAAGGCCGGGGGCGTTACCCCCAAACAGTTTGTGGATAAGATCGTGGAAGGCCCCGGCGGTATTCTGGACTTGTGGAAACTCATGAACATCTCCAACGACCGGTTCATCCGCACCACCGACGAGTATCATGTTGAATCCATTCAGAAAATCTTCCGGAAGATGTACGAAAACGGCGATATTTATAAAGGCTCCTACAAGGGACTCTACTGCACCCCCTGTGAATCCTTCTGGACCGAGAGCCAGCTGGTGGACGGCAAATGCCCCGACTGTGGCAGAGAGGTGAAGTACGCCGAGGAGGAGGCCTATTTCTTCCGGCTTTCCAAATATCAGGACCGCATTTTGAAGCTCTATGAGGAGCACCCTGATTTTCTGGAGCCCGCCTCCCGGATGAACGAGATGGTGAATAATTTCCTCAAGCCGGGGCTGGAGGACCTGTGCGTCTCCCGCACCTCCTTCACCTGGGGCGTTCCCGTGGACTTTGACCCCGGCCACGTGGTCTACGTGTGGGTGGACGCTCTGAGCAACTATATTACCGCCCTGGGATACGGGAACGATAAATACCACGATTACGAGAGGTACTGGCCCGCCGACGTCCACTTTGTGGGCAAAGAGATCGTGCGCTTCCACTCCATCATCTGGCCCGCCATCCTCATGAGCCTGGGCGAGCCTCTGCCGAAAAAGGTCTACGGCCACGGCTGGCTGCTGCTGGACGGGGGCAAGATGTCCAAGTCCAAGGGCAACGTGGTGGACCCCGTTATCCTGGTGCAGCGCTACGGGGTGGACGCTCTGCGTTATTACCTGCTGAGGGAGTTCCCCTTCGGCACCGACGGCGCTTTCTCAAACGACCTGCTCATCGCCCGCATCAACGCCGACCTGGCAAACGACCTGGGCAACCTCGTCTCCCGCACCACCGCCATGGTTCAAAAGTACTTTGACGGCACACTGCCCGCCGGACAGAAAGCCGAGGCTGCGGACGACGAGCTCATCGCCATGGCCTCCGCCCTGCGGGGCGTGTATGAAACCCAGATGGAGAAGTTTGCCTTCCAGAACGCCCTGACGGAAATTTTCAGGGTCATTTCAAGAGCCAATAAGTATATTGATGAGACCGCTCCCTGGGTGCTGGCCAGAACCGAGGAGACGAAGCCCCGCCTCGCGAGGGTACTCTACAATCTGCTGGAATCCATCCGTATCTGCGGCATTCTGCTCTCTCCCGTGATCCCCGGCACCGCCGTGAAACTCTTCACACAGATCGGCGCGAAGGAAGAGATCACCACCTGGGTGGCCGCCGGAAGCTGGGGTCTGCTGCCGGCCCAGGCGGCCGTCACCAAGGGCGAGAACCTCTTCCCCCGCATCGACCCCGCGAAGGATACCGATGAAGCAGCCGCCCCCGCCGCCAAGGCGGAGAGCGAAGAAGCTCCCCTTCCCGCCGATATCGTTTTCGACGACTTCGCCAAGGTACGCATGACAGTGTGCAAGGTGCTCTCCTGCGAGAACGTGAAAAAGAGCGACAAGCTCCTCAAATTCCAGCTGGACGACGGCAGCGGTGCCCCCCGTCAGATTCTCTCCGGCATCGCGAAATATTATAAGCCCGAGGACCTGGTGGGCAAGACCGTGGTGGCCTGCACCAATCTGGCTCCCCGGAAGATGATGGGACAGGAGAGCCGCGGCATGCTGCTCTCCGCCGAGAAGGACGGCAAGCTGAGCCTCCTGATGCTCGACAACGCCATCCCCGCGGGCGCCGCCCTCTGCTAAACATTAAAACGGGCGCCCCGCCGGTTTCCCGGTTATGGGGCGCCCGTTTCCTTATTGCTCTTGTAAATTTGCCCCTCCCTCGGTAAGGGACCATGCTCTCCAGCTGCGCGCCCAGGATGCCGGTGAGGTAGCTGCCGTATGCGTCGTTCTCTTCTGCCCGCGTCACGCCTTCAGACGCGCGGGACCGGCAGCAACTCTGATTCACCGGCGCATAGCCGCCCACCAGGGCAAGAGCATCGCAGGGTCTGTCCTTCTCAGCTAACGGTTGTAATTCTTCTCCTGTCATGCTCTCTCCCCCTTGAAATATCAGACACGCGCAGGTATGATATAATAACCATCTGGCGGCCAGGCTTCTTTCTCAGGTATGATTATACGAGTTTGGAATATTTTGTTAATTTTTTTCACGAAATTCAGTTTGAATTTTTCCACTTTTCGTGTTTTTTCGTGCCACAAAAAATCGGGAGTTGTGATCTGATGACCCTTTATTTTGATACCCACGCCCACTATGACGATAACGCCTTCAACAAAGACAGGGAGGAGCTTCTTTCCTCGTTGCCCCAAAAGGGAATTTCCCTCGCCGTTTGTCCCGCCTGCGACATGACTTCGGCCCGGAACTGCGTCCGTCTGGCGGATGCCTACCCCTATCTTTACGCCGCCGTCGGCGTCCACCCCCACGACGCGGAGGGGGTCCCCGCCGGTTGGCTGGCGGGGCTTGAAGCCCTCTCCCACCACCCCAAGGTGGTCGCCATCGGCGAAATCGGGCTGGACTATTACTACGACCGCTCCCCCAGGGATGTTCAGCAGGACGTGTTCCGCGCACAGATGGCCCTGGCCCTCAAGCGTGACCTGCCCGTGATTGTCCACGACCGGGAGGCCCACCGGGACTGCCTGGACGTGGTACGCGCCTACCCGGGCGTCACCGGCGTCTATCACTGTTATTCCGGCTCCCTTGAGGACGCCAAAATTCTCGTAAGTCTGGGCTGGATGCTCTCCTTTACCGGCGCCGTCACCTTTAAAAACGCGCGGCGGGCGCTGGAGGTCATCGAATGGCTCCCCATGGAGCGCATCATGATCGAGACCGACTCCCCCTATCTCACCCCGGAGCCCTTCCGGGGCCGCCGAAACGACTCCACCTACGTCTACCGGGTGGCCGAGGTCATCGCCCAGGCGAAAAACCTGCCGCTCGCCGAGGTCGCCAAAATCACCATGGAAAACGGAAAACGCTTCTTTCACATTGACCAGAACGCGGAAACCTGACCGTTTCCGCTCAGGAGGGGATCACATGACCATCACCTACGAATATGAGCGCGGACTTTACGTCAACCTCACCAACCGCTGCGACTGCTCCTGTGTCTTCTGTCTGCGGCACCACGGCAGCCGCGGGAGCATCTACGCCGACGACCTCTGGCTTCCCCATGAGCCGACCCGCGACGAGGCCCTCGGGGACCTGCTGGCCCGCAACCTGCCCTCTTACGAGGAAATCGTGTTCTGCGGCTTCGGCGAACCCACCTACCGGATTGACGACATCGTCTGGCTGGTGGACGAGATGAAAAAAGCGGTGCCGGACCTGCCCCCCGTGCGCATCAACACCAATGGCCACGGGAACCTCATAAACGGCAGGGACATTACCCCCGACTTAAAGGGGCGTGTGGACGTAATTTCCGTCTCCCTCAACGCGCCCACGGAAGAACAGTACCTGGCGGTGACCCATCCCCAGGACGGGGAGAAGGCCTGGGAGGCCATGCTGGATTTTGCGGAAAAGGCCAGGCGCTATGTCCCCGACGTGGTTCTTACCATCGTCGACAAGGACTTGGCCCCGGAAGAACTGGAGGAGTGCCGGGCAATCGCCGAACGCCTGAGGGTGCGCCTGCGTGTGCGGACCTACATTCCAAACTAAAGCATTTTGTGCTGTCTCAAAATAGAAAAGCTCCTTAAGAATGACAAAAGAACTGGTGGTGTCTCATGTATTTTGAGATACCACCTGTTTTTTGCTCCAACATGTATATACATTTGTCAACTTGTATTGACAAATAAAACAGATCGGCTATAATACAGGAAAGGACACTTTTAGGTATATTTGTAAATCTGCAATGGAGTGGAGAGATGGAGATGGAGGATTCTGTTCAGATGATGCATACCTGCATCAGAAAAGGCGAGGTAGGCAAATATGTCTTCCTGCCCGGCAGCGTGGAGCGCGCCACCCTCATCGCCCAGCATTTTGATCATCCGAGAAAGCTGGTGCAGAACCGCGAGTTTCTCACCTATGTGGGCGAGCTGGACGGAGAACGCGTGGCGGTGACCTCCACGGGCATCGGCGGGCCTTCCGCCGGCATCGCGGCGGAGGAGCTTTTCCGCTGCGGCGTCCACACCATGATCCGTATCGGCTCCTGCGCCTCCACCTCCCCTCTCTCCCATGTGGGAGACGTGATGGTGCCCCGCGGGGCGGTGAGGATGGAGGGGACCGGAGACCACTACCTTCCCCCGGAATTTCCCGCCGTACCCGACTACACGCTGTTCAAAGCCCTTGAAAAAGCAGCCAGAGAGAGCGGAGTTCCCTACAACACCGGCGTTTCCATCACCAAGGATTCCTTCTACACCGAGGCCACGCCCGAGACCAAGCCGGTCTATCAGGAACTTAAATACAAGTGGGAGGCCTACGAAAAGGGCGGCGCCACCAACACCTGCATGGAATGCGCCCCTCTCTTCCTCATCGGAGCGAGCCTCCGCATCCGCACGGCAGCGGTCCTCATCTGCGCCACCAACTATAAAACCTATACCAACGACGACAGGGATTACCCCAGGGACTGGGAACAGCGCGCCATCGTGGTGGGCATCGAGGGTATGCGAGGCGTCATCCAAAGGGACCGCGCGCGCGGCATTGTCTAGCCGGCAGGAGGGGAAAGCAGATGGAAGAGCTTAAAAAAATGATGCATGTGGGCCTGCGCAGGGGTGACATCGGGGAGTATGTCTTTTTGCCCGGCAGCCCCGAGCGGTCGGAAAAAATATCGAAATATTTCGATCAAAGCGTGGAGGTGGCCTATAACCGGGAATACCACACCTTCACCGGCACGCTGGACGGAACGCCGGTCTCGGTCTGTTCCACCGGCATCGGCGGGCCCTCCACCGCCATCGCCGTGGAAGAACTGCGCGAGTGCGGCGCCCACACCATGATCAGGGTGGGCACCTGCGCATCGGTCTCCCCCCTCGTTCACATCGGCGACGTGGTGGTGCCCAACGGCGCAGTGCGCATGGAGGGCGTGGGACAGCACTACCTTCCCCTGGAGTACCCTGCGGTACCCGACATGTACCTCTTGGAGGAGCTGGAAAAGGCCGCCCTGAAGCTGGGCTACCCCTGCAACGTGGGCGTCACCATCACCAAAGCCTCGTTTTTCACCCAGACCGACGCGGCTTCAAAGCCCTTCGGCTACGAGCTTGTAAACCGCTGGAACTCCTACGAGGCCGGCGGGGCTACCAGCACCGAGATGGAGTCCGCCCCCCTCTTCCTCATCGCCGGGTGCCTCGGCATCCGCGCCGCCACCGTACTTGTCTCGGCAACCAACTATAAAAGCTATTCCGACGACAAAAAGGACTACCCCGCCCAGTGGGAACACCGGGCCATCGAGACAGCCATCGAAGCCATGCGCCAGATTATCCGGCAGGACAAGGAGGAGACACTCCGAAAATGAGGGAAAACACGACGATACCTTTTGAGCCTCCCTTCGGGCCCGGGGGCGAGCAGGACTGCGTCTCCGTCTATGCGCTCCCCATGCTGCCGCCGTCCGAGGAGAGCGGTATTTCGCTCTACGTGAGCATCTACGACGCCATCTACCGCATGATTGAATCGGGAGAGGCAAAAGAAGGGCAGCTTCTTCCCGGCGAAAACGTTTTGGCCGCCTATTGGGGGGTCAGCCGCGGTACCGTCCGTCAGGCTCTCCAGCATTTGGAGGAAGACGGACTCATCCACAAAACCCGGGGCAGAGGCACCATCGTGGCCGCTCAGGTGCATAAACAGTTAAACGGCCTGCAGTGGTGCTCCAATCCCTGCATGGATTACTGCACCGAACCCATCGACAGGGTGGAGCTCAATTGGAGCTTCGAGGGCGCCGGCCACTGGATGACCGAGACGTTCACACTTCCGAGGGGGGCCTTGCTGCTCATCGCGAACCTTCAGTATTATTGTGGAAAAGCCCTGTGCGCCTGCGCTCGGTATCTTCTCCCCGCCTCCATGCTCGAGCGGTTTCAGGTGGACGCCGCCGACGAGGCGTCCATCCGGAAGTTTTTACTGGATACCCTCTGCCAGCAGGCTTCCCGTTCCCAGACCTCCCTGTTCGTACTCCCGGGCCCCAAGGAAGACGAATTCCCCATGGTTTGCGATGTGCCCCTGCTCTTTATGGAAGAACTTCTCTTTGATGCCCAGGACAAACCCACCGCCTTCTGTAAGCACTATCTCCGCAGCGACTGCTACCGCCTCACCCTCACACGCAGGCAGCGCGGCGGATTATAACGGCATGACTCTCTTCCGCAACGGGGCGGGGAGATGAATGATAAAAATCTAGTTCAGGAGGTATTATTATGAAGAAAAGGACCGTTCTTTCTCTGCTGTTGGCCATTACCCTGCTCTTGGGCATCACCGCCGGCTGCAACGGCGGCAGCTCCGCCGCCACACCAACTCCTTCCGCTTCCGCCGCACCCTCCGCAACCCCGACCCCCAAAGCTTTCAAGGTTCTTTATCTGGTAAACGGCAACCTGGGCGACAAGGGCTTCTACGATTCGGCCGCCTCCGGTATCTACAGAATGCGCGACGAGCTGGGCATGGAAGTAAAAATCGTCGAGATGGGCCGGGACGAGACCTCCTACGAGGGCTACTATCTGGACGCCTCCGAGCAGGACTGGGATCTCATTGTCTCCGGAACCTGGTCGGTCAAGGAGCTGGCTCAGCAGATCGCCGTGAAATACCCCGACAAGAATTACATGTTCTTTGACGGCGAGGTGGACTACAGCGTGGTCACCAGCAAAAACATGATGGGCATCAGCTACAAGTCCAATGAAACCGGCTACATGGCCGGGTGCCTGGCCGCCCTCATGCTGGATTCCGGCGCCGCCAAGATCGATACCTCCAAACGCATCCTCGGCTTCGTCGGCTCCATGGACACCCCAAACATCAACGACTTCCTCATCGGCTACATCGAGGGCATCAAGTACATCGACCCCACCATCAAACTCCTCACCTCTTACGTCGGCTCCTTCGAGGACGTGCCCAAGTGCCTTGAGATGACCACTCAGCTCTACAACCAGGGCGCCCAGGTGGTTTACGCCCCCACCTCCCAGAGCATGCTGGGCGCAGTAACCGCCTCCAGCAACGCGGATAAGTACCTCATTGCCTGCGACACCGACATCTGGGCCCAGATGAAGGACAGCGACGCCAATGTGGTGCGCAATGTGCTCTCCTCCTCCCTCAAGAATGTGGGCGACTCCCTGTTTACCGCCGTCAAGGACCTGCAAGCCGGCACCAAGAACTGCGGAGAAAACTACGTGATGGGTCTTGGCAGCGGGGCCGTCGGCCTGGCCGACGACGCCAATTTCCAGAAGCTGGTCCCCCAGTCCATCCGCGATAAACTGACCGCCATCAAGGATAAAGTCTCCGGCGGCGAAATCACCGTAGGCACCGCCTTCGGCATGGAAACCACGGCCGTGGCCGCCCTGCGGGACGGCATGAAGCCCTGACATGAGACGCTTATGGAGAGGGCGGCATAGGCCCTCTCCATAAGCGTTCGTACTATTTGCGGGAGCGAGGGATGACCATGAATCAGGAAGAAGCCCTGCGCATGGAGCACATCACCAAGGTATATCCCAACGGCGTCATCGCCTGTCAGGATGTGACCCTGGCCGTGAACCGCGGGGAAATCCACGCCCTCTCGGGAGAGAACGGCGCAGGCAAGTCCACGCTCATGAAAATTCTCTTTGGAGAGGAGCAGGCGACCCGGGGCGAAATTCTTATAAACGGCGTAAAGGTGAACATTCCTTCCCCCACCGCCGCCATTAAGCTGGGCATCGGCATGGTGCATCAGCACTTTATGCTGGTGCCCTCCCTCACCGTTATGGAAAATATGATCCTGGGCATCGAACCGAAAAAAGGCCTGCGGATTGACCGCGCCCGGGCGCAGCGGGAAGTGCTGGAGATTTCACAGAAGTATAACCTGCTGGTGGACCCCAACCTGCGCGTGCGTGACCTGACGGTGGGGCAAAAGCAGAAGCTGGAGATTTTGAAGTCCCTTGTGCGGGGGGCCAAAATTCTCATTCTGGACGAGCCCACGGCAGTCCTCACCCCCCAGGAAACGCGGGAGCTTTTCATCGAGCTAAAGGCCCTCCGGGAGGGGGGCTATACCATCATCTTCATCTCCCACAAGCTGGGAGAGGTCAGAAAGCTGTGCGACCGCATCACCATTATCCGCCGGGGCCGCACCATGGGCGTCTATCCCCTGGAGCAGGTGACCGAGCAGGAGATCTCCCGGCTGATGGTGGGCCGCGACGTGGTGCTTACTATTCCAAAAAGTCCGCCGCGCTTCGGCGCTCCCACCCTCCAGGTAAGGGACTTGCGCATCTTTGACGAAGGAGGGCGGGCGGTTCTGGACGGACTCTCCTTCACAGCCCGCCAGGGTGAAATTCTCGGGGTTGCGGGCGTGGAGGGAAACGGACAGCCTGAGCTGGTACAGGCCCTCACCGGGATGCTACCCTTCCGGAGCGGAGAAATCCGCGTGCTGGGAAAGGACATCGCGACTCTTTCCATCGGGGACATTCGGCGTCTTAAGGTGAGCCATATCCCCGAGGACCGAATGACCGTGGGGGTAGCCCCCAACCTCTCCATTACCGAAAACATGCTGGCCGACAAGGTTCAGCGGCAGGAGTTCAGCAGCCGCGCGGGCCTCCTGCGCCGGTGCGCCATCCGCGAATACGGCCGCAGGATGGCGGAGCGCTACGGTATCCTCTGTAAGACTCCCGACGTGGACATCTCCAGCCTTTCCGGCGGAAATATCCAAAAGGCGGTTCTGGCCAGGGAGCTTTCCGCCCTGCCGGAGATCATCGTGGCCGATCAGCCCACCCGGGGGGTGGACGTGGGAGCCACCGAATTCATCCGCAGAGAGCTGCTCGCCATGCGGGATGCGGGAAAGACCGTGTTTCTGGTCTCCTCCGACCTCAACGAGATTCTCGGGCTCTCCGACCGGCTTATCGTCCTCTTCGAGGGGAAGCTGGCTGCCTACTTCCCCGATTCCTCTCTGGTTTCCGAGGAAGAATTGGGGCGCTACATGCTGGGGATCGACAGACAGGATCCCGAACGGCTCAGGGAGGTGGCTCAACATGAATAACCGGCAGATCAATCTCCTGGTGGACGCCGTCAAGATGCTCCTCATCATTCTCATCTCCTGCGCGCTGGTTTCCGGCATCGTGCTGCTGGTGAGCAAGGAACCCTCGGTTGCCATCTATAACTTTTTTATCGGCCCCTTCACCTCTATTCGCCGGGTGGGCAATCTCGTGGAGGCGGCCTCTCCTCTCATTTTCACCGCCCTTGCCGTCACGATTATTTTCCGGGCCGGACAGTTCTCCATGATCGCGGAAGGCTCCTTCTTTATCGGCATTCTGGGGGCTATGATCGTGGGCATCGCCTGCCCCCTGCCTATGGGTATTCACCCCCTGGCCGCCGTCGGCTTCGGCGCCCTCCTGGGGGCCTTTGCCGCCGCCATTCCGGCTCTTCTCAAGATGAAATGGGGCGTGAGTGAGCTCGTCACCTCCATTATGCTCAACTATGTGGTGCAGTTCTTTGCCGTCTATATGGTGAACTATCATTTCCGCGAGGTGACAAGCTCCTCCCTAGCCTCTCTTTTGCTGCTGGACACCTCTCACCTGCCGGTCATTCTGCCGGGAACGCGGGTGCATCTTGGCATCATCATCGCGCTTATCCTCTCGGTGCTGGTGTGGTTCTTCCTCTTCCGCTCGCGCCTGGGCTATGAGCTTCGGGTGACGGGCGACAACAAGGAGTTCGCCCGCTACGCCGGAATCCGCGCCTCCCTCGTCATGGTGATCGCGCAGATCATCGCGGGGGCTATTGCGGGCGGGGGCGGCGGCATCGAGCTATTGGGCATGTACACCCGCTTTAAATGGACTTCCTCCCCCGGCTACGGCTGGACCGGCATCGTGGTCGCCCTGCTCGCCAGGCGCAATCCCCTTCTGGTGCCTCTGGCCGCCTGTTTCATCGCTTACCTCAACGTGGGCGCCGACATCATGTCCCGCAGCAGCGACGTGAACAGCGAGGTGGTGCTCATCATTCAGGGGGTTATGATGCTTCTCATCGCGGCCGACGCCTTTCTCCAGCGCTGGCGTCAGCGCATGATCGTGAAGTCCGCCGAGGCGGAAACGCATGCCCGGGAAGAGCAGCCCGCCGGGCAGCTCAAAGCCTGAGAAGGAGGGAAATGATGAGCAGCCTCTTCAGCAGCATATTGAGCGCCGACTTCGTTTATATGTGGATCCGCGTGGCGACCCCTCTCATCTTCTCCGCCCTGGGCGCAGTGATCTGCGACCGGGCGGGCGTGGTCAATCTGGGTCTGGAGGGCATCATGCTTTGCGCCGCCCTCTTCGGCGTTCTGGGCAGCGCCCTGGGCGGAAGTGTCTGGTGGGGTCTGCTGGCGGGCGTCGGCATCAGCGTAATTCTCAGTCTGGTGTTTGCTTATTTCCACCTGAACCTGAAGGCAAACAACGTCCTGTGCGGCACCGCCGTCAACACCTTCGCCTCCGGCTTCACGGTTTTTGTGCTGGATCTGATCACTGGGGAGAAGGGCACCAGCGCTTCCCTCAAGAGCTTTTCCTTCCCCGCCGTCGATATCCCGGTGCTGAAGAACATCCCCGTCATCGGGAAAATTCTCTCCGGCCACAACCTTCTCACGTATCTGGCTATTTTGTCGGTCTTCGGCTGTATGTACTTTCTTTATAAGACCCCTCTGGGACTTCGCATCCGCTCGGTGGGGGAAAACCCCAACGCCGCCGCCTCGGTGGGCATCAGCGTCATCAAAATGCGCTATATCGCCATCGTTCTGTGCGGGGTACTCACGGGATTGGGGGGCATGTACCTCTCCATGGGGTACCTCAACATCTTCGCCCGGGACATGGTGGCGGGGAGGGGCTTTATCGCTCTGGCCGCCAGCGCGATGGGACGGGGCACGCCCATGGGCGCTTTCCTCTCCGCCCTCATTTTTGCCTTTTTTGACGGGCTCTCCAACATCCTTCAGCTGCTGCGCATCCCGGCGGAATTCGTCCAGATGCTCCCCTATGCGGCCACCATACTGGGACTTACCGTCTATTCCATCCAGCGTGCTGCCGCCGAGCGAAAAAAAACCGGTCAGCCCGCCCGCCGGCAGGCGAAAATAACACAGGAGGCAGGCTAATGGAACTGCTTAACAAAGAAGAAAAAACCCTCGGGAAAAGGCAATATCACATCCACCTGAGCCCCGGAGAAATCGGCGAGTACGTGCTTCTCCCGGGAGACCCCGCCAGAAGCGACCGGGTGGCTAAGTACCTGGAAAACGCCGAGCTTATGGCAATGAACCGGGAGCACCGGACCTTCACGGGCTATTACAAGGGCGTGAAGATTTCCGTCACCTCCACCGGCATGGGCTGCCCCTCCACCGCCATCGCCGCCGAGGAGCTCATCAACATCGGTGCCCGCTGCCTCATCCGCATCGGGAGTACCGCCGCCCTGCAGCCCCATATCTCCATCGGGGATTTGATTATTTCAACCGCATCGATGAAGAACGAGGGCACCTCCAAGTTTTACGTGCCCGATTGCTTCCCCGCCGTACCCGACTTTGACTTCACCCGCACTCTCATCGATACGGCGCGGGACATGAAGGATGCCCTCGGCTGCGGGGTTTATTACGGCGTGAACGCCACCGACGACGCCTTCTACGGGGAGACGCCCGAGTGGATCAGCCGTCTGAGTGAGCTGGGCTGCCTCAACGTTGAGATGGAAAGCTCCGCGCTCTACACGGTCTGCCACCGCAGGGGATGCCGGGGGGCCATGGTGAGCGCTGTTTCGGGCAACCTCGTGACCGCCGACGTGATCTATGAGACCTTTAACGACCGTCTTGCTGAGGGCTGGGAGCGTGAAATAAAGGTAGTCCTGGAAGCCATTTACCGCTTTGAAAAAAGCCGCGGTGCGGCGGAAGAAAATTAAACCCGTCATTTCCAGGGGCGTGTGCCTCGGAAATGACACTTTACGAGCGGGTCTGTGATAACAGACCCGCTCGCCAGCCTGTCAAAAAAGTCCCTCGTCCTTTTCGCCACGGGCGAAAAGCTTTTGCGGATTTTGCGTTGCGCTCCGTGACCAAAATCCGCAAAAGGCTCGATACCAGTGCCTAGCGGGAATTCACTTCCCGCTAGGCACTCTTTGTGCGGCTCCACAGAGCCGCTTCCATCTTGTCGTTTTGTCGAAAAACATGGTTTTTCGACAGTCTGTACGAGCGGGTCTGTGATAACAGACCCGCTCGCGGTTTTTTCGGAAGAAGTCCGCAGATTTCTTCCGCAATTTTTAGGACAGGCAAATCCTCTCGGCTCTTTTCATATGCTCTACGGTGAGGTGGTAAGGATGGAACGCAAGGAAAGCGTGCTGGAAAAAACCTCGGAAATTCTAGATCTGCCCGGCGACGTGGTGGCGGGGCTCCCGCGGATGGAGCTGGTGGGAGACAGGGAGCTGAGGATGGAAAACCACAAGGGCATTTTGTCCTATGGAGAGAATGAGATCCATGTCTCGGGGGGAAAACTGATCGTGCGCATCAAGGGCGAGGGGCTGGAGCTTCGCTCCATGAACGCCCTGGAGCTGCTCATCACGGGCCGCATCACCTCTCTGGAGCTGGTGTGAAATGAAAAAAATCATCAACTTCTTTCGCGGATCGGTTACGGTCACGGTAACAGGCGCTTTTCCGGAGCGCTTTCTGAATCTGTGCGCCCAGCGGGGCGTGCCCTTTTGGTCCCTTGCCTGGCTGGACGCCTATACTCTCCGGCTGCGCGTGCTGCGAAAAGACAGCCCCAAGCTTGACGCCATCGGAGAGAGGACCCTCTGCAACGTGGTTCTATCGGAGCGCAGGGGCCTGCCCTTTTTTCTGCACCGGTTTCGGGAGCGCTACGCCCTTTTGGCGGGGCTGGCCCTTTCCATCGCTGCTATCTGCTTTCTCTCCCAATTTATCATGGTGATCGACGTGACCGGCAACGAGAACATCTCCACCGCCGCCATCCTCACCGCGTTGGACCGGCAGGGGGTGCGCCCGGGCGTTTACGGTCCCTCCCTTGATTTGAGGGAGACCTCCCACGAGATACTTCTCTCCATGCCCAAGCTCTCCTTTCTGGCCATCAACCTTCACGGCATCCGGGCAGAGGTGATCGTCCGGGAAGCCAGCCTCCCGCCAAACATCGTGGATGAAAAAGCCCCCGGAGACGTGGTGTCCACCGCAACCGGCATTATCACGCGCATGGAGGTTCTCTCCGGCGAACCTCTTGTGAAGGAAGGTTCCACGGTACTGGCGGGCGAGGTGCTTATCAGAGGCGTGGTGGACATTAAAGAGCCCGCCTACAGTACGGTGGATATGGGCGTGAGGCTGGTTCACGCCCAGGGCAGGATTTATGCCCGCACCTGGCACACCCTTAAGGCCGTAATTCCTCTTGAAACCGGAGTTAAACTCTATTCCGGGGACGAAACCGCCCGATACAGTCTTGCTTTTTTCGGAAAACGATTCAATTTTTATTCAAAAGATTTTATTTCTTCCGCGAATTATGATAAAATAAGCAGGACTAAGGCACTCATTCTGCCCGGCGGCTTTACCCTTCCGATTTCTTTCCGTAAAGAGATTTACCGCTCTTACGAGATGCTCCCCTGCCCCATTGACGAAGCCGGGGCGAAAGCCCTTCTGGAGAGCAGTCTGGACAAGGCGCTCCGGGCAACCGTGGGCGAGGGCGAGATCATCCGCACCGATTTTACCTCGGAGGCGGCGAACGGTCTTCTCACTGTCACGCTGCTTGCGGAATGCAGCGAGCAGATTGGGAAAGAGGTGCCGATCTCTTAAAGTCCGCGCGCTCCGCGTATGCGGGAAATGCGGCCGCGCCGCACAAAAGCAAGGAGAAAGCATTCTATGATCGAAAAAACCATCAGTATCGAGCGCATGGAACAGGCAATCAACATATTCGGTTCCTTTGATGAAAATATGCGCATCATTGAGCGGGAACTGGGGGTTACGGTGGTAAACCGGGATTCGGAGCTTAAGGTCTGCGGCGAACCGGAGGCGGTTCTGTACGCGGTGAAGACAATCGAAGGGCTTCTCTCCCTCTCTGCCAGGGGAGAGGCCATCGTAGAACAAAATGTGCGGTATGTTCTCCAACTGGTCAAAGCGGGAAATGAGCAGCGTATCGACGACGTGGCCCGGGATGTGCTCTGCGTGACCGCCAAGGGCAAGCCCGTAAAGCCTAAAACCATCGGGCAGAAAAAGTACGTGGATGCCATCAAGAACAATATCGTTACCCTGGGAATCGGCCCCGCCGGCACGGGAAAAACCTATCTGGCGGTCGCCGCGGCGGTTTCCGCCTTCCGGGAAAAGGAAGTCAACCGCATCATCCTCACCCGCCCGGCGGTGGAGGCGGGCGAGCGGCTTGGCTTTCTCCCCGGAGACCTGCAGAGTAAGGTGGACCCCTACCTGCGGCCTCTGTACGACGCTCTTTTTGATATGCTTGGTGTGGAGACGTATGGAAAATACCTGGAAAAGGGTAACATCGAGGTAGCTCCCCTGGCCTATATGCGCGGCCGGACCCTGGACGACTCCTTTATCATTCTGGACGAAGCCCAGAACACCAGCCGGGAGCAGATGAAAATGTTCCTCACGCGCCTGGGCTTCGGCTCCAAGATCGTCATCACCGGCGACGTCACTCAAATTGACCTTCCCAAGGAAAAAGTCTCGGGCCTCAAGGAGGCCGCCCGTATCCTGCGGGGCGTGGAGGATATCGCCATCTGCCACCTGAATGAGAGCGACGTGGTGCGCCATGTGCTGGTGCAGCGTATCATCAAGGCCTACGACGAGGACGAGAACCGGAAGAAGCCCGCCGGAAAGGGGAAGAACTGAGATGGCTAAAACCCACCGCATCCCCCTCTCCTGCGACATGCCCGGTGAAATAAGGAGGAGCGACTCAGCCCTCATCCGAAAAACCATCCGTACCGCCCTCGCCCTGGAGGACGTTGCGACTGCCTGCGAGGTGAACGTGCTCCTCACCGACGACGCGGGTATCCGCGCCGTCAATCTGGAGCAGCGCGGTATCGACAGCGCCACCGACGTGCTTTCCTTTCCCATGTTCGAGTATTCCCCCGGCCACCCTCCCGCAAACGACGCCGACGCGGACCCCGCCACCGGCCTCACCCCCCTGGGAGACATGGTTATCTCCATGGAACGTGCCCATGCGCAGGCGCTGGAATACGGCCACACGGCGCGCCGGGAGCTGTGCTATCTCGTGGTCCACTCCACCCTTCACCTGCTGGGTTACGACCACCTGGACGAAGGCGAGCAGAAGGCCAGGATGCGAAAGCGCGAGGAAGCTATTCTGGAGGCGCTCGACGAACGCCGCTGACCGGCCGGCCCCGGCCCATCCCGCGCGGGAGCCGCGCTAAGCCGATATCACTTATTTTACGAATCGAGGTCTCCTTAATGGAAATTACAAAGTCGGGGATTATCACCATCGCGGGCCGGCCCAACGTGGGCAAGTCCACCCTTACGAACGCCCTGGCGGGGGAAAAGATCGCCATTGTGACAAGCAAACCCCAGACCACCCGCAACCGCATCTGCGCCGTGGTAAACCGCGAAGGCAACCAGTATGTGTTTATGGACACCCCGGGCATTCATAAGCCGCGCACCCGGCTGGGGGATTATATGATGAATGTTGCCCACCAGAGCATCGCCGATGTGGACGCGGTGCTCATGCTGGTGGAGCCCATCGAGAACATCGGCGCGCCCGAGGAGGAACTCATCCGCTGGATCAAGGAACTGGACGTCCCCGCCGTTCTGGTCATCAACAAAATCGACACGGTGAAGAAAGCCGATCTGCTCCCGGTTATGAAGCTCTACGGCGCCGCCCATGAGTTCGCGGCCATTCTCCCCATTTTGGCCAAAACCGGCGAGGGCGTTGCCGAGCTGCTCCCCCTGCTGGAGAAATTTCTGCCCCAGGGACCTCAGCTCTTCCCCGAGGGCACCGTCACCGACCAGCCGGAAAAGCAGGTCTGCGCAGAGATCATCCGGGAAAAGCTCCTTCTCTGCCTGGACAAGGAGGTCCCCCACGGCACCGCGGTGGAGGTGACCCGTTTTTCAGAGCGTGAAAACGAGATCATCGACCTGGAAGCCACCATCTACTGCGAAAAAGCCTCTCACAAGGGGATCATCATCGGCAAGGACGGGGCCATGCTCAAGCGGATCGGCGCGCTGGCGCGGCAGGACATCGAGCGCTTCATGGGCACGAAGGTCTATCTCCAGACCTGGGTGAAGGTGAAGGAAAACTGGCGCGACAGCGAAAACCTCATGAAAAACTTCGGGTACAGGAACGAATGATGTATGTATACGAAAACCCAGGGCATCGTCCTTCGGGAAACGGATTATAAAGAAGCGGACAAGATCCTCACCGTGCTCACTTACGACGGCGGCAAACGCACGGTAAAGGCCCGGGGATGCCGCCGGAAGGGCAGCCGCCTTTCCGCCGCCGTGCAGCTGCTCACCTATTCCGAGATGACGCTCTTCGAATACCGGGATTATTTCACCCTCAACGAGTCACAGACCATCGAGGAATTCCGCGGCCTCCGAAAGGATTTGGCGCTTTTGTCCCTCGCCTCCTATTTTGCCGAGGTGACCGAGGCGGTGGCGCAGGAAGGGGTGGCCCAAAGTGCGCTGCTCTCCCTCCTGCTCAATTCCCTCTACGCGCTTGACAAGCTTCAAAAGCCCCCCGCTCTGGTCAAGGCGGCCTTCGAGCTCCGTCTCATGTGTCTGGCGGGCTATGAGCCTCTGCTGGACGCCTGCGCGGTCTGCGGGAATCCCCAGCCGGAGGACGCCAGGTTCAGTCTCACCGAGGGTGTGCTTCACTGCGCCTCTTGCCGGGACAAACTGTCACCCGGCGGAGTCTCCCTGCCCGCGGCGGACGCTCCCCTTGCCGCGCTGCGCCGCATCGTCTATGGGGACCCAAAGCGGCTTTTTTCTTTTGCCCTGGATGAGGAGTCACTCTCCCAGCTCGGATACCTCACCGAGGCCTTCCTCCTCACCCAGCTGGAACGCGGCTTTCAATCCCTCGACTACTATAAACAATTCTGACGGAGAGTTTTTGCCATGAAACCCCTGAAACTTCAATATAACGCCCCTGTGGTCCTTACCTTTGCTCTGATTTCTCTCGCCGCGCTGGGGCTGGGCGAGCTCACAAACGGCTGGACCACCACCAAATTCTTCTGCGTCTACCGGTCCTCGCTCTCAGACCCCTTCACATACGTGCGTATGGTCTGCCACGTGCTGGGGCACAGCAGCTATGCCCACTACATCAGCAACATCCTGCTCATGCTGGTCGTCGGCCCCCCTCTGGAGGAACGGTACGGCAGCCGCCCCCTCTTTTACGCTATTTTGATCACCGCCCTGGTCTCCGGCCTTGTGCAGTGGTTCTTCTTCCCCGGCGTCGCCCTGCTGGGCGCCAGCGGCATCGTGTTCATGATGATCGTCATGTCCTCCCTGGCCGGGATGCGCAGCGGATCCATTCCCCTCACGCTGCTTCTGGTGGTGATCTTCTATCTGGGGGGAGAGGTGGTAAACGGTCTCTTCACCCAGGATAACGTTTCTCAGCTCACCCACGTCATCGGAGGCGTCTGCGGCGCGGTGCTGGGCTTTTCCATGCGGAGGCGCTGATGGAAGAGTCCGACCGTCTGCTGGAAAAGCGGTTTGCCGAACTCGCCGGACGGGCCTATGCCAGGCGCAGCTGGGTTGCGTCCGAGTTTCTCACCTCCGCCGAGCAGGAGGTGCTGTGCGCCATGGCATTTGGAGCGCAGAGCGCTCCCTTTTTCCTGGAGGGCGGCTATGAGAGCGCCGAGCGCAGGCTTGCCTGGTTCGGCGAGGAGGCGTCGGCGGGATGGCGCGAAAACCCGCCCATCGTATGCCTGCGCATCTCCCCCATTGCCCCCAAGTTCGCGGACACCCTCACCCATCGGGACTTTCTGGGCGCGCTGATGTCTCTGGGCGTCCGCCGGTCGGTGCTGGGAGATATTCTCATCGCGGAGAACTGCGGTTACCTTTTTTGTCTGGAGAGCATCGCCTCTTTTGTTACGGAGCAGCTCACCCGGATTCGTCACACGCAGGTACGCTGTAGCCCCGGAGAAGCCCCGGAGTCGCAGACCGCCGCCGGTACCGAGCGGCAGATCGTTGTGGCGTCTGAGCGGCTGGATGCTCTGGCCGCGGCCGTCTATGACCTTTCCAGAGGCGAAAGTCAGGCGCTTTTCCCCGCCGGAAAAATATTTTTAAACAGCCGCGCGGCCGAAAACGCCAGCCGCTGCCCCGCACCGGGGGATCTTGTCTCCGTCCGGGGCTATGGCCGCTTCCGTTATCTGGGCATCGCCGCCGAGACGAAAAGAGGGCGGCTTAAAGTAACCGTCGAGATTTACTGATTATGACTTGACAGGTGTGGTATAATCATTTATGCCTGTTTGAGGGAGGTGTCCGAAATGCCGGCCGACAGTATTAAGCAAATTGCAAAAAACAGCAAGGCTTACCACGACTATTTCGTGGAGGACCGGTTTGAAGCGGGCATCGAGCTGGCGGGCACCGAGGTCAAATCCATCCGTTTGGGCAACGCCAACCTCAAAGACTCCTTCTGCCTCATCAAGGACGGAGAAATGGCCGTGGAGGGAATGCATATTTCCCCCTACGAAAAGGGCAATATTTTCAACAAGGATCCCCGCCGTGCCAGAAGGCTTCTCATGCACAAGCGGGAAATTTTGCGGCTCTACGCCAAGGTGAAGCAGGACGGCTACGCGCTCATTCCGCTCTCCCTCTATTTTAAAGGCCCCAGAGTCAAGCTGGAGATCGGCCTTTGCAAGGGGAAAAAGCTTTACGACAAGCGCGAGGCAGCCGCAGTCAAAGACGCCAAGCGTGAAATTGAGCGGACTATCAAAAACCGTAATAATGAATTGTAATCGTCATTACATTTAATACAATTTATAATTCTATAGGGGAGGAATCTATTTGAATCCTAAAGTGACCTTTGAAATGGAAAACGGAAGCAAGATCATTGCCGAGCTCTATCCCGAAGTGGCGCCCAACACGGTAAACAATTTCATTGCCCTTGTGCAGAAAGGCTTTTACGACGGTCTGATCTTCCACCGCGTCATTCCCGGCTTTATGATCCAGGGCGGCTGTCCCCAGGGCACGGGAACCGGAGGACCTGGGTATACCATCCGCGGCGAGTTCTCCCGTAACAGCGTGAAGAATGATCTGAAACACGACCGGGGCGTTCTTTCCATGGCACGGGCCATGAATCCCGACTCCGCGGGCAGCCAGTTTTTCCTCATGGTGGAAAAGGCTCCCCATCTGGACGGGGATTACGCGGCCTTCGGCAAGGTTACCGAGGGCATCGAGGTGGCCGACGCCATCGTGAGCTCCCCCAGGGACCGCTCCGACCGGCCCCGACAGGATCAGAAGATGAAGAAGGTCACGGTGGAAACCTTCGGCGTTACCTATCCTGAGCCTCAAACGGCAAAGCGATAAAACCGCGTTCCTTCGGCGGCAAGGGTGTTTCCCTGCCGCCGCGATATGGGGGCGTACTGGTTTCGACGGGGATGTAGAGGCCGGAATAGCGGGCGGATGAGCCTATCATCCTAAAAATGGGCAACTTATAAATTAAAGAACAACGATAACGTAGTTCTCGCCGCGGCTTAACGCGGTCGTCCAACCCGGAAGGGCCACGAGCCGGGATTGGGCGTGACGAAGTGGCGTCCGTGCGTGCGCAAAGCTTTGAGCGCACCATGAATCATGAAGCTACCAAGCTCTTCAGTGTGACGACTCACGGCTGAGTAAGGGAATGTAAAGAATCGTCTGCGCCCGGAGAAGTTCTTGTCAAAGCGTTTTCGGACGGGGGTTCGACTCCCCCCGCCTCCACCAAAAAGGCACTATATCGCAAGATATAGTGCCTTTTGTTGTATTATAATTCTATATATTGCACTTCTTGCGCTTTTGGTAGATAAGTGGTAGATATAATTAAAGTAACGATGAATTACGACTATATGTTTATCTTACAGAAAACAATATGCTATATAAAACTAAATGAAATAACACAAATAACAACTGCTACGCAGAATTTAGCCGATCTGTCTCATAACTATGGAACAGATCGGCATTAAAATGAATTGCAGAATACTTGGTTATTGGACAATGTAGCAGTCATTGAATTAAATTCATATGTTTATAGAGAAACACAAATAGCTGACGGGATCGATAAAATAAGAGACAATTGCATATGCTCGCATTCGTCTTTGCATTTGTAATGGCAAATATGTTAATCCATCGCCCCATGGTAATATAGCTATTTACTGTTGTTGCCTGTTTTCAGTTCATTTTATTTAATGGTGTTCAGCTGAGAGCGCGCACCATGCTGCCGTCGATCTCCGAAAGACTGTGCGCACCGCACATCCGCATGGTGTCGGCAAGCTCAGCCTTAAGCTTCTCAACATAGACGCTGACACCTTCCGTTCCTGCACCATAGACCATGGTGACGAAGGGACGGGCAATGAGCACGCCGTTCGCGCCGAGAGCAAGAGCCTTGAAGACGTCGATGCCCGTACGGATACCGCCGTCTACAAAAATGGGAAACTTATCGCCCACGGCCTGTACAATTTCCGGCAGAACCTCTACCGTAGCAGGGCACAGATCGAGCACGCGTCCGCCGTGGTTGGAAACGACGATGGCAGAGACGCCAGCCGCAACGGCTTTCTCCGCACCCCTGACAGTCATGATGCCCTTGAGAATGAAGGGACGCTCCGCGTAGGTGACAATCTCCTTCAGTTCACCTACCGTCTTGCTGCCGGCGGGAGGTGTCAGGCCTTGCAGAAATGGCAGGCCCGCCGCATCGATATCCATAGCGATAGCCCAGGCGCCGGAGTCCTTCGCTAGGTCCAATTTGTGAAACACAGTTTTCATGTCCCAGGGTTTCACAGTGGGGATGCCCGCGCCACCGTTCGCCTTGATGGCTGCGGCCGTTCCCTCAAATACAGCGGGGTTGGTTCCGTCGCCGGTAAAGGCGGCGATGCCGGCCTTGGCGGCCCCGTCGACGAGGATACCATTGTAAGTAAGGTCGTCGAACTTGTCTCCGTAGTGGAGCG
This sequence comes from Bacillota bacterium, assembly GCA_023459875.1. Taxonomy (GTDB): domain Bacteria; phylum Bacillota; class Clostridia; order Oscillospirales; family Oscillospiraceae; genus JAEWRY01. Next base: position 128,019 of record JAEWRY010000001.1, read on the forward strand.
TCATGGCGCCTACGGGTCCGGCTAGGACGGGCAGCGCAAAGTCGTGACCGAAGAAAGAGTAGCGAAGATCCACAGGGCGGTTCTCACAGATCGTGTCCATATTAAGCCCAAGCTCCTGCCACTTCTGGAAGCTACGGATGAAGCCGGTGCCGCTACCTTTGGCGCCGGGGCCGGGTATTGTATTTCTGCAGCCGAGACCGTTGCAGATGGGGCAAGCCTTGCAATAGGGGCCAATATTGCCGCGGGCGGCGTTTAAAACATCCTGATAGTTCATGAATAGTACCTCCTTGAGTTTTAATTCCTTCGGTTATAAGTGAAAGGAAAACGAAGCGCCTAACCTTTATTCAGTTTGCTTAAATACCGATAAATGCTCGCTTCGGAACAATGCAGCTGCGTTGAGACTTCATTGACGGCACTTTTTATCAGGAAAACTCCTTTTTGATTTAATGCGTCGACAATTTGAAGTTTTTCGTCTTGCGTTAAACGATCGACCGGAACAGAGGGGTCCGGCAATACCTTAGACAGAGTTGAGTTTACAAGGTCCGTAATGGTATTGGAAAAAGTCTCAATGCTTGCGCAGGGAGGAATAGTGCGTAAGTTCGAGGGCATGTCTAACGCAGTAAACAAGTCGTCAACTTGCAGGAGCGCCGCTAAATCTTGCAAAATACTCACGCTGCCACTGGCATTGTAATTGAGACAAAGCATGCCGATGAGAGAACCGTCGGTGTCCTTAATAAACATCGTAGAGGAGAGGATTGTGGAATTCTTGCTGGAAACGCCACGATATCCCACCTTATAATCCATTTGTTCAAAGGTCTTGTCCTTAATAAAGCTAAGGGCAAGATCTGTCGGGGGCGAGCCGACCATACGCCCGCTGACATGGCCGTTGATAATAGAAACGATAGAACGCTCAGCAGAGGAGAGGTCCAGGAGGGTAATTTCATACTGAGAACCAAGCGCCTTTCCCAAGAACTCAACGATGGTGGCGTACTGCTTTAAAATAGGATGCATACTCATTTCACCTCAGTAATTAATAAAATACCTCATAAATATACAAGCAATTTGTGATTTTTCAGACATATCAAGGGAAGTTCAGTCCGATGGATTAAAAAAACAGCCGGCTTCAATATAAAATAAGCCAGCTGTTATGTGAAGGCACCCTCACCCCCGGCTTTTTTGATTGAGAAAAACCATGCCGCGCTGTTCGCGGGCAAAAATGACAATACTGTGAATCGCTCGCTGCACCACAATGTGCCGCGTGAAGTCAGACAACCGGTCCATCGGTTGGTTTTACTAAATAATGTAAGACGCTTGATGGGCAGGTATTTACATTATACAACAAGTAAAATAATAGTGCAATAACAATATGATGAAATACTTTCATTATATTAATAATTTATTTTTATAATAATAAATTGACATTGCAATTATAAATTGGTATAATTGCAAAGACAAAATTCGTTAGGTGAAGGGAGAATGTTCAGTTGAAAAAGTTGATTGCGACCCCCGATGCTCCTGCTGCTATTGGCCCGTATTCTCAAGGTATTTCCGCAAGGGGGGAAATATCGTTCGTGTCGGGCCAGTTGCCGATTGATCCGGCAACCGGCGAGTTTCCGGCGCAGGACATAGCAGAGCAAACAAGATATTCACTGAAAAATATTCAGGCAATTTTGAAGGCAGGCGGTTATTCCATGGATGATGTATTGAAAACGACTGTCTTTTTGAGCGATATCAAAAATTTCGAAGCTATGAACAAAGTGTATTCCGAATTCTTTCACGAGCCTTATCCGGCTCGGGCCGCTTTCCAGGTGGCTGCTCTGCCGAAAGGCGCCTTGGTGGAAATTGAAGCGGTGGCCTGTCGGTAATCAGTTCAATCAGAAGAACAGCTGATTGAGAACAGACACCTGGGCTTTTACCTTAATCAATATAAATGAGCATATATCCGAAAGGTGTAACTTCATGGCACATGCGCTGGAGCGCAAAAAAATAAAAATAAAAAATGGAGGTAACTATGAAAAGGATTCCTGTTTTCGCATTGGCTTGTGTGATGGTGCTCTCCCTTGTGGCTTGCGGCACGCCAAAAGCCTCCACCGACAACGGCGGCTTAAAAGAAACTGCCGTAAGCACAGGTGTTCCAAAGCAAACCATCAAAATGGCTCACATGCAGCCTGAAGGAACCCCCGAAGACAAGGCGATGAAGGCCGCCAAGGCCAAAATCGAGGAGCTTTCTGGCGGAAATATCACGGTTGAGCTTTATCCTGCCGGACAGATCGGCTCAATTCCTGAGTCTATCCAGAGCGTACAGATGGGCGTAATTCAGATGTGCATCGCGCCTTGTGCGATTATCGCTTCCTACTGCGACGACATTGCTCTCATGGATCTGCCTTACCTGCTCCCGAATGACGCCGAAGTCATCAACGACGTAATGAACGGCGACACCGGCAGGGAAATGATGGACCGATTGGACAGCGTGGGAATTCACGGCATGGGCGTTTGGTTTGCCGGTTTCCGCGAGATGACCAGTAATACTGACATTAACAGCGTGGCCGACATGAAGGGCCTGAAGATGCGCATTATGGAATCCAATATCCTGTCCGATACTTATAACGCGCTTGGCGCGCAGCCAGTCGTCGTTGCTTACTCTGAAACCTATAACGCTCTGGCCAACGGCGCAGTTTCTGCTCAGGAGAATCCCGCACAGTCTACCTATACTATGAATTTTTATGAAGTTCAGAAATACATCGTCGAGACTTATCATGATGCGCAGGTACATATTCTGCTATCCAATAAGGCTTGGTGGGATGGCCTGGACGACGCAACAAAAGATATTATGGTCAAGGCTGAGGAAGCCGGACGCGCCGTTCTGAATCAGGAGCTGCCCAGCTATACTCAGGAATGCCTTGACAAGATGGTCAAAGCCGGCTGCACCTACCACAAATTCACGGACGAGCAAATTGCCGAATTCAAGGAAGCGACTGCTCCTGTCTATGATAAGTTCCTCACGACCGACTGGAGGAAAGATTTCGTGCCTCGCCTGCAGACTGCATTTGCAGACGCGGTTGCCAAAAAGGGTTGATACCGGTAGTACGGTATTGAGTGTGGTTTTGTAAAATACAGCTCATGAATAAGCACAGGGAAACCTCTGCGTTTCCCTGTGCTTATCGAAAGAGGGGATAATATGTCTGTTCAATCAAAAATAATGCGCGCATTGGTTAAAGCGGAAAAGACGGTAATCGCGCTTTTATTGGCGGCTGCGGTCTTGGTCATCATGATCAGCGTAATTGGCCGCCGTATCGGTCATGCTCCTGCGTGGGGAGAAGAAGTCGTCAGATATCTTATCATATGGATTACCTTTATCGGAAGCGGCGTTTGTTTCCGCCGTTCCGCGCATTATGGCGTTGATGTGATTCGGCGTGTAAAAAATAAATATTTTCAAAAGTTCATCGCAACTTTTGTAATCTTGGTGTCTGCAATTTTTGCCGCATTCTTACTGATCTATGGTGGAAAGTACACTGCTTTCACTATGGTATCCGGCCAGAAAACCGCTGCGCTTGGCTTCCCGATTTGGCTGGTCTACATATCTGTCCCCATCGGCGGCGCGCTCGTTATTATCCATCTCATCGAGCTGCTTATGCAGGATGTCTTCGGCGTGTACAAAATTGAAGAATAGAAAGGAGAATGAAATAAGTGGTACCTATTTTATTAATCTGCATATTTGTGCTGTTTGCCAGCAGCGCGCCCATCACTGTGGCGCTGGGCCTTTCCGGTTTTACCGCCTTGCTGCTTGGTTCCACGCTTGAACCTATGATTGTCATTCAGCGGCTTGTCGGCGGTATCGATTCCTTTTCGCTGATGGCGCTCCCCTTTTTCATCCTTTCTGCAAACCTGATGGCAACGGGCGGCTTGTCCAAAAGATTGCTAGATTGGTGCCGGGCGTTGGTCGGCCATATCTGCGGCGGCATTGCAATCGCCACGGAATTGGCAAGCATGTTTTTCGGCGCTCTTTCCGGTTCCAGTCCGGCAACCATCATTGCAATCGGCAGGCTTATGTATCCCGACCTCATTGAGCGTAAATACCCCAAAAAATTTGTCGGCGGCCTGCTCGCGTCCTCCGGTTCGGTGGCGCTCATTATTCCGCCGAGCATCACGATCATTATTTATTGTACCGTGACGGGCGCTTCCGTAGGCAAATGCTTTATTGCCGGAATTACCGCCGGCTTAATCTTTGGCTTGAGCAGCCTGGTTTATATCTATTTCTATAGTCGGAAACTCAATTTGCCTCGAGACAAAAAGTCTACCGGTCGTGAACTCTGGCATGCCACGAAAAAAGCCTTTGCCGCTCTCATGGTTCCAGTCATCATTCTGGGCGGTATCTATTCGGGTATTTGTACGCCAACGGACGCTGCCGCAATTTCTGCTGTATATGCATTGATTATCGGACTGTTTGTCTATAAAGAGATGACGCTTCAGGATCTTTGGAAGGTCCTGATTGATTCTGCCGTAGGGACTTCTCAGGTGCTGGTGCTGATGTCTTCCGCAACGATTCTGGCCTGGATTCTCACGGTCAGTCAGGTGTCTACCTTTATTACAACCTCTTTGCTGGCCAATGTGACAAGCAAAGCGCTTTTTCTGCTGGTGATCAATCTCATCCTGCTGGTAATGGGCATGTTTATGGACGGTTCGGCCTCCATCCTTATTATCGCTCCCCTGATATATCCTTTAGCGGTTGGTCTGGGAATCCATCCTGTTCATCTGTGCCTCGTTATGATTGCCAATCTGGCGATCGGTATGTATACGCCTCCATTCGGCATGAATCTGTTTGTTACAAGTTCTATTACCAAAACGGATATGGTGGAAATGCTGCCCGGCGTTTGGCCATTCCTAGCGGTTAATATTGTCAGCTTGGCAGTCATTACTTACTTCCCGGATATAATAATGTTCCTGCCAAATCTGGCGCATTGATGAGGAGGATTTATATATGCTGGAACTACGTGATCAGTGTGCCATTCAAAACCGTTTGCAGGCATGTATGGAGAAGGCCGGCCTTGACGCAATGATTTTAACTGCGCCGGAAGCCATTTTCTACGCAACCGGTTTCGCCAGTCAATTTTTGTACCAGTCCAATCAGATCGGACTGACGGTCGCTGTCGTACCCAAAACGGGCAGGCTTACATTGATTTGCAGCGAATTTGAGAATCAAACCGCTGTTTCAAGCTGCAAAGATATTGAAATCATGGCATATCCGATGTGGATTTACATTGAGGACTACGCAAAGGATGACGGAGAAGACAAGCCCGCGCAGCCGGATTTGAACCGTACCTTCCGCTGGGCCGCGGAGATCATCAAATCCCAATACAGTAATCCTAAAGTGGGCATTGAGAGCGAGAAAATATCTCATTTCAAATGGGATTATCTTCAAACTGAGTTTCCCGGTGATCAACTGGTGGACTGCAGCGCGACTCTGGTGGAATCCAGAATGATCAAGACGCCGTGGGAAATCAGCGTTTTGCGCCGCGGAGCGGAAATTTCCGAAGTCGCCATGTACAAAACCGCTCATGAGGTTACCCCTGGCATGACGGAAGCCGACGTAATGCGCCTGTTTAAAATGAACTGCCAGATGCAATCTCCCGACGTTATGGACATTCTTCAGGCGCATACCATAGCAGCCGATTTTGCGCCCGCGATCGTTCCTCGCCATAACCGCCTGCGCCTGGGAGATGTTGTCCGCCTTGACGGAGGCCCGATCTATTGCGGCTATGGCGCGGATTTAGCGCGCACCTATGTTTTAGGCAATACCACGGACAAACGACGCGAAGAAATCTATTCCATTCTTTGGAAGGGAAATAACTGCGCCAAAGAAATGCTCGGCCCCGGTGTGCGCATGTGCGATGTATTCAGCGCGGTTCAGGCAACCATCAAGAAAGATATTCCCGGATTCAAACGCGGACATCACGGACATTCAATCGGATGCAACCGTTTTACGGAAGAAGCTCCGTTTATTGCCGGCACCGAGATGCGCAAATTCCAGCCGGGCATGGTATTTTGTCTTGAAATGCCTTATTACAGCAGCAGGAACCACAGCTTTAACATTGAAGACACATTTATGGTAACTGAAACTGGCGTTGAGTTTTTTACCCATGCCAATGAAAGCCTTTATCTTTAGATGGAGAATATAATGGGAAACTTAAAAGAATATTTTGATCAATATATAGAACGTCGTGGCACTCGCAGCATTAAATGGGATGGCTGCAACGAAAAATTCGGGATAGATCCTTCTCAGGAAATGATACCCATGTGGATTGCTGATATGGATTTCAAATGCCCTCCTAAGGTGATCGAAGCGGTCACAAAGAAGGCGCAGGAGGGTATTTACGGCTACTGCGCAAAGCCCAACAGCTTTAATGAGGCGATTGTTCACTGGGTGAAGCGTCGTTACCACTGGGATGTGAAAAAGGAATGGATTGTTTTTACCCCCGGTGTTATCCCCGGGTTTACCCTGGCCATTCAGGCGTTTACCGCCCCTGGTGACGGCATTATCGTTCAGACCCCCGTTTACTACCCGTTTATGGATGGTGTTAATAATAATAGCCGCACATTAGTGGAGAACACTCTCGTCCAAAAAGGAAATGGCAGCTATATCATTGACTTTGCCGACTTGGAGAAAAAAGCGAAAGATCCAAAAAACAAACTGATGATCATTTCAAATCCTCATAATCCTGTTGGCCGCTGCTGGACACCTGCAGAATTGGAGCGTGTAGGCAATATCTGCGCTGAGAATAATGTAATTCTGGTATCTGATGAGATACATGCTGATCTTATTATGTCTGGCTATACGCATACTGCTATGAGTTCTTTGTCGGAAAAAATTCGCCAGAATACAATTACAAACTATGCACCGAGTAAAACGTTTAATCTAGCCGGGTTACAGACTGCCTATACGATTATTCCCAACGATAAGATACGTGCAGCGTATGAAGCGCGGTTGAAAGCCAACAGGATATTCAACATGAATTGGTTCGGCCCCGTTGCTCTTGAGACCGCATATAACGAGTGCGAAGATTATGCGGATGACCTGAGGGCTTACTTAACCGCAAATAAGGAATACATGGCGAATTATCTCCGTGAAAATCTTCCTCAATTAAAAATGACGGAGTTGGAAGCTACCTATTTGACTTGGGTCGATTTTCGCGGAACAGGCATGACTACAGAAGAAATTGAATATTTTATCGCTCATGAAGCGCGCATCGGCGTGGATATGGGGACCTGGTTCGGAACCGGTGGTGCCGGCTTCCTCAGATTCAGCATTGCCTGCCCGCATTGTCTTTTAGCTAAAGCTTTAGACCAGTTGGCAGCGGCGTTACAAGGCCACAGATTTTAATTAAATTCTCATCTTCTTAAGATGATGTGCGCAAAAGATCATGCAAAGCATTAGCGCGGATAAGGACAGAAAAGATACGAAGTTGGACGCCGCGCGGCGGGAGACAAGTAGGTTGATTTTCCGCAGATACCCGGAAAACGGAATGCCTGTGCCGCATCGACGAACTAAAACAGGCCAACAAGCTCTGCTTGTTGGCCTGTTCGATTCGCCAGCGCGAACAATATCCATTTAAGCTGTCTGTTTTCGTAATCGCGTCTGGCGATATCCTAATAGTCCTTTGACATTCACAAGAGACATGTTTTGCTCCCCCCGAAACATCGATTGAGGGCTCCTCCTCCATCATGTCTCGGCACCATTGTTAAAAGGTGATACCCACCCTATCCAAGGTGTGCTGTACTATCCGGAACGTATCGCCGGACGCATCATCACCGGAGAAAGCAGCATTGAGGAGGTCGGAGAAGAGGCGTTTGCCGCCGTTCTCGCCCTGCTCTCAGGACATCAGACCAAAAACGAGACGCTCGGCTACCACAGCTCGATCGATATTTACACCATGGGACCGGTCATCTGACCGCCCAAAATATGAGGAGGAAATAATCATGGAACAGGAAAAAACCATGGGCCAGCTGGCCAGCGATTACGCCATTGAAAACTTCAAACACGGTCTCAACTGCGCGGAGAGCGTTTATAACGCCCTGGTCCGGGCGGGGGC
>JAEWRY010000002.1 GCA_023459875.1 Bacillota bacterium
AGGTGCAAGGTTTTTGACCGAGTATGGTCAAAAACCTTGCACTTTTGATTTTCGGCGTGTGTCCGCAAGTCAAAACGGACAGTCTTCAATGTATCTGAAACAGCAAAACAGTGCTGTTTTGCTGCCCGAAAGGGCAATTTTTGCCTTTTCGGCGAATGCGATGCGGAAATCGCATTCGTTCAGTGGACATTAAATAATCTTACAGCAAAATATATAAAAGCGTAACAACGACACCGAGGCCGGAGAGCATCAGGCTGAAGGAAAAGGCTTCCTTCACCAGAATAATCTTGGGTTTCTTCTGGTAAACGCAAAAGTTCTCGTTCCTCTTCGGAATGATTACGCCGGGCGCCCGCAGGAAGAGCAGTTTTTCTCCCACAAGGGTGATAAAATCCCCGGCGGAAGCGGCTACCCTGGCGCAGACCGCGCCCACGAAGCACGCCGCGCGGATGAGAGGACGGTACACCAGGTCCTCCAGATCCATAATCCGCGGCCACAGGCTGGGGTAGCGGATCTCCCCGTCCTTCTCTTTCCGGAGAAGCGTGCGGACCACCAAAAAATATACGGCGGCACCGATGGCGATGGAAATCGCCGCGCCTTTCAGATTCTCCAGGGAAAAATAACGGATCTTCTCCTCCAGCTCGCCGGCGCGCAGGAACTCTCCCGCCCAGACGCCGATCTTCTGCATCGTGAGCGAAGGCGTGAGCCCCAGCATGGCCATGACAAGGCTCGCGATCCCCAGCGCGATCTGCGTTTCGCCGGACATATAGCTGCGGGAATCATGCTGTCCCTTCGCCTTGGGTTCTGCAAACACGGCCACAAAAATTTTGGTCATATAGGCGATGGTGAGTCCGCCGGTAATGAGGAAGAGCCATTCCGCCGCGTGGAACAGCCCGGCCGCCGCTCCCCCTTCCAGCAGGTGGAGATACTCCACGATGCTCTCGTGCAGAAGGGTCTTGCTGACATAACCGGAAAACAGCGGGATTCCGCAGATGGAGGCGGCTCCGACGAAAAAGCAGACCTTCAGCCAGGGCTTGTCCCTGCCCCAGCCGCGGATTTCGTTCAGGTCAAGGGAGTGGGTCCCAAGGTAAACCACGCCCGCCGCCACAAAGAGCACCAGCTTGATGAGGGAATGGTTCATCATATGCAGGACGGTGCCCCAGGCCGCAAAAGCGTTTTCTTCCCCCAGAAAGCCCTGCATGGCGACGCCCAGCATGATAAAGCCGATCTGAGACATGGAGGAACAGGCGAGCGTCCGCTTGAGGTCCACGGAGAACAGCGCCAGCACGGCTCCCAGCACCATGGTGACGAGGGCAAGGATCAGCAGCAGGGTATTCCAGCTCGCTTCGGACAAGAACAGATAACGGGAAATGACCAGAACACCGAAGATACCGCTTTTCGTGAGGATGCCGGAGAGGAGCGCGGAGCCGGGCGCGGGCGCCACGGGATGGGCCTTGGGCAGCCAGATATGCAGCGGGAACACGCCGGCCTTGGCGCCGAACCCCACAAGGCAGAAGAGTCCCGCCGCGGTCAGCACGTTCTTCTGCTCCGGGAGAAGCGTTTTTACCAGCTCGGGGAACGCTTCGATCTCCAGAGTGCCGAACAGGCGGTAGAGCAGGAGCAGGCCCACCAGCAGCGACATGCCGCCGAACACGGCCACCGCCAGATAGGTACCCCCGGCTTTGATGGCCTGGGGCGTTTCGTTGTGGGCCACCCAGACATAGGAGGTAAACGACATGACCTCAAAGAAGATGAACAGGGTATAGAGGTCGGCGGCCAGGAAAACCCCCATGAGGGCACCCAGAGTCAGCAGGTAGAACAGGTAAAACCGGTTGCAGGTCTTCTCGGTCCCCGCAAAATACTCCTTGCAGCTCATGGCCGTCATCAGCCACATAAACGCGGTGATGATGACGAGCAGGGTGCGGAAGCTCCCGTTCGTGAAATGGAGGCCAAGACCGCAGACGCCTGGCAGGCTGGCCGAAAAGGGCGCCGGGAGAAGGAGAAAGGCACAGGCAAGCTCAACAGCGGGAACGAGGCGGATGAGCCAGTCGCGGTATCTGATATCGCGTTTGCGCAAAGGGAAAACCGCAAAGGAGGTTAGGATAGGGAACAAGACAAGGAACACAAGCAGAAAAGGCCCCATATTAACACTCCTTTCTTAAAGCAGTCCGCCGCCAATGAGCTGCAGGGCATTGATGATCAAATTGGAGCAGAGGGCTATGAGAACGCCGGCAGATGTCAGAAGCACGAGCGGAACCGTCATCAGGCGGCCCGGATCATGGACCTTCGAGAGCGCTTCCCGATCCAGTTCTCCCACCGGGAAATAAACCCGCACAACGATGGTCATCATGTACAGAGTCGTCAGGAGGGTAGACAGGATGAGCGCCGCGATTCCGGCATAGGCCATAGGGTTCCCGGTAGCCACGGCGGCCGATGAGATCATCCACTTGCCCGCGAAGCCCCCCAGCGGCGGCACGCCCATCAGGGCAACCGAGGAGAGGGTGAAAACCGCGAAGACCACGGGCATCCGCCGGCCGAACCCTTCCAGGTCGTAGACATATTCTTTGCCGCTCTTTATAATCACCGCGCCTGCACAGGCAAACAGCGTGATCTTGATAAACGCGTGAAAGAGCATATGGGTGAGGCCGCCGGTGAGGCCCGCGGGCGTCATCAGCGTGAAGCTGAAAAGGATGTAGGAGAGATTGCTGACGGTGGAAAACGCCAGACGGCGCTTCAGATGGGGCGTGCGCAAAGCCCTCGCGGAGCCGTACACGATGGTGATGATCGTGGCCGCCATGACGATATCCTGCGCGAAGGTGCCCCGCGCGAAATCAGCGCCGAAGCCAAAGTAGATGAGGCGCATGACCGCAAAAACACCGGCTTTGACCACCGCCACGGCGTGAAGGAGGGCGGTGACCGGCGTGGGAGCGACGGAAGCGTCCGGCAGCCAGCCGTGGAACGGAAAGATGGCGGCCTTGACGCCGAATCCGAAAAAGGCGCAGACAAACACCCACAGCAGGGTATCTTGATTGCCGGCAACCAGCGCCTTGTTCAAAACGCCTCCATAGGTAAAGTCCAGTGTCGTGCCGTAATTAAGCAGAAAGACGATGCCGATGAAGGCCAGGGCAGCGCCGGAAATGGAATAGGACAGGTATTTCCGGCCCGCGTATCTCGCCTTTTCATCCATGGAGTGCATGACGAGGGGGAGCGTCGACAGAGTCATAAGCTCATAAAACAGGTACAGGGAGAGAAAATCCTTGGCAAAGGCAATCCCGAGCACCACGCCGAAGCTGATCATCCAGAAGCCGAAGAAGCGGTTTTCCGATCCCTCGTGTTCCATATACTCCAGCGCGTAGAAGGTAATGACGGGCCAGAGCACCGATACGATGGAGCCGTAAACCATCGAGGCGCCGTCGACCCGGAAGGAAATGGAGTATTTGTCCGAAAAGCGGACCAGCGTGCTCACCAGGGCGTCGCTCCCCAGCCGGTAAGACAGATAGATCGCCACCAGCGACACCGCCCCTGTAATCAGGGAGGTGATGATGATGAAAAGATTGCGGTTTTTTTTGCTTTTCGGTTTCAGGAACAGGAGGTCCAGTCCCGCGAGCATGGGGAACAGGATCGGCAGCATCAATAATAAATGCATGAAACTTCTCCTTTCGGGGATCAGAAGAGCTTAGAAATCAAGTTGCCGAGCCAGTTCGTGAGCCCCGCGGGAAATACTCCGAGCAAAACGATCAGCGCGGAAAAGGCGATCATGGGGACCGTCATCCGGAGGTCCGCTTCCTTCCGTTTTCCTTCATAGCTGCCGGGGAAAAAGCCGTTCGTGATCACCGGCAGCAGATATCCGGCCGTCAGCAGCGCGGAGACGATGAGAACCGCTACGCCCGCGTAGCCGAGTATCACGGAGCCGCTTCCCAGCGCCGCCGTCCCCAGACTCCACTTGCTGATGAAGCCGCTCATGGGCGGAATGCCGATGAGGGAGAGGGCGGCGAGGGTAAAGCACCACATGGTAACGGGCATTTTTTTGCCGATCCCGGCCAGTTCGTCCACCCGCGTATTGTGGGTGTACATGATGATCGCGCCCGCGGCAAGGAAGAGGGTATCCTTGGCCAGCGCGTGGAACACCACCTGCAGAAGGGCGCCCTCGACCCCTGCGGGGGTCAGCAGGAGGAGCCCGAAGAGCACATAGGAAACCTGGCTGACCGTGGAATAGGCCAGCCTTTTTTTCAGCTGCTTCTCCCGGAGGGCCAGCATGGACCCCACAAAAATCGTGCCGAGGGCGAGAACGGAAAGGGCAAGAACCGCCCAGCTCCCGGCCAGGAATTTAGGCCCGAACATATAATAGGTGACCCGGATAATGGCCAGCACGCCGCCCTTGGTGATGACGCCGGAGAGGACGGCGGAGGCGGGCGCGGGCGCCACCGGGTGCGCGGTGGGGAGCCACGCCTGCATGGGCATGAGACCGGCTTTGGCGCCGAAGCCCACGATCATGATGAAATAGACGATAAGAAGCAGTTCCCGGTGACCTTCGGCCTTGATGAAGTCGATGACGCCGCCCGCGGCAAAGTCGCCGGAGCTCATATAATAGGACAGGAAAAAGAATCCCGCCAGAGCCATTCCGGCGCCGAACACGGAATAGCCCAGGTACTTGAAACCGGCCCGCCGGGCTTCAAAGGTTCCGTCGTGGAGCACCAGCGGCATGGTGATGAGGGACATCAGCTCAAAGAACATATAGAGAGTCACAAAGTTGTTGGCCATGGCGATGCCCATGAGGACTCCCATCGCCATGGTGTAAAAGCCGAGAAACTGCTCTTCCCGCTTCGCGTGCTTCAGATAGGGGAAGGAAAAGACGGAGATCGGCGTCCAGATGCCGGCAATCAGCACCATAAAGAACCGGGAAAGGCCGTCATTTTGAAGGGAAAGCCGCAGCGGGCCCTGGATGGTCATGAGCTCCAGGGTCTGCGCGGGCAGCAGGCACAGCGTGACCGCCAGCACGGAAGTGACCCCCACAATCATCAGGACCATACGGTTTCGCAGCTTTTCCTCTTTCTGCCGGAAAACGAAGATCCCTCCGACGACCGGAAGCAGGATTGGAAGTAACAGCAGCAAGATCAGCACCTCTCAATATGTCAGAGCATCTGTACGCCGGAACGGATCACGTCAATGATCGGGTGATAGAAAATACCCAGGATAAAGATCGCGAGAATGAAGATGACTGCCGAGACGGCGAAGGAACGGTCAAAAGCCAGGGATTCGGGCGTAATGTCCGCCCGGATCGCCGCTTCTTCCTCCGCCGGCGGCTTCATGCACACGCACATGACCGCCGGAACATAGTACAGCGCGTTTAAGACCGTGGAGAGTGCGATGACCATTAAATTTATCGCCATCTTATTGGAGGAAAGGGAGGCGTTCGTCAGGTAAAGCTTGGAGACAAAGCCGCCGAAAAGAGGAATTCCGATCATGGAAAGGGCGCCCACGGTAAAGCCGACCCCCGCGAGTTTGTCCCTGTAGGCGCTGCCCCGCAGGTTCCGCAGGCTCTTGTGGTGCCCGCTGACCGCGGAAAGGCGTCCCGCGCAGGAGAAGAGGAGGGGCTTGGAGCAGGCGTGTACGATAATGTGGAAGCAGGCGGCCACGATACCCGCCTCGGTGCCCAGCCCGATGCCCAGAAAGATATACCCGATCTGCGCCACGGAGGAGTAGGCGAGCATCCGCTTGATGTGATGCTCCCGGATGGCCTCCACCGAGCCGATCAGCATACCCAGCAGACCAAATGCCATAATGACGTTGGTAATGCCCAACTGAACCATCAGATCCAGGGTAAACACCCGGACGATCAGGACGATCATGAAGATGATATAGCCTTTCAGCACCAGGCCGGACAGAATGGAGCTGGAAGAGGTGGTGGCCCCGCCGTGGGCCTCGGGCAGCCAGAGGTGGAACGGGAACATGGCGCTTTTAACGCCCAGTCCGATGATAATAAGCGCCGCGGATACCGTGAGCACAAGCCGGTACTGGCCGGTGGCAGCAAGCCGCGCAATCGCTTCGTGGAGCTGGGGCATCAGCAGATAGCCGGTGATGCTGTACAGCAGCACCAGACCGATGAGAAACAGTCCCGAACCGATCAGGCTGGTGAATAAATAACGGGTGGTCGCGATCAGGTTGTTTCCGGTATCCTTCACCATCACGATGGCACAGGCGGCGATGGTGCTGATTTCGATAAACACATATCCGGTAAAAAAGTCGTTGGTATAGGAAAAGGCCAGCAGAGACGCCAGAATCAGATCGATCATGACAAAATCAAGATGCTGCTTCTCCGGCAGAATATCGTGAAACAGGTCTTTTTCGCCGCCCAGCAGGGAAAGCGCCATTACGCCCGAGAACACCGTCGCCAGCAGCGCCTGCAGAGGCCCGACCTTGATGGCGTTTCCGAAGGGCGCTGAAAATTTACCCATGTTGTAGATAAAGCTCAGGTTGTTTTCCACCAGATAATTGAGCAGGACAGCCGAAAGTAGGACAATTGTCACGGACGCGGCCATGCACATGCGGTAGGTGATCCGCCCGCTATTTATCACCGCCGACAGGATGCCGAAAATGATGGAAAGGAAGATGCAGAAGAAAGGAATGCTTTCAACGATGGAACGCATTAGTCCTCCTCCTTTTTGACCTTTTCCAGCAGCTCATCCAGTTCAATCGTGCCGTACTGCCGGTATATCCTCACAATGAGAGCCAGGGAAAAGGCCGTGATGCTGACGGAGACCACGATACCGGTCAGGACCAAACCGCTTGGGATGGGATTGATATAAAGGGATGCGTTTACCGCCCCCTCCCCCACGATGGGCGCCGCTTTTCCGCTGATATAGCCCTGGGAGGCGAGCAGCAGAAACACGGCGGAGTCCATAATGTTGAAGCCCACCACTTTTTTGAGCAGGTTGAGCTGGATCATCACATTGGCAAACCCAATGCCGAAGAGAAGAACAGAGACCACCGCAAACCGGTTTTCCAACAACGTGTTCAGCATCACAGCTCTCCCCTTGTAAACATGGCATAAAAGCCGTAGACGGTACTGGCAACCACCATTCCCACTGCAAAGTCAATGGGCATGGAAAGCCCGCCGAAGGCATGCAGATGGTCGTTGAGACCATTCGCGCCCATGAACGTGTAGTAGCCGTACAGCGTGGCGTACACCATTAGCCCGCACAGCCGGAGCAGGGCAAAGGTCCGCCGATTGAAAAAAGCATGGATTTTCTCATAGCCGTACGCGCACGAATACAGAATCAACCCGCCGCCGAGCACCGTGCCGCCGGAAAAACCGCCGCCCGGCGAGGACTCGCCGTAAAAGAGCACATAGAAGGCGAAAAGGAAGATAAACGGAATCAGGACCTCCACCGTCTGTTGAAGGACGATGTCAGGATGCTTCTTCTCGGCGGCTTCCTCCTGCGCCAGCTTCTGCAGGTCGTGTTCATCCGTGTTCTTTTTGTCGCGCAGGAGCAAAATCATGACGGAGGTAACCGCCATGAACAGAACGCAGGATTCGCCCAGCGTATCAAATCCGCGGTAGGTTAAGATCATACCCGTGACAGAGTTGGTTGCGCCGGTGTCCTCCTCGGTGTGCTCTAGATAATAATCAGACACCTCGTTGTTGGCGGGGTTCTCCGCATGTCCGAACAAGGGCATCGACAGGACGACACAAAGGAGAATGACCATCAGAGTCGCGCAAATAATGCCCGCAGCCGCGGGATACCATCCCAAAAATTGACGCAGGCGCCGTTTTTCACGGATCTTATGCTCCTCCTCCGGACGTTCGGGGCGGCGCTGCTTGTTTTCCATGACGAACAGATTCCGGTCCTTCTGTTCCCGCTCTCCGTCCACCCAGGAGATAAACCGTTCGCCGAAACTCTGTTTTCTATGCGAATCACTCATCACTGGTCCCCTTCAGCTCGTGTATTTTTTTCAGTGCCAGGAAGAACAGCATTCCGCTGACGCCCGCACCCACGCCGGCCTCGGTAATGGCAAGGTCGGGGCTCTGCAGCAGGCACCAAATTACCGCCACCAACAGAGAAAACGCAGAGTAGATGATCACCGTGACCAGCAGACTCCGGCAGAGAGGCGCGACAACCGCGCAGATGAGCAGACCGGCGAGCAGGACGCACTCAAGCACAATCATCTCTCTTCCACCTCGCATTCCGATTTGATATCGGGGATCGTCGTGACCTCCATCTGAGCGATCAGGTGGCTCGCCACCGGGCTTGTAAGCCACATGAAAAGCAGGACCAGAAGAGTCTTGAACCCCGCAAGATTGAATCCGTGCAGGAAAATGAGGCCGATGAGAACGAGAAAAATACCCAGGGTATCACCCACGGCCGCCGCGTGCATCCGGTTTAGGATATACTTGAAGCGGAAAAGGCCCAGAACCGCAGTCAAAAAAGTGAACAGCCCAAAGAGCAGAAAAGCGAGGCCCAGAACTACTCTGACGATATCAATCAAGTTCCGATCCCCCTTCCCTGTTTTCCACTTGTCCTTTTTTTGTTTTCTTCCGCCGGCGGGTCATGACCAGACGGGAGAGTACCACCACCGACAGAAAGCTCAGCAGCGTGTAGATAAGCGCAACATCCACCAGGAAGTCCTCTCCCAGCATGACGGAAACAATACAGATCATGGCTACCACCATGGTGTTAATCACGTTGACGGCCACAACCCGATCGGTAAACCTCGGTCCCAGAATGGCCCGGATGAGCGTCACGAGATTCAGAACTGCCAGAAGAATCATTCCGGCAATTAAAATAATATGTTTCGCCTGTTCCATATTCACAGCCCCAGTTTTGAAATACGGCGTTCGAATTCACAGTTCTCGATCCCATCCGCCAGGGGGCGGTCCAGCGCGTGGATACAGAACAGATCATTTTCCGCCTGAACGGTAATCGTACCGGCCGTGAGGGTAATGGAGTTGGCCAAAATGGTTTTTTCCTTGTCCGATTTAAGGCCGGTATGAAAATAAACCAAAACGGGTCTGATTTCGCTTCCCTTGGCATAGACCATCTTCATCACCAGATAACCGGCTTTCAAAATCTCCCACCACAGAAAGACCAGATAGCGCAGCTTGTCCAGAGCCTTTTTATGCGCCCCGCCGATGTTGCGGAAGTCATACCCCAGCGTTTTGCTGCTGAAAAGGCAAAGCAGGACGGAAATCAGAATTCCGGAAAGGAGCACCTTCAGAGATACGCCGCCGGAGAGCAAAACCCAAAGCAGAAACAGCAGGAGAAAAACAGGCATACGTACACCTCATCAATATACAAATCTACTTCATTTACGTCCCGCACCCGCGCCCGGGTACCTCCGATACCATAAAACAGACGCCGCTTACAACCCGCGCCGCCGCTTCCTGCAAACCTGAAACCGGCAGGCGGCGCGTTTTTGTATCAGCGTCTTTTTAGGCAATTTTTACAAACAAATCTCTGACCGCTTTGCCGCGAAATCCCTATCTGTGGCACAAATTGCTCAAATATAACAGAATACTATAATTTTAAGAGGTAACCCCCTAAAAGTCAACCAAATAAAACTACCAAACGTTTGAGGCTCCTAAAAATTATTAACAAATTTTTAACATTTGAATTGTGCATTCTGCCTAATTTTTCGCATCAAAACGCTCAACCTGCAAAAAAATTATACATAAGAGCGTATTATTGAATATAATTCATAGTCGTCCAAATCTTTCCTGTTTGAAATCGTGCGATTCCGTGCGGAATCCGCCGCGCCGGTGGTTCCCTCCGGATTTTTATTTGTGCATTTTACCATAATATGTCCCAGATAAAATTCCTCCGTTTTTGAAGGCATTCGGCCGGCGCCGGGTACCGCAGGGAGGCGCGAGGTATTGTTTCCGGCTGTGGTTTTGTGGTATCATAATCTCTGCCGGATAAGCCGCGGGCGGTTTCTTCCCTCGGCGCAGCCGAACCCGGAACTGAGGAGTTTATTATGGTCTACCAGAATATGAAACGGGCGGTCTTTATCGACCGCCCGAACCGATTTATCGCAACGATTGAGCTGGACGGCAAACACGAAGTCTGCCACGTGAAGAACACCGGCCGCTGCCGCGAGCTTTTGACGCCGGGCGCGGAAATTTACGTGCAGGAGATCCGCACGCCCGGCCGCAGGACAGGCTGCGACCTCATTTCGGTCCGGAAGGGAGACAGGCTCATTAACATGGATTCCGCCGCTCCGAACAAGGTATTTGCCGAGTGGGTGGTCGGTGGCGGCCTGTTTGAGAACATGACGCTTCTTAAACCGGAGCAGCGCTTCGGCAATTCCCGCTTTGATTTTTATATTGAGGCGGACGGGAAGCGGGCTTTCGCGGAGGTCAAGGGGGCCACGCTGGAGGACAACGGGGTGGTGCGCTTCCCCGACGCCCCCACCGAGCGCGGCGTAAAGCATCTCCACGAGCTGATTGGCTGCGTGGAGGCAGGTTACGGCGCTTTTCTGATCTTTATCATCCAGATGAAGGGCGTGGCATACTTGGAGGCAAATTGGGCGACCCACCCAGCGTTTGGCGAAGCGCTGAGGAAGGCGAAACTGGCAGGCGTGCGGCTCCTCGCGCTGGACTGCCGCGTCACGGAAGAAAGCATCGCCGCCGGGGATTTTGTAGAGGTGCGGGTGTAGCGGGGGTAAGTGTGCCCCGGGAACTGCCGCGCGCATTTATTCCCCGCCGGGTCATTCAGCGCTCTACTTAATGGTGGTGTCTCATGTATCTGAGACACCACCATTGAGTTTACAGGCCTACGCGTCGAGCCCCATCTGGCTCACCACCATATCATAATACCTGCCTCTTTTCCCCATGAGTTCCCCGTGGGTCCCCCGCTCCAGAATTTCTCCGTCCCCGATGACCATGATGGTGTCCGCGTCGCGGATGGTGGAAAGCCGGTGGGCGATGAAGAAACAGGTGCGGCCCTTCATCAGGGAGAGCATCGCGCGCTGGATCTCCTTTTCGGTTTTCGTGTCCACGCTGTTGGTGGCCTCGTCGAGGATCAAAATGGGCGCGCCGCAAAGGATGGCCCTGGCGATGGAAATGAGCTGCCGCTGCCCCTGGCTGAGATTGTCCGCGCTGCCGGTGACGATAGTCTCGTATCCCTTGGGCAGTCGGGAAATGAACCCGTCGGCCCTTGCCTGCCGGGCGGCTTCCCTCACCTGGGCGTCGGTGGCCGATGGTTTTGAATATCTTATATTGTCGTAGATGGTACCCGAGAACAGGCATGTGTCCTGAAGCACCACCGAGAAGCACTCGCGCAGGCTTTTTCTCGCGATGTCCCTGATGTCGGTATCGTCGATGAGGATGCTGCCCTCGTCCAGCTCGTAAAACCGGGTGAGCAGGTTCACGATCGTGGTCTTCCCCGCGCCGGTCTCCCCCACCAGGGCAACCGTCCTGCCTGGCTCCACGGCAAAGCTGATGCCTTTCAGCACCGGCACGCCGGGCCGGTAGGAAAACCAGACGCCGGAGAATTCCACCTTCCCCTTCGGGGCCGTTAACCTGACGGCCCTCTCCCCGTCCGGGAGCTCCTCCGCCTCGTCCAGGATCTCAAAGATGCGCTCCGCCCCCGCTAGGGCCGACTGGATGTTGTTGAACATCCCGGCGATGTTGTTGAGGGGCTGTCCGAACTGCCTGGAATAGGCAAGAAAGCTCACGACCGTGCCCACCGACACCATCCCGTTCACCGACAGCACGCCGCCCGCGCAGGAGATAAGGGCATAGCCCAAGTTGTTGATGACGTTCATGAAGGGCATCATCAGCCCCGACCAGATCTGGGCTTTCGTTGCGTATTCGCACAGTTCCCCGTTGGTCTTCTCAAAATCAGCAAGGACTTTTTCCTGCCGGCGGAAAGCCTTTACCATTTTAAGGCCGACGATGTTTTCCTCGATGATCCCGCCCAGCTCCCCCAGCATCCTCTGCTGGCCGATGAAAAACTGCTTGCTGCGCCCGGCAATGGTCTTCGTGAGAAGCAGGAAAAGAGGAATGGATACCAATGCGGCCAGGGTCATGAGGGGGCTTAAGAGCAGCATCATGACGAACGACCCAGCCACGGTACATACGCTGGCGATCAGCTGGGTCGTCGTCTGGGCGACCGTGGTGCTGATGTTGTCCACGTCGTTTGTGAGCCTGCTCATGGTGTCCCCGTGGGGCCTAGTGTCGTAGAAATTGAGCGGTATTTTCTGCAGCTTGGCGAAAAACTCCGCGCGCAGATATTTGACCAGGGTCTGGGTGAGCTTTGCCATCAGTACGCCGTTTACGAGGTCGATCAGCCAGCCGGAGAGGTAGCACGCGGCAAGGGCAGTGAGAATGACGGTCAAAAGGGACCAGTCTGCCTCGCGGGTATTGATATTTAAGGTATTGACCGCCTTGCCGAGAAGGAGCGGCGTCGACACCGCGATGGCCGACGACAATACGGTCAGGAAAACTGCGGCGATCAGGGGAGCGCGCCAGCGCATCAGCATTCTGAGGAGCCGCAGGAGCGTCCCCCTGGCATTTTTCGGCTTCTCCTTGATGGCGAACCGCTGGGGCCCGCCCCCGATATGCATCTTGCCGAGGCTCGGCATATTCTCGTAATTTTTATTTATCTCAGGCATTTTGTTCACCAACGAAGTCTTCCCCGATTTGGGACTCGTAAATATCCCTATAGATCCGGCAGGAGCGGAGGAGTTCCTGATGACTTCCGAAGCCGGCCTTGGTGCCGTTATCCAGAACCAGGATCCGGTCGGCGGACATGGCCGTTCCAATTCTCTGCGTGATTATGATGACCGTCTTCCGGGGACCCAAAGCGTGGAGCGCGTGCCTTACCTTGGCCTCGGTCACCGAGTCAAGCGCGCTGGTGCAGTCGTCCAGGATGAGAATGGGGGACTTTTTGACCAAGGCCCTGGCAATGGATATGCGCTGCTTCTGCCCTCCCGAAAGGTTGACCCCGCCCTGCCCCAGCACGCTGTCGTAGCCGTCTTTCATCCAAAGGATAAACTCCTCCGCCTGGGCCATTCCGGCCGCTTCGCGAATCTCTTCCCTGGTCGCTTCCGGTTGCCCCACGCGATGTTCTCATAAACCGTACCCGTAAACAGCATGCTTTTCTGGGGGGCCAGGGCGATGCTGTCCCTGAGCTGGTCGATATCCATATTCTTGATATCTTCCCCGTTCAGACGGATGGCGCCCTGCGCAATGTCGTAGAAATGGAGGCACAGCCAGGCGACGGTGGATTTTCCGGAGCCGGTGGGGCCGATAATGGCCAGCATTTCGCCCCGGTTGACCTGAAAGGAGAGGTCCTTTATGGCCGGCAACCCGCTGCCGTGGGGATATGCGAAGGTAACCGCGGAGAACTCCAGGCCCCCTTCCCTGTCCGCATACCGCACCGAGCCTTTGAAATCTTCCTCGCTGGCCAGTACTTCCCCGATCCTCTCGGTGGAGGCCTTGGTCCTCACGAAGGAGTTGAAGACGTTGATGATCATCATGAGAGACGATAGAATCTGCGCCATGTAGGTCGTAAACGCCGAGATCTTTCCGACCTCAATTTCCCCTCTTCCGAAGAAGACGCTCCCCAGATAGACGATGGCGACGATCCCCAGATTGACGGTGAGGGAGATCGCGGGGGGAAAATACGCCACAACGAGCTGGGATGACAGGCTTTTTTCGTAGAGGTCGCGGTTTGAAACCTCAAACTTTTTGAAAACACGTCGTATCTCAAATCCGCGCCGATCTTCTGAGAGACCTTGCCGGCGAGGATATTCCTGGTGGCCGCGAAGCAAGCGCCAAGAGCCGTGATCCCGAGCATCAGCAAGCCCAGTCTCAGCACCGTGTCGATCCGGCTGTTCCGGATCCCTTCGTCCATGATGTGCGACATGATGGTCGGCTGCAGCAGGTCGCATACCGCTTCCAGCGTCACGCAGCAGACGGCGGTGAAAAAGAGCCGCATATACTTGTTTAAATACTTTTTATAAATTCCCATTTTCCCACGCTTTCCGGAAAGCCGCGGCGCTCAGCTCAGCCTTCCGCGCTTTTTTTCTCCGCCTGGTCCTCTTTACTGACCTCCTGCGCCTTGTCTGCCATCTTCTTCAGGGTGCTTTCAAGCTGCGCAAGCTCCTCCCCTGTAATCCCGGAGGTAACGAAGCTTTCCCATTTCCCGATGATCTCCTCGACGACCGGCAGCGTTTCCGCCGCTTTCCGGGTGAGGCTCACATGAAAAACCCGCTTGTCACGGGCGTCTCTGATCCTTGTGACGTAGCCGTCGCCCTCCAGCTTCTTGAGCGCCTTGGCGGTGGTCGTCTTGTCTATCTTCAGGTAATCGGACAGTTCTTCCTGGCTCGCCCCGCTGTGCCTGCGCAGGGAGAACAAAAAGACGAACCGGCCGCCGCCAAGACCGTAAGGCTCCAGTCTTTTATTCGCGTATCCTTTTTTGTACCTGTGCAGCGCGGAGATCCACCGGCTGATCCGGTCGTTTTTCTGCTCCATCGCGACCTCTCCCCTTCGTTTGAACCCGTTTTTTGAATTAGTTGAATTTTCAACTAATTATTATAGAGCGATCGGCGGAAAAATCAATCCATACCGCGGAAATAGTTTTCTGTTCCGCGCCGGCAGAAGGGCGCCGGCGGAAACCGTCTTTGCATCCTGCTTTTCCTCTCGACGATCGGAGTTTAGTGTTGTATAATGTATGTATGGCAATTTCGTCCGAATGGATTCTTTGGGAACGGAAATACTGAAAAGACATAAAACAGAGTTTTTCTTTGGAAAGGAAGATTTTTATGAAAGCTACCATTGACAGAAGCGGCTGCATCTCCTGCGGACTCTGCGTCGATACCTGCCCCGAAGTGTTTCAGATGGCCGACGACGGGTTGGCCGAAGTATTTGCGGATCCCGTGCCGAAAGAAGCGGAGGGTACTGCCGTCGAAGCGCGGGACGGCTGTCCGGTCTCCGTGATATCCATTGGATAATCCTGCGTTCCAAATTCAGTTTTGGTCCCTGTCCACAAAATGGACTGTCATAAAACAGGGAAAGTTCTGAATAAAAATGTCTTCCTGAGCGTAAGCGAAGGATCTTAGGCAGCCAACTATGCTCTGCAAAGATTCTTCGGCTTTCAGCCTCAGAATGACAAGATAAAAGGCGGTGTCTTTGAGACACCGCCTTTTTTGTCAGAAAAACTATTATTCTAAAATAAGATCTCCCTTTCGCGCAATAAAATGCAGCATTCATGCGTTTCATAGTATATGTCCGCTTTCCTGAAAAGCCGGTTATTCGTGAATGCGGTTAATTCGATATCGTGAATATAAATGCTGTATATTGGATTTTTCTGTTGTATTTTAGGACTGGAGCAGAACTATGAACGAGATTTACAAAAGCATCGGGGAGAATATAAAGAGAATACGGAAAATCAGAAACATGACGCTCGACGAATTGTCGGAACGCGCCAATGTGAGCAAAAGCATGATCAGCGAAATCGAACGGGGATTCCGCAACCCGTCCATTACAATCGTCTGGAATCTCGCCAACGCGCTCAAGGTTCCCCTGAACCGTCTGCTGAAGGGCGAAAACGTAAGCGAACCCACGATTTACCGAGTAAAGCAGAGCGTCCAGCCGGGCGGGGCAGGTTTTTCGGTTTCCTCCGTTGTCGATTTTGATCCCGAAAAGAAGTTTGAGATCTTTTTCTGTTCGTATGAGCCAAGTACGGCTACGGTCAGATCCGCCGATTTCGACGGCGCGGAAGAGTACGCGCTGGTAGCTCAGGGTACGCTGACAGTCAATATCAGAGATCAGAAATATGAAATTACAGAAGGCGAAGTCCTGCGCTTCTCGGCAAACCAGGAGCACTGTTATTCCAACGAAACCGATCGTACGGTCAAAGCTTACCTATTGATGGTTTATCCAAAGTAGCGGGCAGGAAAGCGTTATTTTAAGGGATAGCCCTGTGACCCATTCGGTCACAGGGCTTTAACATTTATAATCATTGCGTTTTACACCTGCCTCACAGCCATAAATAATGTCCACTGAACGAATGCGATTTCCGCATCGCATTCGCCAAAAGGGCAAAAATTGCCCTTTCGGGCAGCAAAACAGCACTGTTTTGCTGCTTCAGATACATTGATGACTGTCCGTTTTGACTTGCGGACACACGCCGCAAATCAAAAGTGCAAGGTTTTTGACCATAATTGGTCAAAAACCTTGCACCTGAATAAGCAAAAACAGCTTAGAAGCATTGATATGACTATATTTTTGCTTTATTCAGCGGACATTATTTAATAAATCAAGAACCCTGTAGTTTTAACAACTACAGGGTTCTCGACTCGGATTCAATGAAATGTACATAAGTCCATGCATCGTATCGTATCCCCGCAGCCCGGAGCAGCGGTTTCGGGCGCTGTTTTCTTTGGTGCATGATCCAATTATCAGTGTGTCCTGACTAAAATTCTTTATTTCTTCAGCAGGCCAGGCTCATGACCCGGATACACGTTTTGCCATTTGTTTTGAGCTAATATATGTAATAACTGAGAGGAGTCATACCACTCAAAGTAATCGGTGATCAAAGAATTTGTGATCCCCAGGCGGTCATACTTCAGGTTGGGATTGGCGGCAACCTTCAGGCCATTCAGGTCGGTCAGAGATGTGACCTGATCCGGGAAAACCGCGCACCAGAAGAGACCCACGTCTCCGGCAAGAACTTTCATCCCGGCGGCTGTTTCCACGGTTATGAGCTGTCCTCCCACACTGTGTCCGCCCGCTTCATACACGTTGATGCCCGGCAGGATTTCCGCGTCGCCGTCCACCATGAGAGTCTTCAGGTCTCTCATTTTATTTACTTGATTCGGATCGTAATCGGATCTTGAAAGCTGAATGGGCAGGGGGTCCAGGAGTCCTTCCCATTCAGACTTCTGAAAAACATGAACAGCCTTGGGGAAAAGCTGGCACCCTCCTGCATGGTCGTAATGCAGATGCGTGTAGATTACCATCTCGATCATATCGGGAGTAACCCCGTTGTCCTTAAGCGCTTTTTTGACAAGGGCCAGGCTTCCTTCTTTACAGCTCCACGCCAGTTTGCCGAAAGCTTCGTCAACGCCTGTATCGACAAGAACATAGCGGTTGCCCGATTTAAGCAGGAAACCAAGGAAGGGAAACTCCACTTGTTCTTTCACTGTGGAATTAGGCAGCAAAACCGAAAAGTTAGCCACTTTGCAGACTCCGTACTGTAAAACGCTTATTTGCCATTGCGTTTCCTGCGACGACTTCTCTGCGCCGGCCAGAACGGCGCCGGACAGGCATGTGATGAGTAAAACCGTAACCAACAGGATTGGGAGTATTTTTTTCTTCATTTTAAGACTACCTCCTTATTCTCTTCTTTGTCTTTTAACTATCATTTCCATCAGCCGTTTAGAATTTAAATATGTCTTACTCCCGCCGTCAGCTCCTTTCCGCCAGTTTTGTTCTTTTGTCCGGGAACACACTGATTGAACCGAAAATGCCCCAAAGGGCGGATGCGCGAGAACCGTTGTTTTTATGAGACGCTCAGAGCATTCCTTCCTATGCTTTTTTTGCTTATCTCACATCTATTCATAAAGATGCAAACCGCATGCCAATTGTAAAAATATGTTAGCTCCTTGCGCTGCAACGATTCTAATTAACCAAAATACTCCGGTTGAACGAAACGTTACGCACTCTTGCCAACTTGTCCGGAAAACCAATAAAAAACCCTGTAACACTTCGTTGCGGGCATAACAAAGCGTTACAGGCATTTCATTCAATGATAGGCAATTTGCGCGGCGCTCCCGCGCGAATTATCCGAAGCGTAGTTGATTCAGCATACATTATTTGGGTTTTACCTTATTTTTCAGAATCCTATCCATAATACGATAGAGCCGCGGGCGCGAAATGTTCAGAATCTGCGCTGTTTTAGTCATGTTATGAGAAGTACTCTCCAGGAGCGAAGAAACCACGTCCCGCTCCAGAGATTCAATCATTTCGTCCAGCCCCTGGCTGTCTTGATCCGCCATAATCACGGCGCTTCGGAAAATATTGGCCGGAAGATCCTGTATCTCAATGGTGTCGGAATCCGTCATGAAATACATTTTCTCAACAACATTTGAAAATTCCCGGATGTTTCCCGGCCAGCCATACTGCTTGAGGAAGCCGAGCACTTTAGGAGAGATAAGTTTGGCGTTCCCGTGTTCGCGGCGCAGCAGCTCCATGTAATGCTGCAACAGTTCTTCAATATCCTCCGGACGCTCGCGCAGGGGAGGCACCCGTATGCTGAGAATATTGAGCCGGTAGTAGAGATCTTCCCGAAAGGCTCCTTCCCGGACCATATTTTCCAGGTTTCGGTTTGTGGCTGCCAGCACCCGCACGTCCACAGGGACGGTGTCGCTGCCGCCAACCCGTGAGATTTCTTTTTCCTGAAGTACGCGCAGGAGCTTGGCCTGCATAAATAGCGGCAGTTCCCCAATCTCATCCAGAAACAGAGTGCCGCGGCTGGCCAGCTCAAATTTCCCCGCCGCTCCGCCGCGTCTGGCACCGGTAAAAGCTCCGTCGTCATAGCCGAACAGCTCCGATTCGCACAGGCTGCCCGGGATGGCGGCGCAGTCGACCCGCACGAAGGGGAACGGGCCTCTCGGGCTGCAATTATGGATGGAGTGGGCGACAAGCTCTTTGCCTGTACCGCTCTCCCCGTGGATTAGAACCGTTGATTTGCTGCAGGCAACCTTGCAGATGTCGTTTTTCATTTTTATGATAGCGGGACTGCTCCCAAGAATGGCATCAATGGAATACCGGGCTAAACCCGTGGTATCATTCTGAGGAGATTCGACCTCGGAAGCTGCCGGCGCGGATTTCTTTTTCGCCATTTCACCCTCCCCCTGTCCGTCATAAAGGATATCAAAACAGGTATCTGCACAGAAACAGCGTGAAGGACGACCCAAGCAGGTTTTCCTTTACGCTGTTTCGCCGCACTCATAGCTGCATGAATCAATTAATACGTTTCAACCCAGACGGCGTCGCCCTGGGCCATGCCGGAGCAGATGGCGCACACGCCGCTTTTTCGGCCAGAACGGCGCAGCTCATAAATGAGAGTCATGAGGATGCGGGCTCCGGTGGCGCCGATCGGGTGGCCCACGGCCACCGCTCCCCCGTTTATGTTAACCTTCTCGTCCATGGTTTTTTTGTCCATACCGAGAATCCCCAGGCAGCTGACCAACGGCACGGCGGCAAAAGCCTCGTTGATCTCCATAACATCAAAATCGGAAAGCTTAAGGCCGTTTTTCTCCATCAGCTTTCGGATGGCAAGGCCGGGAACGGTCGCGATATAGCGGGACTCCCGGGATACCTGGGCGTAGTCCCTGATTACCGCGAGAATCGGGGCTCCAAGCTCCAACGCTTTCTCCCGGGACATGACCACCACCGCAGACGCGCCGTCATTGGTGCCGGGCGCGTTGCCCGCGGTGACGGTACCGTCCTTCTGAAACAGGGGGGGCAGTGCCGAGAGCGTTTCCATGCTCGTGTCCGGCCTGGGGGCTTCATCCCTCGCAATTGTCTTAGCCCCGCTTTTTGTTTTGATTGCAACGGGAAAACGTTCCTCGTCGAAAACGCCCTTTTCTTCCCCGGCGGCCCAGCGCCGCTGGCTGCGGCAGGCCCAGGCGTCCTGCATTTGGCGGGTCACGCCGTATTCCCCCGCCACCGTGCCGCCGATGACCGCCATATGCACGTCGTTTTCCGGACACCACAGGCCGTCCAGCACCATGGCGTCCTTCATCTTCACGTCGTTCATGCGAGAACCCCAGCGCATATTGGCTGTCACATACGGAATGTTGCTCATGCTCTCCATCCCGCCGGCGACGATAATGTCCGCGTCGCCCGCCTTGATGATCTGAGTTGCCAGCGTTACCGCTTTCAGCGCCGAGCCGCACACCTTATTGATAGTGACCACGGGCACCTCATGGGGAATTCCACCCCTTACCGACGCCTGACGGCCCGGAATCTGTCCCTGCCCGGCCGGAACCACCATGCCCATGATGACCTCGTCCACTTGGCGACCCTCAATACCTGCGCGGCGGAGCGCCTCCCCGATGGCGAGACCCCCCAGCTCCACCGCTTTTATATCCTTCAGCGCGCCGCCGAACTTTCCGAAGGGCGTCCGGGCGGCGCTCACAATCACAACTTCTTTCATCCTTTCTTTCCTCACATTGCAAAGCCGCCGTCAATGCGCAGAACCTCGCCAGTTATGTACTTCGCGTCGTCGGAGGCTAGAAACATGACGGCGCCCGCGATATCCTCCGCCTCGCCTAGATGTCCCATGGGAATGGAGGGCAGAACGGTTTTTTCCCTGATTTTATCGGGGACATCGCGGATAATGCCGGTATCGATATAGCCGGGCGCGACGCAGTTCACCGTGATGTTCTTTGAAGCGACTTCCCGGGCGACCGTCTTCATCATGCCGATGAGTCCGGCCTTGCTGGCGCTATACGCAACCGTGCCGGCTGCTCCAGTGAGGCCAACCACCGAGCTGATGTTCACGATGCGGCCGTACCGGCGCTCACTCATATAGGGCAGCACCGCCTTAATGCAGTGAAAGGCGCCTGTCAGGTTAATGTCGATCACCTTGCGCCAGGATTCCTCGGGATACTTCCAGGTGAAAGCGTTGATGGAGATGCCCGCGTTGTTGACGAGCACATCCAGCCGCCCGTAATCGGACATGATCTTTTCGATCATCAGGAACACTTCGTTTTCCTTGCTGACGTCCGCGGCGTAAATGCAGTGCTTCCCCCCGTATTCGGCGGCAAGGGAATCGGAAAGGGCCTGCGCCTCTTCTTCGAGAGACCCGATGTTAATGTAATTGATGGCGACCGACGCGCCCTCGGACGCGAATTTTCGCGCCTGCACGGCGCCCAGCCCTCCGCCCGCTCCGGTAATCAATACGACCCGGTTTTCAAAACGTTTCATCGAATGATCTCCTGCCTTATATCCGCCCCAGGATCCGGGGCAGAAAGTCTATGATCGCGGGTATGTAGGTGATAATAAGAAGTACGATAATTGTTGAAACCATGAAAGGAATCGCTTTTTTCGCAATTCTGAACACCGGTTCTCCGGTAATGGCGGAGGCCATATACAGGTCCAGTCCGAAGGGCGGGGTCAGGGTGCCGATGACGAGGTTCACGCACATGATGATGCCGAACTGCAGCGGGGTAATACCGCACTGCTGAGCCAGAGGCAGCATGATAGGCGTGAAGATGACGATGCAGGCGCAGGCTTCCATGAAGCAGCCGGCGATGAGCAGGATCACGTTGATGGCCAGCATGATGAGGATGGGATTGGTGGTAAGGCCCAGAATGCCGCTGCAGACCTTCTGGGGAATCATGTTCAATGTCAAGACGTTACCGAATACGGTGGAGAGGCCGAGCAGGATCATGAGGCCGCCCATGGTGCTCACCGTTACGCGGAAGGCATCCAGCACATCTTTAATCGTCATGTCCCGGGATACGAAGAAGCTGATGATAAGGACATAGACGCAGGAGACGACCGCCGCCTCGGAGGGAGTCACGATTCCCGCGTAAATACCGCCCAGCACGATGACGGGCATCAGGAGGGACCATTTGCTGTCCCAGAGTACCGCCAGCTTTTCCTTCGCGGTGTACCTTCCCTTGTGAGCGGCGACCAGCGTGGATTTTTTGTTGAAGTCAATGTTGTTGTGCTTATTCTTGGTAATCTCCAGCGCGATGACCATGGAAATGGAGAGAAGAATGCCGGGAATAAATCCGGCTGTAAACAGATTGGAGATGGAGGTGTTCGTCTGCACGCCGTAGACGCACATGATAATGCTGGGTGGGATGATGGGGCCTACGATGGCGCCGGAAGCGATGATCGCGCAGGCGTAGGGGGTGGAATAGCCCTCGTCGGTCATCATGGGGATGCACAGGGGGCCCAGAGCCGCGACGGTGGCGGTGGCGGAGCCGGAGAGCGCGGCGAAAAACGCGCAGGCCACGATGGTTGAGATGGCGATTGCATCCTTGCGGTCTCCGAAGAAGGCTTTGGCAACGTTTAATAGCTTCGCCGCGATGCTGCCCCGGGTCATGATATTGCCCGCAAGGATAAAGAAGGGCACCGCCAGCAGGGTAAACGAGTTGAGGGTCTTCACGCTGGAACTTACAATGAGCTGGGCGTTCACGCCGGCGGTAGCCAAACCGTAAGCGCAGGCGATACCCACCGCGATGGGAACGGGTAATTTGATCACCAGCAGGATCAGGAAAATGACGATGATGAGCCAGCTGCCGTCCATACGCCTATTCCCCCTTTCCTTCTGTCCCGCCGCCGGCTTCCGTGTCCGGCTTCTTTGGGAAATAGTCGATGAACGTTTTCTGGACAAGGCGGATTGCCATGATCACACAGCCCACCGGGATGGCAGCATAAACCAGATTCATGGGGATGGACAGTGCCGCGCTGTGCTCCATGGTAAAGGAGACGACCTGCCAGCCCTGCTTGGCAAAATAAACGCAGAAGCCCAGCCAGATCACCGTAACCACCAGTCTCAGGTATTTTTTCATAACCGGGAATTTCGTCTCCAGGCCGGTCAGCAGATCCACATAGAGGTGGCCGCCGTTCATCACCGCATAACCGGTGGACAGCATGGAGATCCATACAAAGGAGTAACGGCACACCTCCTCCGACCAGGTGAGGGAATCATTCAGAAAATAACGGAAAATAACGCCCAGCGTGGCCACGACGATGGTTAAGGCAAGCAGGACATCGCATATGTAGAGCTCAATATTGCTCAGAAAGTGCAGCAGCTTTTTGGCATTCATCTGCAAGACTCCATTCTGCCGGCAGGTACCGGCTTGGAATATATATCTGTAAAGACTTGCTGTTTCATCCGGCCGCCGGGTTCCCCGGCGGCCGGATGTGGAACTGTTCTTATCGAGCCGAGGAAACGCGCGGTTATTTCTTAAGGATTTCGGCCATTTCCTTATCCAGTTTGGCAATAAAGTCCGGGATTTCGGCGCGGCGCTCTTCAACATAAGGCTTCACGGCCTCCTGCAGCGCGGCCATAAAGGTCTCGTCGGGCTTTATAACCTTGACGCCGGCCGCTTCCATCTTGGTGTCCAGGGAGTCGCGGAACTCAACTTCTCCTTCTCGGGCGTCCTTTACCATGACGCCGGCGCCGTCCAGCACGATCTGCTGGAGGTCGGCGGGCAGGCTGTTATAGAAGTCGCTGTTGATGCCGAAACCGAAAATCAACAGGAAAGCGTTCAGATCGGTGTGGTATTTGCACAGTTCGGTAAACTTATACTGCACAATGGCGCTCTTGGAGGTGAACACGCCGTCGATGACGCCCTGCTGGATGGAGGTGTAAATTTCGCCGAAACTCATGGGGGTGGGAGTGCCGCCCCAAAGCTTAATGGGCTCCGTATACGGCTTTGACTCGGGTGTGCGGATTCTCAGGCCCTTAAAGTCGTCCATGCTCTCAATGGAATGCTTGGCGTTGCTCACGGTAGCGCAGCCGCCGTTGACACAGCCGAGAATTTTGATGTGGGCCGTGGTCTCCAGCTTTTCATAGAGGTCCTGCCAACACGCGGCGTTATCCAGAACCGCGTAGCAGTTATCCACATCTGTGCCGTAGTAATAGGGAATGGACGTGCTCTCCCAGGATTTGTCGCCGATGAAGGTCCCGACCATGGTAAAGTCCGAGTTCGCCATCTGGACGGAGTTGGAGGAGAGAAGCTGGAGCCCGTCGGAGTCGCCGCTCACGATGGAGGCGTTGGCGAAAATCTGTACCTCAATGCGGCCATTACTCTCTTTTTCCACATAATCCTTAAAGGCTTCGTAGCAATTGACCATATAGTGGCCGTCGGCATAGGCCGAGGCGATCTTGATGACATAGGTTTTTTCGGGAGTGGGGCTGGAACTGGCTTGAGCGGAGCTGCTGGGGGCGCTGGAGGTGCTTGAGCTTCCGGTGCCGCAGCCCGCAAGCAGGGCGAATGCCATGACAAAAACCAAAATGAGCGCGATACTTCTTTTCTTCATATTGAAAACCTCCTAAATATCACAAAATATTATTGATTCTGACCGCAGACCGCCATAAGCTCCGAAAGAGCCCGACGGCGGGATGCGGTTTGCAGAGGAGAAGTGTCGCTTTGGGGGATGTCCCGGACCGCACAGGTACACTAAACGTGTGAATATGTACATATTGTCGAGTCCGGTGGCTTGACATGGCCCGTCTAATGAACAGTTTGGCACATTTTTTTGGTTCTGTCAATATTTATGTTGACAAATTATAAAAAAAGAGTTATATTTAAAATTTAATACTTTCAATGATATTTTCAATGAAAATTTCATTGTAATTTACCTTTTCAAATTCGGATAAAAAACAGGACAGCCTGCCGAATCGTGCAGGCTGTCCTCAGGTTGTCGAAAAACCATGTTTTTCGACAAAACGACAAGATGGAGGCGGCTCTCTGGAGCCGCGCAGAGAGTGCCTAGTGGGAAGTGAATTCCCGCTAGGCACTGTTATTTAACCTTTTGCGGATTTCGGTCACGTAAGCGCAACGCAAAATCCGCAAAAGCTTTTCGCCAAGTTTGCCGGTTAATAGGGATCGAACACACCAAGGTTCACTGGCCTAACTTTCAAACCGGACAGGTAGTGAGAAATAAGCTGGTCGACAGCGGTGATAAGGTTAAAGCTGGTGTCGGCGTCTTCCCGCAGCAGGTATTCGAACACCGCGCCCCTAATCATGAGGGCGATATGGCCCACCGCCATGGTTTCATTGGTATCCGCGGGACACTCACCATCCTCTTTGGCCTCTTTAACCGCCTGGGTCAGAACCGTGTACAGAAGGCGGCGTCCGTTCGTAACCCACGAGCCCCGGTTCACGGTCGAGAGGATATTGGAATAGTGGTAGCGAAGCTGGGGCCTCTGCTCGTGCAGCATATGCAGCTCCGCGATATAGTGGCAGAACAAAATAATTTTGCGAAAGCCGCGCTTCCCTATGAGATGCCGGTCGTAGATCACCTGGTACTGCTCGCTGATCTGGCTGAAAAACACCTCGGTGATGATATCGGCCTTGTTCGAAAAGTACTTATAGAAAAGCCCCATGGAGACATAGGCCTTGTTGCTGATGTCCTCAATCTGAACGTTTTCAAACCCTTTCTCATTGATGAGCTCAACCGCCGCGTTGAAGATCCTCTCGCGGGTCTCCATGGCCTGACGTTTCCGCTTTTTTAACGGCTCCTGTTCCATTCGGATCCCTCTTTCTTTCGTTTGGATCTGTTAAATTCATTATAGAACCCAAAACGCGGAAAATGCAACCCCAACATTTTCGGCTTCGCTGAAGGATTCACTGAAAAAGTCATTGAATAAATCAATGAAAAATTTAAACTTTAAATATAACACATATATAACGTGCTGTCAAGTTATTTGTTGACAACTTTTTTTCTTTGTGCCATACTGATTTTGGCTTGATAATTAGGACCCGTCAAAGGAGGTTGTCATGGGGATAAAAAAACTGGGGCACATCGGTATCGCGGCCGCCGAAGGCGGCGGAACGGTGGATTTTTTTGTCAAATATCTCAGCGGCGCGTTGTCCGGCAGAGATGAATACCCCGATATGAAGCAGATTTCCAGTATGGTGCGGGTGAGCGGCTGCCCGCTTGAAATCATGGAGCCCACGGGCCCTGACGGCGTCGTAGGCAAATACATCGCAAAGCACGGCCAGGGAATTCACCATCTTTCTTTTGAGGTGGAGGGAATCGAAGCATTTGCCGAGACGCTGGAGGCGGACGGCATAAAGATCGTCGGGAAGCAGCTGGACGCGCCCGTCAAATTTATGTTTATCGATCCCCGCTGCGCCGGGGGCGTGTTGATCGAGCTCTATGAGCCCCAAACCCTGCAGCCAAACAACAAGTGAGGAGTCCTGGCATGAAAAAATTATTTGAAGGGATTCGGGTGATCGATTTCGGCAACAACGTGGCGGGCCCCCTTTGCGCCGCTATGCTGGCCGACTTCGGCGCCGACGTCATCAAGGTGGAAAAGCCCGTCCTTGGCGACGACAGCCACGGCTTTACCCCCTATGTCGAGGGCAAGAGCGTGACCAATCTCTGGCTCAACCGTGGTAAGCGCTCCATTGTGCTGGACACGAAAAACTCCGAGGGAAAGCGTCTGTTTAAGGAGCTTTTAAAGGACGCCGACGTGCTGATTGAGAGCTTCAAGCCGGGCGTCATGGCGCGGCTGGGGTTCTCCTGGGAAGACCTCCACCCCGATTTCCCCAGGCTCATTATGTTTTCGGCCTCCGCGTTCGGCCAAAACGGCCCCTACAAGGAGCTGCCCGGCTACGACATGATCGCCCAGGCTGTGAGCGGCCTCATCGACGTCACCGGCTATTCCGACCTGCCCCCGGTGAAGATCGGCCCCTCCATCTGTGATTATGCCTGTTCTTACAACGGATTCGGCGCCATTGCCGGCGCGCTGTTCTACCGGGAACGCACCGGCATCGCCCAGTACATCGACATTTCACTGGCCGAGTGCGGGCTCGCCATGAACGACCACACCGAGCTTGCCATCTGCGATCCCACGGTCCACAGAAACGGCAATCATCACGTGATCCTAGGGCCTTATGGCATCTTTAACGCCAAGGGCGGAAGCATCGCCATCGCCGCGCTCAATCCCAAGCTCTGGACCACACTGTGCACGCTGATGGGACGCGAGGAGCTGATTAACGATCCCGAGCTGGACACCTCCGGCAAGCGCGCCGACCCAAAGGTCCTTCCCAGAGTGGTCGAGGCAATCGAAGGCTGGCTCAATACCTGTTCCGGCATCGACGAGGCACAGGGTATCCTCCGCGCCTCCGACATTCCCTGCGCCAAAATCACAAAGGTCAAGGATCTGCAGTACGACCCGCACTACATAGAACGGGGCATGATCATCGATTTCCCCACTCCCCAGTTCTCGGTCCCCGCCGTTAAGGCCAGAGGCGAGCAGATTCACATGTCCGAAACGCCCGCCGAAATCCGACCGGGGCCGGAGATCAATCAGCATGCCGGTGAGATCCTGCGCGAAGTTCTGGGCTATAACGACACCCAAATCGGGAGCTTCATTGAAAAAGGCGCGTTCGGCCGGCAATACGACTCTTGATAAAGCATCGGAGGTCTTACTTATGTCAATTAATCAGGGCCGCGTGGCAATTGTGACCGGAGCGGGGCAGGGGATCGGCAGAGGCGTGGCTCTCCGCCTGGCCGCCGCCGGCGCGTATGTGGTCGCGGCAGACGTTAACTCAAATCAGCTGACAGGTCTCATCGGCGAGATTACCGCCGCGGGCGGCGAAGCTCTGGGCATCGAAGGGGACGTGGGCGTGAAAGCCGACGCGGAACGGATCGTGGGGGCTGGCATAGACAAATGGGGCAGGATCGATATTCTCTTCAACAATGCCGGCATCAACCGGGACGCGCTGCTCCACAAAATGACCGAGCAGCAGTGGGACGATGTGCTCCGCGTCAATCTGAAGGGCTGCTTTCTGATGATGCAGGCGGTCTACCCCTCCATGCGCGAGAACGGCTTCGGCCGCATCATCAACGTATCCTCCTCCGCGTGCCGCGGCAACGTGGGTCAGGCCAATTATTCCGCCACAAAGGCCGCCATCAACGCCCTCACCTACACGGCCGCGCTGGAAATGGCCCGCTACGGCATCACCGTTAACTCCATCTGCCCGGGTGTAATCGACACGCCCATGGCGAGAGCTGTCCCCGAAAAAATCTTCGAGCGCTGGATGAACGTCATTCCCGCCAAGAGGATCGGGACACCCGACGACATGGCCGAAGCAGTTTTGTTCTTCGCCGGAGAAAACTCGGGGTATATTAACGGCCAGACCATCTGGGTGGACGGCGGCATGCAGACCGGGCTCAAAATGTAACGCAGACAAATCCCCTGCACGCTCTCGCGCGGGAGCGTGCAGGGGGGAAATTTTATTCCGGGAAAGACCCGGAGCGGCGGGAAGCCATGCCGCCCCGGTCCAAACAGAAATTTCGGGAGGTGCAACCCAATGGTCGGTATTAAGGCCTACGGCGCCTATATACCATTCAACAGACTCAGCCGAAAAAAAATCGGCGAGGCCTTCAATAAAAAAGTGACGCCGGGTGAAAAAGCCGTCGCGAACTATGACGAGGACAGCATCACCATGGCGGTGGCGGCGGCGCTTGCCTGCTGCAAAAACTACGACACAAAAACGATCGACTCCGTCTATTTCGCTTCCACAACCGCGCCCTATAAGGAAAAGCAGTGCGCCACGGTTCTCGCTGGCGCTCTCGATATGAGAAGAGACGCCCGGTCGGCTGATTTCGCTGGCTCCCTGCGGATCGGTTCCTCAGCTCTGCTCGCGGCCGCGGATGCCGCGGCCGGCGGGACAGACACCCTTGTGGGCGTTGCCGACTGCCGCCTCGGCGCGGCCGACGGGGCGAACGAACTGAACTTCGGCGACGGCGCGGCGGCTTTTCTCATGGGACGAGAGAACGTTCTCGCCGAACTCACCGCCTGGCACAGCATTTCCTCCGACTTCCACGATCTGTGGCGGGATGAAAACGACAAATACGTCCGTCTCTGGGAAGAGCGCTACGCTCTGGAGGAGTGCTATAACAAGGTCGTCGCCGGCGCGGCGGAGGCCGCCATGAAGAAAACGGGGCTTGAGCCGAAGGACTTCGCGAAAATCGTCCTCTACGCGCATACCGCCCGCTATCAGAAAGAAGCGGCAAAAAAGCTCGGCTTTTCGGTGGGGCAGGTTCAGGACGGAAACTACGATACCGTGGGCAATACAGGCGCGGCCCAGGCTCCCATGATGCTCGCTGGCGCCCTGGAAACAGCGAAGCCCGGCGACAGGATCCTGTATCTGGGTTACGGCGAAGGCTGCGACGCCATGATCTTCACCGTTACTCCCGCCATCGAGAAGCTGGTTCCCCGCCCCGGCCTGAAAAGATTGCTCAGCAGCAAAAAAGATACGATGAATTACGAAAAATACCTGCGCTGGCGCGGGCTGCTGGATTTCGAGCCCGCCCGCCGACCTCGCGCCATGCGCTCGTCTCTCCCCGAATATTACCGTGTTCCCGAAAAAAATTTCGCCCTTTACGGCAGCAAGTGCAAGGTTTGCGGAACCCCCCAATTCCCCACCGCCAGGGTCTGCGTGGAATGCCAGGCCGTGGATCAGATGGAGCTTTACCGCTTTTACGGCCGCAGGGCAGTTGTGAGGACCTTTACCGTAGACTACCTGGCCGAGTCTCAGGATCCGCCCAATGTGGTCGTCGTCCTGGATTTCGAGGGTGGGGGAAGAATCTTCTGCAATCTGGTGGACTGTGACCTGGACAAAATCAAAATCGGCATGGAGGTTGATATGTCTTTCCGCTGCCTTCAGACGGTGGACGGCATCCATACTTACTTTTGGAAAGCGGTGGCTAAGCCGCAGGAAGGGGCGTGAGGGGATGGCAATGGGAATCAGAGATAAAGCCGCCGTCATCGGCATGGGCTGCAGCAAATTTGGCGAGCGGTTCGACTGCAGCCTGGAAGATCTCATGCTGGAGGCCGTCTCCGAATGCCTGGCGGACGCGAACATGGAGCTGGGCGATATCGACGCTTTCTGGTTCGGCACCTATTCCTCGGGCCTCGCGGGGGACACCTTATCCAACCGTCTGAAAATCCAGTATAAGCCGGTTACCCGGCTGGAGAATAAATGCTGCACGGGCACCGACGTGTTCCGCAACGCCTGTTATGCGGTAGTCTCCGGAGCCTGCGACGTGGCCATGGCCATCGGCGCGGAAAAACTCAAAGACGGCGGATACAGCGGCCTTGCCATTCCCAACTGGGAAAACGACCGCACCGTCCCCGATATGTCTGCGCCGGCACTCTTCGCCCTTTCCGGATCCGCTTATATGCATAAGTACGGGCTCACCGAACAGCAGCTCCGTGAAGCCTTTGCCCGCATTGCCTTCAAGAACCATTCCAACGGCGCCTTAAGTCCAAAGGCCATGTTCCGCGAGGAGGTGCCCACGGCAAAGATCCTCGGTATGCCCTTTATCGCGTACCCGCTCACGATCATGGACTGCTCGGGCGTTTCCGACGGCTGCGCCTGCGCCATTATCACCCGCTCCGAAAACGCCAAAAAGTACCGTCCCGATCCCATGTACGTCAAAGCGCTGCAGATTGCCGCCGGTCCGGCCCACAGCGAGAAACACCAGAGCTATGACTTTACCACCGTTGTGGAGACCTGCCATGCCGCCGAGGCGGCCTACCGGGAGGCGGGGATTACGAATCCGGAGGAGCAGATTTCCCTGGCGGAGGTCCATGACTGTTTTACCATCACGGAGCTGATGCTATACGAGGACCTGGGCTTCAGCCAGCGCGGCGAAGGCTGGAGGGATGTCCTGAACGGCAAGTTCGACCGGGACGGCAGACTCCCCGTCAATATTGACGGCGGGCTTAAATCTTTCGGTCATCCCATAGGCGCCACCGGACTGCGCATGATTTACGAGATGTGGCTCCAGTTCCACGGGAAGGCCGGCGCCCGCCAGCGGGAAAACATAAAACTGGGAATGACGCACAACATGGGCGGTACGCCGTATTCCTGCGTCTCCGCGATTTCCATCGTGGGCAAGGAACTGGGCTGAGCCTATGAACGTGGAGCAGCAAACGCGGGAATACTGTCCGGTCGCGGGGGAAGAGGTCACCCTTACCCGGCTGTTTTCCGTGGAAGGCGGAGGCTCCTGCCAGATGGATATCGGCATCGCGCACGTAAGCTGCGAACGGAGTCCCCATTGTCCCGGAGTCAGGATGAATCAGGACTGCCTTCTGAACCAATAAATCCGGCGTATTCCGTATATCACATACGGGACGCTGATAGAAAAACCTTGTAGCCGCTATGACTGCAAGGTTTTTTATTCTTCGGTTGCATTTTGTTGTAAATACAACGGATTTTTTCTGTTCTATATTGTACACTGATCTTACAAAGTTGAGGTGAGTGGAATGATCAGAAAAATAATTACGATTAACGAAGAAAAATGCAATGGCTGCGGTTTGTGCGTAAAAGCGTGTCATGAGGGCGCGCTCACTATCGTAACCGGCAAAGCCAAGCTCATGCGCGACGATTACTGCGACGGGCTCGGGAACTGTCTGCCCGTGTGCCCGGCAGGCGCCATTTCTTTTGAGGAACGTGAGGCAAACGCATATGACGAGGCTGCGGTTAAAGCCAAGGAGGCCGAGCAGAACACGGCCGGGCTGTCCTGCGGCTGTCCGGGAACGCAGTCCAATCTGATAAACCGCGCCGGCTCTGACCCGCGCTTTTGCGATCATTATGCCCCTTTGGCAAGCCGGCTTTCGCAGTGGCCGGTCCAGATCAAACTGGTTCCGGTCAGCGCGCACTATTTTGAAAACGCAGATCTGCTGATTGCGGCCGACTGCACGGCCTTTGCATACGGGGATTTTCACAATGGCTTTATTCGCGGCAGAATAACTCTCATCGGATGTCCCAAGTTGGACGCGGCGGACTATTCGGAAAAGCTCACCGCCATTATAAAGAACAACAGCATAAAAAGCGTAACCGTCGTCCGCATGGAAGTCCCCTGCTGCGGAGGCCTTGAGGCGGCAGTAAAAACAGCAATCAATAGCAGCGGAAAAACTCTTCTCTGCCAGGTCGTTACAATTTCAGCCGACGGAAGAATTTTGGATGAGGAGGATATATAATGACAGAACAGATTTATACGATGAGCAGCGCCGAAAAACATGTGATAGAACCCGTCATCAAAGATGAAAACCTTCACTATATGCATATGGTGCTGAAAAATGGCGAGGCGCTGCCCGTGCACACCACCAACGCAACTGTATATATGACGGTCGTTCAAGGAAACATGACCTTACGCCTGAACGGAGAAGCGCCGGCGGAATACAAAGAAAGAACCGTCCTTAAAATCCCCCTCGGGGTAAAAATGGACGCAAAAAATCTAAATGCCGAAACTCTGGAACTGTTTGTGGTGAAAGCACCGGCTCCATCATCGGGAGCGTAAAATCAGGATTGAATCAGAAAAGCAAGTTCGTGCGCTTCAAAGAAACAGAGGGACGGAAACCGGTGAAACGGCATCCGTCCCTCTGTCTGTTCAGTACAAATCACCGGAAATTTTCTTTGCTTTCCACATACATCTGAGCGGAGACCCGATTGTCGTCAATTTCTTTTTCCGTCATCGCTCTTGCGATTTTCACAGGGTTTCCGATGGCGATCGAACCGTCAGGAATCGGCGTTTTAGCGGTAACCACCGACCCTGCTCCAACGATGCAGTTGCATCCGACTTTTGCTCCGGTCACAAGGATAGCGCCCATGCCGATGGTGGTATTGCTGCCGATTATACAGCCGTGAAGGATTGCGTTATGTCCAATCGTCACGTTATCCCCTATGGTGATCGGCACATCCGGCGGGCAGTGAAGGACACAACTTTCCTCGATGCAGCACCGGTTTCCAATCGTGATCGGGGCGTTGTCTCCGCGGATTACAGCATTGAACCACACGCCGCAATCTTCGCCAAGAGTCACATCTCCAACTACAACAGCGCCTTCCATGATTACAACCGAACCATTTGTATATTGCCGTTTCATTTTCATAACCACACACCCCAGAAAAATTCATTTTGTTTTTATTTTATACTTTGTTTCCAGCTTTGTCCATGTATTATTCGACGGTATCTGTCTGATTATCAGCCGATTCTTTCAGAACAACGCAAAAACTGCCAAGCATTATTGTTTAAATAAAGCGGGCTTAACGCCGCAAATGGCGTTAAGCCCGCTTTCTATCAGGGATTTTACTTATACATCTCAACGAGCTTCTGCAAATGCTCGTATCTTGCTTTTGCGTTCTCCTCGGACTGGGCAAAGAGCTCTTCGGCGCGGTCGGGGAAGGACTGGGTCAGAGAGGCATAGCGGGCCTCGTTCATGAGGAACTCCCTATAGCCGCCGGCGGGCGCTTTGCTGTCCAGGGTAAAGGGATTCTTACCCTCCGCCTTGTTCTGGGGGTTGAAGCGGAAGAGGTTCCAGTAGCCGCAGTCCACCGCGCGTTTCATCTCACTCTGGCAGTTTGTCATGCCGCCCTTGATGGAGTGCATTTCGCAGGGGGCGTAACCAATAACCAGCGACGGACCATGGTAGGCTTCCGCCTCGGTGATGGCCCTGAGGGTCTGGTTGGGATTGGCACCCATCGCAACCTGCGCCACGTAGACATAGCCATACTGCATGGTGATCTCGGCTAAGCTCTTCTTCGCCACCGATTTGCCGGCCGCCGCAAACTGGGCTACCTGGCCGATGTTGGAGGCCTTGGATGCCTGTCCGCCGGTGTTGGAGTACACCTCGGTGTCAAACACCATAACATTCACGTCCTCGCCGGAGGCCAGCACATGGTCCAAGCCCCCGTAACCAATGTCGTATGCCCAGCCGTCGCCGCCGAAGATCCAGACCGACTTCTTATTGAGGAATTCCTGCTCAGCCAAAACAGCCTTGGAATAAGGGCAGTCCGGGTCCTGCTCCAGCCGGGCCACGAGGGCTTTTGTCGCCGTGGCGTTTAATTCGCCGTTTTCCATGGTCGCGAGCCACGTTTCGCAGATTGCCTTCTTGTCCGGATGCTCCGTTATTCCCGCCAGCTCCTTTACCTTTGCCGCGAGGCGGCCGCGGATAGCCTTTTGGCCCAGATAGAACCCGAGACCGTGCTCGGCGTTGTCCTCGAAGAGGGAGTTCGCCCATGCGGGGCCTTTTCCGTTTTCGTCCACCGTGTAGGGGGAAGTCGCGGCCGGGCCGCCCCAGATGGAGGAGCATCCGGTGGCGTTGGAGATGTACATCCGATCGCCGCACACCTGGGTAATCAGACGGGCGTAGGCGGTCTCGGCACAGCCCGCGCAGGAGCCGGAGAATTCGAGCAGCGGCTTTTTAAACTGGCTGCCCTTGATCGTGGTGATATCCTCCACATCCGGCTTGGGGGCTACCTTGGCGACCATGTAATCAAACACGGCCTGCTGGTCTTTTTCCTGCTCCTGCGGCACCATCGTGAGCGACTTGGTGGGGCATACGCCGACGCATACGCCGCAGCCCATGCAGTCCAGCGGTGAGACGGCAAGGGCATAGGTATAGACACCCTTGCCCTTGCCCGCCTTGAAGGGCGCGCTTCTGGTATCTCCGGGAGCGGCGGCGAGCTCTTCGGCGGCAAGTGCGTAGGGACGGATGGTGGCGTGGGGGCAGACATAGGCGCACTGGTTGCACTGGATGCATTTTTCAGGTTCCCAGGCGGGAACGGTAACGGCCACGCCGCGCTTTTCGTAGGTGGTGGCACCCTGCTCGAAGGTACCGTCCACATGAGAAGTAAAAGCCGAAACGGGCAAGCTGTCGCCGTCCATCCTCCCCATGGGCAGCATGAGATCCTCTACCATCTTTACAAGTTTGGCTTTGCCTGTAAGCGGTGCGGCTTCCTTGTTGTCGGCAGCATCCGCCCAGTCGGCGGGAACGTCGATCTTCACCAGGGCGCTGGCGCCGGCGTCGATGGCTTTATGGTTCCGATCCACAACATCCTGACCCTTCTTCAGGTAGCTGTGGGTTGCGGCGTCCTTCATATAGCCGATGGCTTCTTCCTGGGGAATGATCCGTGCCAGAGCGAAAAACGCGGCCTGCAGAATGGTATTGGTACGCTTGCCCATTCCCAGCTTGCCAGCCAGGTCGATGGCGTTGATGGTGTACAGCCGGATGTTGTTCCTGGCAATATAGCGCTTGGCGACGGCCGGCATATGCTCGTTAAGCTCTTCTGAGGTCCACTGACAGTTGATTAGAAAAACACCGCCGGGCTTCACGTCGCGCACCATTTTATAACCTTTGATGACATAAGAGGGGTTGTGGCAGGCCACAAAATCGGCCTGGTTGATATAATAGGTACTCTTTATGGGCTTATCGCCGAA
The DNA here is from genome assembly GCA_023459875.1 of Bacillota bacterium. GTDB lineage: Bacteria > Bacillota > Clostridia > Oscillospirales > Oscillospiraceae > JAEWRY01. The sequence continues at coordinate 34,937 of JAEWRY010000002.1, forward strand.
GCGCAGGTGGCTGATGGTAATTCCGCCCGTCTTCTTGGAATCGTACTGGAAGTAGGCCTGTACATATTTATTGGTATGGTCGCCGATGATCTTGATGGAGTTCTTGTTGGCGCCCACGGTGCCGTCGCCGCCTAGGCCCCAGAACTTGCACTCAATGGTGCCGCTTGCCGCCGTGCTGGGGGAAGGCTTCTCGGTGAGAGACAGGTTTGTTACGTCGTCCACGATACCTATGGTGAAGCGGCGCTTCGGCGAGTCCTTTCCAAGCTCCTCGTAAACGGCGAAAATGCTGGAGGGCGGGGTATCCTTGGAGCCCAGACCGTAGCGGCCGCCGATGACGGACTTTACGATCCCGGCATCCGCCAGGGCGGTGACCACGTCCTGATACAAAGGCTCGCCGAGAGCTCCGGGCTCCTTGGTACGGTCCAGAACAGCGATCTTCTTTGCGGTGGCCGGGATGGCGGCAATGAGCTTCTCGGGCACAAGGGGCCTGTAGAGGCGCACTTTGATAAGACCTACCTTTTCTCCGTTTGCGTTAAGGTAGTCGATAACCTCCTCGGTTACGTCGCAGACCGAGCCCATGGCAATGATGACCCGGTCAGCGTCGGGCGCGCCGTAGTAGTTGAAGAGCTGATAATCGGTGCCCAGTTTGGCGTTCACTTTCCCCATGTACTCTTCCACAATGCCGGGAACGGCGTCATAGTATTTGTTGACGGCTTCGCGGTTCTGGAAGAAGATGTCGCCGTTCTGGTTGGAACCACGCATCACCGGATGCTCCGGGTTCAAAGCCCGCTTGCGGAAGGCGGCCACCGCGTCCATGTCGCACATCTCGGCCAGATCGTCGTAGTCCCAAACCTCGATCTTCTGGATTTCGTGGGAGGTACGAAACCCGTCGAAGAAGTTCAGGAAAGGAACGCGGCTCTTGATGGCGGCCAGATGGGCTACCGCACCCAGGTCCATGACTTCCTGGGGATTGGTCTCGGCCAGCATGGCAAAGCCCGTCTGCCGGCAGGCCATGACGTCGGAGTGGTCGCCGAAAATATTCAGGGCGTGGGTGGCGAGCGTTCTTGCCGAGACGTGAAAGACCGCCGGCAAAAGCTCGCCCGCAAGCTTGTACATGTTGGGGATCATCAGCAGCAGGCCCTGAGAAGCGGTGTAGGTGGTGGTGAGGGCGCCGGCCGCCAGGGAGCCGTGCACCGTGCCGGCCGCACCCGCCTCCGACTGCATCTCCGCCACGTTCACCGTGCTGCCGAAGATGTTCTTCCGCCCCGCCGCCGCCCACTGGTCCACGTAGTCCGCCATGGGGCTCGACGGAGTGATGGGGTAAATTCCCGCCACTTCCGTGAAGGCGTAGGACACATGCGCCGCCGCCGTGTTCCCGTCCATGGACTTCATCTTTCTTGCCATTGAATAAAAACTCCTTTTCAACGTTATAATTGTTAAATAAATAACAATCTATTAAAATTCAGTCTGGCTCCCAGCTTTCGCTGAAAGCCAGACTGAATATTATAAATTCGATTATGCCAACGGATAGGGGTTGACGCCCGCTACGATCACTATGCCAATCACAATAGCCACGATAGCACTGTAAATGAGGCAGGGCCAGATGTTGGTGCGGATAATTCTGCCCTCGTTGCCCAAGGTCCCAGTGGTGGCGCAGGCGGAGACCACGTTATTCACGCAGATCATGTTGCCGATGGCGCCGCCGCAGCTCTGCAGGGCGACGATAAGTACTTGCGGCATAACAAGAATGGTCGCCGTCTCAAACTGCAGCCCAGCGAAGAGGGTGTTGGAAACGGTGTTGGAACCGGACATAAACGCGCCCAGAACGCCGATGAGGGGGGAGAAGATGACGAAGGCTTTGCCGGCCAGATCGGCGATGCCCTTTGCCATAATGAAGAGCATGGAGGCCAGACCGCTGGTATTGATATTGGAATAACGGAAAATATTGACCATAGCCACGCCGAAAAGCAGCGCGATAGCCGCACCGGTCACCTGGCGGAGGGAGTCGCTCCACGCGCCCTTCACTTCTTCACCCTTCATGCCGTGGATGGCAATGGTGAGCAGGGCCACGATAATGAAGGGGGCAATGCCCGGGTTCCACAGGTACTTGAAGCCCCAGTTAAGGCCCTGGACGCCCAGTATGTTCTTTACGGTAAGCGTGAAAGCGGCGCTGTTGAGAGGCGCCTTGAGTCCGAACGCGGGAATGCGGGTGACGACCAGCCAGAGGGCGATAATGAAGTAGGGAATCCACGCTTTGAACAGGGACATGTCGCTGACCTTGGGCTCGGGGACCTCCGTGGTGGACAGCCAGCTCTTATCCCACTCCTTCTGGTCGGCAAATCTCCAGACTTCTTTGGGCTGCAGAATGCCCTTCTTGGTGATGGCCAGTAGGGTAAAGAGGGTGATAATGGCGGCGACCAGCGAGGTAAGCTCGGGTCCGATAAACGTGGCGATGATGAGGTAAATCACATCGAACTCGATGGCGGTGAAGAGGCAGAAGGGCAAAACGGGCAGCGCGTCCTTAAAGGACTTGTTTTTGCCGAAGAGCTTCACCACCACGCAGACACCGATGAAAACGATGAACAGGCAGCCGATGGCGTGGGGGATGGCGGTCCATTTGGAAAGCGCCATTTTCCACACCTCTCCGTCTCCGCCCTTCGCAATGACAGCGTCTTTCACAACACTGTATGCGGTGTTGGTGGGGGTGCCCACGGCGCCATAGGAAACGGGCGTGCTGTTATAGATCAGGGCGACGATAGCGGCGGCCAGCGGGGGGAAGCCCACGCTGATGAGCAGCGGAGCGGCAAGAGCCGCCGGAGTGCCGAAGCCCGCCGCGCCCTCGATGAACGCTCCGAACGCGAAGCCGATGATAACCGCCTGAATACGGGCGTCGGGAGTAATGCCGTTGAACATCCGGTTGATGGCCGACATGGCGCCGGACCGCTTCATGGTGTTCATGATAAGGATGGCGCCGAAAATGATGCACAGGGTTTCAAAAGCGCTGAGAAAACCGGTGACGGAATATGCCGCGATGGAAAGCAGATCCATCTTCCACACTGCCAGGGCGATAATGCCCGCCAGCAGCCAGGCAAGGGGAAGCGCGCGTTTGGCCGGCCAGTTCATAGCCACCATGAGGATAATGGTCACAAGGATAGGGATACATGCGATTAGTGCATACATGAAAAAATTCCTCCCGCTCTTCTATAATTTTAAAGGTTCACCTTTGGTTTACAATAACAGCAATACCATTTGGAATAACCGTGACGGAAGCGTTTTTGCCTAAGTATCCTTTTGCCATATCGATTGCTTCGGGGAGGGTCTTTGCGAACTCCATCTTCATATCCTTCGCGATTTGTTCCATTTCTGGACGGGAAACCAGAATGACGCGGTGGGCTCTGAGCACGCGGGCCAGAATCTGGGATTCCCACTGATCGGGGATGGTCTCGGCCTGAGGGGTATTCATAAATTGCTCATAGAGTTTTTCGGCGCTCTCACAGTCCCTGAGGGAACGGTAGAAGGCGTCTCCGCCCGTGCCGTCGGCGCATTCCACGCACTCGATGATCACGCCGCCCGGCTTCACGGTGGCTTCCGCGGCCGTCATGCCTTTGACGCACTGATAGAGGTTCTGATCCAGGGGAGCGCCGCCGTTTGTGGTGATTGCGATGTCGGCAGGAGCGGGCTCGACCACGCAAAAGCCCTTGAGAAAATCACAGCCCGCCCGATGGGCCGTCTCAAAATTGCCTGCATAGGCGGCGACCGTTTTCTTGTTCTCGTCGATAATGACGTTCACGATGTAGGCCAGCTTCGCGAGCCTTCCAGCCGCCAGCATATCGGTGTGAATGGGGTTGCCGTCCAAAACGCCCGTTCTGGAATAGGGGCTTCCGATAAACGCGCCGCAGTGATTGCCCAGTACGGTAACCTGATCGCAGATCCCGGGCAGGACGCTCTTTCGCCCTCCGGAGAAACCCGCGAAAAAGTGCGGCTCGATAAAGCCTTCGGATACGAGCAGATCGGTTTCCACGGCAAGCCGGTCGATCACCAGAGGCGCGCCGGAGGGCAGAATGCCCACCTGAACGTTGGCGGCCGCGTCGCGGCTGTCATGAATGACGATCTTCTCGTTGTTTACAATTTCCTCGCCCATTTTGGAAACGAGCTCCTGCTTTGAGGTGGGGCGGTGGAACCCGGTTGCCACCAGCAGCGTGACGTCGATATGGGGACTGCCTTCGCGCAGTTCCCTGAGCATATGGGGAAGGATATCGCGGCTGGGTACCGGACGGGTGTGGTCGCTTACGATGATGACCGCGCTCTTTTTGCCTTTGGCCAGCTGAGAAAGCTTTGGGCTGTCAATGGGGTTATCCATCGCTTTTTTAACGATGTCGCCGCCGTTACCTTCACTTTTAAGCTGGTCGATACGCGAGGTGAGTACATTGGCGCCTGCGGCGTCGAATTCTATGAGCGTTTTGCCATAGGGAAGATGCACCATCATAGTACCGGCCTTCTTTCTGTTTCAAATCCTCTTAAAAACACACTTTGCCGGGGTTTAGTATGTTCTTGGGATCAAAGGCCATTTTAATGCGCTGCATCAGCTGGACCTCGGAGTCTCCGTTTTCGCGGCGCAGAAACTCGCGTTTTGCAAAGCCTACGCCGTGTTCGCCGGAAATCTTACCGCCCATTTCGTTGGCTTTGTCGTACAGTTTCAGGAAAGACTCATACTTGGTCTTCATAAAGTCTTCTTTGCTCAGCTCGTCGCGGCAAAGATAGATATGTAGGTTTCCGTCGCCGGCATGTCCGAAGCAGGGGAAGCGCATTCCCATCTCCTTGGAGAGCTCGTGAATGTACTTAATGTAGTCGGCGATGCGGCTGCGGGGCACCACCACGTCGCATTCGTCCATCTCGGTGGTAGAGGCTTTGATAGCGTTGAGGAACTCGCTGCGGGTACCCCAGGTGACCTTTCTGCGCTCCTCGGTGTCAATGATGTACACGTCCAGCGCGCCGTTTTCCACCACAAAGTCGGACACATTGGCGCACTCGTTCATCACGGCGTCCTCGTCGTTGCCGTCATAGGTCAGCAGGAGATAGGCGGGGCTGGCGTTATCGGGAAACTTCTTTTCCAGATATTTGTCCGCATAGTCGATGCATTCCTTGGAGCAGTACTCGATGGCCGTGGGGCTGCTCTTGAATGTGATGAGCTTGGGGACCATATCCATGGCGTCTTCCATGGAGGCGAAGGGGATGAGCAGGCTGATGGTGTATTTGGGCAGGGGTACAAGCTTGAGAATGGCTTCCGTGACGATTGCAAGAGTGCCTTCGGAACCGATGATGATGTCTTTGAGACTGAATCCCGAGCTGTTTTTAACAATTTTGCCGCCCAGCTTTAAAATCTCGCCGGTGGGTGTGACAACGGTAAGTCCGCGCACGTAGTCCCGGGTCACGCCGTACTTAACGGCGCGCATTCCGCCGGCATTGGTGCTGATGTTTCCGCCCAGGGTGGCGCTCTTTTCGCCGGGGTCCGGCGGGTACATGTAGTTGTGGTCCACGGCGAAAGCGGCCAGGTCCTGGAGCAGAACGCCCGGCTCCACCGTTGCGGTGAGGTTGGCTTCATCCAGCTCAAGGATGTGGTTCATGAGCGTCATGTCGATCATGATGCCCCCCTCGATGGGGACAGCGCCGCCGACCAGACCGGTCCCGGCGCCTCTCACCACCACCGGAATGGACTGCTCATAGGCGCGCTTCATGATGGCGGCGACTTCTTCCGTGGAATGTACGCGCAGCAGCACATCCGGGAAATGATCGATTCCGCCCAGCTCATCATGGCTATAGTCCTCGTTGATGTCTTCCCCCTGGAGTACATACTTTTCCTGCATGAAACTCTTGAAATACGCTATGTCCGAGTCGTCAATCTTCTTATAGCTCAATATTGGTCCCTCCATTTTTTTATAATAGCTTGGTATTGGTCCCTCCAAAGACTTGATATAATCTGTTATTGGTCCCTCCAATTACATGATTTATAATCATATTATATGACGATCAGCAATAAAGTCAAATAAAATATTTGACTTTATTGCTGATTTACTTATAATATTAATGCATAGTTTTGTTCCAAGTTGACATATTGTTCCCTCCCGCATTATTGGTTTCAAATGAAAGTATATATGAAAAATAAAGCGAAATAAGGCGGTGTATTTTTGTGAAAAACAGCACGGTAATTTTGAATGCTGCCCGGCTCAATTACGACGGAAGGCTTGATCTGTCCGGCATATCCGATCATCTCCTGGTCTACGATTCGACAGCGGACGACGAGATACTCCAGCGGGTCCAGGGACAGAGTATCGTTGTCACAAAGGAGCTTCCGGTGAGCGCCGAGGTCATAGAGCGGTTTCCGGATTCGGTTAAGCTCATCTGCGAGGCGGGCACCGGATACAACAACATCTACCTTTCGGCCGCAAGGGCAAAGGGAATCACGGTCTGCAACATTCCCGCCTACAGCACCCAGCGGGTTGCCCACACCGCGATCATGTTCATTCTGAATCTGAGCTCTTCCATGCAGCAGCAGCAAACAATGCTGGCAAGGAAAGACCGCAGCAATTTTACAAAATACCTTCAGGTGGACCATGTGGAGGTCAACGGAAAAACGCTGGGAGTCATCGGAGCCGGCAGCATCGGCCGCGAGGTCATTAAGATTGCCCAGGCCCTGGGTATGAGGATTCTGGCCTATACCAGAACGCCACGGGCGGACGAAGAAAATCTGCGCTACGTCTCTCTCGGGGAGCTTTTGAGGCAGAGCGACTTCGTATCCCTGCACTGCCCGCTCAGCGCGCAAACCAGACATATCATGAATCAAGACACTTTGGGGCAAATGAAGCCCACAGCCTTTCTCCTCAACACGGCCAGGGGCGCCCTCGTTGACGAGAGCGCGCTCATCGAAGCGCTCCGGGCAAAGCAAATCGCCGGAGCCGGTCTGGACGTTCAGGAGCAGGAGCCGCCCGCGTTGGATAATCCGCTCTATGAGATGGAGAATGTGATTCTCACGCCCCACATGGGGTGGAAGGGCCTGGAAACCAGGCAGCGTCTGGTCTCCAGGCTGGCCGATAACATCCGCGGCTTTGTGGAAGGCCATCCCATCAACGTCGTGGGCTGAAACGAGAGCAGAAGGAAAGCCTTATGTAGACTAAGGCCCCTACAGAAAAAATTCTGTAGGGGCCTTGCCTTGTCGGCAGAGAAAATCGCCGTGAGCTATTTTATCTTTCTCTTCTCCATGAGGATCTGGGCCGTATGCTTCACCTTGATGGGCAGGCCGCGCGCGTCCAGGCCGCCGGCGATCTGGAGCATACAGCCCGGACAATCCACGGCCACCACGTCGGCGCGGGTTTTCACGATGTTGTCGATCTTCTTCTCCAGGATAGGGCCGGAGATCTCCGGAAACTTAATGGAGTAAGAGCCGGAGAAACCGCAGCAGCGGTCGCAGTCCTCCATCTCGACGAGCTCCACGCCCTTGGTGGAGGTCAGCAGCTCGCGGGGCTCCTTGTAAACGTTCATGACTCTTCTCAGGTGGCAGGAATCGTGGTAGGTGATCCTCAGAGGTCTGCCGTCGCCCTTGGTGGGCAGGCCGCCCAGCATGTGCAGCAGCTTGGAAAAGTCAAATGTCTTCTCGGATAGCGTCTCGGCCAGCTTAAACATGGAGGGGTCGTCCTTGAACAGTTCCTTGTACTCACGCAGAGAGTGGGTACAGGTGGGGCAGGCGGAGACGATATAGTCGTACTTCTCGGCCTCCAGAGCCTCGATGTTCATGATGGCGGCCGCCTTGGCGTTATTCGTGTCGCCCATGTAAGTAGCCGGAGCGCCGCAGCAGGTCTGGCCTTCCGGCATAACCACACGGTAGCCGGCTTCGTTTAGGGCCTTGACTACGGCCTCGGCTACGTCCACATACACAAAGTCCAGAAGACAGCCGGTGTAGAAGGCGATGGTACCCTTGGGCGCGAGCACGTGCTGATGAATCTTGGGGAAGATATCCCTGAAGGGCTGCTTGGCAATGGCCGGCAGGCTGCGTCCTGCCGTCAGGTCTGACAGGAAGAGGGGCAGATTCCGGATCATAGGCTGGCCGTTGGTCACCGGCTTCTGGGCTACGGAGGCGATGCGCAGCAGGGAATGGAACATTCGGCGGTTGCTCACGGTGTCCAGAGCGAACTTATAGGTGGGCGCCACACCGGACTTGGCGGCGAACCTGGTGCGCAGCTTCAGAAGCATACCGGGAATGTCCAGCTTGCCGCCGCAGACCTCCTTGCACTTGCCGCACTGGAGGCAAATATTCTGCACGCTTTCGGCGCGCTCGGGAGAGATGAGAAAATTGGTCAGCAAGGTGCCGATTCCACCGGTGTAAACCTTGCTGCCGTATACATGACCGCCGACCAGGGCGAAGGCGGGACAGACGTCCAGGCAGGCTCCGCAGCGAATGCAGTCGTAGATCTCGCGGAAATCGGGGTCAGCCAGAATCTCGCGGCGTCCGGGGTCGTCGAGGATCAGCACGTAAAAATCCTTCTTGGCTTTTTCGTCCGTTTCCTTGTTGATGGTCACCTCTGTGGGGCCGGTGTAGAGAGAGAGGTAGGAAGTGATGCGCTGGCCGGTGCCGTTCCGGGGCAGGGCCTTAAAAATGTAACCGGCGTCCGAGACAGACTTGACCAGCTTCTCAATGCCGAACACATAAAGGTGGATGCCAGGCAGCGTGCCCACCATACGGCCGTTGCCTTCATTCGTCATCGTAAACAATGTTCCGGTCTCCGCGACGGCCACATTGGCGCCGGAAACGCCCATCTCCGCGGTGATAAATTTCTGCCGCATCACCTTGCGGGCGGTCTTAACTTCCTCGGAAATGACGGGGGCGTTCTTCTCCTTGGTGTAGTCGGTGAACAGATCGGCCACCTGCTCCTTATTGAGATGCAGAGCGGGCATGACCATATGGACAGGGGTGTTACCTTCCAGGGCAATGATAAACTCACCCAGATCGGTCTCCTGAACAAGAACGCCATCCTCCGCCAAAGTCTTGTTCATATGGATCTCTTCGGAGGCCATAGACTTGGATTTCACAATGAGCTTAACATTGCGTTCCTTTACCAGGCTGCGGATGTATTCAATCGCGTTTTCCTTGCTGGTCGCCCGGAACACCTTGCCGCCTCTGGCGGAGCAGTTTTTGGTAAACTCATCAACCAGTTCGTCGATGTGGTCGGCGGCGTAGCTTTTAACTCGCTTGATACTCTCTCGGGTAGCTTCAAAATCCACGCCGGCATAGGCTTTTTCTCTCTTGGCGGGATAGGTCGCGCAGAAGGTGCCTAAGGTCCTGCTGAGGGTTGAATTTTTTAAAGCTTCGGATATTTCCTGCTTCAGTTCTTCATTAGCCATTGTCTTTTCCTCCTTCTAGCACTCCACTATTCATTATCGATAACAACAGCGGTCAGTCTCAATGGGCCGTGGACGCCGACGGTGCTCACGCATTCAATATCCGCGGTTCTGCTCGGGCCGGTAACGAAACCGACAAAGGAAGGCATTTGGGGAAGAGCGGCCAAAATACTAAACATATCGTCATAGGTGGGAACAATGGCAGAACCCTTGACGATGCCGAAGTAGTCTTCAGACATGGTGCCGACAATTCTTCCGTCCACGTCGTCATTCATCTGAAGCAAGGTACCCAGCTCCGCAATTGCGTATTGATTTTCTCCGATTCCGCCCTGAGCAGTTTCTGCGCGGAGACGGATATGATCGGTGTAAACGGTTACGCCGGCGGCCTCCAGGGCGGCGGCCACACCGGCCTCCTGAAGCAAAGGGGTGTTCTGGATACAGGTTGTCTTCAGGCCGCCGTCTTTGAACAGATCAACAATTGTCTTTGCCAGGTCTGCCTTTGCTGTGCGCACGCACCTTCCGTTCACCCCCTCCAGATTGGCCTTGTAGCGTTCGTAAAGCTCATCATTCATCATACTCATACTAACACCCTTTCCAATTTTTCTTTGACACATGGTAACCTCGAAAACTCACGTTATATTTTAATTAGTAATTTTTGGGGTCAGCAAATCAGCTCCGTCTTTGAGGTGCGGCAGCATTCACCGGATACGCCCGCAGCCCTTTCTCGGAAACGTTCATGCAATTGCTTGTTCTTTTGCACTTATACTTCTTTGTTTTTGGTAGGACCAATTATATCCTTATCATATCATAGTTGATAATTTATTCAATTCATTTTTTAAATTTTTTTCAAATCCGCTAAAAATCCCGGCTTCGTTTGACCAATGCAATGATATTATCCGAAATTATAAGAGGCTGTTTAAAAATTTTTTGGAGCATTAGCTTCCAGAATAGTACAAAATTGCCACATCCGTTATGATGTGGCAATTTTTGGAGCCGGTAATATCGCCTTTTGGGGACCTAGACGACCCATTTGACGCCAGCATAGCTATATGTGTGGTCAATCAGCGCCCTGCCAAAACATTGGCAGGGCGCTGATACATGAGTATACGCCCACGCCGACGTCACCTGGAGAAGCTGACGGCGGGTTTCCTCTTTCTTTGAAGCCGCAAAATACCACGGCTGATTGATCCCCGGCGGAGCCATAGCCTTTCTAACCTTACGGGTCCTTTTATCCGCCGCATCATCAAGGAAATAATCTAAATCAAAACTCAAATCGGAATTTAGTGCCTTCATTTAATTTGCTTGTGACAGCCACTCCGATATGATGCCTGTCGGCAATTTGCTTGGCTATCGCTAGACCGAGGCCTGAACCGCTTTTATTTCCCTCGGACACCACTTTGTAAAACCGGTCGAAAATATGAGGCAGATCCTCATCGGCGATTCCATTACCCTGGTCGCTGATCGACACGACCCTGTTGTTCACCGAAACCCGGATTTCACTGCTTACGGGTGAGAATTTAACGGCGTTGTCCAGTACGATCAGGAACATCTGCCTCAGACGGCCATAGTCTCCGGCCACCGTCAGAGACCCCGTGTCGAATTCCTGTCGGATTTCGATATTCTTGTCCCGGGCCAGGTGCCCTGCGCTCCGTACGGCGTCGCTCAGAATATCGTAAAGGTTCAACTCCTGCTTGTCGATTTTAAAGTCAGTGTTTTGAAGCTTGGACAAGTCCAGGAGATCATTGATCAGCCTCTGAAGATAGAGGCTCTCACTGAGCATTTGACTGTGGTAGCTTTTTACCTGCTCCGGATCTGTCACCACCCCGTCGCATAACGCTTCCAGAGATCCCCGGATTACCGTAACAGGCGTTTTTAGCTCATGGGATATATTTGCAATAAAATCGCGGCGGAGCTTGTCCAGCTTATCGTTTTCCCGTTTTGCAATCACAAGCCTTTCACTGAGAACATCAATGGCCCCCGCAAGCTCGCCGATTTCGTCCTTCATCTGTACACCGGTTTTTGCCGTGTACTCTCCTTCGGCAAGTAAAAGCGTGGAATTTTTCATTTTATTCAAGGGTTTTGTAAAAGTGTAGGCAAAAAAAGCAGATAAGATTACGGAGAAAGCAAGCGCGGCCAGGATACTGACCTCCAGTATTTTTACGCCCTGTATGGTCGCATCGCTGATTCCTTTCACAGGAGAATGAAGGAGAACGGCTCCGACGACCTGACCGCCTACTTCAATCGGCGTTCCAACCGTCAGCGTAGGAATATCCAAAAGGCTGCTGAAGCCCTCACTGAATGTGGTTTTTCCGGTGAATACTTCTTTTACAACCTTATCAGCATCCGATGGTAAATCGGCGTAATTGTAGCTTTGGCCCGACATCTGGCTATTCGTAATCAAATTGAGATTTTCGTCCACAATCCAGACGTCGCTCATGGCTATGTCGTCAATGAACCTCAGATAAACCCCATAGCCCCCCATACCGTTTCCCATCATGCCTTTTCCGGTACCCGAGTTTGCATTGCCCATATAATCGGACAGTGCGCCGGCGATAGAGACTGCACGCATTTCCAGATTATTTTTGTGATCTTTTACCGTCTGGGCCCGGAACAGAGTAATAAATGTAACTCCGATCACAACGGTAAATAAAAACAGCGCGGCTGCAAAGTATAGCGTCAGCTTTCTCGAGATCTTACTTTTCATCCGATTTTACCTCAAATTTATATCCGACCCCCCATATGGTGCTGATATCCCAGCTTTCGTGCGGATACTCGTCCAGCTTTGCGCGCAGGCGCTTAATATGCGAATCCACCGTACGCGTATCTCCGAAATAATCATAGCCCCAGAGGCTGTTTAAGAGATTATCTCGGGAAAAAACCTTGTTCCTGTTAGTGGCAAGCGTCCATAGGATTTCCGTTTCTTTCTTGGTAAGCAGGACATTTTGGCTATCGATGGCAACAGTATATTCGTCAAGGTTGATTGTCAGGTTCGAAATAGAGAAAATCTGCCTGTTCTTTGTATCCTCACTCGTTATCCGCCGCAGGACTGCTCGTATTCTGGCCATGACCTCTCCCGGTGAAAATGGCTTTACAATATAATCATCCGCTCCGATATCAAGGCCCATGATCCTTTCAAAATCTTCTCCCCGAGCCGTGATCATGATCACCGGTGTGTCGGACTTTTTCCGGATTTCCCGGCAGACTTCAAAACCATCCATCTTCGGCATCATTACGTCTAGCAGAACCACTTCGGGATGTATTTTATTAAACAGATCGAGGGCCTCCTGGCCGTCAAAAGCGACGAAGGGAGTGTGCCCTTCTTTTTTTGCATATTCCTCGAGAATGGATGTAATCTGCCTGTTGTCGTCGGCAATCAGAACGGTCGGCATAGAATCACTCCCAATGACTTATTCAGCTTGATTATACCATACTAAAAACTAAATGAGTGGCAAAAATTTGTCTTTTTTATTTTAATAGCAAGGATTTGGAACCTAAAAAACATACTATTGCCATTTATTGCGTCTAACCTATAAGCACACGGAAGGAGGTTTTCCCGGTGTAAGGCAAAAACTAAAAAACAAAATACAAAAGACACACTTCTGACAAAACATCAAGGCATAATCAGAGTATAGGAAACAATCAATAATATAATTTAAAAGGAGAAACATCATGAAAAAGCTTAAAAAATTCGCCTTTATCGGGGCAGTTGTACTCATCGTCAGCGCAACATCCATCACCGCACTCGCCGCATCAAGCTACACTACCCCGGCAGAAATTGTGGCCGGACTTACCGGAAAATCAGTAGAAAGCGTTACAGCGCAAAAGGTTGAATCAGGAGAAACTTACGGATCGCTGGCTAGCGAATATGGAGTACTCACTCAGTTCAAGTCACAAATGTTGGAGCAGAAAAAAGCTCAGTTGGCAGAACGGGTTAACGCAGGCACAATGACGCAGGAAAGAGCAGATGCAATCATCGCGGCCATGGAAGCAAATCAGGCAAATTGTGACGGAAGCTGCAGCGGCGGGACTGGAGCCAAAATGGGGGCAGGGTTCGGAGCTGGAACCGGGACTGGAAACGGCAGCATGAATAGAAATTACGGCGGAGGCCGGAATAGCTCCGGTTTTGGACGGGGAGCCTGTACCGGGAACGTACAAGACTAACATAGATTACATTCATTGGCCAATAGGCCATAACAGAAAGCAGTGGACGGTATGGTCCGCTGCTTTCTAATATACTTTTGACTGATCATGTCTGTTCTTCAAATAATTAAGCGCTCAGCCATTTAAAATAACTTTCAACCGGAATCATAAGGAAACTCTGTAACCATTGAGGTTACAGAGTTTTATTTCGCTGTGTGACTCGAACACACGACCTGCTGATTACGAATCAGAAAAACTGCGGTTTGTAATATTGCAGAGGTTTCAAAAAGCATTATTTTACTTTGTACTTTTAATTTTACTCTATAAATGCTTATATCTTTCTGTAATTATATTGGCAAAAATTGTCTGCACATCGTCTTTGATCGATTACATTAAGCTCCTTCCCTAATGTTAAATATACTAAAGGAGTCGGACTGTTATAGCACATGCGTTGCCTGGCACCGGCAAATACTTGTAAGCGTTAATACGTCCCGATTTTACCGTTCTTAATTAACCGGTTAGTGTCATCTGACATCTAATTTAAGAGCTTATATCTACCATACCAAACATTACATCAGTTAATGGGGCATTTGAAACCTCAATATCAGTTTAACAATCATCTCAGAAAAGAGCGAGCCCAGCGCCGTATGATACGGCGCTGAACTCGCTCTTAAAAGGGCTAGTACTTATACATCTCCACGAGCTTCTGCAGGTGCTCGAACCTTGCCTTGGCATCCTCCTCGGCTTCGGCGAAGAGCTTTTCGGCCCTATCGGGGAAGGACTGGGTCAGAGCGGAATAGCGGGCCTCGTTCATGAGGAATTCCCGGTAGCCGCTCACGGGGGCCTTGCTGTCCAGGGTGAAGGGGTTCTTCCCTTCTGCCTTGAGGGCGGGGTTGAACCGGAACATGTTCCAGTAGCCGCAGTCCACCGCGCGCTTCATCTCACTCTGGCAGTTTGCCATGCCGCCCTTGATGGAGTGCATCTCACAGGGGGCGTACCCAATTACCAGGGACGGGCCGTGGTAAGCCTCGGCCTCCTTCATGGCCTTTAACGTTTGGCTCATGTTGGAGCCCATGGCCACCTGGGCAACGTATACGTAGCCGTAGCTCATGGCCATCTCGGCCAGGCTCTTCTTCTGGATGGCCTTGCCGGCCGCGGCAAACTGGGCCACCGCGCCCACCTGGGTGGCCTTGGAGGCCTGGCCGCCGGTGTTGGAATACACCTCGGTATCGAAGACCATGACGTTCACGTCCTGGCCGGAGGCCAGCACGTGGTCCAAGCCGCCGAAGCCGATGTCGTAGGCCCAGCCGTCGCCGCCGAAGATCCACACCGACTTCTTGTTGAGGTATTCCTTATCTTCCAGAATGGCCTTGGAATACGGGCAGTCGGGGTCCTGCTCCAGACGGGCAACGAGCGCTTTGGTGGCGGCTGCGTTTTCTTCGCCGTCCTCTTTCGTCTCCAGCCACTTTTCGCAGATTTTCTTCTTATCCGGATACTCCGTTATTTCCGCAAGTTCCTTAATTTTAGCAGCGAGGCGGTCGCGGATGGCCTTCTGGCCCAAATACATGCCGAGTCCGTGCTCCGCGTTGTCCTCAAACAGGGAGTTGGCCCAGGCGGGCCCCTTGCCCTCCCCGTTCACGGTGTAGGGTGAGGTGGCGGCCGGTCCGCCCCAGATCGAGGAGCAGCCGGTGGCGTTGGAAATATACATTCTTTCGCCGAAGAGCTGGGTGATGAGCCGCGCGTAGGCGGTCTCGGCGCAGCCGGCGCAGGAGCCCGAGAACTCCAGCAGCGGCTTTTTGAACTGGCTGCCCTTGACCGAGACGGTATCTTCCACGTCGGTCTTGGGGGCCGCCTTGGAGGCCATATAGCCGAACACGGCCTGTTGGCAAGCCTCCTGCTCCTGGGGCACCATGACGAGCGACTTGGTGGGACAGACGCCCGCGCACACGGCGCAGCCCATGCAGTCCAGGGGGGAGATGGCGATGGCGTAGTCGTACACGCCCTTGCCCTTTCCGGCCTTGAAGGGGGCGCTCTTGGTGCCCGCGGGGGCACTGGAGAGCTCTTCCTTGTCGAGGGCGTAGGGCCGGATGGCGGCGTGAGGGCAGACGTAGGAGCACTGGTTACACTGAATGCAGGTATTCTGGTTCCAGGTGGGGACGCTCACTGCTACGCCGCGCTTTTCATAGGCCGTGGCGCCCTGCTCGAAGGTGCCGTCGGCGTGCTCGGCGAAGGCGGAAACCGGCAGGTAGTCGCCGTCCATCCTTCCCATGGGCAGGGTGAGCTCTTCCACCATCTTCACTAAACGGGGATTGCCGGTGAGGGGAGCGGCATTCCTGGCGTCAACCGCAGTTGCCCAAGAAGCCGGTATCTCAATCTGTACCAGGGCTGCAGCACCGGCATCGATGGCCCTGTGATTCCTATCCACAACCTCCTGACCCTTCTTCAGGTAGCTGTGGGTGGCGGCGTCTTTCATATAGCGGATGGCGTCCTCGGGGGGCAGTACTTTGGCCAGAGCGAAAAAGGCGGCCTGTAGGATGGTGTTGGTCCGCTTGCCCATGCCCAGCTTAATGGCCAGGTCGATGGCGTTGATGGTGTAAACCCTGATATTGTTCTGGGCGATGTACCGCTTGGCCTCGGCGGGTATGTAGCTCTCCAACTCCTCGGGGGTCCACTGGCAATTAATGAGGAAGGCGCCGCCGGGCTTCACGTCCCGGACCATCTTGAAGCCCTTGACCACATAGGAGGGGTTATGGCAGGCCACGAAATCGGCCTTGTTGATGTAGTACGGGCTGCGGATGGGCTTGTCCCCGAAGCGCAGGTGGGAGATGGTCACGCCGCTGGTCTTCTTGGAGTCGTACTGGAAATACGCCTGGACGTACTTGCCGGTATGGTCGCCGATAATCTTGATGGAGTTTTTGTTGGCGCCCACGGTACCGTCGCCGCCCAGGCCCCAGAACTTGCACTCGATGGTGCCCCTCGCCGCGGTGTCCGGCGCGGGCTTCTCCGCCAGGGAGAGGTTCGTCACGTCGTCCACGATGCCCATGGTGAACCGGCGCTTGGGGGCAACCTTTTCCAGTTCCTCATAAACGGCGAAAATGCTGGAGGGCGGGGTGTCCTTGGACCCAAGGCCGTAGCGGCCGCCGATGACGGTTTTTACGATCCCGGCGTCGGCCAGGGTGGTCACCACGTCCTGATACAAAGGCTCGCCCAGGGCTCCGGGCTCCTTGGTGCGGTCCAGTACGGCGATTTTCTTCGCGGTGGCGGGGATGGCGGCGATGAGCTTCTCGGGAACGAAGGGACGGTAGAGGCGCACCTTGACGAGGCCCACCTTTTCTCCGCCCGCGTTTAAGTAGTCGATGACCTCTTCGGCCACGTCGCAGACCGAGCCCATGGCGATGATGACCCGGTCGGCGTCCGGCGCTCCGTAGTAATTGAAAAGCTGATAGTCGGTTCCGATTTTCGCGTTGACCTTGCCCATGTACTCCTCGACGATGCCGGGCACCGCGTCGTAGTACTTATTGACGGCCTCACGGTTCTGGAAGAAGATATCGCCGTTCTGGTTGGAGCCGCGCATCACCGGGTGCTCGGGGTTGAGGGACCGCTTGCGGAAGGCGGCCACCGCATCCATGTCCACCATCTCGGCCAGGTCGTCGTAATCCCAGATCTCGATCTTCTGAATTTCGTGGGAGGTACGGAACCCGTCAAAGAAGTTCAGAAAGGGCACACGGCTCCTCATCGCGGCCAGGTGGGCCACCGCGCCCATGTCCATGACCTCCTGGGGGTTGGTTTCGGCCAGCATGGCGAAGCCGGTCTGGCGGCAGGCCATAACGTCCGAGTGGTCGCCGAAGATGTTTAGGGCGTGGGTCGCAAGCGACCGGGCCGAGACATGGAAAACTGCGGGCAGAAGCTCGCCCGCCAGCTTATACATATTGGGGATCATGAGCAGCAGGCCCTGAGAGGCGGTGTAGGTGGTGGTGAGCGCGCCCGCCGCCAGCGAGCCGTGTACCGTCCCCGCCGCGCCGGCTTCCGACTGCATCTCCGCCACGTTTACCGTGCTGCCGAAGATGTTTTTACGGCCGGCCGCCGCCCACTGGTCCACATAGTCCGCCATGGGGCTGGACGGGGTGATAGGATAGATTCCCGCCACCTCTGTAAACGCGTATGATACATGGGCGGCAGCCGTGTTCCCGTCCATGGTTTTTTTCTGTCTTAGCATAGTTCAGGTCTCCTTGAAAAACTCTTAATATTTTTTGATTTTAAGATACCGCGCCTTTTCAGGCCATCAATTCGGATCATTTTTCGGCTCCGCTGCGGACTCTTCAGATGAGCCCCAGAACCGACCACCATACCACAGCGGCAATGATGGTGATAAAGACGGCGACGAGCAGGGGGCCGCTCATTTTTATGGTCTCTATCTGGCTGTACATCCCGTTTTCCTCCCCCTGTCCCACCAGCATGTTCAGGTGATGGAAGGGGAGCAGGTAATGGCCGGCTACGCTGAGGTAGACAATGCCGATGACGGCGAGGGAAGAAATGCCGGAGCCCTGGGCAGCCGTCAGAAATGCAGGGATGGTGACGCCCATAACGGCGATGACCGACCCCATAAACATATGGATGACCACAGCAAGAACGGAAATGCACAGTCCCAGAAGAACGGGACTTTCAGGCATGGAGCCGGGCATGAGGGTGCCGGCGATCCAGCGGTTCATTCCGGTGACTGCCCCCACCCTGCCGATGGCCATGGCGGCAGTAAGGAAGACCATCACATGAACGGGGACCTCGCCCCAATCTTTGGGCTGTAAAACCTCGCCGATCACGGGCATACTCATGGCCATGGCGATCATCAGGGTGATCCAGCCGATGTCAAGGCCGGTGACGCCGTTGGTAATCCACAGAAGAACGGCGACGACAATCCATACCAGCGTGCAGGTTTCCCGCCGGCTCATTTTTCCCAGCTTGGCCCTCGCCGAGCGCACCTCGTCCAGGTCGATGGTAACAGGGGCAGAGGGCTTGAAGAGCACAAGGATCAGGATCAGAGTAAGTACGGAGAGCAGCGCGGCGGGAGGGCCCATCACCTGCAGCCACCGCAGGAAGCTCACCGGCTCGCCTCCATAACTGGCGGCCAGCGGATTGATCGTGGCGTCGCCGGTCATAAAAATGAGGGAGACGGGAACCGATGCGGCAAAAACGGTAAAGCCGATGATGGCTGCGTCCTTTTGGGGAATCGCGGCGGAACGAATGACCACAGCCATGACGGACATAATGAGAAATGCCCGGGGCCATGGGTGAGGAATCAAAATGGACAGGATCAGGGTCAGAACGAAGATGGAGAGGATAATACTGCGCCAGCCGCGGACAAACTTAAGGATAAAGGCATAGCTCAAACGCTCGCCCAGGCCGGAATTGCGTACGGCAGCGGCGATCAGGTAAGCACCGATTACCAGCCAGATGGTGGAGCCTGTCCAGCTGGAGAAAATGACAGAGGGTTCGGCGACCTTCAGCAGGCACAGGAGCATCAGGTAGATGCCGCCGACATAACCCGATTGAGCCACTTGACCAGCCCACCACACCACGCTCATCAGCGTCAGACCCAGGCAGAGCTTGCCCTCCCGTTCAAGTCCGTTCAGAGGGAGCAGGCAAATGATCACGCACAGCAGAATTCCGCCAAAGAGAGCGAGAGGTTTCTTTTTCATGGATGACGAATCCTTTCAGAAATGAATTTCCATTTTTTCTTTTTGGAAAAGACGGGAACCCATCTCCTTCAAACCTCGGCAATCAAAGGCGGAATTCCATATAGGCAAAGATGTCCCCAATCCAGATCCGGGGGCCGCTTCGGTGAGCACAATGCCCTCTTTCACCATAAATTTGTTTGCCGCCGCCGGAATCGCGGCCTTGAGAGTTTATCGGAAGAGCTTCTCTTCGGCCGCTTCGCAGGCGCCATAACGCTGCTCCGTGTCCCGCCACTCTTTTATTCCCATTGTGATAAAAAGGTCGCGGCTGTCGTGGGCGCCGGGGATGGCGTCCCAGCTTTGACCGCTTTTTAGAATGCTCTCGCAGGCGCGGCGATACATCACGCTTGCGCAGTAGCACATCACATCGGGGTAAATGATGATCTTATATCCCATCTCCTCCGCCTCTTTCGCAGTGAGACGGGGGGTCTTGCCGCCGATGACCTGGTTTGTGAGAAGGGGCACTCCTTTAAAGGCTTCGGTGATCGTTCTGATCTCCTCAAGGGTCTGGGGGGCTTCGATGAACAGCACATCTGCGCCGGCGCTGAGATACATCTCGCCGCGGCGGAGTGCTTCGTCCAGATGATAGACGGCTCTGGCGTCGGTTCGGGCTACAATTACCGTATCCTTGTACATTTTTTCATTCTTCGCGGCTTTGATCTTTGCGGCGAATTCCCCGGCGGAAATACACTGTTTACCGTCGAGATGGCCGCAGCGTTTAGGCGCGACCTGATCCTCAAATTGAACGGCGGCAACCCCTGCGCGCTCCAGGTCCCAAACGGTGCGGATCGTGTTAAGCGCATTGCCGTACCCGGTGTCTGCGTCGGATAGGATGGGAATGTTGGCCTTCACCGCGATCCGGCGGGCCACATCGGCCACATCGGAGCCGTTGGTGAGGCCGATATCCGGTTCCCCCAGATAGCTGGCGGCAACGCCCGCTCCGGACACATAGCCGGCGGGAAAACCGGCCTGCTCCGCAACGCGGGCGGAAATTCCGTCAAAAATGCCGGGAGCCAAGATGATTTCGGGTTTCTCCAGGAGCTTCCTGAGCGCCTGGCCTGGATTCTGCAGCACGGTCTTCTCTCCTGTTACTGTTTTTTTGGAATATATCCTCTGGCAATCAGCGCGCCTTCGATCCCGCCGGCGGCGATGCTCTCCAGCATACTCTCGGACAGACGGCTGCCGTAACGGACCTCTCCGGTGCGCAGATTGCGGATGGAACCCTCGGCGTAGTCCACCTCGGCGATGTCGCCCTCCTCAAACAGTTCCGTTACGCCTTCAATGGCCATAGCTGCAAAGCCGTAGCCGATGCAGTTGCGGTAAAAGAGGCCGTTATAGCTCTCGGCCACCATACCGCTCAGGCCGAGACGCTTTAAAATCGCGGCGCCGGGACGGGAGGAACCGGTGCCGAAGTTCTTGCCGGCCAGAAGAATGTCGCCGGA
Organism: Bacillota bacterium; assembly: GCA_023459875.1. GTDB lineage: Bacteria > Bacillota > Clostridia > Oscillospirales > Oscillospiraceae > JAEWRY01. The sequence goes on from JAEWRY010000002.1 coordinate 55,638, forward strand.
CCGAACCTGCTCGGCCCAGCCGGGACGGTTGTCGCTCATGCACAGCAGACACTGTGCCTCCGGGGAAGCGCCCAGAGCGTTGTGGGGAAAGATCAGGTCGGTGTTGATTTCATCCCCGAAAATCCATACTTTTCCGGTAATTTTCATAGAGCTGTCCTCCCTCACATTACGCTGCGCGGGTCAGTGATGACGCCCGTCAGCGCGGAAGCCGCCGCGGTGGTGGGGCCGCAGAGCATGACCTCGCTGTCGGCGGAGCCAAGGCGGCCCTTAAAGTTTCTGGTGGTGGTGGCAAGGCAGCGCTCGCCGGGGCCGATGAGGCCCATATGGCCGCCGTAGCAGCAGCCGCAGGTGGCGTTGGTGACGATGCAGCCGGCCTCCACCATGGTTTCGACCAAGCCCATTTTGACAGCCTGCAGATAGATGCGCTGAGAAGCGGGGGTCACGATAAAGCGGACGCCGGGGGCCACATGCTTGCCCTTGACAATGGAGGCCACAAGCTCCAGATCCTCGATGCGGCCGTTGGAGCAGGAGCCGACAACGACCTGATTGACGGAAAGACCGGCAACCTCACCCACGGGGACGCAGTTGTTGGGGATGTAGTGGGGCTTTGCCACATAGGGGCAGAGCTTTGAGAGGTCGATATCGCGGATATCGGCATAAACCGCATCCTCATCCGGCTCCACGGGATTCATCTCCGTGTCCCCGCGCGCCCGGAGGAACTCCTCTAACCTTTCGTCGCAAGGGAAGATCGCAAACTCGGCATTAATTTCGGCGCACATGGTGGAGATGCTCTGGCGCTGAGAAATGGTCAGGGAGGCAACGCCGTCGCCCCCGAATTCCACGCTGTGGCCGGTGATGTCGCCGTACACGCCTGCCATATACAGAAAAACATCTTTTCCGGTGCAGCCGAAGGGAAGCTTGCCATGCAGCCGGTAGAGAATGGTGGGAGACACCTGATACCAGGTGTCTCCGGTGCAGAAGGAGTAGGTGACGTCCGCGGGGCCAAAGCCCCGGGCGGCGCAGTTCATGGCCCCGGCCGCACAGGTGTGGGAATCGGCGCCGGCAAGCAATCTGCCCGGGGCGGCATAGCCGCGCTCCACCATTGCCTGGTGGATCACCGCGTGGTCACCCACATCGATAAAGTTTTTGATGCCGTGCTTCTTGCAGAAGTCCCGGGCGTAGATGGAACCGAGGGCATCCCGGGTGGTGGGAGAGGGGACGGCGTGATCAATGAGAACAACACAGCGCTCCGGATGATCCAGGTGAGTCACATCTTTATAGAGGTCCTGGCCATCCACATTAAAGAACATATCGTGGCAGACGGCCCAGTCCAGCTGGCAGGTTACGGTATCGCCCGGCTTGACGGAGGAGAGTCCCGCGTGCTTTGCCAGGATTTTTTCAGACATTGTCATTCCCATTTGATTATTCCTCTTCAAAAAAACGGTTGGGCACATAGCAGTAGCCTTCCATAATGCGGCGTGCCGTGCGCGCGTAGGTGACGCGGGTGATGACTGGGGAGCCGCTGCCCATGTCGCAGACTGCCTGCGCATCCATGATGCCGCCGGGATGACCGATTCTGATTTCGGCGGTATCCTTCTTTCCGCGGGCCTCGTAGACGATGGTCCCGGGGATGACGGAGGCTGCGCCGGTGCAGCAGGCGATGCTGCCGGAGTAGGTCTGGTGGATAGCGCCCAGCATATACAGACGGGCCAGAAAATCCGACTCCTCGGCCTTGATGGTCTCCTTGGTGAGGTGGTTGGTGTAATCCTTGGGCTTGGTGACAAAGGCCACGAAGGGAACGGCATCCTGCTCATCGTAGGGCTTATCCAAAATATGAAAAACTTCTTTTCGAATCAGCTCCAGTTCCTTCAGCTTGCCCTGGGCAAAGTCGGAACTCCTCACTTCGTCGCCGCGAAGGCCCAGATCCTCTGCCCGAATAAAGAAACAGGGGTTGACCGCGTCCACCAGAGTACCCTCAATGCGGCCCACGCCGGGGACGTGGATGGTGTCCCTCACATTGCCGGTGGGTAAAAGGCCCTTGCCGAAGGAACCGATGGTCCCCACCATGTCGATGTTCAGCTTCCCGCCGGTTCCGGGAACGCCGGGAACCACATAATCGCCCTCAATGGAGGGGGCGCCGTTCTCAACCGGAACTTCCACCGTGAAAATCTGCGCCGTGTTCTTGTTGTATACGCGCACGGTGGTGATAGGCTCTACCGCGCGAACCAGACCCTCCTCAATGGCGAAAGGGCCAACGCCTGCGGAAATGTTGCCGCAGAGACCGGAGTAGGAGATGTAGGGGGTGTTGATGGAGACCTGACCGAAGGTATAGTCCACATCCGCCTCGGGGACGCTGGGGGGACCGACAATGGCGAGCTTGCTGGTCAGCATCTCCGCGCCGCCCAGACCGTCGATCTGGCGGGGATCGGGGCTGCCGAACATGGCGAGGATTACCCTGTCTCTGGTCTTTGGGTCCTGTGGCAGATCGTTTTCGTGAAGGAACAGGCCCTTACTGGTGCCTCCACGATAAATTGCAGTGCGCACGAGGGTTACTTGATTACGGTTCATATAAACATTCCTTTCCTCCGCGGCTGAAGGGAACTGACGGGACGCCTTTGCCGCGGAAAATAAAATAGTCTGATCAAACTGGATCGGGTGAAACGGGCGAATCAGTACAGGCAGCTGATTAACTCGTCAATGCTTTCCAGCTCATCCATGTGACTTACCAGTTGGGTCACGCGCTCGGCCTTCACGGAGCCGATGGTGTTGGCGGCGTTCCGGTGAAATTTTTCGGTAATCTCGGCAGCGGAGGCGGGATATTCGGGGTCGCCTTTGGGATACTCGACCTCGCCCACATAGGTGGTACCATCCTCCATGGTGACGGTGACGCGAGCGGGATACTTGCTGGGGTAGACGGCTTCAAATTCAGGGCTGATTTCCCAGGTGATCAGATCGCACAGATGCGCCAGACGCTCGTCCCGGATCGCCTCTTCCGTGAAGGACTCCGGAATCACACGACCCTTTACCAGACCGCATGCAATTTCGTAGAACAGGGAAAACTGAGCGTTGACAACATTTTTTGGGTGGCGCTTCACCTCCACGGGGTTGCAGAGCTTGGCATCGGTGAAGCGGTTGCACTCGGCGTGGATGGCCTTAACTTTGGTCCAGTCAAAACCGGGCTTGTTGTGGATTTCAATGGCGCAGTCGCAGAAATTATTGGTGAAGCGACAGCAGGAGTGGAGTTTGATGGAATTATCCGCCATTTCCCACTTTGTTCCGAAGTTCTCCACCAGCTTGCTGCCGTCCTGAATTCCATTGGGAAGCGCGATTTCATAACCGGAGGAGCCGCCCTTGAAAGAGAAACAGTTGAGCCAGCCGTCCTTGTCCTCATAGACGGCGGCGGGGGCAAAGTAGCCTGCTTGGCCCATCTTGGCACATAGTACGCCATTCATAGCGGACTGACCGGCGTGAAAACGCTTGGTCCATGAGCCGTTGCTGTTGAAGGCACCCAGACCGCCTGCGGCAGAGCCTGCAACACCCAGTGCATCCACGGTCTGCTGCACATCCAGGTCCATAATCTTGGCGGCACCGGCAGCGGCGCCCATCACGCCGCAGGTGCCGGTGAGATGCCAGCCTGCGTAGTAGGAGGTGCCCATAAATGCCTCTCCGGAGCGAATGGTGACATCGGAGCCGATCATGTAAGCCAACAGTACATCAGCGCCGCTCTTGCCGTACTTCTCGGCCAGCGCCATAACCGCGGGCAGAACCGCCACGGAGGCGTGCTGCGTGCCTTCGCGGTGGTCGTCGTCATAGTCCTGGCTGTGGCCTGCGGTGCCGTTGACCAGCGCGGCCATCATGGGATTTGTCTTTGCTCCGGTGCCGAAAATGGTGCAGCTGCCTCCGTCCGCAATGTCCCTCACCGCGCTGCGGATCACCCTTGCGTTGACGATCTGGCTTCCGGACAGAATGCAGCCCAGACAGTCCAGCATAAAGAGCTTGGCGTTATCAACGGTTCGCGCGTCGATATCGGCAAGGGTCAATTTTGTGCTGGTTTCGGCAATTCTTTGGGAATATGTTTTTTCACTGCTAATAATAACCAACCTTTCATGATTCCGTTTGCCGGCGGTTTTCCGAGATACCTGTTTTTAATGTCGGCGCTTATAAAACTTATCATTGCGGATATTCGCCAAAATACTGTCGTTATCCGCTTTCCTGCACCTAAGGCCTGCTTTCACGAGGAAAAATACAGGGTCAGACAATTATAATCTTCCAATGTGTCATTTACTTTTTATTATAAATAAGCTGAAAAATCAAATAGTTCTTATTCATATATATACAACTTTTGGTTAAGACAGAGAGACGGAAGATGTTCCTGTTGGGGGAGCCGCGCGCAAAAGAAAATGCCGCCCGGAGAGCCGGAAAAGCTCTCTGGGCAGCACTTTGCTTCAAATCATTGGGGAAGAAGTCTGGGGGACAGCGTACGCAGATCCGCATTGCCGCTGGTCACGAGAGAATGAAAATAATTCTGAATGAAGGAGATGACGGTGCTTACAGCCAGAGTAAGCACATTATTGGGGGAAATGAGGACAAGCTCCCATGGGAGCGCCGGCGAAAGCGGACGGTGTGTCAACTCCGGGGGCAGGGACTGCAGAAAGATATCGGGAAGTACGGTGAGTCCGATGCCGGCGCGGGTGAGTTCCAGTAGGAAGTGAATCTGGCTGCAGGAGCACATAATGATCGGAGTCACCGAATTTTCCCGGCAGAGGCCGAGAAACGACTTTTGTACCTGAGAGGACTCCCCCGGCGTGAGAATATCCAGACCGTTCAGATCACTTACATGGATGACGCTCTTTTCAGCAAGAGGATGACTGCGGGGGAGAACAATGTGGTAGGAGGAATTCAGCAGGGTGTAAGTGCTGAAACTGTCCTTGACCTCCGCTGGAACCGGGCAGATGGCGGTTCCGAAATCAACCTTGTGCGAGAGCACCGACTGGATCGCGTCGCTGGTATCTTCTTCTCTGGCAAAGACCTTGATGGACGGGTATTTCTCCCGGAGCTTGACGATGAGGTCAGGGAAAAACATATCCAGGACGACTCCGGACACGCTCATCCTGACTGTGCCGCTGTAAGGCGAGCAGACTCTGGAATCCACATCGTACAGGAAATCGTCATAGAGCTTCAGAAAATAGACTGATGTCTCATAGAAATATTTTCCCGCATCGGTCAGCTCAAACCCCTTGGGGTATCTTCTGAGGAGTTCGGTTCCGAGATAGTCCTCCAGCAGCATGATGCTTTTGGAAAGGGCGGGCTGCGAAATGTGAAGCTGTACGGCGGCTTTATTGAATTTCTTGCACTCCACAAGGGTTACATAGTACCGGATAAAGAAAATGTTGATGTCTTTCATCGTGCAGTCTCCCCTACGCGCAATGGGCAGGAAGGAGGTCCGGAACAGCGTATGAAGCACTCCTTCGTGGTTTATACATTATTAATATAATAATTGACCATATTATATCAGGTTCCTCCAAAGTGTCAAGGTACAGAAGCCTTTCCGGAAGAACGTCGAAAAAAATTCATAAATAACGAAAAGTAATGCAAGATATCCTTTTTTGTATTTTACATTTCCACAGTGGAGACTGTAAACTGTAATCGTCGTTAGGGTGGAGTTGATGAGCACCGCAGTTTTGCTTTACTTCGTGGTGGGGACAATGCTCTGCTATTTAAACTCATAAAAGCGACAAAAAACATAGAGATCAAATCAAGGGGAGTTTACACATGAGCAAGTATGAGCAGGCTATGCCAAACACGAAAACAATTATCGATTTTATTTGCGACACCAAGTATGAAAACATCCCTGAAGAGGTTATCGAAAATGCAAAGGGCCGCATCCTCGACTGCATTGGTGTGGCATACAGCGGCGGCACCGAGTCCGTAGGCAAGGTGACCAAGGACTTCATCCGCTCTTACGGCACCGGCAAACCCGAGGCCACCATCGTCGGCGCCAACATGAAGACCGACGTCATGAACGCCTCTTTCGCCAACGGCATCCTGATGGACGCCATCGACTACAATGACCATTTCCTGCTTTCCCACCCCAGCGTCGGCGTTGTCCCCGCCCTTTTGCCCGTGGCCGAGATGGTGGGTGCCAGCGGCAAGGAGATCCTGACCGCTTTCGTGGTGGGCATCGAGGTCTATACAAAAATCAACCAGGCCATGACCACCGAGCCTTGGTACCACGGCTTCCACGCCACCGGCATCTGGACCACCTGCGGTGCCGTCGCTGTGGCCGGCAAGCTGCTAAAACTGGACAAGGATCAGATGCTGATGGCATGGGGCCTTGCCTGCTCCACCTTCAGCGGCCTGAAGAGAAACGTCGGCGTTCACGCCAAGCCCTTCCATGTGGGCCGTTCCATTGAGGGCGGCGTGAGAAGCGCTCTGCTGGCCAGCCTGGGCTTCACCTCCCATGTGGACGCTTTTGAAGGCAAAGAGGGCTTTATGGATGTGTTCTGCACGAATCCTCACTATGAGTACATTCAGGAACTGGGCAAACTCTGGGATTTGAAGGAGCACCCCACCTGCATCAAGCCCCATCCGTCCTGCGGCACCACTCATGCCCCCATGAGCGGCATGATGGAGATCGTCAAGAAGTACGACTTCAAGGAGGAGGATGTGGAGCGCATTGACGTGGGCATGACCTCCGGCGGCAGCTTCAAGATGTTTTTCCCCGATCCCAAGGACATCTACGAGGCAAAGTTCAGCATTCACTTCTGCGTCGCACTGGTACTCCACTATAAGGACTGGGGTCTGCGCTACCACACCGAAGCGGTGGTAAACGATCCTGCCATGCGCAAGCTGTATCCCCTGGTCAACCACTACCTGGACGAGGATCTGGATAAGCAGGTGGGCAAAGACTTCGCCGACTATCACGCAATCGTAACCGTTGTGCTCAAAGACGGCACCCAGTACCGCGTCCACGCCCATCCCCCGGTGCTGAACTACGACCAGATTAAGGAAAAATTCTACGACAGCACCTGCAACTACGATCTGATCACCCGGGAGCACAGCGACAAGATTGTAGACATGATCAAGGACCTTGAGAACTACGAGATTAAGGACCTGATCAGCCTGATTTCCTGATTTTGGGTCGGAATACGAGGGATGCATAATGGCTAACTTTAAGATCTATCCACTTCATCTGGGACGTGTCATCCGAAATGAAGAAAGCCCGGTCGTGGCCTTTTACCTGACGGATGGGAAAAACCATGTCATGGTCGACACCGGCGGAACCCCTGCGGATGGCGTTTCCAAGATGCCCTACTATCAGGACCCCGGACAAACCATAGAAGAAAAGCTGGTGGAACTGAATATCGATCCCGCCGCGGTCAATATTGTAATTAATTCTCACCTACATTGGGATCATATGTCCAACAACCACCTTTTCCCCAACGCAAAGTTTTATGTGCAGAGAGCCGAATATCTCTATGCCTGCGCACCTGTTCCCACTCAGAAATGGGGCTTCGATCTGGAGAGGATCATCAGTACGGATTGGACCCTTTTAGATGGGGACGAGGAGATTACCGAAGGGCTCTCGGTTCTGCTCGTAGGTGGACACACTCCCGGTTCTCAGTGTATTCTTGTAGATACCGAAAAAGGAAAGTGTGCGTTGACCTGTGATTTCATTACGAAATATGCTCAATGGGAGCATGACCCTAAAGTGGCTGGCGACGTATATACCGATATCATCCAGTATTATCAGGGACTCAAGAAACTGGAGAAGGCATGCAACTACATCATTCCCGGCCACAACTACGATGTCCTGAAGCATAAAGTTCTTCCCTGCTGATCCGTGCAAACTTTCGGGCCGTTTTGAGTGAAGGCCCGGTTGGAGGGGAAAAATGTGCTCAGTTCATGGCAAAAAAAGAGGAGGGGGAAACTTTTTTAACTGCGTCAGAGGTCCTTTTATTAAAAAAATGAAGGAGAATATTTTATGAAAAAGCATTTCGTGAAGTCTCTCGCAGCGCTTCTGGCTCTGGCGATGTTCCTCGGCCTAGCTGCCTGCGGTGGCAGCAGTTCCGCTCCCGCCTCCAGCGCCCAGCCCAGCGCCAGCGCCGCTCCCTCCAGCGATAAGGTCTATGAGCTCCGTCTGGCCTCCACCCAGGCCGACGGCAACGACCTGGACAAGACCCTGGACCTTTTTGCCAAGCTGGCCGACGAGAAGTCCAACGGCCGCCTGAAGATTACCGTCTACCCCGGCACCGTTCTGGGCGACGAGCTGACCACCACAGAGATGTGCCAGCAGGGTCAGTTGGATATCACCATGACCTCCACCGGCGTGCTCGAGAACTTCTGCCCCGAGTTTTCCATTACCACCCTGCCCGGAATCTTCCAAAGCTTTGACCACCTGATCGCCGCCACCAGAAGCGACTGGGGCAAGTCCCTGGCCGCGGCCACCGAAAAGCAGGACATGGTTCTGCTGGGCTACACCTGCAACGGCTTCATGAACATCGGTTCCGTTAAGAAACCCGTCGCCTCCATCGCCGACCTGAAAGGCATGAACATCCGCTGCATCGAGAGCAAGAGCACCATCGCCATCCTGAGCGAGTGGGGCTGCAACCCCGTTCCCATGGCCTTCAGCGAGGTTCCCACTTCCCTGCAGCTGGGCGCCATCGACGGCTGCTTCCTGAACCCCCTGGTGTTCCTGTCCACCGGTATCGCCGACATCATGGACTACTACACGGCCGACTGGTCCGTCGGCATCGGCCTGTGCCCCGTGCTGATGAACGCCGACCTGTTCAACAGCCTGCCTGAAGATCTTCAGAAGATTGTCCGCGAAGCCTTTACCGAGGCTGAGGACGACGGCTTCAAGCGCACCGAGGAGAACCAGGACGCCAACCTGAAGAAACTGGAAGAAAAGGGCGTCGAACTGGTACACTCCACCCCCGAAGAGCTCGCCGAGGTCAACCGCATCAACCAGGAGGTCGTGTGGCCCAAGCTGATCGAGATGGGCATCGCTTCCCAGGACGCCATCGACCAGATCCAGGCCGCTGCGAAAAAATAAGTGCCTTCCCAGGCTGACGCGTCAGGATTTCTGTCAACGGTACGAAAGCCTTCAAACACAGGGGGATGCGGGACTATCCCATTCCCCTGTGTTTCATTTCATAAGGCAGTTCCATGCATGTACAATTCACTTTTGGCAAAGGAGCGAATGAAAAGATGAACTATACCCCTTTAGAGCGCGCATTTCGAAAATTTGACAAAGGGATGTCAAAATTTGAGACCTTTTTGTCGGTCAGCTGCATTACTGTGTGCGGGATCATCCTTCTCTTCAGCATACTGAACCGTCTGTTCTTTAGTATTCCCCTGCGGTGGACTGAGGAAGCATGCAGAATGCTTCTGATTCTGACCATCTTCACCGCCCAACCCATTGTGACCCGGGAGAGGTCCCACCTGAAGCTGGCCTTCCTGTCTGAGATGTGCAAAGGAAAAACGGCCGAAAAGGTACTGAACTTTATCTCCGACTTCTCCGTTTTTGTTATTTTCCTTACCATTTTTGTGCTCTTCCTGCAGCACACACTCAAGTCCATGCGCTATACTCAGCTGTCTCCCGCTATGGGCTACCCCATGTGGGTTCTTTACGGAATCTGCACCCTCACATTCTTGGATTCTGCCATCCGGGCTATTATGGTGTGCTGGGATGACTACTTCTCCAAGAAGAAGCTGTTTCCGAAGGGCGGAGACGACTTCTCCGTGAACTGATTGTAAGACAGAATGTAAAAGGAGAACTAGGTTTATGCTGGTTATTATTACCTGTATCGTCTTTGTCTTTGGCGCGATGTTCCTTGGCGTGCCCCTGATTACCGCCTTTCTGGGCGGTTCCGTGGTGCCCATGGCACTTTTCTCCAACATGCCTCTCAATGTTATACCCGTAAAGATGTTTGCCTCCATCAATTCCTTCTCCTTCCTGGCCGTACCCTTCTTCATGATCTGCGGCGGCCTCTTGGATAAGGGCGGCATCGCCAAGCGCCTTGTGGGCCTGGCCAAGGCTATTGTGGGCTGGCTCCCCGGAAGCCTGGCCGTTTGTACCTTCCTCGCCAGCGCCTTCTTCGGCGCGGTGTCCGGCTCCGCGGTAGCCACCATCGCCGCCATCGGCGGCATCATGCTTCCCATGATGCTGGAGGACGGCTATCCCAAGAAATTTGCCCTCGCCACCGTGACGGTTGCCGGCTTCCTGGGCATCATTATCCCTCCCAGCATCCCCATGGTGCTCTACGGAATGACCTGCGGCGTTTCCATCGCCGACCTCTTCTCATCCGGCTTCGTGCCCGGCATCCTGCTGACCGCCGCTATGTCCGTCTACGCCGTTATCTGGGGCGCAAAGCATCCCGGCGTGTGTACCCGTTATAAATTTTCGTGGAAAGGTCTTGCGGTTGCCTTTAAGGACGCCATCTGGGCCCTGTTTATGCCCATCATCATCCTGGGCGGTATTTACTCCGGTGCGTTTACGCCTACCGAAGCGGCCATCGTTGCATGTGTTTATGGCCTCTTTGTAGGATTTGTGGTCTATAAGCAGCTGACCGTTAAGAAGGTCATCGAGATCCTGCGCGCCTCTACCGTGAGTACTGCCATCATGATGATCATCCTGGCCGCGGTCGCCGTGTTTTCCTTCGTCATCAACACCCAGAACGCCGCCCAGTATATTAACCTCTTTATCACCACCCTGGCCCACAATAAGTTCCAGTTCTGGGTCGTGATCACCATCATCCTGCTGATCCTGGGCGCCTTAATGGATACTCCCCCCGCCATCATGCTGATCGGCACCTTTATCACTCCCCTTCTGAAACAGTATGGTGTGGATCCCCTGGTCTTCGGCCTTGTTTTGATTGTGAACCTGGGCATCGGCCTGAATACGCCCCCTGTCGGCGCCGGTTTGTTTATGGCAAAAACCCTGCGCTCCGATATTACCACCGCGGAGCTGCTCAACATCCACCTGCTCATCTACATCCTGATCTGCATCGGCGTCATGATTCTTTTGATGGCCTGTCCACAGCTCATTACCGCCGTGCCGGCCATGTTCAACAAATAACCAAAAGCCAAGCACTTATTCATATAGAGAATTCCGGCTTAAAAAGGAGCGCAATATGAAATCCAAGGCACAAATCCTGAAGGATTATCTGCACAGTGGGACCATCACGAGAGCTGTGGGCTGTTATGACGGCTTCACGGCAAAGCTTGTTGAACAAGCCGGATTCGAGGTAGCCCTCATCTCCGGCGCCGCCGTTGCCACCTCTCTTCAAGGTCTGCCGGATAACGGTCTTATCACCCTGACCGAGATGGCCGATGCCGCAAAGCGCATCTCCAGCTGTGTGGACATCCCCGTCATAGCCGACGCGGACAACGGATTCGGCAACGCGCTCAATGTGCGCAGAGCCGTGATCGAGTTCGAGCTGGGCGGCTGCGCCGCCATTCAACTGGAGGATCAGAAGTCCCCCAAGAGCTGCGGCCATATGGACGGCAAGGAAGTGATCCCGTGCATTGAGCATTGCCGGAAGATCCAGCTGGCCGCCGAGACCCGGAAGGAATTGCTCATTCTCGCCCGTACGGATGCCGCGTCCGTCAACGGAATTGAAGACGCCATTATGCGTGTCAACGAGTACGCAAAGGCCGGCGCGGATTTCGTGATCGTGGATGCTCCCCGCACGGTGGAGGAAATGAAGATGATCGGCGAAAAGGTACAGGCTCCCGTTATGATTAACCTTGTGGAAGGCGGCAAGACGCCCTATCTCAGCAAGGAAGAACTGCAGGCGATGGGTTTCAGTATCGTCTGTTATCCCGGCGTGTGCACACTGTCCGTCATTCATGTCCTGCAGATGATCCTCGCTGAACTCAAGACTGTGGGCGATACCCAGAAGTATAAGGATTTGATTGGCACTTTGAAGGATCACAACGCACTCGTGAACGATGCCTATTATCGTGAGCTGGAGCGCAAATACATCCACGGGATCCAATAATAAAATTTCAGGAAGAAGAGTAAACCATGAGTGATAGATTGAAGGGTAAAGTGGCGCTTGTCGGGGGCGGTACCTCCGGCATCGGCAAGGCCAGCGTTGAGCTGTTTGCCGCTGAGGGTGCGAAGGTCGTCTATTCCGGTTTGGAGAAAGATGTGGGCTACGAGATGGAAGCCGAGCTGAAGGCCAAGGGTCTGGAAGCTACCTACATTGAGGCGGACTTCTTTCGTGAAGAGGATATGAAGCGATTTGTGGATAAGGCTGCAGAGATGTACGGCACGGTGGATGTTCTGCTGAACAATGTTGCCATTTCCACCAGATTCAATCTTCATGAAATGAACCTGGCCAAGGATTACTATCCTCTGTTTGAACTGAATGTGAAAAGCTATCTGGTTATGATCCAGCTGGTGCTTCCCTATATGATGAAGCAGCGCAGCGGTTCCATCATCAATATTTCCTCCATTTCCGGTCAGGATGGCAGCCCCCAGATGTCCACCTATGCAGCCACGAAAGGCGCTGTAAACCAGATCACCCGTTCTCTGGCACAGGAATATGCCCGCTACAATATCCGCTTCAATGCAATTGCGCCGGGGATGACCTGGACCGGCAAGATGGTTCCGGGCAGCGCCCACGCCAACGCCTCCTTAGCGATTATCCCCCTGGGGCGGGCGGGCGAGCCCATTGAGCAGGCCTACGCCGCACTCTTCTTCGCCTCTGATGAATGCCGTTACTGCAACGGCGCCATTCTGAATGTAGACGGCGGCCAGTCCTGCGGCGCAATGCGTCACGAAGACTGACCGGCTTAGAAAAATGCTGAAAAAGAGGTTTTAATATTATGAGCGAATACAGACTTACTCCTCCGATTAAAACGATGCAGGATGCATTCAGTGTCAAGGGGAAAAATGTAGTCATTACCGGCGGCAGCCGCGGGATCGGCCGTGGGATCGTTCAGGCCTTTGCCGAGAGCGGAGCCAATGTTGTGATTCTGGATCTGAAGGACGAGCTGGGCAAGCAGATCTGCGGGGATCTGGCAGTCTATGGCGGCCGTTATGCATGTGTGAAGTGCGACCTAGGCGACCAGGACAGCATCAAGGAGGCTACCGTCAAGACCTTTGAGTTCTTTGACCATGTTGATGTGCTGGTCAACAATGCCGGCATTGCCACTACCACGCCCAAGACCAGTTTTCTGGTGAAGGGCATGGACGAGTGGAGAAAGATCGTTGATGTTGACCTGATCGGCGTAGCCGGTATCATTTATGAGTTTGCTCCCCACATGATTGAGGCCAGTCGAGGCGGCGAGATCATTAACATTACCTCGATCGGCGCTGTCAGCGTATCCGGTTGTAAGGAGCACCATAATGCTGCCTACAATGCAGCCAAGGCCGGCGGCGATATCCTCACCCGCTACCTGGCCATCGTACTGGGCGACTATGGCATCCGTGTGAATGCGATCCGCCCGGGCCCTCATCACTCCGATCTGGAGGTTCACCTCAGCGATTATATGAGAAACCTCATCGACAACGAGATGCCCTGCCATCGTTTTGGCGAGCCTATTGAGTTGGGCGCCTTTTGCGTGTATCTAAGCTCTCCTGCGGCGGTTCATATTACCGGCTGCAATATGAACTTTGACGGCGGTATGCTCTGCGTGAAGTGATTAGGGTATTCACAATATTTAATACAATAAAGAATACTTCCAACCCGAAAGGAGCAGAGATTGAAAATGGCGGATACCAAAGTCGTATCCTTAGAAGAAGCCATGTCGCATATTCATGACGGGCAGCGAATCATGGTGGGCGGTTTTGCCGGTACTGGCAATCCAATGGTTCTGATCAGAGGAATCGTAGACAAAGGGGTAAAAAATCTGACATTGATATGCAATGACACAGGAATCGATATGAGCAATGTTGGAGCCCTTATACTTACAAAATCCATAAAAAAAGCGATCGTATCTCACATAGGCAAAAACGCAGAAACCTGCCGGCAGTTTGCCGCTGGAGAGATTGAAGTGGAATTTGTGCCTCAGGGCACCCTGGTGGAGCGGATCCGCGCGGGAGGCTTCGGCCTCGGCGGCGTCATTACGCCCACCGGCGTAGGCACAAAGATTGAAGCAGGCAAGCAGCGTATCACCATTGATGGAAAGGATTATCTCATAGAGCTTCCAATCAAAGCGGACGTGGCTGTCATTCGGGCAAAGAAAGCTGATAAGCTGGGAAATCTCGTTTATCACGGAACAAATGTGGCTCATACACTCATGATGGCCACAGCTGCCGACATCACGATTGTTCAGGCGGAAGAGATTGTGGAAGTGGGAGAACTGGAGCCTGATGAGATCGTTACGCCATTCATCTTTGTCGATTATGTAGTGCAGGGAGAAAACTGATATGACGGAAATCAGCCAAGACGTTCTTCGGGATATTATCGCAAAAAACGTTGCGCTAGAGCTGAAGAACAACAGCTATGTTAACCTTGGGGTGGGAATCCCCACCAGAGTGGCGACGTTTGTGAGGCCCGAGCAGAATATCATACTGCAGGCAGAAAACGGTATGCTTGGAACAGAAGAAGACATTGAAGAGCCAGTGGCAGGGGAGCACGATCCCGATATTATAAGTTCATCCGGCTTCCCGGCCACTCATATTGTTGGAGCAGCTTTCTTTGACAGCTCCTTGTCTTTTGGGATGATACGCGGCGGGCATATCGATACAACGGTATTGGGAGCAATGCAGGTAAGCGAAAAAGGCGATATCGCTAATTACGAAATTCCGGAAAAAATGGTTGTAGGCATGGGCGGAGCCATGGACTTGTGCGCGGGGGCAAAAGAGGTCGTCGTAGCAACTCTTCACTCAAACAGGGGCAAACCTAAAATTCTAAAAAACTGTACGATCCCCGTTACTGCGTTACATGCAGTTAAAAAAATCGTAACCGAGAAAGCCCTCATCGAAGTGACAGCCGACGGGCTGGTATTAAGGGCGTATAACCCTATGTTTTCAGTGGAAGAGATTATAAGGGAAACCGAGGCTCCTCTGATCATTGATAAAGACTTGAAAAAAATGGTGATATAAGGAAGATAATCAATATGAAAGACGATGCGATTGTAATTGTCGGTGCTGCCAGGACACCGGTCGGTGCTTATCTGGGTGATTTGAAAACAGTGCCCGTTGAGGAACTTGGCAGGATTGCTCTTCAGGAAGCAATTCACCGTGCAGGTATTGCTCGGGATGACGTTCAGGAAGTCATCGTAGGCCATGTGACCGGTTCGCAGACGACAAACAATCTGGGCCGGATTATCGGCATAAACAGCGGCCTGAAAACTACTTCCACAGGCTATACGGTAAACCGTATCTGCGGTTCGGGTTTGCAGTCGGCGATCAACGCCGCACAGGAACTGCAGCTCATTGAAGACTGGGATTTTGTCGCCGCAGGAGGCGCGGAATCTCTGTCCCGGGCAGACTATTATCTGCCGGCTAACGTTCGGTATGAAGGCATGCGCATGGGAGATTTCCGGGTGATCGACGCCAATGACGAAGGACACAGAACCGCCTCCGGCTATCCGAATAAGGACATTACCCATATGGGCATTACAGCAGAGAATATTGTCGCGAAATATAATATTCCTCGAGAAGAACAGGACCTTTTTGCCTACAATAGCCAGATGAAAGCAAAAAAAGCAATTGAGTCCGGACGGCTTGCACAGGAGATCGTGCCCGTGGAAGTAAAAGGGAAAAAGGGCGCTGTCACGGTTGTGGACAAAGACGGACATCCCAAGCCGGATACTACGCTTGAAGCTCTGGCAAAGCTGAGGCCCGCGTTTAAGTCTGACGGAACAGTAACCGCAGGCAATGCCTCGGGACTAAACGACGGTGCTGCGTTTGAGATCTTAACAAGACGCTCTATAGCGCAAAAACGCGGTCTCAACGTAATGGCGAATTTTTTAGACTACACGATCGTCGGATGTGACCCCAGACTTATGGGAATGGGTCCGGTCGGAGCAATCCAAAAATTGCTTGCAAAAAGAGGTTTGAAGCTGAGCGATATTGATATTCTGGAAATCAATGAGGCCTTTTCCGGGCAAGTTCTGGGATGCTTACGTGAACTGGATATCCCCATGGACTCCGAGATGTACCGCAGGCTTAATCCAAATGGAGGCGCCGTTGCGCTTGGACACCCGCTTGGAATGAGCGGGGCCAGAATTCTTACATCGATCTGCTACGAGTTTATGAATCATCCCGACAAACGCTTTGCCATCGGTTCCGCGTGCATCGGCGGAGGCCAGGGAATTGCGATATTGCTGGAGAATCCCAGCTTTGGAGACTGAGCCGCCCTTTCCTTTCCTTGGCGTTTTGAAGCAACACAGTTGCGCACAGCGCCGTGCACGCAACGAATATGATTGTCGATTCAAGCAGCTTTTTCATAATAACGCCGCCCAGCTGATGAGAAGGCCGCACAGGTCGCGGAGAAGTTTGCTGATATCGTTTCTGTGCGGGAAGAAAAGAGTGTTAAGCCCGCATAATAAAACTATATAAAATTATAAGAGCTCTGCACCCATTTAAACGGATGCAGAGCTCTTGTATTAATCCGGGCAGATAAGCGATTTTTAGAAAGCAAGACACAAATAAGACACAAAAACAGTTTTAAATCAACGCCCGCTGAATAAAGCAAAAATATAGTCATATCAATGCTTCTAAGCTGTTTTGCTTTATTTAGGTGCAAGGTTTTTGACCGAGTATGGTCAAAAACCTTGCACTTTTGATTTTCGGCGTGTGTCCGCAAGTCAAAACGGACAGTCTTCAATGTATCTGAAACAGCAAAACAGTGCTGTTTTGCTGCCC
>JAEWRY010000003.1 GCA_023459875.1 Bacillota bacterium
AACGCTCATCAGCGAACGGACTATCTCGCTGAACTGATATCCGATGATACTGCGGCATCTCTGACCCAGTGTTGAGTCGATAACGGGTGAAAGCATGGAGTCAAATTTCTCCATGATTGAAAAAATTCCTCCAAAAGGTGTGAGTTTCTCAGATTTAATTTGTATTTTTGCCATGTCATATTAGAGTTTTGCTTGTTTTCTTTTTGCAACACTAAGATAAGTGAAAATTCTGACATGGCAAAATCCTGGGCAACTTTTTGTTGCTCAGGAACTTATAAATAAAGTTAAATTATAGTGTTGCGGAATTAAGGTTATCATTTATTCATGAGGTTTATGATGCAGATGCTATATCTGTATCCGTAACCCATTATAAGAAAACAAGTATGGACTTTAATAAAGCTCGATTATTATATCTTATCGTATTTTTCCTGTATTCCGGCCTAAGTGTGTCCGGACAATCGATTCATGTTTCAGGAAGAGTACTTCAACAAAATACGCAAACACCTGTTGAGTTTGCTAATGTCGTTCTATTCAAACAAGATTCAGTCTTTCTGAAAGGAACAACGACAGACACTATCGGAAGATTTGAATTTGAAAATCTTCCCACAGATAATTATGTGCTGTCAGTATCCTGTTTAGGATTTGAAACAAAGCGGATTTTGATACAGAATCTGACGGAATCAGCACAAATAGATGTGTATTTGAATGAAAATGTTTTGTTACTTGGGGAAGTGGTGATTTCTGCTTCTTCCACAATAAACAAGATTAACCAACGGATTGTGTTCCCGACAAAATTGCAAATCAGCCATTCTGCCAACGGAATGCAATTGCTGAATACAATGATGCTTCCCGGCTTGAACATCAATCCGATGCTGAATACGATTTCATCATCCGACGGCGGGAAAGTCATTTTGCAGATTAACGGCGTAAATACCACGCCGGAAGAAATTCAGACCTTGCAACCCCGCCAAATCAAGCGGATAGAATATTCGGATTATGCAGGTATCCGATACGGACATGCTTCCAAAGTTATCAACTACGTGGTAGTAAGGGATGATAAAGGCGGTGTTGTTGGTGTGGATTTGATGAACTCGCTGAATATCCTTGCAGGGGGCGATGTTTTCTTTGCCAAATTCAACAAAGGAAAATCGGAATATGCTTTGAACTACACCGCAACGTTTCAACGCATCAACACGAATAACAGAAATCGCACAGGTAGTTATCAGTTTGAAAATTCATCCCCTATATTGAGGGAAGAAATCAGTGCCGGAGGTGATTATTCGTACCAAATGCATGATTTTTCGCTGACATACAACTATCAGCAGAGCGATTCGGCTTTTTTCAATGCCAAGTTGAAATATAATCTGAGCAATCAGCCTCACAACGATTTCAACAGTTTTCTAAAAGAGAATGGCACGGACAAAGGGTTGATTTTTGACGGAAGTCAGCAAAAAATTAATGTTCCTACCATCGACTTGTATTACCAGTATGGTTTACCCAAAAATCAGAAAATATATGCTAATGTGGTGGGGAGTTATGCGAACGCAGCATCTTCGCGGAATTACTGCGAATACAACGATGTTGATACTCTTTTCAGCGAACGTTCGGAACTGTTTTCCGATAAATATTCACTGATTGCCGAAGGCATATACGAAAAAGGATTTGCCCATGGAAATTTGAAATTCGGGATAAAACATATTCAGTCGTTTACAGAGCAGACAATTAATCAGGGCGAGGAATTCAAATCGGATTTGAATCAGGCGGAATCGTCGGTTTTTGCAGAGTGGTTTTATAGTAAGGGCAAATTCAGCTATAGCTTGGGACTTCGCCTGAATCGCCTGCATTTTTCCAATGTATCTGTTACCAAAAGCTATTACCATTTCTTACCCAAAGCGATGGTTGGCTATCGGTTCAGTGATAATTCTTTTATCCGGTATGATGCGGAGATGAGTCAAACGAATCCAACCCTGATGGAGTTGGCCGACACGGAAATCCGTCTTGACTCGTATCTTGCCGAGAAAGGGAATCTGTTGCTTCAACCGTACCTGAATCTGAATAATAATTTATATTACGAAAACAGAAAAGGGTTGTTCGCTTTCAATGCAAGCCTGCATCATCACTACAAACACAATCCTATCATGGAATCGAAAAGAGAACATGGAAATGTGTTCCTGACAATGCCCGAAAACATGAAAGATTGGAATAAGTATAATGCGGAGATAACATTGAAAGTAGGGATGATAAAAAACTTCCTGCAATTTTCGGTTACAGGAGGCTTCAACCACTTTGACAGTCGTGGGAACAACTATTCGCATACCCATTCTAATTTTTATTACAGGGCAGATGTTTTGGCAATGTATAAGAAATGGATGCTGATAGGCCAGCTACAGCCTTTTGACGAAAGGTTATACGGCGAAACCGTCATAAAGGATGGTAATTATCACTACTTGGCTATCCGGTACAATGCGACTAATTTTTCTTTTGGCATAGGTGCGTTCAATCCGTTTAAGAATGTTTCCCGAACCATTATGGAAAACAAAAATGCACAAGCGCCTTTCCGAAGAGAAAGTTTTAGCGATGCATCCCGAATTCTCGTTGCCACGCTCACTTGGAATTTTAATTTCGGAAAAACTCATCTTGTCGGTACTAAATCGCTGAATAATCAGGATACCGACTACGGAATCAAAGGAAGTTATAAGTAAGATTAGGTGTTGATTTCAACAAATTCTGTATTATGTATTTCTGGCAAATCTATCACTAATTATCTTTCAGCGACATGTTGTTGCTTCGCGTTCACTGAATCCTATCGGAATTCAGTGAACGCCTTTGTGTGTCGTCAACTGACGATATCATCCTTTTTTTTACTCAAAATCAATAAAAATGAAAGATAAGATAAAAAACATTGCAGAAAAATTAGAACATCAAATCAGGATGCATGAACTCGATTTAAATGACAGGATTAAAGATATTCCTCAAATAATATTGCTGTTGGAACAGGGGTTCTCGGAATTGAAAGAAATAGTTTCGTTTTATAAGTTCAAAAGTGAAATGGATGAAATATTCTTTTTCAAGATAATAAAACCCAAGTTTTTTAGTAAACTAATCTATTACAGGAAAGTGTATAACATCGAAATGATGCGCCCCAACGGACAAGATTGTGTGCTGAAAAATTATTTCATCAATGAACTGAATCAGTTAGAGAATTTCTACAATAAGAACATTGATTTCTATAAATACTACCGTTCGGGAAGTACGCATTTGGATAAGTACTTTTTTCTGAGAGGAAAACAAGATATTCAAATGACAATGGAAACATTTTATTTTGAAAGAGACCCTAATTTTTCTACGATTTGCGATTTTAAAGTTGCAAAAATAGTAGCAAACGAAATGTTGCGAATTTATCTGAATCCTAAAATCCGCAACTATCATCCAATACACGATTAAGGGTAGATTTATGAGTCGTTAGTAGCAGCTTTCAGTAAAAAGCAACAGCACAACATCAATATGTAGCCACCATCCCCTTACCCCACGATGCGACTTGAGGTAATACGCAGATTCAAACCGGAAAGAAAGGATTCTTATCCGAATTCTGTTTTGAAGGGTTTTGCATAAGCTCGGTTCTCTGTGTAGATATTCAGCACGTATTGCCTTGCAGTCATGATCCACTTGGCAGGTACGGAGATGAATCTGAAGACAAAAGCCTTTATGCGACTCGTTTTCTTGAGCCCAAAAGCCTTGGTGTCAAGCCTGCTCATGATGGTCTTGTAGAAATTGTGTATCAATGCAGTAAGCAGAAGAAAGACAGTATTCTCCGCCATGAATGACTTGGGGAGCCTGCTCCAACCGAATCCGTTGTTCATGTCGTCAAAGATACGTTCCTTGCCGCCACGCAGATTGTAGAATTCAACAATGTCCCTTGTCGATGACTTGTAATCGTTGGTCAGAATACAACGGTAAGTGTATTCGCCTTCCCACAGGTCAAGGTCGCCACTGTTGCGTCTTTGTCTCTGGATGACAAGACGATAGCACTTGCCTTCCCATTTCTCAACGAGAATGGAATTGAGTTCGAACTGGATGCCGTTAATCTCCTCCGTCTTCCATCCTCTCAGAGCAAAGATGTCATTGTAGAGCGAACTGCATCGGTTGGCACGGATGTAGAAATGTTTGCAATGCTTCTCTATCTCACTGACGATTTCCTTCGAGCAGGAACCGCAGTCTGCCCTGAAGCGATTTACACGGATGTTCTGGGATTCCAGAAGAGCGAAGAATCTCTTATGGGTGTCTGCCTGATGAAAACGCACATTCGTGTTACCATCGCTGTTCTCGATATAGACTATCTTGTCACCGATAACATATACGCCAGGCCTGTAGCCGAGGAACTTTTTGTAGGTCGGTTTTGCATCATACTTCTCCGTTTCAAGAAACTGATGGTCAAAGTCAACATCGTATTCCTCAATTTCCTTCAACTCGCCTGTAGAAACCAAAGCGTTTATAAGCAATGTGTTGAGTTTGTCTGCAGTATTGAAATCATAGGTCTTGCCTTGGTCGGAAGTATAGGAGATGTTTTCCTGTGTCAGTTCCTTGATGGCTCTGAGGATGGTATCAGAGCTGCATGTACGAAGGGTAGGATGATACGAGAGATGGCGCATCAGTTGTGACGTTACGTCTTCCACGCATGAGCCGCCACAGAAATAAACGCTCATCAGCGAACGGACTATCTCGCTGAACTGATATCCGATGATACTGCGGCATCTCTGACCCAGTGTTGAGTCGATAACGGGTGAAAGCATGGAGTCAAATTTCTCCATGATTGAAAAAATT
>JAEWRY010000004.1 GCA_023459875.1 Bacillota bacterium
CACACGCCACAAATCAAAAGTGCAAGGTTTTTGACCATAATTGGTCAAGAACCTTGCACCTGAAAAAAGCAAAAACAGCTTAGAAGCATTGATATGACTATATTTTTGCTTTATTCAGCGGACATTAAATAAATTTTGTAAGGAGGCCGTTTCCATGGGTTGGTGCGAACGCTGCGACTGCGAGCGGGAAGGCGACCGGTGTCCCGTCTGCGGCAGCCTTCTGCTGCAGGAGATCCATCCGGAAGATATGCCCGCTGACATGCCCGTACCTCAAAGCGGCCAGATGAGCGGGGAGACCGGCCCAGCCTGGCCATCCGACCCCAAGGGAGAACCGGAGGAACCGGTCTTTCTTACCAACTTGCAGGATGTGGGCGGATACCCCCAGCTCCTGGAGGCCCGCCTGAGCGCGGTCGGCATCCCCGTGGTGATCCGCTATCCCCGCGAAGGCGGACTTGGCCGGGTGGTGCTGGGTTTTTCAGGCTACGGCGCAGAGTTTTTTGTCCCCGCTTCCCGCCTGAAAGAGGCCCGCGAATTACTTGAATTTTTTTAGACCTATGACATGCTGACAGGAGGCACACACCATGGTTTACAGAGAATCCTATGAAAAATGGCTGAATAATCCCAGCCTCAGCGGGACGGAAAAAGAGGAACTCCTCTCCGTTTCGCAAAACGACAAGGAATTGGAAAGCCGCTTCTTCGGCCCGCTGGAATTCGGGACCGCCGGGCTGCGCGGCACGATGGGGATCGGTCTCAACCGGATGAATCCCTATGTGATCCGCCATGCCACCCAGGCTTTTGCCGATGTGATTCTCTCCGAGGGTCCTCAACGGGCGGAGAAGGGAATCGGCATCTGTTTCGACTGCCGCAACCACTCGGAGGAATACGCCCGCGAGGCCGCCCGGGTCATGGCGGCGAACAACATCCCCGTGCGTCTTTTTGAGGCACTGCGCCCCACGCCCGAGCTCTCCTTCGCCATCCGGCATTACTGCCTCATCGCGGGCATCAACATCACCGCCAGCCATAATCCCAAGGAGTATAACGGCTATAAGGTTTATTGGGAGGACGGCGCCCAGCTCCCTCCCCACCACGCGGACGCCATTGCCCAGCGGATGACGCAGCTGGACGTCTTTGATGGGGTTAAAACCATGGACTACAACCAAGCCGTGGGTTCCGGACTCATTACCTTTATGGGCAAGGAGACGGACGAGGCTTTCCTGTCCCAGGTAATGGCCCAGGTAAACGACAAAGCGGTGGTGGCCAAGGTGGCGGACAGCTTCAAAATGGTCTATACCCCCTTTCACGGCACCGGCTACCGGTTGGTTCCCCAGGTGTTGGAGAATCTGGGGATCAAGCATCTGTACTGCGTGCCCGAGCA
The DNA here is from genome assembly GCA_023459875.1 of Bacillota bacterium. GTDB lineage: Bacteria > Bacillota > Clostridia > Oscillospirales > Oscillospiraceae > JAEWRY01. The sequence goes on from JAEWRY010000004.1 coordinate 1,376, forward strand.
GATGGTCATTGACGGTAATTTCCCCACCGTGGTTTCCCCCAATCCGGAAAACCCCGAGGGTTTCGCGCTTGCCATCGAGCTTGCCAAAAAGGTGGGCGCGGACTTCATTCTGGGCACCGATCCGGACGCCGACAGAGTGGGCATCATGGTGCGCGACAGCAAGGGAGCCTATATCACCATCTCGGGTAACCAGACTGGCGTACTTCTTTTAGATTACCTTATCGGCGCCAGGCGCAGGGCAGGCACCTTGCCCTCAAACGCCGCGGCGCTCAAAACCATCGTCACCACCGAAATGGCCCGCAAAGTCTCCGAGGTAAACGGGGTAAAATGCTTCGATACCTTTACCGGCTTTAAATTCATGGCCGAGAAGAAAAACGCGCTGGAGGAAACGGGTGAGGGAAAGGTCATTTTCTCCTACGAAGAGTCCTACGGTTATATGGTGGGGGATTACGTGCGGGACAAGGACGCCGTGACCGCCTCCCTGCTCCTCACCGAGATGGCCGCCTGGTACGCCTCTCAGGGGATGACCCTGTTCGACGCTTTAAACGCCCTCTACAAAAAGTACGGCTTCTACGGCGAGAGGACCCTCAACCTGGTGATGCCGGGACTGGACGGCCTTGCCAAAATGAAGGCCCTCATGGCCGGCCTCCGTGCCCAGCCCCCCGCCCTGGTGGGCGGCGTAAAGGTGGAAGAACGCAGAGACTATCAAAGCGGCATCCTGACCGAGACGGATACGGGCAGGACGTCCCAAATGGAGCTTTCCGGCTCTAACGTCCTCAGGTACCATATGGCGGACGGCACCGACCTCATTGTCCGTCCTTCGGGCACAGAGCCGAAGGTGAAGGTCTACATTCTCACCTCCGGAAAAGACCGGGCAGAGTGCGACGAAAAGGTGGCCAAGTACACCGCTTGGGCCGATACACTGAAACAATAAAAAAGCAGAAAAAAAGGCGCGGGAGGAAATCCTCCCGCGCCTTTGAATTTTACTTTCCCACGCAGAACCGCTCAAATATCCGGGCGGTCACGTCGGCGCTTACGGTGCGCCCCGTCAGCTCACCCAAAACAGCCATCGCCTCTTCCACGTCGGAGAGGACGGCATCGGGCGGGAATCCGTCGGCGAGACTCTTTTTTGCGGCTTCCACAGCCTCATTGGTCCGTTTGGCCGCCGAGAACTGCCGGGCATTGGTGAGCAGACTTCCGTCAATGCCCTCTCCTCCGGCGGGGAAAAGCGCCGCAACGGTACTCTCCAGGTTTTCGATCCCCTCGCCGGTAGCCGCGCTCACCACACACAGATGGGGAAAGCGCCTGCCCAGGGTATCCGTGTCCACAACCATGGGCAGGTCGGACTTGTTCACCACACAGATGCAGCGGGGCGCGGCCTGCGCCAATTCCATAGCCTCGCTGTCCTCCCGGCATATGGGTACGGCGCCGTCCAGAACAAGCAGGGTCAGCTCGGAGCCGGCCGCGGCTGCCCGACTGCGCGCCGCTCCCAGCCGCTCCACATAATCGCCGCTCTCCCGCAGACCCGCGGTGTCGATAAGCCGAAGGAGCACACCCCCCAGGGTACACCGCTCTTCCACCGTGTCCCGGGTGGTCCCGGGAACGGGAGTGACGATCGATCTGTCATAGCCCAGCAGCCGGTTGAGTAGGGAGGATTTCCCGGCGTTGGGACTGCCAACGATGGCGCACGCCACCCCTCGGGTGAGCTGGCGCCCCCGGTCGTAGGTAGCGAGCAGAGCGGACAGTTGGTTGTGGGCATCAGAGAGCGCTTTGGCTAAAGTTTCTTTGTTGAAGGGGTCCAGTTCCTCATCGGGAAAATCCAGCACGGCGCAGAAATGGGCCGATACGTCGGTCAGGATGCCGTAAATTTCCTCCAGACGCTTTGAGAGCGCTCCGGTGAGCTGCCCCGACGCGTTCCGGACGGCGGCCGGAGTTTCCGCGTCGATCAGGTCGATCACCGCCTCGGCCTGGCTGAGATCCAGTCTGCCGTTTAAAAAGGCTCTTTTTGTAAATTCCCCCGGGAGGGCTTGGCGGGCACCGGCAGCAAAGAGGGATTCCAGGCCCATTGCCAGCACGACGGGGGAACCATGGCAGTGAATTTCGGCGGTCTCCTCGCCGGTGTAGGTATGGGGGGCGCGGCTGACGGTTGCAAGGGCTTTGTCAATGGGGTTCCCCTCCCGGTCAAACAGGGTCCCATAGATAAGCTTTCTGTCTTCCCTGTCCCCAAGAGGCGCTCCTGCCTGCGGCACGAATACCCGGCCCGCAGCGCTGGCGGCTCCCGGCCCCGAGAGCCGGAGAATGCCGATGGCGGAAGGCGCCGGGAACGTTGCGGCCGCGGCAATCAGGTCTGACAACGAACTTACCTCCTTAGAAACCGACCCGGATTTGACATTGGACAGGATTAGATCATTTACCCATATTTTTGTGCAGTCTGCTGTCAAAGTTTCCCTTGACAGCAGATTATGTAGACCAAAATGAATAAATCAAATAAATACATTGGCGATATCAGAATGTGGAAAACCCTGTTTAGAATGTGGAAAATCCCTGCTGTTTCTACGTTCTTAAATTCAGTTTTTCCTTGATCCTACCCATCTGATTCTGAATATTCCATAAAAAAGCGATTGGTCATAACGCCGGGTCTACTGCTCCCGTTCCAGCCGGCTGCTGATTACCTGGGCAACACGGACGCCGGAAGCTCCCGCCTGCGCGAGCCCCCGCGTAATACCGGCTCCGTCGCCGATGGCAAAGAAGTTGGGCAGGGAGGTCTCCAGCTCATTTGTGAGTTCCAGGCGCGAGGAATAGAATTTCACTTCCGCGCCGTAAAGAAGGGTGTCGTAGTTGGCGGTGCCCGGCGCCAGCTTGTCCAGCGCGTACAGCATCTCGATGATATCGTCCAGCTGCCGCTTGGGCAGCGCAAGAGAGAGGTCGCCAGGCACGGCGGCAGAGAGGGTAGGCTTGGTGAGGGATTTGGAGAGCCGGTGCTCGTTGGTGCGCACGCCCCTGATGAGGTCGCCGAACCGCTGGATCAGCACACCCCCCGCCAGCATGTTGGAAAGGGATGCGATATGCTTGCCATAGCGGTAAGGCTGGTCAAAGGGCTGGGTAAACCGGTTGGAGACCAGCAGGGCGAAGTTTGTGTTCTCACTGCGCAGGGCGGGGTCTGAATAGGAGTGGCCGTTCACCGTGTTGATGCCCTCCACATTTTCCGCCACCACATGGCCGTAAGGATTCATGCAGAAGGTGCGGACCTGGTCGCCGTACTGCTTGGTGCGGTAAACCAGTTTTGACTCGTATACCACATCCGTAATGTGCTCGAAAACCAGCGCGGGCAGCTCCACCCGCACGCCCACGTCCACCTGATTGTTGATGAGCTGGATTCCCAGCTTCTTGCACCGCTCGGAAAACCATTCGGCTCCCGACCGGCCGGGGGCTGCGATGAGAAAGCGGCAGGAGAATTCCTCGCCCTTGGCGGTATCCAGACAGTATCCGTCCTCTGCTGCTCGGATATCGGTGACGCTGGTGTTGAACCGGAAGTCGATGCCGCGTCGCAGGTCCTCGTAGATGTTTTTCAATATTTTAAGGTTGTTTTCGGTGCCCAGGTGCTTTACCCGGGCCTGAAGCAGGTGAAGGTCAAACTCAAGGGCCTTCTTTTCCAGCGCTCTTGCCGCGGGCGTGTCGGTGGAGTAAACCTTGTCGGTGGCTCCGTGCTCCATATTGATGGAGTCCACGTAGTCGATGAGGTCCATGACCTGTTTTTCAGGCATAAAATCGGTGAGCCAGCCCCCGAAGGCGGTGGTGAAGTTATATTTGCCGTCGGAAAAGGCACCCGCGCCGCCGAAGCCGCACATGGTATCGCAAACCTTGCAGCCGATGCAGGCCTTCACTTTGCCCGCCACAATGGGGCATGTGCGGCTTTCGATGTCGTGTCCCTGCTCCAGAATGAGCACCTTGAGATCGGGTTTGCGCCGCATCAGCTCAAAGCCGGCAAAAACGCCCGCCTCGCCGCTTCCTATGATGGCGACGTCGTATCTTTTGTTCATGAGGGAACCTCCATTTTACAATGGTATATCAGTAAAATTACTACTCCAGTTTGATATTATATCACACTGTGTCAACAATCACGCACATTATTTACTCACGAGGAGTACCGCTCCACGGTCACCCCGGTATAGTACCACTTGACGATCTCCAGATAGGTTTTGCCCGACCTTGCCAGTGCGTTGGCGCCATATTGGCTCATCCCCACCCCGTGGCCGTACCCCGTCACCGTAAACACCAGTTCCTCCCCGTCTTCCTCCACGGTATAGTGGGCGGAGCGCAGGGAGAAAATCGTCCTCACCCGTTCCGGGTCAAGGCCACTAAACCAGCCTTCCGCGTCTGAACCAAACATCATGTCGGGATAAGCGCCCTTAAGAAGTTTCAGCGCTTCCTTCTGGGAAACCCGGACGCTTGTGTGGTAATTGGGAACCTCGTCCCCTTCGGGGCTGTCTACCCCTACCAGATACGGCACGGCATTGCCCCAGACCTCCACCGCGTCCTCCGTTTGGCCGGCCGAGGAGGAGTGGAAGACCGCGTCGATGGGGGAGTTGTCATACAAAATCACCATACCGTCGGTGCCCGATACCGCGTCGGTGATCTTGCGTGTATAGGTACCGGCGTTTTCTCCCCAGTTTGCGGCGGCGTTCTCAGGTGAAATGTAAGCCTGACAGCAGGTGCTGTCGGTGCACACCTGTGCCTCCGGATGATTGGCCACGGTATGTCCCATCCGCCACAGGGAATAGGTTCGGGCGGCCACCGCTTGAGCTTTCAGGGCCTCCGGTTCAAACGAGGCCGGCATCTCCGCGGCCACTACGCCCCATAAATACTTGTCCATTGTCATTGTTTCGACTTTATCCCCCATCTTAACCAGAATGGTACGCTCCAAATCCAGGTAAGCTGTGGGAGAAGGGCTGGGCGTGGCGGCGGGGGACGGGATCGCGGTAAGTGTCTCGGGTTCGCTTTTCTCCTGCGACAGGGTAGAGGCGCCGCCCCAGAGAATCAGCGGAGCCAAAAAAAGCAGCATGACCAGAATCAAAGCGGCCACAACAACGCGTTTCATATCGTATCCTCCTGTGTTTTGCAAGAAAAAACTACGAATTATTCATTATTTTAATTCTGCCTTTGGCTATTTTCACTCTCTTTTGCTCAGGAAGCGCTTACATTTTTTTCTCTTTTGCTGTTGACGAAACCTATGCATTAAAGTACAATAATAACATTATTCTAAAGTAAGGGAGGGGACGTAGATGGATCACGCATACCGCGATTCCTCTGCGCAGTATTTTGCCAATTTGCAAGAACAAATGAAGGCTCAGGCAGAACAGGCCGCGCAGACGATGCAATTTATTGAAACCATATGTGAGGAGTTCAAAAAATATAACACGATCGACCCCTCCTACTATGAAAAACTGGACGTAAAACGCGGCCTGAGAAATTCCGACGGCACCGGCGTAATGGCGGGCATCACGCAGATCGGTAACGTCAGGGGCTATTACATGCAGGACGGCGAGCAGATTCCCATGGAAGGAAAGCTCATCTACCGGGGCATTGATGTGGAGGACCTGATCGCGGGCTTTATGGCCGAGGAACGCTTCGGCTTTGAGGAGACCGCCTACCTGCTTCTCTTCGGTGCTCTTCCCACCCGGGAGCAGTTGCAGGGATTTGAGCGCACTCTTGCACATTACCGCACCCTGCCAGATGGTTTTACCGAGGATATGATCATCAAGGCCCCCAGCCAGGACGTGATGAACAAGCTGGGGCGCGCGATACTGGCCCTCTATTCCTACGACCCCGATCCCGAGAGCAATGAAATCGAATATGAAATGCAGCAGGCCCTCCAGCTGGTGGCCCGCGTCCCGGTGGTGGTGGCCCATGCCTTTGCCGTGAAGCGCCATTATTTCAATAACGAAAGCCTCTATCTGCACCGGCCCCAGGAAGGCCTCTCGGTGGCGGAGAATTTCCTTTACTCGGTTCGCCATGACAACAAATTTACCAATGCCGAGGCAAGGCTTTTGGATCTCTGTCTTGTGCTTCACGCGGAGCATGGCGGCGGCAACAACTCCGCCTTTGCCTGCAGGGTTCTCTCTTCCACTGGCACCGATATTTACTCGGCCATTTCCGCGGCGGTCGGCTCCCTGAAGGGTCCCCGCCACGGCGGCGCCAACAAGAAAGTCATGGAGATGTTCGGTTACATCAAAAAGAACGTGAAGGACTGGAAGGACGACGACGAGGTAAAGGCCTACCTCACGAAGCTCATCCACAAACGGGCCGGCGACAGGACGGGGCTCATCTACGGCATGGGTCACGCCGTATACACCCTCTCCGACCCCCGTGCGGTGCTGCTCAAGAAATTTGCAAAGAACGTGGCCGCTCAAAAGGGGATGCTCCCCGAGCTGGAGCTTCTGGAATCCATCGAGCGTCTTTCGCCAGAAGTCTTCCTGAGAGAAAAGAACGAGACCAAGCATATCTGCGCCAATGTGGACCTCTATTCGGGCCTGGTTTACAAGATGATGGGAATTCCAGAGGAACTGTATACCCCCCTCTTCGCTATGGCCCGTATGGTGGGCTGGTGCGCCCACCGGATCGAGGAGATGTACAATCCCGGCAATAAGATCATCCGGCCTGCGTACAAGGCGGTGGCTCCCAGCCGCCCCTTTATCCCCCTGGATCAGCGCGGCTAAAACAAAACGCCGTGGAAGGATGAATCCTTCCACGGCGTCTATTTGTTTCTTACGTATTTTCTTCAAAACTCACGCCGCAGGAACGGCATGTGATCTGAATGTGTCCCTTGCCCCGGGGTACCCGGAGCTGCTGTCCGCAGTTGGGGCATTTAAAATAGCGGTGCTCTTTATCGGTGTGGATGGTGCGTCTCATTCTCATCCAGCGGAGGAGGGGATCAATCATCGACATAAACTTAGCGTTTTCCGCGCGCCGTTTCGGGATATTTCTGGATAGCACACGGAATATAGATAAGGCAATCGGAACGATTGCAATCATCCTGAGCACCATAAATCCCGTAAAAGCAGACAGGAGATAGAGTACCCCATAGAGCACAAGCAGCGCTACGGAAAGCTGATCGGTTCCGTTCCTGCCATACATAGTTCTCTGCAGCCAACTCATATACTGCCCGTCGTCTCCTTTTTGTGCGAAGTCCCGCACTCGGTTTATAGCTCATTTATCATATCCCTAGTCGCCCGTTTCGTCAAGAAATCAAACGTAAATAATATGTAAATTGTGCAGAACGGATATAGAAAAAGGGAAGCTGAGTTTCACTCCAGCTTCCCTTAAAAATATACTCCGAAAGATTTCGTTATTTCTTGACCGGTACGTTCCAGATGGTTCGGGCGTATTCCGAAATGCTGCGGTCGGCGGCAAAAATCCCTGATTTTGCAATGTTTACAAGGGACATGCGGTTCCACGCCGTCCGGTCCCCATAGACCAAACCGGCCCTTCTTTGCGCCTGGCGGTAGCTTTCAAAGTCAGCCAGGAGCATATATTCGTCGGCGGGACCGCCCGTCCCGAAGAGAAGCCGGTCGGCCAGATCGGTATAGCTCACAGAGTCCGAGAAGCCTTTTGTGAGGGCTTCCAGCACCATTCGGATGTCATCGTCGCGCATAAAATACTCATACGGCTTGTATCCCTCGGCTTGCTTCGCCTTCACCTCCTGGGCAGTAAGACCGAAAAGAAAAATGTTGTCCTCCCCGACCTGCTGATACATTTCAACATTGGCGCCGTCCAGGGTGCCGATGGTAAGGGCGCCGTTCATCATGAATTTCATGTTCCCGGTGCCGGAGGCCTCTTTTCCCGCGGTGGAAATCTGCTCGGAAAGCTCGGCGGCGGGCATAAGCTCTTCGGCCACGCTCACCCGGTAGTTTTCGAGAAACAGAACCTGCAGCCTGCCCCTGCAGATGGGATCGGAGTTGATTTGGGACGCCAGGGAGCAGATGAGCCGTATGACCCGCTTGGCCACCTGATAACCCGGCGCGGCCTTGGCGCCGAATAGAAAGACCCTTGGCTGAAAGTCAAAGCCGGGGTCCTGCCGGAGCTTCTCGTAGAGCCAGATAATGTGCATCACGTTGAGCAGCTGGCGTTTATACTCGTGCAGCCGCTTCACCTGTACGTCGAATACCGCGTCGGTATTCAAAACCACGCCGCTGCTGCGCAGCAGATGATCGGCGAAGAGCTTCTTGTTCTGAGCCTTAATTTCCTCCAGACGGGAGAGCACCCCGGCGTCCTGCTTGTATTTTTCCAGTTCACCCAGAACCTGAGGCTCAAGGAGATAGGCCTCGGAGCCGGTGAGGTCGCGGATGAGGGAATCGAGGCCAGGGTTAATCTGAGAAATCCACCGCCGGTGATCCACCCCGTTGGTCACATTTCTAAATTTTTCGGGCGTGCGGAAATAGGCGTCCCGGAAAACATCCCTGCGCAGAATGTCCGAATGCAGGGCGGAGACGCCATTCACCGCAAAGCAGGCACAGACGCACAGGTTCGCCATACGCACCTCCCCCCCCCAGACGATCGCCATGTCCCGCACCCTGGACTGGTCGCCGCGGAAGAAGGAATCCAGCTCCCGCTGATACCGGGCGGAGATCTCCGCGATGATCTGCCAGATCCGGGGGAGTAGGGTCTCCAAGAGCTGCTGGGACCAGCGCTCCAGCGCCTCGCCCATCACGGTGTGGTTGGTGTAGGCAACTGTTTTGGTGACGATCTCCCACGCCTCGCCCCAGCCGTAGCCCTCCTCGTCCAGAAGAATGCGCATCAGCTCCGGAATCACCAGGGTGGGATGGGTGTCGTTAATCTGGATGACGTGCTTTTCGCTCAGGTTCCGGAGGGTCCCGTACCGGGAGCGGTGCTTGCGGCAGACGCACTGCACGGTAGCGGACACAAAGAAATACTGCTGCTTGAGGCGCAGGGACTTTCCCTCGTAGTGGTTATCGTCCGGGTAGAGCACCTTGGCGATGACCTCCGCCATGGCCTGCTGCTCCACCGCTTTAAGATACTGCCCGCTGGAGTAGAGGGACATGTCGGCAGGCAGCGGGCTTTTTGCGTCCCACAGCCGCAGCACGTTCACGTGCTCGGTGCCATAGCCCGCGATTTCCATGTCTCTCGGCACGGCCAGCACGGTGGTGCAGCCCTCCAGCTTGACCCTGTGACACCCGTCCTGCCAATACTCGCACACCTTGCCGCCGAAATTCACCCGTTCGGCCTCGTCCACCTTGGGAATCAGCCAGGCGTCGCCAAGGCCAAGCCAGTTGTCGGCCAGCTCCACCTGCTGCCCGTCTATGATTTTCTGCTTGAAAATACCCAGTTCATAACAGATCGAATATCCGGTGGCGGGGATCTCCAGGGTGGTCATGGAGTCCAGATAGCAGGCGGCGAGCCTGCCCAGACCGCCGTTTCCCAGGCCCGCGTCCGGCTCCTCCTCAAAGAGGTCGGCGGCGGAAAAGCCAAGCTCCTCCACCGCCTGCCCCAGCGCGTCCAATACTCCCAGGTTAAAGGCGTTTTTCGCCAGGGAACGGCCCATCAGAAATTCCAGGGAGAGATAGTGCACCTGGCGCTTGCCCTCTTTCCCCGTCCTGTCTTCGGTCGCCAGCTGCCTTGCGGCCATGATGTCCCTGAGCACCAGCGCGCACGCCTTGAAGAGGTGCCCGGCGTCGGCCTCCTCCACGTCCCGGCCGAAGTTGCGCTGCAGCTTGGCGGTAATAAGCTCCCTGAGGTCCTGTGCGGTATAGGTTTCCGACATACTTGTTTTACTCCTTGCCCGTCACCCGGGCGTAGATCTCAATATATTTTTGGGCCGAGCTGCCCCAGCCGAAGTCCGCGGACATGCAGTTTTTTTGCAGGGCTCTCCATTTTTCCCGGTCCATGTGATAGAGTTCCACAGCCTGCCTGAGCACCCAGGCCATGTCCCGGGAGCTGATGTTGGAAAACGTAAAGCCGGTGCCCTCTCCGGAATCGGATCGGTAGGGGGATACGGTGTCCTTGAGCCCGCCGGTTTCCCGCACTATAGGGACGGTACCGTACCGCATGGCGATCATCTGGGAAATGCCGCATGGCTCCGCCACCGACGGCATCAAAAAAAGATCGGCTCCGCCGTAAATAGCGGTGGAGAGGGCGGGGGAGAACTGAATACGGGCGGCGAACCGGGAGGGATACTGCGCCTCCGCGTTGCGGAAGGCCTCCTCAAAGTTCCAGTCGCCGGTCCCCAGTACAACCATCTGCACGTTCATGCCCATAATTTCGTCCAGCGCCGCCACGACAAGGTCAAAGCCCTTGTGGCGCACCAGGCGGGACACGCAGGCGATGACCGGCACATCGGGGGCTGCCTTAAGTCCAACCGCCCGCTGGAGGGCGGCCTTACACTCCGACTTACCCTGGGGGCTTTCGGCGGAAAAGGCCGCTGCCAGCCCGGAATCGTTCGCCGGGTCATAGAGCTTCAAGTCGATACCGTTCAGGATGCCCTGCAGCTTCTGCCGGTTATCCCAAATGACCCCCTCCAGTCCGTGGGCATAGAAGGAGTACTGAAGCTCCTGGGCATAGGTGGGGCTCACGGTGGTGACGAAGTCGGAGGCGTAAATGGCGCCCTTCATGAGATTCACGTCCCCGTGATAGGCGAGCATCTGCTCATTGAGATATTCCCGGGAGAGGCCGAAGAGGTCCTCCAGGGTATGGTCGCCGTAGCGGCCCTGATACTCGATATTGTGGATAGTGAACACCGACTTGGCCGAGACAAGCTGGGCGATGGCGTACCGCTTCTCCAGCAGGTAAATGGGAACCAGCGCCGTCTGCCAGTCGTTGCAGTGGATAATATCGGGGCTCCAGTCCAGATGGCCCGGGATTTCGATCACAGCCCGGGAGAAATAAGCGAACCGTTCGCCGTCGTCGTAGTGTCCGTATACCTCGGACCTCTTAAAGTAATATTCGTTGTCCACGAACCACCAGGTGACGCCGTCCCTCTCCAGGGAGTATATCCCGCAGTAGCAGTTGCGCCAGGCGAGCTGAAGATAGAAGCTCTGGACAAAGTGCATCTTCTCCCGCCAGACCTCTCCGATCCCCTCGTAAAGGGGGAGGATGACCTTCACTTCGTGCCCCCGGGCGGCCAGAGCGGCGGGCAGCGAGCCGGCCACATCCCCCAGACCGCCGACCTTGATAAAGGGAGCGGCCTCGGTGGCGGCAAATAAAATTTTCATTCCGATCCTCCTTTCTTAACGGTGCTTTGCTTATATGATGGAGTTCTTCGCAATTGCCAGGGGGTAGGTTGCGTGCCCCATGAGCATCCGGCCGGAGTTCACCAGCACGTTTTTGTCCGCGATGGCGTACTTGAGGACGGCCCCCTCCCGTATTTCGGCGGACTGCATCAGAATACAGCCGGATACCCGCGCGTTTTTCCCGACCCTGACGCCCCGGAAAAGAATGGAATTCTCCACTTCGCCTTCGATGATGCAGCCGTCCGCGATGAGGGAGTTCTTGGATTTGGAATCGGGGCCGTAATAGGTGGACGGGTCGGACCGGTCCTTGGTGCGGATGGGGTTGTCGGCGCTGAAAAGCTCCGAGCGGACTTTGGGGTCCAGAAGCTCCATGCTTCTGCTGTAGTAGCCCTCCAGGGTCTGGATCCTGGCCACATATCCGTCGTAGAACCAGGGGGACACCTGAAGGGTTCCGGCCATGGGACTGAGGATTCCGTTGGAGAAGGAAGAAATCCCGTGGGCGGAGGCGTAGTCCACCAGGCTCAGGAGAAGCTTTTTTGACATGATGTAGATTTCCAGAGATTCGCAGCCCGTGGGCTCCGCCGGACCCACCGACACGTCCCGCACCAGGCCGCCGCTCCCCATGGTGAAATAGGTGGAGCTTCTTGGATAGCCCCGCACCTCGCGGGTACACACCGCGGTGATATCGGAGCCGCTTTTCAGGTGGTCCTCGAAGATTTCGGCCAGGGGGAGGTTGAGCGCCATGTCGCACCCGGCCAGCACCACATAGTCCTGACGGATTTTCTGAAGATAGGAATAGACTCCCCCCAAGGCGTCCATGCGGCCGTGGTAGACGCCGTCCCCTTTCTTCCCCGCATAGCCGAAGGGGGGGAGGATGCGAAGTCCGCCGTGCTTGCGGGAGAGGTCCCAGTCCTTGCCGGAGCCCACATGGTCCAGCAGGGACTGATAGCCCGCGTGGACGATAAGCCCCACGTCGTCCACTCCGGCGTTCACCATGTTGGAGAGCATAAAATCAATGAGCCGGTACCGTCCGCCGTAGGGGACGGAGGAGGTAGTGCGGGGAGCCGTCAGTTCCCTCAGGTTGGGGTTGGAGCGGTAAGCAAAAAGGATTCCGTGCAGGTTATTCATATAAGCTCCTCTCCTTCCACATCTTCGGTAATCATGGCCTTGGCGGCGATGACCGCGCCGGGTCCCACACGGACGCCTCCGGCCACCACGGCGATGCCCCATCCGTCGCTTCCGTCGGGGTTGCAGCCTACGCTGGCACCCTCGCCGATGACGGCGCCTTCCGCCACGATGGCGTATTCCACCCGTGCCCCCGAGCGCACCTCAGAGCCGGGCATGAGAATGGAGTAGCGCACCGCGGCTCCCTTCTCAACCGTCACAGAGTGGAAGAGCACCGAATTTTCCACCAGTCCGTCCACCGTGCATCCGCCGGTGACCAGACTGTGGGAAATCTGCGAGCTCTCCCCCGCGTAGTGGGGCGGTCTCGTGGGCGAGCGGGCATAGATGGGCCATTCGCTGTCGAAGAGGCGCACGCCGCCCCCCACCTGGAGCATATCCATGTTAGCGTCCCACAAAGACTCGATGGTGCCCACGTCCTTCCAGTAGCCGGAAAAACGGTAGGCGCTCATTTTTTCCCCCGAGGAGAGCATGGTGGGGATGATGTCGCCGCCGAAATCGTTTTTGGATCGGGGATTGGACTCGTCGGATAGCAGGTAGGCCCGGAGCTTTTCCCAGGTGAAAATATAGACTCCCATGGAAGCCAGGTTGCTTTTCGGCTCCTTCGGCTTTTCCTCGAACTGCGTGATAAAATCGTCCTCGTCCACGCTCATGATACCGAACCTGGAGGCCTCGTTTTTGGGCACCTCCAGCACCGCGATGGTGCAGTCCGCCGAGCGGGACTTATGGTGCCGCAGCATCTTCGCGTAGTCCATTTTATAAATGTGATCTCCAGAGAGAATCAGTACGTATTCGGGATGGTAGGTCTCGATAAAGCTCATGTTCTGATAGATGGCGTTGGCGGTGCCCTTATACCAGGTGCCCTTGTCCCCCTCCTTCACATAGGGGGGAAGGATATGCACGCCGCCCAGGGAACGGTCCAGGTCCCAAGGTTGGCCGTTGCCGATGTAGGTATTGAGCTCCAGCGGCTGATACTGGGTGAGCACGCCCACCGTATCTATGCCGGAATTGACACAGTTGGACAGGGGAAAATCAATGATGCGGAACTTGCCTCCGAAGGGTAGGGCGGGTTTGGCCACGTGGCTCGTGAGGGCGTGCAGGCGGCTGCCCTGTCCGCCCGCGAGCAGCATTGCCACACATTCTTTCTTCATCAAATCACCTCTGTGTTTTTTCGGCGGGCGGAGCTGATCCGTCCGTTTCGATATCTTTTTGCGTCCCGCCTTGCGGCGGCTTTACCTGTTTTTTCGCCGGATTTCTGCGGGTACAGCGGAAGATGGCGGCGGCGAGGGGTGGCAGGTCGATCTCCATGGATTGGTCCATTCCGTGGCAGGGCACGGGCTGCGACGAAAGAGGGCCGGGATTGAGAAATCCGCCGCCGCCGAAAGCCGGGTCATCGGTATTAAAGAGCTCCCTGTACTCTCCGGCGAAGGGCAGTCCCAGCCGGTAGCCCTTGCGGTGGACCGGTGAAAAGTTGCAGATTACCGCCAGGGAATTTCCCGCCGTGTCCATTCGCAGGAAGGCGGCCGTGTTGCCGTTTTTGTCGTCGCTGCACAGCCACCGAAAGCCCTTCCAGTCGAAGTCCTCCTCCCACAGCTCGGAGTGTTCCAGGTAGAAGGCCCCCGCCGCCTGGAAGAAGGTCTGCAGCTGCCGGTGAGGCTCCCGTTCCAGCAGGTGCCAGTCCAGGGACTGCTCAAAATTCCACTCTGCCTCCTGGCCGAATTCTGAGCCCATGAAGAGCAGCTTTTTCCCCGGATGGGTCATCATATAGGTGTAGAACACCCGCACGCCGGCGTATTTTTCCCGCTCGCTTCCCGGCATCTTGCCGATGAGGGAGCCTTTCATGTACACAACCTCGTCGTGGGAGAGGGGGAGCACGAAGTTCTCAGAAAAGGCGTACATCAGGGAGAAAGTGATGTCATTGTGGTTAAACTGCCGGAAATAGGCGTCCAGCTTCATATAGTGGCAGAGGTCGTTCATCCAGCCCATGTTCCACTTGAGGTTGAAGCCAAGCCCGCCCACGTCGGTGGGGCGGGTCACCAGAGGCCAGGAGGTGGATTCCTCCGCAATCATCAGTACGTCCGGGTGGTCGGCAAAAACCGCCTCGTTGAGCCCCTTGAGAAAGTCCGCCGCCTCCAGGTTTTCCCTTCCGCCCAGGCGGTTGGGGACCCACGCGCCGTTTTCCCGCCCGTAGTCCAGGTAGAGCATGGAGGCTACCGCGTCTACCCGGAGTCCGTCGATGTGGTACTCCTCCAGCCAGAAGAGGGCGGACGAGCGCAAAAAGGCGCGCACCTCCTCCTTTCCGTAGTCGAAGACTTTGGTTCCCCAGCTCAGATGCTCTCCCTTGCGGGGGTCGGCGTACTCATAACAGGGCCCGCCGTCAAACTCAAAGAGGCCGAAGGCGTCCCGGGGGAAATGGGCCGGTACCCAGTCCAGGATCACCCCGATGCCCGAGCGATGGAGCTGATCGACCAGATACATAAAGTCGTGGGGGGTGCCGAAGCGGCTGGTAGCGGCGAAATAGCCGGTGCACTGGTACCCCCAGGAGGCGTCCAGCGGGTGCTCGGTCACGGGCAAGAGCTCCACGTGGGTAAAGCCCATTTTTTTTATATATGGCACAAGCCACTTGGTTATGTCACGGTAACTGAGCATTTCTCCGTCCCCGGTGCGCCGCCAGGAGCCCAGATGGAGCTCATAGATGTTGAGGGGCCGATGATAAACCGGGTTTTTGGAGCGGTAGCGGAGCCAGTTTTCGTCCCCCCAGGAATATCCGGAGAGGTCATAGAGCTTGGACGCGGTGCCGGGACGGGTCTCCGCGTGGAAGGCATAGGGGTCGGCCTTGAGAAGAAGCCTGCCGTCCTTTGTCGCAATCGCGAATTTATAATTTTCGTAACGCTCCAGACCGGGAAGGAAGCCGGACCAAAGACCGCCCGCTTCTTTTTGCAGCGGCGCGTTTCGTTCGTCCCAGCCGTTAAAATCGCCGACCACCGACACCCCGGCGGCCGCCGGGGCCCACACCGCGAAGCCGTAGCCGGGTACGCCGTCCCTCTCTTCAATATGCGCCCCCATGTGATGCCAGGCACGCAAGGTCTCAGAGCCGATCTTCTCCCTGGTCTTCTCTTCCTCTTCCATCGGCTCCTCCTTTCAAATTCACAAATTTAGTCTGTAGAATGTGCTGAGAATTGATTCGTTATAAAGGGACATCTTTGTATAAAGTATGCAACTAATTTCCGCCGCAGTCAAGATGTAGGTAAGCTTGGACAACAAATATGTCAGCAAAAGACGGAGGATAATAAAGCAACGCACAGGGGTGACAACACCCCTGTGTGTTCTGTTTACTCTTTTTTATTTTGATTTTTCCTTTGGAAACTCTTTTCAAGATTGTCAAAGGCCCGCATGAATTCTTCCCGCTGTTCCTTCCAGCCTTCCTCGCCCAACCGGAAAATCGCCTGGCCCAAAGTGATGGCGAGTTCGGAAGCCAGCGCGGAGGAATAATACATGCCCTCCTGGTTGTAATATTGGGCTGTTTCCGCCAGCTCCCTCGCGGCGGCGGCATCTCCCCGGATGAGCGCCTGTCCGGCGGCTTCGGCTCCGGCTCTGGCGTGGAGCAGATACCCCTCGTCGGTGGTGCCCGCCGTCTTGTCGTTCTCCAAAAGAGCCAGGCAGTCTTCCCAGCGTTCTTCCCGGAAGGCGGCCCGGGCCTCGTCCAGGCCGTCGGGAGAAGAACCGTCGGAAATCTGCGCGTCATCCAGAAAATAACCCGTGGGAAGTCCCAGGCTCCCCGCCAGAAATTCCAGCGTCCGCACTGACGGGGTCGCGCTGTCGTTTTCGACCTTTGAGAGCATGTTGCGGGTGATGATATCCCCCACCAGCTCCTTCTGGGTCATACCGAGAGAAAGCCGCGCCGCTTTGATTTTCTGCCCAAGCGTCATAGCGTTTCTCCCCTTCGCGTAACTGTAATTTACTATATTATACCATGGAGAAGCGCTCTTTGCAAGGTGCGGGGGCACTTTTAGCTCATAAAGAGAATGCGCATGAATTTCCCGAAAATGCCGGGAATAGTGATGCGGCCCACCGCTTCGCCGGCCACCACTGGGATAATCTCGCGCACTTCACCCTTCACCGTGACCGTCATTTCCCCGAGAACCTGACCCGCTTCCACGGGGGCCTCCACGTTTTCACAGAGCTGGATCGAGGATTTTACGTCGTTCGCGTCGCTTTTATCCACCAGAATACGGCTGGATTTTGTGAGGATAGGCTGCACGTATTCCCGCTCGCCCAGCAGCACCTCCACGGGGGGGAGCGCCCGGTCGGGAAATACGTCCAGAAGGGAGTAATTCGCAAAGCCGAAGTTCAAGAGGGCCTTGGCGCTCTCAAACCGTTTTTCCGAGGAGGCCGACTTCATGATTACCGCGATGAGCTCCATGCCGCCTCGTTTTGCGGAAGCGGAAAGGCAGTAAAGGGCGCTGTCGGTAGAACCGGTTTTGAGCCCGGTGGTCCCCTCGTAGAACCGAACCAGTTTGTTGGTGTTGGAGAGCTTGAATTCGCCGCCCCGGATGCTGTCCATCCATATTGTGGTATATTTCGTGATGTCGGGAAATCCTAACAGCGCGCGGCTCATGAGCGCGATGTCGTAGGCCGAAGTGAGATGTCCTGCTGCGGGCAAGCCCGTACAGTTCATAAAGGTGGTGTCCGCCATCCCCAGCTCGGCGGCTCTCTCGTTCATCTTTGCCACAAAGCCCGATTCGCTGCCGTAGATATGTTCGGCCAAAGCCACTGCGGCATCGTTGGCGGAGACCACCGCCACGCACTTGAGCATCTCGTCGACGGTCATCTGCTCGCCTTCCTTGAGCCAGACCTGAGATCCACCCATGGACGCAGCATTTGCCGATACGGTCACCTTGTCGTTCAGGGCGATACGTCCTTCGCCCAAAGCTTCCATTACCAGCAGCAGAGTCATGACCTTGGTTACGCTGGCGGGTTCCATTTTCGCGTGGGCATTTTCTTCAAAAAGAACCTGTCCCGTCTCCTTCTCCATGAGCAGGGCGGAACCCGCCTGCACAGCGGGGGCGCCCGACACGGCGGCGGCGGGTAAAATCAGGCAGGACACGGCCAAAGCGGCCGCAATAATTCGTTTCATGGCGCTCGTTCCTCCATATTTTATACTGATAGAAAGGATATGGAGATATGACCGCTTCTATCCTGCCATCTATATCCATCAAACTCAAATAATCTGATTGCAACTGGGAATTTTTTCTGATACACTTATTTCGCTTTGTGAGGTGACCTGAATATATGGGTTATATCCCCCACCATATGAGACGACAGGAAAAACCCTTTTCCCGTCTCATTCCTTTTTTTGCTTTTTTCCCGCTCTCCCTGTTTTGGATGGAATGCGTCGTTAAGGTCTATTGTTTCGGCGTACTGTTCGACAAAGGGCTTCTCTTCGCCTTTCTCTTTTCCCTGTCCATCGGTTTGCTTGGGGCTTTTCTGGGCAGCCTCTGGGGTGAGGGCGGCAACCGCGCGGTATCCATCCTGCTCACCGCCGCAGGCACGGTCTGGTATATGGCCCAGACGGTTTACTTCACCATATTCCGCACCTTTCTCTCCCTGAGTTCGGTGGAGATGGCGGGCGCCGTTCTGCAGTTCTGGCGGACGATTTTGACCGGAATAAGCGGCGCGTCTTTTCCCCTCCTCCTGCTGGCGCTTCCGCTGATTCTTCTGTGCGTATTCGGCCGCCGCTTTACCCCGGATACCCGGCTCCGCTGGCAGGTGATGGTCTCTCTTCTCGGCGGAGCCGTCGTCTTTCACGCGGCGGCGGTTGCCCTGGTTCTGAGCTCCACCGCGGGGATCATGTCCCCCAAAGTGCTCTACCAGGAGAGCTTTGTCCCGGACCTCTCGGTCGCTACCTTCGGAGTCGCCACCACGCTTCAGTTGGATGCCAAACAGCTTTTTTTCGGCGAAGAGAACCTCTCCGAAGAGGAAACTCCCGACGCGAGCCCCGAGGCGACGCCCACTCCAACCGAGACGGTTTATAAGCCCAATATTCTGGATATCGACTTCGGCGCCCTCATGGCGGGGACCACGAACAAGACTTTGCTCGCCATGCACAAATATTTCAGCGAGCGGGAGCCGACCTATCAAAACAAATACACGGGGATGTTCAAGGGCAAGAATCTCATTTTCCTCACTGCCGAGGGTTTTTCCTCCTACGCGGTAAACAAGGAGCTCACCCCGACGCTCTACAAGCTGGCGAACACCGGCTTTGTCTTTACCAATTTCTACAATCCTCTGTGGTGGGTCTCCACCTGCGACGGGGAATATGTCGCTTGCAC
Organism: Bacillota bacterium; assembly: GCA_023459875.1. GTDB lineage: Bacteria > Bacillota > Clostridia > Oscillospirales > Oscillospiraceae > JAEWRY01. The sequence goes on from JAEWRY010000004.1 coordinate 20,133, forward strand.
CGGCCTCATTCCCAAGGGCGGGGTGCGGTCCTTCAAGCTTTCCGGGTACAACAGCATGCCCTTCTGCATGGGAAACCAGTTCCGGGCGCTGGGGTATCCCACCTATGCTTACCACGACCATACCTACGATTATTATAACCGTGACATCTCCCATCCCAACATGGGCTATATTTACAAAGGCCTCGGCAACGGACTGGTGCTGAAGAAAACCTGGCCCGAGTCCGACCTGGAGATGATGCAGGTCACCATCCCGGAGTATATGAACGATTCGCCTTTCCACACCTATTACATGACCGTCAGCGGCCATATGAATTACAGTTTCCTCGGCAACTCCATGTCGTACAAGCATAAGGACCAGGTGGCAAATCTCGATATGAGCGAAACAGCGCGGGCCTACATCGCCTGCAACATCGAACTGGACGATGCGCTGGAGTACCTCCTTGACGAGCTGGAGAAGGCCGGAGAGCTTGAAAACACCGTGATCTGCCTTTCCGCCGACCACTATCCCTACAGTATGGAGAAATCGGCACTCAACGAGCTGGCCGGGCATGAGGTGGAGCAAAATTTTGAGACCTATAAAAGCACCCTGATCCTCTGGTCGGGGGACATGAAGGAGCCCATCGTCATCGACAAGCCCTGCGAAAGCCTGGACATCATCGCCACTCTTTCCAATCTTTTCGGCCTTCCCTATGACTCCCGTTTGATTATGGGACAGGATATCCTTTCCGACACCCCCGGTCTGGTGGTGTTTTCCAACCGCAGCTTCATTACCGAGCTTGGCCGCTATGACTCCACCACGGACACCTTTACCCCGAATCCCGGCGCCGTCGTCCCCGACGGATACGCCCTCACGGTCATCAAGCAGGTAAAGAGCCTTTTTGATTACTCTGCCAAGATCCTGGAAAACGATTACTACGCGAAGGTGGGCCTTACCGTCAAGCATTGACGCAAATGTAAAAGTACGGGACGCAAACAGCTCCCGTTGGGCCCCAATTGCCAAAGTAACCCGGTTCGCGCAGCAGCGCGAACCGGGTTACTTATCGTATGTGGTGAAAATACGAAAAACCTATGCCTGTCATTTTGAGCAACCGGCTTACCGGAGGTATTAATCCCCGGTTAATTTTTCCTTCCGGTGCCTCTTCCTTTTTCTAGTCGGCGCCCACAGCTCTCGCCGAAAGAGCACGTAGTTGAACACGGTTCCCATGATAATGACGTTTCCGCACAGGTAAAGCCAAACCAGCAGAATCATCACCGATGCCAGCGAGCCGTAAATAAGAGAGTAGCGGGTGGAGACGCCCATAAACCAGGAGAAGAGGACGGATGCCGCCACCAGAATAACGGCGGAGAGAATCGCGCCCGGAAACAGGGGCGGACGGGGACGCCCGGGAGGAAGAGTTACCTTAAAAAGAAGCAAGATGAAAAGAAAAACCAACCCCAGCAGGATGAGAAAACGCATCCAGAGCCAGGCGCCAATAAAAATATCCTTGTGCAAAAAGCCCTCCAGCATGTGAAAGAACCAGTTGCCTGTAAGCACGACCGCGATAGAGAGGTAAATCGTGATCAGCATGAGAACGGAAAAGACCAGACTGGCGACAAGCCGCCAGAGGCCGCCGTAATGCTCTCTTCCGTAGATTTCCTCCATGATACTCATGAGACTGCGGACAGCGGCGGCAGCGGACAGGATAGTGGCCGAGATTCCTGCGTATAAGAGGGCGTTGGACTGGTGGGTGTTAATATATGTGATATAGTCCCCGACAAAATCCAGGCTTTCCTTGGGAATGAGATCGTCGATTGCGGCAAGCACCATATTGGGGTCCAGATTAAGTTTTCCGATAAAAGCGTTGATGCAGATAAGGATCGGGAAAAAGGTGAGGATGAGGAAGTAGGCCAGCTGAGCCGAGGCGCGGGAGACGTTTTTATCAAAATAAGTGAGCACAATACCCCGAACAAAGCGAACGGGTGAAGAATTCCACACCACCTTCATGGAACGCCTCCTCTCTGATGCAGATGTTACCATAAGTTGTAAATAAACGCAATACATAAGGGACAGGCCTTCATATCCCGGCCACCGCGCGCATAGGATGGAGCAGGAGGGTGAAACCATGAAACGAACGACAAAAAAAGCTGCGGCGAAATTCGCACGGCGGACAGCGGCTCTGTTCCTGGCAACCATCACAATCTGGACTCTCGCGCTCACCGCCGATATTGAGGCGGCGGGAGCCGTCCTGCGCTCTCTGGGAGAAAGTCCGGCCTTTGTGGCCGCCGTTCTTCGGGCGGAGCTGGGGGAACAGCCGGTGGGAACGGAAGGCTCGGTGGATAAACTCACCTTCTGGCAGCGGCTTGCCCTCAGCCAGGCGCCCACCCTTTTGGCAGGGGAGAACGCGGTGGATGCAATCCGGAACGGGGACAGCATCCTGCTGCCTGAAAGTCCGGCGCCGGTGGAGCCGGACGATCCCGAGGATACCCATAAAATTCCCGGCGGGACGGTTAGCAGTGAGAATATCGTGGAGAAAACACTGATTCCGAACAGCACGGAGGGCTACGCATACGGCGAGGGGGTATATCTCTACAACCGTACCAAGCAGGCGGTGGATATCGCCGCCATGGCGTCTGCAAAAGTGAATATAGAGCTGGAGGCCGACGGACCGGAGATCCTGATTATGCACACCCACGGCAGTGAAGCCTACGCCCAGGACAGCAGTAAGCCTTATAAGGAGACCGATACGGCCCGGACCACCGACGATAAATTTAACATGATAAGGGTGGGAGACGAGATGGCCACCGTATTTACGGAATTGGGCTTCTCCGTCCTCCACGACCGCAATCTCTACGATTACCCCCAATACAGCGGTTCCTATGACCGTTCCAAGGCCGCGGTGGAAAAATACCTGGCCCAGTACCCCACCATAAGAATCGTGCTGGACGTCCACAGAGATGCCCTGATCGGCAGCGACGGCACCGTCTACAAGGCGGTAAGCGCGGTAGACGGAAAGAAAGCCGCCCAGATTCTGCTGGTGGTAGGAAGCAACGACGGCGGCCTGGAGCATCCCAAATGGCGGGAAAACCTTACCCTGGCGGTCCAGATCCAGAGGAGCATGAATACTCTTTACCCCACGCTGGCAAGGCCGATTACCCTCCGGACCTCCCGGTTCAACCAGCAGCTTACCACCGGCTCGCTCCTTGTGGAGGTGGGCTGCCACGGCAACACCCTGGACGAGGCCCTGCTGGGAGCCGCCAGCTTCGCACGGGCGGCGGGACAGGTGCTGCTCAAAATGAAGTAGCGTTTACCCCGTGCCGGATTGGCATCAGATAAAAACCATCTGCACTAAAACCATATACAGCACGGTGCCTCCTCCGATGCTGATGAGGAGGTTGTGCTTCCATCTATGTACCGCCACCACAAAAAATGCGGCGATAAGCTCGGGTATGCCGTGGGGCGCAGTTAGGAAGGAAACCGATTTGAAACAGTAGACCACCAGCATGCCGATGACCGCGAAGGGAAGCACGGTTCCCAGATAGGAGACAAAGGGCGGAATTTCCTTTCCCGCCGGGAAGAGGAGAAAGGGGATTGCCCTGGTTGCCAGAGTGGTAAGGGCGATAACAAGCACGGTAAGGAGAATCTGAGGCATATTCATGTCGCGGCGCCCTCCGTTTCTTTGCATTGAAGCCTGCCGCGCAGCGCGGTAAGGCCAAGAAATATTCCCAACATGGACCAGAGGATAAACTGCTCCGCCCCTGCGAAAAAGAGGCACAGGGCGGTGACGCCCAGGCCGAGCAGGGCGGGGACATGGCTTTTCGCTTTCTCCCACTGTTCCACAAAAATCACGATAAAAAGGGCGGTCATGGCGAACTCGATGCCGGTGGAATTGAAGCCCAGGGTCGCCCCGGCCACCGCGCCCAGTGTGGAGCCGAAAACCCAGTAGCTGTGGTCCAGCAGCGCGATAAAGAACAAAAACCAGTTCCGGTCCACCTCCGGCGGAGCGCTTACCGAGCAGAGCAGGGAATAGGTCTCGTCGGTGAGGGAAAAGGACATATAGGCCCTGCGTTTCCCCATGTCCTTCACTTTATCCAGAATAGACAGCCCATAGAAGAGGTGGCGGGCGTTGACCGCCAGGGTAACGACTATGGCCCGTACCGGGCTGAAGGCGGAAGAGAGCAGCCCGATGGCCACAAATTGTCCAGACCCCGCATAGATGGTGAGACTCATCAGCGGGGCCAGCCACACGGGAAATCCCCGGGTGGTGAGAAGCACGCCAAAGGCGATACCCAGGAACAGATAGCCCATAAACACCGGCAGTGTGTAGGGAATCGCCGCGCGAAACGCCCGATATTTCACGAAAAAGGACCTCCTCTTTGGGGTTCTTTGGCCTTGACAGCCGCTTTCGAGGTGTTACAATTAAAAAATCAACCTGAGAAGCGGAGAAAGACAAATGGAGATTGAATTAAGGGCTGCCCTGCGGGGAATATCGGCCTATCGCAATTTACTGGACGCGCCCCTGATGAAAACCGCCTGCCGGCTGCTGGACGCCCTAAAGGCGGGGGACGGGCAGGCGTCGCTGGAAGCTTACGCCACACTGTTTTACGACCTGCGCGCGCAGGGCTGCGCCACGCTGGGAGACTGGCTCTGGGACGCGCTGCGCTTTGAGGAATCCCCGTATCCCAGAGCCCTGGAGCGGGGCGCGGCGGACAAACTGCTGGAGGCTGCCGCGCGGCAGGATGTGGCGACCTTCGCCCGCCTTGCCGCACTGAACTGCGCCGAGATAGTTGACAAAATAGGCTTTTTACTGCCGGAAGAATATGCACCGGTACTCAGGGGCCTTCCCCAATGGACGAAGGGGACCTCCTTTACCTTCGGCAAATTGAAGCGCTTCTATAAAACCGAGGGTTCGGGCATTTTTGCCCGCTACCGGGCTTTTTTATGGAGGGACGGTTCCTTCCTCCCGGTAACCGAGCCGGACAGCATCGCCCAGTCGGACATGATCGGCTACGCGTGGCAGCGCTCGGAGGTGCTCCTCAACACAAAGGGACTTGTGGAGGGCAGGCTGGTAAACAACGTGCTGCTCTACGGAGACAGCGGTACGGGGAAATCGGCCACGGTAAAATCCCTGCTCGCCGTCCCAGGGCTTGCCGGGTTACGGCTCATCGAGGTGGAGAAGAGCGACCTTAACGATCTGCCCGAACTTATCAGGACCCTGGGCGGCCGCCGGCAGAAGTTCATTCTGTTTGTGGACGACCTAACCTTCGACCAGGACGACCGCACCTATTCCGCCCTGAAAACAATTCTGGAGGGCGGACTGGAAAAGCGCCCCGTGAACGTCGCGATCTACGCCACCTCCAACCGCCGCAATCTGGTGCGCCAGACCTTCTCCGACCGGATGGGCGACGAGGTGGACGCGGTGGAGACCATCCAGGAGAAAACCTCTCTGGCGGAGCGGTTCGGCCTACGCATCCCCTACCTCACCATGAGTAAAAACGAATATCTGGACATGGTGGAGAAAATGGCAGTTCAGCACGGGATTGCGCTGGAGCGGGAAAGGCTCCGCGCGGAGGCGGTGAAGTGGGAGATCCAGCACCATGGACGCACGCCCCGGGTGGCCCGGCAATTTATCCTGAGCCTCACGGTCTAGGTTCATCCATATCTTGAAGTAATCAGCGAGGGGCGGTGAACACCGCCTCTCGCTTTTATTCTTCTGCTGTCCGGGAACCGAACTGGGTCACGTCGTTGATCCAGGCCCGGGAGCGGAACCGGTACATACCGAGGAAGAACTTCAGCGCGCTCTCCAGCATGATACAAAGATAAACCCAAAAGATATCCAGATGCAGCACCAGGCCCGAGAGCGCGGACATGGGCAGCGCAAGGAACCACAGCGGGATGAGATCGATGGCGGAGGCGGCCCGCACATCTCCGCCGCCCCGCAGCACCCCCACAATATTCGTGGAGTTGAAAGCCCTGAGCGGGAGGGCGAGGGCGGTGACTACCAGCATCATCGTGGCGATCTGGGTGGTGCGCGGCGAGAGGCTGAACAGGGGATACAGCCAGGGCGAGATGACTGAGAAGGTCAGAATGAGGGTGAGGGTGCCCCATAGAAGGCCGTTGAAGCAGGCGACCAGGGCAAGGGCGCTTCCTGTTTCGTAGACCGTGCCGATGTGGCCTGAGCCGATTTCCCGGCCCACAATGATGGCGGAGGCCGACGCCAGCGCGAATATGACTACGGTGCAGATTTTATCGATATTCCCTGCAACCGTAAAGGCGGCGAGAATTCCAGTGCTCTCGGACATATGGCCCATGATGGTGGGATAAAGACAGGTCCCGAGGCCCCAGAAGGTTTCGTTGAAAACCACGGGGGTGGCGTAGCGCACGTAGGCGGAGAGCATCGCCTTCCCGGGGCGCAGGAGAAGAGACGGCCGGAGCTGAAAGCGGCGGTTGCGCAGGGCATAAATAATCATAACCGCAAACTGCAAAATTCTGGAGAGCAGCGTTGCCAGAGCCGCGCCGGTTACGCCCAGCGCGGGGGCGCCAAGCTTGCCAAAGATGAGCACCCAGTTGAGAAAAGTGTTGCTGCACATGGAGATACTGAGAATATAAAGGCCAATTTTGGGGTTTTCCATGCTCCTGTGGGCGCCGATATAGAGCTGGGTGAGGCTTTCAAATATGTAGGAAAAGCCTACAATTCTCGCATAATTTGCCGCAATGGCCACAAGCTCGCCGTTATTGCTGAAGAGCCCCATGAATTGCAGCGGGAAAACGGCCATGATGGAAGAAAACAAAACGGTGATTCCGCCGGCCGTATAAATCCCGACGCCGAGCACCCGGTTGATGGAATCGGTATCCCGCTTGCCCCAGTACTGGCTGATGAGAACCGACGCCCCGCTCTGCATCCCGAAAATAACCAGAAGGATGACGAAAATTGGGATATTGGCCAGCGCTACTCCCGCGATAGGGGTTTCACCGGGAAGAAGGCCGACCATAAAGGTATCCATAAGCCCCAGAGAATTAGTGATCAGATTCTGCAGCATAATGGGGATGGCGAGCTTCACAAGGTCGGTGTAAAAAGCCTTTCCACGATTTAATACAGACAGCATGGTTACCTCATGGCGGAAAACCGCTCGTTTTTGATTTGGACCAGCGCCTCGCAGAGCGCACCGGCGTCGGCAAGGGTGCTCTCGGGCGACAGGGAGATGCGCAGCGCGCCGGCGAGCACCGCCTTTGAAAGCCCCAGGGCGGCAAAGACATGGCTGGGCTTTCCTCTGTGGCAGGCGGAGCCGGAGGAGACGTAGACGCCTTTGTCGCTCAAGGCGCGCACCAGCATCTCCCCGGGATAGCCGGGCAGGGAGACGGCGCAGATGTGGGGCGCGTCACCGGGGGAGATGACCACAAGCTCCGGGACTGTCCGGGTGAGCTCCGAGAGAATCTCGCCCTTCACCTGCGCCATATGCGCCGCGTCTTCCTCAAAGGCCTTTTTCCGCAGGGAGCAGGCGGCGGCGAAAGCGGCGATTTGGGGCATAGGCTCGGTGCCCGAGCGGAGGCTGTTCTCCTGGCCGCCGCCCAGCAGGAGCGGGGAGGCGGTAAGGCCCTTTCGGATATAGAGGGCGCCGATCCCCTTGGGAGCGCCCATTTTGTGGCCGCAGACCGTGAGCAGGTCTGCCCCAAGGGATGCGGGCGAGAAGGGTACCTTGCAGAAGGCCTGCGCCGCGTCCGTGTGCAGCAGGGCAGAGGAGCCTGCGCGCTTCATAAGCTTTGCGGCTTCCGCAACGCTCTGGAGGGTTCCCAGCTCATTGTTGACCAGCATGATGGAAACCAGAACGGTATCGGGACGCAGGGCGGCGGAAAGATCGTCTATTTTAATATACCCGTCTTGATCGGGGGAGAGGCGGGTGATTTCATACCCCTGCTCCTCCAGGGTTTTCAGCGGTTCCAGCACGGCCGCGTGCTCAATGGCGGTGGTGATGATGTGACGGCCCACCCGGCGGCCCTTGCTTACGGCCATGGAGATGGCCCAGTTGTCGCTCTCGGTGCCGCCCGAGGTGAAATAAAGCGACTCGGCGCCGCAGCCGAGCGCTCTGGCCACAGCCGCCCGGTATTCCTTGAGACGCGCTGTCGCCAGGGCACCCAAAGCATGCCGGGAGGAGGGATTACCGTAGGTTTCCGTCATGACCTCCAGTGCGGCCTGGGCAGCCTCGGGACACACTCTGGTGGTGGCGGCGTTATCCAGATAGACCGGCATAGAATTCCCTCCTTAAAGTGTCGTAATTTAATATTCTAATACTCTCCATGAGTAAAGTCAACCCACCGACAGTCCCCCTTGTGCTCCAAAAACACCTGTGGTATAATACCCCTGCGCAAGGGGAGTAACCCTTGGCGCTCAGTATCCGCGCATTACAGGAGGATAAAGCCTTTATGCTTGAGATTAAAAAGCTTTCTTATCAGGTGGAAGACGCCGCAGGTCAGATTGACATCCTTCACAATGTCAATTTGACCGTGGAGGACCACCGCTTTGTGGTGGTGACCGGACCCAACGGCGGCGGAAAAACCACCCTTGCCAAGGCGGTCATGGGACTCATCCTGCCCACCGGCGGCCAGATTTTATGGAACGGCACCGACATGACTCATATGAGCATCACCGAGCGGGCTCAGTTGGGGGTGAGCTACGGGTTTCAGCAGCCGCCCCGGTTCAAAGGGATGCGGGTGAGGGACCTGCTGGAGCTTGCCTCCGGGAAAGGAACCCTTTCCCGTGACATGTGCTGCCAGTACCTGACGAAGGTGGGACTCTGTGCCGGCGACTATGTGGACAGGGAAGTGGACACATCCCTCTCCGGCGGCGAGGTAAAGCGCATTGAGATCGCCACCATCCTCGCCCGGAAGCCCGGCCTGATGATTTTCGACGAGCCCGAGGCGGGCATCGACCTGTGGTCCTTTGCCAAGCTCACCGAGACTTTCCGCGCCCTTCACGCGCGGAAGGAATCCACGATCATCATCATTTCCCATCAGGAGCGCATCATCGACCTGGCTGACGAAATCATCATGATTTCCAGCGGCGAGGTTGTTAAACACGGGCCCAAGGACGAGATATTTCCTCAGATCATCGCCAATACGGTGGCTGGCTGCAGCTATATGAAGGAGGCGGCGGGCAAGTGATTAAGATTGATTCCGACCTTCTGCGCACCATTGCAGCCCTGGAGGGGACCCCCAAGGGCGCCTATAATATCCGCAAAAACGGAAAGCTGGACGGCCGTTCCTCCACCGCCAATATTGCCATCGACACCAAGACCGACGGCAAGTCGGGCATCGACATCCATATTAAGCCGGGCACAAAAAAAGAATCGGTCCATATCCCCGTCATCATCACCGAGACCGGGCTGACCGAGATGGTCTACAACGATTTTTTTATCGGATCGGACTGCGACGTGGACATCATAGCAGGCTGCGGCATCCACAACTCCGGAAGCGAGAAGGCGCAGCACGACGGCGTTCATACCTTCTACGTGGGCCCCAATTCCAAGGTGCGCTATGTGGAACGGCACTACGGCGAGGGCGAGGGAACCGGCGAGCGCATTATGAACCCTCAGACGGTGGTCTATCTGGAGGAGGGCGCCTCCATCCAGCTGGAGACCACGCAGATCAGAGGGGTGGACTCCACCAAACGGTACACCAAGGTGGTGGCCGGCAAAGGGGCGGAGGTCGTCATCATCGAGAAACTCCTGACCCACGGGCATCAGACCGCCGAGTCGGAGATGGACATTTTACTGGAGGGCGAGGGCGCCAGCGGCCGGGTGACCTCCCGGTCGGTAGCCCAGGACAACTCGGAGCAGGTATTCTATCCCCGCATGGTGGGGGACGCCAAGTGCTTCGGGCACGTCCAGTGCGACGCCATCCTGATGGGGAACGCAAAGATCAAGGCCATTCCCGCCATCACGGCGAACCATACCGATGCCCAGCTCATCCACGAGGCGGCCATCGGGCGCATCGCCGGAGATCAGATCTTGAAGCTCATGACCCTGGGCCTCACCGAGCATGAAGCGGAAGAAAAGATTTTAAACGGTTTTTTGCGGTAACTTTGACAAAACAGGCGCAGGCCCAACGGGCCTGCGCCTGTTTTTTATACTCCAGGACTATTCCGGAAGACAGCTGAGTCTTATTTTAAATACCGCGCCGGACTCCCCGGGGACGGCCGTGATGCCGCCGTGGAGCAGCTCCATCGACTTTTTGGCGATTGCAAGGCCAAGACCGAAATTCCCGCCCTTTCCCTTATAAAAGCGGTCGAAGAGCCGGGGCAGAGAGGCCTCGTCAAAACCCGGCCCGTCGTCCCGGACGGTGATGACCGCCTGGCCGTCCTGCCGTGCCAGGGAGATGACCACCTCGGTTTTTGCGTACCTGAGGCAATTGGAAGCGGTATTTCCCACCGCCTGTAAAAGCAGCCGCTCGTCGGCAACCGCTGTCGTACCGCCGTGGCCCGGATCAAAGGTAATTTTTTTATGCTCCTTGATCGCCAGGCCTTCCAGACGGAACACATATTCGGCAAGCAGTTCCTCCAGATCAATTTTCTCAAGGCTAACATCATACGGGTCAGCGTCCATTCTGGACAGGGTCAGCAGTTCTCCCACCAGCGAGGTGAGCTTGATGCTCTCTTCTTTTATAATGGAAGCCGCGGCCTTGGGATCGTCCCCGATCTCGTTTTCAATGGCTTCGGCGTAGCCCTGGATGGTCATAAGCGGCGTTCTCAGCTCGTGAGACGCGTTTTGAAAGAACAGCTTCTGCGCTTCGTCGGAGGCCTTGAGCCGCATGGACATTTCGTTCATACCTTCGCACAGGCGCGAGATTTCAAGCGAGCTTTGATCGGGAGGGACCGGGATAAAATTGCCCTTTCCGATCTCACCCGCGTAATCGCAGGCCTTTTTGATCGGGCGGCTGATATCGCTCGCCGCCTTGCCTGCAAGCAGCAAACCGAAGAGCAGGGAGATGAGCATAACGCCGGCCAGCATGAGATTGATCGCCAGGATCATCCTTACGCTTTCCGACGCGTCCGCCACAAATACAATATAGAGTTTCATTCCCTTGATCTCATCAAAGGGCATGCCGGCCACGTAACGTCCGCCGCCCGCCTGCGTCCTCCGGATTTCTCCGGGATGAGCGTCGAAGTCCATGGCTTCTATCTCTGCCAGAAGAGCGCCGCTCAGCAAGGTGTCCGCGGTGTCCCTTGGGAAAAGCGCCTTATACTCTTCGTTGAAGATAAAAAACTCCGTGTTTCCCGAAAGCCGCGAAGCGGTCAGCGCGGCGCTCAGGCCGACGAGGGCCGAATCGGCGCTTTCCGCGTTGGAAAGCGCCGCCTCCATGAGCTGCTTTTCCACAAGCAGATTCATGGTGGAAAAGGTGCTCTGAAGCTCTTTCCGGGTGCTGCTGTCAAAATAAATTGAGACGGCGATGTTATACAGCACCAATACGGCCAGCATGATGACTGCCGTCTGGGCGATAAACAGGGAAAGCAGTTTCTTTCTGACGGTTTTCATGCCCGGCTTTCCTCCGCGGTTTCCAGCTTAAAGCCGTATCCCCAGACGGGCAGGATCCGTACGCTGCTGTCCCGCAGTTTTTTACGCAGCCTTTTAACCGTGTCGTCGGTGACTCTGGTGTCCACTTCCGATTCAAAGCGCCACACCGACCGGAGAAGCTCCTCCCTGGAAACCGCCCTTCCGCTGTTTTTAACGAGATAAACAATGAGCGAATATTCGGTGGGGGTAAGCTCCAGCTTCCCGCCGCCCAGATAAGCCTGCCGCTCGGGAATGCGGATTCTGAGGTCTCCGCAGCTCAGCTCGCCGTCTTCCGGGTCCTCCCGGCTGAGACTCATGCGGCGGAAGATGGCCTTTACTCGTACGACCAGTTCCAGAGGGGAAAAGGGCTTGACCATATAATCGTCGCTGCCGATGGCGATGCCGCTGATCCGGTCGAGTTCGCTGTCCCGGGCGGAGACGATGATGATGGGAACGCTGCTTTTCTCGCGAAGCGAGGCGCACAGACTGAGTCCGTCGGTTCCCGGCATCATGATGTCAAGGATCAGGAGGTCTGCGGGCTTTGCGGAAAACGCCCGCAGAAGGCTGTCGCCGTCTTCAAAGACCTCGGTTTCGAACCCGTCGTTTCTCAGAAATCTTGCAATCAGCTCCCGGATGTTTTTGTCGTCGTCAGCGATATAGATAAGCTTCGGCATACCGTATCCCTCCGGAAAAGAAGTGTCATTTCAGGTAAAGGGTACCACATTCGCACTGAAAATGAAAGGTCTGCCGCAGTTTTGCCACAGTTTCGTACTTGATTTCACAAAGATTATTTTCTATGATTAACTTGCAAGCTTGCTTTAAGATTCTGGAGGTGGGACAATGAAAGTTCGATCTGCCGCAATAGGAGCGGTACTGATTCTTCTGCTCCTGACTGGCTGCGCAAAGGCGGAAACAGGCGCGGCGGGGAAGGAAAGCGCCGCTCCCGCTTCCCCAGCCGCGACGGTAACGTCCGGCCTGCCGGCGGAAAGCGCGTCTTCCGGCGCGGCGCCTTCGGGCAGCGAGGCGGAGCCGGCTCCGAGCGGCGCCGCTGATCCCAAAGCGGCGGCCCCGGGGAGTCCGACCGGCGCAGCTGATCCTAAGGAAGCCGGACAGGTACTCGACGGGATTCTCAATCAGCTGGATCAGTTGGATCAGCTTTATTCCGAGATGGACGAAGTATCAGACGACGACTTAAATGTCAACTGACCAAAGGAGAGAAAAATTATGTCTAAAAAGATCATTGCCGTGCTCTGTGCGCTGACGCTGATGTTAACCGTTTCGGCAGGTGCCGTAGGTACGGGCGCGAAATCGGGCGAAAAAGCCGCCGCAGCGGCCGAAAATTCGGAAACCATATCTGAGATTAAAACCCTGCTTGCTCAGGTGAGGGAAAACAGCCTGCAGTTAAGACTTTTGTCTACGAAAAACAGCGATTTACGCCAGGAATGCAGGGAAAAAATCCGCGCGATTAAAGATGGGAGCGGCACCGTATCCGAGGACACCCTGTCCCAGCTTAAAGAGCTGCTCGACAAGACACAGACGGTGTATGGACAGCTCGCCGAAACCACGGGCGATGTCCGCGAGCAGATGCTGGAGTATCGGCTGAACAAAATGGATAAGGACTATGACTCCATGCTCTCAAACCTGCAAAGTGTCCTCCAGGTGCAGGAGACCCGGATGGAACTGAAAACCCAGCTCAACGACCTGCTGCAGCAGATGGCGGATCTGCTCGGCTGACGAGCCGTCTTGTTTACAAAGAAATGCAAAACGGGCGCAAACCGGATGAACCGGTTTGCGCCCGTTTTACCTTCCAAAGCTTAAACCACGCCGGCGTAATCAGTCGGCGTAATCATCAGACTTAGATTCAGGGGTTCCGAAGAGGAGAGTACACTCGTCCATGACCTTGTCTTTAATGGGATTCACATAAGTGGATACTTTATCCCAGTTGGTGACAACATAGCCGGCGGCAGCAACAAGCGCAACGGTTTTGATAAGGGAACTGATGAGCTTCATTTCAAGATTTCCTCCTGTCATGTAGATGTTTATCCTATTTTACACGAAAACAAGACAAATTACAATTACTTTAAAAAACTTTTTTGCTTGTATTTTTTCATATAAAGTACTAAAATAATAAAATATATTGAATATATATCACTTAAGACGCGAGACTTACAGTTTCAGGAAAGGATGATCCTTATGAAGCTGCAAACCGAAAAAGGCGAAATCCGTATCACCAACAATGTGTTTACTACCATAACGGGCGCGGCGGCAACCAACTGCTTTGGCGTAAAAGGCATGGCGTTGCGCTCCACGACCGACGGCATAGTGCACTTACTGCGGCGGGAGTCTATGGCAAAGGGCGTTAAAATACGGTTTAACGACGACGCAACCGTTTCCATCGAACTCCATATCGTGGTGGATAACGGTGTCAACCTCACGGCTGTCAGCGATTCCATTATGAGCGAAGTACGTTATATCGTGAGCCGCAGTACCGGGGTGGAAGTGAAAAGCGTAGACGTATGCATTGACTCCATGGTGATCGGTTAATGCTTTCAACCGGAAGGAAGGACATTCGCTTATGAGACAGACTGTTGACGGCGGGCTGCTGGCACAAATGATGATCCACGCCGCGGCTTCCATCAATTTACAAAAGCAGCAGATCAACGAACTTAACGTATTTCCTGTCCCCGACGGGGATACCGGAACCAACATGAGCCTTACCATCGGAGCAGCCGCGGCTGAACTGAAAAAAGGAAAAAACAACACGGTCGGCGAAGTGTCGGCCGTCTGTGCCTCTGCCCTTTTGCGGGGAGCCAGGGGAAACTCCGGCGTGATCCTTTCCCTGCTGTTCCGGGGTTTTGCGAAGAGCCTTAAGAATAACGAGGAGATGAACGGCGGCGATTTTGCCATTGCCCTGGATTTTGGCGTGGCCACCGCCTATAAAGCGGTAATGAAGCCCGCCGAGGGCACCATCCTCACCGTCTCCCGCCTGTGTGCCAGGCGGGCGGCTGAATCCGCCCGGGAAAACCCGGCGCTTGAGTATGTGCTGGAGGAGTCCCTCAAGGAAGGGCATCTTGCGCTCGCCAATACGGTGGAGCAGAATCCCGTGCTGAAAAAGGCCGGCGTAGTGGATGCGGGCGGCATGGGCTTTCTTGTGATTCTCCAGGGAATGCTGGATGAGATCCGCGGCGTTCCCATTCCCGAGGAAGAGGGGGGCACGAGCGAGACCAAGGAAAAGGCCAACTTTGCCGATTTTTCAGATGAAGATATTACCTTCAGCTACTGCACCGAATTCATCTGCTCCAAAAACGGGAGAAAGAAGGATACCGAGGCGCTGCGCGCATTCTTGAATGCTCTGGGAGACAGCCTTGTTGTGGTGGATGACGATGAGATCATCAAGGTCCATGTTCACACCGACCATCCCGGCCGGGTGCTGGAGGAAGCCATTCATTACGGTGCTCTTTTAACCGTAAAAATCGAAAATATGCGTGAGCAGCATACCGAGATCCTTGAGGTAGCCGCAAAGGAAGAAGAAAAGGGACGCCATATCGCGCCGCCCGAGAAGAAATTGGGCTTTGTCGCCGTGTGTGCGGGTTCCGGGCTGGAAGCCGTTTTCCGCGATCTGGGCGCTGACGGGATCATTTCAGGCGGCCAGACAATGAATCCCTCCACGGAGGACATTCTCAGGGAGATTGACCGTACCCCCGCATCAGTCGTCTTTGTACTGCCCAACAATAAGAACATCATCATGGCTGCTCAGCAGTGCGTTCCCCTTTCAGAAGAAAAACGGGTGATCGTACTGCCCACCGCAACGGTACCGCAGGGCATTTCCGCCATGCTGGCGCTGGACCCCGACGCGTCGGAGGAGGAAAACGCCGAGGCGATGACCAATGCCATCGGCAACGTTAAAACCGCCGAGATCACTTACGCCGCGAGGGATTCCGAGTTTGACGGCTTTGAAATCCATCAGGGAGATTATCTAGCCCTCGTGGAGCATCAGCTCTTCGGTACCGACAGAAACTTAGAAATCCTCCTTGACCGGCTGGCGCACGACGATTCCATGCAGAGCGCGGAGTTTATTACCGTGTTTTACGGAAAAGATGTGACCGAAGAACAGGCTCAGAAGGCTCAGGCCTGTTTCGCGGAAGCCTGTCCCGGGGCCGAGGTGACCCTGCTCTTCGGCGGCCAGCCAGTATATTATTACATGGTCTCCGCGGAGTAGGCTGAGGAACCGATAACTGAACAACAAAAAACCTCGCCTGCGGCGAGGTTTTTTGACTAGACAAGTGGAAGTTCGGTTCTCAAATGCATGTTTAGAAAGAAGATTTGAAGAATGTATGATTTCACCACATTAAGATCCCGCCGCGATAGGGCTTCGGAAAAATGGGCATGCCTTGCCGCTTCGGGAGTGAAAGACCCTATGGTCGTGCCTCTTTCCATCGCGGATATGGAGTTCGTCGCCCCACCCGAGATTACCGGAGCCCTTCACCGGGCGGCGGACTTCGGCGTCTTCGGGTATACCATGGCGGACGAGGGATACGAAGAGGCAGTTTGCGGCTGGATGGAGCGCCGCCACAACTGGAGCATCCGGCCGGAATGGATCGTCAACACCTTCGGAGTCACCCATGCCATTTTGCAGGCCATCCATACTTTTACCGAAGAAGGGGACGGGATTATAATCCAACCGCCCATTTATCCGCCCTTCCGCTCCTGCGTGGAGAAGGCGGGCCGCCGGGTGGCGGAAAATCCGCTGCTTGTCACCGGCGCGGGATATGAAATGGATTATGACGGCCTTGAAGCTCTGGCATCCCGGTCCGACGTGAAGATGCTCCTGCTCTGCTCTCCCCACAATCCCGCCGGGCGGGTCTGGCGAAGGGAGGAGCTATTGAGGGTCTCGGAAATCTGCCGGAAAAACGGAGTGCTGGTTTTCTCCGACGAAATCCATTTTGATTTCATCCATCCCCCGCACATCCACACGGTCTATGCCTCGCTGGACGAGGAAACGGCGCAAAACTGCATCGTCGGCACCTCGGCCAGCAAGAGTTTCAATCTGGCGGGGCTGGCAACCGCGAACGTTATCATACCCAACGGAAAGCTGCGTAAGGCTTTTCAGGATAAGACCGGGGGCTTCACCGGCGAATATAACAGTTATTTCGGCCTTTGCGCCACCCGTGCGGCTTATGAGGAAGGGGAGGGCTGGCTGGATGAGCTGCTGCCCGTGATCCGTCGAAACGCACAGGTCACCCGTGACTTTCTAGCGGCATTTTTTCCCTCGGTAAAGGTGTCGCCTCTTGAGGGGACCTACCTGATCTGGGCCGATTTCCGTTCGCTCGGCCTATCCCTCAGGGAACAGAAACGGTTTATGGTGGAAGAAGCAAGACTGTGGCTGGGGGAGGGGACAATTTACGGCAAGGAGGGAGCCGGGTTTGAGCGCATTAACCTGGCCCTGCCAACCATCTACCTGGAATCTGCGCTCCATCGGCTGGAAGAAGCGGCAAAGCGCATGAACCTTCCCAGGTAAAAACAAGATGAGCTGCCCCACAAGGGCGGCTCATCCTTTATATCAGTCACAGTCAAAAATCATGGTGGAGAAATAGTCGTCCGGCGTCTCGGCGCGGCGGATCAGTCTGTCGCCGCCGTCCTCCCGGAGGAGCACCTCTGAGGAGCGCAGGCGGCCGTTATACTGATACCCCATGGCGAAGCCGTGGGCGCCGGTATCGTGAATGACCAAAAGGTCGCCCATGTCGATTTTCGGCAGCATCCGGTCCACAGCGAACTTATCGTTGTTTTCGCACAGGGAGCCGGTGACGTCGTATTTGTGGTCGCAGGCCTCGTTTTCCTTGCCCATTACCGTGATGTGGTGGTAAGCCCCGTACATGGCGGGGCGCATCAGATTGGCTGCGCAGGCGTCTACCCCGATATATTCTTTGTAGATATGCTTTTCATGGATGACGCGGGTCACCAGGTGGCCGTAAGGCGCCAGCATGAATCGGCCCAGTTCGGTGAAGATGGCCACGTCTCCCATGCCGGCGGGAACCAGAATCTCCTCATATGCCCGGCGTACGCCTTCGCCGATGACAGCGATGTCGTTTGCCGGCTGGTCGGGTAGGTAGGGGATGCCAACGCCGCCGGAGAGATTGATGAAAGTAATATGGCATCCGGTCTCGGTGGCCAAGTTAACGGCAGTCTGGAAGAGGACGCGGGCCAAAGCGGGATAATACTCGTTGGACACCGTGTTGGAGGCCAGGAAGGCGTGAAGTCCGAAATTCTTGGTGCCCATGGATTTGAGCTTTAAGAAGCCCTCGGTGAGCTGCGCGCGGGTAAAGCCGTATTTTGACTCGCCCGGGTCGCCCATCACCTGTAGGCCCTCCTTGGGATTTCCGAGAGAAAAAGTGCCTCCGGGATTATACCGGCAGCAGACGGTCTCGGGGATGCCGCAGATACCGTTTAAAAAGTCGATGTGCGTTAAGTCATCCAGATTGATGGTGGCCCCCATTCTGGCGGCCATGGCAAACTCCTCGGCGGGGGTGTCGTTGGAGGAGAACATGATTTCGCTCCCCCGAAAGCCGCACCGCTCGGAGAGCATCAGCTCGGTGAGGGAGGAGCAGTCGGTGCCGCAGCCCTCTTCCCGGAGAATTTTGAGGATAGCGGCGTTGGGAGTGGCCTTTACCGCGAAATACTCCTTATATCCGGGGTTCCAGGAGAAAGCGGCCAGAAGCTTTCGGGCGTTTTGGCGGATCCCCTTTTCATCGTATAGATAAAAGGGAGTCGGATATTTTTCGCAAAGGGCTTCCAGCTGGACTTTGGATACAAATGGTTTTTTCATTGCTCCGCCTCATTTAAAATACTTTCTACTATTATCATATAAGCGGTCGTTTCCTGTCAATACCGTGAAACCCCAAGGGATTTGGGAAAAGCGCCCGCCGCTTTATGAAAAAACACAAAAAGCAATGGCACCACCGCTTTCGGAAGCCATATTTACGGGGCCAGTGCAAAGAGGTCCTTCTCCAAGCAAGAAATTTCCGCTCAGCCCGCAAAGAAAAGGACTTGCAATGCAGCAATTGGTATGCTATGATGTAATTCACGTATGGGCAAGGTATGCCCTTTTTAAAGCAGTTTACGCCCGCGCCTCGCGGGTGTCTTGAAAGGAAAGATGTCAAATGTCCACCCTTCAGCTTGTTCTTACCATCATTCAGGTGATCCTCTGTGTCGCTCTGATCGCCATTGTGCTCCTTCAGTCCGGTAAAAGCGCGGGACTTTCCGGAGTAATTGCCGGCGGTGCCGATACTTTCCTTTCCAAGAATAAGGGCAAGAGTTGGGACTCCAAGCTTGCCAAGCTGACCAAGTGGGTTGCCATCGGCTTTATGATCCTGACGCTGGTGATTACTCTTATCCTGTGACATCTGAACGCTGGTTTCTGATCGTATCTTAGTTTATCAAAGGACCCGGCTTGCACAGGGGCGCGAACCGGGTCTTTTTCGTATTCAAGTTCAAGTGTGCCTGCGGAAAGTGAATTTCCGCAGGCACTTTTCTATTTCCGCTTACCGCTGATATTCGAATTCCAGGTTGTAGAGAGAGACCAGATCGCCGTTTTCAATTCCCATCTCCTCCAGCCGCTCAAAGAGGCCGGACTGGCGCAGCATCCGGTCAAACCAGTTTCGGGACTCAAAATCCCCGAAATTGACGTTATTCATGAGGCGCTGGAGCCAGGGGCCTTCCACCAGCCAGACGCCGTCTTCGCGGCGGATTTCCAGAGGCTGAGACATATCGACCTCGGGCGGGCGCTCCACATACTCCGGCTCGTAAACGGCGATGGGCGGCAGGGTGGCGAGCAGCCCCGCGGCGGCGGACATCAGTTCCTGCACCCCCTGGTGGGTGGCGGCGGAGAGAGTAAAGAGGGTGAGCCCCTTCGCCTCCACATGGGCCTTTAGCTTTTCCAGCAGGGAGGGGTCCTCCATAACGTCCGCCTTGTTGGCCGCCACCAGCATGGGGCGGGAGGCGAGAGCGGGGGAGTACTCCCCTAACTCTTTGTTGATGGCCTCGAAATCCTCCACAGGGTCCCGGCCCTCGCTGCCCGAGACGTCCACGATGTGGATGAGCAGGCGGCAGCGGTCAATGTGCCGCAGGAAATCGTGACCCAGTCCAGCCCCTTCGGCGGCGCCCTCGATGATGCCGGGGATATCCGCCATGATGAAGGAAACGCCTTCCTTCACGTACACCACGCCCAGATTGGGGAAGAGGGTGGTGAAGGGATAGTTCGCGATCTTTGGGGTGGCCTTGGAGACCACCGACAACAGCGTGGATTTTCCCACGTTGGGGAAGCCCACCAGCCCCACGTCGGCCAGCAGCTTCAGCTCCAGCACGACCTCCCGGGTGATGCCGGAAAGGCCCGACTTGGCAAAGCGGGGGGCCTGCCGGGTGGGAGTGGCAAAGTGCTGATTGCCCCAACCGCCGTTTCCTCCCCGCGCCAGCACAAAGGTTTCTACATTCGACATATCGATAATAATCTCATTTGTGGCCGCATCTCTGATGATGGTGCCGCGGGGGACCTTAAGGACGAGAGATTTTCCGTCTTTTCCGCTGGAGCCTTTGCCGGAGCCGTCTGCTCCGTTTTCGGCGGCGTATTTGCGCTTGTAGCGGAAGTCCATGAGAGTGGACATGTGATTGTCGACCGTGAGAATCACGTCGCCGCCCCGGCCCCCGTCCCCGCCGTCCGGGCCGCCGGCCGCAACATATTTTTCCCGGTGGAAGGCAACTGCGCCGTTGCCGCCCGCACCGGATTTCACCGTGATGTGCGCAGTGTCGATAAAGTTGGGCATTGAAAGCACCTCCTTTTCGGTGAAAGAGCCCCGAACATGTTGTTCGGGGCTCTTAGCTTTACCCATTTATTTACTCAGCATTCTCCAGAATAGAGACCTGCTTGCGGTCCTTGCCCAGACGCTCAAACTTAACCTTGCCGTCCCGAAGGGCGAACAGGGTGTCGTCGCTGCCGCGGCCGACATTGGTGCCGGGATGGATATGGGTGCCCCGCTGACGGACTAGGATATTGCCGGCCAGAACGAACTGACCGTCTCCCCGCTTGACGCCGAGACGCTTGGACTCGGAATCGCGGCCGTTGCGGGTGGAGCCTACGCCCTTTTTATGAGCGAAGAACTGAAGTCCGATATGAAGCATTGGTTACACCTCCAAAACTTGAATGTTGTCGGGATATTCGTCTACCAATTGGGTCAGATAAACCATGAGCGCCGCGAGTAATGCCTGACAGGTGCTCTCCGCGGTCTGCCCCAGGGAACCGGGAAGGCTCAGGGAGATAAACGCATCCTTTTCCCGCGCCTTGACCGTGGCGCCGAGGCCTAAAACGTCGTTCACGGCGCATTCGGTGAGGCGCACGGCGCTGGTGACGGCGGCGCAGAGGATATCCGTTCCCTCAGGAGCCAAGCCGCTGTGCCCCTTTACCTCGAAGCCAACGATACGGCTGAGCTCGGTATGAAAAGAAACGTGAATCATGATTAAGCCTTGATGGCGTTGATGGTGATCTTGGTGTAGGGCTGGCGATGGCCCTGGCGGCGGCGGTAGTTCTTCTTGGCGTTATACTTGAAGATCATGATCTTCTTGCTCTTTCCGTTCTTTACCACGTTCGCGGTCACGGAAGCGCCTTCCACCACGGGAGTGCCGAAGGTGGCGTTCTCTCCGTCCAGAACGGCCAGAACTTTGTCAAAAACAATGGATTCGCCGGCCTCGGCGGTGAGCTTTTCGATGAAGAGGGTGTCGCCCTCCGCCACCTTGTACTGCTTGCCGCCGGTTTCGATAATTGCGTGCATTCTTTGCACCTCTTTCCTTCATTGCGGACTCGCTTTCGGGGGCGAAAATGCTGCCATTTTGCTTAAGGCCCATTCAAAGCGGCTCTGATAGTATATCAATTCAAAATAAGCCTGTCAAGTGGCTTTTTTGCCTTCGGAGGCGGAAAAAACAAGAATCAGAGCGCTGTTTCTGCCGGATCACTCGGCTTTACCCTCAAAAAATGCCTCAGCTCTTCTTCGCGGCCAGAGCGATCCATCCGTTTTTCTCCAATTTTTGCAGCAGCGCAAAGCCGTTTTTCGCAAGAGCCTCCTCCACTTCGCCGGCGCGGCTCTCTATAATGCCCGAGCACAGAAAGATTCCGCCCTCGGTGAGCATACCGGCAGCCGCGGCCGAAAGGGGGATAATCACGTCTGCCACGATGTTTGCGAGCACGAGGGGATAGAGTGTTTTTGATAGGGCCCCGGTAAGCCGCTCGTCGGTGAGCACGTCCCCGGCCAGCACGGTATAGCGGTCCTTCCCGATGCTGTTTAAAGCGGCGTTTTCATAGGCCACGCCCACGGCCTTGGGGTCGATATCCACCGCCGTGGCCTCGCTTGCGCCCAGCAACAGGGCGGCGATGGAGAGTATCCCGCTTCCGCAGCCCAGGTCCAGCACCGGGCCGCCGGGTGCCACGTAACGCTCCAGCGCCTCCAGGCAGAGCTGGGTGGAGGCGTGAGAGCCGGTGCCGAAGGTGAGGCCGGGGTTCAGGTACAGCGCCGTGCGTCCGGCGGGAACGGGGGTGTCCCGCTCCCATTCGGGAACGATATAGAGCTGCTCGCCCAGTGTCAGGGGCTTATAATATTTCTGCCAGCTGTAAGCCCAGTCGTCCTCCTTCAAGGGAGTCGCGGTATAAGGTAGGGAAATGCCCTCCAGGGACCGGGCCAGAAGCGCCTTTCCGTCGGAGTCGTCGGTAACGTAGAATTTTACCCGGCACACGCCCTTCATCCGCTCCAGCAGGTCGTCGTCCACATAGTCCCAATACTGCCGGTTCTGCTCCAGGAAGCGGAGAAATTCCCCTTCCTCCTCGATGACGAGGCCCGTCATGCCGTTAAAAATGAGTTTGGCGGTCAGGTCGTCCAGCCCGGCCGCCGTTGTCTCAATTGATATTTCCAGCCAAGTCATCGCTTGCTCCCCATAAAAAAGAGGGCGACGGTGCCGGGTCCGCTGTGAGCGCCCACCACGGGCCCCACGTGATTGACATAGACCTTTTTCACTCCGAAGCGGGCTTCTATGTCGTCCACAACCTTCTGAGCGTCCTCCGGGCAGTCGCCGTGGGAAAGAAAGACAGTCTGATCCCCCTTATTGAGGGCAGACTCTTCCATGTGGTCCACCAAAGCCTTGAGGGAGGCGGCTCTTCCTCTCGTCTTGCCCATGCTGATAAGACGTCCCGCGTCGTCCACGTGGAGTACCGGCTTGATGGAGAGCATGGTGCCCACCAGGGCGGTGGCGGCGGAAACCCGGCCACCCCGCTTGAGAAAGTTGAGATCGTCCACGGTAAACCAGTGGCAGAGGTTCAGCTTGTGTTCCTCCGTCCAGTCTCTTACCTCTTCGATGCTCCTGCCCTTGCTCCGTTCCTTGCAGGCAAGGTAGACCAGCATCCCCTGTCCCATTGAGGCGCAGAGGGTATCGACGGTAAATATTTTTCGCTCGGGATATTTTTCCCGCATCTCGCTCACGGCCACGAAGGAGGACTGGTAGGTGGCCGAGAGATTGGAGGAAAAGGCCAGAATGAGCACGTCCCTCCCGGAGGAAAGAATAGGTTCCATCGCCTCGCTATAGTCAGCCACGTTCACGGCGGCCGTAGTGGCCATTTCTCCGTCTCTCAGCATTGCGTAAAATTCTTTGACGGGCATTTCACGGTCGTCGGGGTAATTATGGTAGGTTTTATTCTGAATGGTAAAGGAGAGAGGGAGAACCTGCACTCCCGCTTCCGCGACCAGCTCGGGTGTGAGATCGGCGGAGGAATCGGTGATGATAACGAAATCAGACATAATTAGTTCCCTTCTGCGCCGCGGAGCGGCCGTTTCATTTCCCCTTTTCCTTTTTGGGGGCAGGGGGTTCGAGAAGCGCAAGCAGACGCGTGCAGGCGAGCCTCGCGGCGTAGCTGTCCAGCGCCAGTGTGAGCGCAAGGGTGGCGAGCGCCTCTGGCGTCTGCACTTCCTCGTCCAGCCGGTCGGCCGCGCCGGAAAGAGCGCCGTCCAAGACGGTACAGAACTCTTCATAGAGGCACTTGGCGTCCCGCCCCTCGCCCAGCGCGGTGAGCAGAGTCTGGATTTCCTTCACCGAGAGCACCTGCTTGAGGGCGGAGATGGCGGTGAGGTGGGCCAGATGGTCGCGGGTGTAGTGCTTCCCCTGGGCTCTGGGAAGGAGCTTTTCCTTACTGTAGTTGTTCACCATGGCGGAGGTGAGCTTTTCCTTCTCGTCGAAGGCGATGAGCTGACGGGGGAGGTAAGAGAGGACCTGGTCCATATACAGATTGATGTCGGGAAGCAAGTCCCATGGAATCGGGCGTTCCGTCCTGAGTTGCTGCTTGAGCGTATCCAGATGCTCCATATCGCGCCTCCATTTTTCAGTATTCTATCACATATCATTTCTAATTGCAAAGCCAAAATCCATTGCGCGACTAGTTTTTAGGTGGCATAACGCCGTTATCTGGGGAAGGCCTCTCCGCCGTTCCCTTGGTTTCCGCAAAATCCGCCACCAAGTTTCTTCCCAGCCTGAGCACGTCCTCTCCCTTTTTAAGGCGCAGCGAGAGGTAGGGCCGCTCACCCGCCGAGTAAAGGAGCCTGCCCCGGTATTTCTCCCTGGAGCAGAGCGCGGCCACCCGGCGGAACTCCGGAGCGGTCAGGTAGAAATTGAGGTTGTCTCCCTTTTGTGAAATCTCGCTTATGGCGCATTTTGAGGCGTTTGCCCGGAGAAGGGCCACATCTACCAGCTCGCCCACCGGCTTGGGGGGATCGCCGTAGCGGTCGATGAGCTCGTCGATGAGATCGTCCGCGTCCTCCTGGCTGCGGATGTGGGCGATGCGCCGGTAGAGGTCCAGCCGCTGCTCGGGGGAGGGGACGTAGTCGTCGGGGATGGATGCCTCCACGTTGAGATCGGCGGAGCATTCGGCGGTTCTGGTTGCCGTCTCGCCACGCTCCTCCAGTACCGCCTCCTCCAGGAGCTTGAGATACATGTCGTAGCCCACGCTCATAAGGAACCCTGACTGCTCGGGGCCAAGCACATTTCCGGCGCCCCGAATCTCCAGGTCCCGCATGGCGATTTTAAAGCCCGCGCCGAAGGCCGCGAAGTCCCGGATGGCCGCGAGCCGCTTGGCGGCTACCTCGGAGAGCGCCTTGCCCGTCCGGAAGGTCATATACGCGTATGCCCGCCGGGAGGAACGCCCCACCCGGCCGCGGATCTGATGGAGCTGGGAGAGACCCAGCCGGTCCGCATCCTCAATGATGAGGGTGTTCACGTTCGACAGGTCGATGCCGGCCTCGATGATGGTGGTGCACACCAGCACGTCCACCTCTCCGTCGGTCATGGCGCTCATGACCCGGCCCAGCTCCTCCTGGTTCATCTTGCCGTGGGCCACCGCCACCCGCACATCCCCGCCCAGCGTATCCTCGATGCGCTTGGCGGCGCGGTAGATGGTTTCCACCCGGTTGTGGAGGTAGTAGACCTGGCCGTGCCGCTCCAGCTCCCGCTGCATGGCGGCGGCCAGAATCCCCCAGTCGTGTTCCAGCACATAGGTCTGCACCGGCTGCCTGCCCACGGGCGGCTCCTCCAGGACCGACATGTCGCGGATACCGGAAAGAGCCATGTTGAGGGTGCGAGGGATGGGCGTTGCCGACAGGGTGAGAACGTCAACCTGGCGGGCGATTTCTTTGAGCCGTTCCTTCTGAGTGACCCCGAAGCGCTGTTCCTCATCCACCACAAGAAGGCCAAGGTCCCGGAAGACCAGGTCCT
Source organism: Bacillota bacterium (assembly GCA_023459875.1). Classification (GTDB taxonomy): domain Bacteria; phylum Bacillota; class Clostridia; order Oscillospirales; family Oscillospiraceae; genus JAEWRY01. Next base: position 45,447 of record JAEWRY010000004.1, read on the forward strand.
TCTGAAGAAGCCTGTGGGTGCCGATGAGAAGGTCGATGGAGCCGTCGGCGAGCTTCCGGAGCGTCTCCTTAATCTGAGCGCTGTTGCGGAAGCGGCTCACCACGTCCACCTCCACCGGAAAACCGGAGAACCGCTCCAGCGCGGTGAGATAGTGCTGTCTTGCCAGTACTGTGGTGGGAACCAGAATGGCAGCCTGTTTATGATCCAGGATGCATTTCATGACCGCCCGGAAGGCCACCTCGGTCTTTCCGTATCCCACGTCCCCGCAGAGCAGACGGTCCATGGGAAGGGACTTCTCCATGTCCTCCTTGACCTCGGAGATGCACCGCAGCTGGTCGTCGGTCTCGGCGTATTCAAAGTCATCTTCAAACTCCCGCTGGAGAGCGGAGTCGGGGGAAAAGGCGAAGCCGGGACGCTTCTGGCGTTCGGCATAAAGCAAAATAAGGCCTTTGGCAAGCTCCTTGGCTGCTTTTTTTGCCCGGCTCTTGGTTTTTTCCCACTCCATTCCGCCGAGCTTGGAGAGCTTTTTAACACTGACGTCTTCTCCGCTGCCGATATATTTGGAGATGAGGTCCAGCTGGGTGGCGGGGACATAGAGGGCGTCGGCTCCCGCGTAGTGGAGCTTCACATAGTCCTTCTCCACGCCGTCCACCGTCATCTTGACCATGCCCACGAACCGGCCGATGCCGTGGTGCTCGTGAACCACCAGATCCCCGTTTGTGAGGTCGGTGTAGCTCTCCAGCTTCTGGCGGCTGGTGGTGGCAGCACGCTTTTTGTGGGGGCGGACGCGGTCTCCCTCGCCCTCGGTGAGCACAGCCAGCTTAGCGTCCGGGTATTCCAGACCGGCGGAGAGACCTCCCACGGCGATGACGATTTTGCCTGCCGCGGGCAGCTCATGGAGCTTAAAATCCACCGCCGAGCGAACCTTGCGCTCCCTGAGAAGGGTCTGGAGGTTCAGCGCGCTGCGCTCGCTGGGCGCCAGAACAACAGTGCCGAAATCGGCGGTCTGGTAGCTGATGAGATCGACGCATGCGGCTTCCAGATTGTTCCCGTAGGCGGGCAATTGCCTCGCCTGAACGGGAATCAGGGTGCGGGGAGGAAGAGGCCACGCGGTAGTGATAAAAGAATCCAGCCACACAAGGGGCCAATCGTCCAGGGCGGAGAGCAGCTCATCCAGCGAACGGGCAAAGACCGCGTGTTTCCCGGGAATCGCCTGGGTCTCAATGAGAACCTTCACATCCTCCTCCAGCTGCCACTGATATGCCCTTGCCCGCTCTGAAACCCGGGAGCTCTCGGAGAAGAGCACCACCGCGTCGGGGGGCAGATAATCCGCCGCCGTGGCCATACGGGGGTAAGCCGCACTCAGAGCCAGGTCCCCCGCGGGGCAGTCCTTGGCGGAAGAGTAAGCCGTGAGGACCTCGGTGGCCGGAAGGATGGCGGCGGCGTCCAGCTGGGCCACCCTGCGCTGGGTGGATACCTGAAAGGAGCCCATGGTGTCTATCTCGTCCCCCCAGAATTCCGCCCGCACGGGCAACTCGCTCCCGGGGGAAAAAACGTCCAGAATTCCGCCCCGCAGGGCAAACTGCCCCATGCCCTCCACCTGGTCGCAACGGGCATAACCCAGCTTTGTGAGTTTGTCCGCCAGCTCGGCCAGGTCATAGGCGACGCCCGTGGTGAGGGAAAAACAGATTTGCCCGAAGAGTTCCTTTGGCAGGGTGCGCTGCAGCAGCGCCTCCACCGTGGCCGTTACCACCCCGATTTTCCCCTCGGACATGATGTGCAGCATGGAAAGCCGCCGGTGCTCCCACTCTCGGGAGACCGTGGCGGCCGGGTGAAAGGTGAATTCCCTGGCGCCCAGGAAGCCCACGCTTTCTCCGGAAAAGGCCTCGATATCCCGCGCCAGCCGGCTGCTCTCGTTCTCGTCGGCGCATACCAGCACCACCGGCCGTCCCGTGTCCCGCCGCAGCCCGGCTGCAAAATGGGCCCGATGGACGGCGGACAAGCCGGAAACCGCCGCGGGCACGGCCCCGTTATCAAGGGCGGCAAGCAGACGGCGGTAAGAAGGCAGGGAGCCGAGAAGATCGGTCAATAAATTCATAGCGCTCTCCAAATGTAAAAAAATGGAAGGTATAGCTGCAAACAGAGATGCTCCCCCGGTGAAAACCGCGGGAGGGATCATTTTCATATACGATGATGATGCAGAAATGCGCGGCAGACTAGTTGAATTTACCCATGGCCTTTTCGACGCCCTCAGAGAGAATGCACTCCACCCCGTCGGCCGCCCGGAGGACGGAAGCGGTTATCAGTTTGTTATCCTCGGGAGTAAAGGAAGAGAGGACCCAGTCTGCCAGGTCGAAATCCGGGTGTGGCTTGCTCCCCACCCCCACCTTCAGACGGGGAAATTCCTCGGTGCCCAGACGGGCGATGATGCTCTTGAGGCCGTTGTGACCACCAGCGCTCCCCTCCCGGCGCACGCGGATTTTACCCAGGGGCAGGGAAATATCGTCGCACACCACCAGCACATGGGACGCCTCGAGCTTATAAAACCGGGCGGCTTCGCCCACCGCCTCGCCGGAGAGGTTCATATAGGTCACGGGCTTCATGAGCAGCGCCTTAGCCCCCCCTACCGTGGCCTGAGCGGTGAGGGCGCGGAAACGGAGACGCTGGATGGATGCGCGCTGCCGTCCGGCCAGCTCGTCGCCCACCCGGAAGCCCACATTGTGACGGGTATTTTCATATTTGTCTCCGGGATTCCCCAGAAAAACCAGCAGCCAGTCGGTGCCGCCGCGCTGCCTCCCAAAAAACATATGTCACCTCATGTAAAAATCATGCCGCTTACCGGCTCAAAAAATGAAAGCCGCGGGGCGAAGCGCCGCTTTCGCCCCGCGGTCTGTCTTCCGGAGTGCTCAGCTGAAGAGCCTGGAAACGGACACCTCGTGGTAGATATACTCAATGGCCTCGGCAAACATATTGGCCACGGAAAGGTACTTGATTTTGCTGCAGGCTACGGTGTCGGTACGGCGGGGAATGGTGTCAAGAAAGACGATTTCCTTGATGACGCTGTTTTCAATGCGCTCCACAGCCGGGCCGGAGAGGACGCCGTGGCTGGCGCAGGCGTATACCTCCGTCGCGCCGCCCAGATCGACCAGTGCCTTGGCTGCGCCGCACAGGGAGCCGCCGGTGTCCACCATATCGTCGAAGAGGATAACGCGCTTGTCCCTCACGTCGCCGATAATATTCATGACCTCGGAAGAGTTGGCCTTCTGGCGGCGTTTGTCTACGATGGCGAGACCCATGCCCAGCTTCTGGGCGAAGGTACGCGCCCGGGAGACCGAGCCAACGTCCGGGGAGACGACGACCGTGTTGTCGTGGTCGGATGCGAAGCGATTGGTGAAGTACTCGGCGAAAATAGGATTGCCCAGGAGATTGTCTACCGGGATATCAAAGAAGCCCTGGATCTGGGAGGCGTGAAGGTCCATGGTGAGGACCCGGTCGGCGCCCGCCCTGGTGATGAGGTTGGCTACCAGCTTTGCGGAAATGGGATCGCGGGGCTTGGCCTTACGGTCCTGCCGGGCATAGCCGAAGTAAGGGATCACAGCGGTGATCCGGCCGGCGGAAGCGCGCTTAAAGGCGTCAATCATGATGAGCATTTCCATAAGATTGTCGTTCACGGGGGAGGAGGTGGACTGAACCACGAACACATCGGAACCGCGCACCGTTTCATAAATGGAGACAAAGCTTTCTCCGTCGGAGAAAGTGCCGACTTCCGCATTGCCGAGAGAAAGTCCCAGCTCTTTGCAGATGTCGCCCGCCAAAGGTCGGTTGGAGTTACCAGAGAATATTTTGATATCCTTGCCGTGTGCAATCATTTTGCATCCATTCCTCTCAGCATCGTCAAATATGTAAATTTATTTTTTCTTGTGAGTCAGGCGGCGCACGGCGGCCCACTGGAGCTTGATGGTCTGGCGCGCGCGGGCAATGGCGAGGCTGTCGGGCGGAACGTCGTCGGTCACCGTGGAGCCTGCTGCGATATAGGCGCCCGCGCCCACATGGACCGGGGCGATGAGGTTGGTATTGCAGCCCACGAAGACCCCGTCATCCACCACAGTGCGAAATTTAGCGGCCCCGTCATAGTTTACCGTGACGGTGCCGCAGCCTAAGTTTACATTTTTTCCTATGTCGGAATCCCCCACATAGGTGAGGTGAGAGATTTTCGTACTGTCCCCGATGGTGGAGTTTTTCACCTCCACAAAATCGCCTACCTTGGTGTCCGCGCCTATGTGACTGTCGGGGCGGAGGTAGGCGAACGGACCGAGCTTGGCGTTGACGCCGATGGTGCTTTCGTTGCACTGGGAGGCGTTCACCACCGCGCCGTCTTCCACAACGCAGTCGCGGATCATGGAGTTGGGGCCGATCTCGCAGTTTTTTCCGATGACGGTCTTCCCCCGCAGGATTGTGCCGGGGAGAATCACGGTTCCCGCGCCGACAACGACAGTTGCCTCCGCATAGACCGAGGAAGGATCAGGCATAATGACCCCTCCCGCGGCAAAACGTGCTCTGGATTCTTCCAGTTCCAAACTGTTCATATAATATAAGCGCCTCCTTCGGCGGGTGATGCGGCGGCCATAAGGCTGCGCCTGAGCTGTTAATTTTTTAACGTTCAAAGTTCTGCAAAAAGTCCATTCTATCTTCAACATAATATTCTATAAAATATTATATCAAAATATTTAAGTTTTTGAACCCATTAATGCAAAAAACATGAATAAAAAAATGCGTAAAACACGTTCCTTACCGTGCGGATTTAACAGAACGGATGCACTATTTTACAGAAGTTCCCGGTACATAGCCGGAGCGTCGGCTTTTCCCACATTGTCGGCGACCTCGGCCACTTCCACTTTAACCGTGCGCTCGCCAAAGCGAAGTTCCAGAATATCGCCGGCTTTTACGTTATAGGAGGCCTTTACCGTGTGCCCGTTCGCAGCGACCCGTCCGTTGTCGCAGGCCTCGCTTGCCACAGTGCGTCTCTTGATGAGACGGGAGACCTTAAGCCATTTATCCAGCCGCATGACGCAAAACCCTCATTTCTAACAAGGAGAATGGGAGAGAACAAACAAGAATCCGCTGGGTATTCTGAATGCTGATGAGATCATAATTACTCGATACCGCCAAAATCTCCGATGGGCAGGAGAATAAAAAGCGCGTGTCCAAGGACGTACCGTGTATCCACAGTGCCAAGGCGGAAATCACGGCTGTCGGAGGAATGATTGCGGTTGTCCCCCATCACATAGATGGAGCCTTCCGGCACCGTCACCTCCAGATTGGTCTTGAATGGGTCTCCGGTGTCGTACATGGGTTCTCCCAGGTAGGGTTCATCCAGCGGCACACCGTCCACGTAGACCTTTCCCGCATCCTGGTCGACCTTAACGGTCTGCCCGCCCACGGCGATCACCCGCTTCACGATGGGCTGGGTAACCGAGGCGAACTCTTTGGTCAGCACCACGATATCCCCCTGCTTCGGCGTATAGCCGACACTGCGCAGAAGGATAAGGTCGCGGTCGTGAAGGGTGGGGAGCATGGAACTGCCGTCCACTCCGATGATGCGGCCGACCAGCGTAAAAATAAGGATCAGACTGACTAAGGCCATGACCAGGGCCTGAAGCCAGAAATAGATGCTTACCTTGACAGACTCGCTTCCGGAGAGATTTTCTTCCGTCTCATTGATCGTTTCCTTTGACATTAGCGTATCGGCTCCTCTCGCGTGAAGCAGTGGTATGCATTATGATAGCCATTTTGCGGCTTTTCCAACACAAACCCGGCATGGCGGTGTGATTGATTCATAGCCTGCTTGCCGGGCAGGCATATTATAGTCTTTTTTTAATGGGTTTGCAAGTCAATCAGCGTGACGCCGGGCATTTGGGCAAGGTAAGTTCCCTCCCGCCTGTGGCAGGTAAAGAGCAGAATCTGACGTTCTTTTCCGAGCTCCCGCAGGCAATCCAGCGCCAGGCCCATGCGGACGTCGTCAAAGGCGGTAAGCGCGTCGTCCAGGACCAGAGGCGCGGGGTCTTCCCGGGGCAGCGCCAGCTCGCACACCGCCAGGCGGACCGCCAGGTAAAGCTGATCTATGGTTCCCTGGGAGAGCAGCACGGCTTTACGGGGGAAGGCACCTGCTGCCTCGGTGGCGGAGGCTGAGAAATCCCGGGCGAGCGCAAGGCTGCCGTAGGCGCCGCCGGTGAGGCTGCGCATGAGCTCTCCCGCACGCCTGCCCAGCGCGGGGGAAAACCGCGCGGAAAGAGCTTCGTTGGCTTCACAGAGGACTTCCGAGGCGATTTCCAGGGCACGGTACTCCTGCTGGCGGGCGAAAATCTGGACTTTCAGTTCTTCCCGCCGTGCCTCCAGGGCTGCCGGATCGCCAAGGGTATTCATCTCACCTTTGGCCATGGCGAGTACCGAACGCAGACGGGTAAGCTCACGCACCGCCGCCTCCAGCGCCAGGTCCGTTTCCCGGGGGGAACGGGCGGGCGGATTCAGTGCTCCCTGTGAAGGCGAAGGCCGTCCCCCGGCCCGGGCCACGGCGGCAAGCATCCCCTCGGCCCCTTCCCGGCGGACGGAAGCGGCAGAATATTCTTCCTGCAGCTTAAGCGCCCGGGAAAGCGCGGCGGAGATGCCGTAAGTGTCGGTTACCTCCGGAGCGAAGGCGCGCACAAAGAAGAACAGGCTTTCCTCCAGCGCTCCGCTCTGTTGGATCAGGTCGGCGAGAGAAAGAGAGAGGGCTTCGGTCTTCCGTTCTTCCTGTGCCGCCAGTTCATATTTTTCTCGGTAAACTGCGGCAGCAAGCAAGAGCTCGTCGGCTTTCTGGGCCCCGTAGCCGGACAGAATAGCGGACCCGGCCGCCCGGCGTTTCCGCCGCGAGACGTTTTCCAGAAGAAAGAAAATGAGTCCCGCCGTGATGAATAGGGCGGAAATTAGAGGAGCCGCCCAATTGGGAAGGCCGGTGGCGCGAAGAGCGCCGGAGACTGCCAAAAAAGCCGCAAGAGCGCCGAGGATCAGAGAGAGTCCGCCGAGGAGGGAGGCTGTACGGCGGGGCCGTTCAAGCTCTTTCATATGGGAGATATCTTCGCTGACTTTGCGGTCCGCCCCGTTGGGGTCCAGACCCGGGAAACGCGGGTCGCCCGCCTCTTCCCTGGCCGTTTTCAGGGCGCGATTCGCGTCGGAAAGGCGGCTCTCGGCAGTGTCCGCGCTGTTTCTGAGATTGAGGAGAAGCGCCAGCTGTCCCTGAGCCTCCCGGAGCTTTTCCCGTTCGGGCAGAGCGCCAAAGCGGGAGAGGCGTTCGCGAAGAGAAGATTCCTCCAGACGGGCTTTCTCCAGTTCTGCCAGGGCGTCGTTATACTGCTGATCGAGCGCCGCCTGGGCGATGCGGCGGTGAAGCTCGCTTTCCGCCTCCAGCTCTTTGCGCTGCGTGTCCAGCGCTGAAATCTCCACAAGGGCGCCGTCATGGCGGCGCCGGGCGTCTTCCAGCCGGTCAAGTATGTCCTCAACGCAGGCCTTTTCTTCCTCCAGACGGGGGATCAGCCCTTTGCTTTTATTAACCTTGCGGCGGTTGCGCCAGTCCCGGAGCGCGGACTCGGCCTCGGTGTAAGAAATGGTCTCTTCTCCCGTGGAGACGAGAGCGGTAATGCGCCGTTCCAATTCCTCTGAGCCGCTGAAGAGAAGCGCTCCCTGTCCCACAAAGGCGGAGCGCTCATAAACTCCGCGGCCAACACCGAGAAGAAGTTCTCCCGCGTTCTCACCGTTCAGTTCCCCAACGGAGGTGCCGGTTTCGGCATACGCCGCCTCAAAGCCGCCGAAGGGAACGCTCCCCTTGGAAAAGCGGTGCAGGGTAATCTCCCGTCCGCGCCAGTGAAGTTCGGCGGTACCCTCCATAGGCGCGCCCGACCAGGGGGCGTAGCGGTTTTTATCGGCGATCAAAGTTCCCTTGTCCCGCTCCCGGGTGGAGATGCCGTAGAACATGGCCCGAAGAAAGGCGCACCAGGTGGATTTACCTCCCTCGTTGGGAGCGTAGATGATGTTGAGCCCCGACCCAAGGGCTAATGTTTCTTTACTGAGCTTGCCGAAGGAGGCGGTCAGTTTATGTATCCTCATGGATGGATATCCTCCCCTCGCTCCAGCGCCGCCAGCCCGAAGCGAACGGCGTCTTCCAGCACGGCGCGTTCCTTTTCCTCTCCGCAGGAAGCAAGCCTTCTGCGCATGCCCTGCAGAAAAAGGCCGGCAAGAGTGTCTTCCTCCGTCCGGTCCCAAAGGTCCCTGCGGACACGGGTTTCGTCCCGGAGTGCGACACTGTAATAGAGAGGAGAGGCCATTGCCTCCAGAGGGGCGAGGTTCAGGCCCTCCGGACCGCTTTCTCCCGTGAGAAGAATACGGCAGATATCCCCGACCGGAGCGGCGGGCAGAGCTGATTTGAGCGCATCTTCCGGGTTTCCGCCCACATCTACTGTTTTTATTTCATACCGGCGCTTGCACAGGGGGACAAAGCGCAGATCCATGCTTTGACGGGAGACGGTGCCGCACAGCACGCCCTTTTCCCCCGTCTCGTCAAACCCCCTGCCCTCGGGACAGCCCGGGTAAGCCCAGGGGACGCTGAGCGCGCGCTGTAGGCCGGAAGCCATGTGGATATGGCCCAGGGCGGCGTAGTGGGCGCCGGTGGCGGCGAGACCGGCAGGATCGATGGGTGCGTAGCGCCCCGTCCTATTTCCCACGTCACCGTGAACGCAGAGAAGATGAATATTGCCGTCGTCGGGGACGGAAAAACCGGCCAGGGGGTCGTCGTCCCGGATTTTGGAGGTGAAGGCGCAGCCGTGCACCACGGCGGAAAGCCCGGGCAGTGACACCGACTCCATGTTCGGCGCGGTAAAGATATGTACGTTCTCCGGCCAGCGGAAGGTGACATAGGGGGAGCGGGCGGCGTAGGGGTCATGGTTGCCCGGAGAAATAAACACGGGAACATTGAGACTGCCCAGCGCCCTTGCCAGGGCCTGGGCGGTTTCGTAGTAGACCCGCTCCCCGTCAAACAAATCGCCAGGGAGGAGAACCAAATCGCATTTTTCCTCCGCTGCGAGACCGATAAGACGGGAGAGAAGCTCCCGTTGCTCGCTCCGCCGCTCTGCCGCCTTGTCGGGAGGCAGAGCGCGGAAGGGAGTATCCAGATGAAAATCGGCGGCATGAATGAATTTGATCACGAAACGTCCTCCTACTCGCGGATGTCCAGCCGCTCCGCGGAAATGCACTTTTTCGTTTCCGTATCGATGGAAAAGATGACGCTCTCCAGCTTGCAGGGGCCTTCCGCCGCCTCATACCGGCTGGGCAGGCCGCCCAGAAACAGATTGACCGACTGCTGGGGCCGGATGCCCAGAACCGAGAGGGCGGGGCCCGTCATACCCAGGTCTGAGACAAATCCGGTGCCCTGAGGAAGCACCTGGCAGTCCGCGGTGGGGACGTGAGTGTGGGTCCCCCACAGGGCGGATACCCGCCCGTCCAGATACCAGGCCAGAGCTCCCTTTTCGCTGGTGGCCTCGGCGTGGAAATCCACCAGGATCAGATCGGCTCCGGCATTCTGGAGCAGCCGGTCGGCGGTGAAAAAGGGCGACTCTAGGTTGCAGTCCAGTTCCAGCCGGCCCATCAGGCTGAGAACGCCCACGCGCAGTCCCCTGGGGCCGTCATATACGCCGAAGCCTCTGCCCGGCACGGGAGAGGCGTAGTTGGCGGGGCGCAGGATGTAGGGGTTGGAGTCCAGATAATCGGCAATCTGAATGCGGTTCCAGGTGTGATTGCCCAGAGTGATTACGTCCGCCCCCGCGTCGAAGATGGCATCCGCCTGACGGGGGAGAATGCCGACGCCCGAAGCGTTTTCACCGTTCACCACCGTGAATTGAATATCTTTAAGGCGCTTGAGCTGCCGCAGATGGCGGCTCAAATAATCGATACCCGACTCGGCGCAGATATCGCCCACGGCGAGAACCTGGATGACTGGCATGGGAATTCCCCCTTTTCATGGACCTTATTATATCTGATTTACGGGAAAAATACAAAATCCGTTGCCGGTTTGTGATTCCCGTAGAATCGGGTTCTTACGGTTTCCTGTTGAGCTTTTTCATTTCGCCCTTCTCGTCCACGACCCGGATGTTGTCCATGTGCGCCTCAAGGCTCTGACGAATCGCGGCACGGTATTCGCACCGGAGGGTTTCCCGCTCGGCGGTTTCCGCAGCCGTCAGATCCCTGGTTTTTGAAAGGCGTGTTAATTCACTGATTCGGTCGATTCTTTTTTGATCCATAGTTTTTTCACCGTCCTTAGCATCCGGTGCGGACGATATATTCATCCGCCGCTTTTCATAGTTTGCGCGCAATAGAGCGCGGCGTACTTCCCGTTTTTGGCCAGGAGCTCCTCGTGCGTCCCCTCCTCCGCGATCCCCGCCCCGTCGATGACGATGATGCGGTTTGCCGAGCGGATGGTGGAGAGCCGGTGGGCGATGATGAGCGTGGTGCGCCCGCAGGAGAGCTCGTCGAGGGACGCCTGGATCTGGACCTCGGTCACCGAGTCCAGCGCCGAGGTAGCTTCGTCAAGAATGAGGATGGGGGGATTTTTCAGGAAGATGCGCGCGATGGCCACCCGCTGCTTCTGGCCGCCCGAGAGCATGATCCCCCGCTCTCCCACATAGGTTTCGAACCCGTCGGGCATTTCCATAATATCGTCATAGAGCTCCGCCTTCCGGGCGGCGTCGGCGATTTCCTCAAAGCTAGCCCCCGGCCTGCCGTAGCCAATGTTGTCGCAGATGGTCCCGGCGAAGAGGAAGCTGTCCTGCTGCACGACGCCGATGCTTTCCCGAAGTGACCGCTGGGTGAGGCGGCGAACGTCGCGGCCGTCTACCAGGATGCTTCCCTCCGACACATCGTAAAACCGGGGGATGAGCTGGCAGAGGGTGGATTTTCCGCCCCCGGATGGCCCCACCACCGCCACAGTCTCGCCCGGAGTGATATGAAGCGTCACGTGCTCCAGAACATCCTCCCCGTCGGGCGAGTACCGGAAGGAAACGTCTTCAATATCGATTTTACCCTTCGCGGGAGGCAGAACATTCGCGTCCGGTAAGTCCTCCACCTCCGGGCACACCGCCATGAGCTCTGCGAACCGGTTGAACCCGGCCATGCCCTGCATGAAAAGCTCGGTGAAATTGGAGAGTTTGCGGATGGGGCCGATAAAGGTGGTGACATAGAGGGAGAAGGTAATGAGGTCGATATAATTCATTTTTCCCCCCATGATGAGAAGACCGCCGAAGGCGATGACAAGCACGGAGAGAATGCTCAGGGTAAATTCAAGACCGGAAAAATAAACGGCCAGGCTCTTGTAGTATTCCTTCTTCGCGTCCCGGAATTTATCGTTGGAACGGGCGAATTTTTTTATTTCGGCTTCCTCGTTGGTAAAGGCCTTGGTGGTGCGCATACCCGAGATGGAGGATTCCAGCTCGCCGTTGATGCCCGCCATTTTGCGCTTGACCTCCATGGAAGAGGCCATCATCCGCTTTCTCTGGAGAACGGTGAAGAGCAGAAAGAGCGGCACCACCGCGAAAATGACGAGCGCCAGCTCCCAGCGGATGGTGAGCAGAATGACGAACGCGCCGGCGAGGGTAACGACGGAAATGAACAAATCTTCGGGGCCGTGGTGGGCCAGCTCGGTAATTTCGAAAAGGTCGCTGGTGACCCGGCTCATGAGGTGGCCGGTGCGGTTTTTATCGTAAAAGGAAAAGGAGAGGTCCTGCATGTGGGTGAAGAGGTCTCTTCTGATATCCGCCTCGATACGCACCCCCAGCATATGTCCCCAATAGACCACGATATAATTGAGCAGCGACTTTATGATATAGGCGCCCACCAGGATCGCAATGACGGCGAAAAAAGCGCCGAACATCCGGCCGGGCAGCAGGCGTTCCATGGAGAGCTTGGAGACATAGGGGAAGGCCAGATCCACCAGAGAAATACAAAGAGCGCAGAAAAGATCCAGTACAAAGAGTTTTATATGAGGTTTATAATAGGAGACAAACATGCCAAACGGATGATCTTGTTTCCCCATGGACGCAGCTCCTCCTTCCAAATTCGTTAAAAGTATATCTCTTAAGGCGGTGAGTTGTCAACAAAGGCAGGAAACACCAGGGAAGAACGAATGGGGGCTGTCTCAAAATGCGTTTGCATTTTGAGACAGCCCCCTTCAAACACGGCAAAATGCCTTGTTTGGCCGCTGCTGCGGGTTACTCAACGCAAAAAGGGGGCTCACACCCCCTTTTCACTCTTTTCCCCCGTCTGTTATCGACGGCTTTTGCATTCACTTCGTCATTAACATATCCGGCTTCTGTTTTGAGACAGGGCCCGGTTGTTTGCTCTTAGTATTCCCTTGTGGTTCCAGAGGGCTTCCCGTTTCAGCGGCGGAGTACGCGCACTCTAAGGATGCCACTCACAGCCCTGATCTCGTCGGCCACGGAATCGCCGATTTCAGCGTCCACATCCAGCAGGGTGTAGGCGTATTCCCCTCTGGATTTGTTGCTGAGGGTTTCCACGTTAACAGAGTCCTGAGAGAGAATCTTGGTGAAGGAAGCCAGCATGTTGGGGATATTCCGGTGGATGATGGCCAGGCGGGTCTTGGTGTTCCACTCCTGGTCGAGCGAGGGCAGGTTCACGGAATTCATGATATTTCCGTTTTCCAGGTATTCCCGGAGCTGTTCTGCGGCCATGACCGCGCAGTTGTCCTCGCTCTCGGGGCTGGAAGCGCCCAAATGAGGGATGGCGACCACATTTTTCATCAGGGTGACCTTATTGTTGGGGAAGTCGGTCACATAACAGGCCACCTTGCCCATATCAAGGGCGGCGATCAGATCGTCGTCGTTTACCAGCTCGCCCCGGGCCAGGTTGATGACGCGCACCCCTGTCTTCATCTGAGAGAAGGCGTCCGCGTTCAGCATTCCGCGGGTGGAATCGGCAAGGGGAAGGTGGAGGCTTAAATAGTCGCAGGTCCTGTAAATAACCGAGAGGTCCAGTACCCGGTGAACCGCCCGGGACAGGGAGAGGGCGGAATCCACGGACAGGAAGGGATCGTAGCCGTAAACCGTCATCCCCAGCTTGGTGGAGATGTTTGCCACCTGAACGCCGACGGCGCCCAGACCGATGATGCCAAGAGACTTGCCCATGAGCTCGGGCCCGGTAAAGGCCGATTTTCCCTTTTCCACCACGTCGGGAATGTCGGCGCCGGCTTCCGCCTGGGCGCGGACCCATTCGGCGCCGCCCACCACGTCTCTGGAGGCAACCAGCATGGCGCAGACAGCCAGCTCCTTCACCGCGTTGGCGTTGGCGCCGGGGGTGTTGAACACCACGATTCCGGCCTCGGTGCACTTGGGGACGGGAATATTGTTGGTGCCGGCGCCCGCCCTGGCAATCGCAAGAAGCGAATCGGGGAAGGCGTAATTTTTCATTTCCGCCGAACGGACCAGAATGCCCTCTTCATCCGTCAAATTGTCGCCCACCGCATAGGTCTCCGGGTCCAACTTGGAAAGCCCTACGGGGGAAATCTTATTGAGGGTCTTTATCTGATGCATGAAAGTTCCCTCCTATTTATTCTTTTCAAACGCGCTGATAAAGTCGCACAGCCTCTCCACGCCCTCGGTGGGCATGGCGTTGTAGATGGAAGCCCGCATGCCGCCGACCTTGCGGTGGCCCTTCAGGTTAGTAAAGCCCGCGGCGGTCGCTTCCTTCACGAATTTCTCGTCCAGCTCCTCATTCCCGGAGCGGAATACCACGTTCATGTCGGACCGGCTGCCCTTTTCGGCGGGGCAGAGAAATAGTTTGGAGGAATCCAGGGTGTCGTAAAGCATCTGAGCCTTATTCTTCTTGATGACCTCCATCTGGGATACGCCGCCCAGGTCCTCCAGCCAGTCCAGCACCAGGCCCAGAATATAGATGCACCAGCAGGGCGGGGTGTTGTACATGGAATCGTTTTCGATCATGGTTTTATAGCTCATCATCACGGGGGTATAGGGCAGCTCGCTGCCCGCCAGGTCCTCGCGAACGACGGCCATGGTGAGACCAGCGGGAGCCATGTTTTTCTGAGCTCCAGCAAAGATGACGCCGTACCTCGACACGTCCACCGGACGGGAGAGAATGTCGGAGGACATATCGCACACCAGCGGCACGGAGCCCGTTTCGGGGATATACTGCCACTCGGTGCCGTAAATGGTGTTGTTGGCGCAGTAATAGAAATAACTGGCGTCAGGGTCCAGATTCAGGGCGCTTTGGTCGGGGATATAAGTGTGGTTTTTATCCTCGGAGGAAGCAGCCACGTGGATAGCACCGTATTTTTTAGCTTCTTTGTATGCCAGGGAGGAGAAGTTGCCGGTTACGGCGTAATCGGCCTTGCCGGTTTTGCCGATCAGGTTCATAGGCGCCATAGCGAACTGAAGGGAGGCTCCCCCCTGGAGGAAGAGCACCTTATATCCGTCCGGGACGCTGAAAGCCTTGCGAAACTTCGACTGAGTATCCTGAAAGATTTTATCGAAGACCTTAGATCGGTGACTCATCTCCATTACGGACATACCGGAACCGCCGTAGTTAGTGATTTCGGATCCGGCACGGGTCAGAACTTCCAGAGGTAACATGGAAGGTCCGGCAGAAAAATTGTAGACGCGCTGCGTTGCCATGAGTCATTCCCCTTTCTATCGGTCTTAATTTTGCTTTACCTGAATAAAGCATTATTCGTATTATATATGGAACCGTTCATTCGTGTCAATGCGGGGAGAATCCAAAAACAAGCGGACCGCTTTTGCGTTATTTGTATAACATTCCATTTTTTCATCATAATTTGTATAAAGAAGCACAACGTTATTTGCGTTTGCTTTTTTATATGGGCAGGTGTAAAATACCTCTATTAGGCATGAAACCGGGAAACCTTGGAATACCGTTTCTCTCCTAAACCGCCTAAACACAGCAAAGTGCGCCCTTTCTTCAATCCTATTTCCTCAAACTATTGCAGGGTGAAAAATCACCCGTGGGAGGAATTTATGAACTACACTTACGACCAGTATCGCCAAAGCGCTGATTATTTAAAAGCTCAGTTGGGCGGCTTTGTACCCAAGGTTGCCATGATCCTGGGCTCCGGCCTGGGCTACCTGGGGGATGAGGTGGAAAACGCGGTGGCCGTACCCTACGGCGAAATTCCGCATTTCAAAACCTCCACCGCACCCGGTCATAAGGGAAGGCTGGTGTTCGGCACCCTGGCCGGAAAGCCGGTAGCCGTCATGCAGGGCAGGATGCACCATTACGAGGGTTATTCCTACGAAGAGGTGTCCTACGCCGTTCGGGTGCTCCGCCTTCTTGGGGCGGATACCCTGATCGTAACGAACGCCGCGGGAAGCGTCAATCTGGATTTTAAGGCCGGCGATCTTATGCTCATCACCGACCAGATCAAGATCTTCCTGGAGTCCCCTCTGCGGGGCCCCAACCTCCCGGAGTTCGGGGTGCGTTTTCCCGACTCCTCCCGGCTCTACACCCCCGCCCTGCGCCAGGTTGCCCGGCGGGAAGCCGCCGCCTTGGGTATTCCCCTGCGGGAGGGCGTGTATATGTATTTTCCCGGCCCCCAGTACGAAACCCCCGCGGAAATCCGCATGGCCCGCACCTTGGGCGCCGACGCGGTGGGTATGTCCACCGTTCCCGAGGTCATTGTGGCCGCTCACTGCGGAATGCAGGTGCTGGGCTTTACGCTGATTGCGAATATGGCCGCCGGCATTCTGGATCAGCCCCTGACCGAGCAGGAAGTACTGGATGCCGCCGAAGCCGCGAAGGAGAAATTTTCCACCCTGGTGCTTTCCTGCCTGGGCTCCCTGTAACGTACCGCTCTGGAGCGGCCGCGTGGTTAAGCAAGATATCGGCGATATATCATTGTAAGCCGCCCCACGGCGGTTTGTGCTGAAAAGAGGCATTCTGATGTCAACTCTGATTAAAAACTGTGACGCCCTTTTAATGGATGAAAACAACACCGTTCTGAAAAATGCTTATGTGACGGTGGAGGGCCGAGAGATCGCTTCCGTCGGGACCGCCTTACTCGATGGCGTCTTTGACGAGGTAATCGATGGGGGCGGGAGTTTACTCATGCCCGGCCTTGTAAACGCGCATACCCATATCCCCATGACCCTCTTGCGCGGTTACGGCGGCGGTCATAATTTGCAGGACTGGCTCAATAATTACATATTTCCCGCCGAGGACAAGCTGGACGGCCGCTGCGTCCGTGCGGGGGCCGGATTGGGCCTTGCCGAGATGATCTCCTCCGGCATCACCGCTTTCGCGGACATGTATTATTTCTGCGATGAAATCGCCCAGGAGACCGTGGCGGCGGGACTGAGCGCCAACCTCTCCCGGGGCGTCACAGTCTTTACCGACAATTTTGACTTCAAAACCCACCCCGCCTGTGTGGAGACCAGGGAGCTTGCCGAAAAGTGGCACGGCTGGGGCGGCGGGCAGATTATGGTGGACGCCTGCATCCACGGGGAGTATACCTCCGGACCGGCCCTTTGGGAAGCCATCGCCGGATACGCGAAGGAGAAGGGCCTTGGGATGCACGTGCATGTTTCCGAGACCCGCGCCGAACACGAGGGGGCTCTTTCCCGCCATGGGAAAACACCGCTCCAGACATTAAACAAATATGGCGTGTGGGACACCAGGGCCATCGCCGCCCACTGCGTGTGGACCACAAGCGAGGACTGGGCGCTTATGGCCGAAAAAGGTGTTTCCGTCATCCACAACCCGGTGAGCAACCTGAAGCTGGGCTCCGGGGTGGCGCCTATCCCGGCCATGCAAAAGGCAGGGGTTAACGTGGCTCTGGGGACCGACGGCGTCTCTTCCAATAACAGCCACGATTTATTTGAAGACATGAAAATCGCGGCGATTCTCCAGAACGGTGTTCTCTGTGATCCCGTGGCCCTTCTGCCCGCGGATGCGCTGCGCATGGCGACGGTAAACGGCGCAAGAGCGTTGGGACGGAAGGCCGGACAGATCAAGGCCGGTTACGCCGCCGACCTCATTTTGGTGGATTTCAGCCGCCCCAACCTGATCCCCTGCCACAGCTATATTGAGAATCTGGTTTATTCATCGCACGGCGCGGACGTGGTGATGAATATGGCCGGCGGCCGCGTCATATACAAAAACGGGGAATATCTCACCATCGATATGGACAGGGTGCGGTGGGAAGTTGCCAATTACGCAGTTCCCAAATTGTTCGGCTGACCAATCCGCAGGTTTTTCTCCTGCCTCTGATTTTTTCTGAAAGGCGTGTTGTCCTTGCCTCGTGAGGTTGATAATAAAAATACTTTTTTTGGCGGCGCGGCTATTCTGGCGGCGGGCATCGCTGTTGTCAAGCTGATCGGCGCCCTTTATAAAATTCCCATCGGGAATATTCTGGGAGACGAGGGAAACGGCCATTTCAGCAATGCATATATTATTTATAATCTGCTGCTGATGGTTTCCACCGCAGGCCTTCCCATTGCGCTCTCTAAAACCATTTCCGAGGCGAACACCCAGGGCCGCCGCAATCAGGTCCACCGCGTCTTCAACGTGGCGCTCGTTACTTTCTGCATTCTGGGCCTGATTAGTTTTTTGGTCATGTACGTCTTTGCCGGAGCCCTCTCGGAATTCCAGGGTGACGGTTCGGCCATCTACGCGGTGAGGGCGCTCGCTCCGGCCTGCCTCATCGTCTGCGTCATTTCCGCTTTCCGGGGATATGCCCAGGGCCACTCCAACATGGTCCCCACCTCGGTTTCCCAGATCATTGAAGCTTTGGGCAAACTGGTGATCGGCGTAGCGCTGGCCTGGTACTTAATGAAAATCGGCGCCGGGAGCGCCAAGGCCGCCGCCGGCGCTATTTTCGGCGTCACGGCCGGCGCGGGCATTTCCCTGGTCTTCCTGATCTTTGATCATATTTCCCGCAGAAGGCGGGAGGAGCGGCTCTCCGACGACGAGCCCGACTCCAGAGGCGCCATTCTCAGGCGGCTGCTGATCATAGCTGTTCCGATCACCATCGGAGCCTCGGTGGTCCCGGTTACCTCCTGGCTCGATACCTATCAGGTGCAGAACATCCTCCGCGATGTCCTGCACGCCCAGTCCGCCGGATGGTATCTCGACAACAAGGCGACCGACCCGGTGGTGGCTATGTACGGGGCCTATCAGAAGGCCATGAACGTTTTTAACCTGCCCTCTTCCTTCATGGTGGCTCTCACCGCAAGCATCATCCCCGCCATCTCCGCCTGCTGCGCCAGGAAGGACAAAAAGGGTGCGGGGCAGATCGCAGAATCCTCCCTGCGGGTGGGGATCATGCTTGCCTGTCCCGCCGGGGTGGGGCTCTTCGTACTTGCCTCTCCCATAATGAGACTCCTTTATCCCGGTACCGATCACGCGGTAGCCGACCCCTGCATGGCTGTTCTGGGGATAGCCTCCGTTTTTGTGTGCATCATGTTCCTGTGCAACGCGATTCTGCAGGCGAGCGGGCTGGTGAATCTCCCCATAGTCGTGATGGCTGTCGGCTGCGTATCCAAGCTGATCGTCAATAATTATCTTGTGCGGATGGAGGGCGTCGGAATTACCGGAGCGCCCGTGGGAACGCTGGTTTGTTATTTTCTGATCGCGGTGCTGGAGCTGGTTGTTATCAAGAAGGTGATCCCCTTCCCGCCGAAATACTCCCGGGTATTTCTCAAGCCGATGGCGGCCTCTGCCGTCATGGGCGGCGCGGTTTGGGCCGTTTACGGACTGCTTTCCCGCTTTCTGGGCAATACTCTGTCTACCATCGGAGCCATCGGCGTCGGGGGGCTTGTCTACGTGATTCTCATCCTGGCGCTGCGCGCAATTTCAAGTGCAGACCTCATGCTCATGCCAAAAGGTGAAAAAATCGCTAAAATTTTAGGCCTTTGAGGTAAAATTCTCAATAGAATGCAAAAAATAACTTGCAGAAGGTATTAGAATATGTTAGATTTTCAGTATAAACCTTCCTACGGCGTCAAGGACTTGGAGGAAATCGTCCGCATATTGCGCGCTCCGGGGGGCTGCCCCTGGGATGCCGAGCAGACCCATGAAAGCATCCGCCGGAATTTTCTCGAGGAAGCCTATGAGGTGGTTGAGGCCATCGACGAGAAAGATGCCGACCATCTGGAGGAAGAACTGGGCGACGTTCTGCTTCAGGTCATGTTCCACACCCGGATCGAGCAGGAAAAGGGCGCTTTCGATTTGGACGCCGTGGCCGACCGGATCTGTAAAAAGCTTATCTACCGCCACCCCCATGTGTTCGGCGATGTCAAGGTGAGCGGCACCGGACAGGTGCTCACCAACTGGGAAGCCTTAAAGCGCACGGAAAAGGGACAGGCCACCCATACGGACGCACTCGCCGCCGTTTCCCGCAGTCTCCCCGCCCTGTGGCGGGCGGAGAAAGTTCAGGCCAAGGCCAGAAAAGCCGGTTTTGACTGGCCGGATGTGTCGGGTGCGCTGGACAAGCTTTCCGAAGAACTCGATGAGCTGCGCGAAGCCGTCGCCCAGGGCGGCAATATTTCCGAAGAGCTGGGGGATCTGCTGTTTGCGGCCGTCAACGTTTCCCGCTTCGTGAAGACCGACCCCGAAGAAGCCCTGATCAGCGCCAGCGATAAATTTATCGCCCGTTTTAAAAAAGTGGAGGAAGGGGCCGCCGCTCAGGGAAAACGGCTGGAGGATATGACCCTTGCCGAAATGGACGTTCTGTGGGAACGGGCAAAAAGCCAGGAGACTTAACAGCGGTAACGCTTTAAGTAAATAAAGAAGGACGGCGCATTTCCGCCGCCACTAAAAATGTAGGAGGAGCTATCGCTATGAACAAAGCTGAACTCATTAATGCCGCCGCCGAAAAAGCCAGTCTCTCCAAGAAGGATACGGAAGCCGTCATTAACGCGGCTGTCGACGTAATTACCGATTGCCTGGCCAAGGGTGACAAAGTCCAGTTGGTTGGTTTTGGCGCTTTTGAGGTTAAGCAGCGCGCCGAGCGGATTGGCCGTAACCCCAAGACCAAGGAAAGCATCAAGATTCCTGCGTCCAAGGTTCCTATGTTCAAGCCCGGCAAGGCGCTCAAGGACGCCGTAACGAAGTAACCAGACGTATCTGTGAAGGGACTGCCGCAAAACGGCAGTCCCATACTGTCGGAAAACACTGAAACGGCCTGCCGCAATTTGCGGCAGGCCGTTTATCATTAAGTAATTACACAGGAACGGGGACTTTGTGACGGCGGCAGAACAGAGGATAGAGGTTAAAGACCTCAACGGTAGCGCAGAACTTGTCCGCCAGATTGACCAGAACCGCCTCGCGGCACTTTGGCATCGAGGAGGCAAGGGGCCACATGTGGGAGATGATGCTGTTCGCTTCCTGAGGAGTGATATCCCCGCACAGGGCGATGGCGTTTTTGAGAGCCGCCTTGGGGTGAGCAAAACACTGGTTGCCCTCGTAACAGGATTTGTCGCGGGGGTCGTAAAGATAAAGGTCGTGAAGCAGACCCGCGCGGGCGGCGGCCGCGCAATCGGCGCCTAAATGGCGGGCCAGGCAGAAAGCCACGTAGGACACAAAAACCGAGTGATCGTAGCATGTACTCCAAAAGTGATGGCGGGTGTTCTTCATGGACTGTACCGTTTCATTCATAATCAGATCGCCGATGCAATCGTAATAGCTTGAAATGTTAGTCTCGAATCCCATATTGCCGTTATCTCGCTTTCCATAAAGTCGGTTCAAAGTCTCTGTGATTGAGTATAATGCGTAAGTTCTCATTTGTCATGTATAAAATGTGAAGAATCTCATAAGATTTTTTCCAAAATTGGAGCTTGACAAGAAAAATTCCACATAGTATATTAACTGTATTAGTGAGCTTAATACACTGCGAAAGGAGGTATGGGTATGATTACGCTCAATTACCGGGATTCCCGCCCGATTTATGAGCAGGTGAAGGATGCACTGCGCCAACTTGTGGTGTCGGGGGCTCTTCGGTCGGGAGAAAAGGTCCCGTCGGTGCGGGCTTTGGCATCCTCTCTGGCCATCAATCCCAATACCATTCAGAGAGCCTATGAGGCGCTGGAGGCCGAAGGATATCTCTATACGGTGGTAGGAAAGGGCTCTTTTGCCGCGCCTCTTTCCGATATCAACGCCTGCCGCCGTGAGACTCTTTTCAAACAGTTCGACGCGGCAGCCTCCGAACTTCTCTTTCTGGGACTGGGGCCTGAAACGCTGATTCAGAGAATCAATACGATTACGAAAAAGGAGGTGGAGAAAGATGGTTAAGGCAAAAAACGTGGTGAAGACCTTTGACGGATTTCGCGCGCTCGATTCTCTCACCATGACGGTGCCGAAAGGCTCTGTCTACGGCCTGGTGGGGCCGAACGGCGCCGGGAAATCCACCATTCTGCGCCACATCACCGGCGTCTACCGGCAGGATTCCGGCCAGGTGCTTGTGGATGAAAAACCGGTTTATGAAAATCCTGCCGTAAAAGCCCGCATGGCCGGTATTCCGGATGAGCTTTATTATTTTATTTCCGCCTCCACCAGGGATATGATGAAATTCTATCAGGGCCTTTATCCCCGTTTCGACAAAAAACGGTACGAAATACTTAAGGATGTTTTCCCTGCTGTGAACGAAAAACAGGCGATCAGGCGGCTCTCCAAGGGGATGCAGAAGCAGTCCGCCTTCTGGCTGGCCTTATGCTGCAAACCGGATCTGCTGGTGCTGGATGAGCCGGTGGACGGACTTGACCCGGTGATGCGCCGCCAGGTCTGGAGCCTTATCATGGGCGACGTGTCCGATCACGGCACCACCGTGCTGGTCTCCTCCCATAACCTGCGGGAGCTGGAGGATGTGTGTGACTATGTGGGCATTCTATCCAAGGGCAGGGTGCTCATCGAACGCTCCCTTTCCGACCTGCAGGAGAATTTGGTGAAGATTCAGCTTGCCTTTCCCGGGGAAGAACTGCCCGAGCTGCCTTCCGACTTGCAGATTCTGCACACCAGCCGGGTAGGAAGGGTGCACACGCTGATCGTCAGGGGAAATGCCGCCACGGTCACCGGGCGCCTCGCGGCGTTTCATCCGGTTTTGATGGACGCCCTGCCCCTCACCTTGGAGGAAATCTTTATCTATGAACTGGGAGGTGAGGACTATGCCGTCCGTGACATCGTGCTTTAGCCCCACGATTTACAAGAAGCACCTCACCCGCTTCTGGCCTCTTTGGGCGCTCTATTGCATCATCTGGTTATTTGCCATGCCGGTAAATCTTATTCTCAATCACGCGGGTTCCGACAGTGTGCAATATACCGCCGAGAGATTTGCGAATATGACCGTATTGGATATGCTCCCGAAATTCGGCTTGTGGATGGCGGTATGGTTCGGATGTCTGGCCGCGATGGCGGTGTGGTCCTATCTCTACAACAACCGTTCCGTTTCCCTCATCCATTCCCTGCCCGTGCGGCGGGAGGGGCTTTTTCTTTCCGGGTGGCTCGCCGGCATGAGCTTTATGGCGCTGCCCAATGCCGCCGTTTTTCTCCTCACGCTGGCTGCGGAGGCGACGGCGGGCGCGGTGAATCCGCGCGCACTGGGTACCTGGCTGCTGATCCAGACCTGTTTCTGCCTGTTCTTCTTTTCATTTGCCACCCTTTGCGCCTTTGTGACGGGCAATATCCTGGCCGTACCCGCGTTTTACGCTATTTTCAACGGCGTCTTTATGGGTATTTTCGGTCTCGTTGAAAGTGTGCTCCACAACCTGGTTTTCGGCTTTGCAAAGCTCACCACAGCATGGCCGGTAATTTACTGGCTTACTCCCGTCTATCAGATTTATGAACGCGTCTATGTCCATTATGACAGAGTGGAGGGCGTAATCACAAACGTAGCTTTCTTTGGAACCGCCACCGTGCTGATTTATGCCTGCGCGGGCCTCGTATTCTCCGCCGCGGCCTTTTTCCTTTACCGTTTCCGCAAACTGGAGATGGCAGGAGAGGTGGTTGCCGTAAGCTGGGCGCGGCCGGTATTCAAATACGGCGTAGCTTTCTGCGGGGCTCTCGCGTTTGGTTCCCTGCTCTTTCAGTTGTTCACGGATGTCCTCCCGAACAAGGCGTGGAGCATGCTCTTCTTCCTCCTTCTGTGCGGCGCCATCAGCTACTTTGTCGCGGAGATGCTGCTTGAGCGCTCCTTCCGGGTGTTTAAAAAGAGCTGGAGGGGCGGTCTGGTTTTTCTGATGATCCTCGCCGCGGCGACGGCGGCGCTGGAATTTGACGTTGCCGGATATGAGAAGCGCATCCCTGACGCCGGGCAGGTGGAAAGCATAACGCTGAGCGACGCGAATACCCCGCCTTACGACGACTATACCAATACGGATATCGTTGTGAAAGATTCCGATGAGGTTGCCGGGCTGATTGCCCTCCACGCCTCAATGGTGGGCAACAAAGCCGCGGTGGAGGCCGGCCTGGAGTCGGTCGATCACATGGAAAAGCGAACGCCCGTGGGCAATGTCACCGTCATTAACGGCTCGAGCCGGTCCTTCCGGCTCACGTACATCATGCTGGACGGAAAGAAGCTGGAACGGTATTATACGATCCCCGTCACCCCAGAGCTCCTTTCGGACGGCGCCTCGCCCGCCGCGCGGTTCCTTGCCTTCCTGAACCGTCCGGAAGTCGTGGAGCGCGGGTTCTCCCCCTCCTGCGCGAATGGGGCCAATCTGGTGGAGGGCTATGTCAATTTCCCCTCGGAGCAAGACGGCTGGCGGGATGTGACCCTTAACGCCGAGCAGGCCAGGGTGCTGTATGAAGGAGTAAAGAAGGACCTGGCGGACGGGCGCCTAGGCGAACGATTCCTGCTGCAGGACGAGAAATACCTGAATACGGTGTGCGCCAACGAAATCGTGTTCACGTTCTACTGTCCCGGGGCCGATGAAAAAAACGATACCGCCTCCTTCTCCTTTCACCCTCAGAGCGATTCCGCGGGCTTGATCGCGGCGCTTCAAAGCCTGGGCCTTCTCAATGGGGACCACAAACTGGTTACTTATATGGAACAGGCGCAATGGAGATAAGACGCCCGTTTAAAAGAATTTAATGCGGTTTAATCCCCGGATACCCATGTACCCGGGGATTTTCCTTGTCTTCTGACCATATATTTAGACATAGTTTTGTTGTATCCGGGTAGTAATAGTGATATAGTATAAATAATTGTCCCATGTTTCTGAAGGAGAGAAGAAAATGAAAAAATTGAAATGTACCGCCGCGTTCCTGCTGTCTGTTGTCCTGTTGCTCTCAGTCCTCACGGGCTGCGGCAATTCTGCCGCCAAGCCCTCTGCCGAAGAGGACGTTACCTTAAAGCTGGCGGGCATTGCAAAAGACACCACGTTATTCACCGTGGACGGCGTACCGGTTTCCGCCGAGAACTACCTGTTCTGGGTGGCTCAGTCCGCCGATTACGTGGCAAACTATTATCAGAGCATGGAGCAGGACATGGACTGGGAGACTCAGCTGGCCGGTGGGTCCCCCGCTGATTACATTAAAAACGACGCCATGTCCACGGCAAAGCTCTATCAGGTTGTGGCCAACCACGCCAAGGAGATGAGCCTCACCCTGACCGACGAGGACAAAGCCGACTACGAGTCCGGCATGAAGGAATTGGTCAGTCAATTGGGAAGCGAGGAGAACTATAAGCTTTGGCTTTCCAGACTGCCTTTGTCCGGGGCCGAAATGGATAAGCTCAATCAGGTAAGCTATCTTTATACCCATATTCAGGAAAAGTACTATGGGGAGGGTGGCGAAAAAGCTCCCACCGATGCGGCGATGGAAACTTATATCGCAGATAACCATCTGGTCCAGACCAAGCATATCATCCTGCTTACCATGGACCCGACCACCGGAGCGGCCCTGGACGATAAAACCATTGCCGAAAAGAAAAAGAAAATTGACGATCTTCTTTCGCAGATCAGAAAAAGCGACGACCCGGCGGCCACCTTCGACACACTGATGAATCAGTACAGCGAGGATACCGGCCTTTCCTCCAATCCCGACGGATATCTCTATGATTCGGAGAACAACAACTACGTTGCGGAATTTGTGGACGGCACGCTGGCTCTGGATTACGGCGAAATCTCCGACGTGGTGAAAAGCTCCATGGGCTACCATATCCTCATGCGTGTAGATCCCGATAACGAGAGCCTGAGGGAGAAATACGTCTCCGATCAGATGAATACGCTGATTCAGGGCTGGCTGGACGATGCCGATATAAAAACCACGGACGCCTACGACAAGCTCGACGTCAAGGCTTACTACACCGCCCTCACAGCCCATCAGGCGGAAGTCGATGCCGTGATGAAGGCCTCGCAAAGCGCGGCGCCCCAGGAAAGCTCAATTCCCCAGGCAAGCGCCTCTCCCGCCAAGTAACAAAAATTCTGACAGTAAAAAACCTGCGGCGGCGCGTTTTAACCGGGGCCGCCGGGTTTTTTTATTTTTGAGGTGAGG
>JAEWRY010000005.1 GCA_023459875.1 Bacillota bacterium
GAGTGAAGCTTTTACCCCAATAAATCTACGAAAAAAGAGCTTCCACTTTTCATCGTGGAAGCTCTTGAAAGGCTTGGATTTACTGGCTTTGTAAGCAATAAATCTTTTTTACCTTTTGTTTTTGGTAGAACTGGTGAGATTCGAACCCCTGCAATTCTCTTTTTTAGCTTGTTTTTTTGTCAAAATATAGCGAATTCCATGAATTATAGACTCAAAAATCTGAATAAAACCCAGTATTTAAGCTCTTTCTTGCTATTACATGCAAAAAAGATTTGTTTCCACCATTTAAATATAAGGAGCAGTACAGACGCTGACTTTTCTTACAAGTTTAAGCTTCATTAAGGTGAAGTGAATTTCTAAATGGACTCATAAAAAGAGCTTTCACTTTTTACAGTGAAAGCTCCCGAATGACTTTGGTTTTCTGGCTTTAGGTCATTAAATACCTTAATACCACCTATTTTGGTCAATGTCATTTTCATACTCAAGTTTCTATTATGTGTACCAACATCTTGCTTATCCTTATGATGCCTCACCTTTACACGCATCAATAGATGTCGTCGCCTCTTTGTCCAAGTAACCGCACAGTTGCTCTGCAATTGCTTTAGCCAGCATGGGGGGAACTGCATTTCCTACTTGCTGGTATTGGGAATCTTTAGGCCCGCAAAATACAAAACTATCAGGAAATGTTTGCAAACGTGCAGCTTCACGAATACTCAATGCTCGGTGTAGCACAGGATGAATCCACATAGATTTACGAACATTCACTACAGTGCCCGAAGGTTCATCGTATATCAATCGAAGATATATAGTGTTTTGTGTGCGCTTGGAATCAGAATAACTTTTTTTGAGTTCTTCAGGAAGGTTATGAAAATTTTGCCCCTGCTGAATTGCCTTAAACCTCTTGAGTGCAAGCTCGGTCGTTTCAGTAGATATATGGTTACGTAATATAGCAGAGTCTCTCAATGTCAATCCTAATTCACATGTCCCTTCAGGCGCCTGTTCCAACAGAACACCTTTGTTACCTTCATTAATATTGGTTGTTGTATTAACTTCCTCTAAATCCCATATGGCATCGTGGACAGTTCTAAATTTTCCATCTTGAATTGATCCTTTAGGTAATTCAATATTGTCTGCGATGCCTTTCTTTACGCCTAAAACTACATAGCGCATACGTTTCTGAGGTACACCAAATGTAGCTGCTGATAAAACGCCTTTTTCAATGGTATACCCATTGCATCCAGCTCCTAAAATAGATACTATATAATCTAAGACAGACATGGATTTAACATGAGCGACTAATCCATCATCAACAGAAAATCGCTCAACTGCAATGGTATTATCTTTAATTTCCTTTGCCTTTGAGAGCATACGTTGAAGTAAAATGGACGGTTTTATCGCTTCGCAAAGTCCTTCAATCATATTGTTATCATAATAATGTTGTAGTGCATTTCCTGCAATTTGCCCCTGTTCAATAATAAAGTTATTGCCCTGACAGGCAATCAACTTCGTCACAAAAGCAGCCAATCTACGCTGGTGCTTTGTTAATGCCGCCTTGAGCTTTTCCTCGTTGTTGCGGTTTTTGAAGATCACATTTAGTGCAAGATAATCATTTTCTTCCCACAAATAATTAGCAATTAAAGTTGAATCCGACACGATGTCAATTACACCATTAAAAATGAACTCTTGTTCAAGAAGCTGTATTTGTGAATCGGCTGTGGAAATGCCATATTTTTTAATGTCATCTGCGTCCTCATCGGAAACAAAAAAACGATGAACCTCCGATTGAAGCATGCTGACGTTTTCCATTAAAAACGCTTTAGGTTCCAAATGAAGAACCGCTTTAACAAACTTCTTTACAAGAGAGTTGTTAAGGCTTATTGCATGATTCTTTTGGCGATTGGCATTAGAAAAGCCTTGACATGGTGGGCCTCCAATAACGACATCTATTTGCCCCAACCGCTGCTTTGTTTCTTCTAATAGAGCATCCTTGACGTCGCTGTACATACAATCTTTATCAATTTTATGGTTACGAAGATAAGTGCGCTGCGCATTAGGGTTCATTTCAAATGCCGCTTTCACAGTAAAGCGACCAGTTTGGAGGAATCCGTAACTGAGTCCGCCTGCACCTGCAAATAAGTCTACTATACTATATTTATGCGATAGCTGTTCACTCATAGCTTGAATCCCTCCTCATATAATCTCTCCAACAATACAATAAGCTTTTTACTCTGTGCCGGTGTTGGAACTTTTAACGGTAACTGACAGGCGATGCGCAACGCCATGTCTTCTTCTCGCGTAATCATCTTTTTGCTTGCGGCAAAATCCATTACGCCCCGCCATTGGGCAGGGAGAATTTCTACTACCTTTGTCATTGCGTCAGCATCCAGTTCAATGCGGCGGTCCACTTTCGCATCTTTCAAGACAGTTTTCAGCGCTTCCTGTCCAACCAAACAATCATAAATTTCGCTGGACAACTTATATTCAATACTTTGAACACTACTCCAGCAACCTTCACGCTTGCACCATTGTGTAACGTTTTCTACGCCTCGTTTTGGATCTGTTAATTTGTTATATACGTACCCTGATAATTCTGTAAGCGCATTCTGTACCGCAACCGGAACGGTTTGCCGAGTCCATATTCCAATTAAATCTAAGTCTTTCTTGTGAAATTGCACTTGTATTAGTTTATGTAACATTGCCATAGTATACGTCACAATGTTAGCTCTATAACCCTGTTGATACCATGGTTGACGCGGTATCATCATTTCAGTATACCTAAAAATCAGGCATAACGCAACGGATTCTTGAAAATATTTGTCACCGAAAAGCAGTCCTTCATCCTTGTCCCATGCATCACTAATTTTCTGTGCAAACTCTGTAAAATTGGTCTGTGCCCCCTTGCTGACAACGTGTGGTAGCCCTTCCCACGTATTGCGCACTTTTGCAAGATCAGTTTTAGTAATGAGTTGATTTTTGGGGTTTTGTAGCAAAAATTTCTTCTTTTCACTCGGGCTCATACGCATTTGCTTCTGGAGATATTGGCCACGTGCCCTTTCATAAAACCACTTGGTTTCAAACTGTAGCCCGCCAGTACCTCTTGCACCTAAACGGAGAGAACAACGCTCCATCTGAACATGGAACGGATGGGTCGAGAAGAAGTCTGCATCACTAACTTTATTTTGGCTATTTGAAGATCGAGAGATATTCTGAACCAGCGTGGTTGCGTCATCCTCCTCCAGAGTACGTTCAATCACAGTTAGCTTCATTTGTACAAAAATTGATCCAAGATCCGCTTTATCCTTATAGTTATACCTTGAGCTCGAAAGAGAAGCTGTCGTCTGCCCACCGTTAATTATTTGGAAATCCCGAGCTGACACAAGAAACAGGCCTTGATCTGTATTCTCAAACTGCACATCCATTGCAGTTGCCGATATTCCGTTATTATAAGCGAAGAACCGTTCTGGCTGTTGCAAAATAGTGGTACGTATCTTCTTGTTTACCGCTACCTTTGTAGAGAGAAATGAGCGGACATTGCCTTCCAACAACGAACTACCATATTTATCATAGATATCTGCAAGCATGATACCTGGTATGATGCATAGATAGCTTTTAAAGTCATTCGTAGCGATGCCACTCGCTTCCAAGCAGGGAATGCCCTTTTCAGAGTGATCTTTGAAGTTGATCTCTATGATATGACGTCCAGTATCAGATCCACAAAGCTGAAACAGACGATCAATGTCCCAAATTTGACATTCCGAGGGAACACCGTCAATATCATCAGATTCAAGTATTTTGATAGTTGAGCTAATATTGGCTGTTGTAAGAATTAATAGCTGGTATTTACGGATTTCCTTGCGTTTTTCACGCAACAAGTCAACTAAGTCTGAGCACGGGCGACTCATCTCTACATTTCGATGAAGTTGGGTATTAAGGGCGTTGTCAATAAAATAGATCAGCCGGTTTTGTAACTGACCTGCCTGTGTTTTCGCAAGGGTGCGCTTATCATCAGATACGTCATAGTCTCCAATAACCAAGGTCATGGCCTTGTCAAACTCATCATAGGCATATCCATCTACACGAAGTTTGCGATTCTGCTTTCCTGTTCCTTCAAAGTACGATGAGGTAAAGTCCATGAGATATTCGGATTCCTGTAAATAGCGGGCAAATGAGCTGACAAAAGAAGCGCAAGAACCCTCACCAGTTGCTAAGGCATCGGCTTTAATGTCTTCGAGAAAGTCTTTCCTGAAATCTTGCGCTTCCATCTGATTACTCCTTCCGCCAATTTGCTAAAGAGGGCAAATCTAATTCATAATGCAACGATGACACTTGTGGTGGCACGCTATTTTTTATAAGTCTCGGAAAATCCTTGTCTACCACATACCGTAGTGTACCAGAACAGAAGTACTTCTGTTCTGAATATTCCTGTAAATCCATATATCCGTAGGCGCTAAGTTTGGCGCGAAGCAAGTCAAGTGCCTCAACGTCATCAATAAGCATTGTTCCGATTCTGCGAACAACATCATTAAGCGAAAATGCCCCTTGCTTGTCTGGCGCAACCTTATCAATTTGTTGAATCACCAATTCTCCTTCATCAATACAATCAAGCTGTTCTAAGGACGATATTGTGACACTAGTTGCAGACACACCGATGCTCTTTATCTCAAACCAACCACCAGAATACACGAAGTCTTGATCGGCACCATCCGCTCCTGACCATCCTTGTATCGTAGATAAGTTTGCACCAGCGGTTTTGATTCGTTGTTCTAAAAATAAAAGCTCACCAAGTAACCCCTTGCGACTATGCTCATCCATTAGACCGTTCCGTTGCGTTTCCAGTAGCTTGCTCCACTGCTTATAACGGCTGATGACTAATTTAAGAGCTTCCGTCTTGTTGGTTGCAGAGCGGGAATGTTCTATAATGTCACAACAAAGAATTGCAAACACATCCTGTTGCTCATTGCGCAGCAACTCAAAAGATAATGTCCAACAGTTATCAGATTCACGTCTGCGACGGCTTACTATCATAGACTTTGAGGACTCAATTATGCCAAATTCCGTGTCACTGACAAGCAGAAGTGTGCGTTGGCTGATAGACTGATAACCAATATGCCACTCCAGCGGATGTTGTGTATCAATCTGTAAAAATCCACCATCTTTGTACCTAATACTGTTCCATTGATTTTCAAGGAGTTCAGGCGTTATTTTCATTCGTCTTCATCCTCCTCTGTATCATAGTAGCTGCGAAGTTCAACCAAATTTACCATATAATTGGCGATTCTCTCAGCTCCATTATCGGGTATTCCGATACCTAATGCAAAGAGATAGTCAGGGACTTGCACGCCCTCATCAATTTGGCTACGAAGATTTCCTTTTTCATCAGTCCCTGTTTTATCAACAGCAACAATATGCAATACTAAAATTGGTGGACGATCTATCTCAAGGTATGCCTTATCAGGAATATTACGCGCTCCAGAGTTGTTATCCCGAAACTTCCTTATAGCTATTTCTCGGGCCTTTTCAGACAAACCAATCTTGGCAGCTCCTCCCGCACCAACACGAACCTTGGTTCCACTTATGCTGATTTGTCCACTGGTTGCCTTAACAGTACGTTTTTCTGTTTTTATCTGCAATATTTCATCACTACAAACCAGCTCATTGTAGATGCATCCATCACCTTCGGCAATAAAAACATCCCAATCACCCATATCATCGGTATCTCTAATGAAATCAGCCAATGCTGTACCTTGAAAGTTCAACTGCCATGGATGAGTTTTGAAGTCACGCAGGAGCTGCTCAACTTCATCTTTTTTGACACCCGACCAGAAATATCGTGAATCCGCTCTGATTATTCTCTGCCCAATCGAAGAGAGATTTCTTACGAATTCTTTGAATACCCTCTCATTTGTGGCCAAAATGTTTGCATCCGTTCTCAATCGAGGGGTTTCAAGCAGACGACCGGATATAGTAATGGGACGACTAACAAGCGTAGCTGATCGCATTTTATTCCTCGCCGTAACAATAAGTGAGGCAGGGTCTTGACGAACCTTTAACCCAAATTCCATAGGCGTAAGATTCGCATCCCTCATCCTAACAATTTCGCGTTTTAATTCCTCGGCGGCAGCTGTTATATATCCATACCAGTCAATGGCCTCAATGCTGATCCATATTTTGAAAAGGTCATCATAACCTGGACGGTAACCAAACCAGCGACCCATTTGAAGAAGTGTATCATACATAAGAGATCGGCGATAAAAATAGCTAACGCACAATCCCTCAAGTGTAAGCCCCCTTGAAAGACTATTTCCGCCAACAGCGATTACTCGTAATCCTTCTGTCTTATGACTATAATAATCCAAGCCAGTGGAGCTGCTTTTTTGATTTACCGAACGAACTACAATTGGAGCAACCGAAGCAAAAAGATACTCGGATAAAAATTTATGCCACAGCATAGGGTTGTCTTTTGAACCAGCTTTTTCTGAGAGGTAGTGCTTAATCCATACTGCTTTTAGGAATGCAATATTATCAATCTCATCACTTTTGTTTTCAGCTAAGCAGGCATAGTTTTGCAGATCCAAACGGATATCCTCTACCCACCTATAAACCAAATCACCAATCTGGTTTTGAACATCAGTAAATCTACTGACATGAATCATCATAGAACGATGCTCTTTTTTGTCTCCACGAACATCACGGATACCATTAACAAGCAAAAAATATGCAATAGCCTCTCGCATGCTTGGTGGCAATTCATAAACAACGAGATCCTTCTTATGGTTGAAAGGGAAGAAGGCATCCAGCTCTTGGGGATATAGTTCTTCAAGCGCATCTTTGAATTGAGCTTCTTCACCAAAGATACTTTCTGCTCCAATATAATTTGACGGTGGTGCAAGTGAATAAATAAAGTCCCTCGGGAATAAATCATCATCCCGCATTTCATCCGTTGTTTCAGGATTGATAAAAATATTTGCGTAGGGCGTGGCCGTAATGCCAAGATACGATGCCTGCCTGAACAGTTTCAAGAGGCGACGTATCGCGTCGTTGATTGCTGTAGGGTCTTCGTCTTCTTTCTTGGTATTAACAGAAGCGTTATCGGCTTCATCGTCAATTAACAACATAGGAAGGTTAATGGCACCTCTTGCATCAAGATTATTGCTTTTTAACCACTTGATAAGATTGTTGAGAATGCTTTTGTTTTTCTTAATGACGAATAAAACGGTAGTATTCACGTTATGCAGTGACAATTTTAATGCACGAAGAATGTTTTTATCAAAATCTTTTGTAACGGATGTAAATGTCGCAATTTGCTTTTCCTGTCCATATTTGCCTACGCCAACAGGCACATTTTCAATCTCTTGCTTAGGGTCTAAAAGGTATTGGCTCATCCTTCCCGAAAATTCGGCATCAAGACGTTCCTGTGTTTGCTGACGTAAATTTTCCATCGTTCCTGCCAGAATAATAATGACACGATAGCCGGTATCTGCAGCCTTATTGCAAATTGCGGTGTAGTTAGCTGTTTTCCCGGATTGAACATCGCCAAGTACAAGTCCACGTCGTTGAAATGGAACATCGCTTTGGGGATCTCCAAGATAGTCAACAATCTCATCCGAAACGCGCCCAAGATTTCCTGTCACACGAGGATTCCAGTGCTTTACTTCCTCAAGGAATTTTTTGTATCTGTTCCAAAAGAAGAAATCTAATGTCGAACGCCGGGTTGAAAGCCACGGCAGGTGCTGCTGCCTGTCTTTTATGAGAACGCCTAAGTCCATTTGGACGACGATATTAGCCTTGAGTTTCCGTTTAATTTCTGCAAATTCTTCATCACTAACAGGATATAAAACAGCCAGTGATTGACGTAACGCATTCACTTCAGCATCAAATTCTACTTCGGTAGGCGGAATATCCGGATATTTTGTATTTATTGTTGTAGAAATAATGCCTTCAAGCAATTCAGTACTAGTTCCCGCCATGAGTGTTTCCTCCTACCTTGTATTTTTCAATAAGCTGAGGGTAATGTACGAATGGCTCTGAAACAGAAAGCCGATCCAGTAGCTCAGCCTTTCCAGCATCAGTTGGAATTTGGTCAAGCAAATCTTGGAGTAGCGCCCCAACAACTTGCACCGTAACTTCCGTTTCATTTTCCACAGGCTTATCAGAATTCAAATCTAAATATAGTGAACTGAGGGGAAGTTCGCTCTCAATCGCCTTTAGAAGATTTTCTATATTTTTCTTTACCCGTTGCGATTCGCCTTCAAATACTTCAAGTAGCGGATGGTCTCTATTTATAGTGTAATACGTTCCGCCTTGTTTTCCCTTAAACCGTTGCCAGACATGGACTATGGAGTCATTAGTTTCTTTCTTTCCACGGAACACCCACGTTCTCTTGCTGTTTTCGGCAAGTCTTTCAACTACTGAATCAAGATTGTTTCGCACTTCTTCTGGTGGCATTGCAGTGGATTTCTTTATATCAAGTGTCCAGAGGTTATCCAGTTCATTAGGAATATCAACTTGAACACGAGCCAGTTTAGAGAGCTCGGCCTGCCTCATCATCCGAAACCATGTACCCCATACCAACAAACGTTTATTTCTATAAATATAAAAACCTTGGCTTTTACGCAACCCATCTTTGCCGCCAAGAGCTACTATTTCCTCGTTGGTTAAGTTTGAGATATGGGGGAGTATATATGGACGGACAATAACCTTTGAACCTTCAATATTCATGATTTCATCAGACATTATCTGTGTATTCCGTTTTGAAAGGAATGGGTCGGCAGGTTCGACAGGAGTGTTATTCATCCTTATTTGTATTCTCTTTAGTCCTGGCTCACCGCTAATATATCGGTGAAAAACCAAAGAGAGGTGACTACGCACATCATCCATCTTTTTCCCCATGGAACGGCCAAAGTCCAATTCACCGACTTTAAGCCTATCAAGATTTTGCCAAACCACAAGAGTTCCTGATTCGAGTTTCTGCAACTCCTCAATTTGAGGGATTACATTGAAATCTTCTTCCGAATCAAGAACTAATAGCGACCAATCGTGAGCATTGATTACATGATCAATGTCCCAACGACAAGCTTCAATATGGTTATATTGTTTACTAACGACAGTTAGCGTTCGGCATTGCGATAATGATGCCGTTTTCAATCCCAACCCAAAACGTCCTAAGTCATTTGCGGCACGTTTCTCGTTGGGATTTTGACTGCCATAACGCATTGCGGTTTCAAGAGCCTCCACATCCATACCGTAGCCATCATCAAGAATAGCTATGTAAGAATCCCCCACTGGAAAGAAGAAGATTTCAATGCATGAAGCTGATGCCGATATACTGTTATCGACTATATCAGCAATTGCCGTCTCTAATGTGTAGCCAATGGCGCGAGTAGATTCTATTAGTGTTGGCGCATAAGGCGGGAGAGGCTTTGTCTTCATATAATGACTCCTTTCGCAATGAAAGTTAATTGCAAGGTACTGGTAAAATCGATTATTACAAATAAATTATAGCATATTATGGAATAAATACAATAAACGAATTGCTTGTTTCGTGGTTTTTTGACAATCACAAATAAAGAGAAGTACTCTTTTCAGTAGCCTCTCCATTCGTTCAAAGTGTAAAAAGGGCGCTAACTTTATCGGCTTTCATTCAGCCTTAAAAATCAGCGCCCTTTTTTTCAGTTTGTTTCTTTGATTGCATTTTGAGTGGCGCCCTTTTTCATTTCACTCTGTTATGAAAAGGGCGCCATTCTTATTCGTTTTTACTTGTAGGTTTGAATCCTGCCTGAGTGAAGCTTTTACTCTAATAAATCTACGAAAAAAGGACTTCCACTTTTTATCGTGGAAGCCCTCGAAAGGCTTGGATTTACTGGCTTTGTAAGCAATAAATCTTTTTTACCTTTTGTTTTTGCTGCTGGTGGCCGGACTTGAACCGGCACGGGATTGCTCCCGAAGGATTTTAAGTCCTTTGCGTCTGCCTATTCCGCCACACCAGCAAGGTGTGCCGATACCAAATGGATGGAGGTGGATTCGAACCACCGAAGCAATTTGCAGCAGATTTACAGTCTGTCCCCTTTGGCCACTCGGGAATCCATCCACATTTCATGTGGTTCCTGTCAGTTATATCATATCGCTATTTAAATTGCAAGAACTTTTTCATCGTCTTTTTAGGGGATTTAAGGACAATACATGCCGTTGGAGGCAGTGTTACTTTGACCTTGCCGGAAATAATAGGATATTCCTTCTGCTCCGTATTATAGCCTGTTTTCGACGTCAGAATCAAACGTGTCATTACTCCCTCTTTGGGCGTGCCTAAGTACCATACCGGAATCT
>JAEWRY010000006.1 GCA_023459875.1 Bacillota bacterium
GATCGGTTGTCAGAAGCTGCGTCTCTCCACTCTCCTCAAGCTCCGTGAGGTAAGCTGAATATTTTTCTTTGCGTGAACGCAGCTCTTTGACGGCCTCCTTGATCTGCTCCGGCATCAGCGTCTTCGCCTCGGACTCTGATGCGTCACTATTGTCCATCTGTTTGAGGTATTCCGCGATGTGCTCGTCGATCCGGGCCAGTTTCTTCTGAAGGATCTTTGCGTTGTAGCAATTGTCCTTGCTATTGACCGCGCGGATCTTCGTACCGTCCACCGCAAGCAGTTCCTTAGCCCCAGCTTCATGCAGAGCTTTACAAACGCACGGAACACGTTCTTGAGCGCTTTCGCGTTGTCTTTTCGAAAATGCACTCTACTGGGAATTGGATACGGATATAAATTATGGTAAAGCTCAAAAACAATTGTATGAAACTCATTGGAAAGCGATAGAAAAGTGTTTGATTGTCCCTCATGAAATAATCTTAGGGGAAGTAATTATTTAGCAGTGCCAGACCGAAAATTCAATTTGACATTGCCTAATCCAATAAATTGGTTTGCTAAGTGCTGCGCCCGTCAATTAAATTCAGCTTTTTAATACGAGCCGGACAGCGCTGGAAGTGCGCTTGTGGATCGCCGCGATCTGGGGTTCCGTCAAGCCTTTCCGGACTTCTGACGCAAGTTGCTTTTCTTCTTCGCCGAACTATGATTGGTACGCGCCCGTAAGAGCGTTCCCATACTGCCCTTGCTGATAGTCGGAAAGGGCGTTTTCCTCCGCAGGAGCGTTCGGCTCTTTGCAGAAATCAAGATACTGTGCGATAGCATCCAGAAACTGACCGCCGAATCGCTGCAGCTTGGCCTTTCCGACGCCGGATACCGCCAGAAACTCGTCCGGCGTGCGAGGTAGTTTTTTGCACATATCCAGTAAGGAAGCGTCGGTGAAAACGATATAAGCGGGGACATGCGCTTCGGCCGCCAGCGTTGATCTGAGCTTTTTTAGTTCTCCATAGAGCCCGGAGCCTGCCGAGGGAGTTTCTTTTTTCGGCTTTTCCTCTTTTCTCCTTTGTGCGGAAACCGGTGCCTTCATTGCCACCCTGACCCCGCCGCGAAGGACTTCCTCCGCTTTTGGACAGAGCTTCAAAACAGGATATTCCGAATCGGTCGTCTGCGCATATTTTTGAAGAATCAGGGCATCGATCATCCGACGGATCTTCGTTGCCGGCACATCGGCCATGGCTCCATAGGCCGGCTGACGGTTGAGCCCAAGCCTCATCAGTCGCTCGCTTTTACTTCCGTGCAGGAGATCGGCGATCAAACTGATTCCGTACCGCCCGCCGGTCAGCGCTATGCAGGAAAGGATCCTCTGCGCCTCGATGGTAATGTCCTCCATTTCAAAACCGGTTTCACAGTTGGAGCAGTTTCCGCAGAAATCCTCCGCCTTATCCCCGAAATATTTGAGGATAAAAGCCCGAAGGCAATCCGTTGTTGTGCAATAAAAGGTCATATATTTGAGCCGTTCGCGGTCTTTTGCACGGATTTGCTCCCGAGCAGTGGGATCCAGCTCCGGATTCGATTCGGAATGATCGATCAGGAACTGATTGGTGTGCACGTCTTTCGGACTATAAAGCAAAATACAGTCGGCGGGACTCCCGTCGCGTCCGGCTCGTCCGGCTTCCTGATAGTAGCTTTCGATATTCTTTGGCATATTATAATGGATGACGAACGACACGTTGGACTTATCGATGCCCATGCCGAACGCGTTGGTAGCCACCATCACCGGCTTTCTGTCAAACACGAAATCCTCCTGATTCCGGCGGCGCTCTTCATCGGATAAGCCCGCGTGGTACCGGGTTGCTTCAAAGTGATAACGGTTCAGCAGGCCGCATACTTCCTCCACCGTTTTCCGGGTGGCGCAGTATATAATGCCGCTTTTCTCCCGGCGTCGGGCTAAGAACTCCAGCAGCTCTTTGGATTTGTTCTGAGGCGCCCTCACACCGAAATACAGATTCGGACGGTCAAAGCCGGTTGTGACGGCAAAGGGGTCCCGCAGCCGGAGGATCCTGGAAATATCCGTTTTCACTTCCCGCGTCGCCGTGGCGGTGAAAGCGCCGATCACTGGCCGGTACGGCAGTTTGTCCACGAACTCGATGATTTTTAAATAGCTTGGCCGGAAATCCTGCCCCCACTGGGATACGCAATGAGCCTCGTCAACCGCGATCATCGAAATGCGAAGGCGTGAAAAGATAGTCGGGAACTGCTCCACAGCCAGCCGTTCCGGCGCCACGTAAATGATTTTGTAGGCCCCGGACGCCATAAGAGTAAGCGCCTTGTGATACTGACCCGGCGTCAGGGAGCTGTTGAGAAATGCCGCCCGGACGCCCGACTGCGTCAACGCGTTCACCTGATCCTTCATCAGGGAAATGAGCGGCGAGATAACCAGCGTGATTCCGGGCAGCATCAGCGCCGGGATCTGATAGCAGACGGATTTTCCGGCGCCTGTGGGCATCACGCACAGCACGTCTCTTTCCTTAAGAATGCTGTCTATGATATCCTCCTGCCCGGGCCGGAAGTTCTCATGGCCGAAGTTTGACTTTAAAATTTCGTGTTTTGTCATGTTTTCTGTTTCCATCCTCACGGTTCTCATATCCTCAAAGAATGTTAAAATATAGTAATTAAGGTCTCAATATGTAAAAAGCATTATATAACCCCTGCACGAAGAATACAAGAAAAGGCTGATCTGAGAGCCGTGCGGTAATCCTCTTACGCAAGGCTTTCGTGATTCAGCTCCGGAGGGACGGGGGCTGTTTTCCCGTTTGCCGAAGCGCTTGGTTGATCTGAGAAAGGCATTTTTTCTAACATCTCCGATTCCTGCCGCACAATTTTCAGCGTTAATACCCATTGACTTAACATAGCGATAATGTTAGATTTATATAAAGTATAGGCGAATTTGTGATATGTGTGAAACAAAGGTGTTTCTGATGTACTTCAGGAATGCCTTTTTATTTTTTATTATTTTTAGGGGGTATACATAATGGGCTGTGTTAAAACTGTTTCGCCCGAAGCAATTTTCAGCGAATATGTATTTAATGAAGCGACAATGAAGACCAGACTCTCAAAATCCGCGTTTAAAGTACTTAAAGCGACCATCGACGCCGGCAAGTCGCTGGACACTTCCGTTGCCGACGAAGTGGCCACCGCCATGAAGGAGTGGGCCATCGAAAAGGGCGCCACCCATTTCACCCACTGGTTCCAGCCCATGACCGGCATCACCGCGGAAAAGCACGACGCGTTCATTTCCCCCACCGGCGACGGCAGAATCGTGATGGAGTTTTCGGGCAAAGAGCTCATCAAGGGCGAGCCCGACGCTTCCTCCTTCCCCTCCGGCGGCCTGCGGCAGACGGCCGCCGCACGCGGCTATACCGCCTGGGACTGCACCTCTCCCGCTTTTGTCAAGGACGGGACCCTCTATATCCCCACCGCATTTTTCTCCTTCACCGGCGAAATTCTCGATAAGAAGGCCCCCCTGCTGCGCAGTGTCGAGGTCCTGAGTAATCAGGCCCTGCGCGTCCTCAAGGCCCTGGGGAACACCACCTCTAATAAGGTGATCGCCACCGTGGGACCCGAGCAGGAGTATTTCATCATTAACCGCGCCATGTACGAAAAGCGCCTGGACCTGATGCTGACCGGCCGAACCCTCTTCGGCGCCAAGCCGCCCAAGGGCCAGGAGCTGGAGGACCAGTATTTCGGAAGGCTGCGCATCAAGATCACCGAGTTCATGCACGACTTGGACACCGAGCTGTGGAAGTTGGGCATCACCGCGAAGACCAAGCATAACGAGGTGGCTCCCGCCCAGCACGAGCTGGCCATCATTTTTGACCCCGCGAACGTGGCGGCCGACCACAACCTCCTCGTCATGGAGACCATGAAGACGGTGGCCAAGAAGCACGGCCTCACCGCCCTGCTGCATGAGAAGCCCTTCGCGGGCGTGAACGGCAGCGGCAAGCACATCAACTGGTCCGTCGCCACCGACGACGGCATTAACCTGCTGGACCCCGGCACCACCCCCATCCAGAATCTCATGTTTCTGGTCTTCCTGGCCGCTACCGTCAAGGCGGTCGACGAATACGCCACCCTGCTGCGGCTCTCAGTGGCCAGCGCCGGCAACGACCACCGCCTGGGTGCCAACGAGGCTCCTCCCGCCATCATCTCCATGTTCGTGGGCACTGAGCTGGAAGCCGTCATCGAATCCATCACCAGCGGGAACCCGTACTCCGACCTGGGCCGCGCCAAGACCAACCTGGGCGTTTTGTCCCTGCCGATGATTACCGAGGACTCCACCGACCGCAACCGTACCTCGCCCTTCGCCTTCACCGGCAACAAGTTCGAGTTCCGTATGTGTGGTTCCGCCAATAACATCGCCGAGCCATGCTTCACCCTCAACACGGTGGTGGCTCTGGTGCTCACCGAAGTGGCCGACAGACTGGAAAAGGCGGACGATCCCGAGACCGCCGCCTGGGCCATTACGAAGGAATTCTTTGCCGCCCACAAGAGGATCATCTTTAACGGCAACAACTATTCCGAGGAGTGGGTGGAGGAAGCCGCCAGGCGCGGCCTGCCCAACATCGGCAATACGGTGCTCGCCATTAAGGAGCTCAAGTCGGAAAAGAACAGGGCCGCCTTTATCAAGACCGGCGTTCTGCGCGAGACGGAAATCGAATCCCGCTATGAGATCATGCTGGACTACTACGCCAAGACCATCAACGTGGAGGCGCTGACCCTCGCCGACATGACGGAGCGCCAGCTGCTTCCCGCTACCCTTGGTTACGCCCTGAAGCTCTCCGAGATTTCCGAAAAGACCGGCAGCAAATCCGCGAAGGACCGGCTCGCCGCTATTGTGTCGTTGGCGGACGAGATGGACGCCAAACTCTCCGCCCTGAAGGCCGCCGTGGAAGCGCCCGAGTCCGGGGATGCGCTTGCGGTTGCGCTGTATTTCCGTGAAAAGGTGGTTCCCGCCATGGAGGCCGCCCGCACCGTCATCGACGAGACGGAAAAAGTGGTTCCCGCCGACGTGTGGCCCGTTCCCGTATACGCCGACATGCTTTTCAGAGTCTAAACAAAATACGCAGTGAGCCGCGCCTTATAAGGCGCGGATCATTTTGCAGTATGTGAAAGAGAAAGCCTGCTCCCCGCAGGAAACGGATCGCAGGCTTTCTTAGCTATGACTATATCCGCGGCGCGGTTCAATTTCACGCTTTCGGTAAAAAGCCGGTCGTTTCCGCCGGTGAAGATTCATCCATGACGATTGCTTTCGAGGGACAGGAGCCCACTGCCTGTGCCAGCTTTGCTTGATTGATTGCTCCGTCCGTTTCTTTGAGAGAAGCCTTTTTATCCTTTATTTCAAATAGTTCAGGATAGTTCTTGACGCAAAGGGAGCATCCCATGCAGGCGGATTTGTTAATATGGGGGCCTTTCTGCGTTTCCTTATCCCGCGGAAGATCCTCGTCATTAACGAGCTTTGCGGCAAGGAAGGAAAAAAGAAGGATGGCAAAAACGGTGAGCACCCAGCGGACCGCCATGAACCGAAAGCCCAAAAACTTCATTTCGTTGAGCAGCATCGGAACCTTGATCACGGCCCATGCGCTCAGGATGATGACGATATTTCTCACCGAGGCGCCTTTCTTATGTAGGGTTACGCACAGCGGGAAGGCTGCGTAAATCGGCCCCGCCGAGATACTTCCCAGCACAAGGGATAAAATCACGCCCTTTACTTTCGCGTCCCGCCCCAGGTATTTCATTATTTTTTCCTTTGGAACCCACAAATCCAGAAGAGCCGTCAGAATAAAAATGACCGGCATGACCGCAATCATTTCTTTGATGAAGTACACACTGTTTTTCACCGAGGCTATTCCGGCATCGGGTTTTATAATAAACATGGCGATGTAAGCGGCGGCGATGAGCAGGATAAACAGATTATCTTTTGCTTTGCGCAGAACCTTCATAGAATCACCCCCATCACAAGAGCAATCGCAATGGCAAACACAAAGCTCAGAGAGTTTCTCACGGCGGTGAATTTTAGACCGAATTCACGCCTTTCCAGCGGGAAGGTGACGATGCCGACCATTGTGAGCGTTGTGAGGAAAGCGACGGCGGGAACGATTCCCACGCCCGCGTGCACCAGCGTGCCCACAAGGGGGAAGGCGATGAAAGCGGGGACCAGAGTGATCGTCCCGAAGGCGGCGGAGACGACGGTGGCCAGGAACAGCGACTGCCTGCCGATAAAATCGGCGATACGCGCGGGCGGGAAAATGGTCAAAATGAGCCCGATCAGAAAAATGATGGACAGGATACTGCCCAGCATCCCTTTTCCCATGCCGAATGCCATCTTGAGCGCCCGCTTCGTTTTGCCCTTATCCTTAACCAGGGAAACGATCAAAAAGATTCCCGTCCCGATCCACATCGCAAGTGTGAGTACATCCATATGAGACCTCCTACAATTGATTTGATCAAATTATAGAAGGTGTTTCGCTGATTAAATAGACACCTGGGTTTCTTTTTGATAAGATAAACAGGAAGGAGGCGTTTTACATGAAATTGGAGGAGCTCACGAAAATCCCCTTGTTTTCAGAAACCGACCCAGTCCTGCTGGACAGGTGCCTCGGGGGGAGCCGGTCGCATGTAAGGCGCTACGCCAGGGGCGCGACGGTACACCATCA
Organism: Bacillota bacterium; assembly: GCA_023459875.1. Taxonomy (GTDB): domain Bacteria; phylum Bacillota; class Clostridia; order Oscillospirales; family Oscillospiraceae; genus JAEWRY01. The sequence goes on from JAEWRY010000006.1 coordinate 6,705, forward strand.
GCATGAGACCTGTACGGCGCTCGACGTTGTGATCGCGGGGAATCTCGCCGCGTATTCCCTCGCGGAGAACGGCTCCGCGGTTACCATGTTCGAGTTCCGGGAAAACGGTATCCTGGGAGCCAATCTGCTGTTTGGAGAAAACCGCGCATACCCGCTCAATATTTACAGCGTGACGGCATGTGAGCTGCTTCAATTAACCCAAACCGAGGTGAAAGAACTTCTGCATGATTATCATTTTGTCATGCAGTATATCAAATCCCTGTCGGCCAATTCCCAGGGGATGAACCGAAAGATCACGATGCTGACGCAGAAAACCCTGCGGGAAAATTTATTGGATTATCTGAGGCAGCAGTCCTCGCTTCAAAATTCCTCAAGTATCATTCTCCCGATCAGCAAAAAGGAGCTTGCCGATCACCTGGGGGTTCAGCGGCCGTCTCTCTTCAGGGAGCTTAAGAAGCTGAAAGGCGAAGGAATCCTTGAAATTGAAAACCGGTCCGTCAGAATAAAGTTTTGAAAGTACGAAGCCTCATTCCGTCTTCCCGCGTTCATTCTATCAGACCAGACAGTTTACCGTCCCTGCATGGGGAACAATTATGGCGGTATTTTATGTTTGAAATATGCAATTTTATTTGATATAATATGCATTGTTGCTTTGTTATCAAGAAATGGGGGAATTTGGGATGAGCGGAGATACCATGCAAATTTTTATCACCATGAGTCTGTATATTTTAGTGGTGATCGGGATTGGCCTTTTCTTTGCTAAGCGCGCCAATCAGAATTCGGAGAACTATTTCCTCGGCGGCAGAAGCCTTGGACCCTGGATCGCGGCTATGAGCGCCGAAGCGTCCGACATGAGCGGCTGGCTGCTCATGGGTCTGCCCGGCGTCGCCTACTGGTGCGGCCTGGCGGACGCGGCCTGGACGGCCATCGGGCTTGCCATCGGCACCTACATAAACTGGCTGATCGTATCCAAGCGTCTGCGCCGCTATTCGGCGGTGGCGGGAAACGCCATCACCATCCCCGATTATTTCAGCAACCGTTTCCGCGACAGCAAAAAGATCCTTATGACCATCGCCGCGGTTTTCATCCTTATTTTCTTTACGGTTTATGCGTCCAGCTGCTTCGTGACCTGCGGCAAGCTGTTCAGCACCCTCTTTGGCTTTAGTTACCGCAGCATGATGATTTCCGGCGCGGTGTTTGTCATAGTCTATACATTTTTGGGCGGCTTCCTTGCCGAGAGCACTTCGGATTTTATGCAGAGCATTGTGATGATTTTCGCCCTTGTCACCATACTGATTGCTTCTACCGTTGCCGCGGGAGGCCCCTCTCAGATTATTGAGAATATCGGAAACATTCCCGGTTTTCTGCAGTTCTTCGGTATCGCGCAGCCGGCCCTCGAAAATGGCGCCCAGCAAATCAGCGGCGGCGTTGCCGTGTTCAAGGAGGCCGGAAGCTACGGCCTGCTCACCATCCTATCCACCATGTCCTGGGGCCTGGGCTATTTTGGAATGCCCCAGGTTCTCCTCCGGTTTATGGCCATCCGCAAGGTGGACGAGCTGAAGAAATCAAGGCGCATCGCCACCGTCTGGGTCGTCATTTCCATGACGTCCGCCGTGATCATCGGACTTGTGGGCAGAGCCTTGTATCCCACCGCCCTTGCCACCTCCAGCGCCTCGGAAAACGTCTTTATCCTTCTGTCCCAGAGCCTGCTGCCGCCCCTTTTCGCGGGGCTTGTCATGGCCGGAATCCTGGCCGCAACCATCAGCTCCTCCGACTCTTATCTGCTCATCGCCTCCTCGGCGGTTGCCAAGAATATTTTCCAGGGAATCATCAAGAAGGACGCCACGGAGAATCAGGTCATGACGCTCTCGCGCATCACGCTGATTGCGATTTCCATCATTGGCATGCTCATCGCTTTGGATGAGAGCAGCGTTATTTTTAAAATCGTCTCCTTCGCCTGGGCCGGCTTCGGAGCCACCTTCGGCCCCATCATGCTCTTCTCCCTCTTCTGGAAGCGTACCAATCTGCAGGGCGCCATCGCCGGAATGCTTGCGGGCGGAATCAGCGTGTTTGTTTGGAAGCTTCTCATCCGGCCCATGGGGGGCGTCTTGGGAATTTACGAGTTGATGCCGGCATTCCTGATTTCCTGCCTCTTTATCGTGGTGGTCTCTCTGATGACCGAGGAGCCTTCGGAGGAAATCCAGAAGGAATTCGAGCTGTCCAAGACCTACGAATTTTAATACGCATCGAAAAGCGCCCGGGAATGATTTTTTCATCATTCCCGGGCGTTTTGTCTTGTCATTTTTTTCATATGTGCTATAATAAAAAATTAAATTTACGTTAAAAGCGGAAGTGAAACTATGTTTGAATTGGTTCAGGTGGGGGAGAAGAGCTATTATATCGAAAGCCCCGCCAAAATCGGCGTCTACCAGGCAAACGAAAAGGACGTCTATCTGATTGACAGCGGCAACGACAAGGATGCCGGGCGGAAGGTTCGCAAAATACTGGACGAGAATGGGTGGAGCTTAAAGGCGATTATCAATACCCACTCCAATGCGGACCACATCGGCGGCAACCGCTACCTGCAGCAGCAGACCGGCTGCAAGGTTTACGCCGGCGGGATGGAAGCGGCCTTTACCAGACACCCTATCTTGGAGGGTTCCTTCCTTTACGGCGGATACCCGTGCAGGGATCTGCGGCATAAGTTCCTGCTCGCCCAGGAGAGCGACGTTCTGGATTTTTCGGACGAGAGCTTTCCGAAAGAACTGGAGATCATTCCCCTGCCGGGGCATTTTCTTGACATGGTCGGAATCCGCACACCTGACAATACCGTATTTCTGGCCGACTGCGTTTCCAGTCCCACGACGCTGGAAAAATATCGGATTTCCTTTATCTACAACGTAAAGGCTTACCTGGAGACCCTGGATAAAGCGGAGACGATGCGGGCAAATGTGTTCGTCCCCTCACACGCCCAAGCGGCCAAGGACATGAAAGAGCTGGTCCGCCTCAACAGGCAGAGCGTGCACGAGATCGCCCAAATGCTCCTCTCCTTCCTGAACTGTCCCGTCATCACCGAGGAAATCATAAAAAAGGTCTTTGACGAATACAGCCTTGAGATGAATTTCGAGCAGTACGTACTGGTGGGCAGCACCATCCGCTCCTATCTCTCCTGGCTCAGGGACACGGGGAAAATCGAGGCGGTTTTTAAGGGCAACCAGCTTTTGTGGCAGCGCCTCGGGTAAACGCATAGACTGTGCCGATATAGGTGCCGAAGGCTCTGAAACGGCAGAAAAACGCGGACCGGGGTCTATAAAAGACGCTCGTGGGATTATCCATATAATTACATACAATGCCATTTTTGAAATGAAGCGACTGATGGCCGCGCCCGTTATTCATATTAAGAATAAAGTGTATGATTTTCATATATGCTCTTGACATTTTCTCAAAAATAACTACATTATAGGGTGATGACAAATCATCGAAATTGAATGCAGAAAGCTCGTGATGTTTTGGATGAACGTAATTCCGATGTGCCCCTCCCTCCTCCCCGAATAATCGGTATTATTTATAACTTAAAAAAAGGCTCACACAGCGCTGATGTTCCCGATATTGAAGCCGAGTATGACAACTTTGATACCGTGCTGTCCATTAAACGCGCACTGGAAGGCGGCGGTTTCACGGTCGCTTTGCTGGAAGCGGACGCCGCCTTGCCCGAAAAACTCAGTAAGACCGCAATTGATCTTGCGTTTAATATCGCCGAAGGAACAAAGGGCAGGGGACGGGAAGCACAGATCCCGGCGCTGCTCAACATGCTTGGCATCCCGTTTGTCGGTTCCGATGAAACGACTCTTTGCCTGGCACTGGACAAAGCGCTGACCAAACGCCTGGTCGCCTCCTATCACATCCGTACGCCCAGATATGAGGTGATCAAAAAGGATGAGCCGCTCAATATAAAGAGCAGACATTTTCCCGTGATTGTGAAGCCCAACGCCGAAGGTTCCAGCAAAGGAATCTCTGAGATCAGCATCGTCTCTTCCAGGGAGGAGCTCAGGGCGCTTGCCAAGCGGAACATCGGGCTCTACGGAGGAGATATGCTTGCCGAGGAATATATCGAAGGCCGGGAATTTACCGTAGGGATTCTTGGTAACGGCAAAGAAACCCGCGTGTTTCCCCCCATGGAGATTATTTTTCAGAAGGAAACCCAGGGCAGCTACCACGTTTACAGCTATCCGGTGAAGCAGGACTACAAAAATTATGTTACTTACTCCTGTCCCGCCGGGCTCTCGGAAAGGGAGCTTCAGGAAATGACCGCGGCCGCCCGGCGGATTTATGAAATCCTGGGCTGCCGGGACTTTGCCCGGATGGATTTCCGGATGTCCCAAGATGGAAAGATTTATTTTATCGAAGTGAACCCCCTGCCGGGACTCGCTCCGAATTACAGCGACTATCCGATGCTTGCTGAATTTTGCGGCACAGACTACGACACCCTTGTCCTGAGCGTCCTGAACGCCGCCATCAAGCGCCTGTCGCTGGAAAGAAATGCGGGGTGACGCGGCTTGATTAAGTGTGATGATTATTCCGCCCGATATGCGGGCTGGAACGACTGGAAATGGCAGTTTGCCAACCGGATTACCAATGTGGAAGCCCTCGCCAAGGTCCTCGACCTGACCGAGCAGGAAAAATCGGACATCGACAAATGCCTTCATTCCTTCCGGATGGCCATAACCCCTTATTATGCGTCTCTCATTAAACCGGGTGACAAAAACGACCCCGTCCGCCGTCAGTCCGTGCCCTCCATTGAGGAGACCGCCCCCTGCGAATTTGACCTCTCCGATCCGCTCAACGAATTGGGAGACAGCCCGGTGCCCCATATTGTCCACCGCTATCCCGACCGGGTGCTGTTTTTGGTCACCTATAAGTGCTCCATGTACTGCCGCCACTGCACGAGAAGACGCACCGTGGGGGAAGAGGACCGGATTATCACCGGCAAGGAGACAAAGTGCGCTCTTGATTATATCCGCGAGCACCCGGAGATCCGCGACGTGCTGATTTCCGGCGGCGACCCGCTTGTGATGAGCACCGAAAAGCTGGAGAGCATCATTTCCGGCCTGCGCGCCATTCCTCACGTGGACATCATCAGAATCGGAACCCGCGTACCGGTGGTCATGCCGATGCGGATCACAGATGAGCTTCTGGCGATGCTGAAGAAGTACCAGCCCATCTGGATCAACACCCACTTTAACCACCCGAACGAAATTACTCCCGATTCCGCCCGCGCCTGCGCCGCCATTGTGGATGCCGGCATTCCCCTGGGGAACCAGAGCGTGCTGCTGCGGGGCGTGAACGACAATGTCGAGACTATGAAAAAGCTGCTTCTGGGCTTAGTCCATATGCGGGTCCGTCCCTATTATCTCTACCAGTGCGACTTGAGCCGCGGCATCTCCCATTTCCGCACGAAGGTTGAAACGGGGATCGACATCATGCACCACCTCACCGGTTATATTTCCGGATACGCCGTACCGAAATACGTGATCGACGCCCCGGGCGGCGGCGGTAAAATCCCCATCAATTACGAGTACGTCATCAGCCGGGACGACAAAGAGGTCGTCATGGAAAATTATCGTGGCGAGCGGTATACCTATCCGCAGCCCACGGAATAAAAGAACAAAAAAGCGCCCGAAACCGCCTGGTTTCGGGCGCTTTATTTCTTATTCCTCCAACTGCAGGATCCTTTCATTCAGCACTGCAATGACGCTGGTTTTTTCGGCATTCCGCGCCGGTACGCCGGCGACTGTCTGCCGGACATATTCTCCGAAGGCGGCGAGCATGCCCGGCTCGGTGATTTCCAAAGTGGCGAACGGTTCAATGGCGTTGACAATCATTGAGCGGCAGCCGGGCTTTGTATAAATGCTGACCGGCGTGACAGGCGGATGATCCAGCAAAACCACCTGATAGCGCGGATACCGTTTCAGTAGCACCACCGTCTGCCGGAGATGCATGGCATATTCCTTTGCCGTATAACACAGCTCTCCGCCGGAAAACAAAACAGCAAACGGGATCTTCACCTTCCCGTCCTTCGCATTCCTGAACTCGCTGAGCCATATGACGTCGGTAACGCTGCAGTTTTCCATCATGGCCGCAGCCGAGGCGATTTGACACTCAAAGCTTGTATGGAAGTCCCGGGCCAGCGGATCGTATCTGATCCGGCGGAAAATGCTGTCCAGCAGCTCGGAGGGGACCGTTCGGGCCGGAAGAACGCTGTTTATGCAGATTCCCTCCGCCAGAATGGACTCAAAATCGACCATGTTTTGCCACAGAGGTTTTTTCAGATCTATGCTGCGGGGGATCAACATGGGGCTGCAGAGGGCCTGATAGTCGGCGAATTCGCCCGAAAAAGCGCTGATGGATTTCTTCTCCATCGTGAGAAAGGTGATCCGGCTCTCTCTTCGCGATCCCACCGAACTTGAAACCAGGGCGATGTGACCGGGGACCACTATGATCGTTCGATGATGGATATTGTCCCGAAGCCATGGATAATAATACTGATGTACCTTGCCCGACAGATAGACGGGAAGCCAAAGAGAGACAAAATTCAAAGCAACGTCAATATTTGTAACGGGGGACTGTATGAGCTGCACCGCACAGCCCTTCTGCGCAAGCTGTATCAGCGAGGCGGCACACTGCCTGGATAAGTCCGAGTCCTCAAGATACCAGCAGCAATCCTCGTCACTGGCGATCAGGACAAGACAGGGCTTCTTCAGCTCCGTGAGATAAGAGAAGAGGTCGCGAAGCGCCTGACGCTTGCCCACGTTGCCGTAGTAGGCGAAGAATTTATTGACATCCCTTCCTTCCGCCTGTGAAAAAGGAACGCTCAGGGAGGAAGAGAATTCCGTGAGGCTGACTTCCTCGCCGTTCTGGGGAGAATGTACGTCAAGGACCGTATGCCCGGGGCTTTGACTGGACAGCCATGCGGTCAGTACGTCGGTGAGCACTGACTCGCCGGGCTGGGATTTGAGACGAGTGTCTTTGATCAGTTCATACAGGGCAAAACATCGGTAGTCGGTCATACATTTTTTGGAGAAAAACGCGGCTATTTCTCTCACTGAGCTGGAATTATGCGGAATCCCGCGGACTCCCCTGCGCATACGGCTTACTTGCGCAGGGTCTATTTTTACTGCCCTGGCAAGCGCGATATTTGTCGTATCCGTGAGACTCAGAAGGGAACTGAGCTTTTCAGCAAAATTCAACGTGATCACCCCGCGTTTGGCCAACAAATTCAATACAAAAAAATGCAATTTCATAAAGTGGCAATCTTATTGCCATTAAAATGGCATTGTCACTTCCTGAAAATCCCTTTACATTTTGACGAATTTCGGCTAATATTGTAACTATAAGTCGAAAAATGGTACATCAACAGTATATCTTGTATCCATAAGAACGGCAATAGGGAACCTGTATATTCTTGGGTAAACCTGCTTAAGCATCGGCAGATTACGTTTTTTGGGAAAAACCGTCTGTAATTCAGCGGAGAAACCTGCCGGTTATAGTTGTAAAACGTAAGCAGGGTAACCTTAAGCAAGGGAAGCCTGCTTATTATTTTTGCAGGAAGGAATGGATGAACAAAGAATATCTGCAGGTTTCTATAACGGAATCAACTTTCACAGAAAATTGGACTTCCATGCAACCGAAAAACTATTTTTGGACGATATTTATTCCCGCAGGACGGCGGGAATGCCGTTTTGGACGTTTCCCCTCTGCGGAAGGCTGTGATTGAATGATGAAGGAGCATAAACATAAAACCGTCATGATCGTGTCGCTGATCATGTTGGCTTTGGCGCTCACTTTGTTCTATCTTTTGCTGATTTCTCACTTCGTGGGGAAGAAAACAAACGCCAATTTGAACGCTTCGGGTCTGCAGAATGCGCTGCTGATCAGACAGAACATTGAAAGTCATCTGGAAAAGCTGGAACTTGTCTCAAAAGAGCTTGCGCCGGTCTATCACAAAGGTTCGGAACCTTGTACGGACAAGTGTTCCCATATGGCGGAGCAGTTGGGTTATGCGAATTTGGGAATTGTCCTCTATACCGGCGGTACGTTTTGTTCCTCGGCGGAGGCCCCGCTCGGCGCCGCGTATGAGCACCTGATGCGTGATAAGGATGCCGGATGGAAAAACCAGCGCGGAGATATCATCTCGGCCTTGGTAAATGACGGAGCTGACACCGCGCTTTTTAATGTCTATGCAGTGCCCTTCCTCGTGGACGGTACGGAAATCGGTTTTCTGTACGGCATGACGAATGGCGCTACTCCGACGCCGGCCGGGACGCAACCCTTTTTCGTGGTGGACCGGGAGGGCGGCGTCGTCTATATGACAGGTTATGAAGAGAGCGCTTTCGGTTCCGGTTCCAGTCAGGAAAGGCGGCTGAAAGAAATAAAAGCGGAAGTCGGGCCGCTTGTTGAAGCTTTTGACAGGGACCCGACCGCAGACGCCGTATATGAGATGGGGGGAAGGAAGCTGGTTTTCTCCAAAATGAACATGAACGGCTGGTACGTAGTATCCCTGTTCGAAAATAGCGCCGTGGACGGACAGATTTTCGCTTTGTCCGTAATAGCCTGCGCCGTATCGTTTGCGATGTTTCTGGGGCTGTGCTGCTTGTTTCACCGCACATGGCTGAAAAATCAAAAACGGCTTTTAGCTTTCATTCAGACCGACGAACTGACCGGCGCTCTGAATTTTAAGGGCTTTGAGACCGCCGTTCGGGAACTTTTGGATGAGGCGCCCGTAAACGTGAAGTATGCCGTCGTAGATTTTGACGTGAATTCCTTTGAAGCCTACAACTCCCTTTATGGATTCGAGGCGGGTAACCTCCTGCTCTGTTCTATGGCAGATGCGATAAAGGAAACGATAGGAGAAAATGAGCTCTATGCCAGGGTTTCCGCCGATCATTTCGTATGCCTTGTCAAAAAAGAGCAGACGGGAAGTCTTTTAGAGCGGATTTACCGGGCGGAAAAGGCCTTCCGTCGGATAAAAGACTGCAGTCGCATACTTGTGAGCTACGGGATCTATGAAATCACCGACCGTTCCCTGCCCATCAGCACCATGTGCGACAGGGCGCTGGCCGCGAAGCGGACAATTAAGGGAAACTTCAACAATATCATTGCGGTTTACGACGAGGAATTTCACCGGAAGCAGCTCGAGGACATCGAAATGGTGAGTTATATGGAAACCGCGCTGCAAAAGGGCGAATTCGTAGCCTATTATCAGCCGAAATACAACATTGCTACCGAGGGAATCGTGGGGCTGGAGGCGCTGGCCAGATGGAAACACCCAAAGGGTGAGATCAGACCTCCCGACCGGTTTATCCGTCTGTTTGAAAAGAACGGTCTGATTGGCAGGCTGGACCTTTATATGTTTGAAACGGTCTGCTCCAAACTTTCATCCATGCTTCGTGTTAATAATGATCCGGTTCCGATTTCGGTCAATTTTTCCCGTACTCACCTGTATGATCCGGATTTTGCAAATAAACTGCTGGAGACGACCCGGAAGTACGGAGTATCCCCGGGCCTTTTGGAAATTGAGCTCACCGAGTCGGCCTTTTTATCCGACCAGAATAAGCTGCTCGCCGTGATCAGCGAGCTTCATAATATGGGTTTTTTGGTGTCCGTAGACGATTTCGGAAGCGGCTATTCCTCGCTGAATCTGATTAAGGATATTAACTTTGACATTATCAAGCTGGACCGAGCCTTTTTGTCCACCAGCAACACCGAGCGCGGGAAAACCGTGGTGAAGTTCGTCCTGACTCTGGCCCACGCGCTGAAACTCCAGATCGTGGCGGAGGGAGTGGAGACGGATAGCCAGCTGGAGTTTTTAAGGAATAACGGCTGCGACATTGTTCAGGGTTTCCTCTTTTCCAGGCCGCTCCCGGAGGAGGAACTGGACAGACTGCTGGGAATAAGCAATGAAAATGGCATGGAAAGGGAGCCGGTTCCAGCCATATGACGGTAATCAGACCGCAAGGATGCTCCCCGTTTCGTCTTTCGAGAGTCTAAGGCCCGGCGCCGTATGACGGCGCCGGGCCTTTTTATGCGCTGACACTTGAGCGGGCAGCGGTTGTTCCTAGAGCCTTCCCGCTCAAGTGTTTCTGTCGGAGAAAGACGGCTTTCGCAGAAGATGCAGGGAGTAAAGTCCGGCGAGCGCGCCGCAGACGTTAAAAATAACGTCGTCAATGTCGCTGATGCCGGTTCCCAGAACCCACTGGAGGAGTTCAATAGACAGGGAAAGGGAGAGGCTTATGAGAGCCGTCTGCCCGGCTCCGATGCCCGGTTTTTTGATTTCCGCCAGCAGTCCGAGAGGGAAAAACCAGAGAAGGTTGCCGGCTACGGGGTAGACCACGGCCCACAGTCCCGCGCGGGAGAGCTGAAAAGTTTTCACAAGCGGAACGATCTGAACCGTAGACACGCTGCGGGGCAAGGCCCAGAGCGCGGGAAGGCGGCTCCAGTCCCGTATTACCGTGATCTCAATAAGCGCGGCCAGGTAAAAGACCGCGAGAAAATGAATCGCCTCTCTGCGCCCGGAAAAAGGGAGGCCTATTCGCCTGAGCCGAAGACAGCGCCAGGCGAGAAAAAGAAGCCCCGCGGGCAGCGCCAGAGCAATGGCTCTGGCCGTGTATAAAAGAATTGCGCTGATGGTCATGGGAATGCCTCCCGCAGACGAGGTTGGTTATTTTGAAAAAATGATAACATAGTATGGTTATTAAATCAAATTGCGGGTATTTTTTCTCACCTCCGAGCCATACTACTTTCGGATGTCCAAAAATTAAGGAGGATCTCTCACCATGATTATGGATCGAATCGCGCTGGCGCTGGCCATTGTCGGCGGCCTCAACTGGGGGAGCATCGGTATTTTCCGGCTTGACCTGGTGGCGTATGCTTTCGGAGGCGCAGACAATGTGGTGAGCCGCGTGGTATATACGATCATAGGAATTGCGGCCGTCTGGTGTATTTCCCTGATGTTCCGCGACCCCGACCCGGTGGACGCAAGAGTGTAGCAAAATGGCGCCGATGCTATTCGGTAAAATGGAAAACGGCGGCAAAGAGTCTGCCGCGCGGCGTGCCTGCGAGAAATGAATTCCCGCAGGCACTTATTAAATTTCTTTCAGCAGCACGCGACCAAAACTCCAGAGGGCTTGACATTTCAATGGATCTTTGATATAGTAATACTACCCTATAGGGTAGGGTTAATTAAATAACGGGAGGCTTTACTTATGCAAGCCGATCATAAAAAAGTACTCCGGCTGCTGAACACGGCCAGAGGCCAGCTGGAGGGAATCATCAAAATGGTGGAGGAGGACCGCTACTGCATGGATGTTTCCCAGCAGGTGCTGGCTACCGAAGCCCTTTTGAACCGGGCCAACAAGGAGATACTCACCGCCCATCTGAAGCACTGTGTCCTTTCCGCGGAAAACGGAAAAGAACGGGAGGAGAAGATCGACGAATTGGCAGCCCTTCTGGACAGGATTTTACGGTGAGTATGACAGACGGAAAAGGATAAAAAATGAAACAGACATTTAAAATAACAGGTATGACCTGCAGCGCCTGCAGCGCCCATGTGGAAAAGGCGGTATCCAAGCTGCCGGGCATCCGCTCGGCCAATGTGAATCTGCTGGGCGGCACGATGCAGGCGGAATATGACGATTCTGCGCTTTCTTCCGCTCAAATTATCGGTGCGGTGGAAAAGGCGGGGTACGGCGCCTCCCTGCCCGAGACGGGCAGGGAGAAGAAAGAAGCCCCCGCCCGGGTGACCTCCGGCATGGAGGAAGAGCTCAGGGGCATGAAGCGGCGCTTTTCCGTCTCGCTTTGCTTTCTGATCCCCCTTCTTTACATCTCTATGGGGCACATGCTTGGTTTCCCGCTGCCTTCCGTTTTCCACGGAACCGAAAACGCCATGACCTTCGCCCTTTCGCAGTTTCTGCTGCTGCTGCCGATTATTGTGATCAACGGCAAATACTACCGTACGGGGTTTCCCGCCCTTGTCCGGCGGGCGCCCAATATGGATTCCCTCATTGCCGTCGGCTCCGCCGCCGCCGTTCTCTACGGCGTGGCCGCCCTCTACCAGATCGGCTACGGTTTGGGGCACGGGGATATGCAGCGGGTGATGCGCTGGTCCATGGACCTCTATTTCGAGTCCGCCGGCATGATCCTCACCCTCATTACCCTGGGCAAGTTCCTGGAGACCCGCTCCAAGGGGAAAACGGGGGAGGCCATCTCCCGGCTCATCGACCTAGCCCCGAAAACCGCCGCGGTGCTGCGGGAGGGGAAGGAGCTTGAGCTTCCTGTTGATGAGGTAAGGGTGGATGACCTCATTCTGGTGCGCCCGGGACAGTCGATCCCTGTGGACGGGGTCCTCGTCGAGGGCTATTCCGCCGTGGACGAGTCCGCCCTCACGGGCGAGTCGGTGCCGGTGGAAAAGAGCGCGGGGGACAGACTGATGACCGCCTCCATCAACAAATCGGGGGCTTTCACTATGAAGGCCACCCGGGTGGGGGAGGACACCACGCTGGCCCAGATGATCGCGCTGGTGGAGGAGGCGTCCTCCTCCAAAGCACCCATTTCCAAGCTGGCCGACAGGGTAGCGGGCGTCTTCGTCCCCGTAGTCATGGTCATTGCCGCCGTCACCGCGGCGCTGTGGCTCGTCACCGGCCACAGCCTGGAGTTTGCCCTTACCGCCGGCGTGGCCGTGCTGGTTATCTCCTGCCCCTGCGCCCTGGGGCTCGCCACTCCCGTTGCCATCATGGTGGGCACCGGAAAGGGGGCCGAGTGCGGCGTCCTGTTCCGGTCGGCCGAGGCGCTGGAGACGCTTCATAACGTAAAGACTATTGTGCTGGACAAGACGGGCACCATCACCGAGGGAAAGCCGAGAGTGACCGACGTATATCCCGGCGGGGATATGACCGCCGAGGAACTCCTCTGCGTGGCGGCGGCGCTGGAAAAACCCTCCGAGCATCCCCTGGCCGCGGCCATCGTTGCCGAGGCGGCGGAAAGAAACATTCCCCTGTGTCCGGTGACCGGTTTCGAGGCTGTCCACGGCAAGGGAGTGCGCGGGAGCATTCAGGGGGAGGCCTATCTGGCGGGCAACCTCGCGATGCTGGAGGAAGAAAAGATCGACCCCGGCGCTTTCAAAGCCGCCGCCGACGGCTTCGCGGAAAACGGAAAGACTCCCCTCTATTTTGCCCAGGGCGGCAAAACAATCGGAGTGATCGCGGTGGCGGACACCGTCAAAAAAACCAGCGCCGCCGCCATCGAGGGCTTTAAGGCTCTTGGCGTGGAGGTGGTGATGCTCACCGGCGACAATGCCCGCACCGCCGCGGCCATTGGCAGAGAGCTGAAGCTGGACCGGGTGGTCTCCGAGGTGCTGCCCGCCGAAAAGGAGCGGCAAATCGCGGCCATCCAGACGGAAGACCGCAAGGTGGCCATGGTGGGGGACGGCATCAACGACGCCCCGGCTTTGGTTCGGGCCGACGTGGGCCTCGCCGTGGGCGGCGGGAGCGACATCGCCATCGAGTCCGCCGACGTGGTGCTGATGAAAAACGACCTGCTGGACGCGCTGACCGCCCTGCGCCTGTCCAAAGCGGTGATAGCTAACATCCGGCAGAACCTCTTCTGGGCCTTTTTCTATAACGTCATCGGCATTCCGCTGGCTGCGGGTGTGTTCTACCCCGTTCTGGGGTGGCAGCTTAGCCCTATGTTCGCCGCCGCCGCCATGAGCCTTAGTTCCTTCTGCGTGGTGTCCAACGCCCTGCGCCTGCGTTTTTTTAGGTCTCAGCAGCCGATACTGTCCGATAAAACAGATCAGAAAAATGAATCAGAAAATTTGAAAGGAGAAATCAGTATGCAGAAGACTATGAAAATCGAGGGAATGAGCTGTTCCCACTGTTCCGCCCGGGTGGAGCAGGCGCTTACCGCCATCCCCGGCGTTTCCGCCAAGGTAAACCTGGAAGCGAAAAGCGCCGACCTTACCCTGAGCAAGCCCGTGGACGACAAGACCCTCCGCGACGCGGTGACCGGCGCGGGCTACGAGGTAGTATCCATCTCATAAAAAATATCGCCGGATGCTGCGCAGCTGTGCTAATATAAAGAGAGATTGAACGCACCGGAAAGGGGATGACGCAATGTCCACGCTGCTCATTAAAAATGCCCGCTATATCGTCTCCTGCGACGAGAACGATACGGTTTACGAGCGCAGCAACCTCCTCATCCGCGACGAGGTGGTGGAGTATATCGGCCCCAATTACCTGAGGGCCGACCAGGTGATCGACGCTTCCGACATGGTAGTTTATCCGGGCCTCATCAACACCCACCACCACCTCTATCAGTGTTTCTCCCGCAATCTGCCCGAGGTGCAGAACATGGAGCTTTTCCCCTGGCTTGTCACTCTCTATGAGGTGTGGAAGAACCTGAACGAGGAAGTTGTCACCTGGTCCTCTCTCACCGCCATGGGCGAGCTGCTCCTCACCGGGACCACCACCTGCTTCGACCACCACTACGTCTTCCCCGAAAAGGCCGGCGACTTGATCGCCGCCCAGTTCCGGGCGGCTGCCCGGCTGGGCATCCGCATGCACGCCTCCCGGGGCTCCATGGACCTCTCCAAGAAGGACGGCGGACTCCCCCCAGACAGCGTGGTGCAGACCATCGACCAAATCATGCAGGACTCGGAGCGCCTCGTGAAGGTGTGGCACGACGACTCCAGATATTCCATGCGGCAGGTGGCGCTGGCGCCCTGCTCGCCCTTCTCGGTTACCGGTGACCTGATGCGGGAGAGCGCCAAACTCGCCCGCTCTCTGGGGGTGCGCCTGCATACCCATCTGGCGGAGACCCGGGATGAGGAGGAGTTCACCCTCTCAAAATTCGGGATGCGTCCCCTGGACTACATGCGCTCCCTGGGCTGGCTGGGAAGCGACGTATGGTTTGCCCACGGCATCCACTTTAACGATGATGAACTTCACCTCTTGGCCGAGACCGGCACCGGCGTGGCCCACTGCCCCGTGTCCAATATGAAGCTAGCCTCCGGCGTTTGTCGGGTGCCGGAGATGCTGAAGCTGGGGGTGCCACTGGGACTGGGAGTGGACGGGAGTGCCTCCAACGACGGCAGCAATCTTTTGGAGGAGATGCGGGTTTCCTATCTTCTCCACCGGCTCACATACAGCCGTAGCGCCCCCACGGGGTACGACATCCTGAAGATGGCCACCCGCGGCTCGGCCCGGCTCCTGGGGCGCAGCGATATCGGGCATCTGGCCCCGGGCATGGCGGCCGACCTGTTCCTTATCTCGCTCACCCGCCTGAGTCTGGTGGGGGCGCAGTTCGACCCCAAGTCGGTGCTGGGTACCGTCGGCTTTAAAGGCCCAGTGGATTACACCATCGTGAACGGCAGGCCCGTGGTGCAGAACGGCGAGCTTGTCACCGTGGACGAAAAAGAAGTGGCCGCCAAGTCCAACGAAGTCGTCCGGCAATACTTGCACAGGTAAACGAATACCTCACGCGCTTAAGCTGACGTGGTAAAAAAGACGGCAGACACGAAAGTGTCTGCCGTCTTTTCTGTCAATCAAGGGAAAGCGGAGGTGAAGAGATGGCAGAAAAGTACACAATGCCCGGCAAGGCAGATAAGCCGGACGGAAAACCGCCGGTCCTGTTCAGAAGGGGACCGGCGGTCTAAGTTTTTGCCCGCTGTCTATTGACTGCTCCACCCGGGAGGACGGGAACGTTTTATATCTTCCAGAAAACCGATACGGTGAAAATGCCGTTGTTCAGCGAGGCCGCGACTCTGTGGCCCATCTGCTCCACCAGGGCCTTCACGATGGCGAGCCCCAGGCCGCTGTTCTGGCCGGAACGCATCTTGTCGGCAGTGTAAAACCGGTCGAAGAGATGGGCGACGTCCTCAATTTTCAGCCCCGGCGCCTCATTGGAAAAGGAGGTGATCACTCTGTTTCTGTCCAGGTATAAAAGGACGGTCATGGTGCCGTTCCCGTGCTTAAGGGCGTTGCCGATGAGGTTGGTAAAAACCCTCGTCACAGCGTTGGCGTCCGCGTATACCGCCGGCGCGTGATTGGCCAGGTGGGCGTTTACCTCCATGCCTTTCTGGGTGAAGTCACCGTAAAAGGCGGCGATGAGGTCGCCCAGCATGCGGCGCAGGTCCACCGGCTCCCGCGCCAGGGGATACTCGCCGCCCTCCAGCCGCGTGAGGTCGTAGAAGGAGGTGATGAGGGCCTGAAGAGCCTGAGAGCGTTCCTTCACGATGCCCAGGTACTCCCGGCGCTCCGCCTCGGTGAGGTTCTCACCCTCCAGAAGCTGGAGATAGCCCAGGATGGAGGTGAGGGGGGTGCGCAGGTCATGGGAGACGTTTGCAATCTGGCGGCGCAGGTCGTTTTCCTGCCTGCGGAAGGCTGCCCGCTCAGACTGCCGCAGCTCCAAAAGGCCGTTCACGGCCTCCAGAAGTTCTTCCTCGGCGGACCCCGGGACGCTCAGGCGCAGTTTAATGTCGTTATCTCCTTTTCCCGCAGCCCGCAGCGGGCGGATGATACCGCGGATGCTCTTTCCCAGAATATACAGTCGGATGCCCAGTACAATGCACACCACCGCCAGAACGACAATGACAACGATCTGCATGATATTCATGCGCTCATCCCCTCCCTTGAAACCGCGTCAGCCTCAGGACAGATCCCGTTTCCGGAACAGCAAAACCGCCGCAATGGTGGAGACCGCCAGCCAGCAGAATCCGGTAGCCCAGCACCGGCCCACAAACGCCCAGTCGGCGGTGCCGGAGCTCAATGTCCAGAAGGGCACGTCCAGGAACAGATCCCTCACTCTGTAAAACCGGTCGCTCACCAGCCAGGCCAGGACGGTGAGGCCGCCGCTGGTACCCAGGAGGAACACAAAATACAAAATCTCGGCGATATTGGAGCTTTTAAAATTAAAATGAAAGCACATCATGACTCCCAGCCCGCCCAGCCAGAGGGGCAGGGCGCCGAGTAAGCTCCTCCAGACCGAGGGCAGAACCTGCGCCGTCATGCCCTTGTCGGGGAGAAATAAGAAGGCCCCGCACAGGTAAACGCCCACGATCACGCTGACGACGCCCATGTCCACAATCAACGCGGCGAACAGCTTGCCCAAATACAGTTTCGTACGGGATAGGCCGAAGGCGACCTCGTTTTTCATGGTATTGAGTTTGAACTGGTCGGAAAAAACGATGTCACTCACGAAGGGCGCCAGATACAGCCCCCCCACTAAAAACATAAGCAGGAACATGAGGGCGGCCTCCCGGCTGGCGCCGTTAAAGCTGCCCTCCACCGCGCTCATAGCCAGAAGGACGAGAAGAATCACGCACCCGCCCACGATGAGCGCGGTGAGGATATAGAGGTACATGCGGCGGGTGGCCTTGAAGAGCTCCGCCTTCACATAGTTAAGCATTTCCGGCACCCCCGATCAGAGTCTGAAAATAGCTCTCCGGGCTCATACTGCTGATCTCCGCGCTCAGCAGGTCCACGCCGCCCTTTACGATGGCGGCGGTCACCTTTTGGGGTTGCTCCAGGCAGTCGTAAAAACGGATGAGGTTATCGGGCAGCACCTCGTAATTGCAGCTTCCAAGCTGCCGTTCCAGAATGAGCGCCGCCGAGGGGGGATCTCCCACGCGGAGCAGCAGGCAGGCGCGGCACTTTTCCTCCAGATCGGGGGCGGAAATCTGCTCCAGCATCCGCCCCTTGTCGAGGAAGCCGTATTGGCTCGCAAGACCCGAGAGCTCCGAGAGGCTGTGGCTGGAAACGAGTAGGGTGACCTCTCTCTCCCGGCGGAAGCTCACCAGGATGCGCCGGAACTCGGCGATGGCCTCCGGGTCGAGGCCGTTCACGGGCTCGTCCAGAAGGAGCAGATCGGGGTAACTCATAATGGCAAGCCCCAGAGAAAGCCTCTGCTTCATCTCCATGGACAGATGCTTGAAATGCTGGTCGCCCGCGTGCTCAAGGTTCACGAACTCCAGCGCCTCGTCCACGCGCCCCTTACCGGGAATTCCCCGCTGAAGGCGGTAATACTCCAGGTTCTCCCGGGCGCTCAGATAAGGGTAAAAGGCCGCGCTGTCCACCATCATCCCGGTGCGTGCCCTGGCCCTGGAAAGTCCGGCGTCGGAGGTCTCGCCGAAAAGCTCTATTTCCCCCGAGGTGGGAAGAGTCTGGGCGCTTAAAAGGCGCAGAAGGGTGGTTTTGCCTGCACCGTTGCGGCCGACCAGGCCGTAGATCTGTCCCTTCTCAACGGTGATATTCACATTATCCACCACCATGGCTTTTCCGTAACGGCGGCACAGGCGCCGCGTCACTAAAATTTTTTCCGCCACCGAAACCACCTTTCCTTCGGGGGAATATTCAGAGAGCTAAAATTAAAGCTCACTCATTTTAAAACCGATTCCCCAGACGGTTTTGATGTACTCCGTCCCGCAGGCCTTATTGAGCTTACTGCGGAGGTTGCTGACGTGGACGTTCACCGTGTTGTCGTCGCCGTAGAACTCCTCGCCCCAGACCTCCTCATAGAGCTGCGCGCGGGTGAACACCTTCTGGGGGTTCGACATGAGCAGGGCCAGAATCTCGAATTCCCGGACGGTAAGGGTTACGACCTGTCCAGCTGCGGTGACCGTCATGCCTTCCCGGTCCAGAATCAGGCTGCCCCAGATGAGAAGGCTCTTTTTTTCCAGCGGGCTCGAAAACTCCCGGAAGCGGCGAAGCTGGGCCTCCACCCTCGCCAGCACCTCGGCGTTGTTGAAGGGCTTCGGGATATAATCGTCCGCCCCCAGGTGGAGTACGTTCACCTTGTCCTCCATGCCGGTTTTGGCCGAGAGCACCAGAATCGGCATGGTCTTCTGCTTGCGGATGCGGGCGATGAATTCTTCCCCCGTAAGGCCGGGGAGCATCAGATCCAAAAGGACCAGATCGTAATCGTACCGCTCGGCGAGCATCTCCGCCTCGCTGCCTGAGAAGGCGGGCCGGCAGTTATAGCCGGCATCTGTCATGATCTTGCAGAGCAGACGGTTGATGTCCTGGTCGTCCTCCACAATCAAAATGTGATAGGTCTCGTTCATACTGCCTCCTATTTCACCCTGAGCCTCGTTACCATAGCCTCGTCCGGAGATACCAGCATAGTCCGGTATGTGGTGTAAACCACCATGCCTGGCCTCGCCCCCGCGGGCTTTTTGATATACCGCACGGGCGTATAGTCCACCGGGACCTTGGAGCTTTCCCGCCCCTGGGAAAACCAGGCGGCGAGCTTCGCGGCCTCAAGAACGCTCTCTTCGTCGGGCTCCTCTCCCCCCGTCCACAGGATTACGTGGGAGCCGTGGATCTTCTGGGTGTGGAACCATAGGTCGGTTTTAGAAGCCTGCTTCACAGTAAGCAGGTCGTTCTGGGTGTTGTTTTTACCCACCGTGATGCGCACTCCGGCGCCCGAGCGGAATTCCATGGGCTTACCGGATACCGCCTTCTCCCGGCCCTTTGCCTTGGAAGCGCGGCGCAGATAACCGGTTTCGGCCAGTTCCTGACGGATCTCCTTCAGGTCACGTTCCCCCTCGGCAAGGGAAATGCCCTCCAGGACGCTGTTCAGATAGTCCAGCTCACCCCGGCCTTTTTCCAGCTGAATGGTGAGCATCTCCTCGGCCTTTTTGGCCTTGTTGTATTCCTTGTAATACTTGGCGGCGTTCTGCTGGGGGGTGAGAAGGGGGTCCAGCTTCACGTCGGTATTGCCGCCGTCCGGGTCGTAGAAGTCCAAAGTTCTGAGCACCTTCATGCCCTTTTCCATAGCGTGGAGGTTGGCGGTGATGATGTCCCCCAGCTCCCGCAGCCGCCCCCGGCCTTTTGTCGCCGAGAGCTCCAGCTGCTGGTTTTGTATCTTCCTGGCCGTCCGGTCCCTGAGCGCCGTCACGTGCTTTTTCAGCTCCTGACCCCGCTGGCGCAGGTATTCCTGGGAGGTACGGGTCTCGTAGAAGTCGTCGAGCAGTTCCGAAAAAGTCTTATATTCCTTCCACTCGGTGCCCGGCCCGTACTGCAGAATGGGCAGGAAGGAGAAGTCCGCTGTCTTTCCGTCCCGGAGCAGCATGGTGGGGGTGTAATGCCCCTCCTTCACGTCTTCAGCCCACTTGCGCAGGCCCTCGGCGCTGTCGGAAGCGCCCCGGAACTCCAGCTCTCTGGCCAGAAGTGGCGGAATGCCCGGATGAGGTTCGGGCGGGCGGTAGAACATGCCGGGAAGCAGCCGCCTGCCGCCGGTGATGTCGCCGTCCACCCGCCGCAGGCAGTCGACGATGCGCCGCTCGGCGTCCAACAAGATCAGGTTGGAGTGGCGGCCCATGGCTTCCAGCACCAGGCTTCGGACCGTTTTGTCCCCCAGCTCGTCGGTGGTCTCCAGAAAAAGCTCCGCCATGCGCTCCATGGGGGGCTGCGTAAGCTCCCGGATGCGTCCGCCGATCAGATGCTTGCGAAGGAGCATGCAGAACATGGGCGGGCTTTCGGGATTTTCCCGGGAAAGGGCGGTAAGCTGGAGTCTGGGACTCACGGGACTCGCGGAGAGAAGCAGACGCACGTTTCCGCCGGCGCCGCGCACCTGAAGCACCACCTCGTCCCGGGAGGGCTCGTAGATTTTATCGATCTTCCCGCCGGTAAGCACGGGGGCAAGCTCCCGCACCACGGCCGAAAGGCATATGGCGTCCATAGCCATGCAATCACCTCAAAATAAGAATGCCTAAAATGCAACTACTATTCCGGATAGCAGAAAGAATTTGTTGAATAGCCTCGCAGAGTTTCCGCCGCACACGGCGGAAATAGAGTCAAGTCCGTCATTTCCGGGGGCGTGTACCTCGGAAATGACACTTTGCATGCAGGGCCGCGGTGAGTGGACCTGTATGTAGCCTCTGAAGACAAAGCCGGACGGGCTTTGTCTTCAGATTATTATTCCATCATGGCGTCGAACAGTTCGCACAGCCGAGCGGTCTCTCCCCGCAGGTAGAGCCACCCAAAAAGGGCCTCAAGCCCCGTGGCCGCCTGGTACTCCGCGCGGCTGGCGCTCTGGGGCACCGAGTGGGGATTTGAGTTGCGGCCCCGCCTGAATACGTCGGCCTCCTCAGGGGTGAGCATCGGCGTAATTTTATCGGCAAACTTCGCTTGGGCGGGCGCGGCGACGAGGGCCACCGCAGCCTTATGAATCCCCCTGCCGGTGGCCTTGCCGCGGATGCACAGCCTGGTGCGCACCATAAGCTCAAAAACTCCGTCGCCCAGATTGGCGAGGCCAAGGTTGCTGATCGTTCCGAGTCCGTCCCTGTCCATCTCCACGTGAAAATAATCCGTCATGCACTTCTCCTCCGGCCTTTGTATTGCCGCCTGGTATAAGGATCGCCGTTTTTTCTATTATACAACAATCGGCTCTCGGGCACAATGCCGTGATTTTTTGCATATTCCGTTTCATCACCGAAAACGCATTTTCCCCCATATTATGGGATTGCAGAGAATAATTTTGTTCAAAAACTGAATTTGGGGATTTATTAATAACCTATTTTCATTTATAATGACAAGTAAGGAGTGATGCGCCTTGGAACATGAATATGTCATTGAAATGATCGGTATCACCAAGGAATTCCCGGGGATCAAAGCCAACGACAACATTACCCTGCAGCTTCGCCCCGGCGAGGTCCACGCCCTTCTGGGTGAAAACGGAGCCGGAAAATCCACACTGATGAGCGTGCTCTTCGGCCTTTATCAGCCTGAAAAGGGCATCATCAAGAAAGACGGCAAGGTTGTGAAAATAAGCGACCCCAACGACGCCAACGCCCTGGGGATCGGCATGGTCCACCAGCACTTCAAGCTGGTGGAGGTTTTTTCCGTGCTGGACAACATTATTCTGGGCGTGGAGCCGAATAAGATGGGCTTTCTCCGTAAGGATGAAGCCCGGCAGAAGGTCATGGCCCTGAGTGAAAAATACGGCCTGAAGGTGGACCCGGACGCCCTCATCGAGGATATTTCGGTGGGAATGCAGCAGCGGGTGGAGATCCTCAAGATGCTGTACCGGGACAACGACATCCTCATCTTCGACGAACCCACCGCCGTGCTCACCCCCCAGGAGATCGACGAGCTCATGGAGATCATGCGCGGCTTTACCAAGGAAGGAAAGTCCATCCTCTTCATCACCCATAAGCTGGCTGAAATCATGCGCGTGGCCGACCGGTGCACCGTCCTGCGCAAGGGCAGGTGCATGGGCACGGTGGAAATCAAGGACACCACCAAGGAAGAGCTTTCCCGTATGATGGTCGGGCGGGACGTCAGCTTTGTGGTGGAGAAAAAGCCCATCAAAGCAGGTAAGGTGGTGCTGGATGTCCAGCACGTCACCGTCCCCTCCAAGCTCCATAAGAATAACGCGGTGAAGGACGTCTCCTTCCAGGTGCGCGGCGGAGAGATCGTTTGCCTGGCGGGCATCGAAGGAAACGGCCAGGGGGAATTTACCGAGGCGCTTACCGGCCTTGAAAAACAGAGCGGCGGTAAAATCACCCTCTGCTCCCACGATATCACGAACGCCACGGTCCGGGAACGGTCCAAACTGGGGATAAGCCACATACCGGCTGACCGGCATAAACACGGCCTGATTCTGGACTATACCCTCGCGGAAAACCTGGTGCTCCAGCGCTACTGGCAGCCGCGGTTTCAGAAGATCGGCTTTATCAAAAAGGCCGAGGTACGCGCCTATTCTGATAAGCTCATTGAGCAGTACGACGTGCGCAGCGGTCAGGGCTCGGACACCCCCGCGCGGAGTATGTCGGGCGGCAACCAGCAGAAGGCCATCGTAGCGCGGGAAATTGACAAGGACCCGGAGCTTCTGGTCGCCATCCAGCCCACCCGGGGCCTTGACGTGGGCGCCATAGAATACATACATAAGCAGCTTGTCCGTCAGCGGGACGAAGGGAAAGCGGTGCTTCTGGTCTCCCTGGAGCTGGACGAGGTGATGAACGTCTCTGACCGCATCCTCGTCATGTTCGAGGGCGAGATCGTCGGCGAATTCGACCCCAAGAAAACCACCGTGAGCGAGCTGGGCCTTTATATGGCGGGCGCGAAACGGATGGAAAAGGAGGCTGCGAATCAATGAAGCATTCTCATTCGCTCCTGGAATCCCAGGGCTTCCGCAGTTTCCTGGCCTCCCTTATCTCCATTATCTGCGGTCTCATCGTCGGTTTCATCCTGCTTCTCATCTTCAACGCCGACTTCGCCCTTTATGGCCTGGGCAAAATGCTCTTCGCCGGAGTCAGTTCCTCCGCGAAATTCGCAAAGGTGCTCTACCAGGCGGCGCCGCTGGTGATGACCGGCCTTGCCGTGGGCTTCGCCTTCAAGACGGGGCTCTTCGACATCGGGGCCTCGGGACAGTACACCGTAGGCGCCTGCTGCGCCCTGATCGCGGGCATTGTTTTCAAATGCCCCTGGTACCTGTGCCTCGTCTTCTCCATGCTGGGCGGGGCTGTCTGGGGCGCTTTCCCTGGCGTCTTCAAGGCCTTCTTCAACGTCAACGAGGTTATCACCTCCATCATGTTTAACTGGATCGGGCTTTTCGCCGTGAACCTGGTGATCTCCAACATCCCCCGGATGCTGGCGAATTTTTACGGCGACGCCCAGTACGACCGTACCGCCAACCTCGCTAAAGCCAACGCCTCCGCCATTATCCCCAAAGCGGGGCTGGATAAACTTTTCAGCTCCAACTATATGAATATCAGTATCTTTGTGACCATCGGCATCGCCCTCGTCATCTACGTCATCCTCCACAAGACCACCTTCGGGTACGAGCTCAAGGCCTGCGGCTACAACCGCAGCGCCAGCATTTACGCGGGTATCAACGCCAAGCGGAACATCATTTTATCCATGGTAATCGCGGGCGCTCTGGCCGGCATCGGCGGCGGCATCTACTACCTGGCCGGTACGGGGCAGTACGTGATTGAAAAGACATTGCTCGCCATGGGCTTTAACGGCATCCCGGTGGCGCTGCTCGCCACCTCTGATCCCTTGGGCACCATCTTCGCCGCCCTTTTCATTTCCTATATTCAGGTGGGCGGCGACGCGATGCAGCCGGAATTTGCCAAGGAGACCATCGATATCATCATTGCCGTCATCATCTATCTTTCCGCCTTCTCCCTGCTCATGAAAACCCTGATCGGCACGGCGCTGATGCGCAGAAAAATGAGCCGGGAGGAAGAGACGCCCCCCAACGGCGGCGGCGGCGAGCTCCCGCCCGAGGACGGGGTAAATAAGGAGGTGCCTCAGACATGAAAATACTGGCCGACGTTTTAAGCGCCACCATTCTCTTCACCGTTCCCCTGCTGCTGGTCGCGCTGGGCGGCATGTTCTCCGAGCACAGCGGCGTCGTCAACATCGCCCTGGAGGGCATCATGATCATCGGCGCGCTTGTCTCCTGCCTGTTCCTCCAGGTGCTTGACAAGGCGGGATGGGGGAGCGTACATCCCCAACTCGGGATGTTCCTGGCCATCCTAGTCGCCGGGGGCTCGGGCATGGTCTTCTCCCTGCTGCTGGCCTTCGCCTCCATCAATCTTCGGGCCGACCAGACCATCGGCGGCACCGCCCTCAATATGCTCGCTCCCGCCTTCGCTATCGTGCTCACCTGGGCGGTCCAGGGACAGGGCCAGACTACCATCTACCTGCCCACCTGGCTGCGCATCGGCAGCGTCTCCAGTGACTCCGGCTTTTTCACCCGGCTCCTCTTCAAGAGCTTTTATCTCACCACGCCGGTGGCCATCCTGCTGCTCCTGATCTCCATCGTCCTGCTCTACAAGACCCGTTTCGGCCTGCGGCTGATGGCCTGCGGAGAGCATCCCCAAGCGGCCGACTCGGTGGGTATCAACGTTTATAAAATGCGGTACGCCGGCGTCACCATTTCGGGATTCCTCGGCGGAGTGGGCGGCCTGGCCTTCACGGTCGCCGCCGGAAGCGGCTTCCAGGCGAGCGTCGCGGGTTACGGCTTCCTTGCCCTGGCTGTTATGATCTTCGGCAACTGGAACCCCATCCGGATCTGCGGGGCGGCTCTCTTCTTCGCCCTCTTCAAGGTCATCGGCTCGTATTCCGGCAGCATTCCCTTCCTGCCCAGCTTTTCCGGGGTCGCGAGCTCTCAGAACATCTACCTGATGCTCCCCTACATCGTCACCATGATCGTTCTGATCTTCACTTCAAAAAAGTCCAGAATGCCCAAGTCGGAAGGTATCCCCTACGACAAGGGGCAAAGATAAAGACCACCCGAAAAGTCCTTCGTCCTTTTCGCCACCGGCGAAAAGCTTTTGCGGATTTTGCACCCGGCTTACGTGACCGAAATCCGCAAAAGGTTAAATACCAGTGCCTAGCGGGAATTCACTTCCCGCTAGGCACTCTTTGTGCGGCTCCAGAGAGCCGCCGCCATCTTATCGTTTTGTCGAAAAAGCCCTTCGTCCTTTTCGCCACCGGCGAAAAGCTTTTACGGATTTTGCGCCCGGCTTACGTGACCGAAATCCGCAAAAGGTTAAATATCAGTGCCTAGCGGGAATTCACTTCCCGCTAGGCACTCTTTGTGCGGCTCAGGAGAGCCGCCTCTATCTTACCGTCTTGTCGAAAAACATGGTTTTTCGACAACCTCAAGTACTCCCCGGTCCTCAGACCGGGGAGTACTGATTTTTTACCAGTGGAACCAGCTGTTTGTATCTCTCGAATCCAGCACTTCCAGCGCGCCGGAGAGCATCTCGGCGGCTTCCGCACGGGTCAGGGTGGTGTCCAGAGCCAGTGCGCCGTCGCTGTTCGTCTGGATGACGCCCACGGATTCCAGATTGACCGCTGACTGATAGGCCCAGACGGGGGCGGTCACGCTGTCGGAATACGAGCCGTTGGCTTTCACGTCGGAGACCTGAAGCATCCGGTTGAGCAGAACAGCGGCTTCGGCCTTGGTGATGGAGCTGTCGGCGCTGAAAACGATCTGTCCCGAGGTGTCGGCGTAGCCCTGAACCACGCCGCTCTTCAGGGCCGAGGAGATATAGGGCTTGCTCCAGGCGGGAATAGTTGCGTCGTCGGCGAAGCCTGTGGTGGTAATGCCGGAGAGCGGGTCCATATCCATGACTTTCATGGCCATGGCAACGAAGGCGCTGCGGGTGACGGGTGTGTCGGGGTTAAAGAAATACTGCCCGTCCATGCACTCTCCGATAAAAACGCCTTCCTCCGCAAGGCGGATGGAAGCCTTATGGGCCCGGTTTCCGTTCATGTCGGAGTAATCGACCTTGGTGCTTGCCTTGACGATGCGGACCTGCACGGTGGCGGGCTCGGAGGTGTTGCCCACGGCGTCCACCGCCACATAGGTGAAGGTATCCTTGCCGGTCTTGTTCTCATAAGGGGTGTAGACGAACGCGCCTGATCCGTCTTCGGAGACCATCACGGCGCCCCGGGCGGGCTTTTTCACCATTTTATAGGTGAGCAGGTCGCCCTCCGGGTCAACGGCGGCAAACCGCCCGGTGATCGCTACGTTCTTATAGGTGCAGATATCCAGGTTTTCCGCGATGGGGGAGTTGTTTTCGGCCGTGAGGAGGTAGAGTCCCACGGCCACTTCTTCGCCCGCCGTTCCGTTGGAGAAGACCGGAGTAAAAATAAACGAGGTGGTTGCCACGGTGGGCGTCGCCAGAGGATAGAAGCGAAGGCCGGAGACCGCGCTCATGGCGATCTGGTCGCCCACGGCCACCTCCGCGTCTCCCAGCTTGAGGATACCGGCCTCAAGGGAGGGCAGCGAGGTGAGGATGATGGAGTCCAGCGTCAGATTGCCGTTCTGCTCCACGACAAAATCGCCCTGGGAGAAGGAAATCACATTCTGCACGGTCCCGTTTTTCGCAAAGGAGGAAACCGCGGCCACCTCTTCGGTCTCGCCACCGAAGAAGAATGCGGAGGAAGGAAGCGCGAGAGCGAGGATGAGCAGAGTTACCAATAGAATCGTGCGGGTTTTGAGAGCGTTATTCAAAGCAATAAACCTCCTTAGAATCTGTCAAAAACAGGGGACGGTACTCCTATTTTTGACCGTTCCAAGGAGAATATACCTAAAAGACTAAAGATTACCCCGATCACGCAGCCAACTTGGCAGGGAACGCATCCGAATGCCCGAAACGATCCCCATGGCGACGTACATGGTGAGTACCGATGAACCGCCGTAACTGTAGAAGGGCAGGGTGATTCCGATGACCGGCGCCAGATAAAGGCACATTCCGATGTTTAAAATC
This sequence comes from Bacillota bacterium, assembly GCA_023459875.1. Classification (GTDB taxonomy): domain Bacteria; phylum Bacillota; class Clostridia; order Oscillospirales; family Oscillospiraceae; genus JAEWRY01. Next base: position 33,988 of record JAEWRY010000006.1, read on the forward strand.
ACCTGGCTGCACAGCATCCCGAAGTAGCCGACGGCAACCAGACTCAGGAAGGAGGAGCGGGCGCAGAGACCGTCGTAAAAACAGCGCACGATGATGGCGACGAGAGTCAGAAGAAGGCCGATGCAGCCGATAAGGCCGAATTCCTCGCCGCAGACCGAGAAGATAAAATCGGTCTGCCGCCCGGGCAGGGCGCTGCTGAGAGCGCTCTGAGTCTGGGTGCCGTGAAGAAAGCCCTCGCCGGTGAGCTGGCCCGAGCCGATGGCGAGCAGGGAGCGGGTCTGGTGCCAGCCGATCCCCAATACGTCCAGGCTGTGGTCGAAGAGAACCCGGAAGCGCATGATACGGTAGTCGCTCCAATATCTGGTTTCAGGCAGGAAAAGGACGGCGGCGGCCGCGGCGGCCCCGAGCAGAAGAACAGCGATGATTAACCAGCGTTTGTCCACCCCGCCGGTCCAGATCATGACGACGAAAATGAGCGCGTAAATAACCACCATGCCCGCGTCGCCGGAGATTACAAAAATCAGTCCGCACGCGGCAAAAAGGGTGACGGCCAGCTGAGAGACAGAGAAGAGGGAGCCGAGCCCCTGCCCGCTGTTCTTCAGCCAGGCGATTTGCTTTGCCAGCAGCAGGACGAAAAAGAGCTTCACGATCTCGGCGGGCTGGATGTTGAAGGGGATGCCGGGGATATCCAGCCAGTTGAGGTTGCCCGACTCGCCGGCCATGCCCAGGGGCGTGCGCAGGGCAAGGATAAAGAGGACGGAGAAGAGGACGCCCCACTTCCACTTTTCCATCAGCACTTCGATGTCCACAAAGGTAAAGAAGATGTAGCAAATGACGCCCAGGGCGACGGAGATGGCCTGCTTGAGCGGGAGATTTGCCATTTTGGGGCTGTATCGGGTGGCGCTGTATATGAGGATCAAACCGAAGCCGCTGGCGATCAGACACAGCACCAGAAGAAGAACGTCCCCCTCCTGAAGAAATTCCCCCAGCGCCTCGCGCAGATTGGAGATACGGAAGGTATCCCGTATGCGGGATTCCTGAAACAGACTGCGGATCCGGGACACAGGACACACCTCCTCCAGAATCGAATCCTGCGAAATGAAAGCGTAACAAACATTATTTTACCACGGTACCGGGTATTCGTAAACAGGTTTTGCATCGGAGAATGAAACGTGTTATAATCATTTTCTGTATATTTTGTTTTTACGCTAGGAAAAGAGGGGATAACGACCATGGAATACCGCTCCGAAAGCGAACAGGAGACCGAAAAACTGGCCGGGGCGCTGGCGAAGACACTCTCGCCCGGTGCGGTCGTTGCCTTTACCGGCGACCTGGGCTCTGGCAAGACCGCCTTTGTCCGGGGCCTCGCGCGGGGTTTGGGAATTTCACAGCGGGTGACGAGCCCCACCTTCACCATTGTGAACGAATACGAGGGCGGGCGGCTGCCCCTTTTCCACTTTGACCTTTACCGGCTCTCGGGGGAAGACGAGCTCTTTGAGATCGGCTGGGAGGATTACCTGCGGCGCGGCGGCGTGTGCGCCGTGGAGTGGAGCGAGGTGGCTCCGGGACTCCTGGAGGAGGGGTGTCTGCGGGTGGACCTCCGGCGAAACGGGGAGGAAAACATCCGCGTGATCACGATAACGGGAGGCGGGAGCGACCTTGCCGCCGCCCTTGACGAGGTGACGAAGTCTTGAAAATACTTGCTCTGGATTCTTCCGCCGTGGCCGCGTCGGTGGCCCTATGTGAGGACGAGCGGCTCATTGCCCAGTCCTTCCAGAACAGCGGCCTCACCCACAGCCGCACCCTCATGCCCATGACGTCGGACATGCTTCGAAACTGCGGTGCCTCTCTGGACCAGGTGGATGTGATCGCGGTTGCGGCGGGTCCCGGTTCCTTCACCGGCCTGCGCATCGGCGTGGCGGCGGCCAAGGGGCTGGCTTTTGCGGATCACAAGCCCTGCGCCGGAGTCTCCACTCTGGAGGCGCTCGCGTGGGTCTTCTCCCACCTGGAGGGTGCGGAGCTCTGCCCCGTGATGGACGCCCGAAGGAGCCAGGTTTATAACGCCCGTTTTGAAGTGAGGGACGCAATGCCCTGCCGCCTGACCGAAGACCGGGCCATCAGCCTGCCTGAGCTGGCGGAGGAGCTTTTTGCGCGCGGAAAGGAACAAATTCTTGTTGGAGACGGCGCGGTGCTGTGTTATAATGACTTCAAAGCGCGCGGCCTGGCCGTGCGGCTCGCGCCTCCTCACCTCCGGTTCCAGAGCGCCTGGGGCGTCGCCAGGGCGGCGCTGGAGAAGGCAAAGCATGGCGAACTGGTAAGCGCCGGAGAATTAGCGCCTGTTTACCACCGGCTCTCCCAGGCCGAACGGGAACGGCTGGAGAGACTGGGAAACTGCAGAAAATGAAGAAAAAGAGGGAACTATAATGGGAAATCTACATGTTTTGGATCATCCGCTTTTACAGCACAAACTGTCTATTCTGAGAGACGAGAAGACCGGCGTCAAGGACTTCCGCGAGGTGGTTTCAGAGATCGCTACCCTGATGTGCTACGAGGCAACCAGGGATCTCCCCCTGGAAGAGGTGGAGATTCAGACTCCTATATCCAAGGCAAAGGTCAAGGTGATCGCCGGCAAAAAAATGGCGATTGTACCCATCCTGCGGGCGGGCCTCGGCATGGTGGACGGCATCCTTACCCTTGTCCCCTCGGCCAAGGTGGGCCATATCGGCCTGTACCGGGACCCCAAGACCCTTGAGCCTGTGGAATATTACTGCAAAATGCCGGGCGATATCTCCGAGCGGGACGTCATTATTCTGGATCCCATGCTCGCCACCGGCGGCTCCGCCTCCGCGGCCATCCAGTTTTTGAAAAACTACGAGGTCAAGAGCATCAAGCTGATGAACATCATCGCCGCCCCCGAGGGGATCGCGAGGGTTCAGAAGGATCACCCCGAAGTGGATATCTACTGCGCGGCGGTGGATGAGCGCCTCAACGACCACGGCTATATCGTGCCCGGCCTGGGCGACGCCGGCGACCGTATCTTCGGCACAAAATAAATTATGAAAGTGCGGTTTCCGGCAACGGAGGTGCGGCATGAAAAATGATTATGAAGAAGAAAAAGAAGAAGTAAGCGAGAAAGATACCGCTTATCTTGAAAAGGCATATAAGCGGGTTGTTCATTATATTCAGGATGAACTCATGGCGGGGAGGCTGAAGCGCGGGGAAAAACTGCCTCCCGAACGTGACCTCGCCGATCAGCTGGACGTCGGCCGGAATTCCGTTAGAGAAGCCCTGCGGACTCTAAGCTTAATGGGATTTATTACCAGCATCCAGGGGGCGGGCAACTTTGTATCCTGCGACGTGGAATTGAATTTTTTTGAATCCATTCGCATGATGATGATGATGGGAGAGATCGACTACCGCCAGCTCAACCAGTTTCGCCATGGACTGGAACATGAAGCGGTGGTGCTTGCAGCCAGAAATATTACCGAAGAACAGCTCGAAATCCTTGAGTCTTTGGTATCGCAGATGCAGGTGGAGACCGACGCTGTCAGGAACGTGGAGATGGACCGGAAATTTCATCAGGTTGTGTCACAGGCATCGAATAACCAGCTCATTATCACCACTTGCCAGGCGATGTCGAAAACCGTCAACGAGTTTATCGGTACCATGAACCAGCGCATGATCAGCCACAGGCGGTATGGGGGAAAACTCCGGAAGTTCCACCAGAGCATTGTAACGGAGCTGCGGGAAGGAAACGCAAAAAAGGCTGCCCGCGCCATGGACGGGCATTTCGAATTGGTCGACGACGCGTTGGAAGACCTGTATTTCGGGCATACCGATGGAAAATAGAATTACTGTCTGAGAATTTCATGGAAAACTCGGACGGAATTCTATGCGATAAAAAAAGACAGCTTTGATTTTCAATTTCGCCCCATAGCGGAATGAAATAGAAAGAGCCGCCGCAGAAAAATTACTGCGCCGGCTCTTTTTCGGGCAAGAATATGGAATGTCCACGGAACAAATGCGATTTCCGAATCGCATTTGCTGAAAGGACAAGAATTGCCCTTTCGGAAGGCAAAACAACACTGTTTTGCCGCTTCAGATACACTCGTGACTGTTCGCTTTGATTTGCGGACTCACGCCGCAAATCAAAGCTTCCAGGTTTTTGACCATAATTGGTCAAAAACCTGGAAGCCTGAATAAAACAAAAACAGCTTAGAAGCACTGATATGATTATATTTTTGTTTTATTCAGCTGATATTATGTGAAATGACAACTGTTTTGGGAGTTAATCCATGAGTGAACTGTTTGAAAAATCCATACGGACCCTGGAACTGCCCAGAGTTTTGGAGCTGCTCTCCGCCCAGGCGGTGACGTGCGAGGGCAAGGAGCGGTGCCTGGCGGTAAGACCGAGCACCGACCGGGACGACGTGGAGCGAGGGCTTTCGGAGACCACGGCGGCGGTTAACATGATCACCCTGCGGGGTACGCCCTCCTTTTCCGATGTGAAGCCCGTGGCCGCCTCCCTCCAGCGCGCGGACATGGGCGGGACCCTGAACACCCGGGAGTTGCTGGACATTGCCGGCGTCCTTCGCGCTGCCCGCTCCGCAAGAGAGTACGGGGAGAGCGACGGAGCTTCCACCGTGATCAGTCATCTTTTCCGCTCCCTGAAGGCCAACCGCTTTCTGGAGGACAAGATCACGAATACCATTTTGAGCGAGGATGAGATCGCCGATTCGGCGAGCGCGGAGCTCTCCTCCATCCGCCGCCACATCCGCTCCACCGCGGGCAAGGTGCGCGATATTCTGAACAAACTGCTTACCTCCTCTCAGGCAAGGTACCTCCAGGACGCCATCATTACCCAGCGCAACGACCGCTTTGTCGTGCCGGTGAAGGCCGAATGCAAGAACGAGATCCCCGGTCTGGTCCATGACGTGTCCGGCTCCGGCGGCACCTTCTTTATCGAGCCCATGGGCGTCGTTAAGGCCAACAACGAGCTCCGCGAGCTTCAGGCCAAGGAGGAGAAGGAAATCGAGCGCATCCTCGCAGAGCTCTCCTCCGACTGCGCCGGATTTAAGGAGGACATCGGCCTCAATTACGACCTGCTGGTTTTGCTGGACGGTATTTTCGCGCGGGCAAAGCTCTCCCTTCGGATGAACGGAACAGAGCCGAAGCTCTCGGGGCGGGGGGTCTCCATCCGGAAAGCCCGACACCCCCTGCTGGACCCGAAGACTGCGGTGGCAAACGACCTGTCGCTTGGGGATTCCTTCGACACGCTGGTCATCACGGGACCCAACACCGGCGGAAAGACGGTCACCCTCAAGACCATCGGTTTGCTGGTGCTTATGGCCCAGTGCGGGCTTCACATCCCGGCGTCCGACGACAGCCGCGTCGCCGTATTCAGCAAGGTACTGGCCGACATCGGCGACGAGCAGTCCATCGCACAGAACCTCTCCACCTTCTCCTCCCACATGACGAACATCGTGGGAATTTTGAACGAGGCGGGTGCCGGTTCCCTCGTCCTGTTCGACGAACTTGGCGCGGGCACCGACCCCGTGGAGGGCGCGGCCCTGGCGGCGGCCATCATCGAAAACGCCCGGCGGAAGGGCGCGCTGGTGGCGGCCACTACCCACTATGCCGAGCTGAAAATTTTCGCCATGACCACCCCCGGCGTGGAAAACGCCTCCTGTGAATTTAACGTGGAGACCCTGGCCCCCACCTACCGGCTGCTGGTGGGCATCCCCGGAAAGTCCAACGCCTTTGCCATCTCCGAGCGGCTGGGCCTCTCCAAAGAGATTATCGAGGCGGCGGGAGCCCGGATCGACGCGGAAAACGTCCGCTTTGAGGATGTGCTCTCCCGGCTGGACAAGCAGCGTCAGGAGATGGAGAAGGAGAAGCTGGCCGCCGCCCGGCTCCGCTCGGAGATGGAGGAATCGGCCGCCGCCGCGAAGATCTACCGGGAAAAGCTGGAGAAGGAGCGGGAAAAAGCCGCTCAGAAGGCCAGGGCGGAGGCCCGCGTCATTCTGGACGAGGCCCGCGCCGCCGCCGACGAGGTCTTCAAAGAACTGGGCGAGATGCGCAAGAGGCAGAGCGCCGCGGAGGACTGGCAGGCGGAAAACGACCGGAGAGCCGGCCTGCGCCATAAGCTCAACGAGGCCGAGGATAAAATAGGTGCCAGAGAAGAGCAGGAGCTGCCGCCGCCCACCCGTCCCGCCGTGGCGGGGGACACCGTGGAGCTGGTGAAGGTGGGCACACAGGCCACCGTCCTCTCGGTCAATAAGGACGGAGTCCTTCAGCTGCAGGCCGGAATCCTCAAAATTACGGCGAAGCAAAACGAGGTGCGCGTGGTGGAAGGGGAGACCCAGACCCAGAAAGAAGCGAAAAAGTTTTTAAACCGCACCGAACACGAGCTGCGAAAGCTTGGGGCTTCCCCGGAAATCGACCTGCGGGGCATGACGGGCGAGGAGGCTGTGGGCGCCCTGGAGCTTTTCCTGGATAACGCATTGCTTGGCAGGCTCTCCGCCGTCACCGTCATCCACGGAAAGGGGACCGGGGCCGTGCGCCGTGCCGTCCACCAATGCCTGAAAGGCAATCGTAACGTAAAATCCTTCCGTTTGGGCCGCTACGGCGAGGGCGAGGATGGTGTGACAATCGTGGAGTTTAAGTAATCTTTCTCTGTTTTTTGTCTTTTTGATGAGGACAGGACGGTTAATTTGTGTAAAATGTCATTGACGGGGTATCAGAAATTTGATATTCTATATATGTAACTGGTTAAGAAAATAATGCTCTTGTGGAGGGTAGCTTTATGTATAGTAAAGAGGCAATCGTGAGTAATCAGGTAGGACTCCACGCGAGGCCGGCCACATTTTTCATTCAGAAGGCCAATGAATTCAAAAGCTCCATATGGGTTGAAAAAGAAGAACGCAGAGTCAATGCGAAAAGCCTGCTGGGCGTCCTTTCCCTTGGAATTGTAAAGGGCACTTCCGTCACGCTGATCGCCGATGGACCCGATGAGAAAGACGCCGTTGAAGCGTTGGTTGAACTCATTTCCTCCAACTTCGCAGAGTAAGATACTCTGAATTTAAAAAGCGGATGCAGGGATCGTAAGATGCCCGGCGTCCGCTTTTCCGCATCTTTATGGAAATCTGGGTAAAACTGAAGGCCGGAGATTGCTTGTTTTCTGTAAAATTATCGTGAAAACTCATCGCCCGCTCTTTTCCGGCCCTTTACAGGGAAGTGCGCGTCTGATAATATATTGTCCACTGAATCGATTTGCCGATGACAGGAAGGCCGGAGTCCGTGGCTTATGAGATAGACGCGAGGAGAGCACCATGACCTTTGATGAACTGCGAGAAAAAGCGCACGCCCTGCCGACCAGACCCGGCGTCTATATTATGATGGACAGGTCCGGCGAAGTGATCTACGTGGGCAAAGCCAAGGCGCTTAAAAACCGGGTCTCCCAGTATTTCCAGGCCGCCGCCGCCCACACGGAAAAAACCCGGGCGATGGTATCGCGAGTGGACCGGTTCGATGTTATCCTGGCGGAGACGGAGTTTGAGGCGCTGGTGTTGGAATGCGCCCTCATCAAGCGTCACCAACCGCACTACAACATTCTCCTCAAGGACGACAAGGCTTACCCTTATATCAAACTTACCGTGAAAGACCCTTATCCCACGTTCTCGCTGACATCCAAGGCATCGGACGACGGCGCCCGGTATTTCGGCCCTTACGGGGGCCGGGGGACCTCCTGGGCGATCATCGACGCCCTTCGGATGGCCTTAAAGCTCCCCTCCTGCAATAAAAAGTTTCCGCGGGATATCGGCAAAGAGCGCCCCTGCCTCAACTACCACATGGGCCGGTGCGAGGGCTGGTGCCGTCCGGAAGCGGAAGCGAATAAGCACGGCGAGGCCATCGCCCAGGCCATCCGGCTGCTGGAGGGCCGCTTCGGTGAGGTGGAGGTCGAGCTGAAAACCAGAATGGAGCGGGCGGCCGAGGAGCTGCGCTTCGAGGAGGCGGCCGCTCTGCGGGACAGGGTGCGGGCCATCGAGCTTTTGGGCAAGCGCCAGAAGGTGCTCTCCGCGTCCCTGGCGGATACCGACGTGGTCGGCTTCCACCTGGGTGAGGCAAACAGCTGCTTCGTGGTGCTCCATTACACCGGCGGGGAACTGGCTTCCAAGGACATGGAGCTCTTCGAGTCTCCGGTGGAGGAATCGGAAGAGGAAATCTTATCCTCTCTTGTGACTCAATATTATAACGGAAGGAGCGCTCAGTTCCGCGAGATCCTGCTCCCCCGTGAACTGGAGGACGTTTCTCTGATCGAGAGAATGCTCTCCGAACAGGCAGGGCGAAGGGTATATCTCATCACCCCCAAGCGGGGCGCCAAGGCCGATCTTATCCGTCTTGCCAACACCAACGCCGAGGAGGAAGTTCTGCGGGCCACCACCGCCGAACAGAAGAGAAACAAACTCCTTTCCGCCCTTGCCACCCTTGCCGGCCTTGCCGCGCCGCCCCGGAGGATCGAAGCCTTCGACATCTCCAACACGGGCGCGTCGGACATCGTGGCCTCCATGACGGTCTTTGAGGACGGAAAGCCCAGAAAGCGGGACTACCGGCATTTTAAACTGAAAGATATGCAGGGCCCCGACGATTACGCGGCCATGGCCCAGGTTGTCACCCGGCGGCTCCTTCACGACGAAGGGGACGAGAAGTTCGGTTCCCTTCCCGATCTGATTCTGGTGGACGGCGGGGAGCAGCACGCCGCAGCGGCGGTAAACGCCATGGCGGAGATCGGGTTTACCATCCCCACGGTGGGAATGGTAAAGGACGAGCGCCACCGCACCAGGGCGCTGGTGACTAGCCGGGGAGAGCTGCTGGGACTGCAGAGCAATCCCGCCCTTTTTGCCTTTATCGGGCAGATTCAGGAGGAGACCCACCGCTTTGCGATTGAGTTCCACCGCCTGCAGCGGTCCAAACACGTAAAGGGTTCGGCGCTGGACGCCGTGCCGGGCGTGGGGGAGGCCAGGCGCAAGGCGCTCCTGAAACGCTTCGGGAGTTTGAAAAATATCAAAAAAGCTTCGCTTGCCGAGCTGGAGGAGGCCGTCCCCCACAGCATCGCGCTGGCGGTCAGAGAGTATTTTGGGGAGGAACAGGTATGCGAGTCATCACCGGATCAGCCAGGGGAAGAAAACTGAAGGAATTCGCGGGTATGGACATCCGCCCTACCACCGACCGGGTAAAGGAATCAATTTTCAACATCATCCAGTTTGAAATCGAGGGGAGAAACGTCCTGGATCTCTTCGGAGGCACCGGCCAGCTAGGGATCGAATGCCTCTCCAGGGGAGCCGCCCGCTGCACCTTTGTGGATGTCCGGAAGGAATCCGCCGATCTTATCCGCGAGAACCTAAAAAGCACAAACCTTGCCGATAAGGCCCGGGTGGCGCAGGAGGACTATCTGTCGTTCCTCCGCGGCTGCCGGGAAAAATTCGATCTCATTCTGCTGGATCCCCCGTTTAACAGCGGATTGCTGGAAAAAGCGCTGGATACGATTACGGCAATTGACATCTTGACGAAAAATGGTATAATTGTGTGCGAACGTGCCCAGGGGACGCAACTGCCTGAACTCAAGGCGCCCTATGGGCAGGCCCGTGAATACCGATATGGGAAGATCGCGATCGCGCTTTACCGTCCGGCGATAGAAGATTAGGCTTACGGGCAAACCGAGGAGTGTAACCAAATGATCATAGCCGTTTATCCCGGCAGCTTTGACCCCTTCACCCTTGGGCATCTCAACATCGTCAAGCGGGCTGCGACGGCCTTTGACAAGGTGATCGTATGCGTGATGGTGAATTCTCAGAAAAGTGGCATGTTCACCCCCGAGGAGCGGGTGGAGATGATAAACCGCGTTATAAGGGACATTCCCAACGTGGAGGTGGACAGCTCCAAGGAGCTGGTGGCCGAATATGCCAAGCGGCGGGGAGCTCGGGTTTTGGTCAAGGGCCTTCGGGTCATTTCCGACTACGAGGCGGAAATGCAGATGGCCATGGTAAACAGCAAGCTGAATCCTGAGCTGGACACCCTGTTTTTCCCGTCGAGCGAAAAATACACCTATATCAGCTCCACCGTTGTCAAGGAAATGATGCGGTACGGGATCGACTTGAACGAGTTTATCCCCAGGGAAATAGTCGAGGACGTAAAGCGAAAGATGAGCGCGAAAAGGAGAGAATAACATGGCAACCGGTGTGGAAGAACTGCTGGATATGCTTTATGAGATGATAGACGAGGCAAAGAACATGCCTCTTTCCTCGGAGAAGTGCATCGTCGAACGGGACAAGGCCCTGGATCTTCTGGATGAGATCAAGGCACAGTTCCCGGTGGAGATCGCCGAGGCGAAGAAGCTGCAGGCCGCCAGGGCCGATTACATCGCCTCCGCCAAGCGGGAGGCCGATCTGCTCCGCAAACAGGCGGAGGATCAGGCCAAGCGGATGGTGGACGAAAACGGCCTGGTCGCCCAGGCCAGGGAAAAGAGTAATAAGATGGTGCAGTCGGCGGAGGAACGCAGCCGCGAGCTGCGAAGGGTAGCCAACGACTACTGCGAGGATGCCCTGCGCCGTACCGAGGAGGCTGTGGCCGAGGCCTACGACGAAATCAAACGCTCAAGAGCCCGGTTCCGCGCCGCGTCGGCCGGGATGAGCCCCGCGGGCGCCTCCCAGCCTCAGAGCGGAAAAATGTTCGACGCCGCCGCCGAAGACTGAATTGCTGTGTATAGGATAAGAAGACCCCCTCTCCGGGGGCCTTCTTTTTTTGCTTTCTAATGCAGTTTACAGCAGGCCACGTTATTTGGTAGGTTCGGTTTTATCGGCATACAAGATGTAGAAAACGAGCCAATTTGACATAATATTTTCAATATGCAACCTACAAAAAGCGACAAATAGAACGTCTGTTTTAGTTGCAAAAATTGGGGGATTTCCACTAAAAAACCGGTCTTTTTATGAAATAAATCCCTAAAAAGCTATTGCAATTTCTGAAGATAGTCTTTATACTAGTAAGAAAGTGGAGCAAAATGGAGCAAAATAGAGCAGTAATAAAGTAAAATGGGGAGGTGAACCGCTTGACCGGTAAATATGAGCACAGCATCGATGAAAAGGGCAGGCTGTTTATCCCCGCCAAAGTGAGGGAGGAACTGGGCGCCACCTTCTACCTGGCTCCCGGCGTCAAGGAGAACCTCACCATCTACCCCATGGACGCTTGGAATGTGCTCAGGGAGCGGGTTTCTGCCCTCACCACCACCCAGGCGGCGGCCATGGACGTGTTCTTTGCCTCCTCCTATAAATGCGAACCGGACAAGCAGTGGCGCATCCAGATTCCCGGCGATTTGAAGGAGTACGCCATGCTCGACCGGGACGTGGTCATCACCGGCAACAACGACCGGCTGCAGATCTGGAGCGCCGAGACCTGGAACGCCAAGGCGAAGCAGGAGCTGAGGCCCGAAAACATCGCCGGCCTCCTGGACGGCATGGGTGTGTGATATGGAGTATTCCCACGCGCCTGTCTTACTGCATGAGTGTATCGAGGGACTTGCCATAAAGCCTGGCGGAATCTATGTAGACGGTACGCTGGGCCGCGGCGGCCACTCGCTGGAAATCGTGAAGCGTCTCAGCCCCGAAGGACGTCTTATCTGCATCGACCGGGATGAGGAGGCGCTTCGCCAGGCGCCTTCCAGGCTCGGAACGTATATGGACCGGGTGACACTGGTTCACGGCAATTTCAGGGATCTGGGCGCGCTGCTGGATTCACTCCCCCTTCCCGGCGCCGACGGAATGCTTTTCGACCTTGGGGTATCCTCGCCCCAACTCGACGACAGCGCCCGGGGTTTTTCCTATATGAAAGATGCGCCTCTGGATATGCGCATGGACAGGAGCGACGCGGTCTCCGCCCGGGAAGTGGTTAATTCCTGGTCGAAGGAAGAACTGCAGCGCATCCTCTGGCGGTACGGCGAGGAGCGGTACGCGTCCGCCATCGCGGGGGCCATTGTGCGCGCTCGTGAGAAGAAAAGCGTGGAAACCACCCTCGAGCTGGTGGAGATCATCAGGGGCGCCATGCCGGGAGCCGCCCTGAGGGAAAAGCAGCACCCAGCCAAACGAAGTTTTCAGGCCATCCGAATCGCCGTCAACGACGAGCTGGAAGCGGTCTCCGAAATGCTGAGCCAAGCGGTCCCCCGACTGAACAGGGGCGGCCGCCTGGCCGTTATCTCCTTTCACTCCCTGGAGGACCGCATCGTAAAAACCGGGCTTGCCGAGTGGGCGAGGGGCTGTACCTGCCCGCCGGATTTCCCCGTCTGCGTCTGCGGGAAGAAGCCCCTGGTGAAAATCATCAGCAAAAAACCCATTCTCCCCGGTGAGGAAGAACAAAATGAAAATCCCAGGTCGCGCAGCGCGAAGCTGCGCCTTGCGGAGAAGCTTTGATAGAAAACCCGAAGGAAAGAGAGGGTCCCCATGGCGGCGAGAGTTAAACGGAAAATGAAATACGACGTATACGGAAATGTAGCTTACGCGCCCGGCTACGGCGGCGCCGCCGCGCCCGCGCTCCCCGGGGAAGAGATCCTTGCCCCCAGACCAAAGGTCCGCCCCAGAGTAGAGGAATATACCCGTCCCCAGGTCCGCGTTCGGGAAAAGGAAAAGGTATCCCTGTTCGCCGTGGTGGGCTTTATGGCGGTGCTGGTGTTTGCCATTCTGGTCGTCACAAGCTATATGCAGCTGACCATTGTAAACGACCAGACGGTGTCGCTCCAGAACCAGCTCGGCGACCTCAAGCAGCAGGAAGCACATCTGCTGTCCAAGTATGAGCTGGCCTACGACCTCAAAACCATCCAGGAGAAGATGACCTCGACGGGCGAAATGGTTAAGCCCCAGGCCGGGCAGATGATTGTCCTGGATCTCTCCGAGCCGGACAGCGTGGTGCGTTTCGAGCAGGAGAACCCGCTGAAAGGCGTAGAAGGACTCATAAGCGGCTGCAAGGATATTGTGGCCGCGGTAATGGAATATTTCGGGTAGTCCGATACATAGGATAATTTGAACGTTCCGAAAAGAGAGATGACTGAGGGCGTAAGAAAAGTAGTTTTCTTGCGTCCTCATATCCTTAGTGCGGGAGGAAACGGAGCATGGAGCAGCAAAACAGCAGAAAACCACAGGGCCGGCGCTCCAACCGGGTCATTCTTCGCAGGAGCCTTTTCCTCATGATCATGTTCGGTGTTGTCACCTTCGGAGCGCTCCTCGTCAAACTGTGGCAGATCCAGATCATCAATCATGATTTTTACGAGGCCAAGGCAATCGAACAGCAGACCAGCGACGTGGCCGTCACCGCCAACCGGGGTACCATCTATGATTCCGAGGGGAATGTTCTTGCCATCTCTGCCACCGCCTACAACGTCATTCTGTCCCCCCGGGATATTCTGCTGGTGCAGAAGGAATTTGAAAAAGAGTACGGGGACGGCACCGGAGAAAACGGCAGAAAGGCGCCGACAAACGACCTCATTGCCGACGGCCTGGCTCCCATTCTGGGCACCGACCGGGACAAAATTATGAAGCGGCTGGAAAAAGTGAATTCCGCTTACGAGGTATTGGCCTCGGGGGTGGAGGAGGAGGTTGCCGCCCAGGTGCGGCAGTTCGTGCTGGATAACCATCTGTCCAACGGTCTCTACGTCACGCCCGGTTCCAAGCGGTATTACCCCTCGGCCTCCCTGGCCTCCCAGGTAATCGGGTTCGTGAACAACGACAATCACGGCGCCTACGGCATTGAGGCCATCTGCGACGAAGAGCTGGCGGGGGTGAACGGACGGGTGATCACCGCCAAGACCGGCTCGGGCACCGAAATGCTCTCCAGCTATGAAAATTTTGTGGACGCGTTGGACGGCAACAGTCTCCATCTCACCATCGATTCCACCATCCAGTACTATGCCGAGCGAACCCTCTCCGAGGGCATCGCCCGTTTTGAAGCCCGGGAGGGCGGCTTCTGCATCGTGATGAACCCCTCCACCGGTGCCGTTTACGCCATGGCCAGCTCCCCCGAATACGACCTCAACAATCCCAGGGCGGTCAGCGACCCAAAGAAACTGGCTGAGCTGGAGGCACTTAAAAATACGGCGAGCCAGGAGGATTATCTCAAGGCGCTCAGCGAAGCCCAGTTCGCCCAGTGGCGCAACAAAGCCCTGAACGACACCTACGAACCGGGTTCCACCTTCAAGACCGTGGTGCTGGCCTCCGCGCTGGAGGAGGGGGCGGTCTCCGAGAAGGACACCTTCTTCTGCTCCGGTTCGGTGCAGGTGGGCGGCTGGACCATCAAGTGCCACAAGCGCACCGGCCACGGCTCCCAGACCCTTCGCCAAGCGGTGATGAACTCCTGCAACCCCGCCTTTATCGCCATTGGGCAAAAGCTGGGCGCGCAGAAATTCTATCAGTATTTCACCGATTTCGGCCTGGTGGATACCACCGGGATCGAACTACCCGAGGGCAGCAACAAGAATTTGGTGTGGAGCCGGGATTATTTTACGAGTGAAGAAGGCATCGCTTCTCTCGCCACAGCCTCCTTCGGACAGCGCTTCAACATCACGCCCATCCAGCTCATCACCGCCGCCTCGGCCGCCATCAACGGCGGACATCTGATGGAGCCTTACTTGGTGAGTTCCGTAACCGACAAGGCGGGCAACACGGTGAGCCGCCACGAGGTGACCCAGGTCCGGCAGGTGGTCTCGGAGCAGACCTCCAGCCTGGTCCGCTCCATGCTGGAAAGCGTGGTCGGCGGCGGCGGAACCGGCAAGAACGCCTATGTGGCGGGTTACCGCATCGGCGGAAAGACCGGTACCTCCCAGACCCTGGAGGCCGACCACCTGATTGTTTCCTTCCTGGGTTTTGCCCCGGCGGACGACCCCCAGGTCATCGTGCTGCTGGCCTATGACAGCCCGACGCCCTCAAGCCCCGGCTCCAACTACACCAGAGCCGGCGACTACATCAGCGGCGGTAACATGGGCGCCGTGATGGCCGGGCCCCTCATCGCGGATATTCTGGACTATCTGGGCGTGGAAAAGCAGTACACCCAGGAGGAGCTCTCGGGTGCGGATACCCTGGTTCCCAAGGTGACGGGAGTTTCCGCGGCGGAAGCCCAGAAGCTTCTCAAGGAAAGCGGCCTTGCCTGGCGCGTGGTGGGAGACGGGGACACGGTCACCGATCAGATCCCGGTGGAGGGAGCTTCCATTCCCAAGAACAGCCAGGTGGTGCTCTATATGGGCGCTCAGAAGCCCACCGAGCTCATCACCGTTCCCGATCTCTCGGGCCGTTCGCCCGAACAGGTCCGGAACATTCTACAGCAAGCCGGCCTATACCTGCGCGCTTCCGGCGTGGTGGATTACTACTCCTCCAGCACGGTGGCGGCGAGCCAGTCCATTGAAAGCGGTGCCCAGGTGGAACCTGGCACGGTCATAGAGGTGAGATTCGTAGACAGCATGGTCAGAGATTTTTAGTGGAGGTGCAGCCCGTGAGGCTTTCCCGGCTTTTAGAGGGCGTGGCGCTCAAAACCAGCCGCGTCTCACAGAAACTTGAAATTACTTCACTGAGCTACGATACCCGTACGATGACGGCGGGCGCCCTCTTCGTGGCCCTGCCCGGGTACAAAACCGACGGGCATAAGTTCATCGACCAGGCCATGAACCTGGGCGCGGTGGCCGTGCTGTGCGAAAAGGAACCCGACCGGGAAGGTCCCTGGATGACCACCGCAGACGCGCGCGCGGCCCTGGCCGCCCTATCCGCCAACTGGTTCGGCCATCCCACCAGGAGCCTCACCGCCATAGGCGTCACCGGCACCAACGGTAAGACCACCACCACCTACCTCATCAAGGCCATGCTGGAGGGGGCACTGGGGGCCAAGGTGGGGCTCATCGGCACCAACCAGAACATGATCGGTACGGAGACCCTTCCGGCCGAGCGCACCACCCCTGAATCCTATGAGATCCAGGCCCTCTGCCGGCGCATGGCCGATGCGGGCTGCACCCATCTGGTGATGGAGGTCTCCTCCCACGCCCTCACCCTCAACCGGGTGGACGGCATCCGCTTCACTGAGGGTATTTTCACAAACCTGACCCAGGACCATCTGGACTACCACGGCACCATGGAGGAATACAGGCGGGCCAAGGGTCTGCTTTTCAACCAGTGCGACGTTGCCATCCTCAATCTGGATGACGAGGGGGGCAGGTATTATGCCAAAACCGCCCCCTGCGCCAAATTCACTTACTCGGAAAATAAGGACGAGGCGAACCTTGTCGCCAAAAACATCCGCCTTTTCCCCGGCCATGTTGAATTTGAGGCCGTGGCGGTCAATACCATCGGGAGAATTCATCTGGGCATCCCCGGCGGCTTCACCATTTATAACGCTCTGGCGGCCATCGCCTGCGGGCTGAACCTGGGCCTTCCCCTGGGCAGAATCTCGGAAGCCCTCCGGAGCGCCCATGGGGTCAGGGGGCGCGTGGAGGTGGTGCCGGTTCCGGCGCTCTATACCGTGATCATCGACTACGCCCACACGCCCGACGCACTGGAAAATATCCTCACCACCGTCCGGGCATTTACCGCGGCGAGGCTCATTTGCCTCTTCGGCTGCGGAGGCGACCGGGACAGGAGCAAGCGTCCCATTATGGGCGAACTGGCCGTGAGCCTGGCCGATCTCGTCATCGTCACCTCGGATAATCCCCGCACGGAGGTTCCCGGGGAGATCATAAACGACATCTTATCCGGCATTCCCCGGGAAAAGAGCGCCCAGGTGATCGTGGAGCCAGACCGCAGGGCGGCCATCCGGCTGGCTCTTTCCAAAGGACAGCCCGGCGACGTGATTCTGCTCTCGGGCAAGGGCCACGAGACCTATCAGGAGATCAACGGGGAGAAATTCCACCTGGACGAGAGGGAAGAAGTGGAAGCCTTCTTCCTCAGGTAAGGCGAAACCTTGAATCCGCGCGGCATGGATGATATAATAAAAAATTCAGAATTCAAAAACGCCTTGGAGGGTTTCCCATGTATATGAGAATGCTGCTGGCCGCGCTGCTGGCCTTTCTGGTGAGCGCCGTTCTGGGCTCCGTACTGATTCCGGCGCTGCGCCGGCTGAAGGCGGGCCAGTCCATCAAAGAGGACGGCCCCACCTGGCACATGTCCAAGCAGGGCACACCCACCATGGGCGGACTGATGTTCATCGGGGGAATCACGGCGGCGGTCTTCATCGCCGGAGCGCCAGACTTCAGGGCGGGACACCTCAGCGGGGTCATGGTGCTCCTCTTCTCGCTGGTTTTCGGAGCAATCGGGTTTCTGGACGACTATGCCAAGGTGAAGAAAAAGCAGAATACCGGCCTCTCGGCTCCTCAGAAGTTCCTTTTGCAGCTGGCCGCCTCCATCGCGTTCACTGTGCTTCTGCGCTCCACCGGGTATCTCACCCCCAACCTGTATCTCCCGTTTTTGGACACCTATCTCATCCTTCCCTGGTGGCTTTACATGGTGTTCGCGGCCTTCGTCATGGTGGCGACGGTGAACGCCGTGAACCTCACCGACGGGGTGGACGGATTGGCCGCGGGAGTCACCCTTCCGGTTGCCGCCTTTTACGCCTGCTTTGCCGCTTGGGGTTATTACCTGTGGAACAAACCGGAGTATTCGGCGCTTGCCGTTTTTTCCTCGGGGCTGTTCGGCGCTCTCGTCGGTTTTCTCATCTATAATTTCCACCCCGCCAAGGTGTTTATGGGCGACACCGGTTCCCTCTTTCTCGGAGGAACTGTGTGCGGCTTGGCCTTCGCCCTGGATATCCCCCTTATCATCCTTCTGGTGGGGATCATCTTTGTCTCGGAGGTCCTCTCCGACGTCATCCAGGTGGCCTATTTCAAGGCGACCCACGGAAAACGGATCTTCCGCATGGCCCCCCTGCACCACCATCTGGAGTTGGGCGGCTGGAGCGAAGTGAAGCTCTTCTTCGTCTTTGCCGCCATCACCTTCGTGGGCTGCCTTCTGGCCTTCCTGGGCGTGATGGGGCGTTATCCCACCCTGTGACCGTTCCTTTTGCGTAAGCGTTCTTTCTCATTCTGGAGGTGAGCAAAATCGTCAAGTCCGCGCGCGACCTTACGGTGGAAGAGCAGCTGGCCCGGGGACCCATGGACCTGCCCTTTCTGATGCTCACCCTGCTGCTCACGGGCATCGGCCTCATTATGATGTTTTCGGCTTCCTACGCCAGCGCCTATTATGAGAGCGGGAACCCCACGC
The DNA here is from genome assembly GCA_023459875.1 of Bacillota bacterium. Classification (GTDB taxonomy): domain Bacteria; phylum Bacillota; class Clostridia; order Oscillospirales; family Oscillospiraceae; genus JAEWRY01. Next base: position 52,263 of record JAEWRY010000006.1, read on the forward strand.
TTTATGTGGTGAAACAGTCCGTTCTGGGCGCGGCAGGAATCGTAAGCATGATCGTCATCTCCAAAATTAATTATCAGACTTTCCGATGGATGTCGGTATTTGCTCTCTGGGGCTCTATCGTACTGCTCTTCGCAGTCCATATCCCCGGCATCGGCCTTGCCCAGGGCGACGCGCTGCGCTGGATCAGGCTGGGTCCCACCCAGTTCCAACCTTCCGAGCTCACCAAGCTGGGAGTGATCCTCTATTTCTCCGCGCGGCTTTCCAAGCGGGGCAGCGAAAAGAAAAAGAAAAAAGCGCCACCCCGGGGCGCTCTGAGACGTTTCTCTGTTTGGCTGGAGCGCATCGGCTTCTTTGAGCTTCTCCCCTACGGGGGAATTCTCCTTATCATCATTGTCGCCATGTATTTTCAAAACCACATGTCGGGCACCATCCTCATCATCGTGGTTGCGGCTTCGGTGCTCTTCGCGGGCGGCGTCAAGCTGGGCTGGTTTGTGGCGGGAGGGAGTCTGGTTACGGCTATCCTCTCCTTTATCATTGCTAACACCACCTATATGAAGAGCCGCATCGATATCTGGCTGAACCCCTGGAGCGACCCCGTGGGCAAGGGCTTTCAGGCCATCCAGTCCCTGCTTGCCATCGGTTCGGGGGGACTTCTCGGCCTGGGGCTGGGCAACAGCCGGCAGAAATTCCTGTATCTTCCCGAGGAGCACAACGATTTTATTTTCGCCATCGTGTGCGAGGAACTGGGCTTCATCGGAGCCGCCCTCGTCATTATCCTCTTCGCCCTTCTCATCCTCCGGGGGTACTGGCTTGCCATTCACGCCAGGGACCGGTTCGGAGCGCTGCTCATCGTGGGGATCACCACCATGTTCGCCTTCCAGGTCTTCTTCAACATCAGCGTCGTCACAGGCCTTCTTCCTGTCACCGGTATCTCCCTTCCGTTTTTCAGCTACGGAGGAACGGCGCTCGTCATTCAGATGGCCGAAATGGGAATTGTGCTGAGCGTCTCACGACAAATTCCGGCGCCGAGGGCGGACTGACGCCGCGGCGCCGCGGAAAGGAGAAACCCATGAATATCCTGTTTGCCTGCGGAGGCACCGCGGGGCATATCAATCCGGCGGTGTCCCTGGCCCGCCTTTTTTCTTCGCGCAGGCCGGGCAGCCGCATCCTCTTCGTGGGCGCGGAGGGCGGTATGGAGTGCACGCTTGTGCCCAAGGAGGGGTTTGACCTGCGCACGGTACAGGTGAGCAGTCTTCACCGCTCGCTGAAGTGGGAAGCATTCAAGCACAATCTGAAGACCGCGGCCACCCTGCCCCTGGCGGGGCGGCAGTCCGCGGAAATCATAAAAGAGTTTAAGCCGGACATTGCGGTCGGCACAGGGGGGTATGTCTGTTATCCCGTTCTCAGACAGGCGGCAAAACTCGGCATTCCCACCGCGGTCCATGAATCCAACGCCTTTCCGGGGCTTACCACCAAGGCTTTGGCGAAATATGTGGACATCGTGATGGTGGGTTTTGAGTCTTCCAAAGCCTTCTATTCCCACCCGGAGCGGGTGACGGTGACCGGGACCCCCGTGCGGGGGGACTTCTTTGAAATCACCCGCGAGGAGGCGAGGCGGAAGCTGAACCTCGCCGGGGACAAGCCTCTGCTGGTCTCCTTCTGGGGCTCCCTGGGGGCGAGCGTAATGAACGGGCACATGGCAGATTTTATCGCCCGGGAGTGTGCCGAGGGCGCTCCCTTCCATCACATCCACGGCGCGGGCAACGGTTACAAGGCCCTGACGGGCGCGCTCAAGGAACGGGGCATTACCCTTCCCCCGGGCGTGGAGGTCAGGGAGTATATTTACGATATGCCTCTTGTCATGGCGGCCTCCGATCTGGTCCTCTGCCGGGCGGGGGCTTCCACCATCAGCGAACTCACCGCCATCTCCAAACCGGCCATTCTAGTACCCTCTCCCAACGTCACAAGCGATCACCAGACTAAAAACGCCAGAGTGCTGGAGGAGGCCGGAGGGGCGCTTTTGCTCGGCGAGTCGGATTGTGGCGAAGGAAGACTCTACGAGGCCGCGGCGGTGCTGCTCAGAGACGCCCCCCGCCGCCGCCGGATGGCTTCCGCCATGGGTGCGCTGGGCGCTCCGGATGCCGCGGAACAAATCTACGCCGCGTTATTAAAGCTGGTCCATTAACGCGCGCTCAACCAGTCGCATAGTATGATTTGACTAAGGGTCAGATCTTAACATGCGGAGGTTGAGGGTATGAATCGATACCTGGTGCGGGGTGGCAAACCGCTTTTCGGCGTAGTGCCGGTACATGGAGCAAAGAACAGCATTCTGCCGATCTTGGCGGCGACCCTTTTGGGCCGGGGGGTAAGCGTCCTACATAACTGTCCCGACCTGGCGGACGTCACCTCGTCGCTCGCGATCCTTTCCCATCTGGGCTGTAAGGTAAAACGGGAGAAGGATGTCGTCACGGTGGATGCCGGCGCCCTCACCCGCAGCGATATCCCGGATCACCTGATGCGGGAAATGCGCTCTTCCGTTATTTTTCTGGGGGGCATCATAGCCCGGCTGGGCGAAGCGACCATCTCTTATCCGGGTGGCTGCGAGCTGGGACCCCGACCCGTGGACATCCATCTTGCCTCCCTGCGCAGCCTGGGAGCGGTGATCAGCGAGACGGGCGGCCTTCTGGCCTGCACCGGGGATAAAATGCAGGGTACGATCATTAATCTGGCGCTCCCCAGCGTGGGTGCCACCGAGAACACCATGCTGGCCGCCTGCGGAGCTCAGGGAGTCACCACCATCTGCAACGCGGCGCGGGAGCCGGAGATCGTGGATCTTCAGGGTTTTTTGAGATGTATGGGGGCGAAGGTTCAGGGCGCGGGCAGTTCTGTCATCACCGTTCAGGGCGGGCTTCCTCTGCACGGGGGAGATTATTTCGTCATGTCCGATCGGATTGTCGCCGCGACCTATCTCTGCGCGGTCGCCTCGGCCGGGGGAGAGGTAGAACTTCATGGAGTGGATTACAGAAACATTTCCACCATTTCGGCGATTCTCGCGGAGGCGGGCTGCCACATCAGAAGCTGCGCCCAGTGCGTCTGTATCAGGAAAGACGAGTGCCCCCTGCGCGGTACCGGTCCCATCCGCACCGCGCCCTATCCCGGTTTTCCCACCGACGCCCAGGCGCCCGTGATGGCGGTGCTCGCCAAGAGCCGCGGCACAACGGTGTTCGTGGAGAATATCTTCACCAGCCGTTACCGTCATGTGGACGAACTAAAGCGCTGCGGGGCCGATATCAATGTGGAAGGCAGAGTGGCCGTGGTGTGCGGCGTACCCGCCCTTCACGGGGCGAGCCTGGTCTCCACCGACCTTCGCGGCGGAGCAGCCCTGGTCGTGGCGGCGCTGGGCGCGGAGGGGCGGAGCGAAATTTCCGGTATCAATCATATCGAACGCGGTTATGAAGCGTTGGAGAGGACTCTCGCCTCGCTGGGAGCGGATATAAAAAAAGCCGAAGGCTAGGAGAAAGACTATGGCGGCAAGAAAAAAAACAAAACGACGGCGCAGGCGTGGCTTTTTCGGCGCGCTTTTCAAGCTGCTGTCTATGCTGCTTGTTGTCGCGGCGGTTGTTGCCGGATGCATCGTCTTCTTCCGGGTGGACGATATCCAGGTGGAGGGCGCCACCAAATATACGCAGGAGCAAATCGCCGGGGCTTCCGGCGTGAAGCGAAAGGACAACCTCTTTACGGTCAATATCTCACAGGCGGCGCGGGAAATCCTATCTGCTTTCCCCTATGTGGACGAAGTGAGCATTCACCGCCGCCTGCCCGATACGCTGGTGATCTCCGTGACAGAATGTTCGCCGGTGGCCTGCATTCCGGGCGGAGAAGACTGGTGGGTTCTGGACGCAAAAGGAAAACTTCTGGAGAAAGGGGGAGGAGAGCTGGAGAACCGCTATATTGAGGTGACCGGGATCACGCCCATTTTACCCTCAGCGGGAAGCGGGCTGGCGGTGGGGGAAGCGGACAGCGGAAAACTGCGCAGCCTCACACAGCTCCTGCAGGCGCTGGAGAGCCGTGAGATGACAGCGCGGACGACCGCCGTGGACCTGACCGAAGAAACCGTGATCACCCTCTCCTGTGACGGACGCTTCACGGTGAAGATGCCCATGAACGGGGACATTGACCTGAAGGTCAGGATCCTCAAGGAGGCGACGGCGGCCCTGCAGAGCAATGAGACGGGACTCATCGACCTTACGGGAGAAAAAGGGTACTTTCAGCCCGGATAGCAGGACGCCGGGGCTTTTATTGGCAGAAAGATTCACAAAATCCTATTGACCTCATCCGCAAATGAGACTACAATATAACAAGATGTTGCCCCGGCGTTACTATATGGCACAACAGGTTGATTATTATCGTAAGATTTACATAGGAGGAGCATTTATGGCGTTTGGTTTGGATACCGGCCCCGAAAACGTAGTCACCCTCAAGGTCGTGGGCGTAGGCGGCGGCGGCAGCAACGTGGTCAACCGGATGGTGAATTCCGGGACAAAAGGCGTGGATTTTATCGCGGTGAATACGGACAAGCAGGCTCTTTCCGTGTCCAGCGCCACCTATAAAATACAGATCGGCGAGAAGCTCACAGGCGGCCAGGGCGCGGGCTCCGACCCCGAGGTGGGCCGCAAATCGGCGGAAGAGAGCAAGAATCAGATTTCCAAGGTCATGGAAGGCACCGATATGGTGTTCATCACCGCCGGTATGGGCGGCGGCACCGGCACCGGCGCCGCGCCGATTGTGGCGGACATCGCCAAGGAGGGGGGCGTCCTCACCGTTGGCGTTGTGACAAAGCCCTTCCACTTTGAGGGCCGCCGCCGGATGGAGCAGGCCGAGGCCGGCATCAACGACCTGCGCAACCGGGTGGACAGTCTCGTTATTATCCCCAACGAACGCCTGAAATTTGCAACCGATCAGAAGATCACCTTCGCCAACGCCTTTGAGATCGCCGACGACGTGCTCCGCCAGGCGGTGCAGTCGATTTCCGACCTCATCAAGAACACCGGGTTTATTAACCTGGACTTTGCCGACGTTACCGCCGTCATGAAAAACGCGGGCATGGCCCACATGGGCGTGGGCCGGGCCGCCGGCAAGAACAAGGCCGAGGAGGCCGCAAAAATGGCCATTTCCAGCCCTCTGCTGGAAACCTCCATCAACGGCGCCCGCGGCGTGCTGGTGAACGTCACCGGCTCCGTGGACATCGGTCTTGAAGAGGTGGAGACCGCCGCCAACCTGGTGCAGCAGGCGGCCCATCCCGACGCGCTCATTATCTTCGGCGCCGCCTTCGACGACACGCTGGAGGACGAGCTGAGGGTCACCGTCATCGCCACCGGCTTTGAAGAGGGCAACGCCCTGCCCAACGCGCCCTTCTCCGCCGCGGCGGGCAAGGTGGACGGCAAAGGGGACGGAAAGGCAGCGCCTTCCCAGAAGAACGCCCAGCCCCGCGTGGAAGAAATCCCCACGGAGGAGGACGACCCCTTCACCGATATCTTTAAAATCTTCAACAGAGACAATCGATAATACATAATAATAACAAAAGAGGCGCGGGATTTTTCCCGCGTCTCTTTTGTTGATCGGATTTTAAGAATATGCCTCGCAGAGTTTTGCCGCCGCAGCGGCAAAAGAAATAAAAAACAGTCGCGAAGGAGGACAAGCGCCTCCACAGCGACACTTTACATGCAAGACCACGGTGAGTGGGCTTGCATGCAGCCTTTTGTTGAAAAGCCTGAAGGGCTTTTCAACACTGTCAAAGAAGCCTGAAGGGCTTCTTTGACAATGCAGACAGCAGTCCGTCCACGTCTTCCTGTTTTGTGGCGAAGAAGGTGACGAAGCGGATGACGGTATGGTCCTCATCCATGGGGCACCAGGTATTGAAGAAGCACAGCTCCTCCAGCCGGGGCAGAAGAGAGTTGGGAACCACGGGAAAAATCTGGTTGGTGGGGGAGTCCACCATCAGCGGCCAGCCCAAAGCTTTGAGACCGTCCTGCAGGCGCGCTGCCAACTCGTCCGCGTGGCGGCCGATGGAGAGATAGAGGTCGTTTGTAAAGAGCGCCTTAAACTGCGCGCCCAGGAGAAAGCCCTTGGCCAGAACGCCGCCCCGCTGCTTCTGCACACGGAAGAAGTCGGGCTGGAGAGCGGGATTTACGATGACGAGCGCCTCACCCATGAAGGCGCCGTTCTTGGTGCCGCCGATGTAAAAGGCGTCGGTGAGGCGGGCAAGGTCGGGGAGGGTCACATCGCACGCTGGGGAGGAGAGCGCCGCGCCCAGCCGGGCGCCGTCCAGAAAGAGGAGAAGATCATTGGCTTTACAGAAGGCGGACAGGGCTTCGAGCTCGGCCCGGGTATATACCATGCCGCTCTCGGTGGCTTGGGAGATGTAGACCAGCCGGGGCTTCACCATGTGCAGGTGGGAATACTCCAACAGCACCGGCGGGAGCAGCCGGGGGGAAAGCTTGCCGTCGCTGCCGGCGGGAATGGGGATGATCTTATGCCCGGTGGCCTCCACCGCGCCCACCTCGTGGCCGTTGATGTGCCCCGTTACGGGGGATATGACGGCTTCCCAGGGGCGGAGAAAGGCGCAGATGGCGGTGAAGTTGGCGCCGGTGCCCCCGATGAGAAAATGCACGTCGGCACCGGGGCACGCGCAGGCTTTCTTAATGAGAGTGGCTGCCTCAGCGCAGATTTCGTCCTCACCGTAGCCGGGGAAGGTACTGTTATTAATGGAGTTGACGGCTTCCAGAACCGCCGGATGTGCGCCGGCGCCGTAATCGTTGCAGAAATAGTACAACAGATATCGCGTCCTTTTCTGTTTTTATAGTGGACAAACGTTATACATTGAAGCTGTCCTTGAGGCTCACCGAGCGGTTGAACACAAGATGGCCGGGCTTCGAGTCTTTGCTGTCGGCGCAGAAGTAGCCCTGCCGCATGAACTGATAAGAGGCCGTGCCGGGATTTTCAAGTCCGGCCTCCACCTTGCAGCCCGTGAGGACCTCAAGGGAATTGGGGTTCAGGCAATTAAGGAAGTTTTTGTCCCCCGCGTCCGGCTCCGGGTCCAGAAAGAGGTTGTCGTAGAGCCGTACCTCGGCGTCCAGAGCGGTGGCCGCGTCTACCCAGTGGATCGTGCCCTTGATCTTACGCCCGTCGGCGGGGTTCCCACCGCGGCTCTCCGGGTCGTACTCGGCAAGGACCTCCGTCACATTGCCCGAGGCGTCCTTCAGACAACCGGTGCACTTTACCACAAAGGAACCCTTGAGCCGCACCTCGCTAGCGGGGAAGAGTCGGAAATATTTCTTCGGAGGCTCTTCCATGAAGTCGTCGGCTTCGATGAAAAGGTTGCGGGAGAAGGAGACCTCCCTGGTGCCGTCCTCGGTGCGGTTGGGGTTATTCTCCACGGTGAACTTTTCGCTTTTTCCCTGGGGGTAGTTGGTGATGGTGAGCCTCACGGGGTGAAGGACTGCCATGACCCGCTGTGCGGTCACATTGAGGTCCTCCCTCAGGCAGTGCTCCAGGAAGGCGAACTCCACCGTTGAGGACGCCTTGGAAACGCCGTTGCGCTCGGAGAAGGCCCGGATGGAAGCCGGGGTGTAGCCCCTTCTCCGCAGGCCGCTGAGGGTGGGCATGCGGGGGTCGTCCCAGCCCGAGACCAGCCCCTTTTCCACCAGCTCGCGGAGCTTCCGTTTGCTCATGACCGTGTAATTGACGCCCAGCCGGGAAAACTCGATCTGACGGGGCTTGGCGGGACAGGAAATATGATCCCGCACCCAGTTGTAAAGGGGCCTGTGATCCTCAAACTCCAGGGAACACAGGGAATGAGTAATGCCCTCCAGGGCGTCCTCGATGGGGTGGGCGAAGTCGTACATAGGATAGATGCACCAGTTATCCCCGGTGCGGTGGTGAGTCATATGGTTGATCCGGTAAATGGCCGGGTCCCGCAAATTGAAGTTGCCGGAGGCCAGGTCGATTTTCGCCCGGAGGGTCATGGCGCCGTTGGGGAATTCTCCTGCACGCATTCTGCGGAACAGGTCCAAAGATTCCTCAATGGGGCGGTCCCGGTAGGGACTCACGGCGGGAGTGTTCACGTCGCCCCGCATTTCGCGCAGCTGCTCGGGCGTGAGCTGGCAGACGTAGGCCAGCCCCTTTTTGATGAGCTCCTCGGCAAACTGGTACATCTGCTCAAAATAATCCGAGGCATAGAAAAAGCGCCCGTCCCAGTCGTAGCCCAGCCAGTGAATGTCCTCCTTGATGGCGTCCACGTACTCCACATCTTCCTTGGTGGGGTTGGTGTCGTCCATACGCAGGTTGCATAAGCCGCCGTATTTCTGGGCGGTTGCAAAATCGATGAAGATGGCCTTGGCGTGACCGATATGGAGATACCCGTTGGGCTCCGGCGGAAAACGGGTGTGGACGGTCATGCCCTCGTACTGCCCGCCGGGGGCGAGATCCTCGTCGATGAATTCATGAATGAAATTCTGGCTCATGGTTTCACTTGCCATAAGAGTCACTCCTTTAATCCTTTGTGCAAGAATTTAGCTATTATAATGCGTATTGAACAAAGCCGTAAGCCTTGAAAGCCAAGGCTTTCAAGGCTTATGGCTTTGTTCAGGTGCAAGGTTTGGGGCAATTGCCCCAAAATCCTTACACCTTCAGATGTGAGGCACCTGCCTCACATCTGAAAAACGCATTGCAACAATGTCTAAATAGCTTATAAATGACTAAGAACAGTCATTTATAAGTTATTCGCGCGGCGTTGCCGCGCGAATAAACCGTGTGCGGTTTATTGGTAGACATTATTATATACCAATCCAACGGAAAAACGCAAGCCCGGACTCGGGGAAAAAATGTTGAAAAACCGGTTGATAAGTTGAGAATATTAGAATATAATAATATCAGAAACTGGATTGGAGTGGAGCACGTTGAAAGACATGAAGGACTATCAGTCGGACGCCGAGCTACTTAAAGTGTTGAGCCATCCTCTGCGTCTTCAAATTGTCCATGGCTTGCTCCGATGCGGCTGCCGCAACGTAGGCTGTCTGGAAGTGGGTACCGGACAGTCGCAGTCGTGCATCTCCCAGCACCTGGCCAAGCTGAAGGCGGCCGGGGTTGTTCGGGCGGAGCGCTCTGGCAACGAAGTCTATTATACGATCGCCGACCACCGTGTGGCGGCGGTCATTGCGGCGCTGTTTGAGGAAGAAGTCAATCGCTACAAGGTGTAATACTCCGGAAAATCAAGCTCCCTCTTCCTGAATTCGAGGCGGTGAGAAGAAGGGCTTACCGTTGGCCGCGAGGCCGCGAAGCGCAGGAAGGACAACCAGAAGGAAAGGAGGACAACAAATGTCAGTTACTCACCTCAGCACAGCCGATTTTGACGCCGAATTAACCGCAGTGCCTCTTGCTATGGTGGATTTTTGGGCCAGCTGGTGCGGCCCCTGCAGGATGCTGGCTCCGGTCATCGAAGAGTTGGGAGCTCAGTATAAGGGTAAGGCTCTTGTCGGCAAAGTGGATGTGGACGCCGAAGGGGAGCTGGCCGCCCGCTATGGTGTTATGAGCATTCCCACCGTCATATTCTTCAAGAATGGCGTGGAATTTGCCCGTAAGGTGGGCGTCATGCCCGCGCAGATCTATACGCAGATCCTGGACGCGAATATATAAGCAAACATAAGGAGTGGGGGGGGCCGGGGGGGGGCGGGCGCCCCTAAATT
>JAEWRY010000007.1 GCA_023459875.1 Bacillota bacterium
CAATGCTTCTAAGCTGTTTTTGCTTTATTCAGGTGCAAGGTTTTTGACCGAGTATGGTCAAAAACCTTGCACTTTTGATTTGCGGCGTGTGTCCGCAAATCAAAACGGACAGTCATCAATGTATCTGAAGCGGTAAAACAATGTTATTTTGCCGCCCAAAAGGGCAATGATTGCCCTTTTGGCAAATGCGATTCGGAAATCGCATTTGTTCAGTGGACATTATTTAATCGGGAAGCCTTGGCTATTCCAGCACCGCGCCCTTCGCGGCGGAGGTAACCTGTTTTGCGTAGCGGGCAAGACAGCCGGAGGTAATATTGGGCGTTTTCGGGGTCCAGGCCGCCTTTCTCTTCGCCATGGTTTCCGCGTCCACCAGCACGTCGATTTTGCAGCCGGGGATGTCGATGGCGATGGAGTCCCCTTCCTCCACAAAGGCGATGGGTCCGCCCAAAGCCGCCTCGGGAGAGACGTGGCCGATGGAAGCGCCGCGGGTGGCGCCCGAGAAGCGGCCGTCCGTGATGAGGGCCACCTCCTTGTCCAGACTCATTCCGGCAATGGCAGAGGTGGGGTAAAGCATTTCGCGCATACCCGGCCCGCCCTTGGGACCCTCATAGCGGATTACCACCACGTCTCCGGAGACGATCTTGCCGCCGTAGATGGCCTCGATGGCCTCGTCCTCGCTGTTGAACACCCGGGCGGGGCCGGTGTGCTTCATCATCTCGGGAGCCACCGCCGACTGCTTGACAACGCAGCCGTCGGGGGCCAGGGATCCTGTCAGCACGGCGATGCCGCCATAAGGAGAATAGGGATTCTCCACGGGCCGGATAATCTCTGGGTCCAGATTCCGGACGCCCGCGAGGTTCTCAGCAACGGTCTTTCCGGTGGCGGTCATGAGGCTGGTATCAATAAGGTTCTTGCTTGCAAGCTCGGCCATGACCGCCCAGACGCCTCCCGCCCTGTCCAGATCCTCCATAAAAGTGGGTCCGGCCGGTGCGAGATGGCACAGGTTTGGAGTTTTAGCGGAAATCGCATTGGCATCGGCCAGGGAGATTTCAATGCCGCACTCGTGGGCGATGGCGGGCAGATGGAGCATGGAGTTGGTGGAACAGCCCAGAGCCATGTCGATGGCCTCGGCGTTATGGAAGGCTGCGGGTGTCATGATGTCCCGTGGCTTGATGTCCTTCTCCAGCAGTTCCATGATTTTCATGCCGGTGTGCTTGGCAAGGCGCAGCCGCGCCGACATGACGGCGGGGATGGTGCCATTGCCGCGCAGGGCCATGCCGATGCCCTCGGTGAGACAGTTCATGGAGTTTGCCGTATACATGCCCGAGCAGGAGCCGCAGGTAGGGCAGGCATTCTGCTCGTATTCCTCCACGCCCTCCTCGTCCAGCTTCCCGGCATAGTAGGAACCCACGGCCTCAAACAGGTGGGAAAGACAGGTGCGCTTGCCGTCGGTCATCCTGCCAGCCATCATAGGACCCCCGGAGCAGAAGATGGTGGGGATGTTGAGCCGCGCCGCGGCCATCAGCAGGCCGGGGACATTTTTATCACAGTTTGGCACCATCACCAGTGCGTCGAACTGATGGGCAATTGCCATAGCCTCGGTGGAGTCGGCGATCAGCTCCCTGGTGACCAGGGAGTATTTCATGCCCACATGGCCCATGGCAATGCCGTCACAGACGGCAATGGCCGGGAACATGATCGGAGTGCCCCCCGCCATGCGCACGCCGGCTTTGACGGCCTCCACAATCTTATCCAGGTTCATGTGGCCCGGAACGATTTCGTTGTGGGAGCTCACGATGCCGATGAGGGGGCGCTCCAGTTCTTCTTTGGTGAGTCCAAGCGCGTAATACAGGGAACGGTTCGCGGCGCGCTGGATGCCGGCCTTCGCCTGGTCGCTTCTCATAAAATTCCCTCCGTTTCGGTGATAGTTCTTAGTTCCCGCCGCGCACGGCGGAACCCCTCGTCCTTTTCGCGTTCAGCGAAAAGCTTTTTCGGATTATTCGCTGCGCTGGCGTGACCGAAATCCGCAAGAGTTGATATACCGTGTTATGCGGGAATTCACTTCCCGCATAACACACCCTACGCGGCTCCTCAGAGCCGCAATCTCTTTCATTCAAAGCCCTCAGGCTTTGAATTAGTTCGATGCCGTGTCCGCGTTGGCGTCGTCGCCCCACAGCATCTTCTTGCGCAGCTCCTTGCCCACGACCTCGACGGGATGCGCGTCGTTGATCCTTCTGGTGGAGTTAAAGAAGGTGCGGCCGTTCTTGTTTTCGGCAATCCACCGGCCGGCGAAGGTGCCGTCCTGAATCTCGTGCAGCACTTTCTTCATTTCCTTCTTGGTCTCCTGGGTGACGACGCGGGGGCCAACCACATATTCGCCGTACTCGGCGGTGTCGGAGATGGAGTAGTTCATCATGGCGATGCCGCCCTTGTTGATGAGGTCGATGATGAGCTTCATCTCGTGGATGCACTCAAAGTAGGCGGATTCCGGCTCGTAGCCGGCTTCCACCAGCACCTCGAAGCCGGTTCTCATCAGCTCGACAACGCCGCCGCACAGCACGGCCTGTTCGCCGAAGAGATCGGTCTCGGTCTCCTCGCGGAAGGTGGTGCGTAGCACGCCGGCGCGCGCGCCGCCGATGCCCGCGGCATAGGCCAGGCCGATGCGCTCGGCGTTGCCGGTGGCGTTCTGCTCCACGGCGATGAGGCAGGGCACGCCCTTGCCCGCTACGTACTGGCTGCGAACGGTGTGGCCGGGGCCTTTGGGGGCGATCATGAAGATATCCACGTCTTTGGGCGGGACGATGAGGCCGTAATGGATGTTGAAGCCGTGTGCAAAGGCAATGGCCTTGCCGCCGGTGAGGTAGGGGGCGATATCGCTCTTGTACATATCGGCCTGCTTCTCGTCGTTGATGAGAATCATGATGATGTCGGCCTGTTTGGCAGCCTCGGCGGTGGTCATGACGGCAAAACCGTCCTTCTCGGCGACAGCCCAGCTTTTTCCGCCCTTGTAAAGGCCGACGATAACGTCGCAGCCGGAGTCGCGCAGGTTCATGGCATGGGCATGGCCCTGGGAGCCATAGCCGATAATGGCGATCTTCTTCCCCTTCAGGTAGCTGAGCTCGCAGTCTTTTTCATAGTAAAGTTTTGCCATAATCAAACACTCCTTTTATTATTTAGAGAACATTTTTTCCGTAGCCGTATTCGCCTTTTTCCTTGTTGTCGTCGTAAATCGTGCTGCGCCCCCGCTCGATGGCGATGGTACCCGTTCTAACAACCTCCAGGATTCCGAAATCACCCAAAAGGTTCATTAGCGCGCCTGTCTTTTCCTCGTCTCCCATGATGGCTACCGTCAGCGTATCCCGGCTCATGTCGACGATTCCGGCTCGGAACACATTGACGATCTGGATGACCTCATCCCTCTTTTCCCGGCTCTCGGCATTCACCTTAACCAGCACCAATTCCCTTTTGACGGAGCTCCCGCTGGAGAGCACCTTGACCGAGATAACGGGCAGCAGCTTGCGCAGCTGGGCCGTAATCTGGGCGATGATCTCCTGTTCCCCCTTCATCACGATGGTGATGCGTGTGACATCCGGGTCTTCGGTGGTACCGGAAGCGATGGAATCGATATTATAACCCTTGCGGGAAAACAGGCGGGAGATCTGGGAGAGAACGCCGGGGCTGTTTTCAACCAGGATGGACAGGATGCTTTCCGTTTGTTCCTTCACGCGTTTTCTCCTCCTTATTCCAGCAGAAATTCGGTGAGCGGCTTGCCCGCCGATACCATGGGTCTCACGGTTTCCTCGGTGTCGATCATGCACTCGATCACAAAGGCGTGGCCGCAGTCAAGGGCTTCGCCCAGCGCCGCCTCCATCCCCGCCGGGTCGGTCACCCTGCGTCCCCGGATACCGTAGGCGTCGGCCAGCTTGATGAAATCGGGCGCGAAGTTCAGGTCGGTCTGGGAATAACGGCCTTCATATAAATAGGTCTGCCACTGGTGGACCATGCCCAGGGTGCGGTTATTGAAGATAACGATGATCACCGGAATGTCGTAGTGGGAAATGGTTGCCATCTCCTGGCCGTTCATCCGGAAGCAGCCGTCTCCGGTCATGAGGAACACCGTTTTCTCGGGCCTCCCCAGCTTGGCGCCGATGGCCGCCCCCAGGCCGAAGCCCATGGTTCCAAAGCCTCCGCTGGTGATAAACTGGCCGGGGTAGTCAAAGCGGAAGTACTGGGCGCTCCACATCTGATGCTGGCCTACGTCGGTCGCCACAATAGAATCAGAAGGCGCCATTTGACGGATGGTCTTAATGATACCGTACGGAGTAAGCGTGTCGCCGCAGAGCTGCCTGGGGGGACGGTGAGAAAAGACAAATTCCTTCCACTCGCTCCGGTCGGCTTGCTCCACCCGCTCGTTAAGAAGCTGCAGCACGCGGCGGGCGTCGCCGATGATATGGTGGTCGGTGTGCACATTTTTATCCACCTCAGCCCGGTCAATGTCGATCTGGACGATTTTCGCCTGTTTGGCAAACTGAGATGGCGTCGTGGCTACCCGGTCGGAAAACCGGCAGCCCACGTCGATGAGCAGGTCACAGGTGTTGCAGGCGATATTGGAGGTGCGGGAACCGTGCATCCCAATCATCCCGGTGGTAAGGGGATGGCTGCTGGGGAAACCTCCGCCGCCCATGATGGTGATGGCTACCGGGGCGTCCATTTTTTCCGCCAGTGCGCGGAACTCCTTATGGGCCCGGCTGCGCACCACGCCGCCGCCGCAGATGAGCAGCGGCTTTTTGGCTGCCCTGATCATTTCCGCCAGCTTATCCACGTCCTCGTGGTTGGGCTCAAGGGTTTTCAAATCCCAGCCGCTGCGTTTTTTGAGGCGGGCCAGATGCCCTGTTGAGGTGTGGGCCTCCTTGGGCAGGGGCTCGTAGTCAATCATGACGTTTAAGAAGGTTATATTCTTCAGAATATCGATAAGCACCGGGCCGGGCCGTCCCATAGCGGCCACCGCGAAGGCCTCCCGGATGACACCGGGGATCTCCTCAGGGTCCCGCACCAGATAGGTCGCCTTGGTGATGGGCATCGCGATGCCGGTGATGTCCACCTCCTGGAAGGCGTCCTTCCCCAGCGTACTCTCGGTCACATTGCAGGTGAGGAACACCACGGGGGAAGAATCCATAAATGCAGTGGCGATGCCGGTGGTTAAGTTAGTGGCTCCGGGGCCCGAGGTGGCAAAGCAGACGCCCACCTTTCCCGTTGCCCTGGCGTAGCCGTCGGCTGCGTGGGAAGCGCCCTGCTCGTGGGCGGTCAGGATGTGCCTGATTTTATCGGAATAGCGATACAGCTCATCGTATACATTTAAAATTGTACCGCCGGGATACCCGAACACGGTGTCCACACCCTGCTCCAGCAGGCATTCCATGATCGCCTGGGTCGCTCTTACTTTCATCGGCGTTCACCTCAAATCTTTCCGCTGCCCTTCTGGACAGCGATCACGCCGGTCCGGGCCACCTCCAGAATGGAGAAGGGCCGGAGCAGGCTTTCAAATAGGTCCACACGGTCCGGAGCGTCGGAGAGCTCCAGGGTCATGGTCGCGGCTGAAATATCGTCGATGCGAGCCCCCATGATCTGGCACAGGTTGGAGATGTCCTGCCTGGTCTTGGTATTCGCCGAGACCTTGACAATAATAAGCTCCCGGCCGATCAGGTCCTTATCCTCGAAGGTACGCACCTTAATGACCTCGATGAGCTTGTTGAGCTGCTTTTCCACCTGCTCCACAACGCTGTTGCCGCTGTCCACGACGATGGTGATGCGGGAAATATTTTTGTCGTCGGTTACGCCCACGGCCAGGCTTTCAATGTTGAACGCCCTGCGGGCGAAGAGACCGGTAATTCGGTTGAGGACGCCTGCCCGGTTTTCCACCAGAACGGAAATCGTCTGTTTCATATCGTCCTCTCCTTCCTCAGTCCCCCGTTGTCGCTTCCGGGTCTACCCTGCAAATGAGCAAATAGGGCCCCTTCTCCGAAAACATGCGCGAAAGCGCTTCGTCAAGTTCCTTTTCATCGGCGACGGTGCCGCTGCCGATGCCGTAGGCCGCGGCTATCTTTTCAAAATCGGGGCTGTGCTCCAGTGTAACGCCGAAGGGGCCGCTGTAAAGCTTGTTCTGAATCTCGTTTACCAGGCCGAGTACGCCGTTTTGAATCATGACGATCTTAATGTCGGCTCCGATGTTCTTGAGCGTTGCAAGCTCGTTCATAGACATCTGAAAACTACCGTCTCCACAGATCACCACGGTCTGGCGCTCTGGAGCTGCCGTTTTCGCCCCCAGAGCCGCGGGCAGGGAGTATCCCATGGTCCCGAGGCCGCCCGAGGTGAGAAACCGCCCGCCGCGCAGGGGCAGATGCTTGGCGGCCCAGATCTGGTTCTGGCCCACGTCCGCGCAGACGCAGGCGTCGTCGTCCATCTTGCTGCCCAGCGCGCGCATGAGGGTCACGGGGCTCACCGCACCCTCCCGTTGTACCGGCTCGGTCCGGCTTTCCCGTTTCCGGCGAGCCCGCAAATCCTCCAGCCAGTCGGCGGTGTCGGCAACGGGTTTATAGGTGAGCAGTTGGCCGAAAATCACCTTCACGTCTCCCACCACAGGCACGGTGGTGGACATGTTTTTTCCGATTTCGGCGGGGTCCACATCGATATGCACCGTTTTGGTCCGTTTGGCCAGTTCCTTGGGGGCGGTAACTGTCCGGTCCGCCGCGCGGGCTCCGGCGATGATAAGCAGATCGGCCATACTCAAAGCGGCGTTTGCCGCCTTGGTACCGAAGGAACCGATCATACCTATATTCATGGGGTGGTCGGTGGGCAGCAGTCCCAGTCCCATCATGGTGGTCACCACAGGAATGCCTGCGCCGCAGGACAGCTCGAGCAGCTCCTTCTGTGCCCCCGCACTGAAAAGGCCGCCTCCGGCGCAGATAAGGGGCCGGCTGGCACTCTCAATGGCCTGTGCCACCTTCTTGATCTGTAGGTCGTTTCCCTTGATGCTGGGCTTGTATCCCCTGATATCCACCGTCTGGGGAAATTTTGGTTCGGCGACGGGCTGCTGCTGGATATCGATGGGGATGTCAATCAGAACGGGGCCCCTGCGTCCTGTGGACGCGATATGGAAGGCTTCCTTGACGATTCTGGGAATGTCGTTTGCGTCCTTGACCAGATAGCTGTGCTTGATGAACGGGGCGCAGGCCCCGGTGATATCAACCTCCTGGAAGATATCCCGCCCCAGCAGGTAGCTCTGTACCTGCCCGGTAATGGCAATGACGGGGATGCTGTCCATATAGGCCGTGGCAATGCCGGTAATGAGGTTGGTCGCCCCCGGGCCGGAGGTCACCATGCAGACGCCCGGCTTGCCGCTAATCCGGGCGTAACCCGACGCCATGTGTCCCGCGTTCTGTTCGGTGCGAACCAGCGTATAATGAATTCCGGAAGAGGCTACCGCGTCCACCGCCGGGCAGATGGTGGCACCCGCGTATCCGAATATCTGCTCTACGCCTTCCCGCGCCAGACTCTCAATCAGCACCTGTGCTCCGTCTGTCATACACTCAGACCTCCTTTTTGGATAATAAACAAAAAGACCTCGTCCGACTAGGACGAAGTCTCACTCCGTGGTACCACCTAAATTCGCGGCAGAGCCGCGCACTCAACGCCCCGTTAACGGAGGACAGCCGTTTCCGCCTACTCAAAGGGCCCTTTTTCTCGGCGGAACTGCTCCCGGGCGACGTTCCGGTCCGCGCTCACGGAAGCTTACACCTGACCGCTTCCTCTCTGCGCTTGCGCTGCGTCCGTACTTACCCGTTCATTGCCGTTTTTTTGATATTAACCAGTATCATATCTTGTTTCCCTAAGTTTGTCAATCAAAAGGCCTCACCTTTCGCACTTTCTCCGTTTTCCGCAAGAAAATCGGCTGCGGAGGTTTCGTTTTTGAGGAAACCGTCCAATAGCAGCTCTATATTTCCTTTATTTCCATAATCTATGTTTCTGCGGCAAAAAGTGCTCCTTTTTTTACGTATATTACATATAAAAGTACTGGACAATTTTGTCGGATTGTAATACTATATATAAGATTTGGGTCAGCCTTTGATTCTGTTGGGGGAAAGAGAATTTTAAGGCAAGAATTTAAGAGGTGATGCTATGAGCCACAAGTTCTATGGTGGCGTCCACCCCGCCGAACACAAGGAAGCAACGGAGCACAAGCCAGTCGTACTGCTCTCCAAAGCTCCTTCTCAGGTGGTCATATCCATGTCCATGCATGCAGGCGCGCCCTGCAAGCCCATCGTTAAGGTGGGCGATACCGTTACCGTCGGCCAGAAAATCGGCGAGGTGGCGGGTCTCGGCGCACCGATCCACGCGAGCGTTTCGGGTCTTGTCGTGGCGATTGAGCCCAGGCCGCACACGAACGGAGACAAGGTAAACGCCGTTATCATCGAAAACGACTACAAGAACACGCCCAGCCCTGATATCCATCCGAATAATGTCGAAAGCCTGACTGCGCAGGAGATTATCAACATTATCAAGGACGCCGGAATCACCGGCATGGGCGGCGCGGGCTTCCCCACCCACGTGAAACTCAGCTCGGCCATCGGGAAAGCGGATACGCTTATCCTGAACGGCGCCGAATGCGAACCCTACATTACCGCAGACCACCGACTTATGCTGGAACAAGGCGAGCGCGTCATCGGCGGCACCCGCATCCTTATGAAGGCTCTGGGGCTAAAAGCCGCTACCATTGGCGTCGAAGGCAATAAAATGGATGCCATCGAGCATCTGAAGAGCCTCCTTCCGCCCGGCGAATCCGGCATTACCGTGGAAACCCTCCGCACCCGTTACCCGCAGGGCGCTGAAAAGCAGCTCATCCAGCGTATTACCGGCCGCGAGGTGCCTCCCGGCGGACTGCCCGCCGACGTCGGCTGCTGTGTCTGCAACGTCGGCACCGCCGCCGCTGTGTACGACGCGGTTGCTCTGGGCAAGCCTGTCACCGAGCGCATTCTCACCGTGACCGGCAGCGCTGTGGCGCGTCCCATCAACGTGGTAGCACCAATCGGTACTCCCTTCTCCTACCTCATCGAAGAGGCGGGCGGCTTTGCGAGTCCCGCAGCGCGCGTCATCTCCGGCGGTCCCATGATGGGCGCCGCCCAGTATGACCTCGCTGTCGCCACCATCAAGGCCACCAACTCCATTCTGTGCCTCACCGAGCAGGATCTGCCCGCTGCGGACAAGGAGCAGTCCTGCCTGCGCTGTGGACGCTGTGTCAACGTCTGTCCCATGCATCTCACTCCCGTGTACATGTATCTGCATTATACCAAACGTAACTGGCACGATATGGAAAGCATGAATGTTATGGACTGCATGGAGTGCGGTTCCTGCCAGTTCACTTGCCCTGCCCGTATTCCGCTGCTGCAGGGCTTCCGCACCGCGAAAGCTGAAATCCGCAATCTTGCCGCAAAAGCGAAGGAGGGAAAAGCATGAGCCAGAATACCAGACTGAGCATAGCTCCCTCCCCTCATACCTCCTCCCCGGTCGGCACCCGCAACCTGATGCTGGACGTCCTGATCGCCCTGATCCCCGCGCTGGGCATCGGCGTTTACTTCTTCGGTCCCCGGGTCATTACCCTTTGCCTCGTTTCCGTTCTGGGCTGCGAGTTCTTTGAGTGGATTTATCGCAAGCTCATGAAAAAATCAAACACCGCCGGCGACCTCTCCGCCGTTGTAACGGGTGTGCTGCTGGCTTTCTGCCTGCCCGCCACCATTCCTTACTGGACGGTTCTCATCGGCGATCTCTTTGCCATGGTGGTTGCCAAGCAATTCTACGGCGGGCTGGGCAAGAACTTTATAAACCCGGCTCTGGCGGGCCGTGCGTTCCTGTTTTCCTATCCTGTTCTGATGACCACCTGGGTGAAACCCGGCTCCCAGTTCTGGGTCGGCCTTGGTTCCACCGCCGACGCCGTAACCTCCGCCACCCCTCTGGCCGCCCTGCATAAGGGTATCCTTCCTCAGGCCGCAGTTTCGACCGGACTTCTGGAAAAGGCCTATACCCTGAAAGATATGTTCATCGGAAACGTCGGCGGCTGCATCGGCGAAGTATCGGCGCTCATGCTCCTGCTGGGCGGGGCCTATCTGGTCGTTCGTGGCGTCATCCGGCTCCGTATCCCGGTTTCCTTCATCGGGACCGTCGCGGTACTTACCTTCCTGTTCCCCAAGGGCAATCCCCGCGTGGACTGGATGCTCTACAACATTCTGGCCGGCGGCGTTATGCTGGGCGCCATCTTTATGGCCACCGACTATACCACCTCCCCGGTTACCCCTAAGGGCGAAATTATCTACGGCATCGGCTGCGGCGCGCTCACCGTCTTTATCCGCTATTTCGGCGCTTATGTGGAGGGTGTTTCCTACGCCATTCTTATCATGAACGTCTGCGTCTGGCTGATCGACAAATACTCCTCCCCCTCTCGTTTCGGTGTTACCGCCGAGATGAAGAAGGCCGCCAAGTTAAAGGCCAAAGCCGCCAAGAAGGGAGGCGAGGTATAATGGCTGAGAAAAAGAAGAACCCCGACGCCATCCTTCGGTTGACTCTCATTTTGCTCGCCTTCTCCGCCATCACCGCGCTGATCCTGGGTCTCGTCAACATGATTACCAAGGACAAGATTGCCCTTATCAAAGAGGAAAAGACCGGCACCGCCATGCAGGCGGTCCTGCCCGCCGACAGCTACACAAAGGTTGATTACTCCGGCGGCGACGCCCTGGTTCTGGCGGTCTACACCGCCGGCGACAAGGGTTACGTGGTCGAGGTCGGCCCCTCCGGCTTCGGCGGAACCATCGACATGGTAGTGGGCGTTGATCCCTCCGGCGCCGTCACAGGTGTCTCCATCGTCTCCATGAGCGAGACCTCAGGGCTCGGCACCAATGCCAGCAAGGAAGAATTCCGCAGCCAGTATACCGGCAAAACCGGTCCCTTCGCAGTCAATAAGGACGGCGGCGAAATCAACGCGCTCACCGGCGCCACCGTCACTTCACGCGCCGTCACGAACGGCATAAACGCGGCCCTCGACGCCGTGAAATCTCTGGGTTAGGAGGGTGAGTCAACATGAATATTAAAAAACAATTCAAAGAAGGCCTGATCACCCAAAACCCCGTTCTGGTCCAGGTGGTCGGTATGTGCTCCACCATGGCAATCACCACCTCCCTCTTTAACGGTATCGGCATGGGCCTTTCGGTGCTGATCATCCTTACCTGCTGTAACATCTGTATCGCCGCCCTGCGCAAGATTATCCCCGATAAAATCCGTATCGCGGCCTATGTTATCGTCATCGCCGGATTCGTCACCATCGTTGACCTTCTGATTCAGGCATATGTGCCCGCCCTTTCCACATCCTTGGGCGTGTTCATCCCCCTGATCGTGGTTAACTGCATTATCTTCGCCCGCGCCGAAGGCTACGCTTCCAAGAACACCGTGGCGGCTGCCACCGTGGACGGTATCATGCAGGGCTTCGGTTACACCGTGGTTCTCATCATCATGTGCGTCATCCGCGAATTCCTCGGCAAGGGCGCTTTCGGCGGCGGTATTTTGAACGGCGGCGCCGGCATTCAGATCTTCCCCTCCCGGTACGGAGCCATGCTGCTGACTCTTCCGTTCGGCGGCTTCCTTACCTTGGGTTCCCTGATCGCCTTCATGCAGTGGGCTCTTAAGAAATACGAGTCCAAAAAGAACGCAAAGGAGGGTGAAAAATAATGTTAACCAACATTATCTCCATCTCTCTGGGCGCCATCCTGGTCAACAACTTCATCCTGGTTAAGTTCCTGGGCATCTGCCCCTTCCTGGGCGTATCCAAGAAAATGGATACGGCGATAGGCATGGGCCTCGCCGTTATCTTCGTCATGGGCCTCGCCTCCGCTTTCTGCTGGGTGGTCAACGAGTTCCTGCTCGTACCGCTCAATCTGGCGTACATGCAGACCCTGGCGTATATCCTTGTAATCGCCGCGCTGGTCCAGTTCGTGGAAATGTTCCTGAAGAAGGCGGTTCCCAGCCTGTATCAGGCGCTGGGAATCTATCTTCCGCTTATCACCACCAACTGCGCCGTTCTGGGTGTGGCACTGCTTAACACCTCGCTCGGTTATAACTTCATCGAGAGCGTGGTCTACGGCGTTACCGGCGGCGCCGGCTTCACCCTGGCCATTGTGCTCTTCGCAAGCGTCCGTGAACGACTCGAGTTTGCCGACTATCCCAAGGCTTATGAAGGTTTCCCCGTCGCCCTGATTACTGCCGGTCTCATCGCGCTCGCATTCATGGGCTTCTCCGGCCTGAAAATTTGGTAAGGGGGGCTTAAAGAATGATAAATGTATTGTATGCAGTGTTGGTTCTGGGTGCGCTGGGCGGGATCTTTGGCGCCGTTCTGGCGTTTGCAGCTAAAAAGTTCCACGTGGATGTGGATGAGCGCCAGGATGCCATCGTAGGCGTTCTTCCCGGCGCGAACTGCGGCGGCTGCGGTTACCCCGGATGCAGCGGCTATGCCGCCTCCGTGGTCTCAGGCAAAGCGCCAGTAAATGCTTGTGTCGTGGGCGGCGCGGCGGTTGCCGAAAAGATCGGCGAAATTATGGGCGTGAAAGCGGACTTAAGCGTGAAGAAAATCGCCCAGGTTCAGTGCACAGGCGGCGGATGCAGCCACCTGAAGTATGACTACGTCGGCATTGAGGACTGCCTCTCGGCGGCCCGGATGACCGGCGGCGGACCCATGGACTGCCGTTACGGCTGCCTGGGTCTCGGCACCTGCGTTTCCGTATGCCAGTTCGACGCCATCCATGTGAAGAACGGCGTCGCCGTGGTGGATGATGACAAGTGCGTGGCCTGCGGCAAATGCGCGGACATCTGTCCGAAAAATCTCATTATTCTCGCTCCCCGCAAGACCAAGAAGCATGTGGAGATCAACTGTTCCTCCAAGGACAAGGGCGCCGATACCCGCAATTCCTGCGAAAACGGCTGTATCGGCTGCGGCATCTGCGTCAAAGCCTGCCCCAAGGAAGCCATTGTTATGGAGAACAACCTGGCCAGGATCGACTATGAGAAGTGCATCGGCTGCGGCCTCTGCGCGCAGAAGTGCCCCCGCAAGCTCATCCTCGTTGACGGCGTCGTGCCCGAACCCAAGCCCGCTCCCGCCGCCAAACCCGCTGCGGCCTCTGCGGAGGAGACAAAACCCCAGGTGTAATAAAAAACCAAAAAACCACGCGGCATTTGCCGCGTGGTTTTTTATGGGCAGAAAGAGCTTGCCGGCAAAAGCAGGGAATAAAGGGGAAAGATTCTTCTTCCGCTGCAGGCCTCAAAATGACAGAGTCTTGGCTTTAGCCTTAAAGGACCTGGTCTTTCGGGAGCGTACGGAACACCGTAACCAGCACCGTCATCCTGAACGTTCTAGCGCAGTTATTTTGAGTGTTCTAGCGCTGTCATCCTGAGCGTTGTTGCGCTGTCATCCTGAGCGAAGTAAAGGATCTTCTCGTGGCGCACTCAGGAAACGAGATCGGCCAGCTCGAATGATGCGACCTTTTTCAGTTCCTCCAGCGTCATCTCAACCTGATATCCGATTTTACCGGCGCTGAACACAATGGTTCCATATCTTGAAGCCGAGCTGTCAACGGCGGTTTTGAAAAATTTCTTCATCCCGACGGGAGAACAGCCGCCGTGGATGTACCCTGTGAGCGGCAGTAAATCCTTGGATTTTATCATTTCGATGGATTTCTCTCCGGCGCAGAGCGCCGCCTTTTTCAGGTCCAGCTCCTGGGCTACCGGGATTAAAAAGACATAGTGGCTGTTTGACTTTCCGACGGTAACCAGGGTCTTGAACACATGGCCGGGCTCTTCGCCGATTGCCTGGGCCACCTCCACACCGCTTAAGGCCTCGGTGTCTGCGTAGGAATGAGTTTTGTATTTTACTTTGAGGCTGTCCAGCTTTCGCATGACGTTCGTTTTATATTCCATGTTCTTCCCCGCCTGTCATTTTCCTATTGTAATATCTTTTTCCAGGGGGATAATATTTACGTAGGTGGACCCTTTGCCGAAGGTGACGGTTTTCCCGTCCAGCGTTTTATAGACAAACTGACTGTCCCGGTCGGCCTTGCTCCATTTGATCGGAATAATCTTCCCGCCGCAGGCGAAATATCCTTCCCCGCCGGAGGTAAGGTCCACCGTGAGATGCCCGTAAGTATCGCCGGCAATCAGCTTGCAGGCGGTCCTGAGGATAACGACGTTGGTGACTTCCACCTGGCCGCCGGTATTCCCGTCCACGTAAGGCTTGTCGTACTCCTCGATCAGGTAGCGGCCGCTGTCCGCATCATAGAGGAACACGCCGGTTTTATAGTAGGAATAAGGAACGGTAATGACCCGGGCGCTCTCACCGCCCGCGGGCGTGCCGTCGTCCGCGAACTGCATCTGATAGGAGTATCCCTTTTCATGTTCCATCCGGAAGGAATAGTTTTTAAAACAATTAATAATGGTATCTCCCGAGGTAAAGACGCTGTGCTCATATCCGGCGGTTTTAATACGCTCCTTATCCCGCCAGTACAGAGTCCCTTCATAGGGGCCGTTGACGCAGTCCAGGGCAGTGACAGCCCAGCTCTTTATCTTGGCGTAGGCGTCCTCGCTGCCGCCCGCGTGGAGATAAACGGCGTCCAGCCCCAGCGCCAGCTCCAGATAATAAGGCCTTGAGGAGCGCACCGAACCGATGTCCCCCACCCCCTCCACGCTCTGGAATACAGCCAGCATCCGGGTAATCCCGCCCTCAGCCGGCACTTCATAGATGATATCGGCCTGGGAAACGCCGTGTTGGGGCAGCGCCGCTTTCAGGTTGTTGATCATCACGGCGATGGGACGTTTATTGGCCCACTTTTCGGAAATCGGCATGCCCGTAAGCACATTCAGGGGACCGTTGTATGTAGAAGGCTCGGGAGTGGCGGTTGCGGTGGGTGTGGCGGTTGATTCGGGAGACGGCGACGCGCTTGCCTGGGTGGCTGCCGGCTTGCCGCAGGCGGAGAGAATCAGAAACAGAACAACAGGGATTAGAAAGAGAGGCGCTGTCAGCTTCTTTTGTTTCATATCGTTTCCTCCGTTTGTTCTAACTGGAAATATGATACCCCTTGGAGTCTTGCCGTGTCAATTGCCACTTGTTCTGGAAACGGATTCTGTGTATAATGTTAAGAAAGAAATATAGAAAGGGGGGGGCCTTATGACACGCTTCGGATTTATCCACGATAAACTGGACATTAAAATACTGATT
Source organism: Bacillota bacterium (assembly GCA_023459875.1). Lineage (GTDB taxonomy): Bacteria > Bacillota > Clostridia > Oscillospirales > Oscillospiraceae > JAEWRY01. Next base: position 15,302 of record JAEWRY010000007.1, read on the forward strand.
CTCTATCTCATGGCCCGGGTGGCCGCCCCCATCGATTTTGCAACGCTCACCGATCTGGCCCTCTGCGACGAGGGCGTGGATTATTTCCTGTTTGCCGAGGCGGTTTCCGAACTGGTCGCCACCGGCCACCTGACGCTGGAAGAAGGCCGCTACGGGATCACAGAAAAAGGCAAACAAAACGGAAGCGTCTGCGAAGACAGCCTTCCCTATTCCGTACGCCAGAAGAGTGATGCGAGCCTCTCCAGGCTCAATGCCGGCCTGCGCCGCAGCGCTCAGGTCCGTGCCCACGTCCTCCCCGGGACAGACGGTGCCTTTACGCTGAACCTGGCCTTGGACGACGACATGGGTAACCTTTTCACACTGGAGCTGCTCACAGCCTCCAGGGAGCAGGGAGATACCCTTGCGCGGCGCTTCCTGTCCCACCCCGAGCAGACGTATCACGCAATTTTAAACGTTCTGCTTTCCTCCGATGAAGAAAACTTGAGGTGACGTGATACAATGGCAGAACCAATCCTGTTCGGGACTCCTTTCACACTTGTATTTTTATATTTTATTTTTTATTCCTTTTTAGGCTGGGCTATGGAGACTACCTACTGCTCCGTTTTGAACGGGCACTTTGTGGCCAGAGGGTTTCTTTTTGGTCCAATCTGCCCCATATACGGCGCTGGTGCGCTTATAATGGTCTTTTTCTTCTCCCGTTTTACTTATAATCTACTGATTTTTTACTTGGTGGCCACGGTGACCATGTCCTCCTGGGAGTACTTCGTGGGTTGGTTGCTGGAGGTAACCACCCACATCAAATATTGGGATTACAGCAAACACAGGTTTAACCTGAAAGGACGCATTTCCCTCTTTATCTGTTTGTGGTGGGGAGTCCTTGCCTATCTGGCCGTCTTCTATATTCACCCGGCTGTGATTGTGATCTTTGAACTCATCCCCGTCTGGATGCGCTACAGCCTCTTCGGCTCGGTGGGTACTCTTCTCATCGTGGATACCGTCACCACCATCCGCAAGCTGGCGCTCACGGCTAAGGTCCTGGCAAGGCTGGAGTCGGTCAACAGCGAGCTCAAAATGCAGGCGTCCTTGGCCAAAATGGAACTGGGCGACCGGCTGGAAGAAAATCTGCCGCCCGAACTGCTCTCCAGGCTGGAAAACTTGATCGCCAACCGACCGAAAAACAGCCGGGAAGCGCTGGCGCTCCTGCGGGCCAAGCAAAACGAACTGGTCGAGCAGGCGGAGCGGTACAGCCGCCGCTTTTTAAGCCGTTATTCCACCCTCAATTCCCAGCGCTTCGCCTCCGTACTTGAGGAGGTAAGGGCGAGAAGCGAACGTCTGAAAAAATCTTTTATGCTTCTTTCCAAGACAGATGACAGTCCTGATGATCCGTCAAAAAATTGAAATCGCCAAAAACTTTGCCCCGGAGAAACGCTGAAAACCAGCAGAAATCTCCGGGGCTTTTTATTATGTATCGATAGGCGGCGGAAATCGGCTCATGATAGGCGCTTAAACCACCGTTACATTTTCATCGTTTTCTTTGCAGAGGCTTCGCTGTACGGAAATGGTGCTCAGCGTCTGCCCCAGTTGGGACAGGATGGCGGCGAGAATATCCAGATCGTCGTCGCTCAGATTCTTTGCAATGGAACAGGCAAGCAGACTGATTCCCACCGGCAGACAGCAGTTATCCAAAGGCACCACCTCCGGATATATTCTATGCTTCCGGGGAATTTGGTGCGTCTGACCTTTTTCGACCGGAAAAAAGCACGGCCGGACGTGTGGGCGCCATAATCCTGAGGATCAGCACGATGAGGCCCGCAGTCATCAGAATGTCTCCGACGCTGGCAAACCCGCGGAACAGCGGTATGGGGAACCAGATGATATCCCCCAGAAATCCAAGACGTGTGGTCCCATCCGCCAGCGCATACATCGGTATTTCACCTGTAAGTAAGCTGAAATACCCCTGAGAGGAAAGAAAAGCGGCGGCATGCGTGCTCACCGGCATGTGAAAATTATTAACGGCGATCACCGCAAAATTCAGAAAGCTCCCCAGGCCAAGCGCCAGTATGGGAAGACGCAAATGGCGGTTTTTCACCAGAAACAGGAACAGGAAACCATATGAGAATACCAGCGCGACACTGCCGACGTAATTAAAATCGAGAGACAGGGCTATTAACCGGAAGATCAGTGCCGCAATGGGCAGAGGCAGCCAGAAAAGGCCCGCGCGCTCGATTCGGGAAAGCCGGCCGCCCAGGCAGAAGCCCGCGGCTGCAGCGCAAAGGGCGCCGAATGTCAGCATGGAAGTCCTTCTCCCTTCTTATTCCGCGTCCATGTCTTCTTCTTCGGGAACGGGAATATTGATCTCGCCGGAGTCGATCATGGCGGCCACGACCGCAGCCACATCCGGGTGAATCTGTTTGCCTTTCTCCTCTAAAATAATCTCCCTGGCGCGCTGCGGAGTCATTCCCTTCCGGTAAGGCCGGTCGCTGGTGATGGCGTCATACGTGTCGGCTGCTGAAAGGATATAAGTATCGATCTGCAGGTCTTTCCCTTTGGTTCCGCCGGGGTATCCCCCGCCGTCGTACCGTTCGTGGTGGTGGAGCACCAGCTCGGTGAGGTCGTCGTAGGTGTCGATATTGCAAAGGATGCGCACGCCGATCTGGGGGTGCTTCCAAATCTCCATCTGTTCATCATGGGTCAGAAAACTCGGTTTTTGCAAAATAGCGTCCGAGATGCCCAGCTTTCCGATGTCATGGAAAACGGCGGCTGTTTTGAGACGGCGAACCCGTTTTTCCGACAGCCCCATTTTGGACGCTATGCGCGCGGCGTAGTTGCCGACCCGCTGGGAATGGCCCATGGTGTATTTGTCCTTGGCCTCGATCGCGGCGGTAAGGGTGCGGACAATCTCATACTGCTGCTGCTGGCTGCGCAAAAAGAGCTTGAAAGAAAACCGGGCAAGCATCAGAGGCAGCAAAAACAGCGGCGCCATATACCGGCCGGAAGGCATCAGCAGCAAAACGGCCAGGAAAATCCCGATGGGGGCCGAGCACAGGATGCTGGGAAGCAGCTGGATGAACATCTTTATCACGGTGGGGTAGAACTTCATGTCGTACTGGAACCAGAACAGCAGCATCATAAGCATGGAGTTTACCAGTACCGCGACGAGCAGGAAAAGGATAATCGGTATCAAAACACCAGGAAAAATAATACTGCCCGGTATCCCTCCTGCGTAATAATAGGCAAGGCCCCCCAGGATGAGGGAGACACTCAGGTTGCCCGTATTGAACAGGGTCTTTACCGGGTCTGTGTTGAAAATATGCGAGACACCTTTGCCGTCCAGGGTGGTAACCACCACAAAGGGTGTGGAGATAAAATAGATGATAACCGCCGCCGCCGGGCCCTCCAAAAGGATAATCGCGATGATGCTGATGAAAGACATGTCGATGGTACAGTCTTTTCTCGTGTAGAGCGGCATGGAGCAGCATAGGATACACAGCAGGGTTAAAATGCCGAAGGTGATAAAGTGATCAAAATTCCATACTCTGGAATTTTGCATAAAATACAGCCAGGCCGACCAGAGGCTGGCGGCCAACCCGAACAGAAACACAACCGTGACATATAGCTTTGTCCGGGTACGCACGCCATCCCCTCCTCTTACTCCAAAGTTAAAAATGAACGGGGCTGTGGTCCATATCGCTGGAAAACGCCCGGAAAAACCTCAGGAAGCTTGACGCGCGGGCAGCGGAATCTCTTTCCGCCGTCCGCGCGCCCTGGAACTGCTGGTACTCTTATCTTAGCGCCACTTAAAGAACGCGCCGCCGGACAGGAGCAGAGACGCCAGGGTGGTCATCGCCATCAAAAAGCGGGTCTTTTTCATCGGAATACAGCCTCCTTGTTTTTACTCTGTCCGTTCGCTAGTAAAACAGGCTATATCCGCTTCGCTATATAATTATTTGGGCTATTTGAGCTCGTTTTCCCGGTCGTTAGTCCGGAATTCCAACGTCAGGATGCGGCGGTTTACCGCGTCCAGCGTGGCGAGCACAGCCGCTAAGTTGGTGTCGTCCCCCTCAAAGCAGGCACCCAGAAGATGCTGTGTCATTCCTTTGTCGTTGAGAAGCAGGTCTACCACGATTATATTCTTTTCCCCCATCGGGAACCGCTTGCATTCGGTCAGGCTGATCTGCACGGATTGGCCCAGAAAATGATTGATGGTGGAAACGGAAGCCTGGGCAATCGCCCGGGACCGCTCGCTGCCCGATAGGATAGAAACGGTATCCCCGCGTTTTTCCGTCCCTCCCAGGCTGAGGATCACAGCCGCGCTGGTGGACTCCCGGGCGGTGGAGAATTCCAGCCGCTCGCAGAGCAGCCTTTTCTTTGGTACGTTCCGCACGTTAAAATTACCGGGGATTTGGGCCACGCTGATGATGCGGTGATCCAGGTCGATCTGGAAACGGGCGTTCATGGCCGATTGAATGTCCCGAACAATCTGCTTTGGAGAGCGGGATTGATCCGAAAGGATATGTACTTCCCTTACCGTATCTCCTTCCAGCACAAACTGAACATTCAGAATGCCGGGCAAACGGGAGACAATGTCCTTCCATGCTTCCGGCTGAACAACGATCTTTCGACTTTCAAGCATTTGGCCCGCTTCCCCCTTTTTTAATCGCTGGAATTAATTATACAGAATCCCGTCGAACTCTGCAAGCATTACTTAATATTTTTCATATAAATACATAAATAAAACATAAATTATAGGGATGTACAAAACAAAATTCCAAAATAAACGAACCGAAACCGGAAAGGGGGAGTCGTCGCGTGGAATTGCGGTTTTTCCTGGAGGGCGGCGGTGTGCTTATATGCCGGGAGGAGGCTGCCCGCTGGGTAATCCGGATCGGCCGCCCCAATGACGGCAAGGGGCTTTATAAAGCATGGCTGCTGGGCGGTTCAGGCTGCTTCCCGCTGGGTACCCTCATACCGGACGGCAACAGCCTTACGCTTACACGGACGCTGTCCAAAGACGACCTGGCAAAAGCGGGATGCCTGCCCCCGATCGGGGGTAGAGTAGAACTGACCGTTCCGTTCGGCGCCTCTGACACACCCGCGGGCTGGATCAGGGAAAACTACCCCGCCCGGCTGCTGCAATATGACCCCATTCTTAACCGCGCCTCCCAAGAGGTTCATGCGGCGCTGCTCTCATGGAAAGGGACTTGCTTCCTTCTGGCTCTGCCCTGGAACATCAGGGAACCGTTTCCTCTCGTACCACTCTTCTGTCTTGCGAAAACTCAGAGCATGGGAGGCAATGACTATGCAGTCTTTTTCTTCACGTCGGAGGGCGAACCCCTTTTACCGGCAGATAATTCATAAGGCTATTAATTATCATGCATCCTTTCTCCCTTTTCTTGACACTGGCGCTTAAAAAAGATTATAATATTTGTCAGAAATCGCTTTTCTTCACAAAGAAAAAGCGAATAACAAAGATAAGGACGTGAATAAATGGATCAGGAAGAATTAATTGCGAAAGCTGAAAAGCAAGCGGGGGACTATTTCAACGTTGGCCTCAACTGCGCCGAATGCACCTTTAAGGGTTTCCTTGACCTTGGCGTCTCAGATTTTTCTCCCGAGACAATTGCTCTGGCTTCCGGCTTCGGCGGAGGCATCGGAAACACCGGCAACACCTGCGGGGCCGTATTGGGCGGCTGCCTTGCCATCGCTTCCATGAAAGGCAGAAAAGATCCTCTTGAGGGCGCGGACATGCACGAACGGGTTCAGAAGCTCAATGACCCCGATACGGGCGTATACCAGTATTTCGCCAGGTTTATCAGGCAGTTTATGGACGAGCACGGTACCATTAAGTGCTCCGAACTCACAAAAGCCCTGGCAGACGAATTCGGCATGGCCTCGGTGGAACGGAAACGTTTCTGCAAAAAGCTCATTAAAAACGCGGCGGCGTTAAGTACCAAGATTGCACTGGAATAGGAGTAAAATATGAGTAATAAAGTAGTTGTCGTCGGCGGCGTTGCCGGCGGAGCTTCCGCGGCGGTCCGCGTGAGGAGGCTGGACGAGTCCGCCCAGGTCATCCTTCTGGAGCGTGGCTCCTATATTTCCTTTGCCAACTGCGGTCTCCCCTACTACATCGGGGACGCCATCAAAAAGCGCAACAATCTTCTGGTCCAGACCCCCAAGGCCATGAAGGCCAGATTCAATGTCGACGTTCGGATCGACAGCGAAGCCGTGAAGATCGACACAAAGGCCAAGACGGTTGAGGTGAAAAACCACGCCACGGGCGAGACCTATACCGAATCCTACGATAAGCTGATCCTCTCTCCCGGCGCTTCCCCCGTGGTGCCTCCCATTCCCGGCCTCGGTGAATGCAATGTCTTTACCGTCTGGAGTATTCCCGACACTGACCGCATCAAGGAATACGTAACCGCCCGCCAGCTGAAAAGCGCAGTGGTCGTGGGCGGCGGCTTCGTTGGTATCGAAATGGTGGAAAACCTCCATGCCCTCGGCCTGGAGGTCACCGTGGTGGAGATGCTCGATCAGGTCATGAATAATGTGGACAAGGACATGGCCCAGTTCGTCCACATGGAGCTTGCCGCGAACGGCGTCTCCCTGTTCCTGGGCGAGAAGGTCACCGCCTTCCATATGGATGGCGATCAGACCGTGGTGAATCTGGGCAGCGGCAAGAGCCTCGCCGCAGACCTGGTCATCATGGCTGCCGGTATTAAGCCCAACAGTGAGCTTGCCCTCGCGGCGGGGCTCGCCCTTGGCGAGCGCGGCCACATCGTTACCAACGAATTCCTCCAGACCTCCGACCCGGATGTGTATGCCGTAGGCGACGCCATCGAGGTTGAGGACTTCATCACCCACACCCGCACCGCCGTTCCTCTGGCCGGTCCCGCAAACAAACAGGGCCGCATCGCCGCCGACAACGTCTGCGGCCTGGCGTCCAAGTATCTGGGCACTCAGGGCACCTCGGTAGCCAGGGTGTTCGGAAAAACAGTCGCCTCCACGGGTCTCACCGAAAAAGCGCTTCTCCGTGCCGGCAATAAGCCCTATGATGACTTTCTGGTGGTCTACAGCCACCCATTCAACCACGCGACTTACTATCCCGGCAGCACACAGATCCACATGAAGCTCCTCTTCGCCCCCGGCGACGGCAAGATTCTGGGCGCTCAGGCGGTCGGTATGGACGGCACCGACAAACGCATCGACGTGATTGCCACCTGCATCCGTTACGGCGGAGTAGCCCCCGACCTGGCCCGTCTGGAGCTGGCCTACGCGCCTCCGTACAACACCGCCAAGGACCCGGTGAACTTTCTGGGCTTCATCGCCGAGAACGTGCTTGCCGGCAAGATGGGCATCATCCAGTGGCACGAGCTGGAAAACCTCGACACCAGTAAATATCAGCTTGTCGACGTGCGCACCGCCAAGGAGAACGAGGAGGGCGCCATTCCCGGAAGCCTTCTGGTCCCCGTGGACGACATTCGCGCCAGCCTAGACAAATTTGATAAGAACAAGACCGCCCTCGTGTACTGCCGCGTCGGCCTGCGCGCCTACATTGCCACCCGCATTCTGGAGCAGAACGGCATTAAGGCCCGCAACGTCACCGGCGGCTGGCTCACCTGGGAAGCCGGAACCTTTAGACCCAATAAGTAATTGAATAATTAATAAAGCAAGGCGCGGCCAGTATTGGCCGCGCCTTGCTTTTGGCGAAGGAAAGCCTTCTGGCTTTGCCTTCCATGGGATGTACTTTTCTATTTTAAGCAATAAAAAAGCCACACACTTCGGTGTGGTCCACTTTCTTGCCGGACTTCGTTATCTTTCGCTGACGGTCTGGTCATCTTCGCCGAAAATGATATCATCTAGATCCCATAGTCCTATGCGGTTGTGAAGCAGCATGATAGGCAACACCTCTCTTTCTTTTGTTTGAACTTATTATAACACCTTATTCGGATATCCGCAAGTCTATTGTTGTATGTTTTGCATAAATTTATTTCGACATTTTTAGTGAAAACGCCGACCTTGTAATTGTCCGGCCCCTATGTTATACTAGTTCAGTCGCAGGTGTAGTTCAATGGTAGAATGTCAGCTTCCCAAGCTGAACACGCGAGTTCGATTCTCGTCACCTGCTCCAGCAGAATTCCTTAGAGCCGTAACGGTTCTAAGGAATTTCTTTTGTTCTTTTTTCCATTTTCAGGAAGCTTTTAGCTGGAAAATGCGTTATTTTATTAAGCGTACAGGTCAAAATATAGAACGTGCAATCACAGTATATAGGGGAAAGCTCACCCCCCTGTCCCATCAGATCATTCCTCGGACACACACCCGGATAACCCGTCGCTTTGATATTCTCAGCCCTCGCTGTAAATAATGGTTGAGTGCCATAATCGAAAACAGGAGGGAGGAATTATTATGCCTAAAAACGAACAAAAGAAGACCGTATGCATGGAATCTCCCGCCACAAAGCGGAAGATAAGTAAAGAAGACGTCGAGAAGAACCGGTTCCCGGATTCAAAGACCCCGGGAGTTCACAGGGACTCTGCCCCTATCGGCGGAGGTTAAGGTCCAATTACTGATTCAAGCGGAGAGTGTGGGAGCCGCCGGTTCCGTGGTTAAGCAAAACGATTATAGCGGGCTATCCCACAACGGAAAATAAAACCGGGAGCGTTAAGGCTCCCGGTTTTCACTAACCAAATGATAATTGTCCTTCCCCAGGCAAACGCTATGGGAAATGCTCTTGCCAGTTGATTTTAAAGCATTATTTTGTTTTGCTAATATAGCTAAATTTCATGGGCAAGATTAAAATATTATTGTATAAAATATTTGAATTTTTATCTATCTTATGATACTGTAGCTAACATACATAAAGAAATGGGATGAGAATCATGCTATTCAATAATGATAAAAAATCTTACAGGTTATTAAATTATGCATTGGATAACAGCTCTAATATACAAATATGTGTAACCGACTCTGCAGGTAATTTCATTTACTTAAATAGCAAAGCTGCCGAAAGGGTAGGGTGCAGTATTGGGGAATTGCATTGTCATAATGCGGAAACCCTTGAAAAGCATGGTCTGGTCACCAATTATTCGCTAGCAAAAGTCCTCAATACACAAAAACCGCAATGTGGTGTCAATTACTTTACCAAAACCGGAATTAAAACATTGGTATATTGTGAACCTGTATTTGATGATAGCGGTACATTTATCGCGACTAATTCTTTTATAATACCGATTGAAACGTCTTTGGAATTAATTCAAGTTTTAGGTAAGGATAGCCTAAAATCTGATATTAGAAAAATCTTTCAAGAAATCGGCATGCCCGCACATTTGAATGGCTATCATTATCTCATTGAGGCAATTATAATGGCAGTAGAAGACACGGATGTGGTGACTTCCATAACCAAAGTACTCTACCCCCAGTTGTCCCAAAAGTTTAGAATTAGTCCTTGCGCTGTAGAACGTTCTATACGAAATGCCATTATTGCTACGTGGCATAAGGGTGATAAAGCAGTGTTTAATAAATATTTAGGAAAAGATCTTTATGACATCCCCACAAATAGCGTATTTATAGCCACTATTGCTGAATTATTAAAACTGGACAGGTGCTTTGGCAAAACCATAGAAAATTCATAATTTTCTAAAACATCTCCCAAATAGTGTCAAGAATACATCTTGCAAGCATGGATACTGTGATTACGATTCCCCTCCCCTGCACCAATATTTTTAAACCCGTTGTGCATAGCGCCGGCATGCACAGCGGGCTTATTTTTTCTCTCATCCTATCCCGGTTCTCAGGGGTATTCGTATCGTTCCATTATATGGGAAAATAGTTGCTTTTTTATTTGCCAAGGTATACCATAGCTATTGTTTGAATCACAAAGGCGCGATGGAATCTGCAAATAGTTCTTACCAATCAGGTAAGTGAGCGTCTGGAAACTTAAGTCATTCATCGTCATAATTCACGATATGTTTTACGCGTCCGAGAAACTTGGGTGGCCATGGAGGAAAGTAACACAATGTCAAAAGGATCTATTTTAATACTGTACAATGAAGTAAATGAGAAATCCGCAAAAGATGAGCTCGACGTACTTTATCAGGTAAATGCGGTATCCGCCGCATTGGAACAGCTTGATTTCTCGGTATCTAAACAGCCGTTATCCAAGAATCCGTCCGGTATGTTTGAAACTCTGGAAAATACGAAACCACTGATTTTTAATCTGGTTGAATCTGTTGCCGGGAGCGGAAAGCTGAGTTATTTGTTTCCCTCGATGTTGGAAGCTCTAAAATTGAAATATACCGGCAACTCCGCAGAGGTTCTTTTATTGACATCGGATAAAGTCTTGACCAAAAAGCTTCTAAAGTCCTGTGGAATTGCAACCCCTCAATGGATTACGGCCCGTGACGAAAACGGTTTTACCATCGGGGACAGATATATCGTTAAGCCGATTTATGAGGATGGCTCCATTGATCTGGACCAGAATTCAATCGTTACGATGGAAAGCGTCCCTCAGGCACGAGAGATATTAAGCGCCATGGCGGAGAAAAACGGCGAAGAATTTTTCGCCGAAAAATACATAGAGGGCAGAGAAATTAATGTTTCTTTGCTTCAGGAAAACGGGAAGCCCTTACTGCTTCCGCCTACTGAAATTAAGTTTGTCGGATATAAAGAAAAGCATATCGATGAAATTTTCGACTATCGATCCAAATGGGACACGAACAGCTTTGGATTTAAACACGCCGTTTCATCATGTGTTTTTGAGGATCAGGATAAACCGCTTCTGAACGAACTGAAGGAAATTGCTGAAAAATGCTGGAATGAGTTCGGGCTGAAGAGCTATGCGAGAATTGATTTCCGGATTGATAAAGAGGGAAAACCCTGGGTGCTTGAAATAAACGCGAATCCTTGCATTACTCCCGGTGACAGCAGCTTTTTAAGGTCCGCAACCCAGGGAGGACTGGATTTCTCAGACGTGGTAAACCGGATCATATCGGCGGTATAAAACCGAAAATGAGCCGGATCAAATAATTAGAAACGCATTTCATCGGGTAAAAGGAGTGGCTTCATTGGACGATCATAGTTTATCCCTGCGGTTCGATTTAAAGCGGGGGGAAAACAAACAGATACGGGATATTACCGAGTCTGTCGGCGTTTTCAACAATGACGAGATAAATATTGCAGAAGAACTGGCAATCGACAATATTGAAAAGGCTGCCTCCGGAAGCGAATACCAGTTTATCCTGTGCGAAGACGGCTCCGGCATGATCGGGTATACCTGTTACGGATATACCCGGGGTACAAAAGACAGTTATGATTTATTCTGGATTGTTGTCCGCGGCGGACTCAGAGGGTTAGGGATCGGGAAAAAGCTGATTGCTGAAACGGAAAAAGTAATCTCGCAGCGCGGCGGAAAGAAGCTTTATGTTGAGACCTCCTCAAAAGATTCCTACTATAGCTCGAGGCAGTTCTATTTAAAACGCGGCTATATGGAAGAGGCTGTTTTCAAAGACTTTTATAACGACGGTGACGATAAAGTCGTATATAAAAAGTTTTTAAAATAATGTATGTGCGTCAGATGTAAAGGCCGGCAGCATACTGCTGCCGGCCTTTTTTTGCTGCTCTATATACCCATTTCCTTTTTGACATCCCTGAAGCATGCAACCGCGAAATCCAGGTCCTCCCGGGTGTGTCCGGCGGAAACCTGGGTGCGGATTCTGGCCTTGCCCATGGGAACGACCGGATAGAAGAAGCCGACCACGTAAACGCCCTTCTGGAGCATTCTGGATGCAAATTCCTGCGCGATTTTCGCGTCGTACAGCATGACCGGCACGATGGGATGGGTACCCTCCGGAACATCAAAGCCAAGCTTTGCAAGCTCTCTGCGGAAATAGGCGGTGTTCTCATGCACCTTATCCCGCAGAGCGGTGGACTCCGTGAGCATATCGAAGGTCTTGCAGGCCGCGGCGGCAATCGCGGGAGCCACGGTGTTGGAGAACAGATAGGGCCGCGAGCGCTGGCGCAGCAGATCGACGATTTCCTGCCTGGCGGCCGTGTAGCCGCCGGAGGCGCCGCCAAGCGCCTTGCCCAGGGTCCCGGTGATAATATCAACCCGTCCCGCAACACCGCAGTATTCCGGCGTGCCCCGGCCACGCTCTCCCATAAAACCGACCGCGTGACTGTCGTCTACCATGACCAGCGCGTCAAATTCATCGGCCAAATCGCAAATACCCGTGAGATTTGCAATGAAGCCGTCCATTGAGAACACGCCGTCCGTCGCGATCATTATGGTCTTGCAACCGGACTTCCGTGCATCCTCCAGCTGCCTTCTGAGATCGGCCATATCGTTGTTATGATACCGGTACCGTTTGGCCGGACAGAGGCGCACGCCGTCAATAATGCTCGCGTGGTTGAGTTCATCCGAGATAACCGCGTCTTCAGCCCCCAGCAGGGTCTCAAACAGGCCCCCGTTGGCGTCGAAACAGGAAGAATATAAAATGGCGTCATCCGTTCCCAAAAAATCGGCAATCTTGCGCTCCAGGGTCTTATGCAGCTCCTGGGTACCGCAGATAAAGCGCACGCTGGACAGGCCGAAGCCCCAGCGGTCATAGCTCTCCTTTGCCGCGGCAATCAGATCGGGATTGGTATCCAGGCCGAGATAATTATTTGCGCACATATTGAGAACATGCTTAGCCTTTGTGGTATCGATAAAGGCGCTTTGCGGCGTCGTAATAATGCGTTCGTCCTTATAGGTCCCTGCCGCCCGGATCTCGTCCAGAGTGTCTCTATACTTTGTCAAAGCGCTTTTCACAGTCGGTTCCTCCCAGTAAAATATATATATTTATTTTGTCCAGTCCAGAATGACCTTGCCGGAGCAGCCGCTGTTCATCGCCTCAAACCCCTTTTCAAAATCGCGGTAATGGAAGCGGTGAGTGATGATGGGGGACAGGTCAAGACCGCCCTCCACCATTGCCATCATCTTGTACCAGGTCTCGTACATGCGGCGGCCATAGATTCCCTGTAGGGTAAGGCCCTTGAAAATGACGTGGTTCCAGTTTATTTCCGTACCCGGCTGCTGGATTCCCAGCAGGGCGATCTTTCCGCCGTTTCTCATATGTTCGATCATCGTATTGAGCGCGGCACCGCTGCCGCTCATCTCCAAGCCGACGTCGAAGCCTTCCACGATGTGGCGCTTGCCGTAGACGCTTTCCAACTTCTCGCGGGAGATATTCACAGTTTCCGTGGCACCCAGCTTTCTGCACATATCCAGCCGGTAGTCGTTGACGTCGGTCACCACGACGCTGCGGGCTCCGTTCTTTCTACAGATGGCGGTGGCCATCATGCCGATGGGGCCCGCGCCGGTAATGAGCACGTCCTCACCAATGACGTCGAACATTAAAGCGGTATGGGTGGCGTTCCCGAACGCGTCGAAGAAGGATACGATATCCTCGTCGATCTGGGAGTTGATGGGGATCACATTGCCGGCGGGGATGCAGATGTACTCCGCGAAAGCCCCGTCGCGGTTCACGCCGACGCCCATGGTATCCTTGCACCACTGCCCGTTTCCCGCGCGGCAGTTGCGGCAGTGTCCGCAGACGATATGGCCTTCGCCGGATACCCTTTCTCCCACGAAAAGCCCCTTGACACCAGGACCGAGCTCCACGATCTCGCCCACATATTCATGGCCGATGATCATGGGGGGCTTGATATTTTCCTGACTCCAGGGATCCCAATTATAGATATGAACATCCGTTCCGCATATGGCGGTCTTGTGGATCCTGATGAGGACCTCGCCGAGCCCCGGCGACGGGACAGGCATACGCATGAGTTTCAGCCCTTTTCCCGGTTCGGTCTTGACCAAAGCATCCATCATTTTCTGCATGTTGAACGCCCTCCAAACACATATACTGATAATTAGTCTCCATCCTATGGACATACAATATAGTAATCTTTCTGTTTTGTCAATATTATATGATATGTTCTGTCAATTTTAGTATTATTGTAATCCGGCCCCGCTGCGCCAGCGCTCCCGGCAATTGATCGCCATACCGGTTAACGGTCAGAATTTCATACGCTGTCACTCTTTTGTCCCCATCCGTGTATTCTATCAGTAAGTTAACTGGAGGAATGAATGTGGGATATTTCGTAAAAGCGGAAGAAAATGTATACCTATATGTGGAAGATATTAATCCGGCCGGCTCAAAGACCATCCTGTTTATCCACGGCTGGCCGGGAGACCATACCCTCTTTGAGTACCAATACAACGAGCTTCCCAAATACGGATACCGGTGCGTCGGCATGGACCTGCGGGGGTTCGGCCAGTCGTCAAAACCCTGGGGCGGTTATGACTACGACCGGCTTTCCGACGATGTGCGCGCCGTCATCGAAGCGCTGGAGCTCAAGAACATAACCCTGGGGGGACACTCCACCGGCGGAGGGGTCGCCGTGCGCTATATGGCAAGGCATAGGGGCTACGGCGTCGTCAGACTCGCTCTGTTCGCGGCCGCGGCCCCGAGTCTTATTCAGCGCCCCGGCTTTCCATATGGATTGCCGAGGCAGACGGTTCTGGATATCATCCAAGGCACCTACACCGACAGGCCGCAGATGCTGAAGAACTTCGGCGACATCATTTTCCACAATTATGTCACCCCCGGCATATCGGACTGGGTGTTCCGGCTGGGACTCCAGGCCTCCAGCTGGGCCACCGCTGCGGTCGCCAACACGTGGCTTGACGAGGAGAAGCTTTTCGAGGATCTCAAAACTATTCGTGTTCCCACCCTGATCCTGCACGGAGTCAACGACCGGGTCTGCCTTTACCCCCTGGCCCTCGCGCAAAAAAACGCCATCGAAAACGCGAAGCTGGTGCCCTTTGATTCCTGCGGGCATTTTCTGTTCTATGATCAGCTTTTTAGATTCAACAAAGAACTGGTGCAGTTCACGCAGGAGCAATGACAAAAGGCGGTGTCTCAAACTACATGAGACACCGCCTTTTATCTTGTCATTCTTAAGGCCGAAAACCGAAGAGTCTTCCCAGCGCATGCATTTGGCTCACTAAGATCCTTCGCTTACGCTCAGGATGGCACTTTAATTGGACTTCCTCATTAGGTCAGTCCTCTTTCCTGGCGTGGAACATACGGAAATCGATCTTCCGGGGAACCTTAACGTCTTCCGCCGAAAGCGTCTCGCCCTTCTCCGCGGCGAGGGTGCGCAGGATGTAAATATACTCTTCGGGGACGCAGTTGTCGCCTTCGCGCAGATCGGGGATCTCCAGACCCCCGTCCTTCTCCAGCATCTCTTTGGCCCGCTGAGGCTCTCCCGTGTGCGCCAAAGCGAAGGCGTAATAGGCCTGAACCCTGGGCGCTTCCTTCTGCTCCGACGTGAGGCTGTCGTAGACGGAGCGCATCAGGGAGTATTCCTTCGCCTCGTAGGCAAAGCGCAGGGTTTCCTTTGCCAGGGACAGATCGGAGGGATTCATGGCGAGCGCCTTCGCCATCAAAAACGCGCTGCGCTTTTCCTCTCCCAGCGCGCGGGAGACGTTTGCCAGGGCGTGATAGCCCCAGGTACTCTGCGCCAGATCCATGGAGCACTCGAAGGCCTCCTTGGCCTGGGTAAACAGCTCTCTTGCGAAGTAGCATAGGCCCAGATGATACCAGGCGTACCAGTTGTTCTCGTCGGCGTCGCGCACGGTTTTTTTGAGCAGCTCGAACCACTCGCTCTGCACCATGAAGGAAGCGGGGCGCTCCCTGGGATCCGGCTGATCCAAAAAGCCATTTTTAAGGAAGCGGGACCAAAGCTCCTGGGCCGGTCCGATTTCGCCGAAGTCCAGATAGGGCGCGATCGGCTGCCTGCCGAGGGCCGTCTGAATTATATTGTCCAGAGCGCCCCAGCCGTGACCCCGCAGTACCGCTTTGGCAGGGGAGGTCGCGGCCTTGTAGGTCGCTGCCAGCATGGCGTCCATCTCGGCTTCCGGCAAAACCGAATCCAGCCAGCTTTGTACGGAGCCTTTGCTCTCCTGCCATCCCCCGTGCACCGATTCCGGCGTAAAGTCGACGGCTCCGTAAGCCTCCAGCCACTCCCAGGCGGTTTTGGGAGGAATGGGAAGGCTCTCGTTCTGGGTGGGAGCCAAACCGGCCTGAATCTCCAGATAGGGCTGGTTATAACCCGCCTCACTGGTGAGATACTTCTGCCAGTTGTCGCCACCCACCGAGGTGCCCCACACGAACATTTTGCGCCCCCGCTGACGCCGGGTGGACGCGTGGATGACGCCCTTCCCGTCGGCGCGCACGTAAGCCTCGTACTTTCTCTGGTTCTCGGGGATTTTATAAAAGTGGTCAACAACAATGGTGTGATTGGTGGGGTATGACAGATCGACCCCGTCCACCATGGGGATCGAGCGCTTGTAAACGGGGTCCTCGTCCTGATTGATATAGGCCTCGTCGGCGGGGACAATGACCCGGGCACCCTCCTCCTGCTTGACCGCGATCGTGCTCCACCAGTAAACGGGCTTTACCTCCGCGGAGCCGTTCACCAGCCGCATCCGGGCAAAGAGGAAGGGCATGTCGTCCTTCATGAAAAAGTCCATCTGGAAGGTCGTCGCGCGGATGCGCTCGAAGGCGTAGAGGCGCAATACGGGGGTGCCGTCCGAGAGCTCGTAGGGCGCAGCGAAAATGCGGTCGGTCGTCAGAGCACTGTGACCCCGCACGCCGCAGTTCCACTCCACCCCGCCGGAAAACCACGCGTTCCGGACGGAAAAGTTGCAGGGCCGGAACGCGGGATTGTTGATGATCAGGTCCCTTTGATTCACTTTGTCGTAGAGGGACCACATCCGCCCGCCGAGGGAAGGGACAAAGGTCGCCTTTAAGAACTTGTTCTCCAAAACCGCCGCGTCAAAAACCTGCTCGTCGTTTTCGCGGCCGTAATCGTCCAGGCTGGCATAAGGCAGCATATGTAAAATATTGCCGTAGTTGATGTACAGCCCTTCGGATTCGTCCAGCGCGCTCTCCTTTTCAAACATTTTCTGTTTGTAGAGGATGGGATACGCGCCCTCCGGGCCCAGATGAGAGCCCGGGATTGTCATTTTTTCAAACGTCAAACTACTCATTTCATTATCTCCGCCCAACACCCTCTTTAGTATTTCACTTCGATGGGAATCCCCTTCTCAGCTGATTCGTGAATGGCGAGAAGGGCGATGGCGGTTCTTCTTGCGTCCTCCATGGTGACCCGGAATTCCTGTCCGTCCACCAGACGGTCAACGAAATCGCGTATGCTCTCGTAGGAGAGGCCCTTGCACCTGCCGAACACCGTGTTGCTCACCAGAATGTCCGGCGTATAGGCTTTATCCTCGTCCACCATGGAGATGAGGTTGTGGCTGGAAAGGTCCAGGCTCACCATGCCCTTGGTGCACAGGATGCTGAAGCGGAAATCGTTGACGTTGGTATTTCCATTGGGGGTGACCCATCCGTTTTCCATCTGCGCCACGCCGCCGTGCTCAAATTCAACGGTGGTAAGGAAGATGTCGGGAGTGTCCACGCCCTCAGCCTTTAAAATTCCCTCGCGCTTCACGGAAAAAACGCGCTTTACCTCGTCGTTGAACATCCAGCGGATGGTATCCAGGCTGTGGCTCCCCAAAAACCAGAGGATGGAGGATTTAGAAGCCCACTTGAGCATGTCGGTAGCCACCCATTTTACGTCGCTGTGGCGGATATAGGCGGTGTAAGGCTCACCGACTTTACCGCTCTCAATGAGCTGCTTACAGGTGTTGAAAGGCGCGTTCCAGCGGTTGTGAAGGTCCACCATGCAGCGCACGCCGTTGCGGTTCACGGCTTCCACGATGCGGTCGATGTCCGCCCTCGTGGTGGCCAGGGGCTTTTCAATGAGAAGATGCTTTTTGTGATTTGCAAACTCGCAGGCGATGTCGGCATGGGCAAAATCGGGGGTCACAATGGCCACCGCATCGATATCCGCTTTTTCCGCCATCTCGTGATAATCGGTATAAACTTCCCTGATCCCGAATTTATCTGCGATTTCCTGCGCCCGCGCCCGGTCCATGTCGCAGATGGCGACAGGCTCCGCAAACAGATGCTCCCGATAGATAAAAGCATGAGTCTGCCCCCAGGTCCCGGCGCCGACAATACCCATTTTGATTTTCTTATCCATATTCGCTCACCTTTTATATATATTTTGTTTTCTTCAATAAAGGTTCTCCCCGGTTTGGGGATCAAAGAGATGAATGGACTCGGGATGGAAGGAGAAAAGAAGCGGGGTACCGAACTGAAGTCCTCCCCGGTGCTCCTCGGGGAGTTCGGTGGTTGGAATCCTGATTACCACGTCTCTGCCGTCTGCCGACACGTGAACATGGAATTCGCTGCCCATCATCTCGGAGACGTCCACTTTGCCGTTTATGTTCGAGGGACCCTCTTCCCTTTCCGGGACGATGTGTTCGGGCCTCACGCCCACCGTCACGGCCCGGTCCTGGATCTGCCGTTCGGCCAGCCGGCTCTGGATTTCCTTCCCCGGAAAAATCTCTGCCCCCGCGCAGGAAAGCTGATACCCCTTGTCCGTCTTTTTAAGCTTGCCGTCAAAGAAATTCATCTGAGGCGAACCGATAAACTCCGCCACAAAGAGGTTGGCCGGGTGATGGAACACCTCCTGGGGGGTTCCGATCTGCATGATATAGCCGTCCTTCATGATGACGATCCGGTCGCCCAGGGTCATGGCCTCGGTCTGGTCGTGGGTTACGTAGATAAAGGTGGTGTTGATGCGCTGGCGCAGCTTGATGAGCTCGGCGCGCATCTGGTTGCGCAGCTTGGCGTCCAGATTGGAAAGCGGCTCGTCCATTAAAAACACCTTGGGTTCGCGCACGATTGCCCGGCCGATGGCCACCCGCTGCCGCTGGCCGCCCGAGAGCGCCTTGGGCTTGCGCTGGAGATACTCGGTGATACCGAGGATCTCGGCGGCCTCTTTCACCTTCCGGTCGATCTCCTCTTTGGATGCCTTGCGCAGTCTGAGTGCGAAGGCCAGGTTTTCGTACACCGTCATATGGGGGTACAGGGCGTAGTTCTGGAAGACCATGGCGATGTCCCTGTCCTTGGGAGGAACGTCGTTCATGAGCTTATCCCCGATATACAGCTCTCCCGCGGAGATATCCTCCAGCCCGGCCACCATGCGCAGGGTGGTGGACTTTCCGCAGCCGGAGGGACCCACAAGGACCACGAATTCCTTGTCTGCGATTTCCAGGCTGAACTCCTGCACCGCCGTTACCTTGTTGTCATAGACCTTTTTGAGGTTCTTGAGTGTGACTGTTGCCATGCGTGAGAGCCGTGAGGGCACAGCCTTCGCAAATACCCCCTCGCCCGAGGAAGTGATTCCTCTGGGCTTTGCGCCAGGTCTCCACACTGCCGCACCGCCGGCCCGGCGGCCTAACCTCCTTTTTCGCTGCTCTCGCGTTTCTATTAAAAATGGAGTAGAAACGGGAAGCCGGATTGGATCTGCTGTTGAAGTATTTTCCCTTTATTATCCTTTTACGGCTCCGGCCGTCATGCCCGCCACCAGGTGTTTCTGAAGCAGCCAGAAAATGATGACGACCGGAACGGTGATCATCACGGCGCCCGCCATGAGCGTGCCCCAGTTGGTGTCGTACTGCCCCTGGAAGCTCGCAATACCGATGGGCAGCGTCCAGTTGCTGTAGCTGCGAAGCAGGATGCTTGCGAAAATATACTCGTTCCAGCCGGAAATGAAGGCGAAGATCGTGGTGGCCGCGAGGCCGGGCAGGGAAAGCGGCAGAGCGATTCTGGCGAACACCTGAAACCGGTTGGCCCCGTCCACCATGGCTGCCTCGTCGATGGAGAGGGAAATTGTATCAAAATAGCCTTTCATCATCCAGGTGCAGAAAGGGATCGTAAAGGTGGTATAGGCTAAGATCAGTCCAAATAAGTTATCCAGCAGATTGAATTTCCCCATGATCACGTAGAGAGGCACGATGACCAGCGCGCCTGGAATCACCTGCGTGGTCAGAATGATATAGGAGAGCACCTTTCTGCCACGGAAGCGGAAGCGAGATATCCCATAGGCCCCAAGCGTCGCGATGACCAGGGAAAAGAGCGTCGTGGCAAGGGATACAATCACGCTGTTCCTGAGCCATTTAGTGAAGCTGAAGGCGCCGGAGGGAGTCAGCATGGTTTTGTAGCCGTTCAAGGTAGGCGCTTTGGGGAGCAGCGAGGGAATGGAGTACACCTCGCCCGCGGGCTTGAAGGACACCGAGATCATCCACACAAAGGGGAACACGGCAAAAAAGCAAATAATGACCGCAACCAGAATGGTCAAGAGTTTACGTCCGGCAGATTGCTTCATTTTGTTTCTCCTTTTTCGATCGTCCGGAAGTAGAAGGAAGTGAAGATGCAGCTTGCGATCAGCATGAGCATCCCGACGGCGGACGCCTTGCCGAAATCGAAATACTTAAAGGCCGTCTGCTGCACGAAAATGGTGAGTATTTCGGTGGACCGGGCGGGTCCGCCCTTGGCAAGCAGATAGGCGATGGCGTAATCCTTCATGGTCCATATGATGAGGAGCAGAAAAACCACCATGGAGACAGGCTTCAGGGAAGGCAGCGTGATATAGCGCAGCTTCTGAAAGGGAGTGGCGCCGTCCACGGTGGCCGCCTCGTACATTTCCTGGTCGATGCCCTGCATGCCCGCCAGCAGCATGATGGCGACAAAGGGAAAGCCCTTCCAGATGTTGACGGCCATGGCCGCGGGCAGGGCAAATTTGCTGTCCAGCAGCCAGCCGATATTGCCGGAAATGATACCCGCGCCCGAGAGGACCGAGTTGATGATGCCATAATCCTTGTCGTACATCAAGATCCAAACCAGGCAGGCCACCACCTCGGGCACCGCCCAGGGAATGATCACCAACGCGCGCGCCAGTCCGCAGCCCTTGAACCTGGTGTTGAGCGCGAGTGCCGTAATGAAGCCGAGAAGGAAGCGCGCCGCGATGGTCACCACCATATACTGAAGGGTCACCCACGCCGAATTCCAGAAGAATTCGTCCTTAAATACTTTGGCGTAGTTATCAAACCCCACGAAATAGTGTCCATTGGCCGACGGCTTCATCATCCGCCAGTACTGAACGCTCATGACCGCGGCTTTGATGATGGGATACGCCAGAAAAGCGGCCAGTATAATGACCAGCGGCAATACAAAAGCGTAGCCCGTCAAGGTGTCGCGGTGAGCTTTGAGTCGTTTCATTGGGAAACCTCCCGCTTAAAAGCAAACATTCGGTGAATTCTTGTCCGGCGCCGGCAAATATCGCCGGCGCCGGATTTGGGGCTTGTTACTTGAGAACTTCCGCCATTTTGTCGTGGGCCTCGTTGAGAATGGGAGCCACATCAACAGGGGTATCGCTGAACATCTTAGCGGCGGCGTCGATCATAACCTGATTGAGCTCACTGTACTCGGGAATGGCGGGGTCGGCCAGAAGAGGCCCGTAATAGTTGGTAATGAAATCATTGAAGCGGTAAGAGAGAGGGTAAGCATCCTGATAGCCCTTGGAGGAGCTGTAGGAGACGCTGGAGGGGATCTGGCCGCAGTCGGCGATGATCTTCTGGGCTTCGTCGGTGGTCATCCACTGCAGGAAGGCCCACGCCTCGTCGGGATGCGCGCACTTGCTGCTGATGCAGCTAAGTACGGGGTAGTTGGTGGGATTGGGCTTGTATTCCTTGCCATTATAAAGAATGTTGAACTGGGGGATGATGCCGATGTCGTCCATCAGCTTTTCGTCATGATCCTTGCACATGCCGATGAACCATGGGCCGTCCATGCAGAAAGGAACTTCGCCGTTCCAGAACATCTCGCGGGAATCCTTCTTGTCGAGGACGAGCTTGGCGCATTTATCCTTGGCGATAAAGTCGTTCCACCACTGGGCAGCCCAGATGTTTTCAGGGGAGTTGCAGTTGAGGTGTTCGGCTGTGTAGGGAGCGGTTTCGCCGTCGGCAAAGTAGAGGCCGAAGGAGACGGGCCTTGCAATCAGGCGGTTCCATTCGCTCACGCAGAAGGAGTGGCTTCCGTAGACGACGCCGATGGCCACATGGTCCTTATCGGTGAACTTCAGGCAGGCGTTGCGGAAATCGTCCTGGGTCTTGATGGAGGCGGGGTCGATTCCCTTGGCTTCCAGCATGGACTTGCGGTAGAAAATACCGGTGGTGCCCCAGGAGTAGTTGGAGAGCGCCAGCGTCTTTCCGTCATAAACGGCGGTGTCCTGGCCGATGAGGGTCCCTTCCATCTTGGCAGCGTTGAAGCGGTCGGTCAGGTCGACAAAAGCGCCGCCGTCCCGCAGGGTATAGTAGGACGCGATATTCTCCGGATAAATCTGAACGATATCCGTCTCGTTGTTGGCCATGATCTCCGAAGTGAGGTCATTCCAGTAGTCCGCGTAACCGGTGCCGGAAACTTCGATCTGCACGTTGGGGTTAATCTTGTTATATGCTTCGAGCAAACGGTCGATGACCTTACGGTGAGGGGTTTCCACGTAGAGGAAGGTCGCAAGCGTAAGCTTTATGGGCTCGGCGGACGGCGACGGAGATGCGCTCGGAGAGGCCGACTGGGTACTGGAGCTGCTCGTACATCCGGCGACCTGGAGGAGAAGGGTAATCGCTAAAAGCAGGGTTATGATTTTTGACATCCGTTTCATTTCTGTACCTCCTCATTTAATCTTAAGTTTGGTTACTGCTGCTGTCAATCGTTCTTTCTGCTATCAATCTCCCATCTATATAAAATGTGGCGTAAAGATAATCCTCGATCACATCGCCCACATGATCTTCAAGTAAAGCGGCGGGGTTATTTCGGAGCTCGTTCCGCCGGACTTTTTCCGCCTGCCGGGGCAGGTATTGGCTCAGCAGAGAATACGGTATTTCATGCTTTTGGAGGTTTTGAAGCAGGCGCTTCACCGAGGCCGACACGGACTCTTCAGACAGATAATACCTCGCCCGGTCGGAGAGGCTGTACGCCCGCTGAAACTTTTGTTCTTCCTTGGTTCCGCGATAGTATTTCGCCCAGTTTGCGTCATCTTTAACCATGGCTTCGTCAAGTGTGTCGCGGAATGCGCTGGGTTGGATGTTTCTGCCGGAATATAGTTCTTTTTCGATGTTTTCCAGAGCGAAGAGTCCCTCCCGGACCGCGAATGTGAGGGCCGGGCCAACCTTGAGAACGGCGACTGAGTCCTCCACCATTTCCCGCAGGGCATACTTCGTTTGATAATCGGTGGAATGCCCCTCAAGCACCAGACTGGGAAAACGGCGGACGGCGCCGGTAATGAGAGACGCTTTCTGCCTGTCATATTCAAACACATTGTCCCCGCCGAACTCCACGCCCACCTGCGCGACCACCGCGATCACCCGCTGCCAGGCGTCCTCCAGATTCAGTTTCAAAAAGGCCGCCCGAAAGGCCTCGACGGTATGTTCTAAATCTTCCGGCGCGGTAACGTCAAGCTCCGCTTCGGCTTTCTGCTCGCCTCCGGGAATGGGGACCTCGCTGCCGATCACATAGACCGGAGGCACCGCGTCGGGAACGAGAGTTTTTCGCTCGGCGTAAGCCGCCTCGGCCCGGGCACAGAGCTCGGCTCCCCGTCTGGCGATGGTTTCGTCCGGGAGGCGGGCTTTGCTGTCGTCGCTAGCCACCCTCATGCTGGTGTCGATATGGATTTTGGTAAACCCGGCGAGGACATACTGCCTGACGAGCTCGCCTGCGTGGTCCATCGCCCGCTCTTCCTCATACATGGAGAAGGTCAGGGGTCCCAGATGGTCGCCCCCCAGGACAACACAGTCTCGAGGCAGGCCGATCTCATCGGCGAGGGAGAGCACAGTTTCATAAAACTGCCGGGGCGTTTGTCCGGTATAGCCGCCGAACTGATTGACCTGGTTGGCCGTGGCCTCGATGAGGACGGGGGCCTCAAACCGCTTCCCTTTCTGGAGCGCGGCCCTCAGGACATATTCGTTCGCGCTGCAGCAGGAATAAATGCCAATGGGTTTCCCGGCGTGATTCTCCTCGGCAATTCTCTGAAGTAAATGCTTCATTTTAACGTCCTTATCATAGCTTGATCCACGCGTCAAGCCCTGTGGGGTGGTCGGGATCGGTTCCGGTCGTCTTTGATTTATAAAACGCAACCAGCTGGCACAAAGCAATGACGCCGAGGCCGCGCACAATGTGGTCCACGTCCTCACCCAGTACATAATTGAAGGTACCCTCCAGGGGGGAGGAGCGGTCGGAGACGGTGGCGATGATCGCGCCGTGGCCTTTCAGCTCGCCTATCAGATCCAGTTCCAGCTTCTCATCCGTAAGCGCCGCGATTACCAGGGTTTTGTCGCGGATGAGCACCATTGGTCCGTGGCGGACGTCCAGCAGGTGGTAACAGTTGCTCTGAAGCTGACAGACCTCCTTAAAGGCCAGCGCGCCCTCCTCGGCAAGGCCGTGGATCTCCGCGTCGGCCAGGACGACGGCATGGTCCCACGCGCCCCCGGCGAGCGCTTCCCACGCCTTTTCGTAGCGGGAGGCGAAGCGCTCTCCCAGAGCGGGAAATTCAGAGAGCTGCCGGACAAGGGCCTCGTCTCCGGCGAGCTTCGCGATCACATACATGGCGGAATAGTACAGGCAGCTCACCGTTCTGGTCTGGCAGACGCTCTCGTCAAAGCACCAGGGCATTTCCAGCGAGAGTGCGCTATAGGAAGAGAGCCTGCAGTCAGTAACGCAGGAGAGACTCAGCACCGTGAAGGCGCAGCCGTTTGAGCGCAGGGCGTCCAGCGCGAGAAAAATCTCTGAGGTACTCCCCGAGCGGGATATGGGGACGATGAGCGCTCCGTCCGCCACCTTGGCGTAGCGGCGGGCGTGGAGAGCCGCGTCCCCCGCGGGAAGCGCGAAGGCCGGGTGGTTCAGGCGGATATTCACCGTGTCCGCCATGGACTTCGCCAGTGAAAAGCTGGAGCCGCAGCCCAAGAAAATCGTTCTTGGGGCGTTCGTCTTCAAAACCAGTTCCCGAAGGGCGCCGTATTGCTCTTCCAGATATCGGGCACATTTTTCCATCGCCCGGTACTGATCCTTGATTTCATGATAGATGAGACTCATACCTTTTTCTCCTTATCCATACGTTCCAGCATTTCAAAGGCAAACTTCGCGGAGCCGAGCAGGCCAGCGTCGTTTCCCATGGATGCGAACACAATGGGCGTGTCCTTCGTAAAGCTGCCCACGGTGCCCCGGTATTTCCGAAGCAGTGCCTCCGCCCACAGTTCCTTTGTCTCCGAAATGCCTCCACCAATCAGAATGGCTTCCGGGTCCAGGAGGTTTGAAATATTCGCCATGACAATGCTCAGATCGTCCAGAAAAGCATCCATCACCGCTAGGGCGGTACCGTCGCTCTTTTTAAGCAGTTCAAAAAAGCCGTAGCCGGAATCCAGTCTGACCTCTCCGACTATCTCGTTATACCGGTTCCAGAGGGCCGTCCCGCTCACGTAGCGCTCCGCGCAGCCCCTCTGCCCGCAGTAACAGGGCAGGCCGTCCTTATGCAGGATCATATGCCCGACCTCACCGGCGCCGAATTTTGAGCCGTGCCAGAATTTTCCCTCCTGCGCCAAAGCCCCGCCCATTCCCGTGCCGATAATGAGACCGGCCACCAACGAATACTCCTGCGCTGCGCCCTTCCACATCTCGCCCTTGACGGCGCAGTAGCAGTCGTTGTTAACGCTCACGGGAAGAGAGAAGCAGTCCTCCAGTTCCTCTCTCAAATGGCGGCCCTGCCAGTTGATATGTACGCCGGAATTCAAAATGATCCCGCTCACCGGATCGATGCGTCCGTTGCCTCCGATTCCCACCACGCTGACCGGATACTCTTCCAGATACTGGGATATGATATTTTTAAACGTTTGGGCAAGATAATTGCCGTCTCTGTGCTCGTTTTCATATCGTTTTTTAGTATGAATAACTCCGTTTTCATCCACAACGGCTCCCACAACCTTGGTGCCGCCAGAGTCTATTGATATTGCATACATAATTGTATACGCCCCGCAACTACATTATTGTTACTATTACACATACGATTATAGTGGAAAGACCTCAAATTAAACAATGCAAATGCGTTCATGGTTTTAGAATATATGACCGTATTTTTTTCATAATTTCTGTTTCTTGACTTGTTGGCTTTTCGTACTTATACTGAAATCAGGAAACAAAGGAATATCATAGGACGAAGGACGGGCTGCTGCTGTGAAAAGCATCTATGATTTTGAAAAGCTCGCGGAACTGCTCAAAAGCCTCTATCTCATCACCGGCCGTAAAATCACTTTGAAAAGCAGCGACTTTAACGACGTGATCACCAGCAACAACCCCTGCGAATTCTGCAGGGTGATCCAGAGCGCGCCCCAGGGCTTTGAAAAGTGCCTCGCCTGCGACACCAAGGCCCTTCTCTTCGCGCACAAGCAGAACAAGGCGTATCTCTACCGGTGCCATGCGGGTCTGATGGAGGCCGCCATCCCCGTGATGGAAAAGGGACACCTGCAGGCCTATCTCATGTATGGGCAGATTCTTGACGATTCGCCTCTGGACAAGCAGTGGAAGGAGATCGAGCGCCGCTGCCAGTGGCATTCCGATCTTACGAGGCTCAAAGAAGCGTTCTATAAACTGGACCAGCTGAGCATGAAAACTCTGCTCGCTTACGCGGACGTGCTGTCCGCCTGCGCCTCCTACATCTGGCTGCACGAATACGTGAGGCAGAGCGAGCTTACCGAGTCGCAGCTCTTGTCTTCTTACATAGAAGAAAACTACATGAAGCCGCTTACCTTGGGCGTCATATCCACCGAGTTGGGCATCGGCAAAACCAAGCTGTGCGAGACCGCGAGAAATAGCTTTTCCTGCAGTGTCCAGCAGCTCATCCGAAAGCAGCGGGTGGAGGCTGCGATTAAGCTGATGTCTACGGACAATCTGCCCATCAGCGCCATCGCCGAG
Organism: Bacillota bacterium; assembly: GCA_023459875.1. Lineage (GTDB taxonomy): Bacteria > Bacillota > Clostridia > Oscillospirales > Oscillospiraceae > JAEWRY01. The sequence goes on from JAEWRY010000007.1 coordinate 42,277, forward strand.
GCGGTGGGAATCGCCGACAGCAACTATTTTGTGAAGGTATTTAAAACCTGTACGGGCTTCACACCCCTGCATTACAAGAAACTGACGCTGCAAAAAAACGGAAGTCATTAAGGAGGAATGCCAAATGTCGACCATCCGGAATGTCCGCATCTTTAACGGGGCAGCGTTTCTGCCCGAGCGCGCGGTCACCTTTCAAAATGGCATCGTCACGGCGGTGGAGAACGCGCACTCCGGAGATGACATGGGCGGTCTGCTGCTCGCGCCCGGCTTTGTGGACATCCATATGCACGGCCAGAAAGGGTTCGACAGCATGAGAGCGGGCGATATCGAAAGGATGGCCCAGAGCCAGGTGAGCTTCGGCACCACCTCCTTCTGCCCCGCGTCCATCACAGAAACCGACGAAGCCATCCGTTCGTATCTTGCCGGGATTCGACAGGCCATGAAGCTTCCGAGAGGGGCGCGCGTTCTGGGCGCCTACCTGGAGGGGCCCTACCTTGCCGAAGCCGTGCGGGGCGCCCACGACCCCGCTAAGCTCCGAGACCCCTCCCCCGCGCACTACCGAAACCTGGTATGCGGCTTTGAAGAGGAGATCGTCCGGGTCACGCTGGCCCCCGAGCTCCCCGACGGGATGGAACTAATTTCTTATCTGAGAAGCCGGGGGGTCGTTTCCTCCATCGGGCACTCCGCGGCTACGGCGGAGGAGACTGCCAGGGCAATTTCTCTGGGCGTTCGCTGCTCCACCCACACCTGCAACGGGATGCTCCCCCTCCATCACCGCAGTCCCGGCGTTCTCGGGGTTATCCTGACGGACGACCGCATTAAGGCAGAGTTTATCGCGGACCTTATTCACATTGATCCTATCATCATCCGGCTTATTTACCGCGCGAAAGGCCCCGAAGGCTGCTATTTTTGTACCGATTCCATGGAAGCAGCCGGAATGCCGGACGGAATCTACCATCTTGGGGCGGAGTGTGTCACCGTCAGAAACGCGGTGGCCTGGAAAGGAGATTCCCTTGCCGGCAGCACTCTTACTATGGACCGGGGCCTGCGCAATCTGGTTGGGGCTGTCGGAATCCCTCTGGAAAGCGCCCTGCGGATGGCAACGCGCAATCCTGCGGACGTCCTCGGCCGCAGCGATATCGGGCGGATCGCCGTCGGCACTAAGGCGGATTTCGTACTCCTGGACAGTAACCTCAACATTGAGGCCACCTATGTCCGCGGCGTCTGCGAATATAAAAGAGGGGCAGTGTAGCCTTTACCCTATTATTCGTGCGATATTCACAACCAAAACGCAAACGCGCCTGCGGTGCAAAACAGCATCGCAGGCGCGTTTTTAGTTGTATTTTCAGTATTAATTCACTTGTGTCAGAGGGGTAAAGGCGTTTTCCAGCGCGGTGACGTAAGTCTTGGAAACCAGCCGGGTTTCGCCCCCGAAGACCGCCAGATAGCTGCTGGAGTCGTAGGCCGAGAGAGTCAGCGTCATGGTTGCGTCGCACTGCGTGCTGCGGTGGAACACAAGGGTGATCTCCGCGCCGGAAGAGGAACCGGAAGTTACCGCCGTCCCCGACGACTTCATGGAATAAACGCTGTCGAGAAAAGCCTGTACCTTTGCGGAATCGGCCTCGGCCCCGCTTACCGTATACTTTGTTTCCTCCTGGGGCTTGCCGTCGGCACCCGCCGTTTGACTGTGCACGAAGGAAATTTCCGCACTCTTTCCGTTCACCGAAGCGTCCATGGAGGTAACGGTAACGACGGCAACGGCGGCACAGCCCCCATCAACGCTCCCGCCGACCCGGGCATCAAGATCGCCTCCTATGAGCTGGGCGGCGCCGACCTCACCGGCACCGGGGTGGTCCTTTCCAAGAACATCGACCTCACCCACTGCGGCATTCTGGGCGAGGACCTGGACGTGCGCACCCTGGTGGAATCGGGCGATTATTACCTGAGGGCGGAGATCCAGAGCGGCACCACCTACACCACCGCCACCGACAACACCCACACTGTTTCTCTCACCGATCCGTATGCCCCCGGGGCGGTTTCCTGCGTTACTGTGCAGAGCGCCGGCAACGGCTATTTCGCCGTGAGCTTCGACCCCGTATCTGATGAAATCAACGACGGCGGCTCCGCCGACGAACTGGGCTACTGCATCGACGTTTACCAGTACAATTCCGGTCACGAGCTTGCCGCTTATGAAAACCTGGGCGGGCTCATCTATACCAAAAGCGAGCTTGAAAGCTACTTAAGCGGCGGGAAATACACCCTGCCCATCGGCGGCTGGACGGCAACCGACAGCGGCTATGTGGGCCTGGAGACCGGGAAGTCCTACGTGGTCCGGGTCCGGGCGGTGAACATCGGCAGCGACGGCAACTACCACTTCTCCCCCGCCGCCGACAGCGCCAACACCCTGCTGCCAGTGCCCGATAAGCCGGTGCTCACGGTGGGTACCACGGCGGAAAACGCCACCCTCACCGAGCCGACGGCAGCCGACGCCTATTACGCCATCACCACCAATCAGGTCTCCCCTACTCTCACCGTCTCCACCGACCAGAATAACGTGAAAACCGAGGTCTTCTGCGGCGGCGTCAGCTACGGCACCTTCCAGAACGGGGAGCTGACCCTGGCCGCTTTCACCACCGACGGCACCTACTGTCTGGAGCTGCGGGCCACGAACCAGCAGACCGGGGACTACTCGGTCACCATCGTCTACCTGACCATCGACACGATCGCTCCCTTCCTCTACATTGAAAGCCCCGTCACCGGCGAGCGCACCCAGAGCGGAAAGATCGCCGTATCCGGTCAAACCGCGGGCGGCGGCAATTCCTCCGTCACGGCGTACGTGGACGGCTCTGAGACCGGCACCCCTCTCACTGTCGCCTCCGACGGTTCCTTCACCGGCTCGGTGACCATTTCCACCGACAAAGCCACCGCCTCCATTCAGTTTGTGGCCCTGGACGAGGCGGGCAACCGCAACAGCGCCACCGTCCAGGTGACAAACGCCGGTTATAAGGTGCCCCAGTCCATTGTGATGCGCAGTGTCCCCTCCATGGACAAGGGCACGAGCAAAACCCTCGAGGTCTGCGCCCGTTACGCCTGCGGCACCGACAAAAACGGCAACATTCTTTATGAGGAGACCGCCCTCACCGGCGGCGAGCTGTCTCACCTCTCCTTCGACACTTACCTGGGCAGCGCGGTTTCCGTCACCTCCTCCGGCAAGGTTACCGCGCTCACCGCGGGCAAGTCCATTGTGAGAGCCACTTACGCCCCCACCGACTACTCCTCCTTCAGCACCATGCTCGTCGTAAGCGTGGTGGATTCGGGCAATCCAGACAATCCAGATAACCCCGATGATCCGGACAACCCGGACAATCCAGATAACCCGGACAACCCGGATAATCCCGGCGGCGGAGGAGGAGGCGGCTCTTTCTCCTCTGCCAAGCAGCTGAGCTCCTCCGAATCCAAAACTACGGTAAACGGCAAGGCCGTTTCCGCCCAGCTGGAAGACGACATCCTCACTGTCAGCCTGGCTGCGGCTTCCGGCGCGGGCAATGTGGTCACCGGTTACGGCGCGGAGGGCTATGAGATCGTGGTGAGCGCCGCGGCTGCGGCCAGTCTCATCGCGGCCGGTTCCTTCACGGTGGAGACTCCTCTGGGAACCGTCAAGCTCCCCGCAGGCGCCATGAACGCGGGCGGCTTCACCCTCACCATTACCAAAAACGGCTCGGGCGCCGGAAAAACGGCCTCCGGAGCCATAGGTGCGGACGACGTCACGGTGCTGGGTTCCGGCGTCGGAATCACGGTGAGCATCTCCGGTACCGTGGCCGACGGCAGAAGCGGCGTGCGGGCCACCGTCCCGGTGCCCGACGCGGTGAGCTTTGAGAACCTCACTGCGGTCATCCTCGTGGCGGCCGACGGCAGCTGGACCCCCCTCACCTGGAAGCTCAACATGGTGGGCAACGAAGCTTACGCGGACATTGCCAATCTATCCGAAGGCACCATCGTTTTCGTTAGCAGCCACGGCGGCTTTACCGACGTACCAGAAGGCTACTGGGCTGAAAACGATATTAACGCCGCGGCGGAAGGGCTTTATGTCCTCGGAACGGGCGACGGTTCCTTCGACTACGGCAGCGACGTGACCCGCGCGGCATTCGCGGCCATCCTCCTGCGCGTGGGCGGGTACATGACCATGGACTCCTCCGGTACGGCCCTCTCCGATGTGAGCAAAAGCATCTGGAGCTACAAACCCCTCGCCATCGGCAAGGCCCTGGGCGTTATCACCGGCTTCCAGGACGGCACGATGCAGCCGAACGCAGGCGTGACCCGCGCCCAGGCCATGACCATGGTGGGCAGGCTGCTCCGTCTGGCTGGCGTCTCGGAAGCGCTCACCGAGAGCGAAATCGCCTCCTGCCTGAGCGGCTTCGCGGACTACGCATCCCTGCCCGACTGGGCCAGGGCGGACGCCGCCTTGTGCGTCAAGTACGGTATCATCCAGGGCAGCGGCGGATACCTGAACTTCTCCTCGAACCTCACGAGAGCCCAGTGCGCGGCCATCGCGAACCGGCTTGACCAGATTCTCACCGAAAACCTTTTAAAATGACGGCAAGTCAAAGCGTGCCGTCCGGCTCTGCCGGGCGGCACGGGAAAGCCCCGGCGATCTCTCTGCGGGTGACGCCTGCAGTTTACATATGTGTTCTTATGATGTTTATATTAAAAGAGGGGGAACTTCAATGAACAAACGAAAACTCCTGGCAATCCTCACGGCAGTGCTGCTTCTGGCCTCGCTCCTCGTGGGAAGCGTTCTCGCGGCACACGGCGGAAACGGTACCTCCAACGACCCGTACATAGTCGACTCTTCTTCGGGCACATTTTCTTCGGCAAAGATAATCGGCACCTATTATGTCACTCTTGCTAACCTGTATTCCACCAATTCCGACCTGTATTACAGTACTTTGGGCGCGGAAATCACCGGGAGCTATGCGGTGGTTACCGTTTATGATTCTTATTACATCAGCAGCTACGCTTATACCGTTAATAGCATTGTGGTCAGCAGCGACCAGTACGTTTATCTGTCCGCCTCCCTTCCCGGCACCAGCCAGATTAACGGCGGCACCCTCAGTCTGGCCGCCAGCAACTATGTGACCGGCAACTCCGCCTCCGGTTCGAACCTGACCGTTTATCCGGGGAGCACCGCCAACGTGAGCGGTTCCTTCGCCAGCCTGAGCGGCGACTGCGTGCAGCAGAGCACCCTCAATATTTACGGCGGCACCGCCTCCGTTACGGGCAGTGGCTATGACCTCAATGTCTCAGGCGGCACGGTTTCCGTCTCCGGCGGCTTTAACGATTTTTGCGTTTACGCCGGTGCGGTGGCGAACATCGCCGGCAACACCTATATCGATGACGGCTATAACTTTGCCGGCACGGTCAATGTGAACTCCGACAACACCCTGTGTATTGGAGGAAGATCCGTAAAATCGGGCGGCGGGCTTACCTTCGACGATGCCCACGCATGGGGGTATCTGCCCACCGGCACCTACGACAGCGTGGTCGGCAACTGGACCATGCTCGGCGACGTAACCGTCAAGGGCACGACCTGCGCCATCTACAACGCCCACACGGGCGCTTCTCTTGCCGTCCAGGACTATAACCTCACCGTGGCGGGCGGCAGCATAACCGCCAGCGGCAACGTGGGCGCGCTCTCCGTCTCCGGCGGCGCCGTGACTGCCACCGGCAGCACCATCGGCTCGGTCACTGTCTCCGGCGGCAGCGCCGCCATTGGCGGCACCGTGAGCGGAGCCATCGACGTCTCCGGCGGTCAGGTGGAAATTTACAGCGACACTCTGGCGGACAGCGTCTCCATCTCGGGCACCGGCAGCGTCAAACTGGATGCGGCCAAAGCACTGTGCGACGGCAGCCGCTCCCTGGAAGGCACCGACGCCAGCTATCTCATCCTTTCCGACTGGGGCACCCTGCCCGCCGGGTCTTATCCCGCCAACATCGTGGGCGACTGGACTCAGCCCTCGGACGTCGGCTTCTGCGTTGTGAGCACCTCCTGCGGCTGTTCCATCAGCCACACCTCCCACAGCGGGGCCCACATTACCGGCGCGGGCGGCGCGCTGAGCATAGCCTCCAACGACGTGAGCGTCAGCGGAAGCTTTGCTTCTCTCGCCTCAACTCCCGGCACCTCCACCGTCGTCTTCGTTGTCTCCGACGACACCGTCGTTACTACCCTTTTTGCGCTCAACACCAACGTCAACTACAGCGGCATCGTTCAGATCGCCTCGGGCGCCACCCTGTGCGACGATACGAAATCCATCTGCCCCGCCGCCGCCGCCACTATTACCAATTGGGACACCCTTACCGAACCGACCCCCCTTCCCAAATCGGGCATCCTTCCCGGCTCCGGTTCTTACGGCCACCTGTCCGGTAACTGGCACGCGGGCAGCGACGTGACCATCACCTCCACCGGCTGTTCCTGCGGTACGCACACCCACGACACCTACGCCAACATCACGGGCGGAGACGGTGATCTCTTCGTCACCGGCGGCAGCGTGACTCTCTCCGGCAAGGTGAACGGAACCGTCTTTGTCTCCGGCGGCACGGTCACCGACAACGGTGGGAACAGCGTCGTGAACGTCGGCGGCGTGGTGGTGGGTTCCGCCACCGACTCCACCCACGGCACCGTCTTAAACGCCGGTTCCGACTACAAGCTCATCAGCGGCAGCTTCGCTTCCGTGACGGGCACGAACCTGAACCTCGCGGGCGACACCGTCATCTACAGCACCGGCGCTTCCAGCGCCGTCATTAGCGGCAACGGCTTCGGCCTGACTGTGGGTGCGGGCAGCGTGAGCGTTCAGGGCTCCTTCTCCGCCGTCAACACGGCAAGCGACCTGCACGTGACCCAGATTGCCGACGCCTCCGTCGGCGGCGGTTCCTTCGGCCTCACCGGCAGCGGCAGCTACACGCTCTCCGTCTCCGGAGGCACGGGACACATCGCGGGTACCTTCAAGCAGATTCACGTGAGCGGCGGCTCGGTGGCCGACTGCGGCGCCCTCACCCTCGCGAACACCGGGACCTGCCTCATTGTAAGCGGCGGCGAAGCCGTTCTGGATGACGGCGGCACCATCCGTTCCAACAGCAGCTCCTCCGTGGACGCCGTCCAGGTCACCGGCGGCGAACTCACCATCGGCACCGGCTCCGGCAGGACCGACAGCAACATCTATAAAATCTTTGCCGCTTCTTCCAACTCTTCCGTCGGCAACAAGGGAATCAACGTCTCCGGCGGAGAGTGCTGGCTGCTGGACGGCCAGATTGTGGTGAGCGGTTCCAGCTCCAACGGCGTTTTGGTCTATGGTACGGACTCTAAATTCCATCTTGGCTCCGAAACCAACACCGATGCTTACAGCAGCCTCAACAATCCCACGATCACGGCTTACAGCGACCGCACCTCCTGCGTTTACGTGAGCGAAGGCGGCGAAGCTTGGCTGCACGCCGGCGAACTTAATTTTAAAGATGTCGGCAGCTTCGGTGTTTTCGTTACCAATTTCAGCAACTCTGGTATCTGCCACGTCTGGGCTAACGACCAGTACGGCGAAAACGCAGTGGGCAGCGCCCCGCTCCTTTATATCCACGGTGGTACTAGCGCTACTGCAGCTATGTGGGTAGGTTCCGAGGGTATGTTCGATATCCGCGGACGCGGCGTACTCTTTGAGGAACCCGCCGATTACACCAGCAGCCAATATGCCCTGTACATCAGCAATGAGGCGCTGGCTGCCTCCGATTACCCCCTCTCCGGCGGCACCTATAACGGCAAGGTCCGGTATGACAAACATAACCTTTCCGACCTCATTCTTTATAACCACTATCTGCGCTACGACGGCGCTTCGGCTAACTTCGGCTACACCGACGGCACCTACGGCGTATATCCGGGCGTAATGACCTCCGACGCGGACAGCTACGGCTCGGTCACCGCCATGCACGCTGCCAACTTCGCCCCCGCCCTGAGCGTCTACTCCTACGACGGCGCCTACGGCGAGTATTTCGGCAAGGCAGGAGAGTATTACTCCATCGCCGACGCCGAGTGGGAGCTGCGCGAGCAGATGAAGGTGCAAAGCGCTGGTTATCAGATCCCCGCGGGCATCGTCAGAAGCGATACCGATCTTTCCAATGCCATTACGCTGGACGTCAACGTATTTGCACAGAACAATTCCGAATACACCCCCTATTGGGGCATCGAGAAGAAACTCGGCGACGTGGACGTCACCGGCATGTGTGATCTGTTCTTTGCCGGCCGCACCGTGCGCTACGACGGGTATAACTGGGATGACGACGCCCTGAGCGGTATCGTCACCAGCGGAAACAGCGGCTACGCTTACAGCAACAGCGACGACTGGAAACAGGTTTTCGACATTCACGCAAACTCCGATCTGGGGCTGTACGACGGTGTCCTGGGCGAGGGCAACGGCATTAACCCCGCCGACGACAAGGCCATGGGCGGCTACATCGGAACCGGCATGGTCGCCTACGAATGGATCGACAACTCCAACCAGACCCGCGCCATCCGCGTGGTCGGCAAGCTTTACGTAGTGTCCGCGCAGATCAAGGCCGTGTCCAGCGTCTGCTCCGTGGGCGTGGATGTCGTCTCGGACGAGCAAACCTCCGGCGAAGTGTACATCGGCATCCCCGAGCTTGAGGATATTGACAACCAGATCATCCATATTCTCGGCGGCCTCAAGACCGGTGACGAGTCCTACGGCATCTACCAGGAAAGCGGCTATGTGGAGATGAACGGCGGCGTCATCGGCGACGTTTCCTCCCAGGACTTTGGCGGCAACACCGGTATTTACAACATCGGCGGTACGCTCAATGTCTATGGCGGCATCATTGCCGGCAACACGGGAAGCGGCAAGGCCGTGAAGAGCTCAGCGATCACCACCATCACCGGCGGCTGCCTCTACGGCGATTACCTGGACGACGATGCCAACGGCGGAACCAACAACGGCGAATCCCTCTACGTGACCGGCGGCACCACTTACCTGAAGATCGACGCCGCCCACAGCGGAAACGCCTATACCACCGCCGGATTCACCGAGGACGTGATTCCTCTCACCGGCGAAAACGCCTACAAGACCGAAAGTATCCACCACATTAATAACGTCACCATCGACGGGGGAGAGCTTTACGTAGGCTCCCTGACCGATTACGACCTGAGTTATAACCAGGGCCAGGCAAGAGACATTACCGGCTACACCCGCAACAACGGCTACCTCACCTGCAGCGGCGGCAAGACCGTGTTCTATGACGGCATCGTCATGGGCAAGACCACCGTAGTAGGCAGCTCCTCCATCAGTACCGCAAACGCCGATTTCGGCACCCAGTTCTATGCGGACAAGGGCTCCTTCGGCGACTTAGCGGTGGTAAACGGCGTTACCCCCACCTCCTCCAAGTATTATCAGATTCTCGGCGGGACCAAGCTCACCGGCTGCGTACAGCTGCACGGCGGCAGTTACAAGAGCATCGACGTGTCCGGTCTCACCACCGGCTGGAGCGGCGTCTACCCGGTGAACGGAGCCTCGGTAAACAACATCTTGGGCTTCTGGACAAACACATACGACCTCAATGAAGACGGCACCAACGACTGGGTCCAGTACAACCATTACGCGGCCGTGGACACTGCCTCCCGCAACGCCGCAGGCTACTGGATCAGCACCAGCGTCAATCCCGACGACGAGAGCAGATACGTCGGCGGCACATCCACGGTAGTTCCGGCCGGCGGCAAGGCCGTGAACGTCATCGACGGCGCTTCGGAATTCATCACCTGGCTTGAGAGCAACGCCACCTCCTACGACAGCCTGAACGGCGAGGGGTACACCCTGCGCTGCAATATCTGGCTGGGCAACTCGGTCGACAACCCCGACATCTGCAATTCCTACTTCCACTGCGGCTGGCGCGCGCCCGCCGACATGCCCGTTGTGGTGGGCGGCGGCTCCCATACCCTCGTCACCAATAACTTCGGCATCTTCGGGAACCAGGCGAACGCCCTTATCAAGGTAGGCTCCGATGCCACCTCTGTTTTGAACATCACTAACACCAACTCCGCCTCCACCGCGGCAGTCTACCAGAACCTCATCAGGAACCTGCTGCAGAATAGCTTCTCAAGGACCATCGAGGTCGCTAACGGCGCGCTCACTGTGAGCGCTTCCAGCGGCAATTCCAACACCGTTACCCTCAAGGCCTACGACGAATCCGTTTATGTTTCCGGGACCGGGTCGGTCACCCTCAACGCGGGCACCATCCTGGGCAAGGGAGACAGCGTAATCAGTGAGGGCGTCTACATGACCGGCAGCGGCAGCATCGTCTCCACCGGCGGCGTCATCACCGGCCAGGGCGCCGGCATCGCAGCCAACGCGGGCACCATCAACCTTTCCGGCACCGTGGTCACCGGACAGAACAAGTGCGGCATCTACTCAGCAGGCGGCAACATCACCCTGGCCGGCTGCACCGTATCCGGCAACGAGGACGGCATCGCCTTCAGCGGAACCGGAAACATCACGGCCTCCACCAGCACCCTCATCGGCAGCCGGGACGGAATCTCCTCCATCGGGACAGGCAATATCACCCTGACCGACTGCGCGGTAACCGGCGGGAACGACGGCATTCATTCTGATGGCGTCGGCGACCTCACCGTCTCCGGCGCCGTGAGCGGCGCGGACAACGGCATCTATTTCTTCAACTACGGCGGCAAGCTTACCGCCAACGCGGCCACCGGCGGATTCTCCTCCATTACGGGCGGCGGATACGACCAGGGTCAGGATAATCATTACGGCAGTGATGGTATTTCCTGCGGCTCTAGCTGCGCCTCCGTCACCCTCGCCGGAACCAATGTCTACGGCAACCACACAGGCATCAGTGTGGGCAACACCTATGCCTACAAAATTGATTCCAGCGCCTGCCCCATCAGCGTCTCCGGAACCGCAACTCAGAATGCCACAGTTACCGGCTTCTACGGGGACGGCATCTTCTCCTGTGGCGGCGGCATTACTGCCAATTACGTCACCGTCACCGGCAGCGACGACGGCATCGTGATGTATGACGGAACGGGCAATATCAGCGTCTCCAACGGCAGCGTAACGGCCTATAAAGGCTGCGGTATCGACCTTGGCAAATCCGCCGTCGGCAACGTCACCGTCACCAACGCCGACGTCGCGGGCTACGACGCCGGCATCATAATGGGCGGCGCAGGCTCCGTAAGCGTTACCGGCACCGAGGCCGACCCGGCGGAAATCTCCGGCGAGGACAACGACGGCATCTACGTTGTGGACCTGGGCACCGGACTTTCTCTGAGCTACGCCAAGGTGACCGGTGCCTCCGACGGCATTGAGTACACGGGAACCGGCTCTTTCTCCATGACAAACAGCAGCGTGACCGGCTACAACGACGGCGTATCTGTCTATGCCGCCTCGGAGCTTACAGTAACCAACACAACTATCTCCGGCACGAATACCGGCTCAGGTATTTATCTGTGCGGCGAGGGCGCTAAACTAACATTGGCCTCCGGCGCCGTCACGGGAGCAGCCGACGGCATCTACGTGCAGTCGCCCGCTACCCTCTCCGTTTCCGGCGGCACGATCACCGGTAACGGCGGCGACGGCATCGACATCGACGCCGATTCCACCCTGGCCATCACGAGCGGCACCATAAGCGGCACCGAAGACGGCGTGGATATCGCAGGCGCCAGCACCGTGAGCGTGTCCGGCAGCACCGCAACCATCCAGGGCGGCGTTTACGGCATGAGCCAGAACTCCGCGGGCAGCAGCGTCGCGGTGAAAGACAAGCCCGTATTTACCGGTAATCCCTATGGGTTCTACAAGGCCAATGTCATAGCGACCACCTCTCTACGCGGCGGCATTTACAGCGGCATCATTACCAGCGCGGACGGTGAGAAGCTCTCGAACATTGTCGACGCCACGGTCAAAGACTCCGCTCGGGCCACCGACCGGACGACCCCGTCCAATTGTAAAACCGTAACAGACTTTATTCTCGAAAATAACCAAGAGCTGACCGCACGCGAGTACAATCTCGATAACGGCGGTACAAGTAAAGTCACATATTCAACGTACTTCCTACTCTATACATCCTCCTCCGGCGGCGGCGGTGGCGGCGGCGTCTCCTATTACGATGTTACCGTTTCCGCTTCCGGCAGCGGCACCGCAACGGCAAATAAGACCAGCGCGACATCCGACGTCAAGATCACCCTAACGGTAACTCCCGCCGACGGCTGCGTGCTCAAGTCGCTCACCGTAACGAAGAAAACCTCCGGCTCCTCTGTCACGGTTTCCGGCAGCGGCAGCACCTATACCTTCCTCATGCCCGAAGACGACGTTGTTGTAAAAGCAATATTCTCCGGTGCCGAAGATCCCATGGACGTCTTCGACGAGGACTATAACGACAGCCTCTACAAGGGCTTCAACGACGTGGACGAGAGCGCATGGTACGGCACCAAGCAGCAGGGTGCCATTGAAAAGGCCTTGAACCTGGGAATCATGGTTGGTTACGGCAACGGGAACTTCGGCCCCAGCGATACTCTCAAGCTTAACGAGGCCATAAAGATTAGCGCGGTCATCTGCAGCAAATACCTTAGCGACGGCCATGTGTTCGACCAGACCTCCGGCAGCAACTGGTGGGATTGCTACGTCCAGTATGCGATCGACAAGGGAATCATCAAGTCCGGCGACTTCTCCGACTACACCCGCGCGGCTACCCGGGCCGAGATGGCTTATATCTTCGCAAACGCCCTGCCCAAGGAAGAGTTTGAAGTCATCAACGCCCTGACTTACAGCAACATTCCCGACGTGGACGGCACCGGCAAATATGACGAGTATGTCCTGCTTCTTTATAAAGCCGGCGTCCTGACCGGCATCGACGAAGCGGGCACCTTCGCGGGCAGCAGAACCATTACCCGCGCGGAAGTCGCTGCCATCCTTTCCCGCGTCTGCCTGGAAGAGCAGCGCATCGCACAGTAAATCTGAATCGCAAAACATAGCCACATATCAAAAACCGCAGCGGGATTTCTCCCGCTGCGGTTTTATTATATCCACTGCACAGATACGATTATCGAATCTCATTTGCCGGAAAGGGAAAAACTGCCCTTCCGGGCGACAAACAGTCGCCCCTTCAAATACATGAATGACTGTCCGCTTAGATTTGCGGACGCACGTGGTGAATTAAAAGTGCACGGCTATCGGCTGAAACAGCCGATAGCCGTGCACCTGAACAGACAAAATTTTTGGAAGTCATTCTATCAATGCAAAATCAAAGTGCTCTGCGTAAAGTGCCGGCCCAAAACCATGCTCGTTGAAAAAGCCGAGATAAGCGGCTTTTTTAGCTCTCTGGCACATGCAACTGCGTGTCTGCTTTTATTCGGTTTTGTCAAGCTTGCTTCTCGCCTGTTTTTTAATCGCGTCGATACTCTCCTGGCTGATGACATGCTCGATCCGGCAGGCGTCCTGCGCGGCGGTCTTCGGCGCCACGCCCAGGTGAATCAGCCAATCCGAAAGGAACATATGCCGCTCATATATGGTATCGGCAATTTCCCTTCCGTTGTCGGTCAGCGTAATATATCCCTCGCTGTCCATTTCAATATATCCGTTTTCACGCAGATGCTTCATCGCCACGCTGACGCTGGATTTTTTATAATCCAACTCCCCCACAATGTCAATGGAACGGACGTTACCGTTTTTCCGGCTCAACACCAGAATCGTCTCCAGATACATTTCTGCGGATTCCTGTATCTTCATATTTCCATCTCCTTCCGGTATGCGCGGCTGTTAGTCATAGAATACCATAGGATGCCGGAGAAAGCAAACGGAAGGGGAAAAAAGAATAAATCATCGGAACGCATTAAACCGCCCGGCAGTTCCTATCCGGCCTGAGGCAGCCGGATCTCGATCCGAAGCCCTCCTGAAGACAGGTTTTCAGCGCGGATGTTCCCGCCATGGGCACGAATGATATTCCTGCAGATGGCAAGTCCCAGCCCCGACACCTTTCTGCCCCGGTCGGTGGTAAAGAATGGTTCAAAAATCTGTCCCAGCAGATCAGGCGCCACCCCCTTCCCATTATCGCAGAAGGAGAACACGGCCTGATCCTCTTCCCGCGCGCACATCAGGCGCAGTGCCAGGGCCTGGGATTCGGAATGCTGGATGCTGTTTCCGATCAGGTTGCCGAACACCCGCCTCAAATGGTCATAATTACAGCGGATCTGAACCGCTGGGCAAGAGCATTGTACCTCGAAGGTGACCCCCGCGTCCGAGAGCTCGTTTTGATATTCCTCTCGGATTCTGGCACAGAAATCGCCCACAGTCATGAGGTCAATAGGCGCGCTGTCCCGGAAACCCGCCTCCAGATATTCGTCGAACTCGTCCGCCACGGTCTTGATGACGAGCGCCTTGTCATAGATACTGCGCAGATACTGCTTCTGCTTCTCGGCGTCTAGCTTGGCGGAAAGCAGCCGCTCGGAATATCCCATGACCGAGGTGAGAGGCGTCTTGATGTCATGGGAGACTGACGCGACGATGCGTCGCTCGGTCTGTTCCTTGTTTTCCAGAACGCCCGCCATGGTAACGAAGGTGTTCTGTAACCGGCCGATCTCATCCCTCCGGGGACTTTGCTTTGGCATGGCGCCGTGTTCGTAGTAATCCCGCATGGTCCTGCGCAGGCTGATGATGGGTGAGAGAACCAGAAGGTACAGCATCACCGCGACGATTGTAAAAATACAAAGATTCAATACGATGAGGCCGGCCAACGCGTGCCGCGTGAACAGCCGGCCGATCTCCTTTTCCCGCATCGGATTGAGCCACGTATAAACGGTAACCTGACTCCCGTCCCCCAGCTTTGCCGTACCGCCTCCCGAGACGGCGAACCGGATTTCCCCCGGAGGCGGCATGGATTCAAACAGGAGTCTGCCGTCCTCGCCGCGTATTTCACAGCTTATCTTCTTATCATCCACATATTCCTTCAGCGTTTGCGTATCAAGGCCGTGTTCCTCCAGATAAGTGCACAGCTGCGCCGTCAGATCCTGCGACTCCCCCGCCATGGCCTCATAGTTGCCGGTGGCGTAGAGTCCGAGATAATAAGTAAACATAAGGCACATCAATACGCCGCTTAAAACCGCCACAGCCACGAGTCCCATCATCGTTTTACGGGAAAGATGGCCGCTGAGCCACCCGATCCGGAGCTCAGACGCCTTCGGAATCTTCGTTTTCATGTATGCACCCCCGGCCTGTCCGGTCTTTCTCTTCTTCGTCGATGAAGCCGCTCTGGGTAACGAAACAATAGCCGGACCCCCAGACTGTTTTGATATACCGCCAGGTCGGGTCGATTTTTTCCCGAAGATTCTTGATATTGATTGCCACGGTACCGATCTCTCCGTACTCGGTTCCCCAGACGTCCCGGAAAATTCTTTCCTTGGAAAGGGTCTGCCCGGCGTTCTGCATCAGATAGGAGAGAAGCTCGAACTCCCGCGTGGAGAGGGAGACCGGTTCCCCCGCCTTGGCGGCGCTCATCTCGGCGGGGTTGAGGGTAATATCCCCGATTTTCATCGTTTTTGCCGCAGGCCCCGGGGCCAACGCACGGGTCTCTCGCCGCAGGTGGGCGTTGATGCGCGCGACAAGTTCTTCCAGAACAAAAGGCTTGGTAAGGTAATCGTCCGCACCAAGGGAAAGACCGTTAATAATATCCATAGACGTATCCTTGGCACTCAAGAGGAGAATGGGCCCGCTCACGCTGCTTCGGATACGCCGGCAGACATCCAGTCCGCTTAATCCCTTCATCATGATGTCGAGGATGATGAGGTCATATTTCTGCCGCTGAAGGAGTCCGAGACATGCTTCCCCCGTGCTGGCGGTCGTCACCGAAAACCCGTTTTCCCGCAAAACATCGGAAAGCAGCACCAGAATCGACACATCATCGTCCACGACCATGATTCTTTTTTCCACATTTTCGCCTTCCTTCTCCCGGATCGTTACAAAATCCAATGTGATATTCAGCCTATTCAATGTGTCTCCGCCGGAAAATCAGCGTATGTTAAGCAGTTAATATTATAACTGCTTGTCCTTGATAAGATTATTAAGAATTATAAGAATTGCCTTCGTTTTCTTGACTCTTCGCTTTTTCTTGTCTATTTTTATTGCACCGAATAATTCTGCTGATAGCTCGTTTAGCCTATCATACGGATAAAATCATCAGATGCAATTCTAGTTCGTCAGCCGAAAAAAGTAAATTCATAAATGCAGAAGGTTCCAAAGGAGGCTTAGCCGTGCAGAAATTTGCGCGCATGTTAACGCGAAAACCCAAACTGATGATCGTCATCGCTCTTCTTTTGCTCATTCCGAGCGTCATCGGTATGGCGGCAACCAAAATCAACTACGACATTCTAACCTATCTCCCTCCCGACATGGACTCCTCCAAGGGGGAAAAGCTGCTGGAGGATCCCTTCCACACAGCCGCAACCACCATGCTTATCGTGGAGAATATGCCGCCGCGCTACACCGACGAACTGAGGGAGTCCATCGAGAAAGTCCCCGGAGTCAGCCACGCAGTATGGCTTTCCAGCCTGGTGGGAATCCAGATCCCAACGGATATGATCCCCGCGGAGCTGCGGGACGTCTTTTACTCCGGCAACTCTACCATGATGCTTGTCCAGTATGATATGCCGGGTGCCACGGAACAAACCATGCAGTCAATTGCCCAGGTCAGGAGCCTGTGCAACAAGAACTGCTTCCTCGCAGGCTTTTCCGTCCTTATCAAGGACACAAAAGACCTGGTGGACGGAGAGCTGCCGCTCTATGTGATCCTGGCGGTGGTACTATCCCTCGCCGCCATGTCCCTCACCATGGATTCCTGGCTGCTCCCCATCGCCTTTCTGGCCAGTATCGGCCTTGCCATTCTCTACAACATGGGGACCAATATATTTCTCGGGCAAATCTCTTACATAACCAAGGCTATAGCGGCCGTTCTTCAACTCGGCGTGACCATGGATTATTCCATCTTCCTCTACCACCGCTACAACGAGGAGCTTGGAAATTATGAAGACAAGCGGGACGCGATGGCCACGGCGGTGGAGGCCGCGTTTGCCTCCCTGTCCGGCAGCTCCCTAACCACCATCGCCGGATTCGCTGCGCTGTGCTTTATGCGTTTGCTTCTGGGCCGTGACATCGGGATCGTGATGGCAAAGGGCGTCATTCTTGGCGTGGTCACCGTTATTTTCGTTCTCCCCTCCATCCTGCTGGTGTTTGATAAAGGCATCCGAAAATACCGTCATCGGACGATCCTTCCGGATTTCAGCGGAGTCAACCGTTTTATCGTCAAACACCATATAGGGTTGGTCGTTTTGTTCCTGCTTCTCTTTCTCCCGGCTGTCTACGCTCAGAGTCACGCGCCCGTCTATTACAAGCTGGACCGTGCCCTGCCTCAGGGCTTGCCGTCCATCGTGGCCACAAACAAGCTCAACGAAGGTTACGATATGGCCACAACTCATTTTGTGATCCTGAAAGACGGTCTCAGCAACAGTCAGATGAACAAAATGACCGGCGAGCTGGAAAAGGTCGGAGGAGTCCGGCAAGTCGTCGCCTATAACAAATTCATCAGCTCCGCCATCCCGGATTTCTTTCTTCCGCAGGAAATTAAAGATATCTTCAAGCAGGGCGGCTATCAGCTCATGATGATAACCTCCTCCTACCAGACGGCTTCCGATGACGTCGCAAACCAGCTGGACCAGATCGGCGAAATCGTCAAGGCTTATGATCCGGGCGCTTACATCACCGGCGAGGCCGCGCTGACCAAGGATCTGATTTCCACGGCAAAGGTGGATTTCAGCGTAACAAATTACATTTCCATCGCCGCCATCTTCCTGATCGTGGCGCTGGTATTCCGGTCGTTGAGCGTTCCGGCGCTGCTGGTAATCGCCATCGAGCTTGCCATTTTCATCAATCAGGGTATCCCCTATTTTACCAACACCGCCATCCCGTTCATCGCGCCCACCGTGATCGGCTGCGTGCAGCTCGGCGCCACCGTCGACTACGCAATTCTTATGACCACCCGGTTCCGGGAGGAGCTTCAGAACGGACATGACCGCCGCGAGGCTATTCAGATCGCGGCCACAACGTCCGACAGCTCCATCATTACAAGCTCTTTGGTTCTTTTCTGCGCGACGCTGGGCGTCGGAAAGATCGCGAAGATCGAGATCATCAGCAGCATCTGCCTGATGCTTGCGCGCGGCGCGCTCATTTCAGCCGTCATCAGCATCTTTATCCTGCCGGCCCTCCTTGTGACCTTCGAGCCGGTCATTGCCAAAACCAGCCTCTGGTGGAGGAAGGCCAGACCCAGAAAGAATACGGATGAGCCGGTACCCGCAGGAAAGCTCTGACGTCAGAGCTTTCACAAATATCACCGTAAGGAGTCTTGCTTATGTTACATAAAAACTGGAACAAATTCAGAAGCACCGGAAGCCGCCTTCTCTCTCTTCTGCTCGCCTTCACCTTTGTCCTGGCGCTTGCCACGGAAGGAGCGCTCGCGTCCTCCTCGGAAGAGACCGCATCGGCCTTCCCTTCCTCTTCAGCATCCGAATCCTTCGCGCCTGGGGTGCAGCCGACGTACGATGAAGCTTATTACGCTACCCTTGATTACTACGGGGCGCTGCAGGAGGGCAGCGTCGTTAAAAGCTACCAGATGAACGGTACCTCTTCTCTAAAGGATTTTGGAACCTACGACGAGGTGGAGAATCTTACCGACAACACTCAGCCCACGGTATCGGACAGCGCCGTGGCCTTCGACTTCGGGGCACACGTCCCTGACCGGTTCTACTTTGAGGGAAAGGGCGCGGCGCCCTTCGCCTCCCTCCCCTGGAATTTAGGTATCTCCTACCGCCTGAACGGCGTTGCAGCCCGTGCGGAGGACCTGGCCGGCAAACAAGGGCTCATTGAGATCAATGTGGACGCCTACCCAAGTCAGACGGCTTCCGACTACTGCAAAAACAACTGTGTTCTTCAGGCTGTGGCGGTTTTCAATGCGGACGACATTCTATCCCTGGAGGCGCCGGGTGCCCAGGTTCAGCTCATCGGCAACCTGAAAACCGTTCTATTTCTCGCCATGCCGGGCGAGGAGCAGCATTTTTCCATCCTGGTAGGCAGCGACGACTTTTCTTTCTCGGGGATGACCTTCCTTATCGTCCCCGCGACGCTCTCCCAACTCTCCCAGATTGCCGACTTGCGGGACGCCAAGGAAAAGGCGGAGGATTCGTACGACAAGATCAGCGGCAGTCTGGACGTGATTTTAAATACACTGGACGGCATGAGCGATAGCCTGGACACCGCGGCTGACGGTCTTGACCAGCTTAATAAGGCGCGCGACACCATTTCCTCCGGGAAAGGCGCGGTCTATGACAGCGGGGACGCCGCCATCAGCAGTTTAAATGGCCTTGCCGATTCGCTGGGTACCGTGGGAGGGCACCTGGATACTGCTTCCCGGGCAATCACCGATACCACCGGTCTCCTGACCAAGCTGACCGACAACGCAATCACACTCAAGACACAGCTGAAGCAAACACGAGAGGTCACCGACGAGATACAGATGAATATTGAGGATCTCATTGACCTTATCGAGGAATATAAAGAAATCGATCTTTCTCCGTACACCATCTCGAAAAATATTAAAACCGACCTGGGCGATCTGAATGACAATCTGAAAGATCTGCAGACCAGCCTGGCCACCATGAAGACGGTGCTCAGTGCGCTTTCGCAAAGCAGCCTTTCTTCTATCGACGAGGTTACATTGGATGGCCATTCGGTCGATGAACTCGCTCAAGCCCTAACCACTGCGGAAAGCCAGCACGAAAACTACGAAGAGTATCTCTCCTACAATAACCTGTCGGAGAGCGACCTCAGTTTTCTGGATTACCTGGGCGGGTCCAGCAGCCCGTACGCCGGTCTCGCCACTGTTTATGCGGAAAAGGATGCGATCCAGCAGGCGGAGACTATCAACAGTCTCATCAGTCAGGTAAACACCAGCATCGGGAAGCTCAATCAGATGAGCGCCGCGCTGTCTTCCCCCACCTCATCCCTGCTGACGGGATTGGGCAGCCTCTGCGCTTCGCTGGGTAACGACGGGCTCGGCGGGGATTTGCAGGATCTGACCTCCCTGCTCTCCCAGATTATGGGCTTATGCCAGGACTATCAGGTGGAGAATATAGCGGAGAACCTTCTGGATGACGCGGAGACCATCGGCACCATCACTGCGGACGCGACCAAAAATCTGGACACCTCCCTCGATCTCATGCAGGAATTGGACGATACAATTAACAAGTATGTACCTGACGCGCAGCAGGCGCTCGCTGATGCGAAGACAACAACTAATTCCGCCGTCGTCGGCATCCGGGACACAGTTTCCTTCTTGAGTGCCTTGGAAACTCTTCTGAAACAGAGCGGGGGGAATCTGGACACCGGTACGGAAAAGACGCTTGCCGGCCTCTCCGATTCCCTCCGGCGCTCCGCCTCCGGTCTCGGCCAGACCGGCGTAATCCGCAGCGCCAAGGACGCCATTACCGCCCTCATCGACGACGAATGGAATTCCCATACGGGAGGAGACAACCGGATTCTGCTGATGGATTCCTCCGCTTCTCCGGTGTCTCTCACCTCTTCGGAGAACAATTCTCCCTCCAGCATTCAGGTGATCCTCCGAAGCGAGGAAATCAAGGTTCCGGAGGAGAGCAAAGACCAGAAAACTGCGGATGAAACCTCCGGGGGCGGCACCTTCCTTGACCGCGTCGCCGCGATGTTCAGGGATTTCTGGAGCGCCATTACCGGGCTGTTTTCCTGAAGCTTTCATTAATAGGAATGGAGCCGCTGCAAGGTTTGCAGCGGCTCCATTCCTATTTTTACTTTGCTGCCTTAATATTCGCCCGGCGCAGCAGATACCAGTCGATGACGCACAGCAGCCCGGCAAGCAGCAGCCAAAACAGCACGAAATATAGCGGGGATGAAATCAGCCAGCGGAAAAAAGGTCTCAGATCCACGCCTGACTTATATACGAGGATAGGAACACCGTTAATAAGCAGCGGGATGGAAATGGCGGCGACAACGGTCCACAGCCTGTTCAGCCGCCAAAACAACAGGGAGAAAAACATTCCCGCCAGGCAGAAGGCAACCATGATTCCCGCGTTCACCATTGCGCTTTGAACATGCTGGCTGAAAGACAGTGTCATTTTATGAGCGCCCAAAAAAAGAAACTGATACAGGTCGGCCGTGAAGTATCTGGCATTTCCGGCGGTGAGTACCTGAGAAATGCCCGTCATCAGTTCGCCCGCCGCGGAAAGGACAACCGATACGCACACAGTGGAAAGAAGTTCGCTTACAAAAGCGGTGCGGCGGGAGACGCCAAATTGCAGGCACAGTCTCAGATCGCTGCGGATGTTGGTGACCCCCATGACAAACAGGCAGACCGCCGCGGCAAAACCGAAGGCCGAAAAGCTGACGGTGGACTGTTCGCTTATAGACATGGAGCTTACCATAATCACCGAGGAAATCACGGCAATCGCAAGATAAAATACGGCGGTACCCTTTAAAATGTTCGGAAACTGATACGAAAACGCCGGTTTTAAATTCATTTTCATTGTCTGTCTTCCTCCTCCATCAAGCTGATGAAATAATCCTGAAGATTCATACCGGAGTATTCCAGACCTTCCGGCAGTATTTCGGGCTTTCCCTGTACACAGGCAGTTTTCAGGCCGCCCAGAATATTTGAGGAAAACACGTGCTTCCCCGCTAGATAGGTATCCACCATGCGGGCGGGTCCGGTAACGGAATACGCGTCCGCCATCAGTTCTTCACTGGGGGAATCCTTCAGGATCTTTCCGTTGCGGATGATGATCGTTTGTTCAATGAGGTTCGCCGCCTCGGCGATCAGATGGGTGGAGAGGAGAACGGTGCAGGGATGCTCCGCGTACTTTTCCATCAGCACACGGTAGAACAGGTCTCTGTGCTGAGCATCCAGGCCAAGGACCGGCTCGTCGAACATCAGATAGGGGGTATTCGCGCTGAGACCCAGGATTAGCCGGAAGATCGACGCATAGCCTGTGGACAGCGCCTGGATTTTCTTTTTCCTGTCCAGGCCGAATTTTTCTGCGAGCTTTTCGGCATCGGCCCGGTCAAACTCCGGATAGAACAGTTCTGCTGTGTCGAAGGCACTTTTCACTTTCATGTCGTCCGGGAACAGATTCTGCTCAGCCACGAGAAATAGCTTGCTCAGCGCCGAGTCGTTATTTGCGATTGGCTCGCCGTCCACCGTTACCATTCCCTCCGTGGGGTACTGGCGGCCGGTCAGGATGCTCAGCAGCGTTGACTTGCCCGCGCCGTTGTTGCCCAAAAGACCGTAAATTTTATTGTCCCCAAGCGACAATGTCACATGGTCAAGGGCACGGGTATCCCCAAAATCTTTTGTTATGTTCTTTATTTCAATTGACATCTTCAAACCCTCTCTTTACCAAATCTGAAAGCTCGGAAGCGGTGAGGCCAAGATTTCTTGCCTCCCGAACCGTTTTTCTCACATAATCATAATAGAACCGGTCCCGGCGGCGGCTTATGAGTTTTTCCCTGGCCCCTGCCGCCACGAACATCCCCAGACCTCTTTTCTTGTACAGTAGCCCAGCTTCCACAAGAAGATTGATCCCCTTGAGCGCTGTGGCGGGGTTGATTTTGTAAGTCACCGAATACTCGGTAATGGACGGCACCTGGCTTTCCTCCGGGTAGGCGCCTGATAGGATGCCTTCTTCCAACTGCTCCGCAAGCTGGAGGAAAATCGGCCGTTCGTCCTGAAAGGTCAACGCAGATTTCTCCTCTCATGTTAACTGGTTAGTTAGTTTAGTAATTAACCGTGCAACTAACATATCACGGAATTCATTCCCTGTCAATCCCTATTTTAAAAATTCAGATTGTCCCGATGGGACGATTCAAAATCTCTATGGAGATAAAAAAGAGCCACCGCGTAAACACTTCGCGGCAGCCCTTTTCATTTATATTTTATGCCTTGATTTCGTTCTGAAGCTCTATGAGCTGGTGGTTAAAGAAGATTGCGCCGGGAAGCGCTCTTCCGTTCCGGTCGCGGCCATAAAGGGTCAGCAGTATATCACCGTAACCCTGTGGATATTCGACCTGAGCAATCGTATGATGGACGCCATTGGTGGAAAGGCTCATATACTCATGGGAATGAGGATTTACGTCCCGCGAGGTGCTGCCGATATAAATGGTACTGACGCCGTTAATGTCAAACAGCTTCAGGGTGACCGGCACAACAGAATCTGAATTGTTATATGCTTCAAGATGCCAGTTATCCAGGATTCCGTCTGCAAATTCCATATTAACAGGACCGGAAACAAAATACAGCATTGAATTCTATGCCTCCAGATAGATTTTTTGGGGTTCCATCCGAACCCAGTCTATTTTATTTTATAAAAAAACAAAATGTGACAAGTTCCAAGCCCGTGACTTATGCTGCGTGAGGTAAATAATGTCCACTGAACAAATGTGATTTCCGAATCGCATTTGCCGAAAGGGCAAAAATTGCCCTTTCGGGCGGCAAAACAGCACTGTTTTACCGCTTCAGATACATTGATGACTGTCCGTTTTGATTTGCGGACAACGCCGCAAATCAAAAGTGCAAGGTTTTTGACCATAGTTGGTCAAAAACCTTGCACCTGAATAAAGCAAAAACAGTTTAGAAGCATTGATATGACTATATTTTTGCTTTATTCAACGGACATTAAATAAATGCCTGCGGGAAGTCGTTTCCCGCAGGCATACGCTGAATTTCCACCGCTCTGTTTCCTCAAAGTTGTCTTGTAAGCAGATTATTTTTCGTTTTCATCCACATATTTCTTCGCGTTGATGGTCTGGGTCAGACTGGGATGTGCGATCCCGGAAATTTCACTCGCCGTTTCGATGTCGGACCATGCAGCGGTTGCGTGATTCTCCACCGGCCTGTTCTTCTTTTTATCCTTCAATCAAATCACCTCCCGAAATGTTATCTCGCCGCTCGCGGAGCAGTACAAACGCTTAAAGCGGGCCGAATTCGGGTATAAATGTCTCTTTTCCCCCGTGCTCTGCCATGTTTTTGACTGATTTAGGAGGGGATATTGAATCTCGGTGGTTTCGGGCTCTGCAGATTGCCGGTACTAAAGAACTGGTTGGGAGTGGACAGATTAAAGTACTTCTTGGAATCCTCCGTCACGCCCCAGTCGGCTAGGGAACCGGTCTCCTCCAGCATATTGAAAGCCTGGCGGAACAGGGTGTTGTGGGCTTCCTCCCTGTTGAGCAGAAAGTCAATAGTCTGCCGGGCGCCGCTGTCGTTCACCTGCCGGTAAAGGTACTGGTAAACCACCTTCGCCCTCTGTTCGGCTGCGATGTCGGAAATAATGTCTGCAGCGAGGTCTCCGGTTTCCTCGATATAGGTTCCGTTGAAAGGATACCCCGAGGAGTTTGCCAGGGCGGGCGTGAGTCCGGTCTGAACGGAGGCCTCGATACTGCCGGCGGTCGTTTTGGCCGCTTCCGGCTGATGCCCGTTAAAGAGATTTATCATGGTCGCTACGATCTCCATGTGGCACAGCTCCTCGGAGGCGATGTCGAGGAACAGGTCCTTGATTCTCTCGTCCTTGATCCGGAAGCTCTGTGTCAGGTACTGCAGGGCGGCTTTCAGTTCTCCGTGGGGGCCCCCGAGCTGTTCCTGCATCATATTTGCGTAGTTCGGATTCGGGCTGTCAACCCTTACGTTATAAAGCAGCGGTTTTTCATGTTTAAACATTGAGCTTTCTCCTTTATTGTTTTTCGAGATATCCCAGCAATTTTTCAGCATCCTTAGTGTTGTGCGGAATATCCCCTCTTATTAACTTGAACGCCATTTTTTCCTGACTGATTTCCTCCGCCGTGCGCACTCCGAGTCTCCGGATAACCGGCAGGGGCGGACACCAGCCCTCCAGCGCATGCATCAGCAGGAATCCGCCAACCGCGCCGGACAGAAGAAACCAGCCGCACCTGCTGGCGCGGTAACCTCTGACAGAACAGGCCGCAACAAGCCAAGCCGCTCCCGTTTCCAGGACTCTCTCGGTATCCCATTCCTCGCCAAGCTGTTTGATTCTTTCCGAAAGCAAGTTTTTGCTGCAATTCTGATAGGCGGAAATATTCCCGACGGTTCGGTTTCTGATGGCCTCATTCACTTCGGGATCGGTATTACATGCCACTCTCTTAACCGTTGGCGGCGCGCATTTCTCATTCATATTACTGCTCCTTTGTAGTCCATTGTTTCATTCCTAGTATCCCGGTTTGGACAATAAATAATCTTGTGCATAATTTGGTATATTAAACAAGAATTACGGTCTGTGGAAAGAGGTACAAGAATGTCGGCAACGGGAGTGGGAAAGAGCGTAGTCCGCAAGGAAGCATACGACAAGGTAACCGGGCGGGCAAAATACACCGGTGATTTTTTAGCTGCCGGAATCCTTACGGCCAGACTTGTGACCAGCACCCTCGCCCACGCGGAAATCAAGTCGATCGACTTTTCCGGGGCCGCCGCTCTTCCGGGCGTCCGCGCCGTCGTCACCGGGGAATCGCTGTCTGTCTTATGTGGTCCCGCTCTTGAGGACAGGCCTCCGCTGGCGAAGAAAAAGGTAAGGTATTACGGGGAACCCGTGGCTATCATCGTAGCGGATGACGAGCGGACTGCCGCCGAGGCTGCCGTGCTCTCCAAAGTGGAGTATTCTCCTATTCCCGTCGTCTCCTCTCCCTACCAGGCGCTCTCCTGCGGCGCTCACATTCTGCATGAGGATCTGGGAAATTATAAGCTCGCCGCCCGGGATGTCTATCCCCAGCCCGGGTCCAATATCTGTGACCGCAAGCAGGTGAGAAAGGGCGACGTGGAAAAGGCGTTTTCCGAATGCTTTGAAACCGTGGAAGCCCGCTTCACCCTTCCCCAGTCCGACCATATCGCCATGGAAACGCGTGCCGCCCAGGCCGAAATCCACCCAGATGGCACCGTTTTCATCCGCTCCTCCTCCCAGTCTCCCTTTGAAATCCGTAAGGTGATCAGTAAGGCGTTCGGGCTGGTGGAGGGAAGGGTGGTCGTGGAGGTGCCTTTTGTTGGCGGGGCCTTCGGGGGGAAATCCCCCGTTCAGTTGGAGCTGCTCGCCTACCTGGCTTCCAGGGCGGTGGGGGGCAGGCCGGTCGGACTGGTCAATTCAAGGGAAAACGATATTGCCTCCTCTCCCTGCCGTATGGGGCTGGAAGCCACCGTGAAGCTCGGCGCCGCGAAAGACGGGAAGCTGAAAGCCGCCCGCCTTACCTACCTCATCGACTCGGGCGCCTATTCCGACATCGGCCCCAAGCTGGCCTCCGCGCTCATTGTGGACGGAACCGGCCCTTACCGGATCGACAACGTCTGGTGCGACGCCCTGTGCGTCTATACCAATCACCCGTATTCCACCTCCTTCCGGGGCTTTGGGCACGTATGCAGCACCTTCTGCATCGAGCGGGCGATGGACCGGCTAGCCAAGAAACTGCAAATTGATCCCATGAAATTTCGGTGGATAAACGCTCTTGTCCCGGGCGATCATTCGCCCACGCAGGTAAAGGTGACCGAGAGCAATTTCGGCAGCCTAAAAGCCTGCATTGAAAAGCTCTCTTCTCTCGCCGGCTGGACGGAAGGACAAGAGAGCAGGCGAGATGGGGAAAAGATCGTCGCTCAAGGCGTCTCCTGCTTCTGGAAAACCTCCAACTCCCCGCCCAACGCCACGGCGGGCGTTTTTATCACCTTCAACGCGGACGGAAGCGTCAACCTGAACTGCGGCTGCACAGAGATCGGCCCCGGTATGAAAACTGTCATGGCGCAGCTCCTCTCAGAAAAACTGAATATGGATATCAGCCGCATTTTCGTCAATATGGACGTTAATACGAAATACTGCCCGGAGCATTGGAAAACGGTTGCCAGCATGACGACCCACATGGTGGGAAACGCCGTCCTGCGTGCCGCCGACGACGTGCTTAAACAATTTATCCGCCTTGGCGCCGTCGTCTTGAAATGCCCCCCGGAAAACCTGGCGGTCGGCGAGGAAAAGGTCTATCTGAAAAGCGACCCCACTGTTTTCCTGTCCTTCCGGGATTTAGTACACGGTTATGAGTATCCCAACGGCAACTCCATCGAGGGGCAAATTCTGGGGCGCGGGAACTTTGTGATGGGTGATATCAATTATCTGGATAAGGAAACGGGCAAGGGGAAATCGGGCCCTTACTGGACTGTGGGAGCACAGGCGGTGGAAATCGAATACGACCCCCGGGAATATACCTATCGTCTTATAAAGGCGGCAACGGTGATCGACGCGGGCAAGGTACTCAATCCGTCAATGGCGGACGCCGTCATTAAGGGCGGGGTCTGCATGGGGCTGGGCCTCGCGAGCCGCGAGGCGTTTTCTTATGATCCCTGCGGAAGAGTGCTGGATACAAGCCTGCGCACCTATAAGGTCATGCATTTCGGCCAGACGCCGCAGTATCTGGTGGGTTATGTAGAGACGCCTCAGCTGGAATCGCCCTATGGCACCAGGGGAATCGGGGAACACGGTATCCTGGGTATCCCGGCTGCCGTCGCAAATGCCCTTTCGATCGCCGCCGGGACGGAGCTGGACACGCTTCCGCTGGAGCCGGAAGTCATCTGGCGGGCAAAAACGGGAGGCATCTCATGATCCCTTTTGATTTTGAATACTACAGGCCGGATACCGCCATGGAAGCGGCCGGTCTGTTCCTCCGTCTGGAGTCGGAGGGGAAAAATCCCGTCTATTACGGCGGCGGCAGCGAGCTGATCAGCATGGCGCGGGTGGGGAATCTGACCTGCGGGGCCGTCATCGATCTCAAGGGCATTCCAGAGAGCCGGAAGATGGAATCAGGCGGAGATACTCTGTATCTGGGTTCCATGCTCACGCTCTCGGAACTCTGTGAGGCAAATCCGTTCCCGCTTCTCACCAAGTGTGCGGGCAGAATCGCCGATCACACTATGCAGTGCAGGATCACGCTGGGAGGCAACCTGGCTTCCTCCATCTACTACCGCGAAACCGCCCTTGCCCTGCTCGTCGCCGACGCCTTCGTCACGGCATGCGGTCCGGGGGGGATTCGAAGCGTTCCGTTTTCCGACGTGTTCGGGGAGGGTCTCCGGCTGCAAAAAGGAGAATTCATCTTGTCGGCCGCAGTGGAAAAGCGCTTTCTCACTGTTCCCTACTTTCATGTCAAAAAAACGAGAAATGAAAAAATCGACTATCCCCTTCTCACCGCAGCCGGGCTTAAAACTGACGGCAAACTCCGGCTGGCTCTCTCCGGTCTCTGCCCTTATCCATTCCGAAACAAGGAAGTGGAAGCGATTTTAAACGACGGCGATCTGAATTTTGAGGCCCGTGCCGAGAAAATTTTAAAACTCCTGTCCGAAATTATTTTCGGTGATTTTTACGGCTCGGCCGAATTCCGGAAATTCGTTCTTAAGAATACAATCAGCACTATTTTGTCTGTGATGAAGGACTGTGAATGATGTTTGCTTTACAGAATAAATCCTCGCTGACTTTGTGTGTCAACGGTGAACTTCACGAGGTTACCGTCCGGCCGGCTGATATTCTCCTGGATACCCTGCGAAACGTTTTGGGTCTTACCGGGGCGAAGCCAGGGTGTCTCAACGGGGACTGCGGCGCCTGCACCGTTCTGGTCGACGGCTGGCCCGCCAAGAGTTGCCTGATGCTGACCGCGGAGGCCGTGGGAAAGCAGATCATAACGGTGGAGGGGCTTAAAAATGCACCGATTCAAAAGGCGTTCGTTGAAAAATTCGCCTTTCAGTGCGGTTATTGTACTTCCGGATTTCTGATGGTCTGCCATGCCCTTTCCCAACTCCATCCCAACCCGCCCGACGTCATAATTGACGAGTGGCTGCAGAGCAACATCTGCCGCTGCACCAGCTACGAGGAAATCGGGAACGCGGTGAGGGCGGTACTCTCCGGAGAATATCCCACGGGAGCATAAAAAAGTGTCATTCTCCGCGCAGCGCGGAAAAATGACACTTTTATGACTCGTTTAGGCTTGAAAGATACGATTTTGCCCTGTATGGTATTCAGCGCTCCGCCGGATCAGCTAAAACAGGTAGGTATCGTTTCGTCCGGCAAAAGAGAGGATGTTGGCAGCGGCGCTTTCCAGATAGAACACCTCAAACAAGCCGTCGTCCACCCCGTACATGTTCTTGAGTCTGGGATTTTCCTCCAGCATAGCAGCCTTCGCCTCTTTCCGGCCGTCGAAGACCGCTTTTCCGGTCAGCCGAATCCATTCGCCGTTTAAGGACGCGCTGATCTCCACCTTTGGATTCTGCTTCATTTGGCGCCATACCTGTTTCGTATTGTTGGTGCAGAAGTACAACTTTCCGTCGTATTGGCATACCGCGCCGAACGGCCTTACCCGGGGCTGGTCTCCTTCCTCTGTGGCAAGGAAAAAGGTCCCGCAGGCCTTCAGAAACTCAAACACGTTTTTCATGTTGATCCGCTCCTCTCTTTTGTTTGCCGTTATCATAACACCCCACCCACAAACAGGAAAGCATTGTTTTATAAATTTGAGAAAATCTCCACGCAAGCAATATTCCCGTACCCCGCGATTTATGTAAACAAGCAGGCTCAAGCAGCCGGTGTGGTGCAGAAGACGCTAGGACCGGATCAGGCAATCCGGTCTTAGCGTCTTTGATGGTCGGCAAGCATCCTTATGATCTGTTTCTAGTCCTCCGACATCCGCTTATAGGTTTCCAGCCGTTCCTTAGAATGTTCCTCGGCTGCTTTGAACAGCATACTCGCCCGTTCCGGCATTGCCTGGAAGAGCTGTGAATATCGGATTTCCCCGTCCAAAAACTCCTGATATGGTATCGTAGGGTCTTTTGAGTCCATCTGGAAGGGATTCTTACCCTCTTCCCTGCGCCTGGGGTCATAACGATAAAGGTGCCAGTAGCCTGTCTCCACCGCCTTCTTTTCCTCCCTGATGCTGGTCGCCATGCCCGATTTGATTCCGTGGCTGATACACGGAGCATAAGCAATAATGACGGAGGGCCCGTTATAGCTCTCGGCTTCCTTCATCGCCTTGACGGTCTGGTTAAAATCCGCGCCCATGGAGATTTGAGCCACATAAACATCTTTGTAAGTCATCGCCATCTGCCCAAGATTCTTTTTCCGCGGCAGCTTTCCGTTAAACGCGAATTTCGCGACCGCGCCCGTCGGCGTTGCCTTCGAGGCCTGTCCTCCCGTGTTTGAATAGACCTCGGTATCCATGATGAACAAATTGACGTCTTCGCCGGTGGATATCACGTGATCAAGGCCGCCATATCCGATGTCGTAAGCCCACCCGTCGCCGCCAACCATCCAGATCGAACGTTTTTCCAGATAATCCGAAGCATCCTTGATCTGCCGCAGGAGAAAGCTGCTTCTGCAGTCGGTCTTTTCAAGAAGACTTCTGATTTTCTCCGCCAGCGCCTGGGATTTCGGCCCGTCGCTGTAGAACTGCAGCCATCCCACGAAGGCTTTTTGGAGCTCTTCCTCAAGGGTTTCCGAGTTAAGCGCCATGCGAATCGAGGAGGCAAGTCGCATTCTGATCTGTTTGACACCCAGGCACATGCCGTATCCGTATTCGGCGTTGTCTTCAAAAAGGGAGTTTGCCCACGCGGGGCCCCTGCCCTTTTCGTTCGTGCAATACGCCATGGAGGGTGCGCTGGCCCCCCAGATGGAGGAACAGCCCGTGGCGTTCGCGATCATCATGCGCTCGCCGAAGAGTTGGGTGAGGAGCCTGATATAAGCCGGCTCTCCACAGCCGGGACAGGCTCCGTTAAACTCAAGCAGCGGCCTCACGAACTGGCTTCCCTTAACTGTGAAGCGGTCAACCAGGTCCGGCTTTTCTCTGAGGGTCATTGCAAACTCCCAGTTGTCGTCCTCCCTGTCGATCTCATATTGCGCAGGCTTCATGATAAGCGCCTTTTCCTTTGGCGGACATATATCGGCGCAGTTTCCGCAGCCTGTGCAGTCCAGCGGGCTCACCTGGACGCGGAAGCGGTAGCCGTCCAGTTCCTTACCTGTCGCAGCTTTCGAATTAAAAGACTCAGGTGCGGCTCTCTGCTCTTCCCCGTCCAGAAGGAAAAGACGCACGGTCGCGTGGGGACAGACATAGGAGCACATGCCGCACTGGATGCATTTATCGATCTGCCATTCGGGGATCATGGGAGCGATCCCCCGTTTTTCGTACCTGGTCGTTCCCGGTGGGAAAGAACCGTCCTCCATGCCCTCGAATGCGCTCACGGGCAGTTCCGACCCCTCGTTGCGGGCCATAGCCTTCATAATCTTGTTTACAAATTCGGGAGCGTCCTCGTCAGCCGTGATTTTTTCTTCCACGGCATCCGCCCACTCCCCGGGTATTTTTATTTCAATGAGGGCTTTCGCTCCCTCGTCCACCGCTCTCACGTTCATTTCCTCAACATTCTGCCCTTTACGTCCGTATGTTTTGTGGATGGACTCCTTGAGCAGGCGGACGGCTTCCTCCTGAGGGAGAATATCGGCAAGCTGGAAAAAGGCCGACTGCATCACCATGTTGATGCGGTTACCAAGCCCGATATTCAAGGCGATCCTGAGCGCGTCGATCATATAAAATTTGATGCGGTTTCTGGCCAGATACCGTTTTAAGCTCCCCGGAAGCTGTTCCGAGAGCTCTTCGGGAGTATAATCGCAGTTTAAAACGAAGATTCCGCCCGGTTTCAGGCTGCTTATCAGGTCGTAGTGATTGAGGAAAGATTTATTGTGACAGGCCACATAGTCCGCCTGATAAACGAGATAGGAGGAAAGGATCGGTTCTTTTCCAAAACGGAGATGGGAGACGGTGGTGCCGCCCGACTTCTTGCTGTCGTAAGAAAAATAGGCCTGGACATTCAGATCGGTGTTTTCCCCGATGATCTTACAGGCGGTCTTGTTGGCTCCGACGGTTCCGTCCGAGCCCAGTCCCCAGAACTGGCAGCTCACCGTTCCGTGTGAATCTGGCTTATACGGAAGATCACGCAGAGAGGTTTTCGTCACGTCGTCTTTAATACCGATGGTAAATCCGTTTTTGGGAGTATCTTCCCGCAGATTCGCGAAAACGGCGAGAATCTGCGAAGGGTTTACGTCCTTGGATCCGAGACCGTATCTGCCGCCGACGATGAGGGGCTGTTTTTCTCTTCCTGTAAACATCCTGCAGATATCCAGGTACAGCGGTTCCCCGGTGGCCCCCGGTTCCTTGGTCCGGTCGAGGACGGCAATGCGTTTAATGCAACCCGGCAGAGCATGAAGAAAATATTTCTCCGAGAAGGGACGGTAGAGCCGCACCTGCAACAGTCCGACCTTCTCTCCCTTACTCTGTAAATACCCTATCGTTTCCTTGATGGTGTCGCAGACCGAACCCATGGCAATAATCATGTTTTCAGCGTCGGCGTCCCCAAAATATTCAAAGGGCTGGTATTGTCTCCCTGTTACCTGCCCGATTTTCCGCATATTCTCCGCCACAATGTCGGGGACATTGTGGAAAAATCTGTTCTGAACCTCGCGACCCTGAAAATAGATGTCGGGGTTCTGCGCAGTCCCCTTGGTGACAGGGTGCAAAGGGTTCAGCGAACGTGCTCTGAAATCGGCGATTGCCTTCCAATCCACAAGGTCATAGAGCGAGCTGTACTCGATCTGTTCGATACTGCGGTATTCATGGGAGGTGCGGAATCCGTCAAAAAAGTGGATAAACGGCAGATGCGCGGAAATGGCGGATAGATGGACGACGAAGCCCAGGTCCATCGCTTCCTGGGCATTGGCGGAGGCCAGCAGACACGCGCCCGTCTGGCGGCACGCCATCACGTCCTGATGATCCCCAAAAATGGATAGGGCGTGGGTAGCCACCGCTCTTGCCGAGACGTGCAGCACGCCCGGCAGCAATTCGCCTACCATTTTATAGAGGTTCGGTATCATGAGAAGCAGGCCCTGGGACGCGGTAAACGTCGTGGTCAGCGCACCGGCCTCCAGAGAGCCGTGCATGGCTCCCGCGGCGCCGGCTTCCGACTGGAGCTCGGCCACCCGCACCCGCTGGCCGAACAGGTTTGTTTTTCCCTGGGACGACCACTCGTCGGTCAACTCCGCCATGGTGGAGGAGGGCGTAATCGGGAATATCGTCGCGACTTCGGTAAAGGCGTAAGCCGCGTAAGCCGCCGCGGTGTTGCCGTCCACAGTAACTTTTTTGGGCAAAATGATCCCTCGCTTCTGATTATTTTGTGGAAACAAATTTGTTATGTAGATATTTTCTATTTTTCATCCGTAATTATTCTTCAGCAAACAGAATCCCGGGGAAAACGTTTCTCCCCGGGATTAATCTGGTATTCAAACAGATGCTGCCTGCGGCAACCTCCGTTGTTTGTTATTTACTGCTTCAGTTTGCTTATTCTCCGATTTGTGGACGTGATGGTCTCCAATAGTTTTTCCCGTTCTTCCTGTGGAAGATTGTAAAAATGCTGCATTTTCTTTCCGTTCGCGGCTATCAGAAGATCAAGATCCAATGGTAAACGATCGTCTCTCATCACAGTACCATACCTTTCTTGTCTGGTAATCCCAGTATGTGCCTTGGTATGAAAAAAATTAGGTGAAAATGATGGTAACGGCAGTTTGGGCTTTAAGAATGTATTGAGGCGGGCGATTTTGCCGCCCGCCTCAAAAATGTTATTCGTGGTGTCTGGCTTCCACAAGCTCTTCCCTGTCGCGGAACAAAAGGGTTATACACCAGATTCCGGCCAGGCCGACGAGAGCAAAAATGATTCTGCTGATGGAAGAGGTCTGGCCGCGGAAAAGCGCTGCCACAAAATCATACCGGAACAGGCCGATGCTTCCCCAGTTCAGTGCGCCGATGATCGCTAAAACCAATGCTATTTTGTCCATATAAGTTCCTTCTTTCAATTCTTATGAGTGTTTATGACTGTATGCCGCCGTAGGTTTGCCCCTGAGAATTGTTCTGATTCGTCTGACCGGACTGCCCTGATTGTCCTGCTTGCTTTCCCAGATTCATGCTGGATATGACTTGCGGAATCTTGTCCATGATGTTGGTTGCGCTTGAGCTGATGGGCAGCAGGTTTACATTCTGACCGTCGATCACAATCACGGCGTCGGTGCAGACTTTCGCCCCCAAGCCCAGAGCACCCGTACCGGTATTTGAACCCATCCCAGGCTGATTGGCCTGCTGTCCTTTCATGGACGCGTTTCCTCCGCCGAACCCGACGGTGATGGAAACGATAGGCAGGAACGTTTTATCTCCCTGAGTCACGCTCTTGCCGATAATACCCTCATTTTGAGTATAATTCTCAAGGCTGTGAAATAAGGAGTCTACATGCTCATTTAAATTAGTCTGATCCATACCTTCTTCTCCTTTTGATTCCTTTGATTTAAATTTGATAAAGTTTAAGGCCGTTTTGCCTGCATTTAGTTTTGACCTTACTTCTATTTTTATAAATTCCTGCGCAGGAAAAAATTCCGGTATTTGCTCAAAAGTTGTTTTTTTTATCAGAGCTTCCGCGCAGCTGATTGCTCCGCAGAGAATCCCGGTAAGGTAAGGTTCGTTAAATCCGTAAGACGCCTTAACATGAGTGTCTTCCAAACTAAGGGCTTTAAAAACGGTTCTGTTTTCTCTTTTGGTTTTTTCTTTTCCTTTTTCAGATAATCTGGAAAACACTTTCGCTTTCAGTAGAAGGACTGAGACTCGCATTCTGTTTTGAATGGTTTCCGCCTGAATTCTGATTACATGAATCCAGGAGAGAGACATTTGCATGTTCATTTCGCCGCTGTCAATCAGCAGATCTACGTTCACGGGAAATACAAATGCCAGAATGATCAATACCGCAAATAGAATTAAGATGATATAAAAAAGCATTTAAGTCTACCTCATCACGTATTTTTACCTTGATTCGACATTTTATTCTTTTTATGAATTCAAAAATGATGTCATATCATCTTGGATACGGCGAAAATATTTCCTGCGGCAATGAATTTTATATGTAATTTCAGCATTGTAAACTAAAATACACTAAAGCAGGAAATTGTTCTGATAATTTAATAATTTGTAAGTTTAATTTCTTTTAAGATTATATAAAATTCCATATTTGTTAGATCTGAATGCAATAAAACCCAGGTTGTGCGCATTATTATGGTAGTACGGCTGGTAAGGCATGGGGGTGACAACCTTGAGATAGTTCCATCTTCCATATATTTGCTGTTGAAGTTTACTTTCAATCATATAAGGAGGTTTCCGCGATGTTAAGAAAACAAGGTTTAGGAAGGGCACTGGTCATTGCTTTAATCCTGTGTATCGCCCTGTCCGCGTCTGTGGCGGCTTCTGCCGCTCAGGACTGCTCCCAGAACCAATATCAGGGTCAAGGCCAGGGTCAGGCACACAGCCAGAGCCAGCAGGGAAACAACGGCAATCACTTCGGGAATGCCGCGCAGTACATGATCAGCAAGGGATATATGAAGGGCGACGGCTGTCAGAATTATTATCTCTCCGGCTATATTAAGCGCGGCGACCTCATGATCATGATTGTGAGAGCCTTTAATCTGCACTCCAACGCCGGAGGTAATCATTTCGGAGACGTGAAATCCGGCGACTACTACTGCGAGGCGGTCAACACGGCGGCCGGCCTGGGAATCGCAAAAGGCGACGGCAAGAATTTTATGCCCCAAAGCTATGTTACTGTTCAGCAGGCGATCTGGCTGATCGAGCGGACGGCCAAGATCAGGGATATCGAGCTGACTGATGATTTGGAATCCCTGTATGATGAAAACACTCTGTCCACCTATGCCACCAGGGAAGACGTCTGCGAGCTGCTATACTATGCTCTCACCGGAAGTACCGACGGCTTTAACGGCGAGTTCGGCAACAGTCACGGATGGAAACACGGAAACACCAGTTTCGATCTCACAATCAGCTATGAAATTGATGAAGACGAGGCCCTGACCCTCGTCGAGAGTGATTTTACCGCCGCTCTCACGAATGCCAACGACGATGAGACTCTGTCCAGCATTATGTTTACATCCCTACCCTCCTCGTCCGCCGGAGTGATGTATTTTGATTACGATGAGGACGACGACTCCAACACCAAGCTCGTAAAGAGCACCTCTTATGATGTCGGGGATATCGGAGACATCACTTTTGTTCCCGTAGCCGGCTACAACGGAACGGTTAAGGTTTTCTTTACCGCATATACGGAAGACAGCGGCAGCTACAGCGGAGTATTAACCATCGCCGTAGGCGACACTGAAGCAACCGCCGATGCCATCACCTATACCACCGAACAGGATACTGCACTCACCTTTGACCAGGACAATTTCAGCGATACCTGCGGCGACGCCACCGGCGAGACCCTTTCCTGCGTGAAGTTCACCTCTCTTTCCTCCTCGTCCGCCGGTATTCTGTACTTCGACTACAGCAAGGATAACGATTCCAATACCAAGATCGAAAAGAACACTTCCTACGACGCGGGCGACTTAGGCGATATCATCTTCGTGCCTTCTCCCAGCTTCAGCGGTACGGTCACCGTCTCTTACACCGGCTATACCGAGGACGATACGCAATATACCGGCACCGTCAAAATCACAGTAAATGCGGTTGACAACGAGGCCGACGCGATTGTTTACAAAACCGATTTAAACGAGGCTGTCGCCTTCACCCTCTCCGATTTCAGGACCGCCTGCTCGGAGGCAACCGGCAAAACCCTCTCCGGCGTTAAGTTTACGTTGCCCGATGAAGACTTCGGAACCCTGTATTATAAATATGACGAGGACGATACCACCAATACGGCTGTCTCCGCTGCCAAAACCTACTACGCCGGATCCTCCCCTTCCCTGTCCAATATTACCTTCGTGCCGGCCAAAGACTATACCGGAACGGTGACCATTGAGTACACCGGCTATACGACGAACGGCACAACCTATAAAGGAATTGTGGAAATCGCGGTGGAATAAACAAAAATAAAAACCGGGAAGCAGGGATTCTGCTTCCCGGTTTTTATTTGAATTTAAAGTTTGAATTATCATAAAAGCATATGGTGCCTTAGTAGAGCTGGAATTCATTCACCCGAGTAAAATAATTTCAAGGAGTTCATTCACAGTGAGACGAAGTTTCCCGCCGCCCCAGATGACGTAATTTCCGTCAGTCTCGACGGTCTGAAAAAATGCCTCGTCGGCAAGCTTTGCATACTTCATTGTGTGGAGCTTCCCCGAAAGATCCACCATAACATTGCTCCCGCTCTCCATATCGATGAACAGGCGGTGGCCCCTCACGGGCATGACGTTCCTGATATAACTCACATCACCATCTCCTTTACATCGTAAATTATAAGATGGTTTTTCCGCATACGCACCGTCCGAATGGACAGTTTTTTGAAATTATTTTAATTTTTCCGCCAATTTGGCGCGGCGGTCAATGTCCAGCTTCTGAAAAACCGCGCGCAGATGAAACCGGACCGTGTTTTCGGACACCATCAGCTTTTTCGCAATCTCGCTGTTTCGGAGCCCCTCTGCCGCCAACATCGCCACTTCGCGCTCCCGAAGGGTAAGGCTGCCCGGGAGCTCGTCTGTTGAAATTGCCTCATACAGCGCGGTGAATCCACTCAGAAACCGTTCTTTGATCTCAATAAAGCGTACCGCCAATTCGGGATAGCGGTCCTTTACCAGCCTTTCCGGCAGGCCCTGCAGGAGCCAGTAATGAACCGCAAAGAGGTAAACAAAGCCGTCGGGAAGGGCTCTGTTCGCGGCGTGATCCAAAAGCTCCAGCGCGCGCCCTCTGTTGCCCAGAGAAATATGTCCGATGGCGGCAAGCAGGGAAAAAACCGTATCCATAAAAACATCGGTGGGACTGAGGCTTTCTAATTCCGCTTCCGCAATTCCCGCCAGAAGCGTATAATCTTTTTCATGCGTAAGGTAGCTCAGCCGGACAAAAAGCGCGTTTCGCCGCATTCCCGGAAGGATCTTCTCCGATGTGTCGCCCGTTTTCAGCCAGCCGGCAATCTCTGACTGATGCTTCAGTTCACTCAGCAGCAAGGCGCGCATGATATCCACCGTTGACCTGAGCACGAAATAATTCTGCCCCTGGCTGCTCGCGGCCTTCTCCATGGAATCGATGGCATTCTGCCAGCCGGCCGTGTCGGATTTTTCCACCGCGATCTCTGCCAGCTGCAGCGCGGAACCGAGCTGCACCATCCCCTGCCGCTTTTTCCCGGCAATGTGGCAAGCCTTATAGGCCAGGATCTTTGCCTCATTGAGGTCGCCCCGGTAGTGGGCCAGTTCGGTGCGGAAGAGCAGGTCGGCCCCGGCCCCGTGCCCCCCCGTCAAGCGGGAATACAGCGTGATGAATTCCTCCAGCGCATCCGCCTCCCGATCAGCCTGGCCAGGTTTGCTGTGAAAGACAGATAAAGTTGAATGATTCCCAAAACACCAGGGAGAGGAAGGCAAAATGACCCGGGAACAGGTTCCTCCTAAAAAAACGGCGGCCTTTCTCACCAGCTTATTCATCCTGTCCAGATCGGGCAGCCGCCGCCAGGAATGGAGTAACAGCCATTCTCCGCGCAGCGAGGTATGCAGCTCGTCCGATTCTTCCAGCATCCTGCGCAGTTCCTTCATCAGGACGTCAAATTCACTGCTCAATCCCGCATTCAAAAGCGCCCAGGCAACGCAAAGCATCGGGAGCAGATTTATCTTTTTTATTTCCGCCGGACAATTGCGGGCAATATCCAGGGTCAACGTGTAAATCGGTTGTTTTACCAGGTTTTCCTGCAACGCTTTGGAATAGTCCAAGGATAAAATTCTTTCGTAGTCTTTGATCTGGGCATAGAATTCAAGCGCTTCCTTGATTTTTCCTTCCCCGCGGCACAAATCCCCTGCGCTCTGCAGGCAATCGCGTTCAAAGACAGGCCCGCGTTCTTTTCTCTTGCAGGCTAAAAGCTCGGACAAAACGGCGTGCAGCTCGTATCGCCGTCCAGCTACCTCGTAACGGATAAAGGGGCTGCTTAAAGCTTTCTGCGCGTAATCCGGCAGCTTGTCGCAGCCTAAAATGGCGCATGCCTGCGACGACGTCAGTATTGCAAAGGGCGATGCGCGCAAAAGAAAGGTCTGCTGTTCTTCGGAAAGCTTATCCCATACAAGATGCTCCATCAGAACAAGAAGCTCATCGGTATCCGAGAGTGTTCCCGTTTCCTTGTAAGCGCGCATCTGCAAATAAACCGCTATCATCCAGCCTTCGGTAAAGCGCTCTACGCTCTCCGCCTGCTCCGGGGTAATCTTCACTCCTGAGAGGGAGTAATAACGCAGGATATCCTCCGCGTCCAGACGCAGATCGGCGGCAGTAATGTGGAGAACCCCTCGGCCTGAAATAGCGGTGCGCAAATTGCGTTTCATGATCTGGGTGATGAAGATAATATGTAGCTGCTTTCCGCCGTGTTCAATCATCGCATTCAGAAATGACGCGGGAACACCATCGGGAAGCACTTGAAAATTATCCATTATAAAATAAGTTTCTTTGCTGCAATCAAGCGCCCGTATTGCGTCCGCCGTCTCTCCCGCGTTGGCGGCGTTGGGCAGCCCGATTCTGGAAAGTCTCTGTTCGGTCATGCTGTCTATTTTATTGAGTTCCTGGCAGAACCGCCGGTAACTCGCGCTGGGTGATTCATCAACAATAGTAAACCAACAAACAGTCGCGGTCCGCGGTATCCTTTCTTCCATAAAATCACGTATGGCTGTCGTCTTTCCATATCCAGACGGAGCCTCCATCACTGTGGCAGGCGCTGTTCGAAGGGCTTCCAATTTCCGGATCAACCGGTCGGAATAATAATGGGGCTCGTTCCCGGCGCTCTTCCTTGGCTTCATACTGTAATTCCTCTCACATGACATACTCCGATTGTATGATATAGCAAATTAATCCATTTCGATTATATACCATAGGTAAGCATAATGTAAACAAATAATAATGTGAACAAACTGTTAAGCATGGATAAGGCCACATATTTCCCAGATTCGCTGATTTTTGCGGACATTTCATCTTAAGTAAATAAGGAACAATACCAAATTGAATTCGTCAAAATAAACGCAAGCAGCTTGAAATTGTATGTGGAGGAGATAAAATGAAGCGGTTGGGAAAACTGCTCTTATCTGTCACGATGGCAGCTATAATCTTTGCATTGGTTCCGGTGGAAGCTCTTGCCGTTCCGGAACAGGCGGATCTGATTTCAGCGATAAGTTACAAGGACGTTGAAGGCAGCTGGTTTGAAACATGGGCCTTGAAGTACGGTTACCCTGACGTATTCTCAAGCGGCGACGGCTGCTTCCATCCGGAAATAGGCATTACACGCATGGAGTTTGTCCGCATGCTTCACGAGGCGCTTGATATCAACATCAATTATTTCGCGCCGACCGACATCGGCGATTACTATCATGACGTGGCAAACAGCGCCGAAGGCGCAAACGCGCTGTATGACCTGGCGGTCTGCGGCATTGTCGATGATAAAGACAGTTTCCGCCCTACCGAAGTGCTGGAGCGCGGAGATATGATCCATTATATCATGAACGCCTTCTACCATTTTACGGGCAATGATTATGCCCTGCCGGATATCGCGCTGCCCCCCTTCGCGGACGACGCTGAGATTGCGGAAACAGTACGGACTGATGTGAGCCGCTCGTCCGTTCTCGGGCTGGTGAACGGCAGGGACAATCACATGGTATGCGCCGCTGCCGGAGCCACGCGCGCGGAAGCCGTCACTGTGGCAGGCAGGCTCGCGGGACTTCTGGAAAACTACAAGTCCAATGTTGTTGTCAAAACTTCGGCAACGGAATCGGACGGGACACTGCGTCTGACGCTTTCCATCCTGAATCATACTGAAAAAACCGTTACCATAAATCATATGAGCGGACAATATTTTGATTTCGTAATTCTGGATAAAAGCGGCGCCAAGCTCTACCGTTGGTCGGACGGCATGTTTTTTACTGATGCGCTCACCTCGACTGAAATTGCTCCCGGTGGGGAAACCGTATATTCTGCCGTGATCGATGGGGAAACTTATGCGCTGATAAAAGACAGGATTGAAACAATAAAGGCTTATATAACCGGTACCTCAGGGACCTTTACAATTGAATCTGACGGATATTTTGTAGCTTTTTAATTTAGAAAACGAGAATGGGCCTGTGAATCTATTAAGATTTACAGGCCCTTTAAGTTAAATAAAAAATAACAAGAATTCTCTTTCAATTTCCAATATTTAGTAGTATAATGCTGCATTAGGTAGAATAGTGTCTCTTCCGTTTCCAGACCTCTTCTCCGACCCGATCAGGCTGAGAGACAGAAAGAAGGTGACGCTTTGAAAAAGCAGATGTTGCTTCGAAGAAAGCGGGTCGAATCAGCCCTTGAAAATATTTTCAGCTATCCGCTTACCATCGTGGAGGCTCCCATGGGATTTGGAAAAACCACAGCCGTCAGGGAGTATCTGACGAAAAAGGGCACCCCCACACTTTGGCTTACTTTCCCTTCTTCGGAAAATGCGGTCTCATATTTTTGGGACAGTATTTCCCGGGGGGCAGAAAAACTGAATCCGGATGCCGGAATACAACTTGAACATCTCGGTTTCCCTTCCGACACTTTCAGCACATCGAAGCTTTTCTCCATTCTAGATGACTTAAACATTGAAGAAAAAACGACTTTGGTTATGGATGATTATCATCTTGTAAAGGGAACGCAAATCGGCAGTCTCTTGATTCAGATCGCGAAAAATAAGCCCCGCAATCTGTCTGTTGTAATTATCACACGGGATTTGACCTATCTGGAGTTTATAGAGCTCTTCTCTAAGGGGCTTTGCCAAATTATATCTCAGAATACGATCCGGTTTACGGATGAGGAAATAAGGGATTACTGCGCAGTTGCAGGCTGCATGCCTTCCGAGGGAGACTTGAAGAAAATCTGCGAATATGCCGAAGGCTGGATCTCAATGGTCTATCTCATTCTGGTTGGACTTCAGAATGGCATTCCGGTCGGTATGAACGTCCTGATTGATGATTTGGTGGATCATGCACTTTATAGTATTTATGATGAACCGATCCGCCGGTTTTTGCTTCAGCTCTCGGTTTTGGACAGCTTTTCGGCGCAGCAGGCTTTGTTCGTAACCGGAGAAGCGGGAACCAGAGAACTCCTCAAAATGCTGCGCAGGGAAAACGCCTTTCTCTCCTTTGAAGACGCCACCGGTATTTATAAAATTCCTACCATTTTGCTGGACTTTCTGCGCAGACGGCAGACGGACAGTTTTGAATTGCCGGAGATATGCCGCAAAGCAGGCGAATGGTATTTGCTTCAGAAGGATTTTATCAAGGCGTATGAATTCTTGCACTGTGCGTCCGAAACCGAGCGGATTCTGTCCTTGCTGAACGATGAGGGCACGATAGCAAATTCGCACGTAAAATTCAAAGGTTATGGGGAAATGTTCGCGTCCGCTCCCAGAGAGGTCCTGTATCGGTACCCATACGCTTATCTTCAATATATAAGCACTCTGTTTCTCAGCGGAGACGCTTTGCGTATTAAAACCGGCATAAAACTTCTTTATGAACTCAGATCATATTACAAGAAATCTGAAAGTACTTACGCAGGAGACAAAAATCTGGTTTTGGGAGAAACGAGCGCGGTACATGTTCTTGCTTCCTTTAACAATGCAGAAAAGATGGTGACCTGCTGCCAAAAAGCAATCGGACTGTTGGGTGGCAATAGTTCCTGTCTGTTCACCCGGAAAATCGAATTCACCTACGGGTCCCCGTCTTTTCTATTTTGCTATTATAGTGAACCGGGAAAACTGAAGGATACGGCGGAAATCATATCCGCCGGCTTCCCCAATTTTTCTTTGCTCTCCGACGGATGCGGAGCAGGCTGCGAATACATCGCGCTTTCCGAATATGCGCTGGAAACCGGCGCCTGGGAAGCGGCCGAGCTCAATGCTCTGAAAGCATTTTATACAGCAAAGGAAAAAGAACAGACCGGTATCTGGATCTGCGCGATTTTTGTCCTTCTGCGGCTGTACCTTCTCCAAAGCAGGATCGCGGAGGGAAGGGAGCTGCTTAAAAAGCTGCGGACGGATCTTGAAGCGCAAAACACCCCTGTATACAACGCAACGCTGGAACTGGTGGAAGGGTATATTTTCAGCTGTTTTGGGTTGGTGGACAGAATCCCTCGGCAGTTGGGGTGCAACAAGGCACTCCCGGCAGATTCTCCCCATCAAAGCCTTGCGTACCGGAAAATTGTATATGCCAAAACGGTATTGTTGGCAAAAAACTATATCGAGCTGGAAATGCTCAGCGCATCTTTTGATTCGCCTGGTTCCCCATACACTCATTTGCTTGGGCTTCTCCACAACCAAATTTTAAATTCGATTGCAAAATACCATTTATATGGATTGGCTGAAGGGTGCGCGTCTCTGAAAAAGGCCCTCGAGATAGGGCGTTCGGACCATATCATTCTTACGTTCGCGGAGTACGCAGGCAGTATTCATAGTATGATGCAGTCAATTATTGAAAAGGAACGAGACCAGGCCGATGACTATATCAAAGAAGTTTTTAAAAGCTGCGAACAATACATTAAAAATTTAAAGAAAAACATGAGGAACGGGTACTCTTTATCGGGCAGGGAGCTCGAAATTCTGGTTCTCGCCTCAGAAGGTCTTACAAGGGGAGAAATTGCAAATCGTCTTTGCGTATCTTCCGGTACCGTCCAAACCCATCTTCATAATATTTATCGAAAACTTGGTGTAAGCGGGAAGGCGGCTGCCATCAAAAAAGCCCTTAACCTGAAAATATTTGACTGATTTCCCCAAAAATATACCGTTTGGTAGATAGTCAAGAGGAAAATTATCTCTATACTATTAATAGGATAATTTTACCATATTTGGAGGGATTCTAATATTTTGTCAGAAAAGGAGGCACCGGTCAACCCGAAAAGGATCTATTCTTTACATCGCCCTGCAATCATCGCTTCAGCCCGTTTAACCTTATTATTTCCCCTCCCTCCCGGCAGAAAACCGGTCCGGTTGGCTCC
The DNA here is from genome assembly GCA_023459875.1 of Bacillota bacterium. Taxonomy (GTDB): domain Bacteria; phylum Bacillota; class Clostridia; order Oscillospirales; family Oscillospiraceae; genus JAEWRY01. Next base: position 86,457 of record JAEWRY010000007.1, read on the forward strand.
CCCCATAGATAATTAAGATTCCAGCGCTCCTGTGTTGGTTGACGCTCAAGCCAGTGCAAGCGATGTCATTACTTTGAAAAGCGGAAGTGATATTATAATGTCGGGAAAAGAAAAAACCTGTACCATCATCGGAATGCGTCCCTGCAAGCTGCCTGGTAACCTCGATTATTCAAGTCTCGTGGGTAAAATTGATTTTGAACTTCGCAGAAGTATCTTTTTGGGCTACAGGATCTTTCGGACCGGAATGGCTATGGGTACAGATATATGGTCGGCGGAGTTGGTCTTAAAGCTAAGAAAAGAATTTCCTGGTATACGTCTTTGCTGCTGCCTGCCATGCGAAACGCAGGCGGAACGTTGGCCAAACGTCTGGCGTGAAAAGTACTTTGACACGCTCGCTGAGTCTGACGACGTCATATACCTGCAGACGCAGTATTCTGCAGGATGTATGCAAAGGCGTAACCATTATATGATAGACGGTTCAACCCGTCTGATTACCGTCTACGACGGGACAAGCGGAGGAGAGGCGGCACAGACCATCCAGTATGCAAGAGAGCTGAAAATGGATACCGTTCTTCTCAATCCGTCGGACTTTACGAGGGAGAAGGATTACCCGGCATGCTTTCTTAAGAGATAACCTTTGGTAAACATCAAGGGCATCGCTTTTCTAAAAAGCGATGCCCTTGATGTTTTGTTTATCTTCGTTTTAGCAGCACGGGGATGAAAAGAATGGCGGAAATCAGAATGCTTAAGAGCGCTGTAGATACAAGAACATCCCCAAGCAGGATTGAAAAATTGGCAAACGCTATCTTTTCGATGACAAACTTTATTGAGTAAATGATAAGCTGAAGAACAAACAAAGATGCAAAAACAATTGCATATCCTATTACAATAAATTTGATCTTATTCCATAGGCTGTTTTTCAATCGTTTCACCCCGGTTTTGATTTTTAATCAATTATACTTCGCCTCGCGCCGAATAGTCAACGGCCAATAAAAATCCAGTGTGCGTCATACCGGCGCACACTGGAAAACATAATAATTAAGTCAAAACCCTGTTCCCGCCCTGGATTTTTGCTTCATACAGTATTTTGTCAATCCGGTTTACGGTCTGATCGGCATTCTCACCCGCTCTGTACTCGCAGACTCCCATACTGACTGTGATTGCTCTTTTTATTCCGAAGTCTTCCCCCGCAATCACCTGTCTTATTTTCTCCGCGCTGTTTCTGGCAAATTCCAAACCCGTGTTCATTAAAATGATAATAAACTCTTCTCCGCCCCACCGATAAAAACGGTCCGCTTTTCTTAGCTTTTCCAGCACGAGTTTTGAAATATGCTGGAGGACAAGATCGCCGGTTTTATGTCCGAATTGGTCGTTAACGATTTTGAAATGATCAATATCAAAAAACAACAGCGAAAATGCTGCGCCAAGATGCCCAATAAGAGAATTCAGATCGTCATCAAATTTTCTTCTGTTGTAAGCCCCCGTTAAAATATCGGTTATGGCCATCTGTTCCAGTTTTGCATTTGCAATTTTCAGTTCTTCAATATATTGTTTCTTTTCGGAAATGTTGCGCGTAGTGCCGATATAACCTACAAAAACCCCGTCTTCAATGATGAGGTTGGCGGATACCTCAACCCAAATGACGGCTTTATTCTTACAGACAAACTGGACATCATGCAAGACCATTTCGTAGGATTCCCCGCTCATCCTGCTCTGCAAACGGCACGCAATCTGCTCCGCCATATATTTTCTGGATCCTTCCACCAGAAAATCGGTGATTCTGCGCCCAATGAGTTCCTGAGGCTCGTATCCGGACATTTCCTTCGAATTCGGACTTGCAAACGTAAATCTGAATTCTTTATCCAGTTCCCAAATAACGTCTTTAATGTGATCCAAAATATACTTATACCGATTATTCTGCTGGGTCCGAAATCTCTGGCTGTCCGTCATGTCCCCTCACCGGCCCTCTCAAGAGATAAGCTGGAATTAATACTATATTGTAATTGAAAAAAACACAAAAATCATGAAATTTAGTCACATTTTATTTAATTTCAAAATCTTTGTTGAAAATGCCGAATACTCCCGCGTTATTTTTTGACCGATGCGGTATTAATTGGACCATGAGGAGCATTTCATCTCATTTTTGATGCTGTATTGCCATTAACTTCACAGATTATGCAATTGTCGTTTTTTACATTGAAATACCTTTCATTTTGATTTATAATCCAGGAAAAATAATTGATTGAGGAACGCATTATGAAATCCATACATGTCGGCAATCCGCTTTCCGCCCTGAAGCATAAAAACTTTCGTTATTACTGGCTCGGGATGTGCGTGTCCACCACGGGCACCTGGATGCAGAATACCGCTCAGCCGTGGCTTGCCTACCGGCTGACCAATTCTCCCTTCCTTCTGAGCCTTATCAGCGCCCTCCAGTTTACTCCGATGCTGCTTTTTTCCCTGTTTGCAGGCGTGATCGTCGACAGGCTGCCAAAAAAGAAGCTTCTCATTTTTACCCAGTCCGCTTCCCTGGTCGTCACGCTCGTCCTGGCAATCCTGGCCTCTACTGGAACGGTTCAATACTGGCATATCCTGATTACCGCCACTGCGCTTGGCGTCGTGAATACCCTTGATATGCCCGTCCGGCAGGCATTTATTGTGGAACTTACCGGCAAAGAAGATCTTATGAACGCGATTGCGCTCAATTCAGCGGTATTCAATATGTCCAGAATTATCGGCCCGGCGATCGCAGGCATCGTGATGGGCGCTTTCGGTGTGTCGGCCTGTTTTCTCGCCAACTCCATCAGTTTCGGTGCGGTACTGATCAGTCTGCTGTTTATCAAACCTCTGAAAATCGAAAAACCGCCTATAAAGGAAGAAAACATATTCAGGAACATTATGGACGGTCTTAAGTATGTTTATCAAAATGATATTCTCTTTTTCACGCTGCTTATTCTGGCTGTAGTCGGCACCTTTGCACCCAATTTTAACGTGCTGGTCCCGGTCTATGCCATTCAGGTTTTAAATCAGCAGGAGACCGGCTTCGGTTTTTTGATGTCCTTTTTAGGAATCGGGTCATTTGTGGGCGCCATGCTGATTGCCGCCATGAGCGTGTCGGGACCGAAGAAATTCGTGCTCTACTTTGTGCCGCTCCTCATTGGAATAGCCCTCATTGGAACGGGTTATATGAATACCTTCCTCACAACCGGTCTACTGCTGGCCATCACGGGCTTCTTCTTCGTGGCGTATACGTCCAGCTCCAATTCAGCGCTGCAACTTAACTCCAGCAACGAGTACCGAGGGCGGGTCATGAGCGTTTACACCTTGACCTTCGCCGGATCCACGCCTCTGGGCAACCTGTTTGCCGGGGCAATTTCCGAACGGTTTAATGCCCGCGTCGGCTTTATCGCCTGCGGTGTCACCGTTCTCATATTGATGATTCCGATTTACCTGCTTAAGAAAACGGGATACAAAAAGGGCGCGGCAAACCGGCCATAAAAACAGCCGACGCACCGGAGCGTATACCCGAAGTACGCTTTGAATAACAAACTGAACCGGCTTGCTGCCTGCCTTACATGGCGGGCAGCAATTTTTAATACGCTTCCGCATATTGTCTGCATACCCCTGGCGTTATAGCAGGCAGTTGTGCTGGAGTATAATTTACCCCCAGACTGAACAGTGTTGTTACTTCACCATCCTGTCTGGGGGTAAATCGATATCTGCCGCAGTTCTATTTATTTTGCTTCCATGCGGGGAGCTTGGATAAGGTGCGTACTGCCGTCTGTCGCGCGGCATCCCTATCCAGTCCTTGTGTGCGGATCAGAAATTCCGTGGTGCCGTCCACCTTCTCTTCATACGACTGCATGGAGCCGTCTGGCCTCGCGCAGTAAACGCAGTAATCCTTGCTTTCATCCATGAGGGGAAAGTCCGACGGCTTTGTCATCGGCATGCCGCAGGAAATACATGTTTTCAAAATGAAACGCTTCCTTTCGATATTTTTGTCGGTTTTCGGCTCAGAAAGGGTCTCTGTTATCTCCGCGGCAACCTTACCTCCTCTCGTAAATATCGACGCCCAGTTCGAAAAGAGCCTCTCTTCCGCGTTCGGTAAGAGAGTACACGGTCGTCTTATCCCCGTCGCGCTCGAACCAGCCCAGCTCTACGAGGCGCGCAAAAAGCCTGTCTCCCAACGTTCCGCCCAGATGCCCGTAACACGATCTCCCTTTGAGTATCCTCGGCGTTTTCCAGTCCATTCCCGCTGTCCCCCTTTCAGCTGCCTTTCTTAATCAAACGCAAATAACTTTCGATTAACGTACCGCCATACCGCCCGATCACAGTTCCTTCCGGGGCGAACAGATCTCCGTTCGCCAGATAATAATGGACCAGTCCCACCCACAGGTTAAAAAGCATATAGGCGGGCGGGCAAACTCCTTGTTCCGGCCGCCCTTCCCGCTCCAGGACCCTGCCGAAGTGGAAGGAGACCGCCGACTGGATAGAAACCCACACGTCCCTTGCCGCCCTCGGAAGCAGCCTGTTTTCAATCACAAGCCTTGTATAAAATGGTTCATACTCCCCGATTCCGGCAAGATGGGCCGCCAGGAGCTCCTCCATATGCCCGCAGGAATCTGCAAGCTCGTGGGTACGCAGGGCAATCTTCCCGCCGTAGGTCTCGATTACTTCGGTGACGAGTTCCTCCTGAGTTTGGAAATGGGCAAACACCGTTCCGTGGGAAACGCCGGCCGCCTGCGCGATATCCGCCATACGGGTGCTCATAATCCCGTGCCGGGAGAACACCTCATAGGCGGTTTCCAGAAGCCTCTGCCTTGTCTGCTCTTTTTGCGTCTGGCGGTTTGTCTTCTTCATAGCACCGCTCCATTTTATGTTGACTTTATAGTCAATGACTTTATAGTCAATATATTAGCGCACAGCATTGCTTTTGTCAAGGCTTTTTGTTTTTCTCATCAGCCATTTCTATTTCCATACAGCAGCGGCAAAGCCGGCGTTTCTCCGTCTTTTTCCGCATAACGGTGGAAATGCGCACCGAAATCCAATATAATACATAGAATAGAGGTTAGCTTCGCGGTCTCTTTCAAAAAATTGCGGCCAAAGCAAAAAATCCCCTTACGTAACCCCTTGCTCATGACGTAACGTAATGAGTTAGGATACAAACAAAAGGAGGTGAAATCTATGTCGGCTTACACGACGGGAGAGCTGGCCAAACTGTGCGAGGTCTCCGTCCGGACGGTCCAGTTCTACGACACCAAGGACCTTCTCCAGCCCACGGCGCTGACCGAGGGCGGCAGGAGGCTGTACTCGGAAGAGGACCTGAAAAAACTGCGCCTCATCTGTCTGCTCAAATCCCTGGGGCTGTCGCTGGATTCCGTCAGAGGCATCCTGCGGAGCGAAAATCAGAACAAGGTGCTGCTGCTGCTGCTGGATGAACAGGAAAAACTCATTGACGAAGAAATCGGCGAAAAGCGGAAGCAGAAGCAGGCCATCGGTATCGTCCGGGAAAATCTGCGCGCCGTAAACAGCGTCTGCGTCAATTCCATGAGCGACATAGAAAAATCTGTGGCCGGAAAAAGAAAACTCAAAAGAACCTACGCGGCTATGTGGATCATTGGGATCCTGTTGGATATCTTAGAAGTCGCCGCGCTGATCTATGGAATCGTAAGGGGCATCTGGTGGCCCTTCGCCGCAATTCTGGCAGCCAGCCTAGCCATCGCCTGTCCCCTTATCGTAATGTACTACCATAACGCCGCTTATCTCTGTCCGGAGTGCGGCGCGAAATTCAAGCCCGGGTTCTGGAACTTTACGTTTGCCAGACACACGCCGAAAACAAGAAAACTCAGATGCACCAACTGCGGACACGACGGCTACTGCATCGAAACCTACGCCGATGAACCGGCGAAGAAAGGCTGAGTGTAGCTATGAACTATACCGTACCGATTTCGTCCATGGTATGTATGGCGATTTCCGCCCTCATGGGCGTCGTCATTCCCGTTTCGCTCTTTCTGGTCATCAGGAAAAAATACAATGCGGACCTCTCGCCGTTTTTTACCGGCTGCGCGGTTTTCATCCTTTTCGCGCTGGTCATCGAGGGCGCGATCAATTCTTATATCCTGTCGTCGGCCGCGGGCGCCGTGCTCAAAAGCAATATCTGGCTTTACGGCGCTTTCGGTGGCTTTATGGCGGGACTGTTCGAGGAGACCGGCCGCTTCGCCGCCTTTAAAACCGTGCTCAAAAAGAAGCGCGGAAACGATGGAAACGCCTTGATGTACGGCGCCGGGCACGGCGGTGTCGAGGCCTTTTATATCCTTGTTTTCAGCATGGTGTCCAATATCGTCCTGGCTGTCACGCTGAATGCCGGAGGGTACGACAAGCTGATTGCCGGAGCGGCGACCCCGGCCGCCCAGCAAGCGCTCGCCGCCACCTCCGCGGCGCTTTCCGCCACCCCGCCCGGCACCTTCCTAATGAGCACCGTGGAGCGCGCCGCCGCCGTAGCCTTTCACATCTCCGCCTCCGTTCTCGTCTGGTTCGCCGCGAAGGACGGCAAACGCTTCTTCCTCTATCCTCTGGCGGTTTTGCTGCACATGCTTCTGGATATGATCGCCGTCATCCTCTCAAGGTATGTCCCGAATCTCTGGGCCGTGCTGGGAGCAATCTATCTTTTCACCGCCCTGTGCGTCCTGCTCGCCAGGTTCGTGTGGAAGAAATGCGCGTCTGCGGAGCAAGGCCTTGCCGCCGAGACGCAATCCGGGGAACCGGAAGGCACCCAAGGCGAGACGATATAAGCAGCGGCTAACATTAATATGGGCTGACATAACGTCAGCCCATATTTTATTCTCTGTATTTATTGCCAAACGTGAAGGAAGTAGTATAATAAAAGTAACTATTACAAATTATCCCACGTTTCGAGTTGTGCGGCAAAACAGCTGTTTGGAGACCATGCCGTTATAACAATAATTAGAAGGTCAACGCCTTGAAGGACAGGGAGAATATTGTAGCAATAATGGGAAGTTGCTGTATCCCTATATATTTTTAGGAGAGTAAAAATGCTGTACAATGATTATGTGAAGTTGTTGCATGATCGGTTTAATGCCGAGCTTACATCAATTAAGTCAGACTATAATTTTGACTTGGGAGATGAATTTGAGATTGTAATATGTAAAGTATTACGCTCTTTCTTACCAAACAAATATGGAGTATGCAGAGGCAGTGCTGTATCGGCCAATGGCGAAAAAGCGGGGGATGATATAATAATATATGATCAAGAGCTGTTCCCCACACTTTGGCTGCGAGATGCAAACAATTTCTCAAGAAAAGAAAATATACCTCTCGAGGCAGTTTATGCGTATATAGAAGCGAAGCATGGGTATACGGAAGCTGCATTGAAAAAAGCAATTGAGCAAGTGCATATATTTAAGACTCTGTGCTCAACCAGGGAACGGCGTGGACAATATCAGTTTGATCCATATGTTGATGATCATAGAACTGTTTCTGTGCGTGGACTTCCTTCGTTTCGTAACCCTGTTTTAGGAATGGTTCTTATCAATAAGGCTCAAGGGGATACACAAGAAACAAAAGGCAACATCCAGAAGGCATTGAATACAATTTCTGCAGATATCAATTACCCTGATGTAATAATAGTTGGCAAAAGCAATGGCGCATTTGTGGGCTATGAGGAGCGAGGCGAAAGCGTTCCTACTATTTTTGCCTTACCAAGTACAATCGAACGACGTTTTGGATATCAAAACATGATAAAAGAAGACATAATGTTTGGCGTTTTTATGACTCACCTTATGGCAGCGTTGGATTATATCCGTTTGGGCAAAATGCCGTGGGTTGAAATGCTAAATGATGCTAAACAGTTGTAAATCCAAGTTTTATAAAGAAATGCCATGCAATTACATATATGGTATCGAGCAAAGATTCTATACGACAATAGTCGGTGGAGAAAAGAGAATTGCAAACTCCTTGGTCCCTTTTGGGCAATAATCTGACATTGCATGCGATAGCTGCGTTATAAGCTTCGCCTAATGTTTATACAGAACTCAGCGATAAACAGAAATTTGTCGAGTAGGCTGAGAAGAATTTGATATACTAGTCCGTCACCTGACGAATAACAGCTAGGAGGTGTAACGTGTTACAAGAGCTTCAGCCAATTTTCACGAATGAACTACTTAAGAGCTGTGATGATCAGATGTATCAACTCCTGCTTGGCGTTAAGCCGAGTGACTGGACGCACGCCGCAGCTTATGAGGACTGGACTGTAAAGGACGTATTCTCTCACCTTGTGGATGTCACCATTCGGCGGCTGTCTTCCGGGCGTGATGGTTTGAGGTTGCCGCCGGATGTCCCGATAACATCATATAGTGAGTTGGTTGGATTCATTGACGGGCTTGCGGACAACTGGGTTTATGCAACACGTCGCGTCAGCCCGCGTGTACTTCTGATGTTATTCGGAACACTAAAAAATGAGTTGTACGACTACTTTATCAGTTGTGACCCGTTCGGAGAAGGAATACCTGTCGCGTGGGCAGGAGAAAATCGTTCAACCATTTGGTTCGACCAAGCACGGGAGTATACGGAACACTGGATTCACCAACAGCAGATACGCGCCGCGCTATCTCTTCCTCCAATAATTGGGCGAGAGCATTGGGAGGCGGTGGTGGACATCTCCATCCGTTGTCTCCCGATGGCATATAAAAATGTCCACTGCCCAGAGGGAACAGCACTTGGCATAACAGTCACGGGCGAAGTGAGCAAAGAGTATTGCCTCGTAAGAGAAGTGCTGAACTGGAAACTATACTCCGGGAAGGGTAAAAAAGTTGACGCACGATGCGTATGTGCTACAAGTGAGCTTTGTTTCGGACTAACAGGCCTAGCAGACGTTAAATTTCTGGCTGATGGCGACGCCGAATTCTTCGCGCCTTTGAAAGCGGCTCGTGCTTTTATGTCAGAAGTGTAACAGCGCACTAGTCAGTATTTTGGAATCTGAGGCATAGAAGATATCGAAATTTCAATTGTCGAGCGAGTTAGCTTCCCGTTATGAGTAGAGAATTATCCGAGCAAAGGCAAGAAAAAAGCAACCGGGAAGAAAGATCACAGTTGCCTTTGGTTGGATAATTCCATAGCACGAAACCGCGGGAGAACCCATAGCGGCTATGGGGAAAGCATCCCGGCTTCCATACAGAAAATCAGAAAAAATGTTTCTAAGATCTCTGTTTTTCAGCATTGCATTGCAGAATCATGTCATCCTCTGGTAAAATGGCTAAAGCAAAGCAAGCCTGTTCGTAAACAGACTTTTTAAAGCTTTCCAGTTCTTAGGCCGCAGGCGGAGACAAACCGGTTTTGAGCAGACCGGAGTATCCACACCGAGGGCACTGAGAAGGTTTTCTGCCGATGAGTTTTTGGATGAGCAGCTCGGCAGACAGTTTTTCTTTTGGAATCAGCTTCGTTCCGGTCTGGAGCTTGCAGACTCTCAACGATTTCTGTTTACCACGGCTTGAGAGGAAGCCATAGTGACGTATTTTTGTGAAGCCGGGCGGCAGGACGTGCATCAGGAAGCGTCGGATAAACTCTTCAGCACTTAACGTCATTTCTTTCCAACGGCTACTGTCCCGATAATCTCGCCACTTAAACGTAACCGCACCATTTTCAAGCTTGAGAATACGGTTGTTGGAGATGGCAACCCGGTGGGTATAGCGCCCGAGGTATTCAACGACACAGGCGGCATTCTTAAACGGCGGCTTGCAGTAGACTACCCATTCCTTGCGGTAACAGACATTCAGCAGATTCTGGTCAACATCAGGCATTTGCAATTTCAGTAAGGCCAAAAACTTTCCACGGAATTTGCTGGACAGTACTCGTACAGGAAGAAAGAACTTCTTCCGTGAGGGCTGCCATTTGCCCAGTGCGGTCAGTCCGCCAGAGGGAACGATACAATGGACATGGGGATGAAAGCAAAGGTTTTGCCCCCAGGTATGTAGAACGGCAGTGTGCCCAATAGATGCTCCCAGATATTTTTTATCTCTGGCCAGTTCCTGAAGCGTTTCCGCCGCGCACCGAAACAAAAGGTTGTAGCAATCCCTTTGATTGCGGTAAATCAGAGAATTGAGTTCCTGCGGTACAGTAAACACCACATGAAAGTAGCCAATATTCAGTAGGTCGGCCTTTCGTGCGTCAAGCCATCGCTCCTTGGAGAACGTCTGGCACTTGGGACAGTGACGATTGCGGCAAGAGTTGTAGGAAGGCCGTTCGTATCCGCAGCTTGGGCACCTATCGATATGCCCGCCGAGCCGGGATGTCCGGCAGCTTCGGATGGCGCTCATGGCTTTGTATTGAGTAAGAGACAGTCTGTGGTTAGCTCGATAGGCATCTCCGAATTGTTCGAAAATATCCTGTACCTCAGGCATTGGCTTTTACCTTCGGCTTGCGGCCGCGCTTTTTCGGCAACGTATCCAACGGACTCTTAATCGTTTCATCAATGCCACGTAGGTGGAGATAAAAGGCCGTGGTTTGAATGAAGGTGTGTCCTAAAAGCTCCTTGATATGGCAGACATCTACGCCGGAATCAAGAAGGTGCGTTGCAAAGCAATGGCGCAGTGTATGGACGGTAAAGGTTCCTGGGAGCTTTGCCATGATTCGATATTTGCTGAACGCATCCTGGACAGTGCGTGATGTCATAACACGATTTTTTCTTCCTCTGGAGTAAAACAGGTATCCATCCGGATGGCTGGGCCGGTACTGCTTCCAGTACTCACGGAGAAGGTCAAGATTTCTCTGGGAGAGTAAGGTGTACCGATCTTTTCCGCCTTTTCCCTGGTGGACAAAAATGCGCATCTGTTCGCTGTCAATGTCCTGAACTCTCAGATGGGTAACTTCAGACGCACGCAGGCCCGCGCCATATACGGTTTCAAAAATGGCTTTATCCCGCAGATTGTCGATGACCGAGAAAAATTGGACAATATCCGCTTTGCTCATAATTGAGGGAAGCTCCCGATAAAAGCGGCGTCTGGGAATCATTCGAAGATTGAGATTCCGTTGTAGTACGGCGCCAAAGATAAACCGCAGAGCGCTGTTGTAGATATTTACACTGCCGGTTGCTTTTCCAAGACTGATCTGGTAGAGCAAAAAATCGCGGATCTCCGCTTCCCCCATAGTCTCGATTGAACAATTTTCGTAGTAGCGGAGAAAGAGGCGAAGCGCCCTAATGTATTCGTCCGCAGTATTTGGGGATAGACCTCGTAGCGCGAACTCTTCATGAGCTCGCTGAAAAACTTCTTCATTTGTCATGGAATCATCTCCTTAAAAGTGATGATTCCATTGTAATGGAGAAAGCAAAAATCTGCCGCATCTGCAGCAGATTCATTAAAAACGTAGTATCTGACTGGGAAAACCACCGCGTCAGCGGTTTAGTGCTATGTTTAATATGCGAATACATAATCCGCGTCCCGCCTTTTTAAAGGCGGGACGCGGCGGTTTTTATATGTATGTCTTATTCTTTATTGTCCTCGCGTAGTAAAACATGTACTGCTGAATGACGCCGCGAAAGCCTTTGTAGCGCTCCTCTTCGAAGCAGCCGCCGTACTGGCAGTCGATGGTCCTGTTGATCCAGGTGTCCCTGGGGAAGGCGTCCAGACGGTGGTAGCCGAAGAGCATCACGCACAGCGCGACCTTGGCACCCACGCCCGGAACGGTGAGCAGGGCCGAGAACAGCTCCTCGTCGCCCGCCGATTTAAGCCCCGCCAGATCGATCTGGCCGCCCGCGGCCATCCTCGCCGCGGCGAGCACATAGGGGGCACGGTAACCCAGGGAGCAGGGCGCCAGGGTATCGATGCTCTGGGCCGCCAGGACTTCGGCGGAGGGAAAAGCGAAGGCGCCTTCCGGCGCGCCGGGAATGGGGCGGCCGAAGAGAGCGGCCAGGGTCTCCACCGAGCGCTTGATGGCGGGGATGTTCTTCCGCTGGGAGATGATGAAGGTGACCAGCATTTCCCACGGGTCCTGCCGCAGGATTTTGATGCCGCTGCCGAAGGAGACGGCTTTCTGAAGGTAGGGGTCCGACTCCGGCACCGCCGACAGGTACTCGGAATAGTCGGTGTCCGCGTCGAAATAAGGCCGCCAGACCGAGTCATATTCCCCTGGGGAACAGGAAAACAGGTACTCTTCCGGCCCCTCCCGGGAGATTTCCACCCGCCGCTCGCCGGCGGTTAGGCAGTACCTCCCCTCCCCCGCTTTGTCCAGCCGGAAGCACTGGCCGCTCATTCTTATCTTTTCCATGTCCATTCCGGGTATCGTCTGAACCATAATCCTTCTCCGGTTATTACTTTTGTTTTATCGACCGGCGGGCAGCAATCCCGCTTAAATGATATCATATCATAAAAAAGCTTTGAAATCATCACCGTCAGACAAAGAACAGCCTATGCCGGCTAAACCCCCGGCCTTCTATCCGGCATTGTCGTTATTTCCCGTTTTGGCATATAAATAGAATGTACAGGAATGTACAGTAGTTCCCCAAAAAACAATTTTGGAAGAAAGAGCTGTAGAAATGAATAGTGAACAATTGACTTATTCCAAGTCACTTCCTGACGATATTGATTTAAGCAGTCTGGCTGCCTCCGAGAAGCCTCTGGGGGCCGAAGAAGACGGTCTTGCTGCCGCCCCGGCGGCGGGAGTTGTGTTCAGCGCGATCTATTATCCTGATTTCTCGTATCTGGCCACTACCACGAGAATGGGCCTGAGTTATATTCCCAACTATAATCTTGTCGGTTCCGTCACCGACGGGTTCCAGACCGTGACCTTCAGTTCGCCCATGGAAAAGATTCCGCGCAATGGGGTCAACAACTGGGGAGTCCCCCCCTATACCGAAGACCCCAGCATCCCCGAAACTCTGTTTTCCGGCTATAACACGAACTCAATGACGTGGACTCTCTCCCGTCCGGCCAAGATTTTTGGACTGGAGCTCATGCCGAACGCCTTCGGAACCTACACCTATAAGGTGGACTTCTATTCCGGCGCTGTGCTCTCCGGAACCATTACCCGCACGATCACCGTGCCGGGTCCCCCCCTCGGTCCATCTTATCAGGGCGCCCGCCTGTTCGCCGCGATTGTTGACGACGCCGGCATCGACCGCGTCGTTATCACGAGCCAGAGCGGAAACACCTTAGGCTTCCTGGTGGCCCAGATCCGCTATCAGGGCTGCGTAAAGCTCTGCAACGTTATCGTCGAGGGCACGAAAGAAAACGGTACCTCCATTCCCGTGACCTGCTGCGTCAGCGTTCCCGGATTTGAGGTGGTCGATGTGTCCAACAACATCAAAGCAAACATTCTGGACACCTGCTGCGATATCCAGGAGGACTTCGTCTGTCCCGAGATCGGCCCCATCGCCGGGGTGAAGACGGCCTCCGTCAAAATTTTCGCCGAACTGCTCATTCCGGTGACACTCAGGGCGGGCACCACCGGCTGCATGCCCATCGACATCCCTTATACCTGCAAAGAAAGCGTTGTTTTCACGATCTCGAACGTATTTGTTTCCAGCGAGATTAAAAACTGCAGGGTGATCGGCATTTCCGATCTCACCGGGTATGACTTCCATGTCGTCCCTGTGAGACCCGGCATGCCTCATTGCTGCGTCACGGGCTACGCCTCCCTCTCCGCCAAGGCCGCGGCATGCGTCATGACCAACAGCGTTGAAGTGTCAAGATGCCCCGGCAGTCATTGACTTTTATCTGAGCCGGCCCAAGGTGTCTCGGTGGTCCGCCCGGCCAGTGGGGTAACCATATTTTCGGATGCGGAAGAAAACCAAAAACGCCTTGCGGGAGGTAAAATCCCCGCAAGGCGCTCTTTTTATCGGCTACTCCCCTTTTATCCTTTTACCGCCGAAGGCATGAATGGATCTTGTTCCGGCCTTCGACCTGCCCCACTGGAGCTTCCCGGCCGGGACGAACAGCTCGTCGCCAGCGTTGAGAACGATTTCTCCGTCCTCAAAGCAGGCTGTGTACTGGCCGGACACGATGAGGGTGTACTCGTCGAAATCGTGCCGGTGCTTTACCGATTCCCTGTCGGAATAGCAGGTCCAGAACGCCATCTGGCCCCCGCCCGGCCCCTCGTAGTAATATCCTTCGATATCCTGCGTGTTCTGCGCGCTCGCCGGCACCTTGTTTTTCTCGTTCTTCATAAAATCTGGGAATTCCAACATAAGCATACCTCCGGTTATATAAAAGCAACTATTGCGAAATATATCACGTTTCGACACAAATTGCAAAACACAAGGAGGATTGGGAAATGAACAAGGGACATAGGCAATGCAAGGCTTGCGGAGAAGAGCTGGCTTCAAACGCCAGATACTGTCCGAACTGCGGAACAAAGAGCAGGAATCCGTTTTTTCGGAAATGGTGGTTTTGGGTAGTCACCGCGGTTATTTTGATGGGCGTATTTACGTCATGTGCAAGCCAAAATACCGGGGCAAGCAGCACGCCCAGCCAGACAGCCGAAAAAGCGGCCGACGCAAAAGTGACAAGCAGCGCCCTTTCTGAGCCGGAACGAACAGCCGTCGCAGTTGATAATTCCCCTTCCAGCGGCGCTTCCAACGAAACGCCGGGCCAAAAAAAACGCCGTCGGTTCGGCTCAGTCCTATTTAAGCTTTACCGCATTCTCCTATGACGGGTTAATAGAACTGCTGGAATATGAAAAATTCTCTCATGAAGAGGCCGTCTACGGGGCCGATCACTGCAGTGCCGACTGGAACGGGCAGGCGCTTAAATCAGCAAATTCCTATTTGGCCTATTCTGCTTTTTCATACGAGGGATTGATCGGCCAATTGGAGTATGAAAAGTTTACAGCGGAGCAGGCCAAATACGGAGCCGATCACTGCGGCGCCGACTGGAATGAGCAGGCCGCAAAATGCGCGAAATCCTAATTAAGTTCTTTGTCTTTTTCCCGCAGCAGCTTAATCGAGCAGTTGGAATACGAAGGGTTCTCTCACGCGCAGGCGGTCCGGCGCCGAAGCAAACGGTTTCTAATTCTATCCGGTGATACATACAATATATTCCAATTAATCCGTCTTCCTACACCGGCTGCAGTCCCGGCCTGAAGCGGCATTTCCGGGGAAAAACCCGCCGGGGTGAAGTGCAGGCCTGTCTTTGTCCTGAAATGACGGAGATTCCTTCATCCCCGTCATCTTTCGGAAAATGTGAGGTTTCTTTTCCTTATTTTGAAAATGGTATGGAAAAATTTTGTGCAGTCTTGACAAGAATAGACTGACGGCAGTATAGTAATATTGTTTAGAACATGGACGCTCGTCTCGGGCAATGAGGGACGAGCGCCTTTTAGCTGACGGGCATACTGCCTTATCTTGCAAATTTGTGAAAATGAGAGGAGCCGATTAAAAAAACATGAAAAAGATGAGATCTTTAACCGCCGGTATTCTGGCCCTTGTTCTGGTACTGGGCCTCGCCGGCTGCGGCGGCGGAACGGCCAGCACCCCCACGCCCTCCGCCAGTGCCAGCGCAGCTCCCACCGCGGCAGCGGCGAAAACCCTGAACGTTATGATCGAGGTGGAAGTTGCGAGTCTTGACCCGCAGATTGCCACCGACGGCACCAGCTTTGAAGTGATCGCCGACTTTACCGACGGCCTCATGCAGATGGACGAGACCGGTAAATCGGTGCCCGCCGTTGCCAAGAGCTGCGACGTGAGCGCGGACGGCCTCACCTACACCTTCCATCTTCGTGAAGACTCCAAGTGGAGCAACGGCACCCCCGTCACCGCCGACGACTTCGTGTTCGGCTGGCAGCGCGCCGTGGATCCGGCCAACGCTTCCGAATATTCCTACATGCTCAGCGACATCGGCCAGGTGAAAAACGCCGCCGAGATCATCGCCGGCGCTAAGCCCGTTACCGACCTGGGCGTAAAGGCCGTGGACGAAAAGACCTTCCAGGTCACACTCAACGTGCCGGTCTCCTATTTCGAGGGCCTCATGTACTTCCCCACCTTCTATCCCGTGAACCGCGCGTTTTATACCGGCCTTACCGCCGGCACCTTCGGTACCAGCCCCAAAACCGTGCTGAGTAACGGCGCCTTCATTCTCGACAGCTACGAGCCCGCGACCCTGGCTTTCAGCCTTGTGAAGAACCCCGACTACTACGATGCCGCCAAGGTGAAGCTGGACGGCCTCGACTATCAGGTCATCAAGGACAGCCAGCAGGCTTTCATGAGCTATCAGAACGGCGACCTGGACATCGTGAAGCTCAGCGGTGATCAGGTGGACCAGGTTTCCGGCGATAAAGAACTCAAAGTGGTGGGCGCAGGCTATATGTGGTATATCACTATGAACGGCCACGATATTCCCGCCCTGGATAACGCCAATATGCGCCTTGCCATTTCGAACGCCGTGAACCGCGCCTCTATCGTGAAGGACGTGGTGAAGGACGGCTCGGTCGCCACCTACACCGCCGTGCCTCCCCAGTTCGCCACCGGACCCGATGGCACTGACTTCAGCGCCGATCAGACCAAGTTCAAAGACGTCTGCGCCGACGACGCCGCCAAGGCCGCAGAGTATTACGCGAAGGCCAAGAAGGAACTGGGCAAGGACAGCTTTACCTTTGAACTGCTGCTGGAAGACCAGACCGAGACCCAGAACGTAGCCGCCGTGTTGAAGGAAGAGATCGAGAGCGCCCTGCCCGGCGTCACCCTCAACCTGAAGGTGGAGCCCAAGAAGCAGCGCGTGGAAGACATCCAGAACGGCAACTATGAAGTCTGCCTCACCCGCTGGGGACCCGATTACGCCGACCCCATGACCTACCTGGGCATGTGGATCACCGACAACAGCAACAACTAC
Organism: Bacillota bacterium; assembly: GCA_023459875.1. GTDB lineage: Bacteria > Bacillota > Clostridia > Oscillospirales > Oscillospiraceae > JAEWRY01. The sequence goes on from JAEWRY010000007.1 coordinate 103,292, forward strand.
GGCCTGTGGAGCAGCAAGGATTATGACGCGATCATCGCCGACTGCACCACCGGCAAATATATTACCGACGCCGCCGCCCGCTGGAAGGCGATGTACGACGCCGAGAAGATTGTGATGGACGAAGCGGTGATCGCCCCCCTGTACACCAAGGCCGACGCCAATATGATCAAGTCCAACGTCACCGGCATCGAATTCCATCCCGTAGCGCTCAACCGTGTGTTCAAGAACGCGGACAAGAGCTGACCAGCTCTTACCCAAGACACAGCCTGCGCAGCGGCTTTGATTCCTCTCAAGGCCGCTGCGCTTTTTACAGAAACGAGGGAACACAGTGAAACGCTATATTTTCAGGCGGGTGCTGATCTCGGTCTTTACGCTGCTGGCAATTACCCTGGTGCTCTTTGCCCTGCTGCAGCTCATGCCCGGCTCGCCCTTCAACGATGAAAAACTCAATAACGAGCAGCGCGTCGCGCTCAACGTGAAATACGGCCTGGACAAGCCCCTGTACATACAGTTCGGCCGCTATGTGATGAACCTTGTCAAAGGCGACTTTGGCCTGAGTTATAATATCAGCAAAAACACCCCCATCAGCCAGCTTGTCCAAAGCCGACTGCCCGTGAGCATCAAGATCGGCGGCTTTGCCGTGGGGCTGGGGGCCCTGGTGGGCCTTCTTCTGGGCATCGTCGCGGCGCTCGGCCACGGCACCTGGCTGGATAACCTGTGTACCGCGATCTCGGTGCTGGGGGTTTCGGTGCCGAGCTATGTGTTTGCTCTGGCGCTGAGCTATACCCTTGGCTTCCGGCTCTCCTGGCTGCCCATGCTGTACAGTCTCAAATCGCCGGTGATGTCCAGCGTCATGCCCAGCATCGCCCTTTCCATGTTCACGTTAGCCTCCATCGCCCGGTTTACCCGCAATGAGATGCTGGAGGTGCTGGGCAGCGAGTACATGCTCCTGGCCGAGAGCAAGGGCATCAGCGGGGCCCCCCTCATCGTGCGCCACGCCCTGCGCAACACCCTCATCCCCATCATCACGGTCCTGGCCCCGCTGATCGTGGACCTCATGACCGGCAGTCTGGTGGTGGAAAAGATCTTCTCCATCCCCGGGGTGGGGAGCCTCCTGGTAACCGCCATCCAGTCCAACGACTACAACGTGGTCATCGCCCTGAGCTTTATCTACAGCGCCATGTACATCGGCATCATGCTGGCGGTGGACATCCTGTACGGCGTCATCGACCCCCGGATCCGCCTGTCAAAGGACGGTGGCGAAGGCGGCGCCGCGGGACGTCCCGGTTTTGCGGGTCGCTGGGCAAGAGTGCTGGGCATTAAGAATCAAAAGGCGGTGAAAAACGTATGAGTGATTCCTTCAACACCGCTGTGAGCAAGGATTTAACCTTTTTACCCGGTGATTTTGAGCTCTTGGGCGGTGAGCCTGAGGCCCGCATCGACTCCGGCTTCTCCAGCGACAGCTACTGGAAGGACGTTTACCGCCGCTTTGTCTCCAACAAAGGGGCGGTGGTGGCGCTCTTTTTCATCGCCGTCATTGTTGTGCTCGCCATCGTCGGACCGGGCATGAGCGGGTACACCTACTCCCAGCAAAACCTGGCCCAGAAGAATTTTGCTCCCCGGGTACCGGCTCTGGAAAACCTGGGCGTCTTTAACGGCAACGAGTCTCTGCACACCACCTCCGGCTATAAGATTGTGAACGGCTACGAGGAAAAGAACCTGCCGAACGTATACTTCTGGTTCGGCAGCGACACCCTGGGCCGCGACATCTGGACCCGCGTGTGGGCGGGAGCCCGGGTCTCCCTGGGCATCGCGGTGGTGAGCGCCGTCATCAACATGACCCTGGGCATGTGCTACGGGCTGGTGAGCGGCTACTTCGGCGGTCTCACTGACAGCATCATGCAGCGCTTTGCCGAAATTAACAACGGCATCCCCCGGCTCGTCATCGTAACGCTGCTTCTGCTTGTGCTCAAGCCGGGTTTTGCCACCATCGTCCTGGCCCTCGTCATCACCGAATGGATCAGCATGAGCCGCATCGCCCGGGCCGAGATGCTCAAACTCAAGGAGCAGGAATTCGTGCTGGCAAGCCGCACCCTGGGCGCGGGCAGCTTTGTCATCATCTTCAAAGAGGTTCTGCCCAACATCATCGGGCAGATCATCACCCAGCTTATGTTCAGTATCCCCACCGCCATCTTCACCGAGGCCTTTTTGAGCTTTGTGGGCTTGGGCATCCCGGTGCCCCAGTGCAGCCTCGGCTCCCTCATCAGCGACGCGTTTAACAGCTTCACGACGCACCCTTATCAGATCGTGCCGCCGCTCGTGGTTCTGGCGCTTTTGATGCTCTGTTTCAACGTGCTGGCGGACGGCCTGCGGGAAGCATTTGATCCCAAGCTCAAGGAAATGTGAGGCGCCGCCGATGGATAAGAAGAGAAGAGAAAAAGTAATGGAGATCCGCGGTCTCTCCATCACCTTCCGCACCATGGCGGGCCCCGTGCACGCCATCCGAGGGGTGGACATCGACCTCTACCGGGGAGAGACCGTGGCCATCGTAGGAGAATCCGGCAGCGGAAAATCCGTCACCATGAAGGCCGCCATGGGAATCCTCGCGAAAAACAGCACGGTGGACGCCGGCACCATCCGGTATACCTACCGGGAGGACGACGGCACCGACAAAACCGTGGACATTCTCAAGATGAAAAAACAGGAGCTGCGCCGCCATATCAACGGCAAACGCATCGCCATGATCTTTCAGGACCCCATGACGAGCCTGGACCCCACCATGCCCGTGGGCAAGCAGATCATCGAGGGCATGCTCTGGCATCACCGGGCTGCCAAGGACGAGGCCTGGAAAAAAGCCGTGCAGCTGCTGGATGAGGTGGGAATCGAGGAACCGGAAAAGCGGATGAAGAACTATCCCCACCAGCTTTCCGGCGGTATGCGCCAGCGGGTGGTCATCGCCATCGCCTTGGCCTGCGACCCCGACCTGCTCATCTGCGACGAGCCTACCACCGCACTCGATGTGACCATCCAGGCCAAGATACTGGAGCTTATCCAGCGCGTCCAACGGGAGCGCGGCATCAGCGTCATCTACATTACCCACGATCTGGGCGTGGTGGCCAAGGTGGCCGACTATGTGGACGTGATGTACGCGGGCAAAATCGTGGAAAAGGGCACGGTGGAGGAGATTTTCTACGATCCCCGGCATCCCTACACCTGGGGCTTACTCAGCGCTATGCCCGACCTGGACACCGCCGACGACCGGCTGTATACCATTCCCGGCTCGCCGCCGAACCTCCTCCATGAGACCCCAGGCGATGCCTTCGCCCCACGCAACCAGTACGCCCTGAAGATCGACAAAAGAGCCCAGCCGCCCATGTTCAAGGTGAGCGACACCCACTACGCCGCCACCTGGCTGCTGGATGAACGTGCCCCCAGGGTAGACATGCCCGCCGAGCTTTGCGAGCGCGTCGCCAGAATGATGAAAGGGGGGCGGCAGGAATGAAAACCGGTGAACCAATTCTGAACGTACAGGGCCTCAAGCAGTATTTTTTCATGAGCGGCCGGTTCACCGTGCGTGCGGTGGACGGGGTTGACTTTGTGATCTATCCCGGTGAGACCTACGGGCTGGTGGGGGAATCGGGCAGCGGCAAAAGCACCATCGGCCGCAGCCTGATCAGGCTTTACGACCCCACCGCCGGCCGCATCGAGTTTAACGGCATGGATATTTCCGGAAAAATGAGCCGTGCCGATACCGAGCGCCTGCGTACCCAGATGCAGATGATCTTCCAGGACCCCATGGCCTGCCTGAATCCCCGAAAAAAGGTGGGGGAGATCATCGCCCAGGGGCTGGACCTCCACCATCTGTGTAAAACCCGGGCCGAGCGGGATGAAAAGGTGAGGGAGATGCTTCGGAAGGTTGGCCTGGACCCCGAGCACACCGACCGCTACCCTCATCAGTTTTCCGGCGGGCAGCGCCAGCGGGTGGGGATCGCCCGGGCCCTCATCATGGACCCCAAGCTGGTCATCGCCGACGAGTGCATCAGCGCGCTGGACGTGTCCATTCAGGCCCAGGTGGTGAATCTGATGAAGGACCTCCAGGACCAGACCGGCACCACCTATTTGTTCATCGCTCACGATTTGTCCATGGTCAAGTATATTTCCGACCGCATCGGCGTGATGCACCTGGGCCACCTGGTGGAGACCGGCACCACCGAGGAAATTTTCGAAAACCCGGTGCATCCTTACACCCAAAGCCTCCTAAGCGCCATCCCGCGGCCCAATCCCCGTGTGGAAAAGAGCCGGGTGGCACAGAGCTACGACTACAGGGTCCAGGGGGTGGACTACCACAAGGGCAAGCAGCACCACATGGGCGGAGAGCACTACGTGCTGGCGACCGACGAAGAACTCGCTAAATGGACCGCCCCGTAAAGCCGGCTTTCACTTCTGAATAGAAACCAACCGCGTTGGGTGTCTCATAAATTTGAGACACCCATTTTTGTTCTTTACCCGGAGGGCTGACAAAGCTTATAATTTTCGCAATAAAAGCAAAGATAATAGCGACAGCCGCTTGCATTCCCCCTCAATTGCGCCGCGATAAGGCAGGTTTCGTGAATTCAGTATTGAACGGCTTATTCGGCGGCCCCGCACAGAAAGGATTGAGTCGATTGCCCCACGGTATCAGCTCGGTTTTGATCCCCATAGCGGTCATTTTGCTTGCCGCTGCAACCAAGAAGATAATACCGTCACTCATTGCCGGCCTCCTGATGGGGGGCTTTCTCCTGGCGGGCGGAAATGTAATCAACGGTATGACCCAGGTTTCAGACCACCTGATAAAATCCGCGGCTAACGAAGAGAGCATCTGTATCATCTTTTTTCTGTTTCTGTTCGGCTCATTTGCCGAGATCATGAAGGTTTCCGGCGGTATCAAGGGCTTTACGAAATTAACGCAGAGGTTCGTGAAAACGGAACGGGGAGCCCTGGGCGCGGTGTGGGCTGTGACACCCGTCACTTTCATTGATTGCTGCTTTCATGATATTTCCGCCGGAACGGTTGGAAAAGCGCTGATTGACAAAGTAAACGGGAACCGGAGGAAGCTTGCGTTTGTCCTTAATGTGACCTCAAGCCTGCTCCTCACCCTCATTCCTTTCGGAACCACCTATGTTGGTTATATCATGGGACTCATTACGGCGGCGCTCGCCAAGACAAATACGGTGCAGACGGCTTATGGGCTGTATCTGGAGAGTATTCCGTACAATTTTTTCTCGATTCTTATGATTCTCATCAGTATAGGGGTCACCTTGTTTAATCTTGGATTCAAAAAAGAGTTCAAAGCGGTGGAGGGTGATTCGCAATTTGAAACGGAACACTGGCAAAACGAAGCCCATGAACAATGTTCTTTTGAAGAAAATGCGCCTCCCCGCCCTCTGAATCTGATTCTGCCGCTTTCCCTTCTCATTTTGACCACCTTTTTCTTTCTTTGGCTGACCGGAAGAGGAAGCGGCGGTGACATATGGAATGCCTTCCTCCACGCCGATTTTGAGAAATCCATCTTCATCTCCAGTTTCCTGACGATCGCATTGACTTCGGTTTATTATCTCTCTCAGAAAATGCCTTTGCGGGAAATCGAAAGCCATTTTCTCTCGGGCGGAGCCGAAATGCTGCCCCCGATCGTGGTTCTGATTTTAAGCTGGGGACTATCCGCAATCATCGGAGATCTTGGCTTCGCATCGGTTATCACAGGCTTTGCAGCTCATGTGCCCAAATTTCTGATCCCAGCCTCCATCTATCTCACCTGCTGTTTTACCTCCTACTTTATGGGTTCCGCCTGGGGCACCTGGGCGCTCATCATGCCTATGGCGATCTCTCTGGCGGTGTCGGCGGGACTGAACCTTCCCCTGATCGTCGGTGCGGTGCTTGGGGGAGGCGCCCTTGGAGACAACGCTTCTCCGCTGGGGGAAACCGCCATTCTGTCTTCCACAATCGCGGAACTCCCATTGATGGAGCATGTAAAATCTCAGCTTCCTTACAGCCTGGCAGGCGTGGCGGTCTCAGCGGCTCTGTATATCGCCGCCGCGTTCATCTGAAACCAAAGGCAGGCTCATTTTCATGAGCCTGCCTTTAAACATCGACGCAGAGAAGCACCACGGATTGTTCCGCAACAGGGACCGTTTCTTTCCATAGACTTGCGGTTTTACTTTGTTAAACTGATATAAATTTTAGATAAATTATCCGCCATTCGGTCCATGTATGTCATATCATCCTCGGCGCTTTCAACCGTATAAATGGTTTCCACCTCCGCGCCGACTTCGTTTGCCAGCGTTTGAGAAACCTCAGGGCTTGCCATTTCCTCGGCGAAAATAGTTGTCACATTGCTTTCCTTGCAGTACTTAATAAGCTCGGTGAGCTGCTGCGCGCTGGGCTCGCCTTCCGCGAAAACATCCTCCACGCTGTTTTGATTCAAACCAAAGTCACGGCATAGATAGGCAAACGCCGCATGCCCGGTGACAAAGCTCTTTTTCTGAACCGATTCAAATTTTTTGTTGTATTCGTTAAACAGATTTTCCAGCTTTGAAACGAAATCGCTGCAGTTGGCTTCATAGTAATCCTTATTGGATGGATCCGCCTTGACAAGCGCGTCTTTGATGTTTTTTGCTTCGGTTTCCGCCCCCTTCAGGCTCAGCCAAAGATGAGGATCATACTGCCCGTGCTCTTCCTCATTCGTGTTCGTAATAGGCTCTGCTCCGCTTGAAGCTTCCACAATGATTAAATTCTTGTTGCCCGCAGCCGAAACAGCGTCGTCCACCCAGGATTCCATCCCAAATCCATGATAGACAAAGACCTGAGCCGCGCTCAGACCGACCAGATCCTGGGCCTTTGGCTCAAAATCATGGGGCTCAATGCCGTCCGGAATGATGGTCGAAATCTCCACTTTGTCTCCGCCCACGGCTTGCGTAAATTCCTTTATCGCGTTAAAAGTCACGGATACCTTGACCTTGCCCGCGTCTGTCGTCTTTGCCTGGTTTTCGCCTTTTTGTGTGCTGCCGCACGCGGAAAAACTCAGCACAGAAACAAGACATAGTATCAAAGCACCCCATCTTTTGAACATTCTGCTTTCCCTCCAAAAATAGTTCTTGCAAATGGGAACCATTCGCATCTATAATAGATCATAGTCTCATCAGGAACTATTTGTCAAGAAAAAAGAAAAAATTTTCTGGACGGTTCCAAACAGGAGTCAGAAAAGGTGGTAAAATGATCGAGGCAGTAAATTTGTCTTTTTCCTACACGGGTACACGGCCATATGTACTGGATGAAATATCTCTTGATATAAAAGACGGTGAATATGTGTCGGTAGTGGGCGAAAACGGCTGCGGGAAAAGTACGCTCATGAGGCTCATTCTTAAATTCCTGAAACCGACACATGGAAGCATTCTGACACAGGCAAAGAGGATCGGATATGTACCTCAAAGAAATGATCTCAATAATTCCGGCTTCCCCATTACTGTTTATGAAATGCTCAATTCCTACCGGAGGCTTTTAAAGATCAGCAGCAGAGACATCATCCGTGAAAACCTCGGACTGGTTGGTTTATCCGATTTTTCCGGCGCGCTCATGGGTACTCTGTCCGGCGGGCAAAGCCAAAAAGCGCTGATCGCAAGGGCATTAATGGGCAGTCCGGACTTATTGATCCTGGATGAACCCTCGACCGGAGTGGACATTGACAGCCAAAAGGAAATCTACGGGCTTATTAAAAAGCTGAATGTGGAAAACGGCATTACCATCGTATCGGTGGAACACAATCTGGACGCCGCGGTTTCAAATTCCACGCTCATCTATCACCTGTCGGGCGGGCAGGGGCATTTCTGTACTCCCCAGAAATATGCCGCTGAAAATCTGTACCAAAGGAAGGTGTGATGACAATGCTCAGCTACGGTTTTATGCAAAACGCGTTTTTCGTATCGATTTTCATTTCAATTTTATGTCCGTGCATCGGAGTTTTTCTGGTCCTCCGCCGCTATTCCATGATAGGCGATACGCTCTCCCATGCGTCTCTGGCCGGAATCACCATCGCGCTCATGTGCAATCAAAGCCCCGTACTCGGCGCATTCCTTTTCACGTCCGTCTGCGGCGCGCTGATTGAGTTTTTGCGCAGCTATTTTAAAAAATATACCGATCTGATTTTATCCATCGTGCTCTCTCTGAGCGTGGGCACCGCCATTACGATCATCAGTTCGGGAAAACTCCACGCGAATGCGGATTCGTTTATGTTTGGCAGTATACTGACCGTAACACGGACAGACATGACTATGGTACTCATTTTGAGCATCATTTCCGTCCTGACGCTGATCCTTCTGTATCACCAGATGATTTATATCGCCTATGACGAGGAAGCGGCGAAAATTGCAGGTGTAAAGGTTGGACTCATCAATTATATTTTTTCGATCCTAGTGGCCTCGGCCATCTCCGTGTCCATCAGAATCGTCGGGGTCCTGGTGCTGAGCTCCATGATAGCCCTTCCGGTTGCCACGGCACTGCAGTTGGAAAAGGGCTTTAAGCCGACGCTGATTTTTTCCATCGTGTTCAGCGTGATCGACATTATGTCCGGTCTTTTCATTTCCTACTACCTCAATGTGGCCCCGGGCGGGTTTACGGCTCTTGTCTCCGTCGCCGTGCTGATCGTGGTTCTGGTACTGAAAAAAATGCATTTGGGCATCAGAGCGTATAAAAACGCATGATGGCCTCCCGGCGGCACACTGTACATTATATCAAGCGGGTAGTAAAATGGTAATGTTCCATCTGATTAAACCATTGTTGTCCACAGGGGAAAATAGAAACACTCATGCGAAGAGGTGAATATGTTGAAAGATGCTCAACCATCCTGGCCTGCCGGGATTAAAAAGACGAAACAGCGCGCAAGTGTTTTTTCGGTTTTGGAGCGTTCGGATTCCCCGCTGAGCGCTATGGAAATCTGCAAGCTAACCGAGCAGGAAGACTGCCCCGTGTGGCTTTCAACCGTATATAGGATCATGGAACTCTTCGTAAAAGAAAACGTGGTTTTGAAAACCACCATTTCGGACAGCGAGCTGGCCCTTTATGAACTAAACAGAAATCAGCACAGGCATTATGCCATATGCTTAAACTGCCACAAGGTCGTGGAGATGGACAACTGTCCGATGGAAAAGTTTATACCCAAGCTTGCCGACAATGATTTTGAGGTCCTGGGGCATAAACTCGAAATGTACGGCTACTGTAAGGACTGCAAAGAAAAAAAGTGATTGCTTTTCTCCGTCATATCCGTGAACATGATCCTTATATTGAACACATTGTTCTTTATAGAATAGTCAATGGTAGCATGATGCTTCCGGACAAACGCGAAAATACTCTGGCCGCCTACGCCGTGGTCTTCCCTTTGCGAAACGGGGCGGCCGTCACCGTCAAATAGAGCGGCCCCGTCATATGAATTGGAGATATCCAGCACAAATTGTTATTTGTGCTGGATAAATTTTAGCTCGATGAACCGTTCGGCGTCAGGCGGCAGCTTCATACAGGCGTTCTGCGCATTTTCCAGCGCGTTTGATAAGACGGCGCCGATATCCATATCATCCACAGGCAGATGATTAGATATCTGCACCAGCACCGAAAACCGGATTTTTTCTCTTTTCGCTATCGCCGCAAAGTAGGAAATAATCGCGTTGATAACGGCGTTGGCGCAAAAACTCTCCTGCTTTACCTGCGTCAAATTCTGGTCCAATTGGCTTATGTATTTCCGAGCCCCGGATAGTTCCTGATTATCGAGCAGCACAGATAAAGCGCTTAAATGGTGGCGTATATCGTGGCGCAGGATGCGCAGACTTTCCTCTTTCTCTTCCAGACTGAACAGGCGTTCTTTCAGTGCCCGGCTCTGAAAATTCAGGTCTGCCTTTTCCTCCCGGTCCTTTTCAGCCTGGTAGGTTGTTGTAATAATGATCAGGACCAGAGAAGCCGTATATAACACCATAACCAGCAAAGCGATAAATAGGGGTATATCATGGGGATAGATATATCCTGCATAGGGAAGATATATTTTATTTCCGATATCGATGAGACGTGTTGGCGAGCAGTTGTACATCACCCACGCTGCAATGCATATAAACGGCAGAGTGCAATAGAGCGGCCATCGCTTTCCCTGGTATTTGGCCGCTTCAAAAAAGCGGCTTCGAAAAAGGTGTCGGCAGACAAAGAAGATACCCACCAGTATTGCTGTATGAAACAGAAACGTGATCGCTTCGGACTGCCACGGCACTAGATAAGCAAAAATATGGGATAGAAACGTTGCTATAGAGGCAATCACGCTCACGGTAAGGTAGACAAAAAGAAAGCTGCCGTCCCTGTACTTGGCGAGATACAGAAGAGATAGAAAATTTGGGATGAGAGTCGTAATCCATGACTTGGAATAGAGATTCGTGACACCCGAACCGTGCATATAGTTCCAGCCGTCCATAAAAACGGTGACGCATATGGCAAAACCGATTATGAAGAGGCGCCGCCTTTTACCAAACCGGAATTCAATCAGCGATCCCATGATAGCATAGAGAAGCGGCAGGGTAAGGAGAGACTCGATCACGCACCAAATCATCAAGTCTCTCCTTTCGCGTACCTAGTCAGCAGATAGTCCGAGTACTGCTGGCGCACCCTGGAGAACTGTTTATGCGGAATCGGGATCACGGCGCCGGTAGTCATGGAAAGCTGGAGCTTTCTCAGACAGTCCACAAAACTCAAATTGACAAGAAAGCCCCGGTATGGCGCGCAAAATGGAGGCGACTGAAGGGCTTCAGTCAGCTTCTCCAGCGACAAAGACGAATCCAGCGTGTCGATTGTACTGCCGTCGGAAAGATGAAAGGTGATCACATGCCGGAAAGACTCCGCTGCCGGAAAGACTCCGCATACTGCCCAGAGAACCGGTCCGTGCAGGGAAAAACAAGATGTTCGGGAAGCAGGCCGATGAGGAATGATTCAGATTGGAGAGGACAATGATGAAGCTGAGGAAAACGATAAGTCTGGCGCTGGTTTTGTCGCTCGTGATGACTTTGATTCTTCCTATGGGTGCGCCTATTGTGTGAATCAGGCGGCTATAACCGCTTCTGGCGACAATCCTCTCTGCGGTGGCATCATAGGTTTCGGGCTGGTGGTCTTCTTTGACAAGTGCGTCAATGAGTCCGGGATTCAAATTTCCGTTACCTCTCACTCAGCCGAAACGACGGAACTAGAAACCGTGGTCGGGGGAATTGCCGGAACGGTATTTGCACGAGCCGCGTACAATTGCGCGAACTTTGCCTCCGTCACCGTCAGCACGGAAGGGGGGCAGCCGGCGGCGCCGTCTCCGGATGGGCAAGCGAGGGTATCGCGGCCTGTCTTGAAACCGGCATGATCAACGGACAGACGAGCACGACGCTCTGCCCAATGGAGAACATCACACTCGCTGAAGTCGCGGTCATCGCTCAGCGGCTTCTGCAAAAATCAGGGCTAATATAAAAACAAAATGCGGGGAGCTTGGCTAAACCACAAGCTCCCTGCATTTTTAAAGAGGGGGTTAACGTTACAGACAGATTTACAGATCCAGAATAACGCCCGGATTGAGAATGTTGTTGGGATCAAAGGCGCGCTTGATGCCGCGCATGATTTCCATCTGGGCGGGAGAGTACTGCAGGGGCATATAGACCTTCCGAGTCTTACCGGTGCCGTGCTCCGCGGTGACCGTTCCGCCGTATTTGAGGGCCGCCTCATAGATTTCTTTACGCATATCGTCGGCGTACTCGGGTACCTTGCCGTCCCTGAGGAGAATAAAATTGTGGAAGTTGCCGTCGGCCACGTGGCCCACGCGGGGACTGCGGGTGCCGTATTTGGCGGCGATGGCGTCGATGTCCTCCAGCATTTTCCCGATGCAGCCCACGGGCACGGCGGTATCCAGGGAATCTACAAACTGCGGCTTAAAGATTTCGTACATGTCGGAGCGGACCTCTAAAATGGTGCGCTGGTCCTTCTGGCTCTGGGCGATGGCGCTGCCGACGGCGCCGTTTGCCTCGCAGATTTCCGCGATGCGTCCGGCGGTCTCATAGAGGGCGTCTTCGTTTGCTTCCTCCACCATGTATATGAGGTCCACCTTGCCCGCGTCGTTCATGGGCCAGCTTTTCTTCGTCTGAGCGGCGGTCTCCACGGCGATCTCCCGGTCCATGTACTCCACGGCCAGCGGGATGATGCCCGTTCCCTGCACGGCTACCACGCTGCGAACGGCGTCGGCGGTGTCCTTGAAGGAACAGACCAGCGTACCGGTGGTATCCATGCGGGGGTAAAGCTTCAGGGTGACTTCCAGAACCACGCACAGGGTTCCTTCGCTGCCGATGCACAGGTGGAGCAGATCATAGCCCATGTTGTTTTTCATGAGCTTGCCGCCCAGCTGGCAGATTTCTCCGCTGGGAAGCGCCACCTTCATGCCCTTGATGTAGTTGCGCATCACGCCGTGCTTCACGGCGCGCACGCCCCCGGCGTTCTCGATGGCAAGGCCGCCCGCCTGTGCGCCCTCGTCTCCCGGATGGGCCGGAAAGAAAAGGTGCGGGACCTTCTGGGCGATTACGTCGTTAATCTGGGCCAGGGTCACGCCGGCCTGTACGGTGATCATCATGCTGTTCTCGTCGATTTCCACCACCTGGCGAAACCGCTCCATGGCCATGATGATGCTGGGCACGGTGGGAATGACCGCGCCGCAGGCGCCGGTGGCGCCGCCCCGGGGAATGACCGGAGTGAGGGTCTCGTTTGCCAGACGGAGGATGGCGGAGACCTGGTCATAGTCGCCGGGCCGCACAGCCACGCAGTCGGCGCAGGCTTCTGGACGGACGTTGATCTCGGTCTCGTCGTAGAGATATCCCTGCAGGTCCCCTGCGGAAGAAAGCACATAGTCTTCTCCGCAGATTTCTGTTAATTTGCCGATCAGATCACGATTCATGGTACTATCTTCTTTCTGCTTTGATTGATCATTCACTCCGCCCTCCCTGCGAAGGGCCGGGGCATTTTTTCTTATTATGCTACAATTCCGTGCTTTTTCTTATAGAAATAGGTAGCGGCGGCATTCGCCACGCCGACAAGCATCACGACAGCGGCATAGATGAAGATTTTTCCGTAACCTGCGTTTCCGTAGGTATCCAACCAGTAGCCATAAAGGACGAAGATAAAGAGGTCCGGGCAATAGCCGATGGCGCAGACCAGGCCCGACGTGGAACCGGCATATTTTCTGGGAATCTTCAGCTCCGAGGGGATGGCGAACATGCTGCCCCGGGCCATGTAGGTGAGGATGCCGGCGCACAGGGTGAGGATGAGCAGGATAGACGCATTGGAGCCCGCGGGCATCGCCATGAAGATGAGCACCAGGGCGGTGGCCCCGGCCAGGGAGATGCCCACCACGCCGGAGACAGAGTGGAATTTATCGCCGAGCCAGCCTCCGATGGGAGCGCCGATGAAGCGAGTGCCGTAAGTACGGATGATGGCAAGGCCGCCGGTGAAGACCACCGAGACGCCCAGCACATTGCTGAAATACGGAGTGTAGTAGGAGAGGGTGCAGTACATGGTGTAGGTGGCGAAGACGGCGATACCGGAGAACCAGGTGCGGGGGCTCGTCATAACGCTGACCCAATCCTTCACGGTCATCTTCTCGTCAGCGGCCTTCTGCATGGTCTCGTTGGTCGGCTTGGGAACCAGGAACCACAGGCAAACCACGGCGATGAGACCCAGTACGGCGTAACCGATGATGGCGGCCTTAAGTCCGTTGACGCCGAAGGCGTCGGTGGCAAATTTGGTGAAAAGCCACAGGGCGATGAAATTCACAATAACGTTAGTGATTCCGCAGAAGGACTCGGTGAAGCCGAAAATGGTGCCCTGCTGGTCTTCGCTGCCGATAAGGCGGGTGAGCTTGGTGTGTGCCGGGAAGTAGAGGAAGAGTCCCGCGATGGCAAAGCCCGCCCAGATAAAGAGTGCGAAGCCGTAATTCATATTGAGGGCAAAAAGGATGTTCAGAACGCAGATGAGAACCATGGAGACAATGTAAATGGTCTTGGTGTTGAATTTGTCGCTCAGCGCCCCGCCAAAGGGTGCCAGCAGGTTGCCTACGCCGAAAATCGTGATGAGGTAGCCAAGCTGCGTGTTGGTGCAGCCCAGTCCCTCCACAAGGGAATCATAGAACACGTACTGGATGAACGGAGTCGCGTAGACGATGGTGTAGCCCAGGCCGAGAAAGAAAATAATCAGCAGCTGCTTGGGGGTGAGAGTCGTTTTTCGCTTTTCAATGTCTGTGCTCATGAATAGTTCCTCCCAATTCAAATTAGGTTCAGGGTACAAATTAACTGCGGTATTTTAATGATTACCGCTTTCGCCGGATGGGGTTAGCCGCGGGATGAGAGACAGGCCAGTGCGATGGAATTGAGCTTGATCTGCGCGGTATCCGACCGAGAACCAAGAATCACGGGATTAGTGGCGCCCAATACTATACCTGCCCAGGGGGAACGCGAAAGATGAATCCATGATTTGCCTAAAATATTTCCGGCTTCCATGTTGGGGAAAATCAGAATGTCCACGTCGCCGGAAATTTTGCTGTCGATTTTTTTATGATGAGCGGCAGCCGGATCAAAAGCCACGTCGAAGGCGATAGGCCCCTCGATGACGCAGGGGAGGGTCTCGCCGGACTTCACCGCCTCGACCAGACCGGCGGCGTCCGTAGTGGATTGGATTTTGGTGTCCACCATCTCGTTGGCCGTCAGGGCAGCCACTTTGGGACAGTCCAGCCCCAGCCCTTTGGTCGCGATGAGTATGTTTCTGAGTATGTCCTTCTTCTGCGCCAGGTTGGGCGATACGTTAATTCCGCTGTCGGAGCAGAAGAGCAGCTTGTGATAGTTGGGAGCCTCGTAAACCGCCATCATGGACAGCAGCCGGTCGGTCCGCAGCCCCCGCTCCCGGCTGAGAATCCCGTGCATGTAAATACTGGTGTTCACAAGTCCCTTCATCAGCACCTGGGCGCCTCCGGTGCGCACGGCGTCCACCGCCGCCGCCACCGCCTCCTCGTCGCTCCCGGCGGGGAGAATGTCCAGCGGCTTGAGGCCGATCTCCCTGCAAAGGGAGGATACTGCCGCCACATCCCCCGTAAGGACGGGGCGGATAAATCCCAGGTCGGCCGCGCTTTTAACCGCTCTGAGAAGCTCCTCGTCTGCCGCTGCCGCGACGCTCACGGTAAATGCCTCGCAGGCTCTCACCTGCTCGAGTAATTGTGCAAAGTTCTTCATTAAACGTCTCCGTTTCTCTTTTGTACCATTCAGCCGTACTGTTTCGCGGCTTCCTCGCTCCGCAGCACCCGCAGCGCCCCCAGAGCCAGCGCCTCCATCTCAAACTCGCCGGCAATCACTTCCACCGGCGCGAGAAAGCCCACCATCCGCGTGACCTGCTCCACCACAAATTTTGAGTGGGCTATGCCGCCGGTCAGCACGATGCGGTCGATCTTCCCCTCCAGCGTTGCGGAGTACAGGGCGATTTCCTTGGCGATCTGATAGACAAAGGCGCGATAGACCAGCGCGGCCTTTTCGTCTCCGGCCGCCATGCGCCGTTCCACCTCCTGGGCGTCCTTGGTGCCCAGGTAGTCGTAAAGGCCGCCGTGACTGCTGAGTTTAGCCACCATCTCGTCTCTCGTGTACTTTCCCGAGTAGCACAGCTCCACCAGGGAGTAGGCGGGCAGGCCGCCGCTGCGCTCGGGGGAAAAGGGACCGTTGGTGCGCCCGCCGCTTCCGTCGACCATTCTCCCCTGTTTGTGGGCCACCACAGAATTACCAGAGCCAAGATGGGCGACGATCAGATTGCAGTCCTCATACCGCTTTCCCAGGCGCTGGGCCGTCCAGCGGGCCACCGCCTTCTGGTTGAGGGCATGGAACCAACTGGGATACTCAAGATCGGAGATGCCGGAGATGCGGGAAACGGGGTCCAACTCGTCCACCGAAACCGGGTCCACCACGAAGGCGGGGATATGGTACTCGTCGGCGATATTTTTGGCCAGAATGGCCCCCAGGTTCGAGGCGTGCTCGCCGTGAACAGCTCTTTTCAGGTGATCGATCATACGGTCATTCACCGCGTAGGTTCCTCCGGGAATGGGGTCCATAAGTCCGCCTCTGCCCACCACGCACCGGAAATCCTCCATGGCGAAGCCGCACTCGGCAAGCGAGGCCAGAATCAAGTCCCTCCGGTAGCCATACTCTTCGCAGACATGGGCGAAGGGGGCCAGATCTTCGCCCATGTGCACGATGTTCTTTTTGCAGACTTCGGCTTCATCCTCAAAAACCGCGATCTTGGTGGAAGTTCCGCCGGGATTAATGACCAAAATCTTCATGCTTTCTCTCCCTTCCTTGGCGGGAACAAAAAGGATTCGCGTTCCAATTGTTCCACTGTGCAGAACGTTGTTCCATCATTCAGTGAAAGAAAAGGAAGCTTTTCGCTCCCTGTCCTATGAATGAACACAGCGTAGCACAAAACAATGTGTCTGTCAACCGCTTTTCTTGTGAAATCTGTCAGCCAGTTTTATGAAGCAGCACAACGAGTATTTTATCCGGCTCAAAGACTGGCGGAAATCTCGGCGGCGGTTCTCTTCACCGCCTGGATGCGCTCCTCAAAATCGGCGCCGCGCATTCTGGTGGTGGGACCTGACAGACTGATGGCCGCGATGGCCTTCCCCTGGTGGTCAAAAATCGGCGCGCCGATGCAGGTAAGACCGTATTCCAGTTCCTCCTGATCAAGCGCATAGCCCTGTTCGCGCACCCTTTCCAGCTCCCGGCGAATTGCCTCGGGCGTGGTGATGGTGTTTTTGGTGTGCTGCGGCAGGCGGATGCGCTCATAGGCCGAGAGATCGATGTTTTCTCCGAAGGCCAGCAGGCACTTGCCCACCGAAGAGCAGGTGCATTCATTGCTGGAACCCACGGGCGGGTTCACGGTGAGGATCTGCCCCTCGTTCTCCTCCTTGGAGATGATGACGCTGCGGTAAGTCCCGTCTTGGCTGCGCTCCAGAACGGAGACGTTCACCACCTCGCGGTACTGCTCATACAGCCGCCTGCTCAGCGGGCGGACAAGTTCGGAGAGACCCAGCTTGTTTTCCACGCTCTTGCCCAGAGAATAAAGCCGGGGACCCAGCCAGTATTTGTCGTTTTCCGGATTTTTGCGCACGAATCCCCATTGTTCCAGGGTGACCAGCGTGCGGTGGACCGTGCTTTTATAAATATCCAGGTCGGCGGCAATTTTGGTGATGCCCGTCTCTTTTCCCTCATCATGGAGATAGATGAGCATCTGCAGCGCTCTGTCGACAGACGAAATGACATTGGGCAAAGGAAGGACCTCCTGTTCCATATTTTGTTTCAATGCAGCTTAAATTTAGCTTACTTTGCCCTTTCTGTCAAGATAATTCCATTTTAACCCTGTTCCCGGAAAGGGTTACTGCACGGCGCCGGCTGAGACGATTCGTCCGGTCATACGAAAAAAAGAATTGACAAGTCGCGCAATAGGGCCTTATAATCATGATTACGGAACAATGTTCTGTACAGTAGAACAACGAACGTTAACAAACGGAGGTAATAAGCTTGAAGGTAGTTATCAATGCAGAGCGGTGCAAGGAATGCGGGCTGTGCATCTACCACTGCCCCAAAAAGGCTATCAAGGCCGGGGAAAAACTCAACAGCGCCGGATACCATCCTGTGGAAATCGAGGACGACAAATGCATCGCCTGCGGTATCTGCTACACCACCTGTCCGGACGGCGTGTTCCACATTTTAGGGTAAAGGAGTGAAAACGACATGTCTGAAATGATGAAAGGCAACGAAGCCATCGCGGAGGCCGCTGTGCGGGCCGGGGCCAGATTCTACGCGGGTTATCCCATCACCCCCTCCAGCGAGATTATGGAGTATCTCTCCTGGCGCCTGGGCGAGGTGGGCGGCAGCTTTGTGCAGGCGGAAAGCGAGCTGGCCGGCATCAATATGGTCTTCGGTGCTTCCGCCTGCGGCGTGCGCGCGCTGACGGCCTCCTCGGGACCGGGCATCAGCCTGAAGCAGGAGGGGATTTCCACCCTGTGCGACGAGGAGCTGCCCGCCGTTGTCATTACTATGGTTCGTTACGGCAACGGCCTGGGGACCCTCTATTCTTCCCAGTGCGACTACAACCGCGAAACCCGCGGCGGCGGACAGGGCGACTACCGCTGCATCGTCTTGTGCCCCTTCTCCGTCCAGGAGGCTGTGGACATGATGCGCACTGCTTACGAGCTGGCGGAAAAATACCGGGTGGTTACCGTGATCATGGCCGAGGGCACGCTGGGCCAGATGATGGAGCCGGTGAAGCTCCCCGATTTCGTGGAGACCAAGCGCACCCCCTGGGCCCTCAACGGACATTATACTTACAAAAAGATCGGCATTTTCCAGCGGGATTCCCGCAAAGAGGCTGTGGCGCTCAACAAGAAGTACGAAGAGATCAAGGCCAACGAGCAGCGCTGGGAGGACGAAAACCTCGAGGATGCCGATTACGTGTTCGTGGCCTACGGCGTCACCGGGCGCAGCACGTTGGGCGCCGTGCGCGAGCTTCGCGCCGCCGGTGAGAAGGTAGGCATCATTCGTCCCATCACCGCGTGGCCCTTCCCGGAAAAGGCGTTTTATAAGATCAATCCCAATGTAAAGGGCATCATCACGGTGGAGGCAAACGCCACCGGCCAGATGGTGGACGACGCGGCCCTCTTCACCAAGAAGGCGCTCAAAACGCGCAACGTCCCCGCTTACGCGCTGCCCTATGTTTACGGAGTCCCGCCCATCCGCAGCATCAAGGAAGATTACTATAAAATCAAAGCGGGCGAGCGGAAGGAGGTCTACTGAAATGGCAGCATCCAAGGGAAAAAAGGTACCGGTTCTCGTGGACAAACCCATGGATTTCTGCCCGGGCTGCGGGCACGGCATCATCAGCCGCCTCATCATGGAGTGTCTGGACGAGCTCAAGCAGAATGACAACATCATCTTCCCCATCGGCGTAGGCTGTTCCTCCAATCTGGGCGCGGGTCTGGAGTGCGACCGTCTCCACTGCCCCCACGGCCGCGCCGGGGCGGTTGCCACGGGCATGAAGCGCGTGAATCCCGACGTGACCGTCATCGCCTACCAGGGCGACGGGGACGCTTACAGCATCGGCATCGCCGAGACCATAAACGCAGCCTACCGCAATGAAAACATCACTGTTATCATCGTGAACAACACCAACTTCGGCATGACCGGCGGCCAGATGAGTCTCACCACCATGGAGGGCCAGAAGACATCCACCACCACCCACGGCCGCGACTGCTCCGTCACCGGCTATCCTATCCGCTTCCCCGAGCTGGTCGCCCGGGAGTTCCACGCGGCCTACGCCGCACGGGGTACCGTGAGCAGCCCCGCAAAAATCAATCAGCTCAAGGGTTATATCAAAAAAGCCATCACCAAGCAGATGAATCAGGAGGGCTATTCCGTGGTGGAAGTTCTCTCGCCCTGCCCGGTCAACTGGGGCATGACCCCGCTGGCGGCCATGGAGCGCATTGAGAAGGAACTCATTCCCTATTATCCGCTGGGTGAGTTTGCTGGGGAGGGGGAGCATTAAGTCATGAAGGAAATCGTATTTGCCGGTTCCGGCGGTCAGGGTGTACTGACCTGCGGACTCATTATCTCCGATATCGCGGCCACCCGGGGCCTGAACGCCACCTGGGTTCCCTCCTACGGCTCCGCCATGCGCGGCGGCACGGCCAACTGCACCATTAAATACTGCGAGGGTATTATCTATAACCCCGCCCAGGAGCAGCCCAACCTGCTGCTCGCCATGAACGATCCCTCCTTCCGCATGTTCCTGCCCATCGTCGCCCCCGGCGGCACCGTGGTGGTGGGAGACACGGTTGTGATCCCCTCCGATGTGCGAAAGGACGTGACCATCGTACGGGTGAACGCCACTGAGATTGCCGCGGGCCTTAACAATCCCAAAGGAGCCAATATCGTCATGACCGGCGCCATCGTAAAACTCATGGGAGATTTCACCAAAGAGCAGGCCGTCGCCGCCATGAACCACATGTTCGAAAAGAAAGGCAAGGGAAAGTATAACGCCGCAAACGCGCTGGTCTTCGAGGCGGGCTATCACGCCGTTTCTTAATCGTCTGGCATTGTGGATGGGCTGTCTCAAAAAGATAAAATCCGAATAGCAGTGTCATCTGAGCGTTATAGCAGTGTCATCCTGAGCGCAGCGAAGGATCTTTTAGATTTTTCGTCCTCAGAATGACAAAATAACCGGTGGTGTCTTAATTATTTTAAGACACCACCCTCTCCCATTGACAGGAACAGATTTTTTGAGCAAAATAGAAAAATAGCCTCTGTCCTTTCCGGCGGCACAATCCGTCATATCGCATAAAAATAAAGCGGAATTTTGGCGGTAATGCGGGTTGAACGCACAAAGGAAATGTGGTAAACTAATAATAATTAGAACGATGTTCCTAACATCGGAACACATACGGAGGGAAACACCATGAAAACTGAACCGCGGGAGCCTTCCTTTCCCATTGCCATGACCGCACTGGCGCTGGTGGTAGCCATACTGTCATTGGGCATGTTCGTGCTCGGAGCCGATCTTCACGGCTTGCTTATCGTATGCATCGTTGTTACGGCGATTATCTGCAAGTTTTTGGGACTGGATTACGAGAAGATTGAGGTGTGCCTGTGCGACGGGATCAACCGCGCGGTCACCTCATTGTTCATTTTTATTCTCATCGGTATGCTCATGGGCTCCTGGACCCAGTCGGGCACGGTGCCCGCGCTGGTCTATTACGGCCTTCGCACGCTGTCGCCCAGCTGGTTCCTTCCCGCGGGCTATGTGGTGACCGCCGTGATGGCCTTTGCCACCGGTTCCTGCTGGGGCACTGGCGGAACGCTGGGCGTGGCCCTTCTGGGAATCGGCGCCGGGATGAACATTCCTATTCCGCTGGTGGCGGGCATGGTTATCTCCGGCTCCTATTTCGGAGATAAGATGGCTCCCGTATCGGACACCAACAACCTTTCCACCGCGAACTCGGGGGCCGACCTGTACGGTCACATCGCCGCCATGGCGAAAACCGCCATCCCCACCTTCATCATCTCTCTGGTTCTCTACGCCGTTATCGGTCTGCGCTATTCCTCCGTGAGCTACGACGCTGGTGCGGTAGACGAGGTGTGCAGAATCCTCAGCTCGGAATTTCACATCAGCTTTCTGTCCCTGCTCCCTCTGGGAGTTTTGCTGGTGGTCTCCTTTTTAAAGGTGCCCGCCGTAGTGGCACTGCTTGCGGGCGTCCTCTCCGGGGATGTCATCGCCGTCACCACCCAGGGGGTGGGATTGGCCCAGATCCTGCACTGCTGGAACAAAGGCTTTTCCGGCTCCACGGGCAACGCCATTGTGGACCAGGTGCTCAATAACGGCGGCATCCAGAGCATGATGTGGACCTTTTCCCTGGCTTTTCTGGGCATTGCGCTGGGCGGACTGCTGGACGGCTCGGGCATTCTCCGGGTCATCATCGAGCATGTGACCCGCTGGGTGCGCAGCGCCTTTGTGCTGGTGCTGGTCACCATCGTCTCCTCGGTAGCGAGCAATGTGGTCATGGGAGAAAACTACCTCTCCTCCATCCTCAACAGCCGCCTGTGGGGAACCGCTTACGACAAGCTGGGCCTTCAGCGCCGGATGCTCTCCCGCTGTGTGGAGGAAGGTGCCACCCTCTCCTCGCCGCTAATTCCGTGGACCACCGCGGGGGCCTTTTTTTACGGCGCGTTTAAAATGTCGCCCATTACTTATCTTCCCTTCGCCTTCACCAACTATATCTGCCCTCTTTTGAGCATTGTGCTGGTGTTTTTCGGACTGACTATTGTGAGAGTGCCCGCCGAAGGTGCCCACGACCCCTATTACGAACGGGAACGCCGCAACCTGGCCGAGGGCGCGGAGAAATGACGCGGAGTAGCGCTGCGCTTAAGTCAAGCCTTATTTCAGGCGCAAAATGGCCAGCCGTGGTACATTACCCCGGTTGGTCCATTTTTTGGCCTCAAAGCGGCAGCGAACAACGCCGCTCCCTTGTTTTCTGGTTGTTTGGCCGTAGAAATCGAAATTTTTCGCAGCCGCTCTTCCCTTATTGACTTTCATAAAATAGGGCCTTATAATAATTAAAATTCATATCGATAATGAAATACTGATATATGCGGAGGTGCTTGAGCATGGAACACCGAAGCTACCCGCTGTCGATTTCCACCCAAACCATCGGGCGGCTGCCAACTTATCTGAGCTACCTCAAATCTCTGGACCACAGCAGAGTTATAAGCATATCGGCGCCTGCCATCGCCAGGGCGCTCGCACTCAACGAGGTGCAGGTCCGCAAGGATCTTGCGGCAGCGGGAGTCCGGGGCGGAAGGCCAAAAACCGGGTTTATTCTGGAGGAGCTGATCGACGATCTGGTGCATTTTCTCGGCTGCGACAACGTCAGCGAGGCGGTACTCGCCGGCGTGGGAAATTTGGGCCGCACCCTTTTGTCTTACGAGGGGTTCGAGCGCAGCGGAATGAAGATTGTCGCGGGCTTCGACGTGGACCCCCACATCATCGGACAGACGGTGGCAGACAAAATGGTCTATCCCATGGATAAGCTTGAGAGCATGTGCCGCTGGATGGGCGTGCAGATCGGCATCATCGCCGTGCCCGCGCCGTGCGCTCAGGAGGCCTGCGACCGGCTGGTGCAGGCGGGTATGCTTGCCATCTGGAACTTCGCGCCGGTGCATCTTACCGCGCCCGACGACGTTCTGATTCAAAACGAAAATATGGCGGTCTCCATGGCTATTTTGTCCAAGAGACTGTCGGAAAAACTGGAACGGGAGCAATCCAAGCGGCCGCCCGGCAAAGTTGCGGAGAACTGAGGAAGCCGCGTTCCGGAATTATCGAGGAGGACAAGTTATGGGAAACAGTATCACGGCAAAGTTCGATCAGGCAATTGCCATCCTGGACAGATACCAGCACAATCCCGTTAACCTGATACCCATCCTGCAGGAAATGCAGTCGGAGTACGGATATCTCCCGGAGGAAATCATGACCTTCGTGGCGGTCGCCCTCCAGATTCCTTCCTCCGCTGTTTACGGCGTGGCTACCTTCTACGCCCACTTCACTCTGGAGCCAAAGGGCAAGTATCTCATCCGCGTGTGCGACGGAACGGCTTGCCACGTTAAAAAGTCGGAGGGCATCCTGCGTGCGCTGCGCAAGGAGCTGGGCCTCAGCAAAGAGCATAAGACGACTCCCGACGGACTCTTCACCCTGGAAACCGTGGCCTGCCTGGGCGCCTGCGGTCTCGCTCCCACGGTGGTAATCAACGACAAGGTGCACGGGCTGATGACGCCGGAAAAAACGGTGGCCCTCATCGAAGAAATCCGTAAGGAGGAAGCCGGAAATGTCCATTAATATGACCCTGGAAGAGCGCAAAAAGGTATTTAATGATTGCATTATGCAATATAAAGCGCGCATTATCATCTGCGCCGGTACGGGCTGTATGGCCAACGGCTCCCTGGACGTTGTGGAAGCGCTCCGGATATCCGTTGAAAAAAGAGGGCTCTCCGTGGGGCTCACCCTGCGCAAGGAAAAGGCGGACTACGCCGTTTCGGAAAGCGGCTGCCAGGGCTTCTGCCAGATGGGCCCGCTGCTCACCATCTATCCCCAGGGCATCCTCTACACCCGCGTGAAGCCGGAGGACGCCGAGGAGATCGTGGAGCGCACCCTCCTGAAGGGCGAGGTCATCGAACGGCTCTTGTACCACCTGCCGGAGACGGATATCGCCCTTTCCGACACAAATCACATCCCCTTTTACGCCAAACAGAACCGAACCGTCCTCAAGCTGTGCGGCATGATCGACGCGCTGGATCTGGACGAGTACATTTCCTTCGGCGGCTACCAGATGGCCCGCAAAGCTCTTTTCATCATGGACGAAAAGGAGATCTGCCAAGCGGTTTTAAAATCCGGCCTGCGCGGCCGCGGCGGCGCGGGTTTCCCCACCGGGCAGAAGTGGGAGCTTACCCGCGTTCAGAAAAATGACGTAAAATACGTCATCTGCAACGGCGACGAGGGCGACCCCGGCGCCTTCATGGACCGTTGCGTCATGGAGGGCAACCCCCACAGCGTGCTGGAGGGCATGATCATTGCCGCCAAGGCGATAGGCGCCACCGAGGGTTACATTTATGTGAGAACCGAATACCCCCTGGCCGTCAAGCGGATGAGACGGGCCATCGAGGACGCGCGCAGCGCGGGACTCCTGGGCGAAAATCTATTCGGTTCCGGTTTTAATTTCGACATACACGTGATGGAGGGCGCGGGCGCCTTCGTCTGCGGAGAGGAAACCGCCCTCATCGCCTCCATCGAGGGCAAGCGCGGAATGCCCCTGCCCAAACCGCCCTTCCCGGCGGTGAGCGGTCTCTTCGGAAAGCCCACGGTCATTAACAACGTGGAGACGCTCGCCACGGTGCCCCTGGTACTGCAGATGGGCCCCGAGACCTACGCCCAAATCGGCACCGCTGACGCCAAGGGCACCAAGACCTTCGCCCTCACCGGCCATGTGGCCAACACGGGGCTTATCGAGCTGCCCTTCGGCTCCACCCTGCGCCAGATCGTGGGCGAGATCGGCGGCGGCGTGACCAACGACGACGGCAGTCTCTGCGGTACCGACTTTAAGGCCGTGCAGATCGGCGGACCCTCGGGCGGCTGCCTCACCCAGGAGCACCTGGATATGCCTCTGGATTACGCGAATCTGGCCAAAGTGGGCGCCATGGTCGGCTCCGGCGGCTTGGTTGTTATGAACCAGCAGACCTGCATGGTCAAGATCGCGCGGTTTTTCATGCAGTTCATTCAGAATGAATCCTGCGGAAAATGCGTCCCCTGCCGGGAGGGCACCAAGCAGATGCTCTCCCTGTTGGACGACATCATCGAAGGGCGGGGCACCGCCGAGACCATCGAGCTGCTCGAGCAGCTGGCCAACACCGTCCGGGTCGGCTCCCTGTGTGGCCTGGGAAAAACGGCTCCCAACCCGGTCCTGTCCACCCTGCGCTACTTCCGGGACGAATACAACGCCCATGTCTTTGAAAAGAGATGTCCCGCCGGCCAGTGCGAGGCTTTCAAAAAGTACACCATCGATACCCAAGCCTGCAAGCGCTGCGGTCTGTGCGCCCGGAAATGTCCCTCGGCGGCCATCAGCGGCGACAAGGAAACCCCTTACCGAATCGACGAGTCCGCCTGCATCCGGTGCGGGGCGTGTATGGCCAACTGCCGGTTCGGCGCGATTTCCATCAAATAAGAGGTGAAACGATATGACGAAGCTTTCGACTGCGGTCATTGACCATATTACCGTCCCCATCGAGGGTGAGCGGAACCTGCTTGAGCTGTGCCGCAAGGCCAACATCGACCTGCCCACGTTCTGCTACCACTCTGAGATCAGCGTCTACGGCGCCTGCCGCATGTGCATGGTGGAGGTCCAGGGCAGGGGAATCGTTCCCGCCTGTTCCACGCCCGTGGAGCCCGGCATGGTGGTTTGCACCAATACCAAGCAGATCCGCGAAATGAGAAAAATGATTGTGGAGCTGATGCTGGCCAACCACAACCAGTCCTGCACCACCTGCCCCAAGAGCAGCGACTGCCGTCTGCGCGAGATCGCCAAACGCCTGGGCATCACGCAGGTGCGTTTTAAGCGCACGGAAAATAATTTTCCCCTGGACCTCTCCTCCGACGCCATTTTACGCGACCCCAACAAGTGCGTCCTGTGCGGCGACTGTGTGCGGGTATGCAGCGAGCTTCAGTCGGTGGGCGCCCTGAGCTTTGCCAACCGCGGATCCAACGCCAGGGTAACAACCTCCTTTAACATGGGCCTGGGCGAGGTGGAGTGCGTTAAATGCGGGCAGTGCGTCAAGGTATGCCCCGTGGGAGCGCTCACTCCGAAATATCAGATTAACGACGTGTGGAGCGCCATTCAGGACCCCACCAAGTATGTGGTGGTCCAACTGGCTCCCGCCGTGCGCGTGGCACTGGGGGAGGAATTCGGCTACGATGCCGGCGCCACCACCACGGGCCAGATCGTCACCGCCCTGCGCATGATGGGCTTCAACCAGGTTTACGACACCTGCTTCGCCGCGGACTTCACTGTGGTGGAGGAGGGCAACGAGTTCCTCAAACGTTTTACGGCCGGAGAGAATCTGCCCCAGTTCACCTCCTGCTGCCCTGCATGGGTCAAGTTCGCCGAGCAGTACTACCCCGAGATGATTTCGAACCTCTCCACCTGCAAATCTCCCCAGCAGATGTTCGGTTCCCTCTGCAAGGATAAGCTCACCCGGGATCTGAACATCCCCCGGGAGAAAATGGTCGTCGTCTCGATCATGCCCTGTACCGCCAAGAAGTTCGAGGCAAACAGGGAGGAATTCCGGACAGATGGCAACAAGGACGTGGACTTTGTCCTCACCACGAGAGAACTGGCCCTTATGATCAAGGAAAACGGCATCAAATTCAATCAGCTGGAGCAAAGCTCCTTCGACATGCCCTTCGGCTTTAAAACAGGCGCGAGCGTTATCTTCGGCACCTCCGGAGGCGTCAGCGAGGCGGTGCTGCGCTATGCCGCCTCCAAGCTCTGCGGCGATACGGACGCAAACCTGGAATTTGCCGAGGTGCGCACCCACGACGGGCTCAACGTCGTCGAGGTCAAGGTCGGCGAGGCCACCCTGAAGCTCGCCGTGGTGAGCGGACTGGCAAACGCGCGGCAGCTGATCGACCGCATCCGGCGGGGCGAGGAGCATTTCGACCTTGTGGAAGTCATGGCCTGCTGCGGCGGCTGTGTGAACGGAGGCGGCCAGCCGGTTGCGGAAAAGAAGGGTACCACGCGGGCCCGCTCCAAGGGGCTTTACGACAACGATAAGAGCTACCAGATGCGCAACTCCAAAGATAATCCCTATCTCAAGATGAGCTACGAGGACGACCTGACGCCGGAAAAGGCCCACCGTCTGCTTCACACCCAGTATAAAAACCGCAGGCGCCTCTCGGGAGAAGAGATTGTCATGTCCGAAGGTCCGGACACGAAACCTCTCCAGCTCAACGTCTGCTTCGGCAGGAGCTGCTTTTTACGCGGCGCCCAGGACCTGTACGCGGAGCTTATGAAATATCTGCGCGCCAAGGGACTGGAAAAGAGCACCGAGCTGAAGGTTTCCTTCTGCGGGGAGCATTGCAAGAAGGGTCCCGTGCTGACGGTGAACGGCAAGACGCTGGAGCACTGCACGCCTCAAAAGGCCATCGGGGAAATCGAGCGGGTGCTCGCCGACAGCCGTAAAGTCCCCTCCGGGTCCTGACCCGGCGCGGAACTCTGACAGAATGCAAAACCTCCCGTACCGCAAGCGGTATGGGAGGTTTTTTTGTAAATGGGGAAAAAGGAATTCCTCGGAACGCTGCAATGCAATGGGTTTCATTCACTTCAGGATAGTCTGCGCGAGCCGGATGTAAAACTCCACCGCCCGGTACAGCTGTTCCTCCTGCACATACTCATCGGCGGTATGCGCCTGCTCCATACTTCCGGGACCGCAGATGAGTGTGGGCTTTCCCTGAAAGAAGCACTGCTCGCAGGAAGCTCCGAAGGCCTGGGGGGCCTCCGCTTGGCCGGAAATTTCCGCCGCGATCCGGCAGCAGGCGGTCACAAACGGATCATGCTCATCAATCTGTCCTCCGGGAAGGAAGAAGTGATTTTCAACCGCAAAATCCTCCAGCCCTGCTTTCTGCAATGTCTTTCGTATTGTTTCCTGCGCTTCCTCCAGCGTCGTTCCGGGATGGATTCGAAAGTCTGTCAGTAATCTTACCCGCGCTGGGATGATGTTTTCGCCTTCATATCCTTCCAACTGGGTCACCGCCACACTGGGCGAAGGCAGAATCGGATGACTGCGGCGCTCCAGATTTTGATTCAATTCTTCCAGCGCCAGCACCGCTTTTGCCGCCATCAGAACACTGCTGTGTCCCGCGTCGCGGACAAGCGCCGCATGCTTGGCCTTTCCGAAAAAAGTGACATAATTCCGGCAAATGCCACGGTGAGCCACAGCCACGTGAAGATTCGTCGGCTCCCCGATCACGGTGTAGTCGCTCTTTTCGTAATGCTGCAAATAGGTATGTGCGCCCAGGTTGCCCCTCTCCTCATCGGCCACAAAGAGGAGTTTCAGTGTTCCGGAAAAGGGGGTTTTCGCCATATAAGCGGCAGCCGCACACATGGCCGCCACTCCGCTTTTCATATCACAGCTGCCCCGGCCGTACAGCTTCCCGTCCCGCTGGGTTAACCGGAAGGGTGGAAAATTCCAATTCCCGCAGGCAGGGACCACATCCAGATGACCGTTATAAAGCAAGGAGGGCCCGGCGCCCCGGCGCAGTTCTGCGATAAGGTTCACGCGTCCTGCGTCGATTGTCTGCATCACGCAGGCAAATCCGCATGCGGTGAGAAACTCCGCCAGATATTCTGCCGCCGGTTGTTCACTGCCGGGCGGATTGCTGGTGTCGGTCGCCACCAATTTCTCCAGAATCAGGCGGCTGAGACGAAAAGATTCATTCATGGTTTTTCCCCCAACTGATATGCTGCTTGCGCCGGACCGGAAGTTCTGACCTGTCCCCCCTTATAGTGCCACACCGATACCGGTGCTGTCAAGCAAGGTTCTTTCTCACGAGTCCGATGTCCCCGCTCGGGACTCAGTTTGCCTCCGACATGATTTTGATGATCTCCCTGTCCGTTTCCCGCATCCCGTCCGCGCCCAGGCGGCTGATGTTTCGCAGCGTGTTCTCCACCCCTTTGGAAACCAGTCCCTCGCCGCCGTAGAACTGCTGTCCCATCATAAACATCTGCCAACCGAGGATGCCGGCGTCCACTGCCAAGGCGATCTTAGCCGCGCAGGAGGGTTTGGCCCCGTCGCAGACAATGCCGGATGCGATCGCCAGGGCGTTCACCAGAGTGTGGGAAATCTCCTCCAGCCCCCCGCCGTTCAGGTAGGCGATGCCGCATCCGGCACCGCACCCGGCGCTGACCGCGCCGCAGTAAGCGGACAGCCGCCCCATGCCGGATTTCTGGTGGATGGCGGCGAGGTTCGAGAGCACCAGCGCGCGGCAGAGCTTATCCTCGGAAGCGCCCAACTCCCTGGCGTATTCCACCACCGGTACCGAAACGGTGATGCCCTGGTTGCCGCTGCCGGAGTTAATGATAACCGGCAGGTCGCAGCCGCTCATCCGGGCGTCGCTGCCGGCGGCGGCCTTGGCGCGCGCGCGGTTCTTGATGTCATTTCCAAAGCTTTTGAGAATGACGCTGCCGATATTGGCGCCCCAGTCGCCGCGCAGGCCTTCCTCCGCGATGGCGCAGTTGTATTCGATCTGCCGCTCTATGACCTGGTAAACGTCGCCGAGATCCACTGTATCGGCAAAATCCACGATATCCCGGATGGTCAGCAGACCGCGGTCGGCATCCGGTGCGGCTTCCGGTGATTGAGTTTTCATTCCGTGCTCAAAGAGGACCGTTCCGTCCCGCTCCAGCAAGACGATATTGGTGTGACTGCCGGAGAGACGCGCGCGGGCTGTGTGTTCGCCGGCGAGTAGGGTAACGAGGATATCCAGCGCTTCGCCGTCCTCCAGCAGAGAAACCGTGACCGGCGTACCCACGAGGAAACCGCGCAGGGCCTTCTTTTGCCCAGGCGTCACCGAGGAGATGACTTCCAGCGCGGCATTCTCATCGCCGAAGACGATGCCCGCGGCTGCGGCGGCCCCGATGCCGGTCAAGCCGCCGGTGTTCGGAACGACAACGCTCTTGGCGTTTTTTATTATGTTGCCGCTCACCTGGACGAGCACATACTCCGGCACAGCGCCGAGCAGGGCGCGCGCCTTGGCCGCGCAGTAGGCAACAGCGATGGGCTCTGTACAGCCGGAGGCAGGGACCAGCTCTTCTTTCAGAATCCGGACGTAGGCCTGATACTTGGGATCGTTGCGTTCCATACGTAAGCCGCCTTTAATAATTTTACAGGCCGCATATGCTCCGTTTCTGCGCGGCTCAATCGGAAATCGTTTATTTTATGTCCGCTGAATAAAACAAAAGAGCGTTTTTGCTGCCTGAAATGGCATTATTTCAGTCTGTCGCCGAACCACTTGGTAATCTCCTGCAGACGTCTCACCCTGTGAGCCGGCTTGCCCGAGCGGGAGAGGTCATGGCATTCTCCGCGGAACACGCACATACGGGCTTCGACGCCAAGACGCCGCAGGGCGGCGAACATCTGGTAGCCCTCTGGGACGCAGCAGCGGTAGTCCTGGTCGGAGTGGATGAAAAGCGTGGGCGTTTTGGCCTTATCGGCATAGCGCAGGGGGGATTGCCGCCAAATCTTTTCCGGATCGCTCCAGAGGTCGGCATCCATCTGGTCCACGCCGAAGCTCATGCCGATGTCGCTCAGGCCAATGAAACTCAGCCAGCTGGCGATGGAACGCTCGCTGACGGCAGCCTTGAACCGATCGGTATGCCCGATGATCCAGTTGGTCATAAATCCGCCGTAGGACCCCCCGGTGACGCCAAGGCGGTTTTTGTCGATGGCGGGGTATTTTTCAAGGCACAGGTCGGTGAACTGTATGACGTTGTTGCAGTCGTACGTACCGTAGTTTCCGCGTATGGCGGCAAAGGCGTTTCCCTTTCCCTCACTGCCCCGTGGATTGCAGAACAGAACAAAATAGCCCTGCCCGGCCAGATACTGCAGGTCGTTGAAAAAAACAGTTCCGAACGCGCCTTTGGGTCCGCCGTGGATCACGAGGATCGCCGGATATTTTTTCCTCTCGTCGTACTCAAAGGGAAGAAGCACCCATCCGTCGATCGTGAAACCGTCCGCCTCGGTGAAGGAGACGTTCTGAGGTCTTGCCACGTAGTAATTTGTATAGGTCTCCTCGTTAAATGAGGTAATCCTGGTTAACTCGTTTTTCCCTTCGTCCCGCGTATATAATTCTTGAAGCCGCTGGCCCATCATGCCGACGAAAATGATTCCCTTTGGCCCCACGTCGAAGCAGTCCACGCCACCCTCCTCTTCCACAACGCGGGTTATCTTCCCGGAGGCGTCCAGTCTGCCCAGGCAGCCGTCGTGATTCACAACGCCGGTAAAATAGAGGCTGCCTGCGTATGCCTTGAAGGTGATGCCTCCGCCAAGTCTGGTATCTCCGAGAATCACGTTGCAGACATTACAGTCGTACTCATTTAAAACGGCGAGCTTGCCGGAAGAAAGCTCCACGGTATAAAACCACGGGTTGGTGTAATACCCGAAAGCTTTCTGATCCGAGCCGGAAAAAACAACGGTGCCGTCGTTTAAAAAGTCGGCCTGAGCGATGGCATAGTCCGGCGCCAGCAGCGTTCTGGTCTCTCCCGTTGAAAGGCTGTATAAATACAGGCCGGTCATTCTTTCTTCGGTATGGAGAAATTGGAAACCGAAATATAAAATGCGGTCCCCGCGGGGGCTGAGCCGGAAGCCGATTACCTGAAACAGCGGCCCGGTCACGGGAACGACTGCTTTTGTTTTAATATTGAATATGTATAGGCGCGTCCTTCTCTTATTGGTAAAGCCCGCCCCGTTCGACCACCAGGGCAGTTCGTCTACCACCTGAACGTCTTTTTCTTCTTTCTCCTTGCCGGAGAGCTCTGAAAGATTCGCTCTGCCCCCCTCGAACACGGCGGATACGATAATGTTCCCATCGCCCGATTGGCAGAATTCCTTCACCTTCAGGGGGATGGCGAACGCCTCCTCGGCCTCGCCGCCATGGATGGAAATGCGGTAAAAAACAGTGAGGTCAGGATTTTCCTCCATCTGCTTTTTATATTTTTCGCTTCTCGCCCCGGGGAAAAGAATCGTTTCGCTGTCCTGCCACACAAAGTTTCTTTCTTCTCCCATGGTGGTGAGGCGTTTTACACTGCCCGTTGCGGACTCGTAAAGATAAATAAAGGCGTTGTAGCCGTTCATTTCGTTCAGGCCGTTGTTGACAAACGCCGCGAAGCGGCCGTCGGGAGACCATTTCACGTCCGAAAGGGAGCGGTAGCTTTTAAACTGGTCCAGCTTCAGTGCTTCCACAAAACTCACTCTCCTTTAGTTTTCTTCGTATTAAACGGACAAACACCCCTTTTTACTTGTCTGTCCGGTATTTCTCCACCTTATCCCAGTCGATCGTCACGCCAAGGCCTGGTAAGTCGGCGCAATAAGCAAAGCCGTCCTTGACGGGAAGCGGTTCTTCTATGATGTCGTCGGCAAAATAGGTACTCCCGATGAGGTCGCTCGGCTGGCTGATCACCGGGGCCGCCATCGCCAGGTGCCGTGCTGCCGCCGTTCCCACTCCCAGCTCCGGCATGCTCCCGATGCAGAAGCCTGTGCCGGAGAGATCGCACAAATCAGCCATCATTCTGGCGTTGTATAAGCCTCCCGCTTCGCTCACATATACGTTCATGAGATCGGCGATTCCGCCGTGGATAGCATCCAGCGCGTCTCTCGGGTCCCACACCGATTCGTCGGCCATGATGGGGACTCTTGAGCGCTCCCGGAGAAACTTAAGGCCCTCAAAGTCCCGCGGACCCAGCGGCTGTTCTAGGGATATAACCCCCAAATCATACAACTTTTCCGAAAGGCTCAGCACGGTCTTCGGCTCGTGAAAGGCCATGTTGGCGTCCACCCGGATGAAAATGGACTCGCCGTAAGCTTTACGCACTTCCGCCACCGCCTTCAGGTCCTCACCGTAGTCGGCGCCGATTTTAAGCTTAAAGGCCCGGTAACCTTTGCCGTAATAATTCGAAATCTGCTCCAGGCGTTCCGTCACGGTACCCATACCCACCGACCTGGAAACCGGAGCACGGTCCCTGAGCCTGCCGCCCAGCAGCTGATAGGCCGGTATGCCGAGAAGCCTGCCGATGAGATCATACATGGCCATCTCAATCCCGGCCTTGAGGCAGTATGCCTCTCTGCTCCAGCTCACGGCGGCGTCCATGGCTTTGCGTGCGGCGGTGACCCCAAAAACGTCCAATCCGATGACCGCATTTTTCAGGCGTTCGCCCGCGCCGCGGATGAGCCCGGACGCGCCCATATCCCAGATGGAGGAAACCTCGCCGAATCCGCACGCGCCGTCCTGGCCGCGCAGCACAACCAGCGCCGCGTCGGCAAACGCGTGGGCTCCAAGCGCGGTGTGCCATCTCTTCCCGTAATCCCGGGGTACTTGAAGTGGGATAAATTCTATCTCTTGAATGGTCATCACAATGCTCCCTTTTACGTGGATTCTGTACTCTGCCTTTTGGCGCAGTCACAGGAGCGCCGGGAGGAGAAGATCGTCCCGGCGCTCCCGGAATGCGTTCGGGGGGAAGCAGGATTTAAGCTCAATATACTCCGAAGGGCGCTCCCGTCAGGAAGTAAACCGCGAAATAGATGATCCAGGTGATCCCGTAAAACAGCGAGTAAGGAATCAGCAGACTCATAAGGGTGCCAATGCCGGCTTTTTCGTCGTACTCCTGCGCCATGCCGACCAGCAGCGCGAAATAAGCCATCAGCGGCGTCACCGAGTTAACGATACTGTCGCCCACTCTGTAGGCCGCCTGAATGATAGCGGGGTTATAATTGAGCAGCATAAACATGGGGACGAAGATCGGTGCCATAAGAGTCCATTTTGCCGAGCTGCTGGCAACGAAAAGATCGACCACGGCGAAGAGTACGATGCACAAAATGAAGAGAAGAAGCGGAGGAATACCACTGCTGCTGATCATTTCCGCGCCGTTCACCGCCATGATGAGGCCGAGATTGCTCTTTCCGAAATAGGCGATAAACTGCCCGGCAAACACGCAAAGTACGATGAAGGGCGCCACGGTGACCATCGCCTTTGTGCAGGACTTGCCGAAGTCTTTTGTGGTTTTAAAGACGCCCGTCAGTTTACCGTAATAGAGTCCGGGAAGGCCCAGAAGCAAAGTAAGAGCTACGATGATGGAGCTCAGGCTGTTTTTACTGGATAAGAACAGCGAGGTACCGGTTTCGTCCTTTAGGACGCCCCAGGGGGTCATGGTGCCGAACGCGAGCACGGCGATAATCACCAGCAGGAGGATGCCGGTCTTTTTCATTGCTTTCTTTTCCACGGGAGAAAGACGGTAAGCCTCAAGATTCACCTTCGGCGCGGTTGCGCTGCCCTTCCATTTTCCCATACGCGGTTCCAGCAGCCGCTCGGTGACAATGACCGAAACCGGCGTGAGCACAAACACCGCAATGGCGAAGAAATACCAGCAGCAGGCGGGACTGATGGTGAAATTGGGATTGAGCAGCTGGGCGGCGGAGATGGTGATAGAAGTTATGGTGGCGTCGCCGACGCCCACCAGGAGGTTTGCCGCCATGCCGGACGCGCAGGCCGCGTATGCGCAGCACATGCCCACAAGGGGGTGCCTGTCGCTGGCCACAAACAGCATTGCCGCGAGGGGGGGCAGGATGATAAACCCGGTGTCGGACATGAAATTGGCCATAATGCCGAGAAAGACGATCATCGTTGTGAGCGCGTGCTTATTGACCCGCAGTCCGAGACTGATAAAGACGGCGTTAAACAAGCCCGAATCCTGCAAAAGGCCCATGCCTACCATAATCACAAGGGTAACGCCCAAAGGCGCGAACGATGTCACATTTGATATGAAATTCTGGAATATGTATTGGACGCCCGGCTGGCTGACCAGGTTAAAAACGCTGATCGTATCGCCGGTGCTGGGATGTATGACCGACCAGCCCAGCACAGCGCCGATCCAAGAAAGGGCAACCGCAATCACAGTGAGAATTATAAAGAGCACAACAGGATGGGGAAGCTTATTACCCAGTACTTCCGTTTTATCGAGGAACCGATCGAACAAGCTTTTCTTTTTTTCCGGCAGTTTCATTTCAACACCTTCTGGCATGCGCAAATCCCCCTTTCATATAACAAAGCGAATTTCAGTTGTTTTCTCTTTTCCCGTCTTCCAAATAGTTATATAGCGTGTATTTTGAAATATCATAGACTTTGGCAATTTTATCAGCGGATTTTTTGATCAGAAACGCCCCCTTGCGCTCCAGAAATTCAAGCCCGTTGATTTTGTCTTCGCGGCTCATGTGAACTACGGGAATTCCGACATAATCAATCGATTGCCAGATTAACGCATCCAGCAATTCATTTATGTCATTGGTAATCACCTCCTTGGTTTCCTGACTCGTACTGTTGCCGGTTATGGTCCGAATTGTGCTTTCCGCCATTTTTAAGTCCGTGATATCAAAATTGATGCACAGGGACCCGATCGCGGCCCCTGAATCGTCCCTGAGATAGACCGTGGAAGATTTCAGGATCTTGCCTTCCTTTGTCTGCGTAATATAGGAGTATTTGTCGTCGCCTCCTGTCGAGCCTTTCATGACCTCCAGGCCTAAATTTGTGCTGCTGTCGCCCACCTTCCGGCCTGTGATCTGGCCGTTTTCGATGGCGACAATCGTGTGGTCGAAGGGCTGCTCATAATCGTGCAGCACCACCTCGCATTTTTCGCCGAATTCGGCCGCGATGCCCTTTGCCAGCCTGTTGAAAACTTCAAATTCGTCCCTTATTTTTTTCATACTGATAGATTCTCCCAATTATGTTTATTCCAGCTTTGCCGCTGATTTCTGTCATTATCTTATCAGAAATTTTTCCAGTTGTCCATAAAAATTTTGTTAGATTGATAAAATTTTTATTGAATTATATTTACAAGCCGACATAGACTGTGATATATTATTCCTGTTAAAAAGAGGAATTTCCGCCCGCGCTTTTCTGGTAAAAACCGGCTGAAAGTATCCCTCATTCTGTTTTTATCAACCGAATAAAAGAAAAGGAGCGCAAAAAGTGGATATATATGAAAAGCTGGAACATATGGGTATCGTAATCCCCCCCGCCGGAAAACCGACGGGCGCTTTTTCTCCGCTGGTGAGAGCGGGCGATCTGGTGTTCACCTCCGGGCAGACGCCCAGGAGAGGCGGCGTTTTGTGCTGCACAGGCCGGCTGGGCGATACTGTCACGGTAGAGCAGGGAATCCTCGCCGCCAGACAGTGCGCCGTTAACTGCCTGGCGCTCATTAACGATCTGGGGGGCGGGCTTGACAAGATCGAACAAATCGTGCGAGTGACTGGATATGTGAACTGCACGCCGGATTTCTTCCTGCAGACACAGGTCATCGACGGCGCGTCGGAATTCCTGGTGGCCTTGCTTGGGGAAAAAGGTGCCCACGCCCGCAGCGCCATCGGCGTGTGCGCTCTTCCGGGAAACGCCCCCTGCGAGCTGGAAATGATCGTGCGCATCAGAAATGAATCCTATACGGAAGCAGGGTGAACGAAATGCTGATCAGGTGGTATGAGTTAACGAAGGATGAATTCGAACCGTATAAAAGCAATGCTGTTGTCGCCATAAATTTTGCCTCCACGGAACAGCACTCCACCTTTTTGCCGGTGGGCACCGACGGCTTTCTGGGCGAGAGCGTTCTTTTGGAAGGCGCGCGCGGAGCGAAGGGGAACGTGCTTGTTTTGCCGAACGTATACTATGGCTACTCTCCCCACCACCGGTTCGCGCCGGGATATGTGACGATCGGGCAGAGTACGCTCATCGCTTACGCGCGGGATCTCTGCGCCAGTGTCGCCGAGCAGGGCTTCCGAAAAATGGTGATTGTCAATTCCCACGGCGGAAATCAGAGCTACCTCTCCTGCGTGGTCAACGAGATCGGTGAGAAATACGAAAACACATTCCGGCTGGTTGAATTAAAATACTGGGACCTGATCGCCGAAACCATCGCGGAATACCGCGAGTCCTCTCCGGGTGGTATGGGCCACGCCTGTGAGTTCGAGACCTCGCTCATGATGTATCTTCGGCCTGATCTTGTTTCAAAGGATAAAATATTCGAATGCGAAGCGCCCGCGGGGGACCCTTGGTATCAGCCCGGTTTCTTTACCCAAAAGAAATACATAAAATTTGAAAGCTTTAATAAATATAACGAAAACGGAAACATCGGACAGCCCCATCTGGCGACGGCCGAGAAGGGCAGACTATTCTTTGAGGCCGCCGCCGGTAAACTCGCGGAATTTTTCGATTACTTCGCAGTAAAATAACAAAGCGCCAACCTTCACAGCCGTTCCGCCCGGGTATTGAATGAGAGAGGTATAAAATATGTATGCCTTCCAGTTCTACCACTACTCCAGAGACCGCGTTGCAAGCAACCATTTTCACGACGGTTTTGAACTGTTCCTGCCCGTGACCGGCGGGGGGCATCTTTTCATCCAGGATACCTGTTACAGCCTGCAGAAGGGAGTCTTGTACTGCATCAAGCCCTTTGAGCTCCACCACTGCTTCTGTAAGGAAGAGGACGAGACTGACCGCTATGTGCTGTATATGCCGATGGAAACTCTGGAGGGCATGTCAACCTCCGCAACGGATTTTATCAACGTGTTTCAGGATTCCCCCCGCTGCTCGGTTCTCGGCGAGAATTCCATGAAGAGATTCCAGCTGTTCGAGCAGGAGCTGGAGCGAACCGGGAATCGCGATTTCGGAGACGACGTGAAGCGGCAGCTTTTCTTTCAGAGCTTTGTGCTGACGATTGCCAGATGGATGCGAAGCAAGGAATCAGGCGAAATTGTGGCACACTCGGAGGACAGCAAGCGGATCGTGCCCATTCTGCGGTATATCCATAAAAACATCGCGGGGAATCTCTCCCTCGAAACAATTTCCCATGAGTTTTATCTCAGCAAATCCCGCCTGAATCAGATTTTTAAAAGCTCCACCGGGTTTTCGGTCGGAGAGTACATCATTACCTGCCGGATCAAAAGAGCCTGTATTCTTCTCAAAAGCAACATTCCCATTCAGGAAATCAGCAGTGCCACGGGGTTCGGAGACCCCACCCATTTTAACCGGACCTTCAAAAAGCGCATGGGCGTCACCCCCGGTGCTTATCAAAAAACAGCGATAAAAAATTTAAAACCAGAAATTTGACTCATGAATGTCTATTCCGTTCAAGGGAGTGTTGCGCAGGCAATACTCCCTTGACGCATAAAAGGGGAAAATCATCAGAGCGGCGCCTTAGTCCAGACTTAAGCCGCAGTCCAGCGCCTTTTCGTTGAGCTCGATAGCCTTCCTTTTGCCTTCAAATCTCGACGCGATGGCGGAAAGAACGCTTTCACAGCGCAGAATGCCGGTTTTTTTGAGGATCAGGCCAAGGGCAACGGTATTGCTGGCCTGAACATCGCCCAGCTCAATCCCCATGGAACGGAAGGGGCGGCCAAAATGCTCTCCCCGGGCGCGGGGCTCCTTCCGAACGGCCTCGCTGTCGTAGAACACCCTGGTTCCGTCCAGAAATCTGGAGACATACTGGTCATAGGCCACCTGGGCTAGGCAAAGGATGATATCCGGGTTTTCCACGTTGGGGTAGCTGATCATCCGGTCGCTGATAATGACATCCGATTTTGTGAAGGTCCCTCTGGTTTCCGAACCGTAAGAGGAAGTAAGCGTAGCATTCAGGTTTTCATAGATAGAGGCGGCCTGACCGATGATTTCGCCGGTTGAAATGAGGCCCTGCCCTCCCACGCCGCTCAGGACAATCTGACTTTTCATTCTTATCCCCCGATTCTCAGCGCTTCCACGATTTTTTGATAGCGGGTGTAATAATCCTCTCGGGGGTAATTGCGCAGCACTCCGGTGACGATCCTGCCCCTCAGCTCTTCTTCGGACAGTTTAGCC
The DNA here is from genome assembly GCA_023459875.1 of Bacillota bacterium. Taxonomy (GTDB): domain Bacteria; phylum Bacillota; class Clostridia; order Oscillospirales; family Oscillospiraceae; genus JAEWRY01. Next base: position 142,100 of record JAEWRY010000007.1, read on the forward strand.
GCCTGATCCGCGGGGAGGCTCGTGTTTTTCATCAGCTCCATCATTTGAGCGGGGGTCCCTTGCCTGTTGAGCCGTCCGAAATGGGTGGGACAGGCAACCATGATTTCAATGATTGAAAAGCCTCGAACGCCGATGCCCTGTTTGATAAGACTGCGCATCTGCACGGGATTATAGGGCGTGGCTCTTGCCACGAAGGACGCGCCTGCGGCGATGGCGAGCCTGCAAATATCGAAGCCCTCCTCCACATGGCCGTAGGGGGAAGTGCTCGTGATGCTGTGATAGGGCGTGGTGCCGGAGTACTGGCCGCCGGTCTGGCCGTAATTGTAATTGTTGGCGATAATGGCGGTGACATTCACATTCCGGCGGGCGGCGTGGATCAGATGGTTTCCGCCGATGGTGGCGCCGTCGCCGTCACCCATGGTGGCCAGAACGGTGAGCTCCGGGTTGGCGAGCGCAATGCCGGTTGCGGCGGGAAGGGCGCGGCCGTGGGTCACGTGCATGCAATTTACGTCCAGATAGTCGTCTACCCTTCCGAAGCAGCCGATTCCGCTCACAAGGGCGATTTCTTGTTTTTCCAGTCCCAGGGATGCGAAGGAATCGGCGATGGCCTGCAGGATAATTCCGTGGCCGCAGCCCGCGCACCAGGTGTGGGGCAGCTTCTCAAAGAGCATGTAGTCCTTGTATGTAGCCATTATTGCCTCTCCTCCAGCTTCGCAATGATCTCCTCCGGCGTGATGAGAATGCCGTCCACCCGGTTTGCCTGGACTACCCTGCAGCCGTAATCGTTGAACTTTTTGATTTCTCCCGCGATCTGCCCCAGGTTCAGTTCGGGCACTACCACGGTTTTCACCGTAGACAGCACCGCCCTGATTTCCTTTTCCGCCATGGGCCAGACGGTGACGAGCTGCAGCATTCCCGCCTTCACTCCCCTGTCCCGGAGAATATCCACGGCCCCCATGGCGCTTCGGGCGGAGCAGCCGTAAGCGATGAAGACCACCTCCGCGTCCTCCAGATGATAGCCGCGGGTAATGGTGATGTCGTCCCGGTTGTCTTCGATCTTTCTGGTCAAATAATGGGTTACCCGTGAAATGTTCTGCGGCGTGGGACGAAACTCCCCCTTTTCGTCATGGGTGGAGCCGGTGGTACGGGATAGAAACTCACTGCCGAAGGCGGGCATGGGAGCGGGCAGAATGCCGTCGTAATTATAAGGCCGGAAGTCCTTGTTCTCTATGCCCACGGGCGGCTGCTGACGGTCCACCCTCTCCCCTTCCTCCAACTCCCGGATGGTGACAGTCTCCCGCAGGTGGCCGATGACCTCGTCGGCCATGATGAGCACGGGAGTGCGATATTTCTCCGCGTAGTTAAAGGCGGTTACGGTCAGGTCAAAGCAGTCCTGAACCGACGAAGGGCAGATGGCTATGATGCCGTGGTCGCCGTGGGTGCCCCAGCGGGCCTGCATCATATCACCCTGGGCGGGTTTAGTTGCGGCGCCCGTGGAGGGCCCGCAGCGCTGAACGTTGATAATCACCGCCGGGGTCTCGGACATAATGCCAAGGCCTAGGTTTTCCTGCATCAGGGTAAAGCCCGGCCCGCTGGTGGCTGTGTAGACTTTTTTACCCGCGGCGGAAGCCCCCAGAAGGGCAGCCATGGAGCTGAGCTCATCCTCCATCTGGATATACATCCCCCCGTACCGGGGCAGCTCACGGGCGGAAGCCTCCGCGATTTCGGAGCTTGGGGAGATGGGATAGCCTGCGTAGAATCTGGCGCCTGCGGCAATCGCCCCCTCGACCATGGCCGCGTTGCCTTCAATAAACCGCTTTTCGCTCTTCCCCGTCATTGCACCGCCTCCACTTCTATGGCAAAGTCGGGGCATCGCATCTGACACAGAGAGCATCCTGTGCACGCGCCGAGATTGCGAACCTCCGGCGCCCGGCCCGGCTCCTGCGCCAGTACCTGCTTCGGGCAAAGACTCACGCAAATACCGCACTGTTTACAGAGCTTTTCGTTCACTGATATGGTAATCTGTCTGGTCATCCTGCGCTATTCCTCCTTAATCACACGGTTCCCCTCAATCGGGTTCCAAAAAAATGCCCTCGGGATCGATGTCCTCATGGAGAATCCGAACGGTTTTTTTATCCGGAGCCTCCAGTATCACCGCCCGGGAGACGTCCAGTTCAAAGCCGGTGTGCTCCTGAACCTCCCGGGGCGTAGTGAAGGGATAGTAGCCGTGGAGATACATCTTCTTTGTCCCCTCGTCGAATTTCATAACACCTAAATCGGAGATAACCATCATGGGGCCCCGGTTGCCGGGAAGTCCCCGCCGTTCCCGCCCGCCGGGTCCGTCCAGCCAGCCTGGGCTGGTGATGTAGCCCACATCCCTGGTAAACCGGCGTTTTTCGTGCTGCATGATGATAACGGTGTCGCAGTAGACGGCGATTCCGTTGGCTCCGCCGCTCCCCGGAAGGCGGAGCTTGGGATGGAAATAGTCGCCGATACAGGTAGAGCCCACATTACCGTACTGGTCCACCGCCGCGCCGCCGATGAAGCTGATGAGACGCTCGCTGTTCCTGAGCCATTCGTTCACCTGAAAGCCGAAATACCGGTAGGGCGGACAGGGCACGGCGCAATGGGCCATGAAGCGCAGGTCGCTGACGCTTCTGGGTATCTCGAAAGGATAACAGTCCATGAGGCCGCTTTCCACAATTAAATTGCAGCTTGGCTCAAAGTATTTCTTGGCCAGAGAGACTCCCACCAGGGGAAGTCCCGTGCCCACGATGATCACCTGATCCTTCCCAATGAGCCTTGCTATGGTATAGGCCTGAATATCGGCCCTTGAGTAATCTCTGCCGCTTTCCATCGCGCTCATTCCCCCGCTTCTCTTCCCAGCTTCGTCATGTCAAGCGAGTACCCTATGCCGGGCACCGTTTTGAGGGCCAGCACCCGAGAGGTACCCAGCTTATCCAGATAGGCGCCGTGGTCCTTTAACTCGTAAACCCACTCCCGGAGGAATTCTTCGAAGCTCCGGGCCGTTTCTCCCGCGGCGTCGTAGGCAAACAGGAATTTCTTGTCGTAGTCGTAATACCCGGAGCACTGGGTGGGATGAGCGCCGTAGGGAAGGTGCACCACCGCGTCCACCACGAAGCCCGGAATGTTGTTGAGGTTCGGTTCCTTCCGGATCTCTTCATTGCTGACCAGCTCTTCGCAGGTTACAATGACGTTTTTTGCGGCGAAAGCCAGATCGATGTCCTGATAGGGATCGCCGAATATCCGGCAGGTGCCGTCGAAAGAGGCCACTTGCACGTGGATCAGCGCCGTGTCCAAACTGGGTACCGGCAACAGAAGCAGCTTTTCACCTGGTTTGAACGGATTGTCCGCGATGATGTATTTCTCATTGGGCAGCTTATCGATCTTCCGGCGCTGCTCCCTGCTGATGCCCCAGACATCTTCCAGCCCGGAGCCCAGCATCCGGCGCGACGGGTAATAGGGCATTCCCAGCGCGGCGGCATGGAACATAAGCATAGCCGCGTCCTGGGAATAGTCCTCAAAGAGAAGCGTCCCCTCTTCGACGGCGGCCCGGAACCTGCGGCTTATATTTGAAAACCGGGGGTTTGCGGTATAACAGTTTATGTAGGCCTTCACCCGGCCCGCCCCGATGAGCATATCCCAGTCGCTTCCGGCGGGGCCTCCCTCGCCGATAAAATCGGTCTGGCCCTGGCGGATGATTTCCGAAACGGCCGCGATAGGCTTGCGGCTGGTGGTGAATCCGCCGGTGGCAAGATGATCTCCCGTATGGACAAATTTCGCGACGGCTTCCGAAAGCGTATAGACCTTGTTCAATTGAATTCCCCCATGAAACCGTCGTTATCCGGCGGCCTTTCTGTCTTCAGTTTAAATAGCCTGTTTTTTACAGTCAATGAACGGCCCGCGAGATTGCTCAATATGCAAAGATAATGGGTAGAAAAATAAAGAGCACGGAAATCCCGCGCTCTTTCATGCTGCCAAAGGAGAGGCTTTGTCAAATCGGCTTATCTTGTTTGCGTTTTGACTCATGAGTATTCCGGCATGTTGCCCGGGTTTCGGGGTTATGCTATAAGTAAAATACGGCAGGGCCCGGAATATTGAGCTGAATTTACGGGAAAAGCCAAAAAACGCGTTTTACGAACGCGGTCGGAAAGCAAAACAAACGAAAGCCGGAGCGGAGGGATGACGTGGACTGTGTTTATACCATGGGCATCGACGTGGGTTCCGCGTCGTCCAAATGTGTCATTATGAAAAACGGGAAGGAGATTGTCGCTAAATCCCTGGTACCCGCGGGGACCGGTACCTCGGGACCGGAACGGGCCATCCGCGAGGTACTGGAGGGCGCGCTCCTCAAGCCGGAGCAACTGCGTTACATCCTCTCCACCGGCTACGGACGCGGCACCATCGCCATCTCAGATTTCCAGATGAGCGAGCTGAGCTGTCACGCGAAGGGGGCGGGTTATCTGTTTCCCGCCGTGCGAACGGTAATCGATATCGGAGGCCAGGATGCCAAGGCACTGCGGGTCGGCCCCGGCGGAATGCTGGAAAGCTTCGTGATGAACGATAAGTGCGCGGCGGGCACCGGACGCTTTCTGGAGGTGATGGCCCGGATCCTTGAGCTGGAAACAGGCGATTTGGAAGGCGTGGGCGTGAGGTCAACAAAGCGGGTGGATATCAGCTCCACCTGTACGGTGTTCGCAGAATCCGAGGTGATTTCCCAGCTGGCCCAGGGAAGGGACCGCTGCGATATCGTCGCGGGCATCCACCGGTCGGTGGCTGGCCGGATCTCAGGTCTTGTTAAACGGCTCGGCGTTCTTCCTGACGTGGTACTCACCGGCGGCGTCGCCAGGAACGGCGGCGTTCGCGAGGCTCTGGAGCACGAGCTTGGAACTCAAATTTATACTTCTCCCCTGTCCCAGTACGCCGGTGCCATCGGCGCCGCGCTGTTCTCCCACCTGAGGGCAGAGGCCGGCGCAGCATCAGAACGGGGAAATCGGTGATAGCAAAGGAGTGTTTTACGGTGTCTGAAACCAACGGGGAAGAAAAAATGAAACCCGCGCGGGATGTTCTCCGCTCCGTCGTCGATATGGTCTATCAGAACGCGTGGGACGCGAAGAACCGGGGAGAACCGGTAGGCTGGTCGTCCTCCAAATTCCCGGCCGAGCTGTGCGAGACGCTGGGGCTTGCCGTCTGCTACCCGGAAAACCAGGCGGCCGCCATTTCCGCCAAGCACGGCGGACAGCGCATGTGCGAAGCGGCGGAAGCCCTGGGTTACGCAAACGACATCTGCGGCTACGCCCGCATCAGCCTGGCCTACGCTTCCGGAGCGGAATGTGAGGAAAAGCCCATGCCGCAGCCGGATTTTCTGCTGTGCTGCAACAACATCTGCAACTGCATGACCAAGTGGTATGAAAACGTCGCCCGGATGCGAAACATCCCCCTCGTGATGATCGATATTCCCTACAACAACGAAGAGACGGTCAGCGACGCCCGAGTGGCATACATACGCGGCCAATTCGACCACGCCATCGGGCAGCTGGAGCAGATATCCGGGCGAAAATGGGACGAAAAGCGCTTTAAGGAGGTTTGCCGGAACGCCAACCGAACGGCGCTGGCATGGCTCAAAGCGTGCTCCTATTGCCAGTACCGCCCTTCCCCCCTGAGCGGGTTCGATCTGTTCAACCATATGGCGGACGTGGTCACCGCCCGCTGCAAGCCCGAGTCCGCCGAGGCGTTCGAGCTGCTCGCCGCTGAATATGAGCAGTCGGTTAAAAACGGCACCTCCACCTGGCGTTATGAAGAACGTTACCGCATCATGTTCGAGGGCATTCCCTGCTGGCCCAATCTTCAAAACCTCTTCAAGCCCCTCAAGAATCATGGCATCAACACCACGGCTGTGGTTTACGCGCCCGCCTTCGGTTTTGTCTACCGCGACATGGACGAGATGGCGAGGGCATACTGCAAGGCACCCAACTCCGTCTGCATTGAAACCGGCGTTGCGTGGCGGGAAGGCATCTGCCGGGAAAACAAGGTGGACGGGGTTTTGGTGCACTACAACCGCAGCTGCAAGCCGTGGAGCGGATATATGCCCGAAATGGAACGCCGCTTCCGAAGGGACCTGGGCATTCCGGTGGCGGGCTTCGACGGCGATCAGGCGGACCCGAGGAATTTTTCCGCCGCGCAGTATGAGACCCGGGTGGAGGGCCTGTTTGAGCTGATGGAAGGAAACGCCGTGCAAAACGGGGGTGTTCGGATATGAGTGGAATGGAGGAACTGCTGGACCGGTTTCAGGCAATTTCAGAATCCCCGAGAGCTCAGCTTAACCGTTATCTGGCCGGCGGCAAAAAGGCAATGGGCTGCTTTCCGTATTACGTTCCGGAAGAGCTTGTCTCGGCCGCCGGCATGATCCCCTTCGGCATCTGGGGCGCGGCAGGCACCGTCAGGGCGGCTAAGGAGTACTTTGCACCCTTCTACTGTACCATCGCGCAGATGGGGCTTGAGCTTTCTCTCGCCGGGGCGCTGAAAGGCCTCTCCGGCGTCATCATCCCTTCTCTGTGTGACACGCTGCGTCCCCTCACCCAGAATTTCAGGGCAGCGAATCCTGATATGCCCCTTCTGTTTCTGGCACATCCCCAAAACCGGCGTCTGAAGTGCGGCATCGAGTATACCAAGAGCGAGTACAGGGGCCTCAAAGCGCGGCTGGAGGAAATCTCCGGTACGGCGGTGACGGATGAAAGGCTGCTCTCGGCCATTCAAATTCATAACGAAAACCGGGCATCGAAGCGCGAATTTATTGCGCTCGCGGGCGCGCATCCGGATATCATCTCCGCAAAGGCGCGCTGCGCGGTTTTAAAAAGCTCTTTCTATATGGCAAAGCAGGAGCATACGACGCTGCTTTGGGAACTGAACGCGGAGCTCCGCAAACTCCCCGCCTGCCGTTGGACGGGGACAAAAATCGTCGTTTCTGGCATCATCAACGACAATCCGAATCTTCTCGCTCTTTTTGACCGGTACAATATGGCCATCGCCGTGGACGACTTGGCCCATGAATCCCGCGGCATCCGGGTGGACGCGAAGGAAACGGGCGACCCGATGGAAGCGCTTGCCCTGCAGTTTTCCGCGCAGGACTACGATACCATCCTCTACGATCCGGAAATCAACAAGCGCCCCGGTTACGTGGTGAACCTGGTGAAAGCCAGCGGCGCGCAGGGCGTCGTCATTCTCATGATGCAGTTCTGCGACCCCGAGGAAATGGAGTATCCTTCTCTCAAAAAAGGGCTGGACGAGGCCGGAATCCCATCCGTCGTCATAGGCGTTGACCAGCAGATGAAGGATTTCGGCCAGGCGGAAACCGCGCTTCAGGCTTTTTCCGATATGCTGTCGATGAGAAAGGAAGGAACTCTATGAGCACATTTGGCTATTCCATGCCGTCTTACTTCAGGAACATGCCCGTGATCGGCACAACGCTTGATACTCCGAATGCCGAAAACGAGGCGGTTCTCAAAGAAACTGAGGCGAAGCTGCAGCAAGAACTGAAATCGGTTCTCGCCTCGGGCCGCTCGGACGAGTCTCTCAATGAGTCCGGCCAGATGACCGCCATGCAGCGCCTCAAAATCTTAGTGGACGAGGGCAGCTGGTGTCCCCTCAACAGTCTCTATAACCCCTGCGGCAACGCCGACGGAAGCACAGGCGTCATCACGGGCCTCGGAAAAATTCACGACAGGTGGGCGGTCATCATCGCCTCGGACAACAAGAAGCTGGCCGGAGCTTGGGTGGCCGGGCAGGCCCTGAAGCTGACCCGCGCCACCGACATGGCCAAAGAGCTGCGCATTCCTCTCGTTTATGTGCTCAACTGCAGCGGCGTGAAGCTCGACGAGCAGGAGAAGGTATACGCGGGCCGCGTAACCGGAGGCACCCCCTTCTTCCGCCACGCGGACCTTCAGCAGCTAGGCATTCCCATTATAGTGGGAATCTACGGCACAAACCCCGCCGGCGGCGGATATCACAGCATCAGCCCCACCATTCTGCTGGCCCACGAAAAGGCGAACATGGCCGTGGGCGGCGCCGGCATCGTGGGCGGCATGAGTCCCAAGGGTTTCGTGGATAAGGAGACGGCCCGCACCCTCATCGACGCCACGAGAAATGCTGTGGAGGAGGACCCCCCCGGCTCGGTAGCCGTCCACTTCGGCGAAACGGGCTTCTTCCGCGAGGTCTACACCGAAGAAGAAGGCGTGCTGGAGGCCATTAAGAAATATATGGACGCCGTTCCCGCGTACAACGAGAACTTTTTCCGGGTAGACGACCCCAAAGAGCCGGCCTTCCCCGTCTCCGACCTGTACAGCCGCGTTCCCATCAACCAGCGCCGCGCCTACGATGTGCGCCAGGTACTCGCGCGCCTCTTCGACAGCAGCGAGTTTCTGGAATATAAAGCGGACTATGGTCCTGAGATCATCGCGGGACTTGCCAAGGCAAACGGTCTGCTGTGCGGCGTCGTCGCCAACTATCAGGGCATGATCCCGGACTATCCCGAGTACCGGGAAAACAGCGTGGGCGTGGGCGGAAAGCTGTACCGCCGGGGCCTAATCAAGATGAATGAATTCGTCACCCTCTGCGCCAGAGACCGTCTGCCCATCGTCTGGGTGCAGGACACCACCGGCATCGACGTGGGTGATTCGGCTGAGCGCGCCGAGCTTCTGGGCCTGGGGCAGTCGCTCATTTATTCCATCCAGAACGCAAAGGTCCCTCAGATGGAGATCACTCTGCGCAAGGGTACCGCCGCCGCGCATTATGTAATGGGCGGACCCCAGGGCAACGATACGAACGTGTTCAGTCTGGGTACCGCCGCCACCGAGATCTACGTGATGCACGGTGAAACCGCCGCCGCGGCCATGTACGCCCGCCGGCTGGTGAAGGATCAGGACACCGGAAAGGACATCCAGCCCGTCATCGATAAGATGAATGAGCTGATCGAGGCTTATTATGAAAAGTCGCGGCCCGGCTTCTGCGCCAGGACTGGCCTTGTGGACGAAATCGTAAAGATGGATGATCTGCGCAAATACGTCTGCGCTTTCGTCGGAGCCAGCTATCAGAACCCCGCCGGTATCTGCGCGTTTCACCAGATGCTGACTCCCCGCGTCATCCGCGACTGGGACACTCTGAACAGATAAGCAAAAAAATGTGTGAGGTGAAACCATGCTGAGTGAAAAAGCGGCGGCCATGCTGGAGGTACTGGATATTTCTTTTGTCAGCATCCTGATGATCTTCGTTGTGATGATGCTTCTCTATGCCGTTATCAAGCTGCTGCCCGTCCTCTTTCGTGAAAAGCGGAATACGGCTCAGGAGGCAGCCCCCGCGGCGGAACCCCCGGCGTTGGAAGAAGACGGCGAGCTTCTCGCGGTTATCACGGCGGCCGTCCAAGCCTATGAGCAGGGGCCCGAAAACACAAGTGTTTCTCTGGCGCGCGATATCCGGCGCTGATTATTAAAACTTCATTGGAACAATCGAGCCAACAATAGGAGATGAACAATCCATGAAAAACTATAAAGTTACGGTTAACGGCAAGACCTATGAGGTGGGCGTGGAGGAATGCGGGGGAAATGCCGAGGAAAAGTCCGTCCTGGCCTCTCCCGTATCGAGGATTCCTTCCGCCGCGGCACCCATTCCGAAGGCTGCCGCGGCACACAAGACCGCCGCCGGACCGTCCGGCTCCGGAACTGTGACCGCTCCCATGCCGGGCACGGTTCTCTCCGTTGCCGTGTCCGAAGGTGAGCAGGTGAAAAAAGGCCAGCTTCTTTTGATCTTTGAGGCCATGAAGATGGAAAACGAGCTTGTAGCCCCATGCTCCGGCACCGTAAAAACGGTCAATATCTCGAAAGGAACCGCGCTGGAAACCGGCATGCTGCTGATTTCTATTGTCTGAGAATGTCTTGCGGTATGCCGGGAAAATGGAGTGGTAATGATGCGCTTTTTATCTGTCTTTTCTAATGTACGGAGCTTTACCTGGCAGCAGGGGCTCATGATCGCCGTCGGCTCGCTGCTTATCTACCTTGCGATCAAAAAAGGCATGGAGCCCACCCTGCTTCTGCCTATGGGCTTCGGCGCCATCCTGGTGAATCTTCCGCTGGTGAACACCGGCGCGGTTGAAACGCTGTTCAAGGCCGGAATTGCCACGGAGCTGTTTCCGCTGCTGCTTTTCATCGCCATCGGCGCCATGATTGACTTCGGCCCGCTGTTATCCAATCCAAAAATGCTTCTGTTCGGGGCGGCGGCACAGTTCGGCATCTTTTTTACCCTGTGCGTGGCGAGGCTCATGGGGTTCCAGCTCAACGACGCCGCCTCCATCGCCATGATCGGCGCCGCGGACGGGCCCACTTCCATCTACGTCTCACAGTATTTCGCTTCCAGGTATCAGGGCGCCATCATGGTCGCGGCGTATTCTTATATGGCGCTGGTCCCCATCGTCCAGCCGCCGGTGATTAAATTGATCACCACAAAAAAAGAACGGCTCATCAGAATGCCCTATAAACCCGAATCGATATCCCAGCGGACGAAAATACTGTTTCCGATTATCGTGACCATCGTGGCGGGCACGATCGCCCCCAAGTCCGCCGAGCTCGTGGGGTTTTTGATGTTCGGCAATCTCATCAGGGAGTGCGGCGTTTTAAGGAGCCTCAGCGACAGCGCCCAAAACCAGCTTGCAAATTTGGTAACCATACTGCTCGGCATCACCGTTGCCTTCCGGATGAAAGCTTGCGATTTTGTAACCGCTCAGACCATCGCCATCATCGGCCTGGGCCTTGTGGCTTTTGTCTTCGATACCGTCGGCGGAGTTTTATTCGCCAAGCTGATGAATCTGTTTCTCAGGGAAAAGGTCAACCCGATGATCGGCGCGGCGGGCATTTCGGCATTCCCCATGTCCTCAAGAGTCGTGCATAAGATGGGTCTTCAAGAAGATCCTCAGAACTTCCTGCTCATGCACGCGGCGGGCGCCAACGTCAGCGGACAGATTGCCTCGGTCATCGCCGGAGGGCTGGTCATTACATTGGTGGAAAAATTGATTTAAGTAAATGCTTGTCTCAGGAATGGATTTGGAAACCATTGTGTCAGAGAACACGATTTTCGGGTTGATTCAGAGGATAGAAAAGCCCTTAGAACCATCATTGTTCTAAGGGCTTTCTTTGCCGTTCTCCATGGCCGTGAGCCACGCTTCGCAGGTTGCCTTCTTATCCGGATGGACTGCCTTGTCTCCGGCAATGTATAATTCGGTTATGCTCTGGGACCTGTGCAGGATTTTCAAACAGGAAACCGAATGTCACGGAAATTCTGCCTCCCCTGTGGGTCTTAAAAGCCGCCGCTATCTGCCCATCGCTTCCGTGGCGATCTGATTGCCGATGGTAAAGTTGTGCCTGGGGGCGCGGCTCGGCAGTGGCATTATCTTCTGGTGGATGGCGTCAATAATCCAATCCGGCTGGGGGAAGAATTCTTTCTCAAGCTCGCCGCAGGGAGTGATCCAGTTTTTTGATCCTACCACCACGGGGGGCGCGTCCAGGTAATTGAATGCCAGTTCGGTAACGTTGCGGGCAATATCGTTTAAGTGGCTGCCCCGGGCGCAGGCGTCGGAGGAAAGCACCAGCTTTCCGGTCTTTTTAACCGATTCCAGCAGCTTTTCATAGCGGAAGGGAACCAACGAGCGAGCGTCGATCACCTCGGCCTCCAGATCGTATTGTTCGCTGAGTATTTTTGCCGCTTTCATGGCCGGATAGAGCGTAGCTCCAATCGTCAGGATGGTCACATCCTTACCTTTCCGCTTGATATCCGGTTCTCCCAGTTCGATCTCATATTCTCCCTTGGGCACTCCGCCCTCATGGAACTGCTCGCCGATATCATATAGTCTCTGACTCTCAAAAAACAGAACCGGATCGGTACCGTTGAGGGCGGCTTTCAGCAGGCCCTTTGCATCGTAAGGCGTAGCAGGGAACACAACCTTTAAGCCGGGTACATGCGTAGCCAGCGAAGTCCAGTCCTGAGAGTGCTGAGCCCCGTAAAGCGCGCCTACGGAAACACGCAGCACCACGGGCACGTCCAGCTGCCCCGCGCTCATGGACTGCCATTTGGCCATCTGATTGAAGATTTCGTCGCCTGCCCGGCCCATGAAGTCGCAGTACATGAGCTCAATCACGCTGCGGCCGCCACACATCCCGTAACCTACGGCGCTGGACACGATGGCAGACTCGGAAATTGGCGCGTTAAACAAGCGGTGATACGGGATGGATTCGTTCATACCCTGATAGGAACCGAAGGCGCTGCCCCAGTCCCGCACGTCTTCCCCGTAGACGATGAGCGTAGGGTCCACATACAGTTTGTCCATAACGGCTTCAAAGATGGCATCCCTGTAGGAATAGACCTTGCTGGCAGGCACCGGCGCGCCGTCCGCGCGATAGGCGAAGCGTTCTTTCCCGGCGATTTTCTTGACCCTGCTGTTCTCCTCCTTAGGCCCAAACACATCGCAGGGACGCTCGTCCAGCTTCTCCGTCTTTTTATTAGTAAAGAGGTATTTTGAAATAGCATCCGGTTCCTTTTCAAGATCCATGCGGGGTGAGATCTGATGGTCGGTGGCAAGGCGGAACACCTGGGTGATGTTTGCCGTAATGGACTCGTCAATGGCTCGGAAATCAGCGGTCTTCGCCGCTTTGACCTTGATAAGCTCTTTCTCAAACAGCTTGATGCAGTCGCACTCCTGCCAGGCGTCGATTTCTTCTTTGGTACGGTAGGCATTTTGATCGGAGGGTGCATGGCCGCAGAAGCGGTAGGTAAGCACATCCAGCAGCACCGGCCCCTTGTTCTGGCGCAGCAGCTCCAGTTTGCGGGAATAAGCCTCGATCACGGCAAGGGGATTAAGTCCGTTGACCCGCTCGGCGTGGAGCTCGTCTGGGTGGATTCCCGCGCCCACGCGCGCAACCTCGCCGTAGGCCATGGTCTCGCCCCGGGTCTGGCCGCCCATACCGTAGCCGTTATCCATGAAGTTGAAGATGACCGGCAGACCGCCTTTATACTCGTCTTCCCACAGGGTATGGAACTGGTCCATAGCGGCAAAATTCATGGATTCCCAAACGGGACCACATCCCAGCGAGCCATCTCCGGCGTTGGAAACGCAGATGCCGGGGCGCTTGTTAATCTTCTTAAACAGGGCAGCGCCCGCGGCGATGGCGGGAGAACCGCCGACAATGGCGTTGTTGGGGTAGATACCGAACGGTAAAAAGAAAAAGTGCATGGAATTGCCCAGTCCCTTTGAGAAGCCGGTTTCCCTTCCGAATAGTTCCGCCATGAGACCGTAAAGCAGGAACTCTATGGCCACCTCCTTTACCGAGGCGGCGGCCGTTCCCTTTCTCACAATATCCAGGATGCGTCCGCCGAAGCTCTCCTCCATTACAGTGTTCAGCTGCGCGTCGGTAAGCTTGTGAATAGCCGACAGGCCCTTGGCGATCACCTCTCCGTGGCTGCGGTGGTTGCCAAACATAAAGTCCTGGGCTTCCAGCAGATAACTTTGCCCCACCGCCGCGGATTCCTGCCCGATATACAGATGGGCAGGGCCGGTATACATATAGTCGATGCCGTTATAGTTTTTTGTGGTGCGAACGGCCATAAGCATATTTTCAAATTCCCGGATGTAGCGCATATCCCTATAAATGCGCAGCAAATCTTCCCTGCTGTAATTTCCCGCTTCCAGTTCCTGCTTCACGGTCCTCCCGTACCGAAGCACCGGGATGTCGCTAAAGTGGATATCACCGCTCTTTAATATATCCTGAGGCAAATACATCATGCTTTTTGGCATTGTCTCACATCTCCCTTGTTGAATCTCTTTACAGCTTGATTTGGAAAATCGCTTCGCGGATTATCTCGCACACCGTGGGATGGGGAAAAACCAACTCCTTCATGTGGGAGAGAGTCATTTCGGTTTCAATCAGAATCCCGCAGCTTAAAATAAATTCCGAGGCGGGGCCGCCAATGACGTGTGCACCGATCAGGGTCTGATGCTTCCGGTCGAAAACCAGCTTGCAGATGCCGTCGCCTCTCTCATTTTCCACCATATATCGGCCCGCGTAATTCATAGGCAAAGTGACGGAAACAGCGTCAATTCCCTCGTTTTCTGCGGCTTCCCGGGTGAGGCCCACGGTTCCAATCTCCGGATCGGTATAGATAATTCCCGGAATGGCGCTGTAGCGCATCCGGTCCTTTTTCCCCAGGATTGCGTTCACCGCCACCTCCGCCTGACGGTAGGCGGTGTGCGCCAGCATGGAGCGCCCGTTGCAGTCGCCGACGGCGTAAACATTAGGCACATTGGTGAGACATTGCTCGTCAACGGCTATATTGCCTCCACGGGTAACCACCTGCAGAACTTCCAGTCCAATTCCCTGGGTACTGGCCTTTCTGCCGATGCTGAGTAGCACCTTGTCGCAGGGCAGTTCCGCGGAGACACCGTCTTTTTCCATGACCACCGCATTGCTTTCAAGCCGGGCCGCCTTCGCGCCAAGATGGAAGGCAACGCCTCTACGCTCCAAATTTTTTTGCAGGAGAGAGGAGATTTCTTTGTCCATAGCTCCTGCAATCTTGGGCAGCAGCTCCACAACGGTCACCTGGCTGCCGGCGCTGGCGTAATAGGCGGCCATTTCCAGACCGATGACCCCGCCGCCGATGATTACCAGCCGGGCCGGCAATTCTTTTAGTCCGAGCATCCCGCCGCTGGTGAGGGCAAATCCTGAATCCACCGCTTCCCCGAGGCCTGGGATGGGGGGAATAATGGGCTGGGAACCGGAGGAAATAATCAGGTGTTTTCCCGTATGGACTTCATTTCCCAGGGAAACCTGGATGCCGTCGGCGTTTTTCCCAATGATAACGCCTTCGCCCATTCTCACATCCACGCCGCTTTTTTTCAGGCCGGCGTTTACTCCGGCAACCAGTTTTTTTACGATTTTATCCTTGCGGGCAAGAACGGCCTCGTGCTGAAGGACAGGGCTCTCACAGGTAACTCCGTAGGCTTCCCCATGCCTGCAATACTCAAAAACCTTAGCGGAATAGAGCAGGGCTTTGGTCGGAATACATCCTTCGTTAAGACATACCCCGCCGATATAGCGCTTTTCCACAAGCAAAGTTCTCAGGCCGGCAGAACCGGCCCGCTCTGCCGCCAGATACCCGCCGGGGCCGCCCCCCAGAACGATCAAATCATACTGCATCTTCGTATCCCCTCCTCTATTTTGCCAGTTCCAGCGTGAACTTCTCCAGGCGCCGGCAAAGAGCCTGGAGGAACCGGGCCGCGGGCGCGCCGTCAACCGCCCGGTGGTCTATGGTAAGCGACAGACCTACAGCCCGATAGTAGTGGGGCGCGCCGTTTTCATCCACGCGCAGCTTCCACTGGAGGCCGCACACCCCCACCAGACAGACCTGAGGAGGATTAATGACCGGAGTAAACGAGGTAATTCCCATAGCGCCCAGATTGGAAAGGGTGATCGTTCCGCCCGTCAGCAGTTCGGGGGCGAGACTTCCTTCCCTGCACGCAGCGGCCAGCTCTCTGATTTCCCGGGCGATCTGATTTAAGGATTTTTCATCCGCCCGGAAAAGCGTGGGCACCATAAGTCCCCGGGGCGTGTCCACGGCCACGCCCGCGTTTACATGTGAATAGAGTCTCGTTTCCTCGTCGCTGTACAGCGCGTTCATGTCGGGATAATCCATCAGAACCCGCGCGGTGGTATAGACAATAATGTCGTTAAGGGTGAGCTTGGACAATCCGCATGCCGCTCCCCCCACTTTGACCAGATCGCAGTAAGCCAGTAAATCCGTCGCGTCGAAATCGGCTGAAAGGGTGAGCTGGGCCATCTGGGCCAGAGATTCGTGCATATTCTTAGCGATAATCCTGCGCATATTGCTGTTTGGCTTCACGACGTACTCGCTTGCACCGTCGGAGGGCGCCGCCGTGCCGGGCTCTTTCCCGAGATCTGCGGTGGTTACCGCACCCCCCAGGCCGGTGCCCCGCCGCAGGTACTCGCTCGTACCCCGGGCGGCGTCGGTGATAAACGGTCCGGTCTGGACCATCGCGTCGATATCGCGCTCGATTATGCGTCCCTCCGCGCCGGTCGGCACTGCAAACCGGTAATCAATGCCGCGCCGCGAAGCGGCCTCTTTGGCTCTGGGGGAAATAAAATATAGCTCTGCCGGAAGTCCAACGGCCGGGGCAGCGGGCGGCTGTGGAACGGATTCTTTCAAAGGGACCTTGGCAGACGCGTCCGCCGGTCGATCTGCGGCCGCTTTATTTGGCCGTTCCACGGTTTCACCTTTCTGTCCGATTGCGCAAATGGGTGCCTTAACCGGAACATCTTCGCCTTCCTGCGCCCACAGGGCCAGAATAACTCCCTCGGCTTCGCTTTCCACATCGAAAGTCGCCTTGCCGATCTCGATTGCAAACAGATAATCGCCCGGCTTTACATGGTCGCCCGGCTTTACATACCATTTTGCCAGAACGGCGGATTTCTCGGACAAACCCTTCTGGGGCATGGTCATGATCGTACTCATGTTTCTTACGCCTCCGTAATTGATACTTATAGTAAATGACTTTTTATACCCGCGAATATAGAATCGGCTCTGCCACTCTTAAAACAGGCCCCCAGCCTGAAAGACCGGAAGCCTGTCTTATGGGGCAAGCCTTCCGGCTTGGCGAGGCCCGCTACCCCTTTACCATGTTGGGGATAGCAGTGATGAGGGCCGGGCAGAAAATCAGCAGGAGCACAATCAAGACAAGCAACACCAGCCACGGCATGATGCTCTTGGTGAACCGCTCGATTGATGTGTGTGTCATATTGCACAGGACAAACATACAGGTGCCCACAGGCGGGGTAATGGTACCGATAGCCATAATAATACAGACAAGAACGCCGAAATACACCAGGTCGATGCCAAGAATTTTAAACAGCGGCACGACGATGGGCACGGTGGTAACGATGATGGCGGTTGCTTCCATAATCATGCCAAGGAAAATGTACACGGCCGAAAACATGATAAGGATCAGGATTTTATTGCTGGTAAGTGTCACGAGCAGCGCGGCCACCGCCTGGGGCGCCTTTTCAAAAACCAGGCACCAGCCGAAGATGGACGCCGTACCCACCAGGATTAGAATGCACCCGCTGGTCTTCGCCGTATCGCACATAATCTCCCAGACCTGTTTGAGCGTCAGTTCTTTATAGACAAAAACCGAAATGATGATCGCATACAGGGCGGCGAAGGCGCCCGCTTCGGTAGCAGTAAAGATGCCCGCCAAAATGCCGCCCATGATGATGACGGCAGTAAGCAGCGCCAGAATGGATTTGCGGAATTCCCTGAAGAGAACCCGAAAGCTGAAGGAACCGTTTCTGGGGTAATTTCTTTTCAGGGCATACCAGTAAACCAGCATCATTTCGGAAACTCCTATGATGATGCCCGGGATAATACCGCCCAAAAACATTCGGCTGATGGATACCTCTGCAGTAACGCCGTAGACGATCATAATCGTGCTCGGGGGAATGATGGGCCCGATAACGGCGGACGCGCCCGTCACGGCAATGCTGAAATCCAGGTCAAAGCCGTGATCGGTCATCGCCTTGATCTCAATGGGTCCCAGGCCGGCGGCATCCGCGATGGCGGAGCCCGACATACCCGCAAACATCATGCTGGCCAGGACGTTCACATGTCCGAGGCCGCCGCGGATATGTCCCACAATGGAATTGGCAAAGTTGAAAATCCGGTCGGTAATCCCGCCCTGATTCATTATATTGCCGGCAAAAATGAAAAGGGGCGCCGCCAGCAGCGTAAAAATATCGATACCGCCCGCCAGCTTTACGATGAACTGGATCCCCGACAGGCCATGCTGGAAGAAAAAGACGATGCCGGCCATGGCCAGCGCGTATGAAATGGGCGCGTTCAGCAAAATGAGAATTACCATGACCACCAGCAGAACGATGCTCGACATCATGCGCCCTCACCCCCCGCCTGCGTATTGTTTGAGAGTTCCTTGTTCCCGGCAAATGACAAAGCATAGAGATAAATATTGCGGACAGAATAGACGGTCATGACCACACCCGAGACGGGAATGGGTATATACCATATACTCTTGGGATAATGGTAGGTCGTAGAGAGATCATTGGCCGTTCGCATTACATATTCCCAACCATAGATTATCAAAACGAAACCCACGCCGATAATCAGAAGTTCCATGACGATCGCAAGTGCCATACGCGGACGAAGCGGCAGCTTCTTTACTAAAAAATCCACAGAGGGATGAGCTTTCAATCTGATACCGTAAGCGGCAGCCAAAAAGGTCATATATACCATGCCCACGCGGGCAAATTCCTCCGTCCAGGGGGAACTGACATGCAGAAGATACCGGCACAAAACCTGGATAATGCAACAGAAGAAAATAGCACAGAAGAGAAAGCCTCCGACGTGTTTTTGTACCGTTATAAAAAAGCTGTCAATTTTCTTTAACATGACAAAACCTCCATGATGTGGAGCAAACCTTAGCATATGAACAAGGGAAGAGCCGCGCCGCAAGCCGCGCCGCGGCTCTTCCCTGCTGCTGTTTTCATTGGCGGTAATCCAGGCTTACCTTAATATCCCATAGCCTTAAGCTCATCTTCGCACTTTTTCTGCTGTTCCGCGTTGATGGGGGCAACCAGTGCTTTGAGCTGGGCCTTGAACTCGTCCGAGATCTGAACAATGTTCGCGCCGGCATCCTTGAAGTTCTGAAGATATTCGTTTTCCTTCTCAACGACCAGCTTGCTCTCATAGTCGCCGGCCTCTTTGGCGCAATCAATGATGATCTGCTGGATATCGGCGGGCAGAGCGTCGAACCACTTGGCATTGACGGCGACGAGGTTGTTGTAAAGCTGGTGGCTGGTCAGCATCAGATTCTTCGCGCCGGCCTCGTGGAAACTGTTGGCCCACAGGTAGTCAAGGGGGCATTCCACAGCTTCGACGACCTTCTGTTCAAGGGCGGAATAAACTTCGGAAAGCGCCATTCCGGTGGGCAGCGCGCCCCAGGAGGTCCAGGCGTCCAGATCCAGGGTTACGCCTGCGGGGGTGCGGATTTTCAGTCCCTTTAGCTCGTCCAGCGTAGTGAAGGGCTTGGTGGCAAGCGTATGGCGGGCGCCCTGCTGCCAGTTGGTACAGATGACGCGCACACCGGTGAGGCTCTCATAAGCGTCATAGAGGCGGTGTGCGGTATCGCCGTCAAAGAAATCGTTCATGGTATCGCGGGAATCGAGTTCGTAATAACCTATGTAAGACATGGAATAGCTGAACTTATTGGACAGAAGACTCCAGCCGAGGTTGACCATTTCAACGGTACCCAGGGAGACAGCTTCCTTTAGTTCGGTCTCGGTACCCAGAATCCCTCCGGCATAAACCTCAATATTGATCAGTCCGTTCGTCTTTTCCTTAACGTCTTTGGCAAATTTCTGACAGGCTGTCTCCAACGGAGTACCTTCGCTGACGACAAGAGCAAGCTTCACGGTCTGAGGCTTCATGGAGGGTTCTGCGCTGGCAGAGGCGCTGGGAGCGGGGGTTGCGGAAGAGGTGCTGGCGGAGCTGCCGCACGCGGCAAGACCTAATACCATAGCAAGGACAAGTATAAGCGCTGCTATTTTTTTCATTCTTCGGTCTCCTCTCAATTATCTTCTGAACAGAGTTTATCTCCCTCCTCCATGGAGGGAGACGCCACTACTGTCCCGTCAAAACGATACTAGCATATTCGTAATTGAATTACAAGTATTATTTAATATTTTTGTATCATATTTTCTTTTATAAGTTTAATTGTCTGAGGATTATCATCAAACAGCACCTGCAGCTCCGTTCAAAACAGCAAAAATCAGAGATCAGTTTTCTGAACCGCACCGGGTTCTTTGCTGCCGGGGTAAGCCAAAACTCTGTTAATACTTCATTGATTCCATGGCCTTTTCAACCCGGTAGTCCTCGTTCTGTTTGGTACGCATGCCGATGTAGGTATATAAGGTATCGATGACCGCCAGCTCGGCAATGCGCGAGGACATGGCCAGAATGCGGTATTTGGTCTCCACCGAAGCGGTAGACAGGTGGATATCCGAAATTTTTGACAGGGGCGAACGACCAATATTAGTCAGTGAAATAACGGCGGCGCCGTAATTTTTTGCAAGACGGACGTTATCCACGATGTTCCGCGAACTGCCCGAATGGCTGATAGCAAAAACCAGATCCCGCTTGTCCACGTAGCAGGCCGCAATCGCCTGCAGGTGGGAATCTTGATAGGCGGTGGCGTCGAAACCCAACCGCATCATTTTGTGCTGCATGTCCGCAGCCATTGCGCTGGAACCACCCAGGCCAAATACAAGAATTTTCCTGGCGCCGATCAGAGCTTCCGCCGCCGCCTGCAAATCGCCGGTCTGGATGGTGTCATGCGTAAAGGTGAGCGTGTGGATGGTACTCTGAAATACTTTATCCAGCACCGCCTGCATCCCGTCATCCGGATTCACTTCCTCGTGAATGCTCTTGAGCGGACTTACCAGATCCTGCGCCAGGGTGACCTTCATATCCTGATAACCGGTAAGGCCAAGCTTTTGGCAGGTACGCACCACCGTGGGATCGCTCACTCCGCTGTTTTCCGCCAGCTCGGCTACCGAGAGGTAAATCACCTTTTCCGGATTTTCGATGATATATCCCACCACTTTTTGTTCCGATTTGCTTAAGGTTGGAAGCAGCGCCTGCATTTTCATGACCAACGCCGGTAATTTATTTTCTTGTCCCGCCATCGTTAAGACATCCTCTCTTGTGCTTTTTGAGACGCAATGAATCTATTTATATTGTATCAGATGAAATTGAAAAAACAATAGTCCAGTTCATTATTGTTATTGTTATAATAAATATTCAATTAAGTATTGAAATTTTATTACAGTTATGATAAGGTAATAAACGAAATATTTCTAAGGTAGAACTTATAGAATAAAAGGGTAGGAGTTTGGATCATGGAACTGAAAGCATTTATGGTCAATATGGTGCTAAGTGAGCTGGAGGATGTCGTCGGCAGAGAGAACGTCAGCGAATCGAAGGCCGATAAGCTTTCCCACGGCGTGGATTACTTCTGGGTCAGCCGCATGTGGGCGGATAAGGGCTGCACGCCTCCCCTGCCGGATTTTGTGGTGCGTCCGGGCAGCGCCCAGGAGATCTCCAAGGTACTTAAGATCGCAAACTACTATAAACTCCCTGTTCAGACATGGGGGGGCGGTTCCGGCTCTCAGGGCAGCGCTCTGCCCATGGCGGGAGGCATCATTCTGGACGTTAAGCGGATGAATAAGCTTATTTCCATTGATACAAACAGCGGATGCATTACCGCGGAAACCGGCATGGTGTTCCAGACTCTGGAATGGTACGCCAACGAGATCGGCTGCTCCTTAATGCACATTCCAAGCTGTCTTACCTGCGGCACCGTCGGGGGTGCCCTGGCTCACAGGGGCATTGGTATTCTCTCCACCAAGTACGGTAAAATCGACGACCAGTGCCTGAATTTAGAGGTGGTTTTGCCCAACGGAGATATCATAAACACCCTGCCGGTACCTAAGCACGCGGCGGGGCCAGATTTGAATCAGATCTTCATCGGTTCCGAGGGAACACTCGGCGTGATCACAAAGGCAACCTTCAAACTGTTTAAGCAGCCGCAATGCCGGAAGTTCCGGGCCTTCCTCTTTAAGGATTTCTCTACCGGCCTGATGGCCTGCCGTGATATCGTCCAGCATATCAAGCCTTCCGTACTGCGTCTGTTCGACCAGGCGGAAACCGCTTCCATCATCAAAGACGTACTTGGTTTTGACAAGCCCGGCGCTTTTATGAATCTGGCGGTTGAGGGTGACGAGGCCATGGCCGATCTGGAACTGGATTTTATTCTGAAAATCTGCGCCAGGTACGAGGCCATGGACCTGGGATACGAGTATGGGGAAAAGTGGTTTAAAAACCGGATCACCTTTTTCTATCCCGGCCATATCATGAATAACCCCCAGATGTTCGGCACCATGGACACCGCCTGTACTTATACCAACGTGGAAAAAATCTACTGGGCAATGAAGCATGCCATCGAGGACAATTTTCCCGGGGTCCGGTTCATCGCCCACTGCTCCCATTGGTACGACTGGGGCACCATGATCTACGACCGGTTCATTATGGATTCGCCGCCCGAGGACCCCGGAGAGGCCATCCGCCTCCACAACGAAATCTGGAACGCCGGCGTGCGCGCTGCTATGGATAACGGGGGCATCATCAACGATCACCACGGTGTGGGCCTCAAGCTGTCCAGACTCATGAAGGAGCAGTACGGCCCCGCCATGCAGGTGCTCGCAGGCCTTAAGAAATCGCTCGATCCAAACGGGATCATGAATCCGTACAAGCTCGGGCTGTGATAAGGGAGAGAGAAAAATGTTACTTTCAAATAAAGCGAAAACGATTTCCGACGCCTGCCGATTTTGCTGGATGTGCCGGCATGTCTGCCCCGTCGGGCTTCAAACAGGCAAGGAGGTCAATAACGCCAGGGCTAAAGGTTTGCTTCTTTCTTTGACGGAGCGCGGCACGGAATACGACGAATCCATGGCGGAGGCCATGTGGGAGTGCGTTTTGTGCTCATCCTGCTCCAACGACTGCGCCACCGGCTATGAGCCTCCCGTCTTTATCCGGGAAGCACGCACCCAGGCAGTGATCGAAGGGCTGGTGCCCGCCGGTGTAAAGCGGGTGATCGACGCGGCTATGGCATACGGCAATATTTTCGGCATCGCTCCCGGCGATAAGCTCGCGTCCCTCGGCAAAGAGCTCTCTGGTCTGCCTGAAAAGGCCGATGTGCTGCTGTATATCGGCGATGTCACCGCAGCCGGAACCCCCGAAATAGCAGCTGCCGCCATTTCTTTGCTGAAAAAAGCCGGAATTTCTTTTGCCGTGTTGAAAAACGAGCCCTCCTCCGGCGCTTATTTAGGCGACCTGATCGGCTTTGTGGAGGAGGTGCGCAGTCTCGGCAAAGCCCTCTCCGCCGGCATCGACGCCGCCGGAGCCAAAACAGTCGTGGCGTTGGACCCTATTGACGCGCGCATCATGAAACACGAATATCCCACCTGGGGCATTGCCCCCCAGGCTAACATTCTCACTGCAACAACATATTTTTCGCAGCTTATTGAAAGCGGCAAGCTGCGGCCTGTCAAGCCGGTTCATCCCCCCTTCGTTACCTTCCATGACGCGGGAGCTCTGGCCCGGGACATGGACGAGACCGAGCCTGGCCGAAAGATTCTGGCCGCGATGGGTATCCAGGTCAAGGAGATGTTCCTCCACGGCAAGCTTGCCAAAAGCAGCGGCGGCGCTCTCCTCCCCCGCTATTCTCCCAGCCTTTCCGTCATGCTGGCCAAGGGGCGCTGGGAAGACGCGGTACGTACCGGCGTCACCGCTCTGGTCACGGAGGCGCCGGGCAGTTATTTTGCATTGAAACCGAAAACTCCGGACGGCATGGAACTGCGCGATCTTCTTGTCATGCTTGAAAGCGCATGTCGGGCGTAGTACGATACTTAATAATAGATGTGTCACAGACAGTATTTCCGAGAGCGGAGGAATGGGTATGAACTATCTCATGGGTGTCGATTTCGGGGGAGGCTCCTCCAAAGCCACCCTTCTGCGTGAAGACGGTGTGATCATCGCAACTGCAGCAGAAGAATACCCCACCCGTTTCCCACATGTTGGCTGGGCGGAGCAGGATCCGGAAGACTCTTACGCCGCGTTCCTGCACAATGCCCGCGCCCTTGTTGAAAAAAGCGGCGTCAGTCCGGAGGAAATTGCCGCTCTGTCTCTGGACGGGGCCACTCACACCGCGGTTCTGCTGGATGATCGGGACCGGGTCATCCGCCCTTCAATCTATTGGACCGACCGGCGCAGTACCGGGCAGTCCGATTGTCTGATGCGGGAACATGAGAAATTGATCCTCGCTCAGTCGCTCAATTCCCCCGGCCCTCTCTGGACCCTGCCCCAACTGATCTGGATACGGCAACACGAACCGGAGAATTTTTCTCGTATCCGTCGCATCCTGTTTATGAAGGATTACGTACGTTACCGGCTCACAGGCGATTTTGTCACAGATACGATCGAAGCGATGGGCAGCATGCTGCTGGACGTACCGAAAGGCACCTGGTCGCAGGAACTGTGCGCTCTGGCCGGTTTGCCGGTATCCGTTCTGCCCGGGCTCGTCTACCCCACTCAAGTGGTAAGCTCTCTGCGCCCTGAGGCGGCGGCGGCCGCCGGACTCAGCACCCGCACCAAGATTATTGCTGGGGCAACCGACACGGTGATGGAGGTTTTCGCCTCAGGTGCCATCCGGCCGGGGCAGGCAACCGTAAAGATGGCCACTGCAGGGCGCATCTGCGCGGTAACCGATCGGGGTATTGCCCATCCCTTGCTGGTAAACTATCAGCATGTGGTGAATGGCTTGTGGTACCCCGGTACCGCCACAAAATCCTGCGCCGCTTCTTACCGCTGGTATCGGGATGTGCTGTGCGGCGGTGAGTCAGCCGAAGCCGCCATAAAAGGCGACGACGCTTACCGGCTGATGGACGCCATGGCGGAACGTGTCTCCCCCGGTTCCGACCAGCTATGGTTTCACCCTTATCTTCAGGGGGAGCTAACCCCCTATCTGGACAACGACCTGCGCGGCAGTTTTACCGGTATTTCTTCCTTCCACACCAAAGGCCACTTCAGCCGCGCAGTCATGGAGGGTGTGGCATACTCGCTGAGGGACTGTCTTCTGGTCCTGCGTGACCTGGGGGTGAACGTTGAGACGGCTGCCGTGATCGGCGGCGGGGCTAAAAGCCCCCTCTGGCGGCAGATTTTAGCGGATATTCTTGATATTCCGCTCATCAAGTACTTATATGATGATTCCTCTTTAGGCTCGGCCATGCTGGCCGGCGTCGCCTCCGGGGTGTTTGCTTCCTTTGAGGACAGCGTCGCTGCTTGTGTGAAGCAGGAAAGCGCTATTCTGCCCGTCCCGGAGCATCGGGAAATCTATTCCAGGGGCTTTCGCGTTTACAGGCAGATTCACGATGCTCTGGCACCGGTCTATAAGACCATCGCAGCCCCGTCAAAGCAGTAAGATCATTGCAGAAAGGATGTATTAATATGAGCTATAATTATAAAAAGACTTATACCCCGAAAAGCGGTTACACCCGTCTGTGTAGAATCGGCGAATCGTCTATGAAACTGCTGGAATTCGGTATCATTGAACTGAAAAAAGGCGAGGGCGTGACCTTATCCACCGGGGACAAGGAGATGGCCTTCATCATTCTGGGCGGCAAGTGCGACGTGGCCTTTGATAACGTAAAGTGGGAAGGCGTGGGCGCTCGCCGCTCGGTGTTCGAGGGCAAGGCTGCGAGCTTCTATCTTCCCCGGAATAAAACGGTCACCGTCTCCACACGATGGAGCGTAAAAATCGCAGCGTGCGGCACTCCCATCGACGAGGATACCCAGCCCCAGATCCTGGGACCGGAACAGGTGAACAGCGTAATTCTGGGGCAAAAACCGTGGGAGCGCGATACCCACTTTATCATCGACAGCCGCTCCAACGCCAGGCATCTCACCATTGGAGAGGCCTTTGTCACCCCTGGCAACTGGGCCGGCTTCCCGCCCCATAAGCACGATGTGGACAACATGCCCGCGGAGGGTATTCTGGACGAGGTATATTATTTCCTTTTCCAGCCCGAACAGGGCTTTGCCATCCAGCGGCTCTATACCAAGGACGGGGATATCGACGAGTGTTACGTGGTGAAGCAGAACGATCTGGTGGAGTTCCCCCGCGGGTATCACACCACCGTGGGCGCACCGGGGTATAACACCTATTTCCTGTGGGCTATGGCCGGGGAGCACCAGGGCTTCTTCCGTTCCAACGACCCGGATCATGAATGGGTTTCCGCTCTGGAGAACGTCCTGAAAAAAAACAAGCAGTAAATTCTATGAAGATATTGATGCTTAAAAACTGATCTTGGAACGCAGAATATTCAATGCTTCCAAGTTGTTTTTGTTTGGTTCAGTTGCAAGCTTATTCTGTGTCCGAAGTTGTAACTACAAAGCCGTCGTTTAAAAAACGACGGCTTTGTTTGTTCGAAATATAATACGGGGATTGAAGAAAGCGCCCAATATCAATGGTCCGCAGGCAACCTTCAAGCAATGTTTCACTGCCCTTGTCCCTGCTCTTTTTCCCATCGATGCCGGCGTATTCTGCTTGAAACCCGACGGTGGTCATTTCTTCGTTTTCTGCAGCGCCTCAAGGAAAATATCTGCCTCCTGCGGGCGGATGATCTCTTTTGCGCTTTGCTCCCCGATCGCCCCCTCGAAGCCGCGGATAACGGCAATCGGCCGTCCCTCGTCTCCCTGGCCCATTACCAAGGTGGCAGCGGCTGCCAGCTCGTCTGCATAGCATTCAACCGAACTTTCCATGACGCGTCCCACGCGGTCCGTCTGGCCGATATAGCTCTTCAGGGCAACAATGCCGCTGGCGCCCACCGCAATCCCGCATGCTCCGTTTCGGAAGGCCCGCCCATGTGTATCACAGATAATTGTCCCGATCCGGATGCTCAGCCTGCGCTCGATCTCCCTGCGGATTTGCGCTGCGGACAAATCGGGATCCAGTGGCAGCGTTACCGCGTGCCCCGGTTGGGTATTGGAACAATCAACGGCAGCATTTGCGCAGACAAAACCTCTGTGGTGCCGGCAAATCATCGGTCCATTGGCTTTCTCCGCCCACAGTACCTCTTCGCTCTCGTTCAGAATCAGCTGAATGTGAGCCGGTTTCTTTCCCAACAGGGCCCCATATTGAACCGCCTTTGGAGAAGGGGCTATCTCCCGCAGGTCAACCATGCGGCCCTCCGCCTTTGACACAACCTTGTGGGATATCGCAATAATATCACCAGTCTGAAGAGGGAAATCCACCAATGAAGTTAAGATTCGCTCCGCGATGGAATCTCCCCGTTCAATTTCCGGAAGATTCTCCGGCGCATAAACACTCAGATGTACCATAACTTAAAAGTCAGTCAGCTTAATGCCAATATGCTTACTGCCATACCTCTTGTTCATCCCGATCAGCATGGGAGTCAAGCTTTCTACCGTTGAGGATAAAACAAGCGAACCGGCATCGTAAGCGTTCAGGCCGATACTGCCTGCCAGGTCAATCACCTGAGCCTTCAGCTCGGCGTTGTTTGCAACAATCAGCGTATCCGCATGGAGATCATTATCCAGTTCCGGCAGCAAAACGGCAGAAACTGTGTGAAAACCGGAGGCCACACGGCAGTTTTCGCCTAAAACGGCTGCCGTCTCCAAAGCGTTGGAACCCTCCCCCGGCGGAGCATAACGCAGGGGATTAAATGCCATGGGAATTGTGATGTCCAAAACCGGCTTATTCTTTAAAACTTCTCTGAGAGATTCCAGTGTTGCTCTGTGTCCGGCGGAAGGTACGGAAATCACCGCCAGATCGGCCTCACGGGCTGCGGTCGTGTTGTCCTCGCCCGAAAAAACGCCGCCGGGGACTGCCTTCTGAGCCTGGGCTGCTGCGGCGAGAGCTTTCTCACGCTGTCTGGATCCGATTATAATCTCGTTTCCCGCTTTTGCAAAACGGAGCGCGAGACCGTATCCCATATCGCCGGTACCGCCGATCACTGCAATTTTCATACTTACACCTCATTTAAACATGCTCGTTTCCCATTCTTCACCGTCGCCGTTCATGCCGCCGACGCAGGGAGGGAATTGCTTGATTTGATAAATATTCTTCATTCTGATGGTATACTAATTAAGATGCAAAGTCAATCCTATTCCAGCAAATTCGGCATATCCAGCCTGTTTGCCAACTTACAGGAATAAATAAATGAAAAAAGTTGTAATTAGATATTGAAAAATAATTATCATTTCTGTTATAATGGGCTGGATTAATTGCGGCTTCCCGCCGAAATAAAGTTTTAAGGAAAAAAATAATGAGTAACAACAAAATCAAACGTCTTGTGTTTGTGGCGCTTACCGGAGCTTTGGTATTGCTCTTGGCAAAGACAACCAAATTTCCTCCCTTCCCCCAGGCGCCATATTTGAAACTTGAGTTCGGCGAAATCCCGCTTTTGCTGCTGCTGATGCTCGCCTCCGGCGGAATGGCACTGGAGGCGCTGGTTTTGAAAGAGCTTCTGTCATTTCTCCTGTTTGGATCAAATATCTTGGCTCTCATCGCCGATTTTGTCGCCTGCGGTGCGTTTCTCGTCGTTTTTTCCCTTGTATGGAGAAAGGGTGGCGGAATAAAAAGGATCCTATTGGCGACTATGATCGGCACCGCCGCCCGTATGCTCATTTCCATTCCGGACAATCTGATTATTCTTCCTCTGCAGTACGGCACGCCGATTGTCGGAGTCTGGGCACAAATGATCTATATCCTGCCGTTTAACGCTCTGAAATCCATTCTGGACGGTGCCTGCATTCTGATCGTTTACCCGCGGATCAAGAAACCGCTTGAAAGATATTTTGCAGGCTTGATATGAGCACATAAGCCTCAGCCGTTTGCGGCAATAAAAATCTGGTTGACGAGGGAGGTATTCTAATTGACAGACCACGAACTGGTAGAATCCTACATCCCGCTTGCAAAGTTCATCGCATCGATCTGCAGTCCAACCTGTGAAGTTGTTGTGCATGACCTGGACGACATCGACCATTCCATCGTCTATATCTCCAATGGAGAGCTGACGGGCCGCAAGGTGGGCGACGGCCTGATTAACTTTTCTATCTCGGACTATGAGAACAGCCAGCAGGACTATATTTCCAATCTGCCCAGCAAGGTCACAACCGCAAACGGAGATATCGTTCGCTGCTCCTCTTACAACATTCTCAACAAGAAAGGGAGAATCATCGGCTTCCTTGGGGTCAATCAGAACCTCACGGAACTGTATGCGCTGCGTTCTAAGCTTGATATTCTTCTGAATCTTTTCCCCGACCGGGAGGTTGAGGAAACGAATGCCAGCTTGGCCATCTCCGCGAAAAAAATGGTGGACACCTATATTGAGGACGCCCTCAAGAGCATCGGCTGCAGTGATGTGGCCCAGCTCACAAAAGATGACCGCCGCAAAATCATTGATATTCTGGCTCAGAAAAACATTTTCATCATCAAGGGCTGCGTTAATATCGTCGCCAGGCGGCTGCGCATTTCAGCGCCGACCATCTACCGTTATATCGGCGAGGTCCGCGGCGAGGACTGAGCATTTCCCTGCAAGCACCTTGAAAAAGGCAACGTTATCCTTAAACAGATCCATCTGTCTGTCCGCCGGCAGATGGACTTAAAACTTTCAAAATCTGGAGGGCGCTGAAATGAAGAAAAAAATTAAATTTGGCTTGGCAATTCCAACCGGTACCGAGGGGTTGATGGTTAACCTGCCGTATGCCTCGGCACGGGAAGTTGTGGATCTTTCCATTTTCGCTGAAAAAGTGGGATTTGATTCCGTGTGGGGAAACGACCACCTCCACTCTCAGAAATATGTGCTGAAAGAATTCGGCCAGGATCCCCGTTATTATTCTCCGCTTCTGGAATTGGCCGCGATTGCCGAGCGCACAGCAAAGCTGGAGGTTTGTACCGCTCTTCTGGTTGCGCCCTTCCGTCAGCCCGCAGTCGCCGCGAAAGAGCTCATTACGCTCGACCATCTTTCAGGCGGCCGAGTGAAAATAGGCATCGGCCTGGGCGCGTATCGTGAGGAATTTGAAGCGGAATTCGGCGAAAGAGCGGCAAATATGGTTCGCGGCAAAATGCTTGACGAAAGCCTTGAAATCATGAGCCGCCTTTTTAAAGAAGCAAGCGTTACCTACCACGGCGAGTATTTCTCCGTAAATGAGCTTAGGACCAACCCCAAGCCGATTCAGAGTCCCTTCCCCTTCTACATCGGCGGCAACTCCGACAATGCCTTTGAGCGCGTCGCGAAGTACGGTACCGGCTGGCTGCCCGCTCTGCTCACGGTAGACGAGATTCATCACGGCCTTGAAGGAATCGGGCAGGCCTGTGAGAAATACGGCCGTTCCGTCACCAACATTGATGTTGCCCCGCAGTTCGGCATCAGCATGTGCAAGACCCATGAAGAGGCTATGAAGAAATTCGAGGAATCCCAGCTGTACCGTCACGGCATCTCCCTGGCTAATTCCACCATGAAGGGCCGGGATGCGACAAACTACACGCAGCGCAATATTGTCGGTTCTGTTGATGAGGTTATGGAGAAAATCAATACATACATATCGGCCGGCGTAACCCATTTTTCCGCACTTACCTTCGTAGATAAAAATATTCAGGAGACTGAGGACTCCATGCAGTTCTTTGCCGAAGAAATTCTGTCCAAATTCAACTAAAGGGGTTTATCATGACATTAAAAGAATTTCGCCGCAGCCGTCTGCAGCTTGCGGCTAAGGAATCCGGCGCCCAGGTCCTGCTGGCATCCCTTCCCCAGAACATCACCTATACGACGAACGGTTACGTGAGCGTCAATCAGTTCGTGCTCTGTTCCACTCAGAGCTACGTAGTCTATGTGCCTCAAACGGATCGGCTGATTTATGTAGTGGGATATGGTGAAATCCCCTCCGTTCTGGAGTTTGAGAACGGCAGTGCTGAGATTTTCTCCTTTGGCTCCTTCCGTTTTTGCTACAATGAAAATTTCTCCGGAACCGCCCGTTATAAACAGTATGAGGCGGAAAATTTCGCTACGCCCGAAGAGGCGCTGACAGCCGCCCTGAACGCTGCCTCAAAGCCCGGCGATCAGATCGCCTTTGATTACAGCCGCGCGCCCTATGCCGTTGCCCTCTATGTAAACGAGCATGTCCATGGCGTTAAATTTATCGATGGCGTACCGGTTTTTTCTGTTGCCAGAAGGATAAAATTCCCGGAAGAGATCGCCGGAATTGAAAAAGCTACGAACATTGCTGAAGACGGTCTGTTGGCCGCCCTGTACGAGTTCCGCCCCGGAGACACCGAGCAGGACCTGGAGCGCTCCTTCCTCAAGTATATCGGCACCCATGGCGCCCAGGAGATTTTCTTCGTCGCGACCGCCAATCTCCGGGCCGCTTATTCCGATACGGTCAATCAGCCCGCGCCCATTGGCAAAGGCAGCATGATCCGCTTTGATTTCGGCTGCAACTATGACGGCTATACGTCCGACCTGGCCAGAACAGCCTGCGTTGGCAAGCCGGATGAAAAGGTCAGCAGGTACTATGACGCCGTTTTTGCCGGTACGGCGGCCGCCATCGCGGCGGTGAGACCCGGCGTACCGGCGGAGAACCTTTTCGAAATTGCTATGAAAACGACCCGTGAGCGCGGTATCCCTCATTACCGGCGTCACCATGTTGGACATGGCATCGGCCTTGAAATTTACGACTACCCTTCGATGGCTCCCGGCGATCATACCATTCTGGAAGAAAACATGGTGATCAATATCGAAACGCCTTATTATGAATTAGGCTGGGGCGGTGTCCAGATCGAAGATACCGTTGCCGTAACCGCGGACGGCTGCAGAGTTCTTGACCGTACCGACAAAGGATTGCTTGTCCTCGACTAAGAATACTGTTTCCTAAAACTCGCCGATTTGAATAAGATGCACCCGAAAAAAACCGCCGGCAACGAGCCGGCGGTTTTTAGTATCAATCTTGGTTATCAGACCACATATTTTTCAAGGGGGGTCTCGGAGAGGTATCTGTCGCGGGTATCCACAATCGTAGTTACCACATTCTTGCCGGGGCCCAGAAGCTTGGCGATACGCAGGGCGACCGCCACGTTCGCGCCGGAAGACATGCCGCAGAAGATTCCCTCTTCCTGGCAGAGGCGGTTGGCCATGGAGCGGGCTTCCTCGTCCCCTACGCAGAAAATCTTGTCGGGATAGCCGTCGTCGAGCATCTTCTTAATGATGGATTCCTCGGTGACCCACTTTTTAAGGCCAATGGCGTCTGCGATTTTACTCTTGGCGTCGGAGACGGCAAGCTGGCTGATATCCGCCTCGTCGCCGTTAAAGTCGATATAGGTCTCGCTGCCGCGGGGGACAACGCCGAAAATCATTTCGGGGCGCACGCCCCTCTGCACAAGCCCTCTGATCATACCATAGAGCGAGGCGCCCGAGCTGACCGAGCAGCCCACCGCGTCGATCTTTCCGTCCAGCTGGTCGTAGATTTCCTTGCCCATGGACTCCTGGCCGATGTAATTGTACTTGTTATAGATCTGGTCCACCCAGACGCAGTTCTCGTTACTGTCTTCTTCTCTCTGGCAATCCATCTTTGCGGAGAGGACATGGAGCAGATCGGGATCGTCCTTACCCAGCTCGGCAATCTGCTCCTGGGTCAGATAGACGGAAGGTTCGCTGGAAATGCCCACCTGAGGGCCGTAAGCCTGGGTGATGAGCATTCTGGTATTCTTGCCGCCCTCCATCTGATAGCGGTAGAGATAGATTTTGGCCTTATAGCCCCTGGCCGCGGCTACCATGGCCACGGCGGGAGCAGTATTGCCCGCGGACGCCTCTACAACCATGCCGCCCTCGCTGAGCTTCTTGTGGTTCCAGGTATCGCCCCGCTCGGCGGCCTCCACCATGGCCAGTGCCATTCTGGCTTTATAGCTGCCGCTGGGCTCCAGGTTTTCCAGCTTGACAAAGACATTTGCGCCCGCATCCTTACCGACACGGTTCAGCTTAAGGAGAGGCGTGTTTCCGATTGCTTCCGTAATGTTGTTGATATAGTTCATAAATCCTCCTCCGCGCGTGAACTCAATCACGCAAAGCTATATTTGATCCCGTATATTTCTCGATCCATTCGGTCATCTCACGCAAACGGCGCAGCCGCTGTTTGGGCTGGCCGGAGCGGCTCAGTTCATGGTTTTCCCCCTTGAAAATACACATACGCGCGGGGATACCGCGGTCCACCAAAGCGGTGTAAAGCTGAAATCCTTCCCCCAGCGGGCATCGATAGTCCTCGGAGGAATGAATAAACAAGGTAGGCGTTTGGACATTGCCCGCATATTTCATCGGCGAGCAGTTCCACATCTTTTCCGGCCCTTCAAATATCGTCGTGTCCATCTGGTCCACGTTAAAGTCAAACCCCAGATCGGAAGTACCGTAAAAGCTCAGCCAGTTGGATATGGACCGCTGGGATACCGCGCAGGCAAACCGGTTCGTCTTCCCGATGATCCAGTTGGTCATAAACCCGCCATAGGAACCGCCGGTAACCGCCAGGCGGGACTCATCAATCTGCGGATACTTCTCCAGGACCGTGTCCACAAATTTCATGAGGCTTTCATAATCAACGGTTCCGTACTTGCCGCGCATGGCGACAAAGTCGTTCCCGCGGCCATCCGAACCCACGGGGTTGCAGAAAAAAACGAAATACCCGCGGTTGGCCCAGACTTGCATCTCATGGTAAAAAGTTTCCCCGTAAGCGATTTTAGGACCCCCGTGGATATCCAGGATGCCGGGGTAAGATTTGTTCGGGTCATAGTCCTTCGGCTTCAGAATCCAGCCGTCCAGGTCGTACTGCTGAAAAGGGAAAGAAATCCGCTCGCAGCAGGCGACATACTTTCCCCGCAGGACCGGCAGATTGAAGCCGCTCAGGCGGCCTTGTCCCCTGCCGTCCTTTGAAAAACCGTAAAGCTCCTGCAGTCCGCCGCCATACATACATGAGGCCAGTATGGTGTCGTTTTCCACGCACAAATCGAAGTCATCCATGGATCCGTTCTCCGTGACGACCTCAAAGCGGCAGCCATGTTCGTCCATTCTCATGAGGCAGACAGAGTTGCGGATCGTGGCCAAATAATAGATTTCATTCCCGCAGACCTTTGCCAGTCTGGTTTTACCCAAACGGCAATCACTGCCTATGGCGGGATGAAGGGAATCGGGATTGTCTGAAAAAAGGCTGACCCTTCCGGTCATGAGGGACACCTGATAGAACCTTGGGTTTTCGTTGTAGCCATACCGCTCCTGGGTACTGCCGGCGAACACCAGCCGGTCCTTAAAACCCAGCAGATATTCAATCTGGTATTCAGCGCCGCCGTACAGGCAAACGCATTTCGCTTCTTTGGGCTCGCAGCTGTAAATCTTCTGCCGGTAGCACTTTTTGGTCTCAATGGCCTCGGCGCAGTAATATACCTTTCCATCCAGAACGGCATAGGCGTTAACTTCTTCATTTGGGGCGCTCAGGCGAACCGCATTCCCGGCGCGCCGGTCCACCAGAAAGATTGAATTGCGGGTTTTATTAATGTAGCCCAGGCCGTTGAAGCGGAAAGGCAGCTCGTCGATCACCTGAAAATCGGATTCCTCTGCGCAGAGCTTGGCCACCTTCATCCGCTCCTGCTTACTCATCCGATGGTAATCCGGATACTTCACGTCCGTCTTTCCGACGGCAGCATAATACCCGCCGTCCACTACGGCCAGCTCCGAAACTTCGAAAGGAAGTTCAAAAGCGCGCTCGGCCTCGCCGCCGTGGATACTGACGCGATAAAACACCGTGAAAATCTCTCCGGCCTTTTTTCTCTTCCGGTCTTCTGCGGTACGAACGTCGGAAAACAGAAGGTGCTCCGCATCTTCCCAGCAGAAACCGGCTGCTCCCCCCGCTGCCGTCAATGCAGTGGCTGTTCCGTTGCGGTATAGATATAACTGGGTTTTATAGCCGTTTTTCTTGATGTCGGCTGTTTTAACCAGAAATGCAGCCGCCTTGCCGGCCGGCGCATAGGAAACCCCGGATAAAAAACGATACCTGAGAAAATCCTCCAGTTTAGTTGCTTTCATATGCTTATCCTTCCCGTCCGGTAATGATCTGAACTTTCTGCCGGAAAACGCCCGCTTCTTGGAAGCTCAGCTTAATCGTACAGATGGCAGCTCACATAGTGGCCGGGACTGACCTCCCTGAATTCGGGAACGACCTCCCGGCACTTTTGCATGCAGTGCGTGCAGCGCTCATGGAAGGTGCAGCCTTGGGGTGGATTGGCGGGGTTCGGCACGTCCCCTTCCAATACGATCCGCTGTTTATCCAGATGAGGATCCGGAATGGGGATCGCACTGGTGAGAGCCTGCGTATAGGGATGCAGTTTATGGGCAAAAAGCTCCTCCGAACATGCCATTTCCACGATATGTCCGAGGTACATAACCGCCACACGGTCACTGATGTATTTTACAACCGACAGGTCGTGGGAAATAAAGAGATAGGAGAGCTTCATCTCATTTTGCAGCTGCTTGAGCAAATTGAGCACCTGGGACTGGATGGAAACATCCAGCGCGGATACCGGTTCGTCGCAAACAATGAAATCCGGATTTAGGAAAATCGCGCGGGCAATGCCGATGCGCTGCCTCTGGCCGCCTGAGAATTCATGGGGATATTTATGAGCATGATAGGCCGGCAGCCCGACCCGGCTCATCAGCTCCAGCACCCTCTCGTTGATTTCGGCGTGACTCATCTTGGTATGCAGCTTCAGCGGCTCGGCTAAAGTCTTGTCGATGGTATAGCGTGGATCCAGGGAGGACAAGGGGTCCTGGAACATGATCTGCATTCTGGTCCGGTAATCGCGCATCTGTTCCGGCTTGAGTTTACAGATATCAACACCGTCAAACAGCACTTCTCCGGAGGTAGGGGAAATCAGGCGAAGAACCGAGCGCCCCAGCGTGGATTTTCCGCAGCCGGACTCTCCGACGATGCCGAGCGTCTCACAACGGTCGAGGTGAAACGAAACATCGTCCACTGCCTTCACATAGCCGACGACCTTGTTGAAAAAACCGCTTTTGATCGGGAAATATGTTTTCAAATGGGTAACCTGCAGGAGAGTATCTTTTGCTTCATTCATGTAAATACCCCTCCTTATAACGGAAGCATCTGCAGGTATGTCCGTTGCCGACGTCATACAGCTCGGGCTTCTCCGTTTCACACACTGGTGTGGCGTACCGGCACCGCGGGGCAAAACGGCATCCCTTTGGCATCGCGTAGGGAGGGGGCACGGTGCCTTCGATGGTATCCAGTACTTCCCTGTCCTCATTGATCTTGGGGATACATTTGAGGAGGCTCTGGGTATAGGGATGGCTGGGATGGTCGAAGAGCTCCATCACCTCGGCGGTCTCCACAACGTAACCGGCGTACATGACGATCACCCGGTCGCACATCTCGGCAACCACGCCCATATTATGGGTGATCATCAGGATGGCGGTGTTGTACTCCTTTTTCAGCTTCGTCATCAGTTCCAGGATCTGTGCCTGGATCGTCACGTCCAGCGCCGTTGTGGGCTCGTCTGCTATCAGCAGCTTCGGGCTGCAGGAAAGTCCCATGGCGATCATCACGCGCTGCAGCATACCGCCTGAGAGCTCGTGGGGGTAGTTTTTCGCAATCATTTCAGGTCTGGAAATCCCGACGTCCTTGAGGAGACCGATGGATGTCTCCAACGCCTCCTTTTTGCTCAAGCCTTTATGAAAACGCAGTACTTCCGAAAGCTGATAACCAATTGTAAAAACCGGATTCAAACTGGTCATGGGCTCCTGAAAGATCATAGCCATATCTTGGCCGCGAAGGGCCAGGAGCTCTTTATACGACAGTTTGCGCATGTCCCTGCCGTCAAAGACGATCTCACCTTCCACAACCCTGCCGATTCCTTTGGGGAGAAGCTGCATCACAGAAAGGGCAGTCACGCTCTTGCCGCAGCCGGATTCACCCACGATGCCCAGAGTCTCGCCGGGATACAGTTCCAGGTCCACGCCATCCACTGCGCGAACCTGGCTGTCGATGGTTTTAAACTCTGTGCACAGTCCCTTTACTTTTAGAATGGGTTCTTTCAAATTTATCACCTTTCGCGAATACTGCGCCCTTCCGCTAAAAATGCGCCGTCCTTGCGGCGGCCCGTCTGAAGGCGGGCCGCCGCAGGACCGTTAAAAACAAAGAGATCAGGAGATAGACAGATACTGGAACCGCAAAGTTCCGTCTGGATAGTACACGAAGCCGCTGACGTTATCACGGCCGCAGTAAGAGAAGCTGTACTGATACATCTCGGCAACGGGGCAGTCCTCGGCGAAGATATACTGCATCTCTTTATAGATGGAAAGGCGTTCTTCCTCCGTAGCGGCGGCTTCAGCCTTCTTATACAGCTCGTCGAACTTATCATTGTGATAGTTGAAGTAGTTGTAGCTGGAGCTCTGGGTGTACATGCAGTTTACAAGGTAGCCGGGGTCGCCGATAAACGGATTGAAGCGGTTGATGAAGATCTGGAGGTTGCGCTTGGCGGCTTCAGACAGGAACGCAGCGCGGTCCATCTCGTTGATGGTCATGTTGATGTTGACCTGCTTCAGAGCGGCCTGGATTGCGACGGCAGACTCTTCCCAGTCGGTAAAGCCGTTGCCCAGGGTCATCGTACAGTCAAATCCGTTGGGATAGCCGGCCTCGGTGAGCAGTTCCTTGGCCTTTTCGACGTTCGTCTGATAGCAGGTTTTATCGTCGCTGATGTGCCCGCTCACGTTATCAGGCAGCATGGAGGTTGTGCGAACCGCATTGCCGGACATAATCTCGTTCACAAGGTCGTCATAAGGAATCAGGCAGGCCACAGCCTGGCGGACCTTAACATTGTCGAAGGGAGCGACATTATTGTTCATGCAAAGGAACAGGTGCTTGTTGGAGGCATTCTGAATGACCGTAATGCCCTTCTCGGCGGAAACGGTGGCGATGTTTTTCTCATCCAGGTCGAGAGCGATATCCACGTCGCCGTTCTCCAGCAGCATCTGGCGGTTGGAGGCTTCCGGAACCAGCTCATAAGTCACGGAACTGTTCTTGGCTTTTTCATCGCCCCAGTAGGCGTCGCCGCGGCTGGCCAGAACCACGGATTTGGTGGTGTCGTAGGAGGTGATCTCATAGGGGCCGGAGCCGCAGGCATTGGTGGTCAGGAAATCGGGGTTACCGGCGATTCCCTTTTCAGCGGCGGCTTTATCCACGATGCAGAAGGAATAGATTTCCAGCAGGCGCAGGAACATGTTGCACCTCTGGCTCAGGGTGAGCACAACCGTCTGGTCGTCGGGAGCCTTCATGTCCGTGATGTTGGTCAGGGTGAAGAAGAAGCTGGAGTTGGCGTTGTCGCGGCAGTGCTCAAAGGACCAGATAACGTCCGCGGAGGTCACCTTGTTTCCGCTGGTAAAGGTAGCCGCCGGATTCAGATGGAAGGTCCAGACCAGACCGTCCTCGCTGGTCTCCCAGCTCTTGGCCAGGTTGCCCTCAAGCTTGCTGGTGTCGGCGACAAGATGCCCGTTCTTATCGGTGGTCGAGGCGTACTTGACCAGGCGGTCATAAACGGAGTACTCGAACGCGGAGGTGGTGGCATCGGTCTGATCCCAGGGATTCAGAGTGTTGCCAAGGGATGCGGCCGCAACCACGACGCCGGTTTTAGCCGGGGCGGAAGGGGCTGCGCTGGAAGACGGGGTGCTCGTGGAGTTTGCGTTGCCTGCGCAGGCGCTCATGGCTAAGGTCATGGCTACGCAAAGGATCAGCGCGGTAATTTGCTTCAGCTTTTTCATTTTTATCTCCTTTTCTTTTTTGGGATTTTTTTTGCTTATATGAAACCTGGGATATGCGCACGAGTATGTGGTATGCCGCAATGTCTCACGCCGGAATAGAGCGGCAAGGCCGGTACAGGGACGAAGAGGTCAGACGCCTGTGCGGTTATGCGGATCCAGGATATCGCGGAGTCCGTCGCCTATCAGGTTAAAGCCCAGAATCGATGTCATAATGGCTAACCCGGGGAACGTGGCCATCCACCACTGGCCGGAGATGATGTAGCTGCGGGCTTCCGAGATCATGTTGCCCCATTCCGCCTTAGGCGGCTGTACTCCCATTCCCAAGAAGCTCAGGCTGGACACCGTTAAAATCGCAAAGCCCAGACCCAGCGTCGCCTTCACCATCAGCTGGCTGATGCAGTTAGGCAGCACATGATGGAAGATCAGCTGCGGATTGGACAGGCCGATGGCCACCCCTGCTTCAATATACGGCCTTCCGCGGATACTGGAGGTCTCGGCAAACATCAGCCGGGCGTAGTCAGGAATACTGACGATGCCCACGGCGATCATGGCGCTCACGGTACCGCGCCCAATGCCAGCTGCGATGACGATGGCCAGGACCAACGAGGGAAACGCGCACATAGCATCCATAACACGCATAATGACGATACTGAAAAGGCCGCCGTAATAGCCGGCGATACCGCCCAGGGTAGTGCCGATGATGAGAGAAATGCCAACGGAAATCACGCCGCACCATATACTGATCCGTGCGCCGTATAGAATCCGGCTGAACACGTCGCGGCCATACTGGTCGGTTCCAAGCAGATGTTTACCCCCCGGAGGAAGCAGTTTGTCGCTGAAGTTCAGCGCCAGGGGGTCGTACGGAGCAATGCGCCGCGCCAGAAGTGCGATTACAACCCAGAACAGGATGAAGCACAGTCCGATGACAGCCAGCTTATTCCTGCTGAAGGTCTGCCAAAGAGTGCTATGCCTCGGCTCGGCGCTCGCAGATTCATTCTTTTTCACGATATTCACCCAAATCCATCAAAACGTTACTTAAGGCAGAGGACCGGATCATTCATAATTGATTCTGTGATCTACGACCGTGTATAAAATATCCAGAATCAAATTGATCATAACATAGAGTACTGCGCTCATGAGGGCAAAGGCCTGCACCGGATTATAATCCATATTCAAAATAGAGTTCGTGACATAGGAGCCGATCCCCGGCCACGAGAAGATCGTCTCCACAACGACGGTGTAGCCCAGCATCATGCCGAACTGTGTGCCCAGAACGGTAAGAATCGGGATCAGGGCATTGCGCAAACCATGCCGGTTTATTACAATGTGCTCCTTCATGCCTTTAGCGCGGGCGGTGCGGATATAATCCTGAGAAAGGACCTCTAGCATGCTGGCGCGGGTCATTCTGGCCAGAACAGCCATGGAGGACATGCTCAGCGTCAGGGCTGGCAGGATCAGATGAGCGGCTGAATCCTTGAGAGCGACCATATCACCGGTCAGGAGGCTGTCCAGCACAAACAGGCCGGTAACGGTAGTCGGGGGATTGATATTGCTGCTGATTCTGCCCATTGGCGCCACCGCCCAGTGCAGCCTTGCGTACAGCACCAGAATCAGCATCAGTCCAAACC
Organism: Bacillota bacterium; assembly: GCA_023459875.1. Lineage (GTDB taxonomy): Bacteria > Bacillota > Clostridia > Oscillospirales > Oscillospiraceae > JAEWRY01. The sequence continues at coordinate 182,313 of JAEWRY010000007.1, forward strand.
AGAAAACCGGCACCGTAGAGCCCAGCATCGAGAAAATCCGTGCAGCGTGATCAAGGGGGGAATTTTTATGTTTCGCCGACATGATACCCAGCGGCACGCCAATCAAAATTGCGATCAGAATCGCCCAGATCGCAAGCTCCAGACTCGCGGGAAAACGCCTCTGGAAATCAGACAGCACGGTCATGTGCGTATGCCAGGAGTAGCCGAAATCCCCGTGGCAAAGGCCGATAATATAATTTAGGAACTGGATATAAACAGGCTTATCCAGTCCCCACTCCTCATTGAGTTGGTCAATTTGTGCTTGGGTCGCCATTTCTCCCAGATACGTGCGGGCAGGGTCGCCCGGCATTACGCGCGTCAGGAAGAATATGATGATAATTACCAGCAGAATTGCTGGAATCGCATACAGCAGACGCTTCAAAACATATTTTAAATTTATTTCAGCCATCCCCCTTCATAACCGGCAGATACTATTTTCTTATTAATCGGCAGATAAAATCTGCCGATTAATACCGCCGCATTTTGCGGCGGACGGCGGCAAGCCGCCGGGAAAAGCCGTTCAATACTGATTATGTAAAAGTGCAGGCACTTTTGCGGCTCGCCATCAGCGAGTTTAAAAAGTAGGCTTTCTCTGCTCTTTAAATATAAATCAGTATGATACACCGACGTATCCAGCCGGATAACACTCGACTACGCGCTTCGGCTCTCTTTGCCGGTGCATCTGTTCTCACCTCCGGATAGATAAATGATCTGATTCCGCAGGAGATTTCATTAATGCGAAACTCAATAATAATTTATTACTTTTCCAAAGAGTAACAATTTTTACCCGGAACGTCAAGATGGGATAACCTACAATTTTATTCCTTGATACTGCAGGTTATTTAAATTTTTTGATAACGTCCTCCGCAAACCACTGCATTTCATCGTAAAACTCTGGCATTGTATTGGCTGTAAACAGCAGCGCCGGCAGACTGGTAACGCCAGCGTCGCGGTATTGCTCGATTCGGCAGGCAACCTCATCGGGCGTTCCGATCAGATCCCGATCAATGCAGTCGCTCAGATCCATTCCTTTCATGGTAGAGGATGCCAGTGACAGCATGTGCCGATACTGCTGGGAGACAGTGTATTTATTCCAGGCTTCTTCATGGGTGCGGCCCAGGGCCACCGTGAACTGCGGTGCCACATCAACCTCATCCTGGCGGCGGCCGTTCTCCTCCAGCAGACGGTGTAAAATCTCTACGCGTCCGCGGAATTCTTCCACCGTATAGCCGCTCGGCAGCCAGCCCTGTCCATAACGGGCGGCGCGGGCAATCCCCTGGTCGCTGTTTCCGCCTATGTAGAAGGGGAAGGGGTTGGAGACCGGCTTTGGCGTACTCTGCAGATCCTTAACCTCAAAATAGTCGCCCTTGTAAGATACCACGTCCTCGGTGAACAGGCGGTGTAAAATCTCCAGGGATTCATCCACCATTTTACCGCGCAGTTTTCCCTCGGCGGCGTCTCCGAACAGGGCTTCAAATTCCTCCCGGTATGCGCCCATTCCTACGCCCAGCATCAGCCGTCCCCCGCAAAGCCGGTCCAGACTGGCCAGTTCCTTGGCTAGGATTCCGGGCTGTCTGAACGGAAGCACCAGCAGTCCGGTAGCCAGCTTCAGCGTAGTGGTATGCTCACCGATAGCCGCAAGGGTAATGAGCGGAGCGAAATAATTCGGCGCCTGTCCAAAATCCTCCACCACATAGCGTTGCGTCGCCACGTGGTCGTTGCCCCAGACGGAAGCATATCCCAGTTCCTCCGCCTTAACCGCAATGCGGATGTTGTCCCGAATATCCTTTACAAAGGGAATTGGGTACATCAGTCCCTCGGTACCGGTGGGGATCCCCACGCCGAATTCCAGTTTTCGTTTCATTTTTGTCACAGGGTGCGGCAGCTGCGGCGCCCTTCCTTTCCAAGAATAGGTCTGACAAACGCTCCGTTTTGAGCCGCGGAGGAGACCATCAAAATGCCTTATCGCCGGGCTGCAGCGTGTCGGGCAGCGGGCAACGGTAGCTTTCTCCGTCCAGCTTGGTCAGAAAGTCCTTCCTGGCCTGGACCAGCATTTGAGGATCGGTCATAAAATCCAGCGCCGTCATGGCCAGAACCTTGGCTGCCGTTTTCATGCCCTTATGAGCCAAACTGGATTTGCCCATCGCCACCATCTGCCAGGAGTGGAACGGGAGCCCCGCAGGGTAGCAAGCCACATGCAGCTGACAGCCTGGGACAACCCAGGAAACATCGCCCGCGTCTGTGGACGCGGTGTTTCCCACCTCGATGCAGCGCCAATTGGCCATCGGCTCTTCATACATTTTACGGACCTCTTCCGAGCTCTTCTCGGGATAAGACAGCTGAACGCAGCGCAGCAGCCGCTTCTCATCGCTCTTGTCCAAGGTCTTCTTAAATTTCTCAGCATAAGCCAGTTCGTCCGCCGTATAAGAAACGGGGAGGTACTGGTCCAGGTTGGCATTAAAGCGGTCCATCACAATCTTGGTGGACATTAAATTCGATGTGCCTGAAACAACCTTGTAGCTCATGGAGGTCTCCGTCATCATGGCGGCGCCCTGGGCACATTTGACGACCCGGTCGGCGATAGCATACATATCGCTCATATGGGGCGCACGGATAATATAGCTCAGAATGGCCTCCGCAGGCACCACGTTGGCGGCTGTGCCTCCGGCATTCAGGTAGGCATAATGGATGCGGGCTTCCGGAATGACATGCTCCCGCAGATAATTTACACCCACGTTCATCAGCTCGCAGGCATCCAGCGCGCTGCGGCCCATCTGAGGGCTGGCGGCAGCGTGTGCGGAAATTCCCTTGAATTTGAAGAGAATATTATAAGTCCCCAGACAGTCTTCTCCGTTCCAGCCGTAGTTGAACTGGGCGGGATGCCAGGAGAGTTCAATGTCGCAGTCCTTAAAGTAGCCGTCGCGCGCCAAAAAAGTCTTTGCGCTGCCGCCTTCCTCGGCCGGACAGCCGTAATAGCGGACGGTGCCCTTGACCCCGTGTGCCTCCATATACTTTTTAACAGCGTTCACCGCACACATAGAACCCGCACCCAGCAGATTATGGCCGCAGCCATGCCCCGGTTTTCCCGGCTCCATGGGCTTGCGGTCCGTGCAGTCCGCGGTCTGATTAAGGTCGGCCAGCGCGTCGTATTCCCCCAGAATGGCAATCACCGGATGTCCATCGCCATAAGAGGCGATAAATGCCGTGTCCATACCCCCAATTCGGTCATTCACCTGAAAGCCGAGCTCTCTAAGTACCTTTTTCTGCAGGGCGGCAGACTGCTTTTCCTCATAGCACATCTCAGCAAAGCCCCAAATCTGGTCGGCCACATCCTCAAATACAGCGGCATTCCCTTCCACAAGGCTATCAATTTCATCTTTGCGGGACATCATCGCTTACTTCCTTTCCCTAATTCAGATTCCCTTTAAAGTTGCCGTGGCAAAATCCATCATCTGCATCGCGCTTACACCTTCGCAGGTGCAAAGGATCGGGTGGTCCACGCCGGCGTCACGGTACTCAGCCAGCCGCTTCCTGCAGTGCTCCGGACTGCCGATAACCGAGAAGCGGTCCGCCAGCTCCCAGGTCACCGCGTCGGCGGGATCTTCTCCCCCGATGATCCGCTGCGCGACGGGGGCGATTTCCTCCGGAAGGGCTCCTGACTTCTGCACGATCGCCTGATCGGCCGAGCGCGTTAAATACATGCCCAGAGTCTTCGCAAAAGCCCTGCGTCCATCCTCGCGGCTTCCGACAAACAAGGGGAGATAGACGCCGATGGGGATGTGCTCCGTCCGTCCGGCTTCGCGCGCGCTCCGGTCCACAAGCTCCCTGGCCCAAGCCGCGTAGGGTGCGGAGCTCATGATGGACAGCAGCACGCCGTCTGCGCGGGCTCCGGCGATCTGCATTGACCGGGGACCGCCGGCACCGATCCAAACCGGCAGATCTTTCCGATAGGGCCTGAAATTAAGACGCACGCCGTGAGCCTGAAAACAGGTCCCCTCAAAATCCAGCTCCCCGGTGGAAATTAAACGGTGAATCATCTGAATCGCTTCATCCACCCGGGTGACGGGCTTTTCAAAAGGGATGCCCTGTTTGTTCTCGATCCAGTCGCGGTTGCTGGATCCCACCGTCAGGATAAAACGGCCGTGGGAAATCAGATCCGCGACGGCCGACTCCATGGCCAGCAGCGCAGGCGGCCGGGTGAAGGGATTCACAAGACCGCAGCCCAACTCGATTTTTTCGGTCCATGCGGCAACGGCACCCAGCGTAGCCATGGCGCCGCCGTCAAAATAGTCCTCCGGCACCCAGCAGGAGCGGAATCCTTCCGCCTCCGCCCGCTGGACCAGAGCTTTTGTCTCTTCAGCGGGCAAGCCGCCGGGGAATGCAATCCCCAGTTCCGATATGGCAAATCCATTATTTTTCAACTTGATAACCCGCTTTCCGGCTCATACCGATCGCCGTTTTTCATCACAAAAGCGCAGTCTAAAAGAGCCTTTTCGTCTGTCAGAAGATCTCTGTTCCAGGCGGCGATATCCGCCAACTTTCCTTTTTCAATCGTCCCAACTTCGTCCAAACCCAGAATCTGAGCGTTGACACTGGTGGCTGCTTTCAGCGCGCGGAAAGGATCCATGCCGCTTCGCAGCCAGCAGGCGTATTCCTGCCCGTTTTCATAGGGCTGATAAACCGCCACCAGATCCGTACCGTAGCCCAAGCGGATATTGCTCCTACAAATCACCTCGCGGCTGCGCTGCAGCCGCTCTTGGTACAGCCGCAGCTTGCGCTGGAAAACCGGCTCCTTTTTAGCCAGCTTTTTCTCATCCGGATTGATAATCTCCTCATAGGGCAAAAAGGTCGGCACCAGATAGGTTCCCTGCTTTTCAAAAAGTTCCGCTGTCTTCTCATCCATCAGCGAGCCGTGCTCCATCCCGTCGATGCCAAGGCGAAGCAGGCTCTGCATGACATATGGCGCGTATACGTGCGCGGTACAGGTCTTGCCCAGCTGGTGGGCCGTGTCGATAATGGCGGCAAGCTCCTCGTCGGTAAGCTGCTTGTCCTCCGGGCTGTCGTTCGGGGAAGCAAAACCGCCGCTGGCCATAATTTTAATAAAATCAGCGCCGTACTTGATCTGTTGTCGCACTGCGGCACGGAAAAAGTCCGCGCCGTTTCCCAGCCCCTGCACCTTACTCGAATACAGTTCCGCCAACATGGGATTTTCATAGAGGCGCTGGCTCAGGTCGGTGTGGCCGCCGGGCGTCCCCAGCGCACCGAAGGAAAAAACCAGCCGGGAGCCCTCGAAATAGCCGCGTTCCACAGCGCGGGCCACATCCGCAATACCGTAGTCAAAGGGTTCGATCGTCCCCGGTACACGGATGGCGGTGAACCCCCGATGCAGGGCGTGCTGCAGAGTATGCAGGGTTCCCAACGCCCGGTAGGTTGAGGAGGCAAAAATCGTCTCCATGAACATTTTATCATTATCAAAGGCGTCGGCATGCACGTGTGCGTCGATCATTCCGGGAGTAACCGTTTTATCGGAGAGGTCAACAATTTCACACTGCCGAGGCACAGGTAAGCGGCGCCCCACCTCAGCGATTCGCTGATCACAGACCAGGATTTCCATATCCGGCTGAAGCCTTTCCAGCAGTCCGTCAAAGAGCTTACCGCAGCGCAGCAGGGTTGTCTTCACAAGTATGGTCCTCCTCTCAAAACTCATGGCGTTGTTGGCGATGCCATAGATTCTTTCTTCTCTGATGACCGCTGGCAGCATCATTTAAGTAATTGGATTGTTTTTCCTCTGCATTGCTAATGCATTAAATCCAACAGCCAGCAGCAGATATTCGTCGAGCAAGAAATTTTTCTTGCATTTTTTCCAATTCATCTCTGTATCTATCTATTGTAATTCGCGATTATAAATTTTTATTATTATATTATACTTCGGCTGGGTGCGCAAGCATTATTTTGGATCAATAACATCAGTTGTCTCTGATACTATTTATAACATTTTTTTAAAAATATTTATGATATTAGGAAAGCAAATTACAGATACTTTTTTCTCATTCACCCGATCGTAAAATCATGTCGCTGTTGGGCGTGGCCGTTGTGCAGGCCAGGAGCCAACTACCAGGCACGAAAAGAAAGGGATGCGCAAAAATTTGAACGGCTTCGCCGTGATATTGATAAAATATATGGCTGATTTTATTCTCTTTTTTTGCGTGGCCGGTTCAGGGGTTTCCCGGCACAGTTTCCATTTGGAGACACTAATTGCATTTCAAAACGCTCTTACTAGTATTTGGAGGGGCTGGCAGTGATCGTCTCCGTTTGGAGACTAAGTATCGTTTTGGAGACGCGTTAAGTACCGATAAATCCAAATTTACAGTTTTCTTAAGATAAATTCTTGTGCTTTTTGTACAAATTTGATTTTGAATATTGTGAGATACGCTAAAAAAAGCATGTCCGGGTTGAATTGGCACATCGATTGCTTTCTGTAATTTTGAAGGCAACCGGTATGACCGGCCGGCATACCGCTGCTGACCAATATCGCCCTTCGACGATATTGACAGGAATAAAAGGAGGAGCCAAAATGCACGAGACGCTGCAAAAACTGACAGGAACTTTTGAAAATGTTAAGGTCGAGGCGGAAGACGGTATGGCTATGGTTACCATGAACCGCCCCAAGGCGCTAAACGCGCTGAGTAACCAGACCCTGGGGGAGCTGGACGCGCTGTTTGCCTGCCTTGAGAAGGACGAAGATATTTTCGGAGTCATCATAACCGGCGAAGGAAAGGCATTTGTGGCCGGAGCGGATATTGTGCAGATGCATTATTACAAATCGGAGGAAGGGAGAAATTACGCCGCTTACGCGCAGGGCGTCTTTAACCGCATCGAGGCGCTGGAGAAGCCTGTCATTGCCGCGGTGAACGGTTTCGCGCTGGGCGGAGGAAACGAGCTTGCCATGAGCTGCGATTTCCGCATCGCCTCGGAGAGCGCCGTCTTCGGCCAGCCCGAGGTGAAGCTCGGCGTAATCCCCTGCTTCGGCGGTACCCAGCGTCTGCCCCGGATCATCGGCGCCGGGCGGGCCAAGGAACTTATTTACACGGGACGGCAGGTGAAGGCGGAGGAAGCCCTTGCCATCGGCCTTGTCAATAAGGTGGTGCCGAAGGAGGCTCTGCTTGAGGAAGCCAAAGCCGTCATGAAGCAGATCCTGGGGATGGCTCCCATGGCCGTGCGATATGCGAAGGTGGCCATAAACAGAGGCATCGAGGTAGACCTCAAAACCGGCCTGGAGCTGGAAAAGGACGTCTGCGCCATTACCTTCGGCAGCGAAGATAAGCAGGAGGGTATGGATGCCTTCCTGGAGAAGCGTTCTCCGGTATTTAAGAACAAATAGTCTCGCAGGGGGTGTGCGCCCCGGCCTCCGGGCTGATCGGAGGCTTTTGAGCGGCACGGATTCGTGCCGACTATAATAGAGAAAGATTGAGGAGGAGTTTTTATGACCGCTGTCGGCATCATCGGCATCATCCTCGCGTTCGCGTTGCTCATGTACATGATCATGAAGGGCTTCAATATTTATCTGACGGTGTTCGTCTGTACGCTCGTTGTGGCCATTACCAGCCGCATGGATATCTACACCGCTTATAAGACCAACTTCATGACCGGTTTCACCACATTCTTCAAGAACTACTATCTGATTTTCCTGACCGGTACGCTGATGGCCAAGGCCATGGAGATCACCGGCGGGGCCAAATCCATTGCCAAGGCCATCATTAAAATCATGGGCACCGATTGGGCATTTGTGTCTGTTCCGCTGGCCTGCGGAATTCTGTGCTACGGCGGCGTGTCCGCCTTCGTGTGTTCCTTCTGCGTATTTCCCATCGCGCTGCAGGTCTTCAGCAGAGCCGACCTGCCCCGCAAGTACATCCCCGGTGCCCTTTGCTTCGGCTGCTCCACCTTCGCGATGATCGCTCCCGGCGCCGTGCAGATTCATAACGCGGTGCCATCAGCGAACCTGGGAACCAACTTTATGGCCGGCGCCGTGAACGGTTTCATTTCCTGTGGCGTCATGCTGGTGCTGGGCATCGTCTGGCTTCGCGTTACCCTGCAGAAATCCAAGACCCGCGGCGAGCACTTCCTTGCCAAGGAAGGCGACGAGATCAGCGAAAATACCGACGAGAAACTGCCGAACCCCATTGTGGCCCTTATTCCGCTGGTCGTGTGCATTTTCCTCGTGAACTTCAAGCTGGGCGGCGTCAACATCGCTCCGGTTGAAGGCGGCGTTCTGGGCGGCGCCGTCGCGGCGGTGCTGCTGATGTACAAGTTCATAAATCCCAAGGAGCTGCCCAAGCACTTTGCCGAAGGCGCCTCCATGGCCCTCTTCGCCATTACCAACACCTGCGCCGTCAACGGCTTCGGCGGTGTTGCCAGCAACAGCCCCGTGTTCAGCGTCGTCACCAACGCCATGGTGAATATCCCCGGTCCTAAGCTTCTTGGCCTTGCCATCGGAACCACCGCCATCGCCGGTATCTGCGGCAGCGCCTCCGGCGGCCTCGGCATCGCGGTTCCCATCCTGGGTCCCGTTTATGTATCCCAGGGAGTCACCGCCGCCGCGGTACACCGCGTCATGGCCCTGGCCTCCTCTTCTCTGGATTCTCTGCCCCACAATGGTTACATCGTCACCGTCACCAACGGTCTGTGCCGTGAAACCCATCACGATGCTTACCCGCTTACCTTCTGGCTGACCGTGGTAATTCCCTTTGTCGGCACTATGGTGGGCGTGGTGCTGTTCACCCTGTTCCCGAACTTGCCGTAATAAACGGAGCTGGGGAAAAACGATTGATCAGAAACCGTGCGCGGCCATGATTTCCGTGGGCGCGCACGGTTAAAGAATTGCCGTTTTTGGGCGGATACCCTGCAAATCGGGCGTTGGAGCGCGCATAACGGCGGCAAGTTATTATGAAAGGAATGTTTTTTATGTTTTTACCTCTGCAAGGTGTTAAAGTTCTTGACCTGACTTACTTCGTCGCCGGACCCGGCACGGCCAAAATTCTGGCTGACTGGGGCGCCGACGTCATCAAGGTGGAACCCAGCTTCGGCGACCCCGGCCGCGGCACCGGCGGCACCATGTCCGCGCCTATCACCAGGGGCTGCAACCCCTGGTACACCGCCTACAACGCCAATAAGAGGGGTCTCTCCCTGAACCTGAAAGCCCCCGAAGGCCTGGCGGTATTGGACAAGATCATGGAAACCGCCGATGTGTTCGTCACCAGCTACCGCACCGGGGCCCTCAAAAAAATGGGGCTTGACTACGAAACCCTCAGCAAGAAGCATCCCCACATCATCTGGGCCCAGATCAACGGCTTCGGAGATTTCGGCCCCGCAAAGGACAACGCCGGCTTCGACACCGTAGCCTTCTGGGCACGCTCCGGCGCCATGATCGATCCCGCCGAACGCGGCACCACCATTAACCCGCCCATCGGCTTCGGCGACGCCACCACCAGCTGCTCTTTAAGCGGCGGCATCTGCGCGGCGCTCTACCAGAAGGCCAAAACCGGCAAGGGCTGCAAGGTAATGGTTTCCCTGTTCGCCCAGGCCATTTGGAACAACAGTGCGCTGGTGGTTTCCACCCAGTATGGCGACGAGTACCCCAAGACCAGGAGAAACGCCGTTTCCCCCGTCATCAACTCCTATCAGTGCTCGGACGGCCAGTGGATTTTCCTCAGCATTCTGGAGCACGACCGGTATTACAATACGCTGATGAAAGTCCTGGGCAGGGACGATCTAACGGACGATCCCAGATTCTGTACGGCATCCGAAGGCAAGCGCAACGGCCCGGCGCTCATTGAGATCATCGCCGGTGAATTCATCAAGCACACCCAGGACGAGATGGTGAAGCTGCTTACTTCCGCCGATATCGCCCATGAGCGGATCCAGCATGTGAAAGACGTTTTAAACGATCCCCAGGCGCTGGAAAACAAGTACGTAGTCCCTGTCGCCAATCTGGACGGCACCATGACCAAGCAGGCAATGTCTCCCGTCCGCTTCACTGCTGTGGAACCCGCTTCCGTCGCCGACATCGAACCCACCGTCAAATATCACGCTCCCCTGGTCGGCGAGCATTCCGCGGAAATTCTGAAAGAATACGGTTATTCCGACGAGGTAATTTCAGACCTTATGAAGAAAAATGTCATTACAGTCGATAAATATTGATCCGAAAAAAGAAGGCGGGAAAAAAATGAACTTTCAACTTACGGAGGAACAACTCTCGATCCAGCAGATGGCCCGCGCCTTTGCCGAGGCCGAGCTGGCCCCAATCGCCGCCGATCTGGATAAAACCGGCCGATTCCCCGGAGAGGTAATCGCCAAGATGGCCGAAATTGGCTTCATGGGGGTAAACGTTCCCGAAGCTTACGGTGGTGCCGATCTGGACGCTGTCTGCAAGGTACTCATCATCTCGGAGCTGGCTAAACAGTGCGCCAGTACCGCGGAGGTGCTGTCGGTGCACACTGTGGCAAGCGATATTCTGAAAAAATTCGGCACGGAAGCTCAGAAGAAAAAATACCTCACCGCCGCGGCCAGCGGCAAAATCGGGGCTTTCGCCCTCACCGAGCCGGGCGCCGGCTCCGACGCCGCCTCCGCCAAAACCAAGGCGGTGTCCGACGGGGACAATTACGTTATCAACGGAACCAAATGCTTTATCAGCAATATGGGCCCCGACGAGGGCGACTTTGTCGTGCTCATCGCGCTCACCGATCCGAGCAAGGGCGTGGGTGGCATGTCCGCCATCCTGGTGGATCGGGGTACCCCCGGCTTCTCCGTGGGAAAGACGGAGGATAAGATGGGTATCCGCGCCGCCTCGGTCTCCGAGCTGATCTTTGAAGACTGCCGTGTTCCCAAATCCAATCTGCTTGGCGCCGAGAACCTGGGTTTCAAGATCGCCATGATCGGGCTGGACGGCGGACGCATCGGCATGGCCGCTCAGGCGCTGGGCATCTGCGATGCTGCCATCGCGGCTTCTGTCACCTATATGAAGCAGCGCGTCCAGTTCGGCAAGCCCATTGCCGCCCTTCAGGGCCTCCAATGGTATATCGCCGACATGGCCACCCGTACCGAGGCTTCCCGGGCCCTCATTATGGAGGCGGCCGACACCTATGACCGGGGCCTCCCGGTGAGCAAGCTCGCCTCCATGGCTAAGTACTACGCCTCGGAAAACGCCGTCTGGGTCACCAATAAAGCCCTCCAGATTCATGGCGGCTATGGCTATATGAGAGACTACCCCATCGAGCGTATGTACCGGGACGCCCGCATCATCCCCCTCTACGAGGGGACCTCCGAAATCCAGAAGCTGGTCATCTCCAGAGAGGTTATGAAATAAGTCTTTTCAGCAAGATATTCAGGGCGCGGCAGTCTGCCGCGCCCTGTTTCCCATTCCGTATCCGGTACATAAGTGAAAGAAAATGAATCGTTCTGTCTTTCCGGACTTCTTTCCTTTGCGGATTTGTAGTATTATAATATAATAAAAGCAAAATACTGCAATTTTTTAGAATTTATCACAAACGTTTTTTCGGGGGTGAGCATGCGATGCCGGATGATTCGATTGCAAGATACAAGTACATATTCGACGAGATTCTAAAGATCACGGATGACGGTTTTATTGTGGTAAACAAGAATGGTGTGGTCACCGATATCAACGATCAGTACTGCGAATTTCTTGGGAGGCCGAAATCGGAAATTGTGGGTTATCCGATTGTGAGAACCATCAAAAACTCCAAAATGCCGGACATCGTAAGCAACCGGTACAGCGAGGAGCTGGCGATTCATAAGTATATGGACGGGGATACCAGGGAGAACGACAACACCTTCGTCCTGGTCAGCCGCTCCTGCGTGTATAACGATCAAAACGAGGTGGTTGCCGGCGTGGCCCAGGTGAAGTTCCGGCTTCAGGCCCTCGCCTCGGCAAAGCGGATGCTCAATGAATACGCCGAGCTGGAGTTCTACCGGGAAGAATACCGTAAAAGCAGCGGCAACTCCTTTACCTTCGAGTCCATTATCGGCAGCAGCGAATGCTTCACCGAAAAGCGCAGAGCGGGGCTTAAAGCGGCTCCGACCGATTTCGCTGTGCTCCTCACCGGCGAGACCGGAACAGGCAAGGAGGTTTTCGCGCGGGCAATCCACAACGCCAGCACCCGCAAGGACAAGCCGATGGTGTGCATCAACTGCGCCGCCATCCCCGCGGAGCTTCTGGAAAGCGAGCTCTTCGGCTACGACGAGGGCGCTTTCACCGGCGCCAAAAAGGGCGGAAAGAAAGGTAAATTCCAGCAGGCAAACGGCGGGACCATTTTTTTGGACGAGATCGGCGATATGCCGCTGTTCATGCAGGCAAAAATTCTGCGGGTGCTTCAGGAGCAGGAGGTGGAGCCTCTGGGCGGATCGGGGCCCGAGAAGGTGGATATCCGGGTGATTGCTGCCACCCGAAAAAACTTAAATAAAATGATCGAGACCGGTGAGTTCCGCGAGGACCTCTATTACCGTCTCAACGTGGTCAACATAGAACTCCCTCCCCTGCGTCAGCGGCGGGAGGATATTTTGGAACTTGCCAAGTATTTTCTCTCCAAGCTCAACCGGAAGTACGGCCAGTCCATTGTTCTGTCCGCCGACGTAAAGCGCTGTTTCTGCAATTACTCGTGGCCGGGCAACGTCCGGGAACTGGACAATGTCATCATGGGGGCCTATGCCATCTGCGACGGGTTTTCCATCGACCTCACCGACCTGCCGGCAAAGATCGCCGCCCGCCAACGGTCCGGCCAGACCGTACACGGCGGCGGGAAGAAGCTCTCCGAGCTGGTGGACGACTACGAGCGGGAGCTCATCCGGCAGATCCTGCGGGAGAAAAATAACAACTGCAAGCTGGCCGCCGAGGAAATGGGCATTCACCGGAGCGCACTCTATAAGAAGATGACCAGGCTCAATATCAAAAGCCCCATGCAGCGGCAATTCGAATAGAAGAAGATAATGGGAATTCACACTGGGAGATGAACATAATCATCCTGGTTTTTCTGAAAAGGCCTATTGCAAAGCGCCGTTATATCCGTGAATACTAATTTCACACCAAAAGAAACCCCTTAGAACCATTGCGGTTCTAAGGGGTTTCTTTTGGTGTGAGAAGGATTTATGCTTGCGGTCTCCGGGTTATAACGGGGGTTTAAGAAAAAATCCGACTTTCTGACCGCTAAAGCGGGTTTTACCTGTATTGCCAGCAGGTTATTTAGAGCGGCGGTCAGCATATTGCCCTACACTTACACGGCACATTCAAGCATGATTTCTTTATACGGCGCTGCGCAGTTTTGCCTGAGTCCTTGCAAGCACATCTTTTGCCTCAGCCGGATCATCCAAGTCCCAGACCGCGGCTTCCATGGGGCAGATTCCCGTGTTCTCCCGGTTCTGTATCATTTCTATACAGCGTACATAACCAAACCGTATGCCGTGGGCACTCAAGTAATCCCGGGCAGCCGCGCTCATGGTATCCCCGAATACCCGCCGGACACCGCCCAGTGTTACGAGCATGGCGGCGGCTTTCCCAATAATGCGGTCTACAACCACAGCCCCATTAAGAAGCTGGGGCTGTTCGTCCAGCACAGACAGCAGCGGGGCGATTCCGCGGGCGTTGGAGCTATAGACTATCCGGTTGTCTTGGATAACAACGCATCCGGCAGTCCCGGCCTGGATGTCGGCCAGTGCCTTTTCAATCAGGTATTCCTCTGTTTTCGTGACATTAGGCTGCTTCCCATATTTCTCCGCACGTTTTACCGCCATTACAGCAGCAGGAACTAAGATGAGCTGCGCAATCACGCCCGGAAGTCCGGTAATAAGGGCGGCAGGTACCGCAGCCGCCTTCGGTACGGTTCCGGTAAGGCCGGTCAGAACTGCGAACATAACTCCGTAAGCAGCTCTTCCGCATACCATTGAAAGAAGCAGAGCCGGGTATACCGGAAGCTTGGCCCTGCTGTAAAACAGGCCGCTCAGAAGTCCATAGGTAAACAGCTCCGCCATCATGATGGGCAGCATTGGAAAGGCCGCCGGCATTCCGGTGAGCAGCGAGGAAAGCAGGGGAACAGTGAGCCCTCCCAACGCTCCAAACATTGGTCCGCATAGAAACCCCATAAGAAATACCGGTATATGCATGGGCAGCAGTACTGTTCCCGGAATGCCATATGCGTGAGCAGTGACAAACGGGAGGAGAAGCCCCACAGCGGTAAGAATTCCTGCCATAACCAGCCGGTGAGTTTTATTGGGTAAGAGCACTCTTATTCCTCCCTAAATAGTTTTTGCGTTTGCAAAGATTGAATCGTGCAAGGCTGCACCGATAATTATTATTATACCATTAAATTACTTGTAAAGCTCAATTAGTTTTTGCAGATGCTCAAATCTTGCCTTGGCGTTTTCCTCGGACTGGGCAAAGAGCTTTTCGGCACGGTCGGGGAAGGCCTGGGTGAGGGAGGCGTAGCGGGCCTC
>JAEWRY010000008.1 GCA_023459875.1 Bacillota bacterium
AAGCTTTTGCGGATTTTGCGCCCAGCTCCGTGACCGAAATCCGCAAAAGGCTCCATACCAGTGCCTAGCGGGAATTCACTTCCCGCTAGGCACTCTTTGTGCGGCTCCACAGAGCCGCTTCCATCTTGTCGTTTTGTCGGAAAACATGGTTTTTCGACAGCCTCAAAGTGCCTTCGGAACACGAATTTCCGAAGGCACTTTTTCTGTCCGTTCCGCCCCGAAGGCTTTCACCAGAACGAAACGCCTCTCACCAGAGGAGGGTAGGGGCCTTTGAGCCACGGGGCGAAATCAACGGGAGTAATCCCAACAACCGTATCCGCGCCGGGGGTGTTGGGTCCTGTGCTCGCCCCCCACCAGTTGTTGGCCGCGTTCACGATATTGGGGGATTGGTTGTCGAGGCCGGTTCCGTTGCCGAAGATATTATTGAAATGGATCTCCGGCGGGAAGGAGGTGGCGGTGATGAGGATCCCCGTCCCGACGGTGTGTTTGATCGTGTTGCCCGTCACCGTCTGAGGGAAGGGGCTGCGCAGCAGGAGCCCATACAGCAGGGCGCCGTCCACGGTATTGCCCGTGATGGTCACGGGACCGATCATGCCGGCGCTTGTGACGATCCCCTGTTTGACGGTGGGCGTAATGGTATTATTCGCGATAATTACGTTGGTGGTATCGGCGCCGAGACGGATGCCGCTGTTGTCAGGCGACGGGTTGATGATATTATACACATGGTTGTCGTGGATATTAATATTTTCCGCCGCGTCGGCGGGGCCGTTGCCCCAGACGAAAATCCCGACGGCCTCGCTGGTGCCGTCGCCGTTTCCTATGTTGTATACCACGGTGTTGTCGACTTCCAAACCGTCCACCGGCCCGCTGTTGATGCCGTATGTTCCGAAGCTTACCGGAGAACGGGTCATGGTGCCGATGTCATGGATGATGCAGTTTGTGATGTGGATGTTGCTCTTTTTGAGCGCATTATAGGTCAGAATTCCCGAGGCGTCGGCATTGGCGTTATAGTCGGGGTTCGTAACTGTAAAGCCGCTGAAGGTCACGTTGCTCGCTTCAATGCTGACCAGATAATACTCCGAGGACGGCGGGTCGATAATGGTGACAAGAGGACCTCCGCTGGAAATCAGCGTAATCGACTCGTCGATCACGAGCGCCTCCACGTAGGTACCCGGGGCGACGATCACAGTGTCCCCCGCACCGGCCAGATTGATTCCGCCCTGGATGGTGGCGGCATCGCCGGGTACATGATAGGTTGCCATAGAAAGACTCCAATCTGAATTTTTGTAACTTTCATCTCATTGCAATGATACTCTACGCTATTCTATGGGCTTCCCCTTGAAAATGTTTCCAGTTTTCGCCGCGCGAGCATGATCGAATGCCGTAATAACTCGGCTTCGCCCCGCGCCGCTTTATGGGCTTTTCGGGTCAAACGTCCAGCCGCGCTCGGAACTCAGTGCGGCAAGGATGCCCTCCGCCTCCCTTTCGGTCATGCCGGGATTGCTGGACCGGATCAGGGCCATAACCTTGCTGCCGGCCAGGGGAATGGGGGAAAACCCGATCGATACGGCGAACTGAAACTGCTTTTCCGCCAGTCTGCTGCACAGCAGCCCGGTCCAGGGGTTGTCTCTGGCGAAGGCCAGCCGGTAATAGAGCGCGGCGGTGCCTTTGTCGGGAATGTATTTGTCCAGGGCGCAGATGGTCTCAAGGGGATTCTGGCCCTGCTTCCGGCCGATCATGAGGGAGGAGGCAAGGCGTTCCAGTTCCTCCCTTTCCTCCCGGAAGGGCGCGTCGGGGGAGCCGCCGCGAAAGGCCCCGAGAAAATCGCGGTCTCTTTCTCCCAGATAGGCGCGCCCCAGAGCGCCGAACAGCTTTTTGATTTTTTCAAGCCGCCGGGCGTCGATTTCATAGGCGACCAACTCTCCGGAGGAACAGGCGGTGATTTTTTCAATCATGGTGGGCGTATCGCCGGGGACGGGGCAGTCGTCCATGGCCTTAAAGAGCTCCCGGTAAGAAAGCCCCTCGGCGGGTGCCGTTTTCCGGTGGGTGAGCAGCGTTTTTACCGCGCAGCCGCCCAGTCCAAGCTCATAGAGCAGCTCGATATTGTTTGCGTAGCAGGTATCCAGCAAAAGGAGGTCGAGCGCTTTTCCGGCGGTTTTTTTTACGTATTCCAGCGCGAGGCCCAGCTCCGGGATCCCCAGGATACACGGTCTTTCCCCGCTGTAGTCGGAGAGAATCCCGATATACTCGCAGGAGTGCCCGCTTAAAATCAGCATGTAATGCTCCGATTCAAATTTCATACCCCAGGAAATGAAATCAAAAAGGTTTTTAGGAGCCGCCATATTGAGGTTTCCAAGCTCTTTGAGGAGGATTGCCTTCCCTTGCCCGGCGGCGCAGCGCCTTACGCCGCTCCACGCTTCTTCCGGCGGTTCCCCTTCCCTCCCGGGCCTTAAAACACCTACCGTTTTCTGATCCAGGCGCCCCGCCTGCACCAGCAGCAGCGCGTTCAGCTTTGAAAAGACCGTCCGTTCCATCTCCCGCATGGCGCCGGCCGTCTCCGGCTCCAGCTCGTTGTTGCCGTCCAGATAGGTAAGGATGACCCAGTCGAAAAAATCCGTCATAGCAAGCTCACTTCCTTATCAAACCGCTCAGAGCACCCGGCTGCTATTTTTTATGTTTTTACCGCCCGTCTTAGTCCCGGCTTTCGCTTCAATCCGGGCTTTCAATTGTAAAAATCTGTGATATAATCAAATTCAGGCAAAGGGGGGGCGGAACGATGCATTATAAGGACGCGAAAGGCATCCTCTCGTCCAGAAACGGCATGAACCTCTACCGGGGCTGCACCCACGGCTGTATCTACTGCGACTCCCGCAGCCTCTGCTACGGGATGGATCACCCCTTCGAGGACGTGGAGGTCAAACGGAACGCGCCCCAGCTTCTGGAGGCGGCGCTCAGGCGGAAGCGGGAGCGCTGCATGATCTCCACCGGTTCGATGTGCGACCCGTACCTTCCCATCGAGGAAACGGAACGCCTCACCCGCCGGTGCCTGGAGCTCATCGACCGGTACGGCTTCGGCTTCACGGTCATCACCAAGTCCGACCGGGTGCTGCGGGACCTGGATCTTCTCATGAGCGTAAACGAAAAGGCCAAATGCGTCGTCCAGATGACCCTCACCACTTACGGCGAGGACCTGTGCCGCCTCCTGGAGCCCAACGTCTGCTCTACCCGGCGGCGGTTTGAGGTTCTGAAGGTATTGCGGGAAAACGGCATTCCCACGGTGGTATGGCTGTGTCCCATCCTGCCGTTTATCAACGACACAGAGGAAAACCTGCGGGGCATTTTGGAGTACTGCTTTATGGCGGGCGTGCGCGGCATCCTGTGTTTCGGCATGGGGGTGACGCTGCGGGAGGGCGACCGGGAGTATTTCTACCGGAAGCTGGACGAGCACTTCACCGGTGTCAAGGAAAAGTATATGAGCGCTTTCGGAACGCGCTACGAGTGCCGCAGCCCCAATCACCCGGCGCTTATGAAGATTTTCCGGGAGGAATGCCGCTCCCGGGGCGTGCTGTGTGGAACGGACGAGGTTTTTGCGTATTTGAATCAATTCGAGGACAAACAGGCCGGAAAGCAGATGAGCCTGTTTTAAAGCAGCGGAGCTTCCTAACGTCCATAAGCTTAATCGGAAACCCGTTCTTACGTCTGACACGGCAAGCGCGGCAGCGGGCTTTTGCCGGCCGCAACATACTTGAGGAGGCTCGGTATGCGGAAAATTGGAATTCTTCTTTTAACGGGGCTTTTCATATTGCTTTCGGCCTGCGGCACTCCGGCGGCGGGGAATTCCGCGTCACCGGCGGCGACGGAAACAGTGCCGGGTACCGTATCGCCCGACGGGGCGGCGGCTTCAGGTTCGCCGGAACCGACTGAGGACTCAGGCAATTGGGAGTCCTTCGGCGTGCTGCTGCCCAAGGGCCCGCTGCCCGTGACGGCTTACGAGCGGCCCGGCGCCCCGGCGCGCTATTACGCCGGCGTGACGCAGGCCATCATCCCCAGAAGCGATTACGGGCGTCTCTGGCCGTACATAGGCGGGTACCTGAAGCATTCAGTGTTTTGGTCAGATTGCGAACTGTACGGGCTGTGCGACGAGAAGGGCCGTGTCGTCTGCGACCCGGTTTTTAACACTGCCGCAATCATTGAAAAGGACGGGCAAAGGCTGTACATACTGACAAAATACGCTCGTGACGAAGACTACAACGACACCTCAAAAATCACCCTTGCCAGGCTGGACGGAAGCTGGTCGGAGGAGTATGACGACGTTATCACCAATTTCTACGGCAAAGAATACGCCGCATGCTACGAATACTCCGATGATTGTATCTCCTGGAGCAAGCCGGTCAAATATGACTACATCACGGTTTGCCGGGATGGAAAATGGGGCGCAATCGACTATAACGGCAAAGAGATCCTTCCCTGCGTCTATACCGCACCGGTGTGTTTCTCCGAGGGATTGGCCGCCGTGCCGTCCGGTGACGGGACTACCTTCCGCTTTATCGATGTCACCGGCACCGCCGTCCCGGGGACCTTCGGCACGCCGCCGCAGCAGGAACGCACCTCAGATTTCGACAGAGACAACCCGCTCCCGGCAAACTATGGACTCTTTTTCAGCGAAGGACGGGCGCGCTTTTACGATAACGGGAAATATGGTGTCATCGACCGGGAGGGAACGGTGGTCGTGCCGGCACGGTACGATTTTATTTCTTCGTACTGGGGCGGCATGGCGGAGTTTATCGACGGTGACAAGGCGGGCGTGATCGGCCTCAACGGCGAGGTACTGATGGAGCCGACGCACACATGGTTTATGAGCGGCGAGGACGGGACGGTCATCTTTGGAGAGCAGAACAACTGGTCGATGCTGGACCTTTCCACCGGCGTACGAACGCCCTGTGAAAGTCCTTACGGACCGAGTTATTCAAGCAACAACAAGAGCGGTGTGACCATTGAATGGGCGGGAAACACCCTGAATTTTCCCGATGCGATCGATGCCGCGTCGCTGGATAACGGAAATTTCGCGGTGACCTTCAGCGGGAAAACCTGGATCATTGTGAACTCCAAGGGCGAAACGGTGGCGGGGCCCATTGACGGTGAGGTCGGCTACGCCCGGGAGGGATATATTTACGTTTCCCTGGGCCAGTATGAGCCAGTCGAGTGGGAATACTGGACGGCGCTGTACGACGAAGCGGGCAAGCGGCTCTTACCCGGAGAATATCTCTCGGTGGAGCCCCTCGACGGCCGCTATCTCGTGCGCACCGACACCTTGGGGGGGCTTCTGGATAAAACGGGCGGCTGGGTCATCAAAGCGCCGCTCTACGATTATTTAAGTGATTGAGGAGGAACATCATGAAACGTATCGCAAAGCGTCTTTTCTCCCTGCTGCCGGCCTGCGCCTTTCTTTTTAGTCTCGCCGCCTGCGGAGCCGGAGGGACAGCGTTCTCGCCGTCCCCGTCTGCGGCATCCCCTTCCCCGACGCCGTCGGCGTCCGAATCTCCTTCGCCGGAGCCCTTCGCGTTTACGCAGGAAAACATGCCGCGCATCGACGGCTCCACCGCGACCATCCCGCTCATTTCGGCGGTGCGCTCGGTGCTGCTGGGCATAGAGCGGGAGGATGATGTGAAAGTTACCGGCACGGACAACGCGTACGTGAGCCTCATCGACGGCAATACCGACGTGCTCCTGGTCTACGCTCCCTCGCCGGATACCCTGGATTATGCCGACGAGCAGGGCGTCAAGCTGGAGATGGCCCCCATCGGCAAGGACGCGCTGGTCTTCCTCGTCAACAAGAAAAACCCGGTACAGAGCCTCACGGACAAACAGGTTGTCGGCATCTATTCCGGTAAAATCACAAACTGGAAGGACGTTGGCGGAAAGGACGCCGAGATCCGCGCCTACCAGCGCCAGCTCCTCTCCGGCAGCCAGACCATGATGAACAAGCTCGTCATGAAGGGTGCGCCCATGGCCGAAGCACCGGCGGGCTACGTCATCGGCGAGATGGGTGAACTGGTGGACGCCGTGGCCACCTATGACGGCGCGGAATACTCCATCGGCTACAACGTTTATTTCTATGTGAGCCGCATGAAGCTGGACGACAACATCCGCCTGCTGTCGGTGAACGGCGTGGCGCCATCCATCGACTCCATCTCCTCGGGGGCCTACCCATATGTGAATGACTTCTACGCCGTGATCCGCGCCGACGCGCCCGAAGACAGCCCCCAGAGAATTTTATATAACTGGATCCAGACGGCCGACGGCCAGGCGCTGGTCCGCAGCGAGGGGTACGCGACCGCAGCGGTAAAATAAAATTGGGACTCCGGCAAACCGCATCAGTTTTAGCAGCTTTGTTTCCCGCGCAATTGATCAAACAGGAAGGGCAGCGCTTTATGAAAGAGCAGATCAGAAATTACATATTCAGTCTTGGCATGGATGTGTGCGGCTTTGCGAATATCGACCGCTTCTCGGAAGCGCCCGCGGGCTTTCACCCAAGGGACATTTTCCCGGACTGCAAATCGGCGGTCATGTTCGGCCTCGCTCTCCCCAGGGGACTCACCAAAGTTCAGCCCAGGCACATTTACAAGCATTTTAACTATGGGGTTTGCCCCAATGTCGACTTCGCCGCGTTCAAGGCGGCGAAGGAAATCGAGCGGCTCGGCGGCGGTTACGCCGTACCCCTCCCCTCGGACGAACCCTACGAATACTGGGACGCGGTGAACACGGAGGGCCGGGGCCTTCTTTCCATGAAGCACGCCGCCGTGGCCGCCGGTCTTGGTACCCTCGGGAAGAACACCCTGCTTTTAAACGAGAAATTCGGGAACCTCCTGACCCTGGGGGCCCTCCTCACCGACCTGGACCTCCCCTCTGACCCGCGAGCCTCGAGCATCTGCCTGGAAAACTGCCGTCTCTGCCTGGAGAGCTGTCCCTCCCGCGCCCTGGACGGGGTGCGGGCGGACCAGAAAAAGTGCCGCTCTTACGCCTACGGGACCAGCCCCAGAGGCTACGGCACGGTGGAATGCAACCGCTGCCGGACGGTCTGTCCCATGCGCTTTGGGAAAAGAAAAGCATAACAGCACAGCGGTCCGTTTACGTGTCTCCTGCCACAGAAATGGAAGAAACGCCTGGTCATAAAATTTATGAATTTATAAATTCATAATGTGCTTATTGGGTTGTGTCATGGTTTTTTACCTGCAATAACAAAGCTCCCCTTGCGGCGACGTTAACCGTCGGTTGCATGGGGAGCTTTTCAAACGTAAGATTGCTGTTTTCAATTGATTCCGGCGGTCTGCTTCTGATCCTGTTCCTTTTTCATCCTGAGCATATCCACGAAGGCTTCCAGCCTCGTTACATATCCGGCCTCCCCCGTCATCTCGTCCACAATCAAAGTCATGACGGGCACCGCGTGTTTTTTCTGGATTTCGGAAAAGGCGGTCTGGGCGATGATTTCGGGCATGCAGGTGAAGGGGTAAATCTGGATGATTCCGTCGTAACCCCCGCGGCTTAGAAGCTCGGTGTTACCGACGGTATAAACCCCGTGCCCGCCCACGTCGTCGGTGCGGAGATATTCCTGGGCCGCCTCCACCGCCTTGTCGGGACGCTTCACCGGGAGGAGGAAGCTTATAAAATGCTTCAAAATCCACTCGCTGACGCTCATGGTGTTGTACACCAGCGCACCCATATTGCCGAGCTTTTTTTCGATCTCCAGGTTGGTGGAGGGCTCGCTGGAAATGAAGATCTCCCCCACCAGCGCGATTTTCACCGGCTCAAACTCCTCGTCCGTTTCAATCTGCTGGAGCTTCCGTCGTGTCTCAAGAATCGCACCCCGGATGTTCCGGAAGCCCTTTACCGTCTGGGCCTGTTTTTCAAAATCCCTCATGATGCCGTCCGCGGAACCTTTTTTTACCTCGCGGCAGCGTTTCCCGCCGGCGAGATGATACAGCTTATCCACGGCGAAAACCGTCCACACCGCCCTGGTCAGGGCTTTGGCCACCAGTATCCCCTTCTTGTTTTCCAGCAGGGGACCAAGCTTCTCGGTCATGTCCCGGAAGGAGATGTGGTTCAGGTTCAAATGGATATAGTTGAACTTATAGCCGAGGCTGCGCAGGATTTCCTTGTGCAGGTCCCCGTAATAGCTCATCCGGCACTGCCCGTCGCCGCCACCGAAAAGAATAGTATCCGCGCCGTTATTGAGCCCCTGGATAAAATCGCCCAGCACCGTCTTAAAGGGCAGGCACATGAATTCGGGGGAATAGGCGATCCCCAGCCGCATGGTCTCCTTCGAGCCCACGGGGGGAAGATAATAATCGAGCCCCAGGGTGTCCAGCAGCGCCTTCACGGCGATATAGGCGTTGCCCATATGGGGAAAAGTCAGTTTCATAAGCTCCTCCGGTTATTGCATCCGGACGCGGAGGGGGTCCTCCAGCATGTCGAGGAAGGCTTCCAGCCTGGTGTCAAACCCCGCTTCGCCCGTGTGCTCGTCAACGGTCACTTTCAAAAACGGAATGTGTCTTTTTTCCCGCTGCATGCGCCGCTCGATAAATTCGGTGACAAGGGAGTCGACGCCGCAGGCGAAGGGAGAGAGATAGACCATGCCCTCCACCTGGGGCAGCTCCAGAAAGGCGAAGGCGCTGCCCAGGATGTCGCTGCCCACCTCGTAGAAATTTCTGCCGCGGAAAAGTTTTTCGTGCTCCCGCCGCGCTGCGCGCGTCAGGCTGTCCGGCGTCAGCACCTGATAGCGGTTCCGAATGAGCTTGGAGATGAGTCCCATGCTCATAAGTTCGTCGTAGATCATATAGGGGTGCCCCAATACGGCCACCGACCGTCTGTTTTCAATGCCCGGAGCGACGAGCACGGCCCCCGTATCGCTACTCAGCCTATGCCGGACCGTATCGGAAAACGTTTTTCTTACCGTTTTGTAATCCAAACCCAGCTTCCCCGCAAGAGTGCGGAGGCTCTCGTCGGTTTTTTGAGGGTTCTTGCCGTAATCCACCGTCACTTCCAGCAGCCGCACCTGGTTTTGCAGGCTCAGGCGCACCATGTCGGGCAGGCCGCAGAATTTCGGACAGGTCATCTCGTGCTTTTCCATGCTGGCGTACCGGGGGACAAAGAGGTAATCCGCCTCCCCCGCGAGCTTCGCCGCGTGCCCCGTGAACACCTTGACCGGCAGACAGGCCTCGTTGCTGCACAGGCCGACGCCAAGGTCCAGAATTTCGCGGGTGGTGGGCCCCGAGCTTATGACCCGGCAGCCCAGCTCGGTGAAAAAGCCCTCCCAGAGTCCCCCGTGCTCATAAAACATCAGCGATGAGGGCAGCCCCACGGAGTACCCGCGGGGAACGGACATCGGCGCTTCTTCCCCGCCGTCCTTAAAAAAATCCATCGCTACTTCCTCATACCGCCACGCACAGGTTCGACCATTTGCCGCACTTGTCGCCCCAGCGCGCCCTTACCTTACCGTTCACCCGCACCTCGATCACCTCGCACAGGTTGCTGCAGCCGCCGCATTCGATGCTCTTTGTCTCAAAACGGCTGAAGGCGTTCTCAAATCCGTAAAAGGCGGTGGGCTTCCCCGTCTGCAGTACGCTTCGCTTCGCCAGAAGCGCCGCGCCGTAAGCGCCCATCACGTCGTAGTGCTCGGGGATAATCACCTCAAGACCCAGCGTTTCTTCAAACGCTTTTTTGATGCCCACGTTGGCGGCCACGCCGCCCTGGAACATCACAGGCCCCGCTATCTCCTTGCCCTTGGCCAGATTGTTCAGAAAGTTGCGCACCAGAGCCTCGCAGAGGCCACGGATGATGTCCTCCACGCTGTGGCCGGTCTGCTGCTTGTGGATCATGTCGGACTCGGCGAACACCGCGCACCGCCCGGCGATTCTCGTGGGCGTCTCCGACCTGAGCGCGTACTCGCCGAACTGCTCGATGGGTATTTCCAGCCGGGCGGCCTGCCTGTCGAGAAAAGAGCCGGTCCCCGCCGCGCAGACGGTGTTCATGCCAAAATCGCACACGACCCCGTTCTTGAGAAAAATGATCTTGGAGTCCTGGCCGCCGATCTCCAGGATAGTCCTGACCTCCGGGACAAGCTTTTTGGAGGCCGTTGCGTGGGCGGTGATCTCGTTCTTCACGATGTCGGCCCCCGCGATGACCGACGCAAGCTGCCGGGCGCTGCCGGTGGTGCCGGCGCCCAGGATCGGCAAGTCCCCCAGCTCGCTTTGCAGCATATGAAGCCCCTGGACGAGCGCCGCGATGGGTTTTCCGCTGGTGCGGAGGTAGAGTTTTTTTATGATGGCGTCGTCTTCATCCGTTACCACAAGATTTGTGCTGACCGAACCCACGTCGATCCCAAGATAATAACGATTCAACGCAAAAGCCCCTTTTTTAAGTAGAATAGGTATCGATAACCTCCCGCCCGAGGGAGCGGTAATTCATTATGCCCGGTTCGTGATGGCAAATAAACCTTCCTTTCCCGCTTTCTGAGCACTCCGCTCATCCGGGGAAAGACAAAAGAACGTAAAAAAATGGGCCGGGCGGCCCATTTGAGGCTGTCAAAAAAGCCATTCTGGCCTTTTTGACAAAAGGTTGCGTGCAGGACGCTGAAGGCTTACCTGTACGAGAAGAGTCATTTCCGAGGTACACGCCCCCGGAAATGACGGATTGAACTTTATTTCCGCCGTTCGCGGTGGAAACTCTGCGAGGCTTTTGTGCCCATTCCGGTTTTTTGACAAACTGAAATGGGCTGGACGGTGCATTTTTCAGATTCTTCGGCCACGGCCTCAGAATGACACGGGGGGTGGTTGCGGAATGACGGTGCGGTGGCTGCGGAACGACAGGACGGTGGCCGCGGAACGACAGGACGGTGGCCGCAAGATGATAGCGTTACAGAAGGACATGGGACGCGGACGGTGATTGATCTGAGCGGCGGGGGTTCTGCAGCCTTCATGAGTTCTGTCATTCTGAGGCCATGACATGGCCGAAGAATCTTACTTCCGTTTTGCCCTCCGGCGGAAGCGCCGGACTTTCCTCTCCTTCCCCCGGTGGCTGGGTGGGTATGTTAACTCCCGCTTCAGCTCTGCCAACTCCGCCGCCGCTTCCTGAGTATAGGAGGACCTGGCAAAGCCGAGGCCTGCATGTGGGATGAGCCGCTCCCTCCCTTCGGGACGCTCGGGCGCCAGGCGGCTGTGGAGAAAACCGTAAGCGAAATAGATGACCAGTCCGACAGCCATCCAGACGAAGAACCTGATCCAGGTGGCAAGGGGCAGGTTAAACATCAGATAGACCGAAAGCGCCGCGGAGAGGGCGGGCAGGAAGGGCACCCACGGCACCCGGAAGGGCCGCTCCAGCTCCGGCTTCTTCCTTCGCAGCACGATGACGCCCACGGCCACCACGGCGAAGGCGCTCAGCGTTCCTATGTTCGCCATCTGGGCGATGAACCCCACGGGAAGAAAGGCGCCGACCAGGCAAATCGCCGCGCCGATGATGAGATAATCGAAGAAAGGCGTTTTGTACTTCCTGTGAATCTTTGAAAAGACCGGCGGCAGAAGACCGTCGCGCGACATGGCGAAGAAAATGCGGCTCTGGGCAAACATCACCGCGATAAGCACGCTGGTAAGCCCCGCCAGGGCACCCACCGAGATGATGGCCGAGGCCCAGGGTATCCCCGCCCCGTAGAGGGCCGACGAAATGGGCGACGGGGTGTCCAGCAGAGTGTACTTCCGCATGCCGGTGAGAACGGCCGCCACCACGATATACAAGACCGTGGAGATGAGCAGGGACGCGATAATCCCCCGCTGCAGGTCCCGTTTAGGGTCCTTCACGTCCTCGGCGGCAGTGGAGACCGCGTCGAAGCCGATATAGGCGAAGAAGACGATGGCCGCCCCGCGAATCACGCCGGAAAAACCGAAGGGCATGAAGGGGGCCCAGTTGGCTGCCTTCACATGGGCGAGCCCGAGGCCGATAAAGAGGGCAATCACCAAGAGCTTGACGCTCACGACAATTCTGGTGGCCCTGGCGCTTCCCTTTGTGCCAACCATGGAAAGGGCGGTAATCAGAAGGGTGACGACGACGGCGAAGAGGTTGAAGACTCCGCCCTCGAAGACCGATTTGGTGAGCGCCTGGGGAAGGGTAACGCCGACGGAGAGCAGCAGATCGTTAAAATAAGAGCTCCAGCCCACGGCCACCGCGCCCGCCGAAACCAGGTACTCCAGAATCATGTTCCAGCCGATGAGCCACGCCACCAGCTCCCCCAGGGAGGAATAGGTGAAGGAATAGGCGCTGCCCGCCACGGGGTCCATGGCGGCAAGCTCCGCGTAGCACAGGGCGGCAAGGGTCGCGGCAAAGCCGGAGATGACGAAGGAGAGCACCACGGCGGGGCCCGCGTAGAGCGCGGAGGCCACGCCGGTGAGGACGAAGATGCCTGTGCCGATGATGGCCCCCACGCCGAGGAAGGTGAGGTCCAGCGCTCCCATCACCCGCCTGAGAGGCTGTCCTTCTGTCTCCGCTTTTGTTCCGATTGGTTTGATCCGCATAAGGTCCTTGTAGGAAAACATAGTTTTCTCCCGATTCCAGTTTTTTTTAGTTTTTCATTTTGCGCTGTAATTATGCCTGCCGGGCCGCGCCGGCAGGAAGAGCGCTTGTCCCGTATGCCACGAGTTCATGCTCTCCGCGTGAGGATGTCATATTTCTCATATTTTTCCTTTTTTCTTGACGACGGGAGAATTTTTCTATATAATGAATATCAGGATATCCTGTTTCCATCATTTTTACATTATATTATTGCTATAAATATATGAAACAGGGGTATTTTCATTATTTTTCGCCGATGATAGCGGCACCTATTCCTGTCCTGGGGAAAATGGATCTCATCCGGTATAAAACACTTCGCGGGAGGCGATCATTAGTGGCATCACCAACCAAACGGGTGCTGGCGGAGTCCTTTATCAAGCTGCTGGGCACCCGTCCGCTCAAAAAAATCACGGTGAAGGAAATCGTGGAGGAAGCCGGAGTGAACCGTCAGACCTTCTATTATCATTTCACCGACGTGTTCGATCTGATGCGCTGGATCTTTGAAGGCGAGGTCCAGGCCATCGACGACACCGCCTGCGACCTGCAGACGAAACTGAGATACGCGCTGGAAAAAATGGTGCAGGAGCGCTCCCTCGTCATGAACATCTACCACAGCCTTTCCCGGGAAGACCTGGAACTCTACCTGGCCGATGTGGTCAATTCCATCGTCTGCGAAAAGCTGGAATACGACAGCGCGGAAATTTCCGTGAGCGACAACGACCTCCGGTTCATCGCCGACTTTTATAAATTCGCCTTCGTCGGCATCCTGCTCGACTGGATCAAGAAAGGGATGAAGGACAACCCGGAAGAGCTTGTGGGGAAAATGATGCTCATGCTCAACGGCGAGCTGCGGCACGACCTGGAGCTGTTTGCAGCGGAACGATAAAAATAAGTCTTATACACTTACCGCCAAATGTCAGGAATTAAGACATTTGGCGGTTATTGTCCATAGAGGAAACCGGGCGGCTGAACTAAACTATGATTAACATTTATAAGGAGTGATCGGAATGACGATAGGTGATCATATCAAGGCTTTCGGAGTTTCGAAAGCGTACGATTATCTGGACAGGGACCCCGAAGAGAACCTGCCGAAGCTGATGGCATGGGTGGACCGGCTGGCCGGAGATGAGGTCTTCGCCAAGCAGCGCGCGTATTTCCGCGAATTTATCAGCAACAAGGACAGCAACTGGCACAAACTGCTGCTCAGCCTTTGGAGCGATGTGGACGCGAACGTGCGCAAGACCATCTTCACGAACTTCGTGGTAAACGCCTGTATTCAGGGCTGGCCCAAGCAGGAAGCCAGCCGGGCGAAGTACGGCTGCAACGTCCCCTGGGCTATGGTGTTGGACCTCACCTCCGCCTGCAACCTCCACTGCATCGGCTGCTGGGCGGCGGAATACGGCAACCGGATGAACATGGATTTCGACACGCTGGATTCCATCATCGAGCAAGGCAAGGCGCTGGGCACCTATATGTATATCTACACCGGCGGCGAGCCGCTCATCCGGAAGAAGGACATCATTGCCCTGTGCAACAAGCACTCCGACTGCGTTTTCCTCTCCTTCACAAACGGTACCCTCATCGACGAGAAGTTCGCGGACGATATGCTCAGGGTGGGCAACTTCATCCCCGCCATCAGCGTGGAGGGTTTCGAGGAGGCCACCGACTCACGCCGCGGCAAGGGCACCTTTAAAGCCGTTGTGAAGGCTATGGCGCTGCTGCGGGAAAAGAAGCTGCCCTTCGGCATCTCCTGCTGCTACACCAGAAATAACGCCGAGGTCATCGGGAGCGAGGAATATTTCGACCAGATGGTCGACTGGGGCGCCAAGTTCTGCTGGTTCTTCACCTACATGCCCGTGGGCGCGAACGCGGTGCCCGATCTCATGGTCACCGCCGATCAGCGGGAATACATGTACCGCCAGGTGCGCAAATTCCGCGGCACCAAGCCGCTTTTCACCATGGACTTCTGGAACGACGGCGAAGCCGTGGACGGCTGCATCGCCGGCGGGCGGTGCTATCTGCACATCAACGCCAACGGGGATATCGAGCCCTGCGCCTTCATGCATTACTCCGATTCCAACATCCACGAGAAAACCCTCATCGAAGCCTACCAGTCTCCCCTCTTCATGGCCTACCGCAGGAACCAGCCCTTCAACGAGAATATGCTCCGGCCCTGCCCGGTGCTGGACAATCCGGGCCGCCTGGCCGACATGGTAAACGAGACGGGCGCCATCTGCACCGACTACGTGGAGCAGGAGTCGGCTGAGGATTACTGCAACAAGTGCGTGGACACCGCCGAAAAGTGGGCCGTCACCGCCGACCGGCTGTGGAAGGAAAGCGGCCACAGCTGCGAAGGCTGTAAGGACTGCGGGAGCCGCAAAAAGGCGGTCTGATTTCCTCGCCCGTGCCCATGGTCCCCCCTCCCGTCTGTCCTGGAGCCGCGTCCCTGTCTGTCATTCTGAGGCCCCAGACCGAAGAATCTTACTCCCGTGTTCTCCCCCCGGGAACAGATCCTTCGCTCCGCTCAGGATGACAGGCGCCTGTAAGCCTCCATGGTCCTGAGGCCCGCCCCCCATCTGTCATTCTGACACCCCGTATCAGTCTGTCATTCTGAGGCCCCAGACCGAAGAATCTTACTTCCGCGTACTCCCTCCGGGAACAGCTCCTTCGCTCCGCTCAGGATGACAGGCGCCTGTAAGCCTCCGTGGTTCTGCGGCCAGCCCCCTGTCTGTCATTCTGAGGCCCCGTATCCGTCTGTCATTCTGAGGCCGTAGGCCGAAGAATCTTACTCCCGTGTTCTCCCCCCGGGAACAGATCCTTCGCTCCGCTCAGGATGACAGGCGCTGGTGAGCCCCCGTCGTTCTGAGGCCCCGCCCTCTGCCTGTCATTCTGAGGCCTCAGGCCGAAGAATCTTACTCCCGCGATTTTAACTCCGTTTTCCGTCTTTTCATTCCGAAATCAAGGCTTACGGAATAGGATGGGGAAAAGGAGGAATGACGCATGAACGACTTCTATCCGTTCCAAAACACACCCCTGCCCTATCCTTACGACGCCCTGGAGCCTTACATCGACACGAAAACGATGGAGCTGCACCACGACAGGCATCTGCAGACCTATATCAATAAACTCAACGACGTCCTGAAAGAACATCCCTTCTTTCAGAAGCTGTCGCTCACCGAGCTGCTCTCCCCCTGCGTGCCTCTCCCGGGGCGGGCGCGCAAAGAGATCAGGAACAATGCGGGCGGAGTCTACAACCACCGGTTTTACTTTGAGGGGCTTTCCCCCGCCGGGGAGAAAGCCCCCGTGGGCGGCCTGGCCGAGGCGATCAATGAGGAGTTCGGCGGCTTCGAGCAGTTTAAGCTGCTCTTTTCTCAGGCCGCCGCCTCGGTATTCGGCTCGGGCTACGCCTGGCTCGCCGCGAAGAAAAACGGCTCTCTCGTCATCGTGACCACTGCCAACCAGGATACCCCCCTGGCCGATTTTCTGACTCCCATCCTGAACATCGACGTCTGGGAGCACGCCTACTATCTCAAGCATTACAATATGAGAGCCGATTATATCAAAGACTGGTTTAACGTAGTGAACTGGGAAAAGGCAGAAGAAAGGTATCTTCAGGCAGCATGACCCGTACAAATTTTATGCCGCAGCGCCGGAAACCGGCTTTGCGGCTTTTTTGTTTATCCCCAAATCTTGCGAAAGGGGTCAAAATTTGCTATATTAGTATCCGACGGGACGTTCTGTCATTCCGGGGCCATCCAATGGCCGAAGAATCTTTTCCCGCCGGAAGGTAGGGGGAAATATGAAAGAACGGATTTTAAATTACCGCAGGAAGATAGACGGCATCCTGAAGGACGGGGTGGATCATGACTGGGACGCCGTTTTGTCCGAGCACCTCGTCCAGATCTCCTTTTTCCAGCACGAACGGCTCATCCACCTGATCGTGACGCTGACTTTCGCCCTCATCGAGATGATCGCGCTGGCGCTGGCGCTCACCGTCTTTTCCCCCGCCGTGCTGGCGCTCTGCCTGCTCATTCTGGTCCTCCTGGTCCCTTATGTGATGCACTATTACCTTCTGGAAAACGAGGTGCAGAAAATGTACGCCCAGTACGACCGCATTCTGGCGCTTGCCTGCGGCGCAAAACAAATCTGATATTATGAGGAGTGTGGAAATGAAACGGATTTTAGCTGCCTTTCTCTGCGCTGTGATGTGCGTTTCCTTTGTCCCCGCGGCTCTGGCGGACGATTTGAGGAATTTAAGTTCCGAAACGGAGCTTGCCTCCAAGCTCAGCGAGCTGGGGCTCTTCCAGGGCGTTGGGGACAGCGGGAGCGGAGCGGCCGACTTCGACCTCGACCGTGCCCCCACCCGGGTGGAAGCGCTGGTCATGCTGATCCGGGCCCTGGGCAAGGACACGGAGGCGAAGGCCTATCCCAAGACTCACCCGTTCACCGACGTACCCGCCTGGGCGGACGGATATGTGTCCTACGCCTATGACAACGCGCTCACCAAGGGCGTGTCGGCGGCGCGCTTCGGCGCGGGGGACACGGCGTCGTCTGACGAGTACCTCACGTTTATGCTCCGGGCGCTGGGCTATACCGAGGGGGTTTATAACGAGTTTACCTGGGACGCCTCCCAGGCGCTGGCGGCCTGGTGCGGGATTCTTCCCGTAAAGGTGAACTGGACGCAATTTCTCCGCTCCGACGCGGTGGACGTGACCTGCGCCGCCCTGTTCGCGAACCTGAAGGGATCGAAGACCACGCTGCACGAACATCTCGCGTCCCAGGGTGTTTTTACCGAAGCGCAATTCGCCGCGGCCTTTCCCACGGATCCCTTCGCCCAGGACAAGCTCCTGAACGACCGGGTTTCCGAGGTGATTTCGTCCCAGGTCAAGCTGGGGATGGTGGACGATAACGTCTACGCCACAGCGTGCCACGCGATCGCGGACACCGCCGAATCCGACGGCGTGCTGACCGTCTCGGCTCTGGTGTGCTATCAGGAGCTGCCGCTGCCCAAGGACGGGGTCATTCCCTACTGGAGCAGCTACGGAACGGTGGCCCCGTGGCTCATCGAGCTGAAGAAGGGCACACTGGAGTTCATCAGCTGCCGTCCCGCGTACGAACTCAAGGCGGAAGGTCTGGCACTGACCGACTGTTTCTCCGCCAAGACCCTCGCCGCCAAGGACAAGCTGCAGCTATCCATGATCGACGTATGTAACCTGGAGACCCAGCTCCTCATCGACAGCAAAGTCATCGCCTACAGGCAGCCCACCTATGAGGAGACCCTCGCCAAGGCGAAAGCATCCCTCACCAAGGTAACGCAGACTCTGGAGACCCCCGCCTGCACGGCGCTCTTAGGGAAGCTAGGGGGCAATTACGAGAACTATTATATGGTAATCCTCGTCTTCAAGCCCGGCTCCGCCGTGGGCGAAGGGGAGACGTATACACTTATGGGCAGCTCGGAGGGTAAAATGTGGCTGAGCGAGGATGGCGTCACGTTTAACTATTCCTATCATTTCGTCGATCGGGCCATCTGCGAGGGCTTGCCGCCCGATGCCTACAGATACCTTCCGGAAACGGGAACCTGCAGCTATACCATCGACCTCAACACGCTCAACATGGGCATGGGGATCCAGGCTGACGAGTGATTTTTACCCTTCCGGGCAGGGGCGGCTCATCGGTTATTTGTCTTTTCTACTTATGAGGTTCATCGGCACGCCGTAGGTAGAAAAACAGACGTTAAGATCGGTATTGAAATTGTCGATGGCTTTGATGAGGCCGATGCACCCCACCTGAAAAAGGTCGTCCACATTTTCCCCCCGGTTGGCGAATTTCTGGATGACCGAGAGCACCAGCCGGAGGTTTCCGGCGATGAGCTCCTCCCGCGCCGTCTTGTCCCCCAGCTTGGCCCGCTTTAACAGCGCGTTGGTTTCCTCTCCTTTCAGAACTTTCAGTTTAGAGGTATTTACTCCGCAGATTTCCACCTTGCCCTGCATGAAAATCCCTCCCGTTCGTTAAAAAGATTGTGCTTACAGTATTTCCTCGGGGTGAGGTTTCATACCGCGCGGGGATTTGTTATATTTTTTTCCTTATGACGGTTTTCGATGGACTTTTAAGGATTCCGCCGCCGCCGTCGCAGGAAAGGGTTTAAGGGCTTTGGACGGGAGTTTCAAAACTTTTCGGAAGCTTCTGGCCATCCGCGCGGTTTTGTGTTATGATTTTATTTTAGCCGGGCAGAGCGCGGTCAGCGCAGCTTTTCCCGCAATATTCCAAAGAGGAGGCGCTTTCATGACCGACTGGACATCCCTTGAAAAGGAGTGTCTCTCCTGCCGCAAATGCTCCCTGGGCGACACCCGCACCCACGTGGTCTTCGGTACGGGCAGCCGTCAGGCCGAGGTCATGTTCATCGGCGAGGGCCCCGGAGAAAACGAGGACCTGCAGGGCGAGCCCTTCGTGGGCCGGGCCGGGAAGCTGCTGGACGACATGCTCTCCATCATCGGCCTCGACAGAAAAAAGAACATCTACATCGCAAATATCGTCAAGTGCCGCCCGCCCGGAAACCGCGACCCCCTGAACACCGAGCAGGACGCCTGCCTGGGCTATCTTGAGGCGCAGATCGCCCTTTTAAAGCCGAAGATCATCGTCTTCCTGGGCCGCATCTCGGCCACCAGGCTCATCGGCGGCGACTTCAAAATCACGAGGGATCACGGCAAATGGTTTGAGCGGGACGGCATACAGATGACCGCCATCTACCACCCCGCCGCCCTGCTGCGGGACCCCCGCCGCCGCCCCGAGACCTTCGTGGACCTCAAGGCCATCCAGAGCAAAATTGGGGAGCTTTGCAGTCATACATATAACAACTGAATAAAAAGGCAGTCTTGGGGATTCTCCCAAGACTGCCTTTTATAGTCTTACATTCTGAAATTTAAGCCTGATAAGATCCTTCACTCGCTGCGCTCGCGCAGGATGACACGTAGAGAGAGCCATAAGAAGCCCTTCACTCTGAGGCGTGATTAATCCGTCTTTTCAAGGCACAATGAACTTGTCATTCCAAGTCATAATTAATTAGTCAATCTGAGGCCAAAGGCCGAAGAATCTTAACTCCGCCGCGCGGCGGGAATAGAATCAAATCCGTCCTTTCCGGGGTACACGTTCCGTATAACGGATTTAACTAATGCCCGCTGTATAAAGCAAAAATATAGTCATATCAATGCTTCTAAGCTGTTTTTGCTTTATTCAGGTGCAAGGTTTTTAACCGAGTATGGTCAAAAACCTTGCACTTTTGATTTGCGGCGTGTGTCCGCAAATCAAAACGGACAGTCATCAATGTATCTGAAGCGGTAAAACAATGTTGTTTTGCCGCCCAAAAGGGCAATTATTGCCCTTCTGGCAAATGCGATTCGGAAATCGCATTTGTTCAGTGGACATTAAATTAGAATGTAAAAAAGAAGAAACCCTATACTCGTTGGGAGCACAAGGTTTCTTTTGGAGCTGGCAATGTGACTCGAACACACGACCTGCTGATTACGAATCAGCTGCTCTACCGACTGAGCTATGCCAGCGCATTTTAATACCGGGCAGCAACTGCCCACATGGAAAAGGATGGGGCACACGTCACGGCGATTATTGTACCACAGGCTTCGGCGCTCGTCAATGGATTCGCGGCAACGTTTTTTTGTGATTTCGTGCCGGTTTTCAGAATAATTGGCTTCACTTAGTTAAAGGAATATGATATACTAATATATTAAGTCACATATTTTCCGGAGGAATTAAAAAATGAGTATCGTCAAAGACCCCGCCCTGGCTGAAGCAGGACGGCAAAAAATCGCCTGGGCGCGGGATTTTATGCCCGCTCTTGGCGCCATAGAAGCCCGTTTCTTAAAAGAGCAGCCTTTCCGTGGTCTTAAAGTCGCGGTCTCGGTCCATCTGGAGGCGAAGACCGCCAATTTGGGACTAGTGCTTCGAGCCGGCGGAGCCGAGGTCTATCTCACCGGCTCCAACCCTCTTTCCACCCAGGACGATGTGGCCGCGGGGCTCGCCTCCATGGGAATTGAAACCTTCGGAATCCATGGGGCCACGGCGGAGCAATATGAATCTCATCTGATCGAGACGCTGAAGTGCCATCCCCATCTGATCGTGGACGACGGCGGCGATCTGATTCATCTTCTGGGCGGAAAATGCGCCGCACTGGGCGATCGTGTCATCGGCGGCTGTGAGGAAACCACAACCGGCATACTGCGCCTGCGCTCCAGGGAAAAAGCCGGTCTTCTCCCCTGCCCAATGATGGCGGTGAACGACGCCAAGGCCAAGCATTACTTTGACAATAAATACGGTACCGGCCAGTCGGTATGGGACGGCATCATGCACACAACCAACCTCATCGTGGCCGGCAAGACTGTGGTGGTGGCGGGCTACGGCTGGTGCGGAAAGGGAGTCGCCATGCGGGCCGCCGGATTGGGCGCCAGCGTCATCATCACCGAGGTAGACCCCTTTCAAGCGCTGGACGCCGCCATGAACGGCCTCCGGGTCATGCCCATGGAGGAAGCCGCCCCGCTGGGCGACATCTTCGTCACCGTCACCAGCTGTAAAGACGTCATCACCCCCGCCCATTTCGCCCGCATGAAGAACCATGCCCTGCTCTGCAATGCCGGCCACTTCGACTGCGAGGTGGACGTAGCGGGACTGGCTAAAATGGCGGTGAAACGCGAGCGCCGCCGGGAGAACATCGAAGGCTTCACTCTTCCCGACGGGCGCACGCTGGAGGTCCTGGCCGAGGGCAGACTCGTCAACCTGGCAGCGGGCAACGGCCACCCGGCAGAAATCATGGACATGTCCTTTGCGGTCCAGGCACTGGCTCTGGAGTGGCTGACGGCCCACCAAGGAAGCCTGGAAACAAAGGTGTACGAAATCCCCGAGGAAATTGACGACCGGGTCGCCAGAACCAAGCTTCAGGCGATGGGACTCTCCATCGACGCCCTTGCCCCCGAACAGGTCAGCTATCTCACCGGCTTTCACGCCGAATGATATAAAAGATAATAACAAAGGAGCTTTACTATGAGCCGCAGAATTTTCACTTCTGAATCGGTCACCGAGGGGCACCCCGACAAGATCTGCGATCAGATCTCGGACGCCGTACTTGACGATATCCTTGCCAAGGACCCCGCCGCCCACGTGGCCTGCGAAACCATTACCACCACGGGCATGATCTTCGTCATGGGCGAGATCACCACCAATTGCTACACCGATATTCCCGCCATCGCCCGCAAAACCGTTGAGCGCATCGGCTATACCGATCCGTCCTACGGGTTCGACTGCAAGGGCTGCGCCGTGATGACCTCCATCGACGAGCAGTCCCCCGACATCGCCATGGGTGTGAACCGCTCCTTCGAAGCACAGCACGGCGCGCAGGACGACGCCGACCTTGTCGGCGCGGGAGACCAGGGCATGATGTTTGGCTACGCCTGTGACGAGACCGACGAGCTGATGCCCGCCCCCATCTCCATGGCCCACGCCCTCGCCCGCCGCCTGGCCGATGTGCGCCACCGGGGAGAACTCCCCTGGCTGCGTCCCGACGGCAAAACACAGGTGACGGTGGAATACGACGAAAACGGCAAGGTTCTTCGGTGCCCCGCCATCGTGGTCTCCACCCAGCACGACCCAGACATCTCCATGGAAAGGATCCGTGAGGCAGTGGTCGACGCCGTCATCACGCCGGTCATCCCCGCAAACTATATTGACAAAAGCACAAAGCTGTACGTGAACCCCACCGGACGTTTTGTGGTGGGCGGCCCCGTGGGGGACTCGGGCCTCACCGGACGCAAGATTATCGTGGACACTTACGGCGGCTCCGCTTCCCACGGCGGCGGCAGCTTCTCGGGCAAGGACCCCACCAAGGTGGACCGGTCCGCCGCCTACATGGCAAGACACGTGGCCAAGAACCTGGTGGCCGCCGGACTGGCGAAAAAATGCCAGATCGAGCTGGCCTACGCCATCGGCGTGGCCCACCCCGTGTCCGTGCTGGTGGA
This sequence comes from Bacillota bacterium, assembly GCA_023459875.1. Lineage (GTDB taxonomy): Bacteria > Bacillota > Clostridia > Oscillospirales > Oscillospiraceae > JAEWRY01. Next base: position 22,617 of record JAEWRY010000008.1, read on the forward strand.
TACCCAGGGCACCGGGGCTCTATCCGATGAAAGACTTGCGGAAATCGTTGCCCGCTCCTTCGACCTGCGTCCCGCCAAGATCATCTCCTACCTGGACCTGCGCCGTCCCATCTATGAACAGACCGCCTCTTACGGCCACTTCGGCCGCCCGGACCTGGATCTGCCCTGGGAGCGTCTTAACCGGGTGGATGAGCTGAAAAGTTATCTATAATACAGATTCTTTGAGGGCAACTCCGCGGCCGCGCCTTTTTTGAAAGTTGAGAAGCGCATCCTCCATTCCCGTTTTATCCAATTTTCTTCGGGAGGTTTTTTATGCCTGCCATTTCGGTCATCGTCCCCGTGTACAAGGCGGAAGCTTATCTTTCTGTCTGCACCGATTCCATCCTGGGCCAGAGCTTTGATAATTTGGAGCTGCTGCTGATTGACGACGGCTCCCCCGACGGAAGCGGCGCCCTGTGCGATGCTATTGCCGCGGCCGATCTCCGCGTGAGGGTGTTCCATAAGGAAAACGGCGGCGTCAGCTCCGCCAGAAACTTCGGTATGCAAAAGGCGCGGGGAAGATACATCGCCTTTGCCGACGCCGACGACTGGTGGGAGCCAAACGGCCTGGAACTTCTCTACGGAGCGCTCACCAAAGCCGGAGCCGACAGCGCGGGCTGCGCCCATTACAACGTACTGCCCGACGGCTGCCGATGGCCGGAGCCCGGTGCCCTCCCCCCCGGCGTTTACGGGCCGGAGGAAATCCGGAAAGGTTTGGTTTCAAACTTGCTGGGAAATCGGCTTAGCAGCGGAGCACTCAACGGGTATATTTGGCGGTTTCTCTTCTCGCGGGACATCATTCTCGATCACAGCATTGCCTTTCACGGGGCCTATCTGGAGGATGAGCTCTTTCTCATGGAGTATTTCTGTCTCGCAGGCCGCCTCGTCATGCTGGAGACACCCCTTTACTGCTATCTCCAAAACCCGGCCTCGGTCACCCGGAATTACCTGCCGGACTATATGGATACCTTCCAAACGTTCATGGCGGACAAAGAGGCGCTGGCCGTGCGTTTTTCCCTGGACGTCCCCCAGTGGCGGGAGAGCTCCAGCTGGGCCGGGCTGCTCATCGCCATCGGCAACGAATACGCGCCGGGAAACCCCGCCCCGTGGCGGGAAAAGCAGAAAAAGGTAAAAGCCTTCACCCGCCTTCCCGAGATGGAAAACGCCATCAAAACGCTCCTTCCCCGGGGGCTCGGCCGGAACAAGCAGATTGTGGCCAACCTGGTCCGCCGCCGGATGTTCGGTCTTCTCACCTTACTCTACGTGATCAAAAACAGGAGGTAAAGCCCATGGAGGTCATGGAAAACAGTTTTGTGGGGAGCCGTCTTCTCTCGGTGTGGCGCGTCATTTGCCTGTTCTGGGCGCAGGGCGGTCTTTCCCGCCTGGCCCGCGCTGTTTCGGAAGGCTTTTCTCAGCTCTGGCGGGAAAGCACTCTCGCCGCCCTGCTCGAGCGCAACGGAGCTTTGAACCGGGCTTGGCGTCACAGCGTATTCTGTGCCGTTTTAAATACTCTCGTAAATCTCCCCGCCGCCCTTCTCCACTGGATTTACTTAAAACTGAAGCCGGTATTGGACGGCAGCGTCGCAGCGCAGCTCGTCTTTGGCATGGCCGAGCAGACTCCCGCCGCCATCGGCTGGCTTTTTCTGGGCATGGTTCTCATCCCCTATAAGCAGTGGAACAACCTGTACAGTCTCATCGGCTTCTTCCTCATCCTTCTGCTGACCGTGGCGGGGGGCATACGCCGCCGTTCCCTGCGGCTGGACGTGACGAGCGTAGGGCCATACGCCGCTCTTTACGCCCTGGCGGTGATCCTGGCCGTTCCCCTCTCCGCCTTTCCGTCGCTCTCCTTCCGCTTCCTCTTTTTCCATATCACCTGCATGCTCTGCGTCATCACCACCGTGAGCACCATCGAACATCAGGACCAGCTTATGCGCCTTGTCACCTTCGCCGTCCTGGGCCTTCTCGCCATCTCGGTTGCGGGAATCATCCAGCGCATCATCGGCGTGGACGTGAATCCCTCCTATGTGGACCTCACCGTGAACGAGGGAATGCCCGGACGGGTGTACGCCATGTTTGAAAACCCCAACGCCTTTGCCGAGGTACTCGCCATGCTCATCCCCCTGGCGGTGGCGCTCATGCTGGCAAGCAAGGGCTGGAGCGGGCGGTTCCTTGGACTCGTTTCCTGTTTGCTCGGTTTAGCCGCAATCCTTATGACTTATGGACGGGCCAGCTGGGTCGGCCTTGCCGTGGCGGCGGTTCTTTTTGTGTTCCTCTGGAATCGAAAGCTGCTTCCCGTGATGATCCTCCTGGGTCTCGGTGTCATTCCAATCCTGCCGGACACCATTTTCAACCGGATTCTCACAATTTTCAACACGAAAGATACCTCCACCACCAGCCGCTTTCCCCTCTACTCCGCGGCCCTGCGGCTGCTGGCGGCAAGGCCCCTCATCGGTGCCGGTCTGGGTACCGACGCGGTGAGGCAGGCGGTGAAGGACCTCAACTTCTACCATGGGGTGGCTCCTTTTGTCCACGCTCACGACGTCTATCTGCAGGTGTGGGCGGAGTCCGGTCTGCTGGGTCTTTTCTCCTTCCTCGGGGCGATGGGCTGGAATATCAAGAACGCCGCTAAAGCCGCCGCCTCCGACTCCTGCCCGAAGCAGGTGCGCCTGATCGCTATCGGCGGCGCCTCAGCCATGTTCGGGCTTCTCGTCTGCGGAATCGCCGACTATATGTGGAACTATCCGAGGGTCATGGTGATCTTCTGGTTTGTCGTCGGCGTTACCCTCTCTGCCATCCGCCTGGCTAAAAAATCCATTCATTCCGCTTCCGAACTTTCGCAGCCGTCAGAAGGAGGAACCCTATGAAAATCAGCGCTCTTCTCTCCCAGGGACGACCCACCCTTTCCTTTGAGGTGTTCCCTCCAAAGGGAGACGGAGAATTTTCCTCCGTCCGGGATGCCGCCCTCCAGATTGCCGCGCTGAGACCCGACTATATGAGCGTTACTTACGGCGCCGCCGGAAGCGGCGCCTCCTTTTACACGGGCGGCATCGCCGCCGCGGTACAGGAGCAGGGAATATCCGCGCTGGCCCATCTCACCTGCGTGAGTTCCACCCGGGAGGAGGTGCGCTCCCGGCTGGCGGCGCTGCGCTCCATGGGCATCGAAAATATCCTGGCGCTCCGGGGCGACCTGCCCGCCGGCATGGACCCCGACGCGCCCCGGGACTACCGTTACGCCGCCGATCTTGTTGAGGACCTCAGGGCGCTGGGGGATTTCTCCGTGGGCGGGGCCTGCTACCCCGAGGGGCACGTGGAATGCCCCAGCCAGGCGGAGGACATGAGCCACCTGAAGGATAAAGTGGCCATGGGCTGCGATTTCCTCATTACCCAGATGTTTTTCGACAACAGCATTCTCTACAGCTTTCTTTACCGGATGCAGGCGGCGGGTATCCGCGTGCCGGTCATCGCCGGCGTGATGCCGGTGACCAACGCCAAGCAAGTGAGCAGGATCGTGAAGCTCTCAAACGCTTCCCTCCCTAACCGGTTCCGCATGATCATCGACAAGTTCGGAGACGATCCCGCCGCCATGAAGCAGGCGGGAGTGGCCTATGCCACCGAACAGATTGTGGATCTCATCGCCAACGGGGTAAACGGCGTGCACGTCTACGTCATGAATAAGCCCGACGTGGCGGCCCAGATCACCGCAAACCTGTCGGAAATTTTAAGGCGATGAAGGCCGACCGCGCCGAGATTGCCCGCTACCTGGGCTACGGCTCCGCCGAACCCGATGCCGTTGTGTCCGAGAGGATCGAACTATGTCTGGCGGAGCTTCAAAAAGCGGCGAGTCCCCGCTGGGTTTTTCGCCCGGCGGATTTTCCGGTCTCCGAATTCAGGAGTACCGATTTAAACGCCCATCTTGAGGGCTGCGAAAGCGCCCTTCTCTTTGCCGCCACGCTGGGGGCTCCCACCGACCTGCTGCTGCGGGCCTGGTCGGCAGCCGACATGTCCCTGGCTCTTGTGGGACAGGCAGCCGCCGCCGCGCTCATCGAAGGCTTCTGCGACGAGTGTATGGAGGTCATCCCAAAGAGCCTCTCCGAAGGCCGCTATCTCCGGCCCCGGTTCAGCCCCGGCTACGGAGACTTTTCTCTCTCCTGGCAGCCCCGCATACTCGCCGCGCTGGACGCCGCCAAGCGCATCGGCCTTTCCTGCACCGACGTCTTCCTGCTGGTCCCCATGAAGTCGGTCACCGCGGTCATCGGTGTCACCAAAGACAAGGCGTCCTGTCACGTTCACAAATGCGAAGTCTGCAAAAAAACAAACTGTCTTTTCCGAAAGGGGTAGTCCGATGGAACTTCTCTCCGCGCTTCGCAGTAAAAGGCTCTTTTTCGACGGAGCCATGGGTACCATGCTCCAGTCGGCGGGACTGCCCCAGGGGATGCTCCCCGACCTTTTTAACCTTCAAAGCCCGGGGGCGGTAAAAGATGTCCACCGGGCTTATTTGGACGCGGGCTGCCGCATTCTCAAAACCAACACCTTCGGCTCCGTTCCCCTCAAGCTCGCCCCCTTGGGCGTCAGTACCGAAGAGGTGGTGTCAATGGCGGTGGCCCTCGCCAAAAGCGCCCTGGGAGATGCCGGGTGCGAAGGCTTCGTGGCCCTGGACCTGGGGCCTACCGGAAAGCTCCTGAAGCCTTACGGGGATTTGGATTTTGAGGATGCCGTCTCCCAGTTCGCCCCGGTGGTGAGGGCGGGAGCCGCGGCGGGGGCCGACTGCGTGCTCATCGAGACCATGAGCGACACCTACGAGCTCAAGGCGGCGGTGCTCTCGGCCAAGGAGAACTGCTGCCTTCCCGTTCTCGCCACCCTCATTTTCGACGAAAAGGGAACGCTCCTCACCGGGGGCGACATTCCCTCGGCGGTGGCGCTGCTGGAGGGTCTGGGCGTCTCGGCCCTGGGCCTTAACTGCGGTATGGGCCCAGCCCAGATGCGGCCATTGGTGGAGGAACTGCTTCGGTATACCTCGCTGCCCGTCATCTTAAACCCCAACGCCGGTCTGCCGCGGTTTGGAAACGGAAAAACGATTTTTGACGTAACACCCGAACTGTTTGCCAGTGAAATGGCCCTCCTCGCCCCCTCGGTCACCCTGCTGGGGGGCTGCTGCGGCACCACCCCAGGGCATCTGAGAGCCATGATCGCAGCCTGCAAAGACATTCCCCTGCCCCCCGTTACCAGAAAGGACACGCTGCTCGTTTCCTCCTACGGCGGCGCGGTGGCCTTCGGAAGAGATCCGGTGGTCATCGGCGAGCGCATTAACCCCACGGGGAAAAAGAGGCTCCAGCAGGCCCTGCGGGAGGGCGATATGGACTACGTCCTCCGGGAAGGGCTGGACCAGCAGGCGGCGGGGGCGCAGATGCTGGACGTGAACGTGGGCGTGCCCGGCCTGGACGAAACCGTACTGCTCCGGCACACGGCGGAGGCGCTGCAAAGCGTCACTCCCCTCCCCCTGCAGCTTGACTCCTCCAATCCCGCCGCCCTGGAGGCGGCCATGCGCCGTTATAACGGCAAGCCCCTTGTCAATTCCGTATCCGGCAAGTGGGAGAGCCTGGAGGCGATATTGCCCCTGGTGAAGAAGTACGGCGGCGGCCTGGTCTGCCTCACTCTGGACGAGAAGGGCATCCCGGAGACCGCCGCGGGGCGCTTAGCCATCGCTAAGCGGATTATTGAAGAAGCCGAGGACCGGGGCATCGACCGCCGGGAGCTTCTCATCGACGTGCTCACCCTGCCGGTCTCGGCAGGGGATCGAAACAGCGCCGTGACGCTGGAAGCCCTCCGGATGGTTCGGGAGCAGCTGGGGGCAAAAACGGTGCTGGGCGTTTCCAACGTCTCCTTCGGCCTGCCAAAGCGGGAGCAGTTGAGCGCCGACTTCTTCACCCTGGCTCTGGGCGCCGGGCTCTCCGCCGCCATTATTAACCCCAAAAGCGCTCCCATGATGGATTCCCTCGCCGCTTTCCGGTCCCTTGCCGGTCTTGACCCCGGCTGCGCGGGGTATATAGCCCGTTTCGCCGATTCTCCCGAAGCTCCCGCCGCCGCGCCGGCGGCTGCGGACCTCACTCTGAAGGACGCGGTCTGCAGGGGTCTGGAGGGCGAGGCCGCGCGCCTCGCGGCGGAAGCTGCCCGCTCGGGAGATGCCATGGAGGTCATCCAGAACTCGCTGGTCCCCGCCCTGGACGAGGTGGGCAGTTCCTTTGAAAAGGGCGTTTTGTTCCTGCCCCAGCTCCTCATGAGCGCGGAGGCGGCTAAAAAAGCCTTCGACGCGCTGCGTCCCTTCCTTTCCTCCGGTGCCCAAGCAGGCGGCCCTAAGGTGATCCTCGCCACCGTCAAGGGGGACATCCATGACATCGGCAAGAACATCGTGAAGGTTCTTCTTGAAAATTACCGGTTCACGGTCATTGATCTGGGCAGGGACGTCCCTCCCGAGACGATTCTGGAATCCGCCCTGCGCGAAGACGTGAAGCTCGTCGGCCTTTCCGCCCTTATGACCACCACGGTCCCCTTTATGGAGGAGACCATACGCCTGCTCTCCAAAGAAAAGCCCGACTGCAAAGTGATGGTGGGCGGCGCGGTGCTCACCCGGAGCTATGCCGAGTCCATCGGCGCCCACTACTACGCCAAAGACGCCATGGGTGCGGTCCACTGCGCCCGGCAGGTTTTTGGAGAAGCATAACTGGCTCTTTACTTTCACACTTCACTGTGGTAAAATTGAGAAAAACACGTAGGAGGCGGCGTGATGATCAAGCGGGCACAAAAAGAACGCAGCGACACGCTTTATGAGGCCATTCTTTCCTTAAAGGATCTGGACGAATGCAGGAAATTTTTTGACGATCTGTGCACCGTTTCCGAGCTGCGGGCCATCGAGCAGCGGTTTGAGGTGGCGATCCTGCTTAGTGACGGGATGATCTACAATGACATTTTAGAACACACCGGCGCTTCCAGCGCCACCATCAGCCGTGTGAACCGTTCCCTCCAGTACGGGGCGGGCGGGTACCAGTCGGTGCTGCCCAGGATCAAGGAAGAAAGGGAAGCAAAAAGCAAGTGAACGGATATTCTTTTCTCGCGGACTGCTATGACCAGCTTACCGCCGACGTGGATTATCCCCGCTGGGCGGACTATATCGAAGCACAATTTAAGAAAGCCGGCCGCCCTGTCCGCACTGTCCTGGACCTTGCCTGCGGCACTGGCACCCTCACCTGGATATTGGCCCGGCGGGGGTACGACATGACCGGCGTTGACCTATCCGGCGACATGCTCGTGCGGGCCGCCGAAAAGGAAGAATCCTCAGGGACCGAGATTCCCCCTCTCTTTCTCTGCCAGAGCATGGAAAAGCTTGATCTCAACGACACGGTGGACGCCTGTGTCTGCTGCCTGGACAGCGTCAATCATGTGACCAGCCCCGCCCGGCTTCGCCGGGCTTTTGCCCGGGTTCACCTTTTTCTGTCCCCCGGCGGCCTCTTTCTCTTCGATATCAACAGTCCCCGCGCCCTTATGGACATGGACGGGGGCATGTATATCGACGAAACGGAGGATACCTACTGCGTCTGGCGGGCAGACTACTCCACGCGGCGGCGCCTGTGCTCCTTCGGCATGGACATCTTCCGCCGCAGCGGAGACCTTTGGCGGCGGGAGCGGGAAGAGCACGAGGAGTATGCCTATACTCCGGAAGAGCTTACGGACTATTTGAAAGAGGCGGGTTTTTCTGAAATACGCCAGTATGGCAACCTGAAGCTCCGCGCGCCGGGGCCCTCGGAAGACAGAATTTTTTTCACCGCGCGAAAGGGACTTTAACCAATGGACCAGATTATCCGCATGATCGCGAAAGACGCGCCCATCAAGGCGTCGGCCATTACGGGCCGGGAGCTGGTGGAGCGGGCCCGTATGATTCATAAAACCCTGCCGGTGGCAACGGCCGCCCTGGGTCGCACTTTGCTTGCCGCCTCCATGATGGGGGAAGACATCAAGGTGGACGGCGGTTCGGTGACCCTTCGCATTCAGGGCGGCGGACCTGTGGGAATCATCCTGGCCGTGTCGGATGCCGCGGGCAATGTCCGGGGGTATCTTCAGAACGGAGCGGTAGACTTACCGCGTAAGGGCCCCGGCAAGCTGGACGTGGGCGCCGCCGTGGGCACCGACGGGTTTCTGACCGTTACCAAGGACCTCGGCATGAAGGACCCTTACGTGGGCAGCGTTCCTCTGATTTCCGGCGAGATCGCCGAGGATGTGACCGCCTATTTTGCCAGGAGCGAGCAGATCCCCACCGCCTGCGCGCTTGGGGTTCTGGTGGACACCGACCAAAGCGTTCTTGCCGCCGGGGGATACCTCATCCAGCTCCTTCCCGGAGCCAGAGGGGACCTTATCACTAGGGTGGAGGAAGGAATTCGCCAGCTCGGTCCGGTCACCCCGATCCTCAGCGACGGCGCCGGCCCCAGGGAACTACTGGAGCGCGCCCTGCCCGGCTTTGAGCTGGAGCTACTGGCCGAAAAACCGGTCGCTTACCAATGCTACTGCAGCCGGGAGCGGGTCACCCGGGCCCTCATCAGTATGGGAAAAGGCGAGCTTCGCAGCCTCATCGAGGAGCAGGGAAAAATTGAGCTCACCTGCCAGTTCTGTGATAAGGTGTACTCGTATGACCAGGCCCAGCTGGAAGAGCTTCTTTTTTCCCTGTGATTAAAAAAGGCAAAATTCCTCCAAATTGCTGTTGACATACCCAACAGCCTTTAGTATAATAACATCTGCCGTCTGAAACACGGCGGCAGATCGGGGAGCATAGCTCAGCTGGGAGAGCGCATGCCTTACAAGCATGATGTCACAGGTTCGAGCCCTGTTGTTCCCACCATTCTCCCCCTTCCCTTAACCCCCCCCCACTACCTGGCTCGGTAGTTCAGTTGGTTAGAACGCCGGCCTGTCACGCCGGAGGTCGAGGGTTCAAGTCCCTTCCGAGTCGCCATCCCCATGGGATGGGTTTCATCCCATGGGGTCCCGTTTTTACTTCGCCTCTGTAGCTCAGTTGGTAGAGCAGCGGACTGAAAATCCGCGTGTCGTTGGTTCAATTCCGACCGGAGGCACCATTTGCGAGTGTAGCTCATCTGGTAGAGCGCCACCTTGCCAAGGTGGAGGTAGCGAGTTCGAGCCTCGTCACTCGCTCCATAAAAATGGAGCGGAGGGCATTTTCCGTTCCATTTTTTCCTAACCGATCCCCTTTTGCCGGCGCCATAGCCAAGTGGTAAGGCAGAGGTCTGCAAAACCTTTACCCCCGGTCCGAATCCGGGTGGCGCCTCCAAAGCAAAGAAACCCTGTAACGCTCGCGAAAGCGACGTTGCAGGGTTTCTGATTAGAAACAGAATATGATTTTAAACATGAATCAGGTACATAAAATAGGAGGAAAATAAAATGGGCGATAAAAATATCAAAAAGGAAACAAAGAAAAAGAAGAAAGCAGACAGCATAACACCTGTTTCCTCTGCATCTATGAGACCGGTTGTGATGCAGCCTGAATTAATCAAAAAGAAGAAGAAGCCTCTTTGATATCAGGAATACAGAGCGGCAGTTCCATTTTGTGAAAACATTTACCCCCGGTCCGAATCCGGGTGCGCCTCCAAAAAAGAAGCACTGAAACCGATAAAACGATTCCAGCGCTTCTTTTTATCCTCTATTCAGCAATTGAGAAGCTTGATTCCAGCGCGGTTCATTGATATAATCATACATATACACAAAACACTTAATCATCAGGGAGGTATTTATGGAGCGTTTCCGGATCAAGGCGGACGATACGGTTTTATTGGTAATCGATCTGCAGGAAAAACTGATGCCCACCATGGACCGTCGGGAAGAGGTATATAAAAACACGGTTTTTCTGCTGAATGTGGCTGCGCAGTATAAGCTTCCGGTGATCGTCACCGAGCAGTATCCGCGGGGGCTGGGCCATACGGTCCCCGAAATTGCCGGTGCGCTGCCTGAGGGCAGCGGCCTGGTGGAAAAAGTATTCTTCGACGCCTGCGGCAGCGGGCTTGCTGACGCGCTTTCGAAAATCGGGCGGAAAACCGTCCTGGTCACCGGCTGCGAAACCCACGTCTGCGTCTATCAGACGGTGCGCAGTCTGCTGGAACTGGGCTACAGGGTGTTTGTGGCCGGCGACGCGGTCTGCTCCCGTTTTCCTGCCAATTATCAGAGCGGACTGAAGCTCATGGCGGAGATGGGTGCCGTGGTAATCTCGGCGGAGGGCGCCGCGTTCGACGTCATGCAGATTGCCGGCACGCCGGAATTCAAGGTAATTTCTAACCTGCTCAAGTAAAAAGGCCATCTGTCGGAAGGACCCGCGAAACCGTATGATTCGGTTTCGCGGATCCTTCCCTTTATTTACATTTCATTGTTTGAATTACAAATTCCGGTTTATATGATATGATGCTGTCATAATCAATTGCCTTAACCCCGATAGAAAGAGAGTGTAAGGTGCGATTATGAAATGGTATGTTAAGGTTCTGAAGAACTACGCGAACTTTTCAGGGAGAGCCCGGCGCACAAAGCTTTGGTGGTTTTTCCTTATAAACTTTGTTTTACTGGGTTATATTGAAGCGCTGCTGTTTAGAAATCACGAGTACAGCTTGTTGTTATTAATTTATGAGTTCGCAATCATTGTTCCTTCTTTGAATGTCGAAATCCGCAGACTATCAGGAAACCCGCTTGTCATGACCGGTAATTTGTGATACGCTCATTTTGCTGTGCAGAAAGCCCGTTGCCGGAATCCTTTTGAAGCCGTGCATGGGCTTTTTCTATCTGCGTTCCATTAAAATATGCGGAAAGGCCCGTATGGAGACCGCTCTATTTTTCAGAACCGAGGGAATCAGTCATATGAGTTTGGAAACCGTGTACACCCAGATCCTTGTCCTGTTCCTTGTAATACTTACGGGCTATGCCGCGAACAAAGCGGGAATACTCAACGCTGAGGCTAACAGAGCAATTTCCAGGATGATTATAAACGTAACTTTACCGGCGCTGATTTTATCGTCCGTTTCGGAAAAGAGCGACTCAATCAGTACCGGCGAGGTTCTTTTCGTTATCGCCCTAGCTTTTGGGACATACCTCATCTACGGCACAGTCGCTTTTTTCATTCCAAAGCTCCTGCGTGTGCGGGAATGTGACGCCGGCTTATACCGCTTTATGGCCATATTCGGCAACACGGGATTCATTGGTTATCCCGTCATCACCGCAATCTTCGGCAGCGGCGCGCTGTTCTATGCCGTGATTTTTAACCTGCCGTTTAACCTCCTGGTTTTTTCGGTCGGTGTCTATCTTATTATAGGTAAGGAAAAAATGCCTAAGATCAATTGGAAATTGTTCGTTACGCCCGGAATCGTCGCATCGCTCCTCTCAATCGCGCTGCTTTTACTGAACCTTGACCTCCCCCTGGTCATAGCCAAGGCCGTAACATTTATCGGGCAGATCACCACCCCGGCCGGCATGCTGATCATCGGTTCCACCCTTGCGCTTATTCCCATCCGGGAAGCATTTTCCGACGCGAGGATCTACCTGCTCTCGGCAGTAAGGCTTATTCTCATTCCTATTCTGATCTGGCTGATCCTGCATCCGTTTATCGCAAATCAAGTACTTTTAGGAACCGCCGTTGTTGTCTCCGCCATGCCTGTGGCGACCAACACAACAATTCTATGTAACGAGTATCACGGCAATATGCAGCTCGCTTCCAAAGGAGTATTTGTCTCCACCGTCGCTTCCATTGTCACAATCCCTTTCCTCATGAAGCTATTGTTCCTGTGACAGAGCGGAAACCGCAAGCCGCCGGGTCATAACGTTATAGCATAACAAGGCTCAGCATGTTGTTGACCGAGTGAATTATAATACACGCCCAAAGAGAGTCAGTTTTCTTCAGGACAACGCCCTGTACCATAGAAAAGAAGAAAATATAGACGGCGGATTTTAATATATGAGGCAAAACAAGCTGGCTCAGGAATCCCCAGCCAATGATATGTACAAGCAGGAAAAGAGCCGCGCAGATGACATTTGACTTCCGGAACCCGGCTACTTCCGCATATTTTTCCAGGAAAAAGCCCCGGAACAGGATTTCTTCGCTGAACCCCACCAAGATGACGGATTTCAGCCAGAGCTCCCACCCAATCTTAAGATTGAATGCAACATGCCCTTTTAGCAGGAACGCGGAAATGACGTTCAGGAGGATAAGCCCCGCTCCCAGGACCGTCCCCCATAAAAAACCCTTTCCCGCTTTTCTCGTCATTTTCAGGTAATCGAATGGGTTTCCATGCGACGCGGCAATGTAGATCAGCACCGGAAGGGTCCAAGTGGCAAGTCTGAGCGATATCTGCAGGGAAATGCTGCTCCTCAGATCATATGTATGGGCGTAGGTATACGCGTAAGCGGACTGAACCACGAAAAAGCACAACGTGTAGAGAAGCAGAAACCAGGTCTTCCTCGCGTTTTTCAGTTGGGGCACTTGTACTCATCCTCCATTGCCGTGCGGCTGTTTTTATGGTTACTTTCAGGCAGCGGCCTTTCTTCCATTATATTTTGATCTGTGGCGCGGTACAAGGGATTCTTCAGGTTTCTGTTAATAACATAATATTCGGCTGTTCTCTCTTCGTGGTTTCGGCCTGGATTCTTCCGCTTTCCTCTTTGCCGGGGTATTCACCGGGATTTACAAAATGTTAACATTGAGGTCAAGAAATGGACGTATTTATGCGTTATTCTAAGAATGTCAATAAGAAAGACTTCTTCTCCCTCTTCAATAACACCCTCTCTATTCCCTTCCCCAATTCAAAGGAAAACGCTCCGGCCTTGCCGGAGCGTTTTTCATGCCCTTTTCTGAACATTCGGCGGGAGCTTCGCGGGGATTCACTCCTCCAAATGCTGAAATAGAATCGGTTCTGAGAGGCTGCGCAATACGTGGCGGCGGGAAACAATTCCGCGGTCACTTCGTTTCATTCTTTTTCGTCCTGTATGGTGAAAACTCAGCGAGGTTCCCGCATATTTCTGGCTAATACGCCGCCCTACCCGTTGTTGCATTCACTTTGAGGAAGGGGTATAATAGTTCAATACTCCATGCCAAAGGAGGTTTTTTGTTTTTATGAAAGACGGCTTTGTCAAGGTCGCGGCTGGCACCCCCAGAATCAGGGTGGCCGACTGCCGTTATAACGCCGAGCAGTGCTTCACCCTCATGCGGGAGGCATACCGCCAGGGCGTGCGGGTGCTTACCCTTCCCGAACTGTGCCTTACGGGCTACACCTGCGGGGACCTGTTCCTGCAGCCCATTCTGCAGTCGGGGGCAGAAGAGGCTCTGGCCACCGTCCTGGAGGCTACCCGCTCCCTGGATATGGTAACCGCCATCGGCCTGCCGGTGCGCAGGGGCGGCAAGCTCTATAACTGCGCCGCCGTAATCCACGAGGGCAGGATTTTAGGCGTCGTCCCCAAGACCTACCTGCCGACCTACGGGGAATTTTACGAGAGGCGCTGGTTTGAGCCGGGCTCTCCGTCTCTCGGCTCGGTTACCCTCTGTTCTCAGACGGCGGTGTTTGGAAACGGTTTGCTCTTCCCATGCGAGAGCATGCCCGATCTGGTTCTGGGCGTGGAAATCTGCGAGGACCTCTGGACGGCGAATCCCCTTTCCGTTCTGATGGCGGAGCAGGGCGCCACGCTGCTTTTAAATCTCTCCGCCAGCGACGAGCTGGTGGGCAAGGACAGCTACCGCCGGAACCTCGTCGCCGGGCAGTCGGCGCGGCTGGTCTGCGGTTACGTCTACGCCGACGCGGGCGAAGGAGAATCCACCACCGATCTGGTCTTTGCCGGCCACAACCTCATCGCCGAAAACGGGTCAATTTTAGCGGAACGCCGCTTTGCCACCGGGCTTACGGTATCCGAGGTGGACGTTTCCAAGCTCTGTTACGAGCGCCGGCGCATGAATACCTTCCCCAGCGCTCCCAGAACTTCTGTGGCAGGCTCCTTTTCCCTCGCGTCCGCCACCGTTCCCCTAACCCGCTATGTCTCCCCTACTCCCTTCGTCCCCGAGGACGAGGGGGAGCGCGCCGACCGGTGTGAGGAAATTCTGCTCATCGCGGCCATGGGCCTCAAAAAACGGCTGGAACACACGGGGGCCAAGGCAGCCGTGGTGGGCCTCTCCGGCGGGCTGGACTCAACGCTCGCGGTACTCATCACCATGCTGGCCATGAAGCTGACGGGCCGCCCTCCCGAGGATGTCATCGCCGTCACCATGCCCGCCTTCGGCACCACCGACCGGACTCGAGACAACGCGGTGGAGCTGGCCATGCGTTTGGGCGCGACGCTGCGGCGCATCGATATCTCCAAAGCTGTGAAGGTTCACTTTGCCGACATCGGACAGACCATGGACAATTTGGACACCACCTATGAGAACGGACAGGCGAGAGAACGCACCCAGGTGCTCATGGATATCGCCAATCAGGCGGGCGGTCTTGTGGTGGGCACCGGAGACCTCTCGGAGCTGGCCCTGGGCTGGGCCACCTATAACGGCGACCATATGTCCATGTACGGGGTAAACGCCTCCATTCCTAAGACTCTGGTGCGCCACCTGGTCAGCTATGTCTGCCGCGACAAGCAGGAGGAGGATGAAAAGCTCTCCCTGGTTTTGTCGGATATTCTGGATACCCCTGTCTCCCCCGAGCTTCTCCCCGCCGTGGAGGGCAAGATCTCTCAGAAAACCGAGGATCTGGTGGGTCCCTACGAGCTGCACGACTTCTTTCTCTATTATGGCATCCGGTGGGCTTTCCCGCCCCGGAAGGTGCTGCGCCTGTGTGAGCACGCCTTCGCCGGGCGGTACGACCGGCCGGTTATCCTCAAGTGGGAGCGGGTTTTTTACCGCCGGTTCTTCGCCCAGCAGTTCAAGCGCTCCTGCCTGCCAGACGGCCCCAAGGTGGGCTCGGTCACCCTCTCCCCCCGGGGCGACTGGCGTATGCCGTCGGACGCAGAGGCCGCCCTGTGGCTTTCGGAGCTGGAGGGGCTGGATTAAGCAATCCAAATTCTTTGTGTCAGGAAACTTACTATGAACATCTACTTCGATCTCTTTATTACCTTCGCGAAAATCGGCGTTGTGACCTTCGGCGGCGGCCTTGCCATGCTCCCCATTTTGCAGCGGGAGCTTGTTGAAAAAAAGGGCTGGACCACGGACGAGGATCTGACCGACTATTATGCCGTCGGTCAGTGTACCCCCGGCATCATCGCCGTCAATACCGCCACCTTTGTTGGTTACAAGAAAGGCGGCAACTGGGGCGGCATCATCGCGACTCTGGGCATTGTCTTCCCGTCCATTGTGATCATTACCCTCATTGTCACCTTCCTGCGGGAGTTTGCCGATATTCCCGCGGTCGTCCACGCCTTCGGGGGTATCCGGGCCTGCGTGTGCGCCCTGGTGCTCGGCAGCGTTCTCCGGCTGCTCAAAACCTCGGCGGTGGATGTGCCCAGCGCCCTCATCTTCGCCGTGGTGCTGGTGCTTGCCGCGGGGTTCGGACTCTCCCCGGTGCTGCTCGTCATTATAGCCGGCATCTGCGGACTGTCCGTGCGTAAAATGCGGGGGTGGCAGAAATGATCTTTTTGCGCCTCTTTTATGAATTCGCCCGGATCGGCCTCTTTTCCGTGGGCGGGGGCCTTGCCACCATTCCTTTCCTGCAGGACCTGGGACAGCGCTCCGGCTGGTTCACCCAGGCTGAACTCACCAACATGATCGCGGTCTCCGAGTCCACCCCCGGTCCCATGGGAGTCAATATGGCCAGCTACGTGGGCTTCACCCAGGCGGGAATTTTGGGCAGCGTCATCGCCACGCTGGGCCTCGTGTTCCCGTCCATTGTCGTCATCCTCATCATTGCGCGCATTTTGCAGAAATTCCGGAAGAGCAGGATAGTGGATGGGCTTTTCTACGGGCTGCGTCCCGCCTCCACCGGCCTCATAGCCTCGGCCGCGCTTTCCATCGTGATGGTTTCTCTTTTTTCTTTGGATGCGTTCGCCGCGAGCGGCTCCCTCGCCTCGCTGTTCCGGCTACCCGCTGTGATTCTGTTCCTCGCCGTATTTATCTGCATGAAATTTACTCCCCTCAAGAAACTTCATCCCGTACTTTTTATCGCCGCCTCCGCCGTCGTAGGCATTATCTTTCAAATGTAAAAAGAAAGATCCCTCCCGGTTATCTGCCGGGAGGGATCTTTTCATTTAGACGGCCAAACAGGGTTTCAGGCGCTCATCTTTGTCATTTTTCACCGCAGAGTTCGGTAATGGCAAGGGCAAAGATTTTCGCGGAGGTAACGAGATCGGCAATCGGCATGCACTCGTTTGCCGCGTGGAGGTTGGGTTCAAACCCCGGCATCGTGCAGCCGAACGCGACGCCGCCGGGGATGTCGTGGACATAGGATCCCCCGCCTATAGCGATGCAGCCGCCCTTGTTGCCGGTATAGGTTTCATAGCAGCGGAGCAGGGTCTTCACAAATTCGGAATCGGCCGGCGTGTGATGGGGCAGGGACATTTTATCATAGCCCGTAACGGCAAATCCGTAACCGCCAAGTGCCTTTTCCGCGGGCAGACGGCAGTTTTGTTCGGTGGCACAAAGCGCCGTCCGGCTGTCGAACCGCCCCGTCAGCCGGGTCTCGGTCATTGTGAGCATGGTGAAAGCCACCGTAAGGGGACCGGAGAGATCGTCGCTCTGTGCAATGCCCAGGGCATTGCCCTCATTGTCCCCGTAGGGGAACAGCGCATGAAGGGCCCGGACGGCCTGCGTGCTGCCGCAGTCGGCGAGCGGCAGGGCCGAGAGCAGCTCCAGCAGCGCGGTGAGGGCGTTGTTGGCCTTCCGCGGCTCGGCGGCGTGGCCGCCCGAGCTCTCGCAGAGGATACGGGTTCCGTCCGCTTCTTCCCTGAGGGAGACGGAAGCTCCCGTCTGCGCCGCCGCCTTGGCGCGGAAAGGTTCCAGCTGCCCAAGGCCCAGGCCTGTTACGACCGCTTCCGCCTTTGATGGGATCACGTTGAAGCGGAAACCGCCCTGAAGAGAACTGACCCGGGGGCTGGCATCACTCTTCTCCCAGCTCTTTGTAAACTCCGGCTGATAATGGCCCTTTTCTATATTGATGACGGGGAAATCGGCGTCCGGGGAAAAGGCATAGGGGGCGTAAGGGCGCCTGCTGTAATAGTAGGCCATGTCGGAAGAACCGTTCTCCTCGTTGGTACCCATCAGGACACGCGCGTTGGCTCTGAGCGGAATCCCCAGTTCCTTCACCGCCCGGAGGGCAAAAAGGGCCGCGACAAGGGGGCCCTTATCGTCATTGACACCGCGGCCGTAGAGAACCCCGTCCACAACCTTGGGCTCGAAGGGGCGGGTAACCGTCCAGCCGCCTCCCTCGCCCACCACGTCCAGATGGACGGGAATGTGAAGGGCCGTCTCCTTCCGGCTGATATCGGCGGCACCCACGTAACCGTCGATATTCTCGGTTTCAAATCCCCACTCACAGGCCAGCGCGAGGGCTTCCTTCAGCGCTTCGGCGGGGCCGGGGCCGAAGGGCGCGCCGGGCTCCGCCTCTCCCGCCACGCTCCGGATGGCCACGAGGCGGGATATGGCCCTTACGAACTCGTCCTCTCTGCCGCAGAAATAAGCGTCGATCTTATCCTTATTTGTCATTTTGTGTCTCCTCCTGCCGATCGCTCAGCTCACCCAGATATTTATAAATTGTATAGCGGGACACGTGCAGACGGCCCGCGATAAAAGGCACCGATTTCCGATAGGAAAATGCGTTCTTTTGCTTTAAAAGGGACACCAGTTTCAGCCGGTCGGCCTTGTTCTGGCTCTGCAGCGGCTTTCCCATTTCGTCAATGCACTCGTCCAGGAGCGCGGCAAGGCCAGGATCCTCCCCCTGCCAGAGGGCGCTCTGCAGATCGGACTCGGCGCTCACCAGATCAGAAAGCACCCGGTTGGCATACATGAGCGACGTAAAGTCGAAATTGATGCCCAAGGCCAGGTTGTAGCCGTCGCCGATCAGATGGAAGGTGGAACTCTTGATCTGCTGCCCCGTAGGGCTGATGGCATAGAGATTGACCTGATCGGTCACCGCAGCTTCGGGGTCCAGCTCTCTGGCGGTGCCCAGGATATCCAGCGTGGAGCCAACGCTGCGTCCCGAGACATGGCTGTTGTAGATGGACAAAATAGGGTGATTGAGCACTCCCATGTCGTGAACCAGCGTTTCGCAGGAGGAGCCGAACATCTCGGCGATCCCGCGCGCTGTGCGGTCCAGAAATTCAAAGGCTTCCTCACGGGTCATATCAGCATCCCTCCGATTCTGAATATTTTATCGCTCCGTCCTTGAAAATACAAGAGGCCGGGCAGGAAAAAGGCGCCCGCTCCTTGAGGGGCGCCCTTCCATAGCTCTCCGGCGGATCACCTTTCCGGTTCCTCCGGAAAATGAAATTCATCTCAGTTCCGCGGCCTCTTCGGAAGTAAGGGGGACTCCTCCCCCAAGCAGGCGGGTGTTCAGGTGAATCTGCGCCGTGTGCTCCAGCGTTTCCATCCGCAGATAAGCCTCCTCCAGACCGCCTCCCAGCGTGACCGCCCCGTGGTTTGCGAGCAGGACGCCGTTATACTTCGCAAGAAGCGGCGCCGCCGCCAGCGCAAGGGCCTGGGTGCCGGTGCGGGCGTAGGGCGCGCAGGGGATGGGACCCAGGCTCATCAGCGTTTCTCCCAGAATGGGAACGTCGATGGGGAGCCGCGCGCAGGCAAAGGCCGTGGCGTAAGGCGGATGGGCGTGGCACACGCCGTTTATCTCCCCGCGCAGCTCGTAGCACCTCAGGTGGAGGAGCAGCTCGGAGGAGGGGACCCATGGGCTGCCCGGATCCAAAGGTTCGCCCGAGGCGTCCAGCAGGAGGATCATATCAGGCGTCATAAACCCTTTCGATACCCTCGAGGGAGTCACCAAGAGCTGGCCGCTCTCCACACGCATGCTGAGGTTCCCGTCGTTGGCGGCCACCCAGCCTTTTTCCCACATCCGCCTGCCCAGCTCACAGAAGAGCCTGCGCTCCGGCATATATTTCATAATGCACCTTCCTGGTTACCGCCGCGATTTGCTAAACGGCTTTATTTTGCTGGGTTTTGGGGCTTGGGCCCCGCTGAGTCAAACACGCTCTTGGCGGAAGCGCACAGGCCGGCCAGCCCCTGAATCTCCGAGGGAATGATGATTTTGGTGGCCTTTCCGTCGGCTGCCGCCTGAAAAGCCTCCAGCGCCTTGATTTTGATGACCGCGTCGCTTGGATTGGCTTCGTTTAAGAGCTTAATAGAATCGGCCAGAGCCTCCTGCACCATCATAATGGATTTTGCTCTGCCTTCGGCCTCCAGAATGGCCGATTGCTTAGCCGCATCTGCGCGGAGAATGACCGACTGTTTCTCGCCTTCGGCAACCAGAATCTGGCTGGCCTTCTGGCCCTCCGCCTGGAGAATGGATTGGCGGCGTTCACGCTCAGCCTTCATTTGTTTTTCCATGGAATCCTGAATTTCACGCGGCGGGAGGATGTTTTTGAGCTCTACGCGCCCCACCTTGATGCCCCACGGGTCGGTGGCCTCGTCCAGCAGAATGCGCATTTTGGAGTTGATGATGTCGCGGCTGGTGAGGGTCTCGTCCAGCTCCAGATCGCCGATGATATTGCGCAGGGTGGTGACCGACAGAAGCTCAATCGCGTTCATGGGATGCTCCACACCGTAGGTAAACAGCTTTGGGTCGGTGATTTGAAAATAGAGCACCGTGTCGATCTGCATGGTGACGTTATCTTTGGTGATGACGGGCTGGGGCGGGAAATCAACCACCTGCTCCTTGAGGGAAACGGTTTTGGCAACGCGCTCGATAAAGGGGAGCTTAAAGTGAATGCCCACGCCCCAGACGGTGCGAAACGCGCCCAGGCGCTCCACCACGCAGGCTTTGGACTGCTGCACGATGATGATATTTCTCGCCAGAACGAAGAGAATAAATATAATAAGCGCTACCGGGACAAACAGGGTTTGCAGAAAGTATAACATAACATCCTCCTTTTTTTCCGGGCCGCCCGCTTCCTCTCCGGAACGCGGGGGCTTTCTTACTGCTCTTCTTTTACCGCGACGAACAGCTTGACGCCCTCGATGCGAAGAACGCGCACGGTAATGCCCTCAGGAATGACCGTATCGTCTCCGGACCGGGCGGTCCATATGACGCCGCTCACGGAAACGGCTCCGCTTGCCTTGAGATTATTAATCTCCTCGGTGACCACCGCGTCCTTGCCAATGGCGCGGTCTGCATTGGTGGCCTCCTTGCTGCGGACCAGATACTTATGGGTCAGCGGCCTGGCAATCGCCATGGCAGCAAAGGATACAATTCCGAAGACGACGGTCTGAATCCAAACGGAACCTCCCAGCCAGGAGACGATCAGCGCGGCAAGGGCTCCTGCCGCGAACCAGATGGAGACAAGTCCCACGGTGACTCCCTCGACAATACTGAACAAAACAAGCGCCACCAGCCAAAAGACACTGCTCATGGAATACCCTCCTTCCGGGAATATTTATCAGTATATCATATTCTGTGAAATAATTCCATCGGTTTGCAGGATCAGTTACAAAAAGTTCAAAACATAAACATGCAAACGGCTTGCGCATTTTATCCTTTTTTAAAACAACAGAAAAGCATTTGCCAAGAACCTTAATATAAGGTATAATCCTAATCATTCGGTTCATTCGCACATTGCGCCGTGCTTAGGGGCGCAAATGCCGGGAAACCGGGAAATGGAGCATGCTATGGAACCATTAAAGCTGGCGATCCCCACTCTGCTCGGGCTGGAAGGTCTGGTGGCCGACGAGCTGCGCCGTCTGGATCTGCAGGACGTGGCGGCTGAAAACGGCAGGGTCTACTGCTCCGGAACGATTGCGGATATTCCCCGGATCAATATCAATCTTCGTACCGGCGCCCGGGTACAGGTGGTGGTGGGACAGTTTCCCGCCACGACCTTCGACATGCTCTTCGAGGGTACCAAGGCTCTTAACTGGGAGGATTATATTCCCCTGGGCTGCGCCTTCCCCGTCAAAGGATATTCCATCAATTCCGCCCTGCATGCCGTTTCCGCCTGCCAGTCCATCATCAAGAAGGCGGTGGCGAGCCGCCTGGGAAGCAAATACGGGGTGGAGACCCTTCCCGAGGGTGGGGCTCTGTGTCAAATCCAGTTCTCCATTATGAAGGACACAGCCACTCTGCTCCTCGACACCTCGGGCGACAGTCTGTACAAGCGGGGCTACCGGGCCGTGGGCGTGGAGGCTCCTCTGCGGGAGACTTTGGCCGCCTCCCTGGTCCTTCTGTCACGCTACCGCGGCAAAGATCCCTTTCGGGACCCCTTCTGCGGCTCGGGCACCATTCCGATTGAGGCGGCTCTTATTGCAAAAAACCGGGCGCCCGGACTGGACAGGACCTTTTCCTCACAGAAATGGGGCTTCATCCCCGCCAGCGCGTGGCTGGACGCCGCCGACGAGGCGATCTCGAAAGAGTATGACGGGGAATACGACATTGTGGGCAGCGACATTGACCCCACCGCAGTGGAGATCTCCCGAAATAACGCCGTCAAAGCGGGTGTGGAGGACATGGTCCGCTTTGAGGTGGCCGACGCCCTCCACTTTCACAGCGACTCGCCCAGGGGGCGGGTGGTTACGAATCCGCCTTACGGCGAGCGCATCATGGAACGGAGCGAGGCAGAGGGGCTCTACCGGGGCTTCGGCGAGGCATGGCGCGAAATGCCCGAGGGCTGGGAGCTCTACCTTCTGTCCTCCCACACCGAGTTCGAGCGCACCTTCGGCGCCAAGGCCCAAAAGAAGCGCAAGCTCTACAACGGCATGATCAAATGCGATCTTTTTATGTACCGTTAATCTCTGCGGCTTTTAGCGGCTTATTGTAAACGGTGGTAAAGAGGCCGCCGAAACCTTTAAAAACGAATGAGGAGTGGATCCCTTGAGGCATCTTTTCATCGTAAACCCTGCCGCGGGAAAATACGACCGAACCCATGAACTGAGGGACAAGGCAGAGTCGGCCGCCGCGGGCTTGCGGCTCACCTGGGAACTCCTCACCACGCAGGCTCCCGGACATGCCATTGCCCTCGCCCGGGAGGCGGCGGAACGGGGGGATCCCGTGAGGATTTACGCCTGCGGCGGAGACGGCACCCTGAACGAAGTGGTAAACGGGGCGGCGGGACACGAGCATGTCTCGGTCACCCACTATCCTACCGGCTCGGGCAACGATTTTATCAAGATTTTCGGTCTGGATTCCCCTTTGTTTTACGATTTGAGGGAACTTATGGAGGGAGAAACCGTCCCTCTGGATCTAATCGACTGCAACGGCCGACTTGCCCTCAACATCTGTTCGGTGGGACTGGACGCCAGAGTGGGAATGGGCATGGCTGAATTCAAGCGCATCCCGTTTGTGACGGGCTCGCTGGCTTACCAGCTCTCCCTCATTACCAACGTGATCCGGGGCATTCACCGCCCTTTCCGCGTGTCGGTGGACGGAGAGCGGTTTGAAGGTCGGTTTACCCTGCTGTGCGCCTGTAACGGGCGATTTTACGGGGGAGGCTTCAACCCCTCGCCCGACGCGATCCCGGACGACGGCGTGCTGGAATTCCTGCTGGTCCACGCGGTATCCCGATTTACCGCCGCCCAGGTGGTGGGCGATTTTTCCAAGGGCAGGGCCGCCCAGCTGCCCCAGCACATCACCCTGCGGCGGGGCCGCGAGATGCGCGTGGAGTGCGACCGGGAGAGCATAATCAACATCGACGGAGAGAGAATGGACGCCAGCTCGCTCTCTTTCCGCCTGTCTGCTAAAAAAATGAACTTTACTTTTCCCGCCGGCACCGGCTGGAACACCGAACTCCGCCGACGCACTTGTGAAATCGCGAGATAATGAATAAAAAATAAAGATACGGCATAAGAACAGAAGCTATTTTAAAACAGAGTATGTTTTTTTAGTAAATCGGGCCAATTTTAATAAAAATTAAAGTTGCGCTAATAATAAAGAGAGGTTATTATAGTAAGTGCGTTAGCACTCCATTAAAATGAGTGCTAACGCACTAAGTAAGTTTATGAGACAAATACAATAGATTTATAAGGAGGTACCATTATGAAACTCAAGCCCCTTGCTGACAGAGTAGTCCTGAAAATGATGGAGGCCGAGGAAACCACAAAGGGCGGTCTTATCCTTACTTCCACCGCCAAGGAGAAGCCCGAGGTTGCCGAAGTTATCTCGGTAGGCCCCGGCGGTCTGGTGGACGGCAAAGAAGTCAAGATGACCGTTAAAAAAGGCGACAAGGTCATCTGCGGCAGATACTCCGGCACCGTCGTAAAGGTGGACGGCGTGGAATACACCATCGTGCGCCAGGGCGACATCCTTGCAATTGTCGATTAATCTCCGGCTCAAAAAAATACAAAGTGCCGTTATTGCACAACATAATACAGACGAATTAGGAGGAACAAACAATGGCTAAACTTATATGCTACGGCGAGGAAGCCCGCCGCGCCATGGAGCGGGGCGTCAATCAGCTGGCGGACACCGTGAAAATTACCCTGGGCCCCAAGGGCCGCAACGTAGTGCTGGACAAGAAATTCGGTTCTCCCCTGGTCACCAACGACGGCGTGACCATCGCCAAGGAAATCGAGCTGCCCGATCCTTTTGAGAATATGGGCGCTCAGCTGGTGAAGGAAGTGGCCACCAAGACCAATGACGTGGCCGGCGACGGCACCACCACCGCAACCCTGCTGGCTCAGGCCATCATCCGCGAGGGTCTCAAGAACCTGGCCGCCGGCGCCAACCCCATGGTCATGAAGAAGGGCATCGCCAAGGCCACACTGGCCGCCGTCGAGGCCATCAAGCAGAATTCCAAGCCCGTTTCCGGCACCGCCGACATCGCCCGGGTCGGCACCGTTTCCTCCAGCGACGAGCAGATCGGCACCCTGATTGCCGAGGCCATGGAGAAGGTTTCCCATGACGGCGTCATCACCGTGGAAGAGTCCAAGACCGCCGAAACTTACTCCGAAGTGGTCGAGGGCATGCAGTTCGACCGCGGCTATGTGACCCCCTATATGGTCACCGACACCGAGAAAATGGAAGCCGTTCTGGACGATCCTCTCGTCCTTGTCACCGATAAGAAGATCAGCGCCATCCAGGAGATCATCCCCCTGTTGGAGCAGGTCATTAAGACCGGCCAGAAGCTCGTCATCATCGCCGAGGATGTGGAGGGCGAAGCCCTGTCCACCCTCATCGTCAACAAGCTGCGCGGCACCCTCAACGTGGTCTGCGTCAAGGCCCCCGGCTTCGGTGACCGCCGCAAGGAAAACCTGCAGGATATCGCCATTCTCACCGGCGGCACCGTCATCTCCTCCGAGATGGGCTATGAGCTCAAGGATACCACCGTCGATATGCTGGGCAGAGCCCGCCAGGTGAAGGTCTCCAAGGAGAACACCATCATCGTGGACGGAGCGGGCGCACCCGAGGCCATCAAGGCCCGCGTGGGCCAGATCCGCAACCTGCTGGAGAACACTACCTCCGAGTACGACAAGGAAAAGCTTCAGGAGCGCTTGGCCAAGCTCGCCGGCGGAGTAGCCATCGTCCGCGTCGGCGCCGCGACCGAAAGCGAAATGAAGGAAAAGAAGCTCCGCATCGAGGACGCACTGAACGCCACCCGCGCCGCTGTTGAGGAAGGCATCGTTGCCGGCGGCGGCACCGCCTATGTCAACGCGATTCCCGCCGTAGAAAAGCTGCTCACCAAGGTAGAGGGCGACGAGAAGACCGGCGTGCGCATCGTGGCCGACGCTCTTGCCGAACCCATGCGCCAGATCGCCAAAAACGCCGGCATCGACGGCTCCGTGGTCCTGGAAAAGGTCAAGAACAGCCGCCGCGTCGGCTACGGCTTCGACGCTTACAAGGAAATTTACTGCGACATGGTTTCCGCAGGTATCGTGGACCCCACCAAGGTGACCCGTTCCGCGCTGGAGAACGCCGCGTCGGTCGCTTCCCTGCTGCTCACCACCGAGAGCCTGGTTGCCGACAAGCCCCAGCCTCCTATGCCCGCTCCCGCCGCGCCTGATATGGGCGGTATGTATTAATTCCCTGCTTAAAAGTCATTTAGGCGGCACAGCTTTACGGCTGTGCCGCCTTTTTATCCGGCGAATGAATAATTGTGAATTTAGCTATTAATAATAAAAACACATTGTCCCTTTTCGTTCATTGTTATGGATTATTGCCACTTCTTTTTTAGACGTCTTCATGCTATGCTTAATGTTACAATACAGGAAAAGGAAAACAGCCATGATAAACATAGTTTTCGCAGCCGAATACCGCTACTTTAGCTTTACCTATTATTTTGGTAAGGCTTATTCCGGTTTGGCTCAAAACGTGCGTTCATGAGTTGATAGAATCAATTTGTAATTCATGAAACCCGTAGCCAAATCGGCTGCGGGTTTTTTTGCGCAGTTGGAGGTAATTATTATGATCGTCGTACTCAAACAAAATCCCAACATGGATCAGCTGGAAAGCCTCATCGCCTGGCTGAAGGGAAAAGGGCTGCAGATCCACACCAGCGTCGGTATGGCCCACATCATCCTTGGCCTGGTGGGCGACACCTCCGTCCTGGATATCGACCTCATCTCGGCGCTGGACATCGTCGAGGATGTGAAACGCATTCAGGAACCCTATAAAAAAGCGAACCGCAAGTTCCACCCCGAGGACACCGTCGTCATGGCGGGCAGCGTCAAAATCGGCGGCGGATCCCTCACCCTCATGGCGGGTCCCTGTTCGGTGGAATCGGAGGAGCAGGTGGTCGCCGTGGCCAAAGCGGTGAAGAAGAGCGGGGCCAATCTGCTCCGCGGCGGAGCCTTCAAGCCCCGCACCTCGCCCTACTCCTTCCAGGGTCTGGGCGCCGACGGGCTGGAGCTTTTAAAGCTGGCCAGAGCGGAAACCGGCCTGCCCATCGTCTCCGAAATTATGGACCTCTCCCAGCTTCCGCTCTTCGCCGATGTGGACGTCATTCAGGTGGGCGCGCGCAATATGCAGAATTTTAACCTGCTCAAGGCCCTGGGCACCCAGGAGAAGCCGGTGATGATCAAGCGCGGCATGTCCTCCACCTACGAGGAGTGGCTCATGAGCGCCGAATACGTCATGTCCGAAGGAAACCAGAACGTGATCCTCTGCGAGCGCGGAATCCGCACCTTTGAAAGCTACACGCGCAATACCCTCGATCTCTCGGCCATTCCCGTTCTGCATCACCTCACCCACCTGCCCGTCATCATCGATCCCAGCCACGCCACCGGCAAGGCCGCTCTGGTGGCCCCCCTGGCGAAGGCAGCCGTGGCCGCGGGGGCAGACGGACTGCTCATCGAGGTGCACAACGACCCGGCCCACGCTCTGTGCGACGGGCCGCAGTCCCTGAAGCCAGAGGCCTTCGACAAGCTGGCGCGCACCCTCCTTTCCCTGCACGAATTCATGAAGACGCAGGAGGACTGAGCATGAATGTGGGAATTGTCGGCCTGGGCCTCATCGGGGGCTCTATGGCGAAAAGCACAAAGGCCCGCACCGCCCACACGGTTTGGGGCGCCGACCGGGACAGCGAAACCATGACCCTTGCCCGCCTCAGCGGGGCCATCGACGCGTCTCTCACCCAGGAAAACCTGGGCGGGTGCGACCTCATTCTGCTCGCCGTCCGTCCCGACGCTGCCGTGGACTGGGTAAGAGAGCACGCGGAGGAGATATCCAAAACCGCCATGGTAGTTGATCTTTGCGGTGTGAAGCGGGTCGTCTGCGGTCAGCTCGCTCCCCTGGCTGAACAGCACGGCTTCTCCTATATCGGCGGCCACCCCATGGCGGGCAAGGAGCGGGGCGGCTTCGTGAACTCCTCGGACGATCTGTTTGCGGGCGCCTCCATGATCTTGACACCCGACGGCAGAACGGATATCCTGATGCTGGAGACCTTAAAAGCTTTCTTCCTCGACCTGGGCTTTGCAGGCCTCACCTTTACCGACCCGGACGAGCACGACCGCATCATCGCCTACACCTCCCAGCTCGCCCACATCACCTCGGGCGCCTATGTCAAATCTCCCGAGGCCCAGCGCCGCCGCGGCTTTTCGGCGGGCAGCTACAAGGACATGACCCGGGTCGCCCGGCTGGACGAGGCCATGTGGACCGAGCTGATGATGGATAATGCCGACTATCTGACCCTGGAGCTGGACCTTCTCATCAAAAATCTTTCCGATTACCTCGCCGCCCTGCGCTCAGGGGACGCCGAAGCTCTCCGTGCTCTCCTGAGGGAGGGGCGCGAGAGAAAAGCCGCCGCGGGAGGGAACTGAAATGGATGTCAAAAGAGTTCGGATCAGCGCGGGAGACGGCTACACGGTCGCCATCGGCGGCGGGCTCCTGCGTTCCTTCGGCGTGCTGCTCGCGGAGATCGCCGGACCCTGCCGCGCTGCCGTAATCACCGATTCCAATGTGGAAAGGCTCTATCTCTCGCCGGTCCGCGCCGTGCTTCAGGAGGCGGGCTTTGAGGTCTGCTCCTTCGTCTTCCCCGCCGGAGAAGGGTCCAAGAATTTAAATACGCTCTCAGACATTCTGGAATTTCTGGCTCGAAACCGCCTTACCCGTGCCGACTGCGTGGTTGCCCTGGGCGGCGGCGTTGTGGGGGACGCGGCGGGGTTTGCCGCCGGGTGCTTCCTGCGGGGAGTGCGGTTTATTCAACTCCCCACCACGCTGCTGGCCGCTGTGGATTCCTCGGTGGGCGGCAAGACCGCGGTGGATTTAAAGGCGGGGAAAAATCTGGCGGGCGTCTTTCACCAGCCCTCCGCCGTTTTGTGCGACACGGATTTTTTAAATACGCTCGCTCCTGAGACCTTTGCCGACGGGGCCGCCGAGGCGATCAAAACCGGAGTTCTCTCCGGCGAGGGGCTTTTCTCCTCTTTTGAAAGCGGGGACTTTCGCGGGAGGGTGCCGGAAATCATCGGGGAGTGCGTGGCCTTCAAGGGCAAAATCGTGGAGGCTGACGAGTTCGACGCCTCAGTGCGCCAGACCCTCAATCTGGGCCACACCGTGGGCCATGCCGTGGAGGCGTGCAGCGGCTACACCGTCACTCACGGCCACGCGGTGGCCATCGGGATGGCCGTCATCGCGCGCGCTTCCGAACGCCTGGGTCTGTGCGGGGAACCCGTTGCCCGGCGCATTGTCCATACGCTTACCGGAAACAGCCTGCCCGTCTTCTCGCCGTATTCCGCCGCCGAGTTGGCGCAGGCCGCCCTCTCCGATAAAAAGCGCTCGGGGGATACAATTAACTTAGTGATTCCCCGGCGCATCGGAGAATGCGTTTTAAAAAAAGTGTCCACCGATGAGCTCACCGCCGTCATCGGCGCCGGAATGGAGGAATTGCCGTGCAGGTGACCATTGCCCCCGGCCCCCTTTCGGGGGAAATAGCCGCTATCCCCTCCAAGTCGGACGCCCACCGCCTGCTTATCTGCGCCGCGCTCTCCGACCGGCCCACCGAGCTGAGCCTGCCTCAGAGCTCGGAGGATTTAGGTGCCACCATAGGCTGCCTTCGGGCCCTGGGCGCGGATATTTCACAGGCCGGAGACACGGTTACGGTAGTCCCGATTCAAACTCCAGTCGAAAATCCCCTGGTGGACTGCGGGGAGAGCGGCTCCACCCTCCGCTTCCTGCTGCCGGTGGTGGCGGCCCTCTGCAAGAGCGCCCGGTTTACGGGGAAGGGCCGTCTGCCTGAGCGGCCCGTGGCCCATCTGGCGGGGGAGATGAAAAAACACGGCGTCGCCTTCTCTTCGGAAAAATTGCCCTTTGAGATTTCCGGGCGGCTTTCAGCCGGGGCCTATACGCTTCCCGGAAATGTCAGCTCCCAGTACATCACCGGACTGCTGCTGGCTCTGCCACTGCTCGCCGGGGACAGCACTCTGAACCTCGCGTCGAAGCTGGAGTCGGCATCCTACGTAAAGATGACCCTCTCCGCACTGGAGCGCTTCGGCGTTCGGGCGGCTGTTTCGGGCGATGCCTACGCCGTTGCCGGGGGCCAGACCTTCTCCTCTCCCGGAAAGCTTCGGGTGGAGGGCGACTGGTCCAACGCTGCCTTTTTTCTGGCGGCGGGCGCGCTGGGGGGAAAGGTGGCGCTCACGGGCTTGGATCTAAACTCATCCCAGAGCGACAGGGCCGTTCTGGACCTGCTGGGGCAGTTCGGCGCGAAAACTGAAATACTCTGCGGTACCGTTTCGGTAAGCCCCCGGGAACTGCGCGGCTGTGAAATAGACGTATCTGAAATTCCCGACCTGCTGCCCGTCCTCTCGGTGGTGGCCGCCTGCTCCGCGGGGGAGACGCGCTTTACAAACGCGGGCCGCCTTAGGCTCAAGGAGAGCGACCGCCTCACTGCCTCCGCCGCCTTGATTGCCTCCCTGGGCGGTACGGCCCGCGAGCTTCCCGACGGCCTTGTCGTTCGGGGAAGGGGACTTACGGGCGGCAGCGTAGACAGCTTTCGCGACCACCGGATCACCATGTCCGCCGCCGTGGCGGCCATCCGCTGCGCAAAACCCGTTACCATCGCAGGCGCCGAGGCCGTCCGGAAATCCTACCCGGCATTTTTTGAAGATTATACAAAACTGGGAGGGAGCGTCCATGTCCTCTGAATTCGGCAAAAGCCTGCGCGTTTCAGTGTTCGGCGAGTCCCACGGCAAAGCCATCGGCGTGACGATTGACGGCCTGCCCGCCGGGGAGGCCATCGACATGGCGGAGCTGGAAGGCTTCCTCGCCCGCCGCCGCCCCGGAAAAAGCCCTCTCTCCACCGCCCGGAGAGAGGACGACACGCCCGTTTTTCTCTCCGGCGTGAGGGACGGCGCTACCTGCGGCACTCCCCTGTGCGCTATCATTGAAAATAGAGACGTGCGCTCCTCCGACTACGCGGAGCTTTCCGACTTGCCCCGGCCGTCCCATGCGGACTACACCGCCTTTGTGAAGTGGAACGGCAGGGCCGACATGCGCGGCGGCGGACATTTTTCGGGCCGCCTAACCGCTCCATTGTGCGTTGCCGGGGGAATCGCCAAGCAGATTCTGGCGAGGCGGGGCATCTTTGTGGGCGCGCATCTGGCCTCGGTTCATACCCAGTCGGACCTCCCCTTTCCCATGGAGCCGACGAGGGCGCTCTTTGAGCAAATCGCGGCCAAACCCTTTCCGGTGATTGACGATGCCCGGGGTGAGCGGATGATGTCCGCCATCGCCGCCGCCGCCATGGAGGGGGATTCGGTGGGGGGCGTTATCGAATGCGCCGCGGTGGGGCTCCCGGCGGGGCTTGGTCGGCCGATGTTCGACGGGGCAGAAAACCGCCTGGCTGCCGCCCTCTTCGGCATCCCCGCCGTGAAGGGCGTGGAATTCGGCGCGGGGTTCGAGAGCGCCCGCCTCAGAGGCTCGGAAAATAACGACCCCTTCTGCGTCAATGAGACCGGCATGGTCAAGACCACCCAGAACAACAGCGGCGGCATTCTGGGCGGCATCACCTCGGGCATGCCATTAATCCTTCGGGCGGCGGTGAAGCCCACGCCGTCAATCGGAAAACCGCAGCAAACCGTTAGTCTTTCCCGGACGGAGACAGCCGAGCTTTTGATCAAAGGACGCCACGACCCCTGCATCGCCCACCGGGCTGTCCCCGTGGTGGAGGCGGTCACCGCCGCCGTATTGCTGGATTTATTGTTGGAGGAATCAAAAGATGGAATTATCTGAGCTTCGGGAACAGATCGACGCTGTAGACAACCGGATTCTGGACGCCTTTCTCAAAAGAATGGAGCTTACCGACCGGGTGGCCGCATACAAAACCGAGCACTCCCTGCCGGTGCTGAACAAGGCCCGGGAGCGGGAGATTCTCTCCAAGGTCACCGCGCGGGCGGGAGACCGGGAGCAGTACGCCTACCGTCTGTTTTCCACCCTGTTCGATCTTTCCCGCGCCCGCCAGGCCCAGATGATCGCCTCCCCGACCAGGGTCCGGTCTCAGGTGGAGGAGGCCCTTGCCTCTGGCGACGAGGTTTTTCCACGCAACGGAACTATCGCCTGCCAAGGCGTGGAGGGTGCCAATTCTCAGGTGGCCTGCGACAGGCTCCTGCCCCGGGGCAACATCGTTTATGTAAAGACCTTCGAGGCGGTTTTCTCCGCGGTGGAGTCGGGTCTGTGCCGGTTCGGCATCCTGCCTATCGAGAACAGCTCCAACGGCTCGGTCCGCGCGGTCTACGAGCTGCTGCAGAAAAAGCGCTTTTCCGTTGTGCGCAGCGTGCGCCTGTGCATCCGCCACGAGCTGCTGGCAAAAGAGGGCACCAAGCTCTCCGATCTTAAGCAGATCTACTCCCATGAGCAGGCCATCGGCCAGTGCGGCAGGTTCCTGGCCTCTCTGGGCCCAGACGTGAAAATTATCCCCTGCGACAACACCGCCGCCGCCGCCAAGATGGTGGCGGAATCGGGAGATGCCCGCATGGGGGCCATCTCCTCCCACCCCTGCGCAGCCCTGTACGGTCTTTCCGTGGTCAAAGAGGATATTCAGGACAGCGCCAATAACTACACCCGCTTTATCTGCATCACGAAAAACCCCGCCATCTACGCGGGAGCCAACCACCTGAGCCTCATCATCGCCTGCGAAAACAAGCCCGGCGCCCTGCACGAAATTCTCGCCAAGTTGGCGGCCTTGGGCATTAACATGAGCAAGCTGGAGAGCTGCCCGGTCACCGGCCGGAATTTTGAGTTCATGTTCTTTCTGGACTTGGACGCCTCGGTGAGGGAGCCGGGCGTTCTTGCCATGCTGGAGGATCTGGAGCGCAGCTGCGAGACCTTCGTCTTCCTGGGCAACTACGCGGAAATTTGAGCCATGGGCGAAAAGGTTTTTGGCCTTCTGGGCCGCTCGCTGAAACACAGCTATTCCCTCCCCATCCACAAGGCGCTGGGAAACGCCGCCTACCGGCTCATCGAGCTGGAACCAAATGAGCTGGAGCCTTTTCTGCGCCGGGAGGATATCGGAGGACTCAACGTCACCATCCCCTATAAAAGGGACGTCATGGCGTATTGCGACGTAATCTCCCCGGAGGCCGCGGAGATCGGCAGTGTCAACACCATCGTGCGCGGGGCGGACGGGAAGCTGCGCGCGTGGAACACCGACGCGTATGGCTTTGAGTATCTGGCAAGGCGCTCTGGCATCGGCTTTTTCGGGCGAAAAACAGTGATTCTGGGCAGCGGCGGGGCATCCCTCACCGTGCAGGCTGCGGCGCGGCGCCTGGGCGCTACCCAGGTAACGGTGATTTCGCGAAGCGGCAGGGACAATTACGAAAACCTGAGACTCCACCGGGACGCGGAAATCGTGGTGAACGCCACGCCCGTAGGCATGTACCCCGGTACGGGAGCCTCTCCGGCCAACCTGCGGGAGTTTCCCGCCTGCGCAGGGGTCGTCGATCTTATTTATAATCCTTGCCGCACCGCTCTTATGATGCAGGCGGAGGCGCTGGGCATTTCTCATGCGGGCGGTCTTGCCATGCTGGTGGCTCAGGCGAAAGCGGCGGAGGAGTATTTTTTCGGCGTTCCCATTCCAGACGCGGAAAATGAGAGCATCTTCCGCCAAATCCGCCGTCAGACGGAAAACATCGTGCTCATCGGCATGCCCGGCAGCGGCAAAAGCACCGTGGGAAAGGCTCTGTCCGCACTCACCCGCAGGCAGTGCGTGGATATTGACGAGGAGATCGTACGGGCGGCAGGGCGGTCCATCCCGGAAATCTTCGCGCAAAGCGGCGAGGAGGAATTCCGGCGGCTGGAGCGGGAGGAAACCGCAAAGGCGGGCCGGGAAAGCGGAAAAATCATTGTGACCGGCGGGGGTGCCGTTAAGGACGGGTGCAATTACCCTTCCCTGCGCCAGAATGGCCGTATTTACCATCTTGAGCGCGGCCTTGCGCAGCTCGCGAGAGACGGCCGCCCTCTCTCGGAAGGGGCTGATCTTGCCGCGCTGTACCGGGAGAGACTCCCCCTGTATACCCGCTTCCGGGACGCCGTGGTCCATAATAACGGGGCGGCGGAGAAAACCGCCGAGGAAATCTGGAGGGATTTTTGTGAAAATACTGGTGATTAATGGTCCCAATCTGAATATGCTGGGCATTCGTGAGCCAGAGATTTACGGAAAAGCCACCTATGCCGATCTCACCGCCTTCATCCAAAGGGAAGCGGAGAAGCTGGGCGCAGAGGTCCGGTTCTTCCAATCCAACCACGAAGGGGCCCTGGTGGACGCCGTCCAGAGCGCTTACGGGGCTGCCGACGGCATCGTCATGAATCCCGGAGCCTATACCCACACCAGCATCGCCCTGCTGGACGCGGTGAAGGCCGTGGGCGTGCCCACGGTGGAGGTCCATCTCTCCGACCCCGACACCCGGGAAGACTTCCGCAAAGTCTCCTACCTCCGCTCCGCTTGCGTCGCGACCATAAAGGGACATGGATTCGAAGGTTATGCCGAAGCCCTGCGCTTGCTGTGCAGAAAATAACCGCAACCTAAAACGTCCGCTCCGGCCTGATGGCCGGAGCGGACGTTTTTGTCATTTATGTATGCAACGCTAGAACTTACACCGAACAATGCAGGTAAAAGTCTGCCCGTCCACC
This sequence comes from Bacillota bacterium, assembly GCA_023459875.1. Classification (GTDB taxonomy): domain Bacteria; phylum Bacillota; class Clostridia; order Oscillospirales; family Oscillospiraceae; genus JAEWRY01. The sequence goes on from JAEWRY010000008.1 coordinate 56,360, forward strand.
TGGCAGGTAATGGTGGTGGTGCCGGACGACACCGCTTTGACGACCCCGTCGGAGGAGATGGTTGCAACCGCGGAATTTTTAATGCTCCAGGAGGGAGTGCCCGAAGCGCCCGTCACCCTCATGGTGAAGCTCTCCCCCTTCTTTGTCAGAGAAAAATCGGTACGGTTAAGGGAGAGCGTTCCGGAAGAAGCGGGGGTATCGGAGGAACCGGAGGGCGTGGGATAGACAGTGCCGCCCGACCAGCTGCAGCGGACGACGCAGGTCTGGGTATATCCACCGGCCAGTGTTGCGGTGATGGTGGAGTTCCCGTTAGCAAGGGCGGTCACCTTTCCGGTCTGGTCCACATAGACCGCCTCGGGCTTACTGCTGGTCCAAGTAATGGCGCCGGTAGAGCCGACTGGTGAAAATGTGGCGCTCAATTGGTAGGTCGCGCCCGCATGGTCCAGGGTAAAGTCGCCCTGATTTAAGATAAAGCCAGTGGCCGTCTGACCGATGGGCGTGGGAGTAGCCTCGGATCCCGGGCTGGGCGTGGCCTCCGCTTGTTGACTGGGGGAACTGTTGGGAGTCGCCGTAGCGGCCGTGCCGGGAGAGGCCGATTGAATCGCGCTGGATTCACCCCGGTCCACCAGGGGCTTTACGATTGTGACAACGATTACCACCGCCGCCACAATCAGGGCGACGGAAAGCACCGCGGTGATGATCCTGCCGATCCCCCAGCCGCCGCCCTTGGAGCCGCGCAGCCGTTTCCCGCCGCCCCCCGCGCCGCTCTTCTGGTCGGGGCGTTCGTCGCAAAAAGGACAGCGCTTATAGGTCACGGAATAGTCCTCGCCGCAGTTTGGGCAGCGGATAACCTCAATCCGGGCGCGTGAGGTTTGCTTGTTTGCCATTCGGACGTCCCCCATTTCATTACTCTGATCCCGTATATTCTACATGTTTTGACGACAATCGTCAACCATCAATAACTAAAATAATAATGGGTTTTATGTTTACTTGACCGATGCTGCCGGATTTAATATAATAAGAAAAACAGATTGCAGGTTAGGAAAAGGAGTTGACCGTTTATGGGCGGACCAATCAGCGCCGCGGCGGTACACAAACAGTATGACGAGGCGCTTTCCGCCTTTCGCGGGCATATCGCCGACCCCGCCCTCCGGGTCCGGGTGAGCCGGGAGGCCGACCCGTTCATGCGCAAATGCGCCCTGGGCATCTGGCATGCCGAGGGACAACCCATCACCCCCCGCCATGTGGAGTATTACGAAGCCATTTACTGTAAGGGTAACCCCGTGCCCGCCACCCTTTACTGGGAGCTCACCACCATGGTGGACGAGTACGCGGGCTTTGTAGCTCCCGCCTTTTTCGCCCGGATGCGCTCGGCGGACACGCTGACCGGTCAGAACACCGCCCGCCGGTTCATCGACGTGCTCACCCTGATGCTGCTGCTCTTCGCGGCGGTGGACGGGGTGGTGAGCGAGAAAGAAGCCGCCTTTGTGAACCGTTGCGCCGACGAACTCTCCGCCCTTTGCGACTCCGACGGGCTCGCCGGAGGCAAAACACCGCTGGACGTGATGGATTTTGTCACCAAAACCCCCGGCGCTCCCAAGGGCCCCCCGGTTCCTCCCACCTCTCAGGGAGAGGTCTCGGGGAAGAACGACCAAAAGAGCACGGCGGCCGAGACGCCGGCGAAGCCTGCCAGGCCGCTGGAGGAGCTGCTCGCCGAGCTGGACGGTCTCACGGGCCTTACCAAGGTGAAGGCCGACGTGAAAAGCCTCATTAACCTCGTGAAGGTGCGCAAGCTCCGGGAGGACGCGGCCCTTCCGGTGCCCCCCATGAGCCTGCACCTGGTGTTCATGGGGAACCCCGGCACGGGCAAGACCACCGTTGCCCGGCTGCTGGCCGAAATTTACCACGCCATCGGGGTGCTCTCCAAGGGCCACCTCGTCGAGGTGGACCGCTCGGGGCTGGTAGCCGGATTTGTGGGACAGACCGCCATCAAAACCGGAGAGGTCATCCAGAAGGCCATGGGCGGCGTGCTGTTCATCGACGAGGCTTACGCCCTGGCCAATCAGGAGAGCGCCAACGACTTCGGCAAGGAGGCTATCGAGGTGCTCCTCAAGGGCATGGAGGATAACCGCAAGGACCTCATCGTCATCGTGGCCGGGTACACCGAGCTGATGGGCAAGTTTATTAATTCCAATCCCGGCCTTGAGAGCCGCTTCAATAAGTACTTCTATTTCGACGACTATACCGGCGACCAGCTCACGGAGATTTTCCGCTCCATGTGCCAAAAGAACGGCTACGCCATGGACGAAGAGAGCGAGAAATTCGCCGCCGCCGGGTTTCAGGCGCTTTACGCAGAGCGGGACCAGAATTTCGGCAACGCCCGGGACGTGCGCAATATTTTCGAGCGGGCCGTGTCCCGCCAGGCCGACCGGGTGGCCTGCATGGAGTGTCCCGATAAGGACGCGCTGATGGCCTTCCGCGTCTGCGATCTGGAGGAGGATGATTCCGCCCAGGCAGGCTCCGGAGAAAAGGCCGCCGAGGAGGAAAAAGCGGACGGCGGCGGGGTGAAGGAACCTTCCGGCGGAGAAAAAGATTCCGCGAAGATCTGAAACCTAAATGCCCGCTAATCTCCAGGCATCGCAAAACAGTTCCGCCATAATCCGATGGCCGTCCTTAGTGGGATGGAGACCGTCCAGATACCAGCTCTCGTCGGCCAGAGCGCCGAACCGGGTATAGAAATCGCAGACCGGCACGCCGAAGGCACTGCCCAGGCCCAGCAGCCAGCGGGCGTACTCTTCGCTTTCCTTGCGCGCATTCCGGAAATTGAAAAATGGGCCCCATGCATCGCTCGCCGCCTCGGGAACAAGCGGAATGGGCGTTGAGAGTATCGGTTTTATCCCATAAGTAAGGGCCTCGTGGATCATCGCCATCATATTGCTTTTGGCGCCGTGGGAAACCCCGCAGGATAGGATGTCGTTCACGCCGCCCATCAGGACCACGCAGGAGGGGTTTTCGGAGCGTACATCGGCAGAAAAGCGGGCCAGCATCCCGCCGGTGGTATCGCCGTTGATGCCCCGGTTCACGGCGGTGATGCCGATTGCTTTCGCCGCCAGCGTTACCCAGCAATTACTTCGGCTTACCCCGTATCCGAAAATGAGGCTGTCCCCCAGAAAAACTGTTTTCATCGCGTTTCCTCCCCTGCATACCCCGCCGCTTTTCCGCAGCGTTTGCAAGAATTACTATAACATGGAGAAAATATTGACGCAAGGCAGAAAATCATCCCCCTTTTTTAAGAATCTACACAAAAGGAGAGACTTTTATGTCCGACCGGATGAGACCGATCCCCTTTGAGAATCTCATGAACTGGGCGCTTACCGAATACGCGCGGGAGGGCAGCCTTTTTGGCGTTCACGCCCTTTACCGCCATAAGGAAGGCAAGACCCTGCCCCTCTTTGGCGAGGCGCTGGAGACCCCCGTGGGCCCCGCCGCTGGGCCTCATACCCAGCTTGCTCAGAATATTATCTCCGCCTACGCCGCGGGCGCGCGGTTTTTTGAGCTGAAAACGGTGCAGGTGATCGACGGGGAGGACCTTCCCGTCTCCAAGCCCTGCATTCTGGCCGCCGACGAGGGCTATAACGTGGAGTGGTCCACCGAATTGCGGGTGGAAGAGGCTCTCGGCGAGTACGTGAAGGCGTGGTTCGCCCTTAAGCTCCTGAGCCGCGAGCTGGATCTGGGAAGTCCCGACGGTTTTTTGTTCAACATGAGCGTGGGGTACGATTTGGCGGGCATTAAAACGCCTAAAATCGACGCCTTCATCGAGGGGCTCAAGAACGCCGAAGCCACGAGCGCCTGGGCGGAGTGCTTTGCATGGACGCGCGCCAATCCGGACCGGTTCAAAGCCGTAGACGAAGCTTATCTTTCCCAAATCACCCCCCGCATCTGTTCCTCCATCACCCTTTCCACCCTCCACGGCTGCCCGCCCGAAGAAATCGAGCGGATCGCGACCTACTTAATCACCCAAAAGAAGCTCAATACTTTTGTGAAGTGCAATCCCACCCTCCTGGGTTATGAGTTCGCCCGCAAGATTTTGGACAGCATGGGTTACGACTATCTTGTCTTCGACGACCACCACTTTAAAAGCGACCTCCAGTACGAGGACGCAGTGCCCATGTTCCGGCGCCTTATGGCGCTGGCAGAGAAAGAGGGCCTCGCCTTCGGCGTGAAGCTCACCAACACCTTCCCCGTGACCATCGCCAGAGGGGAACTGCCCGGCTCCGAGATGTATATGAGCGGGAAGAGCCTTTACCCCCTCACCATCGCCCTGGCGGGGAAGCTTTCGGACACCTTTGAGGGGAAACTCCGCATCTCCTACTCCGGCGGGGCGGACGCCTTTAATATCGCAAAGATCTTCGCCGCCGGAATCTGGCCGATCACGGTGGCCACCACCCTGCTCAAGCCCGGCGGCTACAACCGTCTGGCGCAGATGGCGCGGGAGCTCTCCGCCATGCCCTACGCCCCCTTTCTGGAAACGGACTGCGCGGCTCTCCGGCAGCTTGCCGGGGAGGCCAAAACCGACGCCCATCATGTGAAGCCGATTAAAATCAGGGAAATCAAGAAGATTCAGGGAAGCCCCCCGCTCACCGACTGCTTCGCGGCGGGCTGCGAGACCGGCTGCCCCATCGGTCAGGATATCCCCGCCTATCTGAAGCTCAACGGCGAGGGAAAATACGCCGAAGCTCTTTCGGTCATCTGCGAAAAGAACCCTCTGCCCTTTATTACCGGCACCATCTGCACCCACCGCTGCCAAAGCTCCTGCGTGCGCAATTTCTGCGAGGAGCCGGTGAAAATCAGAAGCGCCAAGCTTCTGGCGGCGGAGAAGGGCTACGACGCTTTTCTCGGCGCTTTGAAGGCCGGAGAACCCAGAGGGGAGAAAGTGGCCGTGGTGGGCGGCGGGCCCGGCGGCATGGCCGCGGCCTTCTTTCTGGCAAGAGCCGGGGCAAGTGTCACCGTCTTTGAGCAGAAAGGTAGCCTGGGCGGCATCGTCCGGCACGTGATCCCCGAATTCCGTATCGGCGGCGACGCCATCGATAAGGACGTTTCCCTCCTCAAAAAGCTGGGCGTGGAACTGCGCCTCAATACCCGGGTGGATACCGCGGAGGCCCTCTTTGCCCGGGGCTTTACCCATGTGATCGTCGCCTGCGGCGCATGGAAGCCGGGAAGACTGGCACTCTCCGAAGGCACCGCCGTCAACGTGCTGGATTTTCTGGAAAATTTGAAAAAAGACCCGGCAAATGTTACTCTGGGAAGATGCGTCGCGGTGGTCGGCGGGGGAAACTCGGCGGTAGACGCCGCCCGGGCGGCCAAACGCGTCCCCGGCGTTCAAAAGGTTATGCTCCTTTACCGCCGCACCCGCCGGCAGATGCCCGCCGACGCGGAGGAGTTGGAGCTGGCGGTTGCCGACGGCGTTATCTTCCGCGAGCTTGTGACCCCGATCTCCCTCCTTAACTCGGTCCTCACCTGCAACGTGATGGAGCTGGGCGCGCCGGATGAATCGGGCCGCGGCAGGCCGAGCCCCACCGGAGAACAGGTGAGACTCCCGGTGGACACCCTCATCGCCGCCGTGGGAGAGGAAGTGGACAGTGACTTTCTCGACCGGTTCGGCGTGCCGCTGGATGACCACGGCAGGCCCACATGCCTGTGCGCGGCGGACAGGCTCTATGTGATCGGAGACGCCTTCCGAGGCCCCGCCACCGTGGTGAAGGCTATCGCCGAGGCCACCCGCGTTGTGAAGGAGATTCTCGGCGTCCGGCCCGCCGACGCGCCCTACGAAGAAACAGCCGAAGTTCTCCGCTCCCGCAGGGGAATTCTCCGGCACCCGGAGGGAGAATGCGACAGCGGCCGCTGCCTGGGCTGCGAGAGGCTCTGCGAGCTGTGCGTGGAAGTGTGCCCCAACCGGGCGAACCTGACCGTGCGGGTGCCCGGAAGCCCCAGGGAGCAAGTGGTCCACGTGGACCGGCTGTGCAACGAATGCGGCAACTGCAAGGTCTTCTGCCCCTACGGCGGCGCACCTTACCGGGATAAGCTCACCGTATTTGCCAGCCGGACGGACTTTATCCACAGCGAAAACCAGGGCTTTTTGCCTCTGGGTGAGGGTAAATTCCTCCTGAGGCTGGGCGTGGATATCTTTACCGCGGAGCTTGACGACCGGAGGGTCCCAAGGGACATTGCGGATCTGATTTCCGTCGTGACCGAGCAGTACGCCCACTGCCTGTAAATGCAAGGAGAGAGCGCTCATGTATACAATCTATGTAAACCAGCTGGAGCGCCATTCGGAGGAGGATAAAACCCTCCTGGACTTTCTGCGGGACGACCTGAGGCTCACCTCGGTAAAAAACGGCTGCGGCGAGGGCGCCTGCGGCACCTGTACGGTGCTGGTGGACGGGAAAAAGACCAAAGCCTGCCTCTTTCGCCTTTCAAAGCTGGAGGGGAAGCACGTCACCACCGTGGAGGGGCTTACCCCCAGGGAACGGGAGGTCTACGTCCACTGCTTCGGCGAAGCCGGGGCGGTGCAGTGCGGCTTCTGCATTCCCGGCATGGTGCTGTGCGCCAAGGAGTTGCTGGATTCTAACCTCACTCCCACCCGGCAGGACGTGAAAAAAGCCATCCGGGGCAACATCTGCCGCTGCACCGGCTACGTCAAAATCGAGGACGCCATTCTGACGGCCGCCGATTTTTTCCGTGAGAACCGCCCCATCCCGTCCTCCCTTCCGGAGGGTGGCGTGGGTTGCTGCCTACCCCGGGTGGACGCGGAGGAAAAGGTGCTGGGTACCGGGCTTTTTGTGGACGATATCACGGTTCCCGGCATGCTCTACGCCGGAGCCCTGCGGAGCAAATACCCCAGGGCCAGGATCATTAAAATAGACCTCACCCGGGCGCTGGCCCACCCGGACACGGTGCGGATTCTGACGGCAGAAGACGTTCCCTTCAATAAAACCGGCCATCTCTTCCCCGACTGGGACGTGATGATCGCCCAGGGGGATATTACGAGAACGGTAGGCGACGCCGTGGCGCTGGCCGCCGTCATAAAAAAAGAGTCTCTGCCCCAGGTGCTGGACCTTATAGACGTTGAATACGAAGAGCTTTTGCCCCTCACCGATCCACTGGAGGCCATGCGTGAGGACGCGCCCAGGCTCCACAAGAGGGGCAATATCGTAAGCCGCCAGGCGCTCACACGCGGGGACGCCGACGGGGCTATCACCAGGGCAAAACATGTAGTGACCCGGCACTATTCCACCCCCATGACCGATCACGCCTTTATGGAGCCCGAGTGCGCCGTGGCCATGCCGGACGGAGACGGAGGGGTGCTGCTCTACACCGCCTCCCAGTCGGTGTACGACGAGCAGCGGGAAATCGCCAGGATGCTGAAGCTGCCCCCGGAAAAGGTGCGCTGCCAGACCAAGCTGGTGGGGGGAGGCTTCGGCGGCAAGGAGGACATGAGCGTCCAGCACCACGCCGCCCTGATGGCTTACCTGACAGGAAAGCCGGTTAAAGTGAAATTCTCCCGGCAGGAGAGTCTCGTAGTGCACACCAAACGCCACGCCATGGAGATCGACGTCACCACCGCCTGCGACGAAAACGGAATCCTGCAGGCCATGAAAGCAACCATTGTGTCGGACAGCGGAGCCTACGCCTCCCTGAGCGGGCCGGTGCTGCAGCGGGCGTGCACCCACGCGGGGGGACCCTATCACTTTCAGAACGTGGACATCACCGGCGTCGCCGTTTACACCAACAACGTTCCCGCGGGCGCCTTCCGGGGCTTCGGGGTCACCCAGAGCTGCTTTGCCGGGGAGCAGAACTTGAACGAGCTGGCAAAGCAGGTGGGTATCTCCCCCTGGGAGATCCGATACCGCAACGCCATCCGGCCCGGCCAGGTGCTCCCCAACGGACAGATCGCCTCCCCGGACTGCGCCTACAAGGAGTGTCTGGAGGCGGTAAAAGAAGCCTTTGAGAGCAGCCCCTGGGCGGGCATCGCGGGAGCCATGAAAAACAGCGGCCTCGGCGTGGGCGTACCCGACGTGGGCCGATGCCGGCTTGCAGTCCTCGACGGGACCGTGCACATCCGCACCTCGGCGGCCTGCACGGGGCAGGGCGTGGCCACGGTCACGACCCAAATCGTGTGTACCGCCACGGGTCTTCCCCCTGCCTTGATCATACACGAGCGGGCGGACACCGCCGTCACGCCCAATTCGGGTACCTCCACCGCCAGCCGCCAGACCCTCTTCACCGGAGAGGCCACCAGAAGGGCCTCAGAACTGCTCCGGGAGGAGCTGGATTGTGGAAAATCCCTGGAAGAGCTGGAGGGGAAAACGTTCTACGGGGAATATAACGGCGTGACCGACCCCATGGGCTCCGACAAGCCCAACCCGGTGAGCCATGTGGCGTACAGCTATTGCGCCCAGGTGGTCGTCATGGACGAGAGCAAGAAGGTGGTCCGGGTGGTCGCCGCCCACGACGTGGGCAGGGTGGTAAACCCCAAGGCCTGCGAGGGGCAGATCGAAGGGGGCGTGCTCATGGGGCTCGGGTTCGGCCTCACCGAAAACTTTGTCATGGAGAAGGGCTACGTGCTCTCCAAATACGGAACCCTGGGGCTTATCAGGGCCACCGAGGCCCCGCCCATCCAGGTCATCCTCATCGGAAAGGGAGCCGCGGAGGATAACGCTTACGGCGCCAAGGGTGTGGGGGAGATTTCTGCCATCCCGGCGGCCTCCGCCGCCGCCCACGCGGCCGAGCGCGTGGACGGCATGCCCCGCACCAGCCTTCCCATCCCGCACACCTTCTACAGAAAATAAGACGGGGGCCGTGAACAGAAAAATAAAGGTAGTGTCTCAAAATACATGAGACACCACCCTTTCAGACGATTAAAAAAATCCCTCGTCCTTTTCGCCACCGGCGAAAAGCTTTTGTAGATTTTGCGCCCAGCTCCGTGACCGAAATCCGCAAAAGGTTAAATACTAGTGCCTAGCGGGAATTCACTTCCCGCTAGGCACTCTCTGTCCGGCTCCAAAGAGCCGCTTCCATCTTACCGTTTTGTCGAAAAACAGGGTTTTTCGACAGCCTTAGCCGAGAATTTTCTTGAGATCCTGTTCGGGGGTGCTGATGGGAGTGATGCCAAAATTCTCCACGAGGAAGTTGAGAACGCCGGGAGACAGGAAGGCGGGCAGCGTGGGTCCCAGATAAATATTCTTGACGCCAAGGGCCAAGAGGGACAGGAGGATGCACACGGCCTTCTGTTCGTACCAGGAGAGCACCAGGGTGAGGGGTAGGTCGTTCACGCCGCAGCCGAAGGCGTCGGCCAGAGCCAGGGCCACCTTCACCGCACCGTAAGCGTCGTTGCACTGGCCCATGTCCATGAGGCGGGGCAGGCCGCCGATGGTGCCCAGGTCCAGATCGTTAAAGCGGTATTTGCCGCAGGCCAGGGTGAGCACCACGGTATCCGCCGGGGTTTCCTTCACAAAGTCTCTGTAGTAGTTCCGCCCGGGCTTCGCGCCGTCGCAGCCGCCCACCAGGAAGAAGTGGCGGATGGCGCCGGCCTTGACCGCGTCGATGACGGTGCCGGCCACCGAGAGAATGGTTCCGTGGCCGAAGCCGGTGGTCACCTGGGTGCCCCCGTTCACGCCGGCGAAGGTCCTCTCCTCGGCAAAGCCGCCCAGAGCCAGAGCCTTTTCAATGACGGGGGTAAAATTCTTGTCCTCGCCGATATGCACGGCGCCGGGCCAGGAAACGGCCCCTGTGGTGAAGACGCGGTCCTTATAGCTCTCGCGCGGGGGCATCAGGCAGTTGGTGGTATAGAGAATGGGAGCCGGGAGGTTGTCGAATTCCTTCTGCTGGTTCTGCCACGCCGTGCCGAAGTTGCCCTTCAGGTGAGAGTAAGCCCTCAGCTTGGGATAGGCATGGGCGGGAAGCATTTCGCCGTGGGTGTAGATATTGATTCCCTTGCCCTGGGTCTGCCTGAGAAGGGCTTCCAGGTCGGCCAGGTCATGGCCGGTCACCACGATGAAGGGTCCCTTTTCCACCTTCATGGTCACGGTTGCGGGGGCGGGGGTGCCGTAGGTGTCGGTGTTGGCCTTGTCAAGGATCTCCATGCACCTGAAGTTCACGGTGCCGACCTCCATGACGATGGGCAGAAGGTAGTTCATATCGGCGTCGTCCTTGCCCACGGCGCGCAGGGCTTTGTAGAGGAAGGATGTAATTTCGGATACGTCATGCCCCAGCACGCGGGCATGATAGGCGTAGGCGGCCACGCCGCGGATGCCGAAGAGGATCAGGGACTTGAGACTGCGGATGTCCTCCTGCTCCGTCCACAGGGAGAGGGGCGCGTTCTCGTCGCCGCAGCTGACACAGCGCTCAGGGGAGAAAGCGGCGCATGCGGCTTTGACTTCATTTTTCAGTTTATGAATGGCCTCGCCGTCGAAATTTACGTTGGTCAAGGTGGCAAAAAGCGCCTCCAGAACCAGGCCATCGGTTTCCTTGGAGGGAGTTTTTCCCTCGGCGGCGTAGCCAAGGCAGATGAGCGCTCTGGTGAGGGAATCCTGCGCGTCGGCAACCTCGGAGCTTTTTCCGCAGACGCCCGCTTTTCCGGTACAGCCGGTGCACAGCGCGGTCTGCTCGCATTGATAGCAGAACATTTTGTTTGTCCTCCTTTTAATCTCAAGGTTTCATCTTGACCTTCTGACGTTACTTTACTATAATGTGATCATAAATTCCGTTGTAACCACAACGAAACGAGGGGAATATGGAAAATTTTCAGAATGTTCTGCAGATCTGCCCCCTGTTTAGGGGCATTTCGCCGGAGGAGCTGGACGCCATGCTCCGCTGCCTTGGGGCGGTAACGAGGACTTATCAAAAGGAAGAATATGTTTTTACGGCGGGAACGGAGGCCCATTCCGTGGGCGTGATCCTCAAAGGAAACGTTCAGGCTGTCAAGGAAGATTACGCGGGGAACCGGGAAATCCTGGCCAGGTTGTCCTCGGGAGAGCTCTTTGGGGAGACCTTCGCCTGCACGGGAATCGCAGAGCTGCCCGTCAGCATCCTTTCCACCGATAAAAGTGAAATTCTGTTTATCGATTATAAGCGCATCCTCACCTCCTGCTCTTCGGCATGCGCCTTTCATTCCCGCCTCATTGAAAATATGGTTCGGATCATCGCGGAAGAAAACCTGAGGCTGACGCAAAAGATTGAGCACACCATGAAGAGGACCATCCGGGAAAAGCTGCTTTCCTACCTTTCCTCCCAGGCCGCCCACGCAAAAAGCAGGACTTTTGTGATCCCTTTTAACCGGCAGCAGCTGGCGGACTACCTTTCGGTAGACCGCAGCGCCCTGTCGGCCGAGCTCGGCCGGATGCGGGAGGACGGACTGCTGGAATTTGAAAGAAGCAGGTTTACGCTGAAGGGCAAATAACATATAAATGCATACAGAAAATCGTCCCGGAAACGATATGACGTTTCCGGGACGCTTTTCAAATTATAGTGATTGAAACAGACTCAGCGCATATATGTTTTGCAGTTTTTTCGCAAATAGTTCCCGGTATTTGACCGTTTTTTCCTTTCCGGCGGCCCGGAGAACGGCCATCTGCACGGTGATACTCTCCTGCTCGCGCTCAGTAGCCTCGTGCAGATTCTCATAGGCGGCAAGGCGCTCGATGGCCTCCTGCGGATCGGGGACGGTATAGCTGCCTTTGGACCCGGACGTGAGTCTCGTCATACCCGCAAAGCTCCTTTCGGCTTGTTACTCTTTAAATCGACTATCATGATACTATTTTGATCGGCAAATTAAAATGCCTGAGCGATTTGATTAAAGCAGCAGAAACGCCAGCGGCAGCAGCACCGCGAGGCCGATGAGATTCGCCAGCGTAAAAATGCCAAGGTAGTACGCCGCACGCGCGCCCGGAGCGCGAAGATAAAGCTTCAGGGAAATGAGGCTCGCAAGGGAAGCCACGGGCGTGCCCAGGCCGCCCACGTCCACACCGAGGAGCAGCGCTCTCCAATGCTCCGTAAAACCGGACAGCAGCACGGCCGCGGGGACATTGCTGATTACCTGGCTGGCCAGTACGCTGCTCATAAGTGCGTTGCGGTTGAGAAGGCCGGTCAGGAAGTTTCGCACCGCCGCGATTTCACCTAAATTCCCGGCAAAGATGAAAAAGCACACGAAGGTGAAGAGCAGCCCGTAATCCACCGAAACCAGCACGCGCCGGGAAAACAGGAGCATACAGATGAGCACAACGGCGGTAAGCACCCCGTAGTGCAGCAGATGAAAAACCGCAAGCAGGCAGAGGAGGAACAGAACAAAATACAAAACCAGCAGCTTCGGGTTATGGATCTGCGTTTCCCCGTGAAAGGTCACTTCAATGGTCTCCCGTTTCGTCCAAAGGGCGGCGGCGCCAAGACACAGCAGGCTCGCCAGAGCGAGCGGAAGCACGGCTGAGAAAAATTCTCCTCCAGAGAGACTGTAGCGGGAATAGAGAAAGAGATTCTGCGGATTGCCCACAGGAGTCGCCATGCTTCCGAGGTTTGCTCCCAGCGTCTGCAAAACCACCACCCAGGCAAGGCTCTCTTCCCGTCCGATGAGATTCAGCACCAGAATGGTGAAGGGCACGAAGGTAATGAGGGCCACATCGTTCGTAACCAACATGGATGCGAAGAAGGGCAGCAGCACGAGAATCAGCATTAAAAGCCGGGATCTCCTTCTGCCGGAGAGGAGCTTCCTGGCCAGCACCTCAAACAGATTGCAGTGCTGGAGGCCCTGCACCACCGACATGAGGCAAAAGAGCATGCATAAAACCCGGAGGTCTATGTAACCAAAGTAAGCGGCGCTTGGCGGGACGGCTAGCATGGAGAGTGCGGCGCACAGGAGAGCGATGCAAAGTACGGCTTCCCTTCTCATCCACATAAACAGTTTGTTTTTCATCTTCATTTGCAAGTCCCATTTCAATTGATCGTAGTCTGAAAACGCTTTCCCCGTTTTGCAATACGCGAAAGCGTCCTGAAAACGAAGACACGTTTTCAGGACACAGATATAGCATTTACATTTTTACCGGCGCGGAGATACCAAGCAGGTTAAGACCGTTCGCCAGTACCGAACGGACCGTATCAGCCAGCTTAAGCCTCGCCGCCATCAGGTGGGGTTCCACGCCCTTGCAGCGGCACTCGGTATAGAACCGGTGGAAGTCTCCGGCAAGGCTCACAAGATAGCGGTTGATGCGGGATGGATCCATGTCCCGCGCTGCCATGCGGATCTCCTCGGGGAAGATCGAAAGGTTCTTGATAAGCGCCTTCTCCTCAGGGGTGACCAGAAGAGACGAATCCACCTCCGAGGCGGCGGATACCAGCGCACCCTCCTCTGCCAGATTGGAAACCAGGGAACAGATGCGGGCGTGGGCATACTGCACGTAGTAAACGGGGTTTTCCGAATCCTGCCGCACGGCCAGATCCATATCGAAAATCAGGTGATTGTTGGGCTTTGCGTTGAAGAAAAACCGGGTGGCGTCCACCGATATTTCGTCCAGCAGGTCGGCCAGGGTAATGGATTTGCCCGAGCGCTTGGAGACCTTGACCTCTTTGCCGTCCTGAATGAGCTGGACCAGCTGCATGATAAGAAAGTCAAGCTTCTTCCCCTGCATCCCCAAAGCCGGGGCGCTCATGGAGGCCGCGAAGCGGATGGCGTGGCCGTGGTGGTCGGCTCCCCACACGTCGATGACCCGGTCAAACTCCCTGACCAGGAACTTGTTGCGGTGGTAGGCGATATCGACCGCGTAATAGGTGTAAAAACCGTTGGCTCTCCTGAGGACTTCATCCTTGTCGGCGCCGAAGTCCTTGTTGCGCAGCCACAGGGCGCCGTCCTTCTCATAGGTGTAGCCGGCCTTTTCAAGTAAGGCCACCGTGTCGTCCACATAGCCGCTCTCGTGGAGGCTGGACTCCAGAAACCACTGGTCGTAGCGGATACCGTACCGCTCCAGATCGGCCTTCATCTTGCGGATATTATAGGCCATGCCGAACTCCCGCATGAAGATCCTGCGCTCCCCGGGGTCGGCCTCCAGCCACTTCTCCCCCTCCTGGTCGTAAAAGGCCTTGGCCAGAGCGCGGATGTCCTCGCCGTGGTACCCGTCCTCGGGGAAGGCGACGGCGTCCTCGCCTTTTATGAGCTGGATATAGCGCGCCTCCAGAGAGAGGGCGAATTTCTCCACCTGGTTGCCCGCGTCGTTTACGTAGAATTCCCGCCAGACGTGATAGCCCGCCCGGTCCAGAACGGAGGCCAGGCTGTCGCCCAGGACGCCCCCTCTGGCGTTGCCGATGGTCATGGTGCCCGTAGGGTTGGCGGAAACGAACTCCACCATGACCTTCTGGCCCTTGCCCTCGTCGACGGCGCCGTAGTTTTCCCCCTCGGTGTCGATATCGCGGAGCACCCCGCCGTACCAGCGGCTCGACAGAGTAAAGTTGAGAAAGCCCGGCCCCGCGATCTCGGCGCGGTCAAAATAAGTACCGGCCAGGTCCAGGTTCTCAAGGATAATCTGGGCAACGGTTTTCGGCGGCAGCTTCATGGGTTTGGCGGCCGCCAGGGCGAAGGTAGTTGCATAGTCCCCGTTTCTGGTGTCTTTGGGAATGTCTACCGAGCCGCCGAATGTGAGTCCTGGGGGCAGCAGGCCGGCCCCGGAAGCCCTTTCATAGGCCCTTTGGGTCAGTTCGGCCACCTGGGCCCTGGCTTCTTGAATCAGATTGGACATAACATATCACCTTTGGCATTTCATCGTTACCCCGACGGAAGACGGGGCGCTATCTTTTGTCAGGACCCGATTCGGGGCGCGGGCTCCCTCACATTGATTTTAAAGAAATTTTCTCCCGCCACGGCGTGATCAATCTCGATGGAATAGCCGATTTCAATCTCGCCGCCGTTTTCCTCCAGGTTGTTCCGGACCCGCCGGGTGTTGACACCCACGGTGAAGGCACCGTAAGGGGTCTCGTAGAGGGAGAGATGTTTGCGTCCCATTTGAAAGACCATCTGGGAATTTACTTCTCCCGCCCGCATCAGCGTGATGCGGTCCCTGCTGATCTGAAAGGTGGTTAGGGTACCGTCGAGGCCGGTGACCGGGCTTTCCTGATAGGAAAGAGTATAGCCTTCCTTGGCGTTCCCCGTCATGCGGCCAGCCGTGGTAAGATCAATCACCTGGTCCTCCATATTTTCAAAGGACTGCAGCCCCTTGATGGAGATGATAACCGATTTATCCATGGATGAACCTCTTTTCACTGGAAATGCGTATCTCATAATCATTATATGACGCAATCTGTCTTTATAATATGCGTACCGAACGATTCAAACATGCAGCTACGCAAACGGCCCGCCTTTTGGGATGGCTCCTGCTGCGGGGTTTTATAATAAATGCACATCATTATACATGAAACCTCCCTTTCTGTAAAGGTTTTCTTGAAATCCCTTCCAAATCGGGCAGGTGTAATTTTTATACGCAAAAAGCACCCCGAATCCGACCGAAGGTCCGCGATTTGGAGTGCTTTCGCGCGGTATTTGCGGTAAATTATTTCATCAGCGAGCACACCAGCTCGGTATAGGCCGCCGGGTCGGGCAGGGGCAGGTCGGCAATCAGAAGAGACTGGGCGTAGAGCAGCTCGGCATATTTTTTCGCCAGGTCCTTGTCCGAGTCCACCGCCTTCCGAAGAGCCGCAAAGGCCTCGGAATCCGGGTTGAGCTCCAGTACCCGCTCGGCCTTCATAGGCAGGCCGCCCTCCATCTTACTGAAATATTTCTCCATTTCAAGGGTCACGGGGCCGTCGGTGGTCATGCACACCGCACCCGACTTGAGGATGCGGGAAATGCGGGCCTCCTTGACCCGGTCGCCCAGCGTCTCTTTCACAAAGTCCAGCACACCGCGGTTCTCCTCCACCTTCTTCTCGGCTTCCGCCTTCTGGGCGTCGGTTTCAGGAAGGGCGTCGGCGTCGGAGACCGACTTGAACTTTTTCCCGCCCAGCTCGCCCAGGGTCTGGATCACAAACTCGTCGGTGTTATCGGTGAGATAGAGCACCTCGTAGCCCGCGTCCAGAATGCGCTCGGCCTGAGGCAGCTTCGCGGCCTTTTCGGCGTTCTCAGCGGCGGCGTAGTAGATGAAACTCTGGGATTCGGGCATCTTTTCCGTATATTCTGCCAGCGTGAGGCGCTTGCCCTCCCGGGAGGACCAGAAGAGGAGCAGGTCCTTCAAAAGTTCCTTGTGGGAGCCGTACTCGGCCACGATGCCGTACTTGATCTGGGTGCCGAAAGCATCCCAGAATTTTTCGTATTTCTCCCGCTCGTCCTTCTGAAGCTTCAGCAGCTCGCTCTTGATCTTTTTCTCCAGATTGGCGGCGATAACGCGCAGTTCGCGGGTGTGCTGGAGCACCTCGCGGGAGATGTTCAGGGAGAAGTCCTGGGAGTCCACCACGCCGCGCACGAAGCGGAAATGGTCGCCCAGCAGGTCGGCGCACTTGTCCATAATGAGAACGCCTGAGGAATAGAGCTGGAGGCCCTTCTCAAAGTCTCGGGAATAAAAATCGTAGGGGGCGCGTGAGGGAATGTACAATAGCGCCTTGTACTCGGCCTGTCCTTCGGCGGAGGTGTGCACGACCGCCAGGGGGTCCTCCCAGTCGCCGAATTTTTCCTTGTAGAACGCGTTGTACTCCTCGTCCTTGACCTCGCTCTTGGGGCGCTGCCACAGGGGAACCATGGAGTTGAGCGTCTCCATCTCTTGATAGGTCTCCCACTCGGGCTTGTAGTCCTCTGGTGCGTCCGCGGGTCTTTCCTTCTCGCGGGACTTCTCCATCTCCATGACGATGGGGTAGCGGATATAGTCGGAGTATTTCTTGATGAGGGCGGAGAGCCGGTAAGTCTCCGTAAACTCGCCGTAGTGTTCATCTTCCCCGTCCTGCTTGAGGAGGATGACGACGTCGGTTCCCACGGTTTCCTTCTCACAGGGGGAGAGGGTATAGCCGTCGGCACCCGAGGATTCCCACCGCCAGGCCTCTTCGCTGCCGTAAGCTTTGGAAATGACGGTCACCTGATCGGCAACCATGAAGGCGGAATAAAACCCTACGCCGAACTGGCCGATAATACCCAGGTCAGCCTTGGCGCCGTCCTCGGCCTCCGCCGCTTCGTGCTTGAACTGAAGAGAGCCGCTTTTGGCGATGGTGCCCAGGTTGGACTCCAGTTCCTCCCGGGTCATGCCGATACCGTTATCCGAAACGGTGAGGGTTCTCTTCTCCTTGTCAGGAATAATGGTGATTTTGAAGTCCGAGCGGTCGAGGCCCACCTTCTCGTCGGTGAGGGCCTTATAGGCCAGCTTGTCCACCGCGTCGCTGGCGTTGGAAATGAGCTCCCGCAAAAAAATCTCCTTATGGGTGTAGATGGAGTTAATCATCAAATCCAAAATACGCTTGGACTCCGTTTTGAACTGCTTCTTTGCCATATTGTGTCTTCGCCTCCGCAAAAAATATGGTTAGCACTCGTTTAGTATGAGTGCTAACCATATCATAATGCGTATCATCCGAAATTTCAAGAGCTTTTTGAAAAAAATCATTTAATCCTTGGCGGCCAGTTCTTCCACCAGGGACACCGCCAAGGCCACAAGGCTGTCGCAGTAGGCTTTTTTGGCAATCCCCTGTTTTTCGCCCAGTTCCAGAAGAGGGGCACAGTCCAATTCCGTGTTCTTTTCCTTGAAAGCAGCGATGAATTCTTTGGCTGCGTCCTCGCCTTTTCCCAAAATCCCCAGGGCCATCAGAGCGCCGGTGGTAGCGCCGCAGGCAGCGCCGCGGCGCATACCGGAACCGAAGTGGGCGGCAACGGCAGCGGCGCTCTCCTGGGAGAGGCCACGCTCTGCGGCGAAGGGAATGAACACGGACTGGCAGCAGTTGTAGTGGGGCGCGGTACAGTCCCGGAGGGCTTGGGCTTGCTCGATCTTTGTCATGATGTTCTGCTCCTTTTTTCTTTTTAATTTTGATTGATTTCCTCAATTAAAAATATCCGGGCTTTCAATAAAAAGGTTCTTAACCCGTTCAAACAGGGGGCGGTGCGCGGAGGATGACAGGTCAGGGTCCCCGTTTAACAGCGCATCGGCGGCGGCCTTTGCCAGCAGGAGCACTCTCGTGTCCCCCGCCAGGTCGGCCACGCGAAGACTGGGAAGCCCGTGCTGGCGGCTGCCGATAAAATCTCCCGGTCCCCGGAGTCTCAGATCCTCCTCAGCGATCTGAAATCCGTCGGTGGTCGAGGTAAGCACCTTGAGCCGGCTGAGGCTCTCCGGATTTTTGCTGTCGGTGACGAGGACGCAGTAAGACTGCCCATCGCCCCGGCCCACCCGGCCCCTCAGCTGGTGGAGTTGGGAAAGGCCGAACCGTTCGGCGTTTTCCACCACCATGAGCGCGGCGTTGGCCACGTCTACGCCCAGCTCGATGACGGTGGTGGAAACCAGCACGTCCAGGTTCCCAAGAGAAAAGTCTTCCATCACGCTTTCCTTGTCGGCCGCCTTCATTTTTCCGTGCACAACACCGATGCGCAGGTTGGGAAAGACCTCTGTGCGCAGGGCTTCCGCGTATTCGCCCGCGGCCTTGAGATCGGCCGTCAGGGAAGCCCCTTCCCCGTCGGCGCTCTCCTCCACCATGGGACAGACAACATAGACCTGCCTGCCCTCGCCAGTGAGGCGGCGGATAAAATCATAGAGCCTCGCCCGCTTATCCTCCCCCACCACGTAGGTTTTGACGGGAATCCTTCCGGGGGGTAGTTCGTCGATGGCCGAGACGTCCAGGTCGCCGTAGACAATAAGGGAGAGCGTGCGGGGAATGGGGGTGGCCGACATGACAAGCAGGTGGGGTGAACTGTCTCCCGTGCCCTTGGCGGTGAGCGCAGAACGCTGGAGAACGCCGAAGCGGTGCTGCTCGTCCACCACCACGAGGCCCAGACTGCGAAAGACCACCGGTCCGGAAAGCAGGGCGTGTGTGCCGATGATAAAATCCAGTTCGCCCGCCGCCAGCGCGCCGTAAATCTCTTTTTTCTCCGAAGCCTTCATGGAGCCTGTCAGCAGCCCAAGGCGAACTCCCATGGGGGAGAGCATGACGGAAAGGGATTTGTAGTGCTGCTGGGCCAGAAGCTCGGTGGGGGCCATCATGGCGCTCTGGTAGCCGCTTTTGCAGACCATATATGCCGCGGCG
Organism: Bacillota bacterium; assembly: GCA_023459875.1. Lineage (GTDB taxonomy): Bacteria > Bacillota > Clostridia > Oscillospirales > Oscillospiraceae > JAEWRY01. The sequence continues at coordinate 75,596 of JAEWRY010000008.1, forward strand.
GCGGCCACCGCGGTTTTACCGGAGCCCACATCCCCCTGTACCAGGCGGTTCATGGGACGGCCGGAGGCGAGGTCTGCGGCGATTTCGGACAGCACCCGGGTCTGGGCCGCCGTTAGGGAAAAGGGCAGTCCGGCTAGGAATGGGCCATAATCCGTCTGTTCACAGGCAAAACCGCCGCCCTCCCGGCGCTTGCGCAGCAGCGCCATACCAAGTGTAAGAAAGAAGAACTCCTCGAAAACCAGACGCCTCCGGGCCTCCGCCAGGGCCTCAAAGCTGTCCGGGAAGTGGATATTGCGATAGGCAACCGAAGCCGGCACCAGCTTATATTCCTCCAACAGCCGGGGCGTGAGGGTGCCAGGAATGGCGCAATTGTCCAATACCCGGCGGACCAGGTCGGCGATAAATCTGCCGGTGAGTCCGGCAGTCAGGGAATAAACGGGGAAAATGCAGCCGGTGAAGCGCTGCCGGTCCGACCGCTCAAAGGAGGGGTTGGTCATCTGGCGGGCAAGGCCGTTTCCCTCCACCTTCCCGTAAAACACATACTCCACGCCGGGACGCAGAGTGTTTTTTACATAGCTCTGATTAAAGAAAGTCAGGACGATGGAGGCGGATTCATCCACCGCCAGAACCTTGGTCACGTCGAGCCCCCGGCGGATGCGTGAGAGCCGGGGAGCTTCCGCCACCATGGCGGCAACGCAGGCGCTCTCGCCTTCCGGCGCCAGCCGGATGGGATAGACGCGCCTCCGGTCCTCATAGCTTCTCGGGAACCAGCGGAGAAGGTCCTCCGCCGTACACAAGCCAAGCCGCTCCAGAGCCCTAGCCCTGGCGGGACCGACGCCCGGCAGCGACTGGAGCGGGTCTTTGGGGGAAATAGCCATGGCGGCGCCTCCTCCTCATTCCATCTTATGCATATATTTTATCACAACCGGCATCTTAGGACAAGCACGTGAATGTAAGGCCCCACCGGCATTGTAGTATCTTCCAATCGGGACGCCGTCAAAACGCGTCTAACCAGTGCTACATGCCAAGAATTTGCAATGAGAGGGGAAACAGATTGCAAAGTAAACTTTGACCGCTTATAATGTTAATATAATATAAAATGGAAGGATTTGCGCGGGGGTTCCGCACAAGTGCTGGAAACAAAGAGGTTCCAGCATTCAAACAGAATTGCAGGGTATTATAATTCAAGTGCAAATTGTGAAAGGACGGACCAACCCGATATGGCAGAGCGTGTATTTGAGAAGGTTTTGGTTGCTAACCGGGGAGAAATTGCAATTCGCGTGTTCCGGGCCTGCTACGACCTGGGGCTTCACACGGTCGCGATTTACTCCAACGAGGACACCTACAGCCTTTTCCGCACCAAGGCCGACGAGGCGTATCTCGTCGGTGAGAACAAGAGCCCTCTGGGCGCCTACCTGGACATTCCTTCAATCATTGATCTGGCAAAGCGGCGGGGCGTGGACGCCATCCACCCCGGCTACGGCTTCCTCTCGGAGAACGCCGATTTCGCCCGGGCCTGCGAGGCTGCGGGCATCACCTTTATCGGACCGCGCTCGGGCATTCTGGACCAGATGGGTAATAAACTGGCCGCCAAGACCCTCGCCAAGGCGTGCAACGTGCCCACCATTCCCGGCTCCACCGAGCCTCTGCAGGACGCGGACGACGCGCTGGAGAAGGCCGTCTCCTTCGGCTTCCCCATTATCCTCAAGGCGGCGGGCGGCGGCGGCGGACGGGGTATGCGCAAATGCGAGACCCCCGAGGAAGTGAGGCCCTCCTTCGAGCTGGTGAAGAGCGAGGCTAAGAAAGCCTTCGGCAACGAGGATATCTTCATTGAGAAATTCCTGGTTCAGCCCAAGCACATCGAAGTGCAGATCCTCGCCGATACTTACGGTAACGTCTATCATCTGGGAGAGCGCGACTGCTCCCTTCAGCGCCGCTATCAGAAGGTCATAGAATTCTCACCTGCCTTTTCCGTGCCCAAGGCAACCCTTGACAAGCTCCATGAGGACGCGGTGAAAATCGCCAAGCAGGCGGGCTATGTGAATGCCGGCACCGTGGAGTTCCTGGTAGACAGAAACGGCAACCACTACTTTATCGAGATGAACCCCCGCATTCAGGTGGAACACACCGTCACCGAAATGGTCACCGGCGTGGACCTGGTACGCGCGCAGATTTTGATCGCCGAGGGGCATTCCCTGGCCGACCCTCGCATCGGGCTCGCCAGGCAGAGCGACCTGCGCATGAACGGCTATGCCATCCAGTGCCGCGTCACCACCGAGGACCCGGCCAACAACTTCGCCCCCGACACCGGGCGAATCACCGCCTACCGCTCCGGCGGCGGCTTCGGCGTCCGGCTGGACGGCGGCAACGCCGCGGCGGGCACCACCATCTCCCCCTACTACGATTCTCTGCTGGTGAAGGTCACCGCCTGGGACAACACCTTCAAGGGTGCCTGCCGCAAAGCAGTCCGGGCGGTCAGCGAGGAGCATGTCCGGGGCGTGAAGACCAACATAGCCTTCATCAGCAATATTCTAAACCATCCCAGTTTTATCGCGGGGACCTGTCACACCAAGTTTATCGACGAGACCCCCGAGCTCTTTGCGTTTTCCGACGCCAGGGACCGGGCCACCCGCATCCTGCGCTACATCGCCCAGATCCAGGTGGACAGTCCAACCGCCGAGCGCCAGCAGTACGACATCCCCCGTTTTCCGCCCTTTCATCCGGACGAAAAACCCAGGGACGGCTTAAAGCAGCTGCTGGACCGGGAAGGCCCCGAGGCGGCTAAAAAATGGGTCCTGGAACAGAAAAAGCTGCTCATTACCGACACCACCATGCGGGACGCCCACCAGTCCCTGCTCTCAACGCGAATGCGCACCCGGGATATGCTCAAGGGTTCCGAGGGCACCGCGGAAATTCTGGCCGACTGCTTCTCCCTGGAGATGTGGGGCGGCGCCACCTTCGACGTTGCCTACCGCTTTCTGCACGAGTCTCCTTGGGAAAGGCTTGAAAAGCTGCGGGCAAAAATCCCAAACATCCCCTTCCAGATGCTTCTGCGGGGCGCCAACGCCGTGGGCTATACCAACTACCCCGATAACCTCATCCGCGCCTTCATCGTTGAGGCCGCCAAGGCCGGAATCGACGTCTTCCGCATTTTCGACTCTCTCAACTGGCTGCCCGGTATGGAGATCGCCATGGATGAGGTGCTCAAGCAAAATAAGTTCTGCGAGGCCACCATCTGCTATACCGGCGACATCCTGGACCCCAAGCGGGATAAGTACAGTCTGAATTACTACGTGAACCTGGCCAAGGAGCTGGAGCGCCGGGGTGCCCACTCCCTGTGCATCAAGGACATGGCGGGCCTCATAAAGCCCTATGCCGCCAAAAAGCTGGTCACCGCCCTCAAGCAGGAGGTCGGCCTTCCCGTCCATCTGCATACCCATGACACCTCGGGCAACCAGGTGGCGACCCTGCTGATGGCCGCCGAGGCCGGCGTCGATATCGTCGACACCGCCATCTCGTCCCTCTCCTCCCTCACCAGCCAGCCTTCCATGAACGCCGTGGTGGCCGCTTTGGAGGGCAACGAGCGGGACACGGGCTTCGACCTGCTGCAGCTCCAGAAGCTCACCGATTACTGGGACGACGTCCGGCTGCGATACAGCAATTTTGAGGCCGGGATCAAGAATCCAGCCACCGATATCTACCGCTATGAGATCCCCGGCGGACAGTACACCAACCTGCAGCCCCAGGTGGTATCCCTGGGTCTCAGCCACCGTTTTGACGAGGTCAAGGAGATGTACCGCACGGTGAACGAAATGCTGGGCGATATCGTGAAAGTCACCCCTTCCTCCAAGATGGTGGGTGATCTGGCCATCTTCATGGTTCAAAACGACCTCACCCCGGAAAACATCGTAGCCAGAGGCGAGGCGCTCACCTTCCCCGATTCGGTGGTCTCCTACTTCAAGGGCATGATGGGCCAGCCAGCCTGGGGCTTCCCGGAGGATCTTCAGCGGGTGGTTCTCAAGGGAGAAAAGCCCATCACCTGCAGACCCGGCGAACTGCTGCCGCCCATCGATTTCGAGGCTGCGCGCAGAGAGGTGGAGAAATTCGAGCCCAAAGCCACCATGCAGACGATTATCTCCTGGTGTCTCTACCCGAAGGTGGTGGAGGAATATCATCGCCATTACAAAGAATACGGTTACATCATGCGCATGGGCAGCCATGTGTTCTTCAACGGCCTTGCCCTGGGCGAAACCAATAAAATCAACATTGAAGACGGAAAGACCCTTGTCATCAAGTATATGGGCCTGGGCGATCTCAACGAGGACGGTACCCGCAACGTGCAGTTCGAGCTCAACGGCATGCGCCGCGAGGTTGCGGTGCCGGACAAGAGCGCGGCCGGCAAGGGCGTGAGTGTTGCCATGGCCAACCCGGAGGACAAGAGCCAGGTTGGCGCGTCCATCCCCGGCATGGTGTCCAAGGTCATGGTGAAGCCGGGAGACAAAGTGGAGAGGAACCAGGTCCTGGCTGTGGTGGAGGCCATGAAGATGGAGACCAGCGTGGTGGCGCGTATGGACGGCACCGTGGAAAAAGTCCTTATCCGTGAAGGCTCGAAGGTAAAGGCCGGCGAGCTGCTCGTCACTATTATTTAATGTCCGCTGAAGAAAGCAAAAATACAGTCATATCAATGCTTCTAAGCTGTTTTTGCTTTATTCAGGTGCAAGGTTTTTGACTAATTATGGTCAAAAACCTTGCACTTTTGATTTGCGGCGTGTGTCCGCAAGTCAAAACGGGCAGTCATGAGTGTATCTGAAGCAGCAAAACAGTGCTGTTTTGCTGCCCGAAAGGGCAATGTTTGCCCTTTCGGCGAATGCCTTGCGGAAATCGCATTCGTTCAGTGGACATTATTTAACACTCTTTATCCCGCACCCTTTCCGGGAGGACAAATCACTCCCGGAAAGGGTGATTGTTTTATTAACAGGCGCCCGTGTTTCTTTTTGCATCCATATTTCCCATATGCTTCTAACCGTTGGGCCGCATGATTTTGCAGAAAGTTCATACTCAGCGTGATTGTTATTTCCTTTTTTCATAAGCGTTTTTGAGGCGGTTTCTTTTTTGTTCAATTTATCCCTGAATATTCGTGAAAACTATAAAAAGTCTGCCATTTTGGCTTATTTTTCAAAGCAATCGCCTTGACTTCACAAGGACTATTTTGTATAATATGATGTGCTGCCCACCGGGGTTTTGCACTCTGATAACCGTATTGACCAATTTTAAGCTGAGGATATTATGCGAGCTTGCCTTGTGTCTTCAGCTTAGCATTGGTTAATTTACAAACATTAAGAGGAGGACACAGGCATGGGCGAAGAAAAATTTGACGTAATAATTGTCGGCGGCGGTCTGGCGGGCCTGACGGCAGCATACCTGCTTGCCAAGGAAGGGCTGGAGGTCATTCTGATCGAGCGCGGCAGTTTTTGCGGCGCCAAGAATGTGACCGGCGGCCGTCTCTACGGCCACAGCTTGGAGAAGGTTATCCCCGGTTTTGCCGAGGAAGCCCCTGTCGAGCGCAAGATCACCAAGGAACGCATTTCCCTGCTCACCAAAGACGGCGGTACCACCATTGAGTATTCTTCTGACAAGCTCGGTTTCCATCCCTCCTATTCCGTGCAGCGCGGCAAGTTCGACAAGTGGCTGGCCGACAAGGCTGAGAGCGCCGGCGCTATGATCGTCCCCGGCATCCGCGTGGACGACGTGATCAAGGAAGACGGTAAGGTCGTGGGCATCGTGGCCGGGGAAGAGGTCATGAAGGCCGACGTGGTCCTGCTGGCCGACGGCGTCAACTCCCTGCTGGCCCAGAAGCTGGGCATGAAGAAGGAACTGGGTTCCCATCAGGTGGCCGTGGGCGTCAAGGAAGTCATCTCCCTGGATGAGAAGACCATCGCTGACCGCTTCGGCTGTAACGCCGGCGAAGGCGTGGCGTGGATGTTCATCGGCTATCCCACCGGCGGCAACGTGGGCGGCGGTTTCCTGTACGCCAACAAGGAGAGCATCTCCCTGGGCGCCGTGACCACCGTGGGTGATATCGGCCACTCTGAGGTCTCCGTGCCCGATATGATGGACCGCATGAAAGAGCATCCTCTCATCAAGCCCCTCATCGCGGGCGGCAAAACAGTAGAATACGCGGCTCACCTGGTTCCCGAAGGTGGCTATGACATGATCCCCACCCTTTACGACAACGGCGTGCTGGTTGCCGGCGACGCCGCCGCTCTGGTCATCAACGTGGGCTACACCGTCCGCGGCATGGATCTGGCCATCGAGTCCGGCCGTCTGGCTGCCGAGACCATACTTATGGCGAAGGAAAAAGGCGACTTCAGCGCCGAGACCCTCTCCGCCTACCAGGAAGCTCTGGAAGACAGCTTTGTGTTCCAGGATATGAAGCACTACAAGAAGTTCCCCGAGTTCATGGAATCCTCCCACCGGATGTTCGAGCAATACCCCACCCTGCTGGACGACATTTTCTCCAAGCTGTTCGTCATCAGCGGCAGCAACCCGATGAAGGTCCAGGACATCGCACTGAACGCAGTGAAGAAGATTGGCCTTGTTAACCTGGCCAAAGACGGAATTAAAGCAATGGGGGCGCTATAAATGGCTAAATTGTCTGTTGATGATAAACTCGGCCTGGACAAGTTCCATGTTGACGAGACCCATAGTCACATCGAGGCTGACGAAACCTGCAAGGATATGAGCGAGATCCGCAAGCTCCTTCTGGGCTGCCCCGCTCATCTGTATGAAGTCACTCCCGACGGAAAGTTCATTTTCAGCTACGAAGGCTGTCTGGAGTGCGGCACCTGCCGCGTCCTCAGCGGCGGCAAGATCGTAAAGAGCTGGAACCATCCCGAGGGCGGTCTCGGCATCGAGTACCGGATGAGCTAAATTTTTGTCGATTGAGGAATAATTTGAACGACAATGCAGCAACCTGAACACGGACGGCTCACTTTTCGAGCTGCTCTGGGGCTGGCCGCACCCCATACCTGGGGCGCGGCCTCCCTTTTTCCAACATTTTTTGGCGCGGCGCTGGCCACGTCCGACACCGGGCGGCTTGACCTTCCGATGTTTTTTGTCCTGCTTGTTATCGTAATTCTCATGCATTCGGCGGTGAACACCCTGAACGATTACTACGATTTCATCAAGGGGACCGATACCGTGGCCAATTCCGACGATCCGTCGGACGCAATTTTAGTCTATAACAAGCTTAATACCCGGCATGTACTGTGGCTGAGTCTTTCCTATCTGGGGCTCGCCGCGTTGCTGGGTGTTTATGTGGTTTTCCGGTCCGGCTTTGTTCCGCTTATCGTCGGCGCCGTCGGCGGACTCACTATTGTAGCTTATTCGGCGGGCAAGCTTCCCATTTCCTACCTTCCTTTGGGAGAACTCGTTTCCGGTTTCGTCATGGGCGGACTGATCCCTTTGGCGGTTTATACCTCCCTCACCGGTAGGCTGGATTTCTTGGTGCTTGTGAAAGCCATTCCTTTTATTCTGGGTATCGCCCTCATCATGATGACCAACAACACCTGCGACATTGAGCGCGACACTCCCGCGGGACGCCGCACCCTGCCCGTGATGGTGGGCCGTGTCCGGGCGCGGTTCATTTACCGGGGCATTGTGGTCCTTTGGCTCCTTTGGGTGGGACTCATGGGCGCCTTATTTTTCCGGAACTCCTTGTTTCTTTTCCCAACATTGCTGATTCTGCGGGCAAACGTATTTGCAGGACCTCTTCGCACGTCCCTTACCCCGGAAACCCGGGGAATGTGTTTCAGCCGAATCCTCACCTGCAATGAAGCGGCGGACACGCTGTATCTGGCAATGATTCTGGTCAACGCGGTTTTGAGGTGACTATGGGCACATCGGAAACAAAATCTGAAAAAGTTTACCGTATCTTTGAGGAGATTTCTCAGAATTACGACGAGGCAAACGAGCGCATCAGCGCGGGCCAGCATCAGAAATGGAAAAAAGAACTTGTCTCTCATGTGATCCGTCATACTTGCGGCGAGGGCAGCGTTCTGGATCTGTGCTGCGGCACGGGGGACATCGCGCTGGCCTTGGCCCGCGATTGTCCGCATCTTTCTTTGACGGGTGTGGACTTTTCCCCTTCCATGCTGTCGGTGGCGAAGAAAAAATCCGCCGGCGAGCGCAACGTGACCTGGATTCAGGCGGACGCCATGAAGCTGCCTTTTGAGGACGGGATTTTCAGCAGCGCCGTCATTTCTTTCGGCCTGCGCAACACTCCGGACTACGGTCAGGTAATGTCCGAAATGGCGCGGGTCACGCGGCCCGGCGGCCTGGTATGCTGCATGGACGCCTCCATGCCGGATTCCCCCGCGGTTCTTCCCTTTTTCAAGCTCTATTTCGGCAAGGTAATGCCTGTTTTGGGCGGCGGAAAAGATAAAATGGCCGACTATATCTGGCTTCACGATTCCACCGAGCAGTTTCTTTCCAAAAAGCAGCTTTGCGACCTGTTCCGGGACGTGGGGCTTCAAAATGTAACCTACCGTTCCTTTATGTTCGGAAGCTGCGCACTGCACACCGGGATAAAGAAACCAAGTTGTGCCGCGGGCAGAGAGGCAGGAAAACCGCAATGATTGATCTTGGTACCATCAGCGCCCTGGACACCGAACTGGAACTGGTCGACTCTTACATGCGGGAGTATCTGAAGGATAATCTGAAAACCAAGGTAGTTGGCGAGATCCTGCAGGAGATCATGGCGACCTCCGGCAAACGCCTCAGACCGCAGCTCATTCTCATGGCCGGCCGTTTCGGGCCGGACTACCCCGCCTGCAGGGAACAGCTTTGCAGCCTGGGGGCCCTCGTGGAGCTTGTGCACATGGCCTCCCTCATCCACGACGATATTGTGGACGATTCCCCACTGCGCAGGGGCAGCCCCACCATTCAGGCCCGTTTCGGCAAGGATAAGGCGGTTTACGCAGGCGATCTGGTTTTAAGCAGGGTGCTCTGCCTCATCATCCGGAACCGCGTCTGGGAATCCGGCTACATCCTGGGCCGCGCCATTGAATGCATGTGCCGGGGTGAAATCGGCCAGTACAACTGCCGTTTCCGGGCCAATACCACTGAGGACGAATATCTTTCCAACATCTACGGCAAGACGGCTGTGATGTTCGAGACCGCCTGTAAAATCGGGGCTGTGGAGAGCTGCTGCGAGGCTCAGACCGTCCGGATGATGGGAGAATTCGGCAAGCAGCTGGGCTATGCCTTCCAGCTTCGGGACGATCTTCTGGATTTTCTCTCCAGCGAATCCAGCGAAGGAAAGCCGGTACATTCCGACTTCAAGGAGGGCATCTTCACCTTACCGGTGCTGTATACCCTTCATACCCCCGAGTACGGCGACGCGCTCTTCCGGTTGATCCGCAGTATGGACGGCGGCCCTGCGCTGCCCGAGCATATTGCCGAAATGGAGGAGCTGGTGAGCCGGGCCGGCGGTGTGGAATATGCCGCCGCCCAGATCCATACAAGAGGGCAGGATGCGGAGAAGATTCTGCTCTCCCTTCCCAAGCGGGATGTGACCGACGCTCTCATCGCGCTTGTCCGCTGGATTTCCGCACCCATCGTTCCTGAGCATACGCATCCGGGCACCCGGGGCGCCCAGCGCCGGAACCCATGATAATCCTGTTGACAAATCACTTCCGCAAGGTTTCCTTCCCGCACGGAAGGCAGCTTTGCTCAGAAAAGCCCCCCGGCCGCAAATTTGCAGCCGGGGGGCTTTTCTGTCAGCGTTTATCTTGTCAGCAGGTGCTTTTCAGTAACGTTATTATCGTTTGGGAAGATAGTTCATCGGGTCGACGCTCTCGCCTTTCACACTCATCTCGAAATGAAGATGAGAGGCAAGGGAGCTTTCGGCAATGGCGGTGGAACCGACCGAGCCGATCACCGCACCGGTGGTCACCTTGTCGCCCGCCTTAACCGTGGGCGTGGCGGCCAGGTTGCAGTAGGTGCTGACGCAGCCGTCGCTTTGCTTGATGACAACGGTGGTACCCATGAGATCGTCATTAAAAACGTCGGTTACCGTTCCGTCGGAAGCCGCGAGCACTTCGGTGCCCAACTCGGCCGCGATATCCATTCCGGAGTGGGTGCGCCAATCACCCATGGTGGTGTCGTAGGCAAGCACTTCCAGACTGAATTCGTTCATCACCTCGCCCTTGACCGGCCAGGTATAGACGCTGTTTTTTACTTTGGGCGGGGGCGTCGGCGTTGCCGCCGGGGTCGCGGTGGGTTTCGGCGTGGGTGTCGGGGTCGCGGTCGGCTTAGGCGTCGGCGTGACGATTACTCTGGGGGCCGCGGTAGGGGAAATCTCCACCACCGCCTGTCCCGCCACAGGGGCGGCGTTCTTGCCAAAGTTCATTCCGGAAAAAAGATAATAGCCCGAGGCTCCTACTGCGGCGACACAGAGAAGCAGGACTATGTAAAAGCCCTTCCCCTCCAGAAAATCGCCGATACGCTGCAAGATTGGTTTCTTCTTCATGAAAACACCTCCGGGGTTATTGTGGACAATCCCGAAGGCGCTTATACATTTTATTCCAAGTTTTATTTCTCCGGCTCTTTACTCCACGCCGGTGAGGTCGAAGGAGGGAATAAAGCCCTCCTCTGCCGCTTCCCCGGCCTGGGTGAAGCCCTCCAGACCCAAATTCCGCATATATTCCTCGGCGCTCTTAATTTCCGAGGCGCGAAGCCTCCGGTTAATTTCCGGGAAGCGGGCCGCGCCTCCCCAGGGGAGGTACTGGCTCATCAGGGAAAAAAGCACCGTTTCAGGGGGGAAGGTTTCCGCCACCCAATCCATCACCGCCTTGGCCTGCCGCACCCGGCCCGGCAGGATAAGGTGGCGGATCATCACGCCCCGCGTCATATGGCCCTGGGAATCCATCGCATAGGGGCCGGTCTGCCGCACCATTTCCCGTATGGCGGACTTCGCCGCCTCGGGGTAATCGGCTGCGCCGGAAAAGCGCAGCGCGTCTTCGGAATCCAGATATTTAAGGTCGGGTAGGTAGACCTGCACCTTTCCCTCAAGACCCCTTAAAGTCTCAGCCTTGTCGTAGCCCCCGGAGTTCCAGACCACCGGCACCGGCAGCGCTTCCACGAGTGCCTCCGACACCGTATGGGAAAAATGGGTGGGGTTCACCAGATTGATATTATGGGCGCCCTTGGCGATCAGCTCGAGGAAAATCTCCCGCAGGCGGGAAACAGGGATGGTTTTTCCGAAATTTCTCTGACTGATGGCCTCGTTCTGGCAGAAAACGCATTCCAACGGACAGCCGGAGAAAAAAACCGTACCGGACCCGCGCGTGCCGGAAACGGGCGGCTCCTCCCAGTAGTGCAGGGCGGCCCGCGCCACCACAGGCAGGGCGGGCATGGCGCACCTGCCCAGGCCCTCTGTTTCCGTGCGCACAGCCCCGCATTCCCGGGGACACAGAGTACAGATCAACCGTCTCGCCGCCTTTCACAGATGAAATTAAAAAGAGAAACGCCGCAGCCCGAGAGAGCGGCGGCATGGGTACTGGGCAAGAATGTTATTTCCGCAAGGGCTGATGACCGGGCCCGAGGTTTCCTTCCTTCCAGTGCTTCCGGCACAGGCCGATATAGCAGTCGTTGGCGCCCAGCACTACTTGGGCCCCTTCCTTAAGCACCACGCCGTTTTCGTCGAAGCGGGTGTTGTAGGTGGCCTTGTGGCCGCACCAACAGATGGTTTTAATCTCCTCGATGATATCCGCCGAGGCCAAAAGTTCCTGGGAACCGGGAAAAAGCTCACCCCGAAAATCCGCCCGGAGGCCGTAACAGATAACGGGGATATTGAAGTCGTCCACCAGATGGGTGAGAAAGCGCACCTCGTCTCGGCTTAAAAACTGCGCCTCATCCACAATGATGCAGGCGAAGGACTGAAGCTCCGCCTGGGTCATGCGCATGACCTCGCTGAAATAGACACAGGGGTGGGAGAGTCCCGCCCGGGAGGCCACGAAGCGCTCCCCGTCCCGTTGGTCAACTGCGGGCTTGGTGAGAAGAGCCTTCTGGCCCCGCTCCTCGTAGTTATAATTGACCATCAGGGCGTTGGCGGTTTTGCTGGAGCCCATCACTCCGTAGCGGAAATAGAGCTTTGCCATGAGAGCAAGCCTCCTAAGAGAGCATTTTGTCGATCAGATAAGTAAAATCGGAAAAGGCGTTGGGAACGGCATAGTCCCGCCTCAGAGCGCCCGCGTCCGCCCATACCCAACCGGCGGGGAGAACGTCCGACGAAGCCTCTGCCACAAGGGCGGTCATGTGCCACTCGATGTGGGTGAAGATATGTTTTCCCGCCGCTCCGTACCCGGCGGATACCGGGACAATGCCCCAGCGCGCCAGCGCGTCCTGTGCCGGGGCATGCTCATTTGGATATTCCCACAGTCCGCCCAACAGCCCATTGGCAGGACGCCGCCGCAGCGCCACTCTGCCTTCCCGGAAGATGAGGAACACTGTGCGCTCCTCTACCCGGCGAGCCTTCTTGGCCGCCTTCACGGGAAGCTCGAGAGTGCGCCCGGTGAGACATGCCTTGCAGAACTCCCGGGCGGGACAGCGGTCACAGAGGGGAGTCCCGTTAGGAAGGCACACCGTGGCGCCCAGTTCCATGAGGGCCTGGTTGAAGTCGCCTGGCTGGTCCACCGGTATTATTTCTTCCAGCGCCTTCGCTACCTTCTTTTTCATGGCGGGGGAAGATATGTCGGCATCATCCCCCGCGATGCGGGCGGCCAAGCGCAGGACGTTCCCGTCCACCGCGGGAACCGGGACGCCGAACGCGATGGACGCAATAGCCCCCGCGGTATACTCCCCCACGCCGGATAAGGATAAAAGCTCCCCGTAGGTGCGGGGAAACTCCCCGCCGAAGTCCTCCACGATCTGCCGCGCGGCTCTTTGCAGGTTTCTGGCGCGGTTATAGTAGCCCAGCCCCTGCCACAGCTTGAGGAGCCTGTCCTCGGACACGTCGGCCAAATCGGCCACCGTAGGCAGCTCGTCCATAAACCGTGCAAAATAGGCGATCACCGCCGCCACCCGGGTCTGCTGGAGCATGATTTCGGACACCAGCACCCGGTAAGGGGTGGGTTCGGAGCGCCAGGGCAGGACCCGTGCGTTTTCCCGGTACCATTCCAGCAGGGGGATGGGCAGTGGAGAGAGTTGTTCTTTCATGAAAACGCTTTATCCTTAGCTTAGTCTCGCCATTCCGGCTTTTATACGATTCAGTGTTTCTTCCTTGCCTAAAATCAGGCATAGCTCCACCGCGCCGCCGGGGGTGACCGCCTTGCCGGAGACGGCGGTTCTTACCGGCCACATGATTCTGCCGTTTTTGAGTTCCAGCTTTTCCGCAAGTCCGATGAGTGCGCCGTGAATCGCGTCGAAGCTCCAGACCTCTAACGCTTCCAGAACCGGAAAAACCAACTGCAGAGCTTCCAGCGAGTTTTCCAGGGTAGTCTTCATCTTCTTGTGGACATAGAGTTCGGTGGAATATTCGGGAAGAGCGTCGATGAAATCCACCTGGGGGGCGATGTCCAGCAGCGTATCGCACCGGGGCTGGACCAGAGGAGCAACCAAGGCAAGGTCCACGGCGGGGTTTTTGACCGCATTGCGCAGATAAGACTCCGCGGCTTTGAAAAAGGCGTCGGGGCTCAGATTGCGCAGATAGGCCGAGTTAAAATACTTGAGCTTTTCCAGGTCGAAGATGGCCGGGGACTTGGAAATGCCGCCGATGTCGAATGCTCCGGAAAGCTCTTCCAGGGTGAAGAACTCCCGCTCGGCCAGCTCTCCCCTGGGGCTCCAGCCCAGCAGGGCCACGTAATTGACCACCGCCTCGGACAAAAAGCCCATGGCCAGCAGGTCCTCGTAGGAGGGGTCCCCGTGGCGCTTGGACATTTTATTGTGCGCGTCCCGCATGACCGGCGCGCAGTGGACGTAGGTGGGAATGGGCCAGGAGAAGCTCTCATAGAGGAGGTTATATTTGGGGGCGGAGGAGAGATACTCGCTGCCCCGCACCACGTGGGTGATGCCCATGAGGTGGTCGTCCACCACGTTCGCGAAATTATAGGTGGGCAGCCCGTCCGATTTGATGAGCACCTGGTCGTCCAGCTCGCTGTTTTCCACCGTGATGTCGCCGAAAATGGCGTCCCGGAAGGTGGTGGAACCGGAGCGGGGAATTTTTTGCCGGACTACATAGGGAACACCCGAGGCGAGTTTTTCGTCTATCTCCTTTTGAGAGAGCAGGGAGCAGCGGCCGTCGTACTTGTGGATGACACCGCCGGCGGTCTGGGTCTCGGGGGTCTCGTCTTTTCCGCAGAAGCAGCGGTAAGCCCCGCCCTTTTCCATGAGCAGCTCGGCGTATTTTTTATAAAATTCCCGCCGCTGAGTCTGGATATAGGGACCCACGGGTCCGCCCGCGTCGGGACCCTCGTCCCAGGTAAGTCCGCATTTTCTGAGAGTTTTGTAGATGATCTCCACGGCCCCCTCCACGAGACGGCTCTGGTCGGTGTCCTCGATGCGCAGCAGGAATTTACCGTTCGTGCCCCTGGCGATGAGCCAGGTGTAGAGAGCGGTGCGAAGATTACCCACGTGCATATATCCGGTGGGCGACGGTGCGAAACGGGTACGGACCTCCCCTTCGGGAATGCGGTCTTCCATCTCCCGGAACCAGGTCATATCCATTGGCATGGCCTCCTTTTACTATTTTCATTATAACCGACAGACGAATCTCCCGATTAATCGTCAATGAACCCATTTTAAATTTACGGAAACCGCTTGTCAAGTTTTATTGCCATTCCTACCTGGATATGCTATGATACAGGGGTATTTAAATGTCCGCATTGGGAGTGTTATGTAAATGGAAAACAAAAAGAAAGTCATGCTCTCGGGCATCAAGCCCAGCGGAGAGCTTACGCTCGGATCCTACCTCGGCGCCATCCGTAACTGGGCCAGGATGGCCGACGAGTACGACTGCTATTATTTTATGGCCGATCTCCACGCCCTCACCGTGCGCCAGAATCCCGCCGACCTGCGCCGGAGGACCCTGGAGCAGCTGGCCCAATATATCGCCTGCGGCCTGGACCCCCAGAAAAACACCCTCTTTATCCAGAGCCACGTGCCTGCCCACGCTGAGCTGGGCTGGATTCTCAACTGCTACGCCATGTTCGGGGAGCTTTCCCGCATGACCCAGTTCAAGGACAAAAGCGCGAAAAATGAGGACAACGTGAACGGCGGTCTCTTTACCTACCCCGCCCTGATGGCTGCGGACATTTTGCTCTACCAGCCCGATTTTGTCCCGGTGGGGGAGGATCAGAAGCAGCACGTGGAGTTGACACGCAACATCGCGAACCGCTTCAACGGTATTTACGGCGAAGTGTTCAGAATGCCCGAGCCCTTTATTCCCAAGCTGGGCGCCCGGATCATGAGCCTCGCCGCCCCCGAGAACAAAATGAGCAAATCGGAGTTGGGCACCGGCTGCGTCTGTTTGCTGGACAGCCCCGAAGACATTATGCGAGCCTTCAAGCGGGCTGTAACCGACAGCGACACCGGTGAGCGCTGCGTGCGCAACGACCCGGAGACCAAGCCCGGCGTGGCCAACCTCATGACTATTTTTTCCGCCATTACCGGCGAAACTTTTATCGAGATCGAGAACCGCTTTGCGGGTAAGGGGTACGGCGCTTTTAAGCCGGCGGTGGGAGAAGCCGTTGTGGAAGCCCTGCGTCCCATCCGGGAAGAGAGCGTGCGGCTGCTCACCGACAAGAGCTATCTGGAATCGGTCTACCGGGCGGGCGCCGAGAAGGCCTCCCATATCGCGGAAAAAACACTACGCAAGGTTTATAAAAAGGTGGGACTGGTCGAGCGCTGACAAGGCTCGCATCCGGGATGCCTCCGGGAACACCAAAGGAGAAACACTTTTATGACCATAGAGATACAAATCATCGGCTGGGCGGCCGCCGCACTGGGAACCGCCATGGCCGTCGCCTTCACCACCACTCCGGTGGTGAAGCTTCTCGCCCAGCGGATGGGCGCCATGGATATCCCCAAGGACAACCGCCGGATGCATCACCACCCGATTCCCCGCATGGGCGGCTTGGCTATTTTCCTTGGGTTTCTGCTCAGCGTGCTGCTTTACGTTGAGTTTACCCCCCAGCTTCGGGGAATGCTTTGGGGCGCCGTTATCATCGTGATCCTCGGTGTTTTTGACGATATCTATTCCCTGCCCGCCATGTTCAAGTTTTTCGTTCAGATCGCAGCCGCGCTGGTGGCGGTGCTGCACGGAAACCAGATCGCAGTCCTCTCCAATCCCAATATCTTCAGCTCCAACCCCTATTGGATTCTTGGCCCTCTGGCCATTCCCTTCACCGTCTTCTGGATCGTTGCCATCACCAACGCGGTGAATCTCATCGACGGGCTGGACGGGCTCGCCGTGGGTGTCTCCACCATCAGCTCCATGACGCTGCTCGTCATCGCCCTGCTGGTTTCCGACGGGTCCGTGGTTATTCTGATGGCCGCTTTGGCGGGGGCATGCATCGGCTTTATGCCCTACAATCTCAATCCCGCCAAAATATTCATGGGGGACACCGGCTCCACCTTCCTGGGCTTTATTCTGGCGGTGGTGTCCATTCAGGGACTCTTTAAGTTCTACACCATCATCTCCTTCGCCGTCCCCTTCCTCATGCTGGGGCTTCCCATCTTCGACACCTGCTTTGCCTTCGTGCGCAGAATCGCCCACGGGCAAAGCCCCATGCACGCCGACCGCAGCCATGTTCACCACCGGCTCATCGACATGGGCTTCAGTCAAAAGCAGGCCGTGGCGGTACTCTACATCATCAGTGCCATTCTGGGACTTTCCGCCGTGGTGCTTACCACCAGCGGCGCGATCAAGGCGATGGTTTTCATGTTCGCCCTGTGCGCCGCGGCCTGCGTTGCCGCGCGCATCTTTCTTCATAACAATGATAAGAAAAACGGGAACGGCGGCGCACCTCCGGCGGAGGGCCGGCCTCTCTTTGCCCATGAGGAGGATGACAAATGAAGGTGATGACTATTTTCGGCACCCGGCCCGAGGCCATCAAGATGGCCCCGCTGGTGAAGGAGCTGGCCGGACGGAGTGAGTTTGAGAGTATCTGCTGCGTCACCGCCCAGCACAGGGAAATGCTGGACGGCGTGCTGGAAGTCTTCGGCATCGTTCCGGACTTCGACCTGGATATCATGGAGCCCAGCCAGACTCTCTACACCATCACCTCCAAGTGCCTCCTGGGCATGGAAAAGGTCCTGGAGCAGGCAAAGCCCCAGCTGGTTCTGGTCCACGGCGACACCTCCACCACCTTCGCGGGTGCGCTCGCCGCCTTTTACAGGCAGATTCCGGTGGGTCATGTGGAGGCCGGTCTTCGGACCTACGACCGCTATTCCCCCTTCCCGGAGGAAGTGAACCGCACCCTGGTGGGGCACATCGCCGAGCTTCACTTCTGCCCGACGAAGACCAACAAAGAAAACCTCCGGCGGGAAGGGGTCACGGAAGGGGTCTTCCTCACAGGCAACACCGTGATCGACGCTATTAAAACCACCGTGAGGCCCGGCTTCAAATTTTCCACTCCTTTGCTGGAGCAGCTCGATTACAAGGGCAAAAAGGTAATCCTCGTGACCTGCCACAGGCGGGAAAACTACGGCAAACCCATGGAGCACATCATGACCGCCCTGCGCAGGATTGCCGACGCTTTCCCGGATACCGAACTGGTCTATCCGGTCCACCTTTCGCCGGTGGTACAGCAGGCCGCGGGCAGATATCTTTCCGGACACCCCCGCATCCACCTGATCGCACCGCTCTCCGCCGACGAGATGCACAACCTCATGGCCCAATGCCATCTGGTGATGACCGACTCCGGAGGACTGCAGGAGGAGGCGCCCGCCCTGGGCAAGCCCGTCCTGGTCCTGCGCCGGGAAACAGAGCGGCCCGAGGCCGTGGAGGCGGGAACGGTGCGCCTGGCGGGCACGGAGGAGGAAGAGGTTTTCAGGGCCGCTTCCCTGCTCCTCACCGATGAAGAAGCTTACCGCTCCATGGCCCATGCCACAAATCCCTACGGCGACGGCAGAGCCTGCCGCCGGATCGCCGACGCCATTGCCTGGAAGTTCGGCCTGAGCCGCAGGCCTCCGGAGGAGTTTTAACCGTACATCAAGGAACCGAGGTGACAGGATGGAACAGCGGAACCGAATGATTATCGCCGTCGTGATTGCGCTCGTCATTGTCGCTGCGGTAATCTCCAGCTTTGGCCTGCCTATCCTCACGAGCAACACCCCCAAGCTGGTGCTGCCCGACGTCTCCGAACCCGTTGATTCCGGTGGAAGCCCAGAAGGCAGCCCGGGACTGGAGAATCATAATTACATTCCCATCGAGGTAACCGCAGACACCGTCCAAAGCGTCATCGCCACCCTCAGCCGGCCGGCGAGCTACTACCGGGAACTGACGGTGGAAACCATGTGGGGCGACGGCCTGGATGAGAAGGGCACAACCTCCGTCAAGGTGTGGACGGACGGTAAATTCGTGAAATCCGAAGCATTGCGTCCGGGCGGTCTTACTCAGCATACCCTCGTGACCGGCAGCGCCCTCTACCTTTGGTATGACGGCGACACGACCTGGTATGAAAGGCCTTACGACGATAAAAGCGCCGATTTAGTCGCCCAGAATATCCCCACTTATGAGGATGTTCTGGCGCTGGACAAAACGGCCATTACCAAAACGGGTTATGATCTGCTGAACAAACTGGCGTGTATCTACGTAGAGGTTAAGGAAGGCAGCCTGGGATATCTCCAGCGGTACTGGATCGGGGTGGAAAGCGGCCTTTTGGTCTCCGCTGAGACGGTCAAGGGGGACGAGGTCGTCTACCGGATGCAGTCCGGGACTCTGGAGGTCCCTATTCCCGAAGGCGTGGAATTTTCCCTGCCCGACGGCACAGTATTATACCATAACGCTCGGCCTTAAGCGGTTTAAAAGGGCGCGCTGTAAAATTCTCAATGAGAATTTTACAGCGCGCCTTGTTTCTGTCCTTCTGCACGAAGCGAAGGAGCCTTTTTCCTGGGGGAAGATCCTTCGGCCTTTGGCCTCAGAATGACAGCGATTTGCTTAATCACGAAAGAACAGCGTATTACTGCGGTCTTTAACGGGCAGCGTTTTGCTGCGGTCTTAGAAAAGCAGTGTTTGCCGCGGCCTCTTTTCTTGTGTTCTATTCCGCCTGCTTGCGCCGCTTGGCGGCTTTCACGAATTCCCGGAACAGGGGGTGCGCCTTGTTGGGGCGGCTCTTCAGCTCGGGGTGGAACTGCACGCCCACGAACCACGGGTGATCGCCGTATTCAATGATCTCCACCAGACGGCCGTCCGGCGAGAGCCCGGCGAGGCTCATTCCCTTCTCGGTGAGGATCTTTCGGTAGTCGTTGTTGAATTCGTAGCGATGGCGGTGGCGCTCGTAGATGACCTGGCTCTGATAGGCCTCGTAAGTAAAGGTCTTCTGAGAGGCCACATGGCAAGGGTAAGCTCCCAGCCGCATGGTGCCGCCCTTGTCGGTGACGTTGCGCTGCTCGGGCATCAGGTCGATGACGGGATAGAGGGATTTGGCGTTAAACTCGCTGGAGTGCGCGCCCTCCAGCCCGGCCACGTGGCGGGCAAACTCCACCACGGCCATCTGCATTCCCAGGCAGATGCCGAAAAAGGGCACCTTGTTCTCCCGGGCGTACCGGACGGCTGATATTTTACCCTCGATGCCCCGGTCGCCAAAGCCGCCGGGCACCAGGACGCCGTCGCAGTCTCCCAGCATAGCCGCCGCATTCTCGTCGGTGACCTGCTCGGAATCCACCCAGCTGATATCCACCTTCACGTCGTTTTCAATGCCGCCGTGGGTGAGGGCTTCGGCCACCGACAGATAGGCGTCGTGGAGGGCGACATACTTTCCCACCAGAGCGATGCGAATGTGATCGCTGGCGTTCTTGGCGCGCTCCACCATTGCCCGCCACTCGGCAAGGTCCGGGGTCCAGTCGGTGAGCCCCAGCCGCTTGCAGACCACATGGGCGAGGCCGCCGTCCTCCAGCATCAGCGGGACCTGGTAAAGGATGGGGGCGGTGAGGTTGGGAATCACATTTTCGGGAGGCAGGTTGCAGAAGAGGGATATCTTCCGGCGGATATCCTCCGGAACCGGATACTGGGAGCGGCAGAGGATCACGTCGGGCTGAATGCCAAGCGACAAAAGCTCCTTGGCGGAGTGCTGCGTGGGCTTGCTTTTGAGTTCGGTAGAACCGGGGATGTTAACGATCAGAGAGACGTGGACGTACATTACGTCGGAGCGGCCCACCTCCTGCCCCACCTGGCGGATGGCTTCAAGGAAGGGCTGGGACTCGATGTCGCCCACCGTTCCGCCGATCTCGGTGATTACGATATCCGGCTTGCCCGTGCGGCCTAACCGGTAAATATTTTCTTTAATTTCGTCGGTGATATGAGGGATGATCTGAATGGTGCCGCCGAGGAATTTTCCTTCCCGTTCCCGGCAGAGGATGGACCAGTAAATTTTCCCGGAGGTGACAGAGGAATTGACGGTGAGGTTTTCATCGGTAAACCGCTCGTAATGGCCCAGATCCAGGTCGGTTTCGGCTCCGTCGTCGGTGACGAAGACCTCGCCGTGCTGATACGGGTTCATGGTGCCCGGGTCTACGTTCAGGTAGGGATCAAACTTCTGGAGGGCTACCTTGTAGCCCCGCTGCTTGAGAAGCCGTCCCAGGGAAGCCGCCGCAATTCCCTTTCCCAGGCCGGAAACCACGCCGCCTGTGACAAAAATATACTTGACCGCCATACACATTCCTCCCTCGTGATGAGTGACACCCTTGTCCGGGAAAGTCGCCCTTGCTTCCCCATAAAAATGTATTTTACAACTTGTGACGTTTCCAGTCAAGGAAAAGCCGAATAAACTTAAAAATTCCGGACCGGTCCGCCCTGTGACATTCACTTCGCCGGGACTCGGGATTTCACTCTTCGTATATCCTTGTTTCTTATCATACACAAAAACATCTCCTTTGTCATCAAACTGTTTTAATTGCGGCCTGTTTTTTATAAATTTGTTTTAGATTTTCTTCCGCAGAATAGTAATCCGCGCTTTTTCATTCCGAAGTACCTTCATAACTGCCCTCTTTCCCGCATATACATCAAACCGAGATGAAGCGTAGGGGAGTGTTGCAGGTTGAAAGGCAATATTGAGGAACGGGCCTGTGAGTTGGCCCTTTACATAATCGAGAATAGGGCGACGGTGCGCACGGCCGCCAAAAAGTTCGGGATCAGCAAGAGTACCGTTCATAAGGACATCTCCGAGCGGCTGCCCGGCTTTAACAGACCGCTTTTTTGTCAGGTCAAGGAGGTGTTGGATGAGAATAAAGCGGAGCGGCATATCCGGGGAGGCATCGCCACCAGAAAAAAATATAAGGGTAAATAATTTTGGGCGGACCGCAGCAGGCGGTCCGCCCCCTTTATTTTGGGGGAAATTTTTCCTCGCAAAAGGCTGTTGTAACCAAATTTATAATTTGATATAATATTTCGATATGTATTTTTTATTTTGAGCGGGAGGCTGTGCTTATGACTTATCAGGAGGAATTCATTACCTTTATGGTGCGCTCGGGCGTTCTTACCTTCGGAGATTTTACCACCAAGAGCGGGCGTAAGACCCCATATTTTATCAATACGGGCAATTACAAAACCGGCGCACAGGCCGCCCGGCTGGGAGATTACTACGCCTCCTGCATTCAGGATAACCTGCCCGACGGAATCGACTGCCTTTTCGGCCCGGCCTACAAGGGCATCCCCCTGGCCGTGGCCGCCGCTTCCTCCCTTTACCGCGCGCACGGGCGGGACCTTCCCTACTGCTTCAACCGCAAGGAGGCAAAGGACCACGGAGAGGGCGGCGTCATGGTGGGGTACAAGCCCCAGGACGGCGACCGGGTCGTCATTGTGGAGGACGTGGTCACCGCGGGCACCGCGGTGCGGGAGTCCATAGAGCTCTTTAAAAATGTCGCCGACGTTCAGATACGGGCTCTAATCGTCTCGGTGGACCGGATGGAGCGGGGCACAAGGGACTGCTCCACCCTGGACGAGCTGCGGCAGGATCACGGCATTCTGGTCTTTCCGATTGTTACGGTAGAGGAAATCATTTCTTTCCTCTATAACCGTCCCATCGACGGCAAGGTATCTATTGACGATGCCATGAAGGCGCGGATGCAGGAGTATCTCGCGAAATATGGGGCGGTGCGGTAAAAGCTTCCCGGTCCGGTCAAATCAGAGCCGTCCTGTAACGGCAGGGCAGAGGAGGTCAAGGTATGTCTATCCACGACGGCCACCGCAAGCGAATGAAAGAAGAATTCCTGCACCGCGGTCTGGAGGGGCTCCCCGACCACCAGGCGCTGGAACTGCTGCTCTTCTATTCCCGCCTTCAGGGCGACGTTAACCCATTGTCCCATATACTCATCCGTGAGTTCGGCAGCCTGGCGGGAGTCCTCGACGCCACCGCCGAACAGCTTATGGCTGTGCCCGGAGTCGGGGAAAATACCGCCATCCTGCTCAAGCTGGTTACCGCCCTGGGCAACCGCTATCATTTGGCCCGGGCCGATCTGGGCGAGATCATCAATACCAGCCGGGAAGTGTGGGAGCTGTTCAGTCCCTATTTTTTCGGAGCACGCAACGAGATGATCTACCTCGCCTGTCTGGACGCCAAACACAAGCTGCTGGGCATCCGCAAGCTGGGCGAGGGTATTGTAAACGCCGCCGAGATTACCGGACGAAGGGTGACCGAGGTGGCCCTTGCCATGAATTCCTCCGTCGTTATCCTGGCCCACAATCACACCAGCGGCATCGCCACCCCTTCCCGGGAGGATGTGGCCACCACCCGCTACCTTCACGAATTGCTGGGGCGGGTAAGCGTGGAGCTCTGGGACCATGTGATCCTCGTCGAGGGCGACATGGTCTCTCTCCGGGAGAGCGGCATGATGGGCGGATAATAAAAATAGATAAAAACAGCTTGAAATAAAACGCTTGTTCTGATAGAATGAATGTACGATTTTATAGGCCAAGAGGTGACGTCATGCCCCCGTTTAAAGTCATATCGGATTACGAACCCGCGGGCGACCAGCCCGAGGCCATTGAGGAGCTTGCCCGTGGCCTCTCCCTGGGTCTTTCCGAGCAGACCCTTCTGGGAGTCACGGGATCAGGCAAAACCTTCACCATGGCAA
This sequence comes from Bacillota bacterium, assembly GCA_023459875.1. Classification (GTDB taxonomy): domain Bacteria; phylum Bacillota; class Clostridia; order Oscillospirales; family Oscillospiraceae; genus JAEWRY01. The sequence goes on from JAEWRY010000008.1 coordinate 98,888, forward strand.
AGGTAATTGAGAAGGTCCAGCGGCCCACTCTGGTGCTGGCTCACAACAAGATTCTGGCCGCCCAGCTGTGCGCCGAGTTCCGGGAGTTTTTCCCCGAAAATGCCGTAGAATACTTCGTAAGCTACTACGATTACTATCAGCCCGAGGCTTACATCCCCCACACCGACACGTTTATAGAAAAGGACAGCAGCGTGAACGCGGAGATCGAGCGGCTGCGCCACTCGGCCACCGCATCACTTTCCGAACGGCGGGACGTGATCGTGGTCTCCTCGGTCTCCTGCATTTATGGCCTGGGCGACCCCATCGACTACGCCAGCATGGTCATCTCCCTGCGCCCCGGTATGGTGAAAAAGCGGGACGATTTCCTAAAAAAACTGGTGGAAATCCGCTACGAGCGCAACGACATCGCCTTCGACCGCAACATGTTCCGGGTCCGGGGGGACACGGTGGAGGTCTTCCCCGTCTACGCCCACGACACCGCAATCCGGGTGGAATTCTTCGGGGACGAAATCGACCGCATTTCCGAAATCAGCGTGGTCACCGGCATACCCACCCGTGTTCTGAACCATATCGCCATCTATCCCGCCTCCCATTACGTGTCCACGCCGGAAAAAATGGCGGCGGCGGTGCAGGAAATCTACCGGGAGATGGAGGAGCGGGTGGCCTTCTTCGAGCAGAACGGGCAGCTGGTGGAGGCCCAGCGGCTTAAGCAGCGCACCATGTACGATGTGGAGATGATCCAGGAGCTGGGTTACTGCTCGGGCATTGAGAACTACAGCCGGGTGATTTCCGGCCGGCCCGCCGGCTCTCCACCCATGACCCTCATCGACTACTTCCCCAAGGATTTTGTCATGTTCATCGACGAAAGCCACGTGACCCTTCCCCAGGTGCGTGCCATGTTCAACGGTGACCGCGCCCGCAAGGAGACTTTGGTGCAGTACGGCTTTCGTCTCCCCTGCGCCTTCGACAACCGCCCCCTCAAGTTTGACGAGTTCACCGAGCGCGTCGGCCAGGTCATTTACGTTTCCGCCACCCCTTCGGAGTATGAGCGGACCCGCTCGGGACAGATCGTGGAGCAGGTCATCCGGCCAACCGGTCTGCTGGACCCACGGGTGGAGGTGCGCCCGGTGGAAGGTCAGATCGACGACTTGATGGGAGAAATCAACGACCGGGCCGCGAAAAATGAGCGGGTGCTGGTCACCACCCTCACCAAAAAGATGGCCGAGGACCTCACCGCCTACCTCAAAAACGCGGGCATCCGGGTGCGCTACATGCACCACGATGTGGAGACCATCGAGCGAATGGAGATCATCCGGGACCTGCGCCTGGGCGAGTTCGATGTGCTGGTGGGCATCAACCTCCTGCGGGAGGGTCTTGACCTTCCCGAAGTCTCTCTGGTAGCCATTCTGGACGCGGACAAGGAGGGCTTTCTCCGGTCGGAGACCTCCCTCATCCAGACCATCGGCCGAGCGGCGCGAAATTCGGAGGGCCTCGTCATCATGTACGCCGACCGTGTGACGCCCTCTATGGACAAAGCCATCCGGGAAACGGAGCGCCGCCGGGAGAAGCAGGACGCCTTCAACCAGAAGAATGGAATCGTGCCCCAGACGATCATCAAGAGCGTGCGGGAGCTCATCGAAATCTCCAAGGCGGCCGACAGCGCCCTGCCCCACAGCTTCGACGGCAATGCCCTGTCCAGGCGGGATCGTGAGGAGGCCATCGCCAAGTTGGAAAAAGAGATGAAGGACGCGGCCAAGATGTTGGAATTCGAATACGCCGCCGTGCTGCGGGACCGCATCATCAAGCTGCGGGAAGGCTCATAGAAGGAAGGAAAAAATAAATGATCAGAAAAGACAGAGAGATCGCGGGTCTCGACGGCATTGTGGAAATCATCGACAAATGCAAGGTGATGCGCCTGGCCCTCGCGGGCGAACGCGCGCCTTATATCGTTCCCCTCAATTTCGGATACCGCCGCGATGGCGACAAGCTGAAGCTGTACTTCCACTGCGCAAACCGGGGAAGAAAGCTGGATCTGATGGAGCACAATCCTTGGGTGGGCTTCGAGCTGGACTGCGGGCACCAGCTGGTCCCAGACGAAACGGCCTGCAAGAACTCCTTTTTCTTCGAGAGCGTCGTGGGCGAAGGCCAAATCTCCTTCTTCGAGGAGTCCGCCGACAAGGCCGCCGCCCTCAACATCATTATGGAGCAGCAGACCGGACGGGCTTTCGACATCCCCGAAAAGGCAGTCGGCGGGGTCAAGGTGGGCGTGGTATCGGTCGCGTCGGTGTGCGGAAAGGCCTATCGGCCCAAATAAATCTTTCGAAACAACAAGAGGAATACAGAATGCAGGACCATATTTTCGTCAAGGGCGCGCGGGAAAACAATTTAAAGAACATCGACGTCACCATTCCCAGAGACAAGCTGGTGGTGCTCACCGGCCTTTCCGGTTCGGGTAAGTCCTCCCTGGCCTTTGACACGATTTACGCCGAGGGGCAGCGCAGGTATGTGGAGTCTCTCTCCTCCTACGCCCGGCAGTTTTTGGGCCAGATGGAGAAGCCGGACGTGGACTATATCGAGGGTCTCTCCCCCGCCATCTCCATCGACCAGAAGACCACCAGCAAGAATCCCCGGTCAACGGTGGGCACCGTCACCGAAATTTACGATTATTTAAGGCTCCTCTGGGCACGGGTAGGCACTCCCCACTGCCCCAAATGCGGGAAGGAGATTCAGCAGCAGACCATCGACCAGATTATTGACCAGCTTATGCTGCTTCCCCAGGGCGTCCGTATCCAAATCCTCTCCCCGGTGGTGCGCGCCCGCAAAGGCGAGCACACCAAGGTTTTTGAGGACGCGCGCAAGTCGGGCTACGTGCGCTGCCGGGTGGACGGCAGCCTCTACGAGCTCACCGAGGAAATCAAACTGGACAAAAACAAGAAGCACAACATCGAAATCGTGGTGGACCGCCTGGTGATAAAAGAGGACATCGTCCGCCGCCTCACGGACTCGGTGGAAACGGCGGCGGCGCTGGCGGGCGGTATCGTCATCGTAAACGTGACCGGGGAGGACCGGGACATCCTTTTCTCCCAGAACTACGCCTGTGAGGACTGCGGAATCTCCATCGAGGAGCTCACTCCCCGGATGTTCTCCTTCAACAACCCCTACGGAGCCTGCCCCACCTGCACGGGCCTGGGCAGCCAGCTCAAGGTGGACCCCGACCTGGTGATCCCCAATCCAAGCCTCTCCATCCTGGACGGCGCCATCACCGCCTCCGGCTGGAACAACATTAAAAGCGACGGCATCTCCCGGATGTATTTCGAGGCCCTCGCCAGGCGGTATCATTTCAGCCTGTCCGCCCCCGTGGGAGAATTGCCCCAAGAAGTGGTGGACGTGATTCTCTTCGGCACCAAGGGCGAAAAACTGACGCTGCACTACGACCAGCCCCGGGGACAGGGGATTTTGCACCAGCCCTTTGAGGGAATCTGCAACAATTTGGAGCGAAGGTACCATGAGACCCAGTCGGACGCTGTGCGCCGGGAGCTGGAGGACTGCATGAGCGAGCACCCCTGCCCCGACTGCGGCGGCAAGCGCCTTAAGAAGGAATCTCTGGCGGTCACCGTGGGCGGCATCTCCATCCACGAGTTCTGCACCAAGTCGGTGGTGCAGGAGCTGGAATTTCTGGATACCCTCACCCTGGGCGCCACCCAGGCTATGATCGCGGAGCGGATTTTGAAGGAAATCAAGGAACGCCTGGGCTTTCTGCGCAGCGTGGGCCTTCAGTACCTCACCCTGAGCCGTCAGGCGGGCTCCCTCTCGGGTGGGGAAAGCCAGCGCATCCGCCTGGCCACCCAGATCGGCTCCTCCCTCATGGGCGTGCTCTATATTCTTGACGAGCCCTCCATCGGCCTCCACCAGCGGGACAACGACATGCTCCTTGCCACCATGAAGCATTTAAGGGACCTGGGCAACACCCTGCTGGTGGTGGAGCACGACGAGGACACCATGCTCGCCGCCGACTATATCGTGGATATCGGACCCGGCGCGGGCATCAACGGAGGCAGGATTGTGGCCGTCGGCACGGCGGAGGACATCATGAACACGCCCGGCTCCATCACCGGCGACTATCTCTCAGGGCGGAAAAAAATCCCCGTGCCGGCGGCCCGCAGGCCAGGCAACGGGAATACCCTCGTGGTGAGGGGCGCGGCGGAAAACAACCTGCGGCACATCGACATCACCATCCCCCTGGGCACCCTCACCTGCATCACCGGCGTCTCGGGTTCGGGCAAATCCAGTCTCGTGAACGAAATCATCTATAAAAAGCTGGCAGCCGACCTCAACCGGGTCAAGGTACGTCCCGGGAAGATGGACACTCTGGAGGGCGAGGAGCACCTGGACAAGGTCATCAACATCGACCAGTCTCCCATCGGGCGCACCCCCCGCAGCAATCCCGCCACCTACACCGGGCTTTTCAACGATATCCGCGACCTCTTCGCCGAAACGCCCGATGCCAAAGCCAGGGGTTACGGGCCGGGCCGGTTCTCCTTCAACGTGCGGGGCGGCCGCTGCGAGGCCTGCTCCGGCGACGGTCTCATCAAAATCGAGATGCACTTTCTGCCCGATATTTACGTCCCCTGCGAGGTGTGCAAGGGCAGGCGGTACAACCGGGAGACGCTGGACGTGCGCTATAAGGGCAAAAACATCTATGAGGTCCTCAACATGACGGTGGACGAGGCGCTGCCGTTCTTCGAGAACCTACCCCGCATTTACAGGAAGCTGGAGACTCTGGCTGATGTGGGCCTTGGCTATGTGCGGCTGGGCCAGGCCTCCACCACCCTCTCCGGCGGCGAGGCCCAGCGGGTCAAGCTGGCCACCGAGCTTTCAAAGCGTTCCACCGGCTCCACCATCTATATTCTGGACGAGCCGACCACCGGCCTGCACACCTACGACGTCCATAAGCTGATGGAGGTGCTGTGCCGCCTGGTGGACGCGGGCAATACCGTTCTCGTCATCGAGCACAACCTGGACGTCATCAAATGCGCGGACCATATCATCGACCTTGGCCCCGAGGGGGGCGATCTGGGCGGCTTTATCGTCTGCACCGGCACCCCCGAGGAGGTTGCCGCCTGCGAGGCTTCCTATACCGGAAAATACCTCAAAAAGGTTCTGTAACTGTATTTCATAAACAAAAATGGGGTGTCTCAGCATTTCTGAGACACCCCACTGTCATTCTGAGGCCAAAGGCCGAAGAATCTTTATTTTCAGTTTGAGGAAAGATCCTGTTCCGAGATGATGACGTTTTATCTGCTCTCTTGAAAACTGCCGAAAAAACCGCAAGCGGTTTTTTCGGCAGCTATTTTATGTAAGCAGTCCTGAGATCCAGGTAACCAGTGGGAAATAGGCAATTGGAAGGAATATTGCGGGCAGGAGGTTTCCCACCCGAAGTCTGATCTTGCCCAGATCAAGCATGTTGACGGCGATTCCCGCGATGATGGCCCCGCCCACCGCGCTCATTTCGGTGACCACCGCCGCGCCCAGGTACGGTCCCACCACCGAGGCGAGCAGGGTAAGCGCACCCTGATAGAGAAAGAGGGGCAGCACAGAAAAGGCAACGCCCACACCCATGGCTGCGGCAAAGGAAATGGAGGTCACCCCGTCGATGACGCCTTTCGAAATCAGAATGTCATATTTCCCGTTGAGGCCGGCTTCCAGCGCGCCCATGATGGCCATGGATCCGACGCAGTAGAGGACCGAGGCGGTGACGAATCCCTCGGTGAAGCGGCTCTCCCCCATTCCCTTTGTCAGTCTTCTTTTCAGGGCGTCGCCCAGGCGGTCCAGCCGGGACTCGATATCCAGCGCCTCCCCGACGATAGCCCCCACCACCATGCAGGCCACCACGCAAAGAGTATTCTCGCTTTTCACCAGCGAGGTCATGCCGATCCCCAACACGCACAGGCCCAGGGCTTGGGTGAGAACCCGGGTAAACCGCTCGCTGATGCTGTTTTTGAACAGGATGCCCAGGGCGCTGCCCGCCAGGACCAGAATACAGTTGATGACCGTCGCGATCATGAATGGAGGCCTTCTTTCACCAAACGTGTATTCAACAGAATACACGGTTTTCCGCCGCTTGTCAAATGTGACATGAAGGCCCCTTCCCGTTCATACCCTTTGTTAAGAAGGGGGATGGTGTCCTTTGATCTGCCAAACCGCGTCCGACAGGAAGAGCGCTCTGCTACTCACCTGCACCGGGTCCCTGTCTCAGCTCCTGGGCTTTTTCTACCGGGTTGCGCTCTCCCGGATGATTGGGGCGGAGGTCATGGGACTCTATCAGCTCATCATGCCCGTCTACGCGGTTCTGCTCTCCCTCACCTCCGTGGGACTCACCGTTTCCCTGTGCAATGTGGGCGCCCGGTATCTGGCTCTGGGAAATATGCGGGCGGTTTCCCAGCTCCGGGGCCGCTGCCTGGCCCTCTTCTTCCTTCTGGCGCTGCCTCTGTCCGCCGCCGTAGCCCTCTCCTCAGACCCCATCTCGGTCTATGTGCTCAGGGACGCCCGCACACAGTTGGGGCTCATTCTGCTGCTGCCCTGCCTGCTGCTCACCGGAGTGGAGAACCTGCATAAGTACTATTTCTACGGCACCGGCTGGGTAAAGCCTCCCGCCGTTGTGGAGCTAATGGAGCAGGTGATTCGGGCGGGGGCTGTGCTGGGACTTTTGTACTGCTTCCTGCCCCAGAATCCGGAGTGCACCGTCGGTCTCATCGTCACGGGTATGATCCTGTGCGAAATTTTCTCCGCCGTCACACTGCTCACCCTTTACCGCCGCCATATGGGACCCGCGTGCGCGCTCAGGGGCGAGGGCGCGCCGAACTCCGTTTTGCTGGGGGAAATTTCCGCGGTGGCTTTTCCCATCGGAGCTACCTCCCTGTTGGGAAACGTCATGGGGGCGGCCGAAGCCGTCCTCATTCCCCGGCAGCTTGAGGTGATGGGCCTCAAGGCCTCCGAGGCTCTCTCCGCCTTCGGAGTGCTCTTCGGGATGACGCTGCCCCTGCTCCTCTTCCCCTCCGCCTTCATCGGGGCGCTGGGACTGGTGCTCACCCCGAGACTGGCGCAGAACGCCGCACTGGGGCGCAAATCGGAGGTCAGAAGGGTGGTCTCCCTCTCCCTCCAGGCAACGGGGATCCTCATTACGCCGGCTATGGCCTTTCTGGTGGTGGCGGGGCCGTCGCTGGGGGCCTTCCTCTTCCGGGAGCCTACCGTTGGGGAGCATATTCTTCCGCTCTCGGTGGGCGTGCTGCTCTCCTGCTTTCAGTCGGTTCTGTCCTCGTCCCTCAACGGGCTGGGTCTGCAGCGCCTCTCCGCCCGGAGCAGCCTGCTCAGCGGTGCGGTACAGCTGCTCTTCATCTGGTTTCTGGTGGGGATTCCGGGCATCGGCCTTTCCGGCTTTGTGGCCGGACTTGTGGTCAGCTCGGCGCTGGGCGTTCTGCTCAACTGGCTGGCCATCTCGGCCGCCACCGGCCTGAAGGTTCAGATTTTTGAATGGTTCATTGCTCCCGGCCTGTCTGCCCTGCTGGCCGGGCTTGTCATCAACCTGCTCTTCATGAAACTGAGCAAGGCCGGGCTGCAGCCCGGCCTTGCGATCCTCGCCTGTATTCTGTTCGGTGCCGTCCTGTACCTTGCCGCCCTGCAGGCTCAGGGAGTTCTTCCCCCCATCCCGAGCAAAAAGCGGCGATAAGACTTCTTCCGTTACAGTTCCTTTTTGCTGTAAATACGCTTTGAGATGAAGTAAGAGACCGCCATTGCAGCAACTGCCGCCACAGGCGCGAGAAACAGAAGCGAGGAAAGATTCACGCCAGTCACTTTCCCTCCAATGAGGAGCATCGCTCCCACGGCGCTCACCAGAGCAGCCATCACCAAAATCATCAACACGCGGCTCTTCTGTGCCCCGAACCGAAAGGTAAGGGGCAGCAGAATGCTGAGGATCAGGAGGCCAAAGGAAATAAGCCCGACGGTCTGGGACAGCGTGCCTATCTCGCTTTCCCCTCTACCCAGCAGGATGAGCGCCCCGTTAACCGCGAGGATCAGCACCAGTGAAAGCACCGCCATGATCAGGGCAAAGATGTACTTTCCTTTTACGATTCCCGCGCGGCCCGCCGGAGTGGCGGCGGCAAACTTATCCCACCCGGCCAGCTCGTCGTAGGAACAGGTAGTGACAGGGGCCATGGTGAGGAGTAATACAATCATGGAGCCGGCAAAGGAAGCCTGATATAACCCCGTCAGCGTAAGAATGATAAAGATCCCCAGCACGAGAAGATAGCTTTTTCCGATTACCCTGAATAAATATAATTCTTTGCGTACCATTCCGTTCATCTTGCGTCCCCCCTCACGGTAAAAATCATCAAATCATCCAGCGTCACCGGATCAACGGTGAGATTTGGATAGCGCCGCCTGAAGTCCACCCGGTTTCGGACCAGCGCCTCACAGGAATACTGGCTGATGCGGGTACCCATGATATAGTCCCGATCCACTCCCGCAAGCTCCTCTCTGGTGCAGACCAGTTTTCCGTGGCTTTCCAGGAGTTCATCCCTAGCGCCTGACATGGCTATCTTCCCTTTGTGGAGATAAGTAATATAGTCTGCCGCCTTTTCCAGGTCGCTGGTAATATGGCTGGAAACCAGGATGGCATGCTCCTCGTCGCTGATAAAAGCGAGAAATTCATCCAGGATCTCGTCCCGCATCACCGGGTCCAGCCCGCTGGTGGCTTCGTCCAGCAAAAGCAGCCTGGGCCGGTGGGAGAGAGCCGCCGCGATGGAGAGCTTCATCTTCATGCCCCGGGAGAACTCCTTGAGCTTTTTATTCGCGGGCAGGTCAAACTTCTCAAGATACCCGGCGAAAAGCTCTCTGTCCCATTTGGAATAGATCCCGGCGAGTATGCCGTTTACCATAGAAGCGTTCATTTGGTCGTGGAAAGGGCACTCGTCAAAGACAACGCCGATCTCTTCCTTCAGGCTCCCGTCGTCTTCGGCCGCGTCCTGTCCCAGAAGCTTCACGCTGCCGCCGTCGGGACGGATGAGGCCCAACATGGCTTTTAAAGTGGTGGATTTTCCCGCGCCGTTTTCCCCGATAAGGCCCATGATGGAGCCGCCCGGAACGGTAAAAGAGACATCCAGCTGAAATGTGCCGTAATCCTTCGTTAAGCCGCTTACTTCAATCGCATTTTTCATTTCATTCATCTCCAAATAGTATTGCCAGCATCTGCGTCAGTTCTTCCAGCGACACTCCGCCGGTTCTTGCCACGTCCACGGCTCGAGACAGATGTTCTTCTGCGCGGCGCAGGGTATCCTCCCTGGCGAGCGCGGGGTCCTGAGCCGTTACAAAGCAGCCCTTTCCGGGAATTGAGGCGACAAAGCCTTCCCGTTCCAGCTCTTCATAAGCCCGTTTGGTCGTGATGACCGATATGCGCAGTTCCCTGGCCAAAATGCGCATGGAGGGCAGCGGCTCCCCCGCCTTGAGTTCTCCCCTCAGGATAAGGCCTTTGAGTTGTCGGACGATTTGCTCATAAATCGGCACATCGCCCGAATTGCTGATGATAATGTCCATATACCACCCCGGGCCCTTTCTACTGTATATATATGATATGTACAGTATACACGTTTTTTTCTCGCTGTCAACAGGAATTTTATTTTTCTGTCTACCGCTGAAGATTAAAATAATCGGCCGCCGCTTTGTTAAATAAATAACTACATGAGCTTTTCACAAAATCACTTGCGAATTTAGCAAAAAACGGATATACTTGAGCTTGGAATTTAGTTCTTGAAGCCTGTCTTCGTTATGGACGGGCTTCTTATCCCTGTTTATAGGGAAGAACGGAAAACATTTTAAGGAGGCAGCATAACCATGGGATTCGTAAAGCTCGAACAGCAAGGTCACATCGGCATTCTCACCATCGACCGCCAGGAAGCCCTGAACGCCCTCAACAGCAAAGTACTTACCGAACTGAGTGCAGCAATCGATGAGATTGAAGCCAATGCGGAAATCTATGTGGTCATTCTGACCGGCGCAGGCCGTTCTTTTGTGGCCGGAGCCGACATTGGAGAGATGAAGGGTTTCGCTTCCGTGGACGGAAAGAAGTTCGGCATCCTGGGCGGCGGCGTTTTCCTCAAGGTGGAGAACATGTCTAAGCCCATCATCGCGGCTGTGAACGGCTTCGCTCTGGGCGGCGGCTGTGAGCTTGCCATGTCCTGCGACATTCGCCTCGCCAGCGACAAGGCCAAATTCGGCCAGCCCGAGACCGGTCTGGGCATCACTCCCGGCTTCGGCGGAACCCAGCGTCTGCCCCGCATCGTCGGCGTTGCCAAGGCCATGGAGCTCATCCTCACTTCCAAGGTGATCGGCGCCGCCGAGGCCAAGGAAATCGGCCTGGTTTCCTATGTTTATCCCGCCGAGGAGCTTATGCCCAAGGCCATCGAACTGGCTAACGCCATCTGCGCCAACGCTCAGATCGCCGTCTGCGAGTCCAAGAGCTGCATCCGCAAGGGCATCCAGACCGACATCTACACCGGCTCCTCTTACGAGGCCGAGGCTTTCGGCGTCTGCTGCGGCACTGAGGACAAGAACGAGGGCATGGGCGCCTTCCTGGAGAAGCGCGCTTCCAAGAACTTCACGAACAAGTAATCTCAGCATACACAGTCGTATTTCCGCGCCGCGGATTAATAAAATTTTTAGGAGGAATATTTTATGAGCATCAATAAAGTTGTTGTCATTGGCGGCGGCACGATGGGTCTGGATATCGCCCAGGTTTTTGCCAAGGCCGGCAAGCAGGTTGTCGTGCGCGACATTACCGACGCGATCATCAAGGCCTCTGAAGGCCGCCTGGTCAAGAGCCTGGAGAAAATGGTTGAAAAGGGCAAGATGACCGCCGAAGCCAAGGCCGCCCTCCTGGGCAAAATGACCTTCACCACCGACATGTCCTCTGCCGCCGACGCCGACCTGGTCGTCGAAGCTGCCATCGAGAACCTCGACATCAAGAAGAAGATCTTCGCCGAGCTGGACTCCCTGTGCAAGCCCGAGACCATCCTGGCCTCCAACACCTCCTCCATCTCCATCACCGCCATCGGCTCCGCTACCAAGCGCCAGGACAAATTCATCGGCATGCACTTCTTTAACCCCGCCACCGTCATGAAGCTTGTGGAAGTCATCCGCGGCGCCAACACCTCCCAGGAGACCTTCGATGCCATCGCCGCCCTGGCCGTCGAGATCGGCAAGTCCCCCGTGGAAGTGGCTGAGGCCCCGGGCTTCGTCGTCAACAAGATTCTGATTCCCATGATCAACGAGGCCGCCGGCCTGCTGGAAACCGGAGTCGCTTCCGCCGAGGGCATCGACACCGCCATGAAGCTGGGCGCCAACCATCCCATGGGCCCCTTGGCTCTGGGCGACCTGATCGGCCTGGACGTCTGCGTTGCCATCATGGACGTTCTTCTGAGCGAGACCGGCGATCCCAAGTACCGCTGCTGCCCGCTGATGCGGAAAATGGTCCGCGGCGGCCTGCTTGGCCGCAAGTCCGGCAAGGGCTTCTTCGATTACTCCAAGTAATATTTCATCGTTATATTATAAATCCCGCGGAACCGAATGGATGCGGGTAGCAAAAAGCGAATTATTCTTTGGGAGAACCGGCGTAACGTGCAGGAGCACGTTACGCCGGTTTCCTTGTTCCCTCCCGTGTGGTGAGAGCACAGTAAAGCAAAACGTAGTACGGAACTGCTTTTTGCCTTGCCGATTGCCGCGTAGGGCGTCTGACCGGGGTTAGGGGTATCTCTGATCTATTCATTTGCCTCTACCCACCCATCGCCATTCCAACAGATGGTTTTATGCAGCTCTTGGTATTTTCCTTCCGGGCCGGTAGAATAAATCTCCACTCCTTGCAGCGACTGACCAGCAACGTCAACAATCCCGGTCCCACAGGTGGTTTCGCCGATGGGAAACAGTTCCTCACCAGACACCAGCATGATTCGTCCCGTAGATGAAACCATTTCCTTACCAGATGCTAATTTTACTTGTCCCGTGGCTGTATTCAAACGCTCAACGATTGACGGATAAGAGTCGGCCTCACCAACGCCAAAGATATCCAAAACAAAAATGTCAGCCGCTCCGTAGTTGCTGCTGGGGACTTGCACTTCGAGAATAACGGCATCTTTCTTTTCAGTAAACAATCGGCCGGTATAGAAAGAAAAATCTCCAACCACGGGGAAAATCTGTGCCATAACTTCACCTGTCCCAAGCCGTACGCGCAACACAGTCGCCCCAGTTGCCGCAGGGACGAGCCGATTATCCCTGTACAGACTTTCCCAGCTATAGACACTCACATATGCCTCATCGTCAGCTTCGCCTATTCCGTCCAAATTCAGGCCGGTATAGATTTGACCGTACATCTGTGTAGCCTGAGCCCAAGACGGCTCCCCTTCGGTCTTTACGGCGGTATCAGTTACTGGCGGCGCCGTCAAAGGGGAATTGGTCGTGTTTGCAAAACAACTTGTACAAAAAACCAAAATCAAGCAGATAGAAATCGAAAGCCGGTTCTTCATAAAGGTGTTGCCTCCTAAAATAAATTATATTATCATAAATTATATAAGCTATTTTCTTCTTTGGGCAAATTACAAAATGATAACAGTTGTTTAATATGTAAGGTTGAAAGACAACATCAAACTGCTTAATCCAAACGGTACGGATATTCCAAAAAAGCAAGTTATTTTCCCGTCGTCGTAGTGGGTTATATGAAAAGCGGAAGGGGGGCACCGTTAAGATGGTGTCCCCCTTCCGTTTTATCCTTATCATGCTTGTTAAAAATCGTGAAAACGGCTGATATTTCTAGTTTTTTCTGGTTCTTTATCAGCAGCAACAACAAGGTTTCACAGTATTTCTCTTCAATTTCAGAGCGGCTTGTCCACATCCATGAGCTCCCTTGCGCTTGAAGCCTCCACCGTTAGAAGAAGACCGGGGTTCCAGGAGATGACCGTCCGGCCGCCGTCCTCCCCCCGAAGCATGTCCAGCGCGGGGAAAAGACTTGCCGGGAAGATGACCGGGTTTCCCCGCTTTCCTTCATAGGCGAGCGCAGCGATCCGGTCGGGGTGCTCCCGGAACGCCCGGATCAGGCGTACGACGCTCCTTTTTGTGAGCCAGGGCTGGTCGCACACCGCAAAGAGCGCCCCATCCATGTCTCCCATCACTTTAAGCCCCAGCCTCAGGGAAGCCGAAATTCCCTCCGAGGACCGGGGGTTGGGCACCGGCAGGTATTTTCCCCTCACAGCCTGCGTCAATATTTCTTCATATTGGCTCACCACCGCCGCCTGGTCAAACAGGGCGGCGGGGATCGCCTCCATGGTCCGCCGCATCAGGGTTTTACCCTCCACAACCGCCAACAGCTTATTGCCGCCGAAGCGTGTGCCGAATCCTGAGGCGAGCAGCACGCAGCCAAGCTTCATCTCCAAAATATGGGCGCATCCCGGCGGACATAGCGTCCCCGGCCGGTGAGCACTGGCTGACCGCCGCTTACTGCCGTCTCGCCCATAAGGAGCACGGTATCCACCCGGCCTTTTACCTCCATTCCCTCGTAGGGGGTGTAGTCCACATTCTGATATTGGGCCTTGGCGGTAATACGACTAGTTGTATTCGGGTCAAATATTACAATATCCCCATCGCTTCCCTCGGCAAGCACCCCTTTTCGGGGATAAAGGCCGAAGAGCTTCGCCGGGTTCTCCGAAAGGACCCTGACAAAGTCCCCCAGCGATATGCGCCCTGCGGCTACCCCGTAAGTGTACATGAGCACCGCCCGGTGCTCCACGCCGGGTATGCCGTTGGGGATCTTTGAAAAGTCGTTCCGGCCCAGAGTTTTAACACCGTTAAAATGAAAGGAACAGTGGTCGGTGCCCACGGTGTCGATCTCTCCAGCTCTCAGGGCCTCCCACAGCGCCTCAGTGTCTTCGTGCTTTCGCAGGGGCGGGGAGAGCACGAATTTCGCGCTTTCAAAGCCGGGCAGGAGATAGCGGCTCTCGTCCAGAAGAAAATATTGGGGGCAGGACTCCACATAGACCTTCTGGCCCCGCTTCCGCGCGGCGCGTACCATCTCAAGACCTCTTTCGGTGGAGAGATGGACAATGTTCACCGGGCACCCAACTAGCTCGCCGACGGTGAGCCAGCGGGAGACGGCCTCGGCCTCCACCGCCGCGGGGCGGGAAACGGGATGAGCCGATGGGGTTAACTGTCCCGCGGCTTTTTGTGCCGCCACACCGGCGTTCACCAGGTCGCCGTTTTCGCAGTGGCAGCCCACGATGCCGCCCGTTCCCACGGCGCGGACCAGTTCATAGGCGTCGCCGTCGGAGAGGCGCAGGGCGTCGTAAGCCATGTAAATTTTATAGGAGGTCACACCGCCCTTTTCCATCGCTGCAAGCTCATGGCAGGTGCGCTCGTTCCAGTCGGTGACCGCCATGTGAAATCCGTAATGGCAGGAGCAGCGGCCATCGGCCCGCTCATGCCACGTCTCCAGCGCGTGAGCCAGGGTGTCCCCCCGGTCCTGGGTGGCAAAGTCAAGAATGCAGGTGGTTCCCCCCGCCAGGGCGGCCCTCGTGCCGCTGGCAAAGTCGTCCGCCGTCTCGTTTGGGAGGCCCTTGTTCATCTCAAAGTGGGTGTGGGTGTCGATAAGGCCGGGGAAAACCAGCTTTCCCCGGGCGTCTATCATCCTGCAGCCCTCCGAAGAGAGGCGCTCGCCGATCTGAGCGATTTTTCCTTCCTCCAAGCGCAGGTCAGCCTTGCGGGGACCGCCGGGCAGAAGAAGGGTTCCGTTTTGAATGATGACAGCCATCGGATTTCTCCTCTCAGAGCAGCCATAAAACGTTTCAGGTATGATACGGCGTCCGGATTCAGGGACGAATCCCCTTCCGGTCGAAGGTTTCCAGCAGCGCGTCCATCCGGGGCTTCACCAGCATAGGCTCTCCCGCGGCCCTGATTCCGTTCGCCACGTCCTTGAGGCCGTTGCCGCTCACGATAGTGACCACGCAGGAATCCGCCGGAATAAGCCCCTTTTCCAGCGCTTTCTTCACGCCGGCGGTACCGGTGACTCCGGCAGGCTCGCCGAACACCCCCTGAGTACGGCCCAGAAGGCGCATGGCTTCCAGAATTTCTTCGTCGGAGACGTTCACTACGATACCGTTTGACTCGCGAATGGCGGCAAGGGCTTTATCCGGGTTGCGGGGAACGCCCACGGCGATGCTGTCGGCCAGGGTGTTTTCCTCCATGGGACGCCACGGGGCGTTTTCCGAAATGGCCCGGTTGAGAGGGCAGCAGCCCTCCGCCTGGGCGGAGATGAGCCTCGGCAGCCGGTCGATAAAGCCCGCCGCATAGAGGTCCTTGAAGCCCTTCCACACCCCCGCGATGGTGCAGCCGTCTCCCACCGAAAGAGCCACGAAGTCCGGCACCCTCCAGCCAAGCTGTTCGGCAATTTCCAGGGAGACCGTCTTCTTCCCCTCGGAGAGATAGGGGTTGATGGCGGCGTTGCGGTTATACCAGCCCCACTTCTCAATGGCGAGAGCGGAGAGGGCGAAAGTGTCCTCATAGCTACCGTCCACCGAGATGACGGTGGCCCCGAAAATCATGAGCTGGGCCACCTTGCCCTTGGGCGCCCGGGAGGGGACGAAGATATAGCTTTTAAGTCCCGCCGCCGCCGCGCCGCCCGCCAGACTGGAGGCGGCGTTTCCGGTGGAGGAGCAGGCGACGGTGGAGGCACCCGCCTCGAAGGCCTTCGCGATGGCCATGGAGGACGCCCGGTCCTTGAGGCTGGCGGTGGGATTCTGGCCGTCGTCCTTCACCCAGAGCGTCTTTAGCCCCAGTTCGGCTGCTAAATGGTCGGCCTTATAAAGGGGCGACCAGCCCACGCGCAGAGGGGGAGTATGGGTGGTCTCCTCCACCGGCAGGAGTTCCCGGTACCGCCACATGGTAAAGGGCCGCTCCGCCAGAACCAAGGGAGTCATGGTTTTCTTCACATAGCCGTAGTCGTATTTGATATCCAGAATGCCGCCGCAGGCGCAGGTGGTTACATTGGGAACGGCTTCGTACTCTTTGCCGCACCTCACGCACTTGGCGCAGATCACATTTTTCATGGGAGCCTCCTCAGGTCGGGCACACAGGAGCGGAGAAGCACTTTTCTCATAGCTGTTTAACCAGTCCGGTAGCCTCGTTGAATTCATTGATGAGCTCATCCAGCGCATCCGCCTGGGCGTGCACGCCCTTCCAGGTCTTCTCCTCGTCGTACCACAGGTCGTTAAGCTCCTGCATGGTGCGGCCCTGCTGCTCCACCCAGGTGTAGTACTTGAGATTGTGGATGCGCTTACGCTCCCGGTAATTAAGCTCCTCCATGGAATCGGTGCGCACGCCGAGCATGTGGAGGCTGTGGTCCACCGCCGCCGCTTTTTCGCCGTAAGGCCCGAACTCCTCGGCAAGCTCCGCGATCCGGGAGCCGTACATGACGGCGGAATCGGTGAGAACCGTGGCCACCACGTCCTTTTCGGTCAGCTCGTAGTACCTGGCGAGCTTAATGCAGCACAGGACGTTCGCGATGCCCGAAATGCCAAGCAGGCTAAGGTTCTTGACGGTCTCCTCGTCCACGCCCGCTTCCCGGAGATAGGCGTAGCCCGCGGGTTCGTTAAAGAGCCGTAGCAGGCGCTGGGAATCCTCGTCGTCAATGGCGATGGCCATGTCGGTGTTCTTCACGTTGTGGATCCAGGGGATGTGCTTGTCGCCGATGCCCTCGATGCGGTGGTCGCCGAAGCCATTATTCAGAATAGTGGGGCACTGGAGCGCTTCGCCCACCGCCAGCTTCATGGCGGGATAGACCTCCTTGAGGTAGTCTCCGCACCCGATGGTGCCCGCCGATCCGGAGGTGAAGCAAGCGCCCGCCAGCCGGTCCCCCGGGCGTTTGATGGATTCAAAGACGGTTTCGATGGCCTCGCCGGTGACCTGATAGTGCCAGAGGTGGTTGCCCATCTCTTCAAACTGGTTGAAGATCATGCAGTCCGGCTCCTGCCGCAGCTCGTGGGTCTTGTCGAAAATTTCCTTCACGTTTGATTCACAGCCGGGGGTGGCGATGACTTCACCCGCGATGGTCCTGAGCCAGTCGAAGCGCTCCCGGCTCATCCCGGCGGGGAGAATGGCCACCGATTTGACGCCGAGCAGCTTGGAGTTGAACGCGCCGCCCCGGCAGTAGTTGCCGGTGGAGGGCCACACCGCCCGGTGATAGGTGGCGTCGAACTGGCCGGTGACAAGGCGCGGGGCCAGGCAGCCGAAGGCGGCGCCCACCTTGTGGCAGCCGGTGGGGAACCACTTGCCCACCAGGCAGATGATGCGTGCGGGCACGCCGGTAAGGGCGGGGGGCAGCTCGATGAAGTTTGGCGCGCCGAAGAGACCACCGGTCTCCTTTGGCTCGTTCTTCCAGGTGATGCGGAAGAGGTTAAGGGGATTCACGTCCCAGAGGCCCACGGCTTTTAGCTTATCCTGAATGGGGGCGGGGACGGTCTCCGGGTGCTTCATCTGCCGGAAGGTGGGAATAATGACTCCGGCCTCTTTGGCTTTTTTGATGTTGCGGTCTAAACTCTCCCGGTTGATTGTGAGATCAATCATTGCGCTTCCTCCTTGTTTGAATCCAGATAACTGTAGAGCGTATATTTTGAAATTCCAAAGTATTTCGCGATTTTATCCCCCGATTTGGTGATGAGCAGCGCGCCCGAGTCGCTCAAAAAGCGGACCGCGCGCATTTTGTCCTCCCGGTCCATGAGCGCCACCGGCTTCCCCACCAGAGCCACCGACTGCTCGATCAGCTCGTCGAGCAGTTCGGAAACGCTGTGGGTTATTTTTTCCGGTTCCCTGTCCGTGCGCTCTTTTGGTGTGGTAAATTCATGGAGGACGGTTTCAGCCAGGAGCATCGCCGAAATGTCGTAATTGATGGCGAAAAGAGCCGTGGGTTTTCCCGTCTCATCCCGGATGTAAATCGTGGAAGATTTGAGAATTTTCCCGTCGGGGGTGCGTGTCAGGTAGGCCAGGTGATCCTTGGGCTGCGCGCCGGTCCGCAGGACTTCGAGCACCGCGTGAGAAGGGCCGTCACGGAGCGCCCGGCCGGAAATATGTCCGTTTTCAATGTGTACCACCGTGTGCTCCAGGTCGTCTGTCAGGTCGTGAACGACGATTTCGCAGGACGGCCCGAACTGAGCGGCAATTCCGTCAGCAATTTGGCGCAGCAGGGAAAGCGTTTCCCGGGAGAGCATATAAAGACCCCTTTCTATTCATCATCATAGCACAGCATGCGGATAAATCAATCATATTTTTAGCCTAACTAATATTTTTTTAGACTTCAAAAAAGGCAGACGATATGCTATAATACCTATATAATAATTAACACGGCGGCAAATTTGTCTCCCGGAAGGAGAAAATCACAAAGTATCTCCTGAAACATTATTTCTGTATTTCGTAATAACCGAAACGGAGGTGGACAAAGTGGAGGTTGGAAAAAGCATTTTTCGAGTGGACGCCTACGACAAGGTAACCGGGCGTGCCAAATATACTGACGACTTTCACGAGGGGCCGGCGCTGATTGCAAAAATTCTGCACAGCACCATCGCCAACGGAAAAGTTCTATCCATGGATATTTCCCAGGCGGCGGCGATCCCCGGCGTCGTGAGGGTTCTCACCTGCTTCGACGTACCCGACATCCAGTATCCCACGCCGGGCCATCCCTGGTCCACGGACCCTTTACATCAGGATGTGTCCGACCGGAAGCTGCTTTCGGAACGGGTGCGTATCTATGGGGACGACATCGCGGTTGTGGTGGCGGAGGATTCCGTCGCGGCCGGCCGCGCTCTCGGTCTCATCCGGGTGCAGTACGAGAAATATCCCGTCTATACCACCCCGGAAGCCGCCATGGCTCCCGAGGCCCTGCCCATTCACGACGAGCACCCCGATAATATTTTAAAGCACACCACCAACGAGACCGCCCTCCCTCCCGACTGCGCCTTCGCGAGCGTGGCGGAGGTGCTGGAGAGCGGTGATTATCATCAGGTGAGCGCCCATTACGAAACCCAGCAGGTGCAGCACTGCCACATCGAGAATCCCATCTCCTACGCCTATATGGAAAAGGGCCGCATTGTGGTCGTCTCCTCCACCCAGATTCCCCATATTGTCAGGCGGGTCATCGGGCAGGCTCTGGGTATTCCCTGGGGGCAGGTCCGGGTCATCAAGCCCTATATCGGCGGAGGATTCGGCAACAAGCAGGAGGTTTTATACGAGCCGCTCAACGCCTGGCTCACCACGCAGGTGGGCGGCAGGCTGGTGAAGCTGGACATCACCAGGGAGGAGACCTTCCGGAATACACGTTCCCGCCACGCCATTTCCTTCGACGTGAAGGCGGCGGTGAAGGACGACGGACGGCTCATGGCGCGGGAGTGTATCGCCGTCTCCAATCAGGGGGGGTACGCCTCCCACGGCCACGCCATCGTCGCCAACGCCATCACCGGTTTCCGCCAGACCTATCTGGACGTACTGGCCCATCGGGGCGAGGCTTACACCGTCTACACAAACCTCGGCGCCACCGGCGCCATGCGCGGGTATGGAATCCCCCAGGCCGCCTTTGCCAATGAGTGCTTCATGGACGACATCGCCGTGAAATACGGCTTTGATCCCTATGAATTCCGGATGAAAAACATCATGCCATTGGGATATAAAGACCCTTTCAACGGAATTACCTGCCACTCCACCGGTCTGCGGGGATGCATGGAAAAGGGCCGGGAGTTTATCCGCTGGGACGAGCTGCGCAAGGCTTACAAAAACCAGACCGGAAGCCTGCGCCGGGGCGTGGGCATGGCCGTCTTTTCCTATAAAACCGGCGTTTACCCCATCTCTCTTGAGACCTCCTCCGCCCGCATCATCCTCAACCAGGACGGAACCGTGCAGCTCCACCTGGGCGCCACTGAGATCGGCCAGGGAGGCGACACCGTCTTTTGCCAGATGGCTGCCGAGGCCATCGGAATCCCCACCGAGGACGTGCACGTAATCTCCACCCAGGACACTGACACCGCCCCCTTCGACACCGGCGCTTACGCTTCCCGCCAGACCTATGTGACCGGCAAGGCCATTAAAAAGGCGGGGGAGGAATTCCGCGCAAGGCTCCTCTCTTACGCCGCCGGTATGCTGGACCGCCCGGCGGACACTCTGGCGGTGGCGGGCCGGAACATCGCAGACCTCGCTACCGGCGAGGCGCTGCTCTCTCTGGAGAGTCTCGCTATGGAAGCCTTCTATTCCATCAGCCACAGTGAGCACATCACGGCGGAGGTCACGAACCACTGCACCGACAACACCTTTTCCTTCGGCTGCTGTTTTGCCGAGATCGAGGTGGATATCCCGGTGGGCAAGGTGCGGGTCCTCCGGCTGGTGAACGTGCACGACTCCGGCAGGCTCATCAATCCCAAGCTTGCGGAAGCCCAGGTGCACGGCGGTATGAGCATGGGCCTGGGGTACGCCCTCTCCGAACGGATGCAGTACGACGACAAGGGACAGCTTTTAAACGGCAACTTCCTGGATTATAAAATTCCCACCGCCATGGACCACCCGGAGCTGACCGCCCTCTTCGTGGAGACCGATGACCCCTCCGGCCCCTTCGGGAACAAGGCGCTGGGTGAGCCGCCCGCCATCCCTGTGGCCCCCGCCATCCGCAACGCCCTTCTGTACGCCACCGGCGTGGCGGTGAACACTCTTCCGCTTAATCCCCAGAAGCTGGTGGAGGAATTCAGTCGCGCCGGTCTCATCTCCCCGTTGGAACAGGCCTAGCCGGAGGTGTAATATGTACGATATCAAGTCTCTTTACCGGGCAGCCTCGGCGCAGGACGCCGCCGAGGCCCTGGCCGCCGACCCCGGAGCCGTGCTCATCGCCGGGGGCACCGACATCCTCATCAAAATCCGCGAAGGCTCGCTCGCGGGGTGCAGCCTGGTCTCCATCCACGGTCTCAAGGACCTGGCCGGCGTGACCCTCTCCCCTGAGGACAGCGTGGAAATCGGGCCGCTCACCACCTTCCGGGGCGTAACTACCAGCGAAATCATAAAATCCGCCGTGTCCGTGCTGGGCGAAGCCGCCGACATGGCCGGCGGGCCTCAGCTCAGAGCCCAGGGGACCATCGGCGGAAACGTCTGCAACGGGATCACCTCGGCGGATACCGCCTCCACCCTGCTCGCGCTGGACGCCGTGCTCAGGGCGCAGGGACCCGGCGGCGTGCGGGAAATCCCCATTTCCCAGTGGTACAAGGGCGTGGGCAAGGTCGCCCTGGCCCACGATGAGGTGCTCCTCAAAATCATCATCCCCAGGAGCCATTACGAGGGCTTCTCGGGCCACTATATCAAATACGCCCAGAGAAACGCCATGGACATCGCCACTCTGGGCATTTCCTGCCTGGTCAAATTGTCGGAGGATAAAAAAACCGTCCTGGAGCTGAAGCTGGCCTTCGGCGTGGCGGCGCCGGTCCCCACCCGGGCAAAAAACACCGAGGCGGAGCTTCGGAATGTACCTCTGGGGGTGGCACTGGAGCGCATTGGGGCACTGGCGCTCACCGACGTGAACCCCCGCAGCAGCTGGCGGGCCTCCAAAGACTTCCGTCTCCAGCTGACGCGCGAACTCTCGGCGCGGGCGCTTCTTGAGGCGGCCCGGAAAGGAGGCGCAGAGCTATGATGGAGATTCTTCACTGCACCGTAAACGGCAAGAGCGTCGAGGTGGGCTATGACCCCCGCGAGTCCCTGGCCGATACCCTGCGGGAGCGTCTCTTCCTCTCCAGCGTCAAAAAGGGCTGCGAGGTGGGCGAGTGCGGCGCGTGCACCGTTCTGGTGGACGGCGCGGCTATCGACTCGTGTATTTACCTTGCCGCGTGGGCGGAGGGGCGCTCCATTCTCACCGTGGAGGGCCTTCAGCTCCCCGGCGGCGAGCTTACTGCCATCCAGCGCGCTTTTATCGAGGAGGCCGCCGTTCAGTGCGGCTTCTGCACCCCCGGCATCATCATGTCGGCGGTGGAGATCGTTGGCAGCGGGAAACGCTACACCCGGGACGAGCTCCGAAAGCTCATTTCCGGCCACCTGTGCCGCTGCACCGGCTACCAGAACATTTTAAACGCCGTGGAGCGGGCGGTCAGCGAAACGCACACTTTCCTTGAAAAGAGCGACGTCCGCTAAAACTGCGGCAGTTATTTACGCCAAAGAATTCCGGGCCTTCTGTGAGGAGGCCGGAAAGGGGTACGACATGGAAGAAGCGACTGCATTAAAGGAAGAAATCAATAAATACTGTCTGGATCAGGGCGCGGACATCGTCGGCTTTGCACCCGTGGAGCGCTGGGACGAAATGAACGAGGTGCCTCCCGATTTCAGGCCCAGAGGTCTGTGGGAGCCTGCCCGGACCGTCATCGTGGCGGGTATATCCATGCCCCTTCCCATTGTTGAAACAACCCCCTCCTATCTGCACAAGGAGACCTACGACGCGGCCAACCGGTTTCTGGACGGGCTGGCCTTCAACCTGGTGCGCTATCTGAACCGCAAGGGCCATCCCGCGTTCTTTTTTACCCGGGACGGGTTTGCGAGCCTCCGGCTCCTGAAGGAGCGGCCAAAGGCGCCCTTCAGCCACGTGATGGCCGCGAAATACGCGGGGCTGGGAACGGTAGGGCTGAACCACTGCCTGCTGACCCCCGAGTTCGGGCCGCGGGTGCGGTTCGTCTCCGTTTTCACTTCCACCGTGCTTCCGCCCGACCGCATGATCGAAAAGGATCTGTGCATTAAGTGCGGCGCGTGCGTGAAGTGCTGTCCGGCCCACGCCCTGGCGGAGGTCCCCGGCGAAATTATCGGCAGCTACGATCTCAATGCCTGCATCGACTACCACATTAAGCTCAACGACTACAGAACCCCTCCCTGCGGAATCTGCACCAAGGTTTGCCCCATCGGGAAGGACCGTTTATTGTATAAACAGCCGGGTATTATGAAAAAGTATCTGAACGAAGCGGAGGCTCTGGAGAAGGACCCCGCCGACCCTGTCTATAAAACCTGGACCCAGGTGCGCAAATACGGCGCCTGGAACAAGGATTACCCAAAGGACGGCATCAAAGAAAAGTAAAGGGGAGATCACTACGGGTATCGACAATCTGGAACAATTCGCGGCGCGGTTCGGGGCTTTGCTGGGTGAGAATCCGGAGCTGAACCAAATACTCCGCGACGGCAGAGAGCTGCTCGGCGAGCTGGTGAGCAAGACCGACTGGTACAGGGATATTCTCTCGCGGCTGGTGCTGGACGAGGCCTTTCTCGCCTCCCAGCGGCAGTCCATTGACCCCAACGACATCCAGATTTATTTCAGCCCCGACAAGGCGTTTTCCGTACGGGCCTTCATCTGGGAACCGGAGGTCAAATACCCCATCCACGACCATGGGGCGTGGGGGATCGTGGGCGCTTTCATCAACGATGTGAATGAAAAAAAATATATGCGCCTTGACGACGGTTCCAGGGCGAATTACGCCCAGGTTAAAATGATCTCCGACGTTGTTCTGAAACCCGGGGAGACCACCTGCGTTTTGCCCGAAAACCGGGGGATTCATGAAATGAAGGCTATGAACGGGCGCACGTCCGTCTCCATTCATGTATACGGCCAGGCGGTTCGCAAGGGCTTTATCTATAATTACGACCCCAATGACAACACCCTTTCCCGTGTCTACGCCCCTTCGTACACGAAAAAGGTGCTGGCAATCAAGGCGCTGGGTTCGGTGAGCGCGCCTTGGGCCGAGGAAATCCTGGCCTGCGCTGAGAAAGCCGACAACCCGGAATATATCAAAAGAGAATGCCGCTTGTCCCTCGGGAGACCGAAATGCTAGGCTCAATTTTTCCTGCTGGCAAACCTAAAATAGGGTGTTGATTTATTGGACGTTTTACAATGGCTTACGGGAACAGAGGCTGGAAAGCTCGTTTTCACCGTTCTTGTCTCTATGATCCCGGTCGTTGAGCTCCGGGGCGCTATCCCATTCGGGGTAGGTCTCGGCCTCAACCACTGGGCGGCTTTTCTGGCCGGCGTGGCTGGAAATATGATCCCTGTCCCTTTCATCATCGTCTATATCCGCCGACTTTTTAAATGGATGCGCGATCGATTTCCCCGGATGGACAATCTGATCAGCCGCCTGGAGGACCGCGCCCATCTGAAGGGAGAGGCGGTAAAACGTTACGGATATTGGGGCCTTCTTATTTTCGTGGCCATCCCCCTCCCCGGCACCGGAGCGTGGACCGGGGCGCTGGTCGCCGCATTTCTGGATATGCGCCTCACCAGGGCCTTTCCCGCCATCTTCTGGGGCGTGGTGCTGGCCGGGTTTATCGTGACCGGAATCACTTACGGATTTTCTATTTTCCTGTAACAGCGCGACAAATCAGCACGCCGGCGCATAGAATGCCGCGGAGGTGCTGTTTTTGTGAATGGAATTCTTGAAATTATCGGGGCGCTGTTTGTGGCGGGCGGACTGCTTGCGCTTGGGTGGCTTATTTTCGGCAGACTGCTTACCCCCGAACTGGACCGGACGGCGCCGGTCTTTGCCGTGGTACCCGCCAGGGGCGGCGGTGAACTGCTGGAATACACGGTAAACGGTCTTTCCTGGATGCGGGAATGCAAATGCCAGACCTGCGCCATCCTCATCCTGGATCTGGGACTGGACGAGAAAGGCCGGGCTCTTGCCCAGGCGCTCAGGCGCAGGACGCCGGGGCTCGTGCTCTGCACCCCGGAAACGCTGTGCCAATACATACAAGGAGAACTGGAACAGGATGGATGCACCCGCTTCCAAAAACCACATTGAAGGCACTGTTCTTTCCGTTATCTTCCGCAATGAGGAAAACGGCTACACCGTACTGCGTCTGGAAAACGACACGGGTGAACTCACGGCGGTGGGCTGCCTGCCCGGCGTCGCACCCGGCGAGGGACTATCCGCCTCGGGCGCATGGAGCCGGCATTCCGATTACGGCGAGCAGTTCAAAATCGAGTCCGCGGAGCGAAAGCGCCCCTCGGGGGAGAAAGCGGTCTTCGAATACCTGGCTTCCGGAGCTGTCCGCGGTGTCGGTATGGCTACCGCCCGGAGGCTAGTGGATGTCTTCGGCGACGAGGTGCTCACCGTTCTGGAGGAGACGCCGGAACAGCTCACCAAAATAAAAGGAATCACCCGCAAGCGGGCGCTTGCCATCGGGGAGGCATACCGGCTCCAGATGGGAATGCGCCTTCTTCTGGATTTTCTGGCGGAGCACGGCTTGTCCGCCCAGCTTGCCATGCCCTTATACCGCAGATTCGGCGGGCATGCGCTGGACGCGGTGCAAAACGACCCCTATCTCCTGGTGGAGGGAGAAGGCGGAGTGGATTTTTCGGTGGCCGACGCTCTGGCTATCTCCCTGGGCCGGGAGGCGGACGATCCCCAGCGGCTGGAGGCCGCCCTGCTCTTCGAGCTCTCTCACAATCTGAATAACGGTCATACGTTCCTGCCCCGGCGCAAACTGCTGGCCGCAACGGCCAATCTCCTAACCCTGTCCGCCGATCCTTTGGAGGATGCCCTTGACATTCTGATCGAACGGGGCGAGGTGGTGGAGGAAGAAATCGCCGGGGAACAGGCCTGTTATCTTTTCTATCTCCATGAATGCGAATGTTACGTGGCCGCCCGTCTGGAGGAAATGTGCCGGGAGGAGCTCCTTCCGCCCAGGAATCTGGCGGGGCTTATCGATTCCATCGAGCGGGAGCAGGCCATCACCTATGCTCCCCTGCAGCGCTCGGCGGTGGAGATGGCGGCCAGGCGCCAGGTAATGCTCCTCACAGGCGGCCCCGGAACGGGAAAAACCACCTCTCTGAGGGGCGTCCTTGCCCTTCTGGAATCTCTTGGCCTTAATACGTCGCTGGCGGCGCCCACCGGGCGCGCCGCAAAAAAACTGGGCGAAACCTGCGGCGCCGAGGCATATACCATTCACCGATTGCTTGAGACCCGGTTCGACGCGAAGGAGGGCATCCTCGTCTTCGCCCATAATCAGGATGATCCTCTTAAGGTGGACGCCGTTATTGTGGACGAGGTATCCATGGTGGATATCGTGCTTATGCGGGCGCTGCTCGCCGCCCTTCCCGGCGACTGCCGCCTTATTCTGGTGGGAGACCCCGACCAGCTTCCGTCGGTGGGACCGGGAAACCTGCTCTCCGACCTTATCCGCAGCGAAGCTATCCCCACCGTGCGCCTCACGGAAATCTTCCGCCAGGCGGCGATGAGCGCCATTGTGCGCAATGCCCACGGGGTGAACCGTGGGGAGTGCCCCAGCCTTGCAAACGAACAGGGGGATTTCTTTTTTCTTCGCCGGGGCGATGCGGAACGGACCGTCCAGACCATCGTGGAGCTGTGTAAAACCCGGCTTCCCGAAAAAATGGGCATACCTTCAAGCCAGATTCAAGTTCTCTCCCCCACCCGCAAAAACAAAACCGGCACCGCGTCCCTGGGCTGCATCCTCCAGGCGGCGCTCAACCCGCCCGGGGAGGGAAAGAACGAGTGCGTCTTTGGCAACGGGATATTCCGGGTGGGCGACCGGGTCATGCAGATTAAAAACAACTACGACGCCCTTTGGACGGAAAAGGGCGGTTCAGATGCCGGCATGGGCATCTTCAACGGAGATATCGGCCAGATCACCGACATGGCCCCCCGGGGGGAAACCGTTACTGTGGATTTCGACGGGCGGCTCGTGGAATACACGCCGGATATGCTGGGCGAGCTAGAGCTGGCCTACGCTATCACGGTGCACAAGGCCCAGGGCAGCGAGTACCGGGCGGTCATCCTGGCCGCGCTGGACGGCGCGCCGATGCTCCTTACCCGCAGAGTCCTCTATACTGCCATCACCCGGGCGCGGGAACTTTTTATTATCGTGGGAAATGATCAGATGGTCGCCCAAATGGCCGCCAACGACCGCCCCAACCGCCGATACTCCGCGCTCCGGGCGCGGCTCGCTGGCGATAGTCCCCCAAAATAGTGTGAACTCATCCAAAGCCATCCGTTACAGCCACTCATATATTATAAATGAGGTGATCCCATGTATAAGGATAAGCGTTTGGAAAGCTTCCACAATATGCCGCGATCCTGCCCTGTGTATGAGGCGGATTCCATGAACATGGCCTCGGAGCGCGGGGAGCTTTGCGGTGCTGTTTTTCAGAAGGGGCAGGCAGTATGAGCGGCTTGTGGAGCGCCCTTCTGGATCTTTTCTTCCCGCCCAGGTGCATCTTCTGCAAAAAACTGCTGCAGCCCGGAGAGCAGGGATACTGCGCCCGCTGCGGGGAAACCCTGCCCCGCACCCGGGGGAAGGAGGCGGAGCAGACGGGCGAGTTTTACTCTCTGTGCGTCTCGCCGCTGTGGTATCAGGACAAGGTGCGCGATTCCTTCCACCGTTTCAAGTTTTCAGGCCGCACCGGTTACGCCAAGGTGTACGGTCATTTTATGGCCCAGTGCGCGCGGGACCATCTGGAAGGCCGGTATGATCTCGTTACGTGGGTACCCCTCTCGGGCGGAAGCCTGAAGAAGCGAGGGTACGACCAGGCCATGCTGCTGGCTATGGCGGCTGCGCTGGAACTGGGGAACGTGGCTGTGGAGACTCTCGTCAAGAGTCGTTCCACGGACACCCAGTCGAGGCTCACCGAGGACAGCGCCAGAAAGGCCAACGTGCTGGGTGCCTACAGCGTTACCGACCCCGAACTGGTCTCCGGGCACCGGATTTTGCTCATTGACGATATCGTCACCACCGGCTCGACCATTTCCGAGTGCGCCAGAATGCTCCTTACCGCCGGAGCGAAGGAGGTTTACTGCGCCACTCTGGCCCGGGCGCGAAAATAATCAGGAAACTCAAGAGAATAAGTTGAAAATTGCGGCGGCAGTCGTTATAATAAAGTCTATTGAATATATCGCAGATTATTATTCCCGGGTCGCCGCCGCGGGAGCACCCGGGCAGGCCGCTTGCCCTCAAATGTTCCAAATTGTTCGGCAGGCATGATCAAAAAAGGGATTAGTCACGAATATTTAAGGCTAAAATATGGGTTAACGAAAGAGTTTTTGAGGTGTAGCTATGTTTGTGAAGGATATTGGGATCGACCTTGGCACAGCTTCCATTCTGGTTTACGTGGAAGGCAAAGGGGTCGTTTTACGCGAGCCGTCCGTTGTGGCGATCGATAAAAATACCGGCAAGCTTCTCAAGGTGGGAACCGACGCGCAGATGATGCTTGGCCGCACACCAGGCAACATCGTGGCCATCCGCCCCCTGAGGGAGGGCGTTATCTCCGATTACGACATGACCGAGCGGATGCTCAAGGAGTTCATCCGCAAGGTAGGCACGTTCCACCTTTTCAAGCCCAGGATCGTGATCTGCGTGCCTTCCGGCATCACCGAGGTGGAAGAGCGCGCCGTCATCGACGCGGGTATCCAGGCGGGCGCGCGGAAAGTT
Source organism: Bacillota bacterium (assembly GCA_023459875.1). Classification (GTDB taxonomy): domain Bacteria; phylum Bacillota; class Clostridia; order Oscillospirales; family Oscillospiraceae; genus JAEWRY01. Next base: position 127,409 of record JAEWRY010000008.1, read on the forward strand.
TTTCTGATCGAGGAGCCTCTGGCCGCCGCCATCGGAGCGGGCATTGACATTTCCAAGCCGGACGGGCACATGGTGGTGGATATCGGCGGCGGCACCACCGACATCGCCGTCATTTCCCTCTCCGGCATCGTGGAATCCAGCTCCATCAAAATCGCGGGCGACCAGTTCGACGAAGCCGTCATCAAGTACATACGCCGCAAGCACAACGTGCTCATCGGTGAACGTACTGCGGAAGAACTCAAGCTGCAGATCGGCTGCGTGTTCCCCCGTCCCGAGGAGCAGTCGGTGGAGATCAAGGGCCGTTGCCTCATGACCGGCCTGCCCCGTATATTCACCGTCACCTCCAGCGAGATGATCGAGGCCTTTGAGGAAGCCTCCATCCGCATCCTGGAAGCAATTCACTCGGTTCTGGAGCGCACTCCCCCCGAGCTGGTGGCCGACATTTCCACCAACGGCATTATCATGACAGGCGGCGGCTCCCTGGTCTGGGGCTTCGACAAGCTGATTGAATCCCACACCGGCATCGAGACCCATGTAGCCGACGACGCCATCTCCTGCGTGGCTTACGGCACGGGAAAGAGCTTGGCATGGCTTTCTGACATGCAGGACGGCACCGTCAATATCTCCCGCCGGAAGCAGATGAACCACTAAACATTCACACAAGCAAATCGGAAGGGGGCGTCTCATTTGCGTAAGATATTCAGCACCTCCACTTTGATTCTGGGGATTGTCTTCTTCGTATTGTTTATGGTGGCCGCCTGCGCGGCGTACTATATGACTGCCGGGGTGTTTGTCACCTCCCAGATTGCCATTCTGTATGCAGCCCTCGGCCTGCTGGGAGCTCTTGGGGTGGTCTTCCGGTTTTATGTGTTTTCTATCCTGTTCTATCTTGGCTGCGCCCTCGGTTGGATGAGCGGCCAGTACATAGCCTCCCTTCAGGGGGATTTTGCCCCCCAGGCCGGCATAATCAGTACCTTCTTTATGATCGGCGCGTTTTCGCTCATTGGGCTGCTGTTTGAAATCAAGCGCCAGCGGCGGCACCTGCGCAAAAAGGCTGAGGCAAGGGAAGCCGAACGCATGGCGGAGGAAGCCAGAAAGCAGCAGGCCCTCCAGACGCAGAAGGAATCCCCCCTTCGCACCGGGCCAGCTCCGGCAGTAACGCCGACAGCTTCTGCCGGGCCGGTTCCAACAACTCTATCGCCAACGCCGGACATATCTTCCGGTTCTCCGCAGCAGAAGCCGGTAAGTCCCGAAGTATCCGCAGCACCGGAAATACTTAAATAATATCGAAGCCGCCCGCTCCTTTCGGAGCGGGCGGCTTTATGATAAATAATGTCCACTGAACAAATGCGATTTCCGAATCGCATTTGCAAAAAGGGCAATCATTGCCCTTTTGGGCGGCAAAACAACATTGTTTTACCGCTTCAGATACATTGATGACTGTCCGTTTAGATTTGCGGACACACGCCGCAAATCTAAAGTGCAAGGTTTTTGACCAT
>JAEWRY010000009.1 GCA_023459875.1 Bacillota bacterium
TAAAAAACCTGCGGGCCGGCGTATACCGCGGCGCCGCAGGTTTTTTATATGTTTCAGGTCAGACATTTCTTCGTATCCCATGTGTTGGCTCAGCCGGGCAGGAGGATAGCCTCCACTGCTTCGTAGCTGTGAGCCTCCCAGGTGGGCTGCGTCTCCGGGTCGCCGGGGCTTCCGCAGGGATTATACCAGATGGTATCGATTCCCGCGTTGATGCCGCCCGCGACATCCGAGCTGAGATTATCCCCCACCACCACGGCCCGGCGGCGGTCACAGATGTCCAGATCCTCACACACCCGGTCGAAAAAAGCGCGCTGAGGTTTCTGGCTGCCCAGCTCTCCCGAGATAAACAAACGGGTAAAGTAAGGCGCCAGAGGGCAGCCGTCAAAGCGGCCGTGCTGGACGGAGGGCACTCCGTTCGTGACAATGGCGAGGGTACACCAAGGGAATACCCGTTTGCACAGCTCCAGCGCTCCCGGGAGCAGAATGGCCTGAGCACCCAGATTTGTCAGATACGCGCGGTTCAGCTCCGCCGGATCGCCTTCCATGGCAAGTGCCTCAAGCAGCAGGGAAAACCGTTTAATCACCAGTTCTTTTTGAGGGAGGCCGACTCCTTTATTGAAGGCCGTCCAAAGCTCCTGGTTAAGGGAACGGTACAGGGTTTCTGTCTGCTCTGAGCTGGGAATACCGAATTGCTTCATAGTTTTATCAAAAGCTCTGTGCTCAGCCAGGTCAAAATCAAACAGTGTGTTATCCGCGTCGAAGAGAACAAATTCATAACGGGGGGTCATAGGGGAAACGCTCCTTTCAGGGCTTACTGTGATAAACGGTATACATCCTTACGGCCGAGGACACGAGCAGCACCCCGGCCGCCAGAGCCCCCGCGATGCCAAGAGTCTGAAGGCCGGTTTCGATAAACCGGTCCACCTCTCCTCTCAGGGCATATTCCATGGCGTGATAAATGCCGCCTCCCGGCACCAGCGGGAAGAAAGCTACCAGCAGGTATCCCGTTACCGGGCATTTCCGGATCCGCGCCATGAGTTCGGAATAGGCGGCAATCAGAATTGCCGCCAGAAAGGTCTGAACGATTTCGTTTTGAACCACGGGCGCCGCCAGCAGGTAGGCAAGCCAACCCAGCGCGCCGCCCAGGGCGCAGATGAACATGCCTTTGCCGTGGATATTGAAAAAAACACAGAAGGCCAGCGAGGCGGCAAACGCCCAGAGGCAGGGAAGATAATAACTCAACGCCATGCCGTTATCCACCTCCCAGCATCTTAGCCAGGCCGAGCGCCAGGCCGGTGCCCACCGCGATCGCCATCGCGATGAGAAGCGTCTCCACTGTTTTCGTAATGCCCGACACCACGTCTCCGGCAATCATATCCCGCATGGCGTTGGTAAAGGCCACGCCGGGCGTCAGCGCCATGATCGCGCCGATGATGATGAGGCTGAGGCTTTCTCCCGCTCCCGCCGTGCAGAGGGCAAGAGCCACAAGCGCCGTGAGAAAGCCGCCGGCGATGGTTTTAAAAAACTGGTTTGTATGGAGCTTTTCCATGGCGGAAAGGCAAAGACCCATGGCGCCGCCGCAGATCCCGCTGCACAGCGCGTCTCTTGCGGTGCCGCCGAAGAAGAGGCAGAAGGCGGCGGAGCCTGCCACATAGGCGGCGATCACATAAGGCAGAGGATACCGCACGGACTCGGCACAGACCTTTTCCAGAGCCCCCGAAGCCTCGGTCAAGGGAGGAACCTCCCGGCAGAGCCTGCGGCACAGGTCGTTTACGGCTTCCAGCCGGAAAATATCGGTGCCGTGTTCCGGCATCCGCCGTACCCGGGTGTGGGCGTTGCCGTCCGTCTCGGTGACGCTGACGATGAGACAGTTGGGAATGGCGAAAACCTCGCCGTTTGTCACGCCGTAAGCCTGTAGCACCCGCTGTACCGATTCCTCCACCCGGTAGATTTCCGCTCCGCTCTGCTGAAGGCGGAAGCCGATTTCCGTGACCAGGGATAAAAGCGCATTGTAATCCAAGGGATTTACCCCCTTAAACCCGAATTATTTGAATACGCCGTTGCGCTCCAGAGCGAATATTTCATCCGGAGAATAGCCCAGCTGTTCCATAATCCGTTTTGTGTGATACCCCAGGGGGTAACCGCCGAACTTGTACCGGACCGGGCATTCGGAGAGCTTGATGGGGCTGGCCAGCTGTTTGACGGTCCGTCCTCCCGTCAGAGGGACCTCCACGTCCACCACCATCTCCCTGGCTTTGCAGTGGGAGTCGTCGATCAGTGCCTCCTTCAGGGAAAGGACCGGTTCCACGCAGACGTCCTTTCCCTTGAATACATCCATCCACTCTCGGGAGGTCCTGCTTTTTAAAACGGCGCGAATGTCCGCCTTCACCGCCTCCACATTTTGGGGCCAGACGGTCCCCTCGATATATTCGGGCCGACCGATGGCGGCGCAGAAGGCCGCCCAGAACTGAGGCTCCAGTGAGCCGACGCTTAAATAGCGGCCGTCCTTGGTTTCATAGAAATCATAGGCGCAGCCGCCGTTGAGCCGCTGACCCTCCCGCTCCGGCTCTTTTCCGGAGGCTAAAAAAGCGGCACCGTCCATGGCGGTAAAAGGGATAAGCCCGTCGTACATGGCGACGTCCACATACTGTCCTCTCCCGGTCATATGCCGGTAGTGAACGGCGGAAAGGATTCCCACTACCGAGTTGAGGGAACCCACGGCAATGTCCGCGATCTGCATGTCGGTGAGCACCGGTCCTGTCACACGCCTGCCCGCACAGGACATATTCCCGCTGCGGGAGAGATAATTGATGTCGTGACCGGCGGCATTTTTCATGGGTCCGGTCTGTCCGTAGCCGGTGAGGGAACAGTAGATAAGCCGGGGATTTATCTCCCGCAGCGTCTCATAGCCCAACCCCAGCTTGTCCATTACGCCGGGCCGGAACTGCTCCATAAGGATATCATACTGCGCTATAAGCCGTTTGACTGCGTCCACAGCCTCCGGCGTTTTCAGATTCAGAAACATGGTTTTTTTGTTGCGCCCCAGCCACGCCTGATTGGCCGAGACATTCGTCCCCTCAATGTATGGCGGGTAATCGGCAACAATATCCGGCTTGCTGCCTGAGCTGATTTTCAGCACCTCGGCACCCAGATCCGCCAGCATCAGCGTAGCGTAAGGGCCGGGAAGAAGCGTGGTAAAATCGAGGATTTTAAGTCCGTCCAACGCGCCCAAGAAAGAACGCCTCCAATTATCATTTGAGTTCCGCCCATCCCGGCTTTCAGAGAAGGCAGACATATGGGGCTTTTCTCATACCCTTCTATTATAATGCGAAAAGAACAAAGCCGCAAGCCTTGAAATCTAAGGCTTTCAAGGCCATGGGAATATGCCCGGATACAGCGTCTTTTCAAAAGCAAAAAAAGTAGGAACGCAAAAAGATTCCAACAGTTACAAAATAATATAAATATCGACAAAAATATTGAAATTTATTACCAATACACATACAATAGGATTACTTAAGAAAAACTGTAAGGGTGAACCAAGGATAATATTACCATGTAAAAACAAACGGATGACTAAAATTGATGAAAGGAGACTTTTCACATGAGAAAAACCACATCAAAGAGAATGATAGGTTTTCTGCTCACAGCGGTAATGTTTTTTAGCCTTATGCCCACAATGCCTTTACGGGCATACGCAACCAGCGAATCGGATACCACGCCCCCAGTTCTCACGACATTTTCGGCAACGGTAAACGGAGAGGATCGGGAGAGCTCGGGCGGCACTCTGGACTGTATCGCCTGGGAAACCGTAACATCCGTAAAAGTGATCGTCAGCGAGGCAGTAACGGTAAGCGGCACACCGCAGATATCAATATCCGGCGGTTCGATCCCTGCCGGCGCCGTATACGGAACAGCCTCGCCAGACGCGGAAGACGCGGACGGGAAGACGATCGTCATCACCCCCGGCGAGGGCTATGGAACCATAACGGAGGCCGGGACCTATACGCTTGTTCTGGCGGCAGGTTCCGTCGAGGATGCCGCGGGCAATGAGAACGCGGAGATCTGTTTTTATTTTGATATAGCAAAGCCCGGCACAGTTTATGTGGACGACGACTATACCTCCGAGTCCTGCGGAGGGCATACCTGGGGCATCGATGCCTTCTCCTCGGTGACAGGGGCCATTGCCGCGGTTGCCGACGGCGGAACGGTGAATGTCGCGGAGGGGTCCTATCTTGAAACGGGAGAAATTGAAGTAACGAGGCCCATGACAATTAGCGGCGAAAACCACTGGGACGGAGATACCTACGTGGAAAACACCTTCCTGAGCGTAGTGCCGCCCTCCGGGGTGACCCACTGCGATACGATTTTCTGGGTGCACAACTGCCAGGACGTCTATATTTCCGGATTTACTCTTGACCGGGATGTGGCCCTGGACCCGTCGGCTCCCGACGCTCAGACCGCTACCTCTCAGACCGGAGTTGTGTTCACCGGCGGCTGCGATTTTAACGGCAGCATTGTGAGCGATTGCAAGGTAACGGGAAACCGTGTTGTCCCGAATGACAACTGCTTCAGCGCCCTTGAGGTCATCCAGGCGGACGATGTGGTTTTTGAGCGCAATATCGTGGAGGGCGTGGTAAATGCGGATGAATTCGCGGCGGATGTGTTCTATGACGGCGGCATCGGAGAGCTGGGAGGCTGCGAAGATATCGTAATACGGGATAATTATATCGATGGCCTTGGCGCGGAAGGCTCGCCCAGGGGCGGGGACGGAATCTCCTGTGTCATGGCGGGGGAGGTTTTGATCGAGGGCAACGTGGTGACCGGCTGCAGGTACGGGATTTACGAGAACCAGGTCAGCCTTACGATAACGGGCAATAAGCTGCACGATAACGACATCGGCGTTCAATGCGGGGCCTGGACGATGGAGCTTCATCAAAACGCGATTTACGACAACGGCTACAATATTTCCTGTGGCTATACGGAAGCTGAAAAGGTGGATGCCTTGAAAAACTACTGGGGGCTGTTCAGCGAAACCGCCATTAAAGCCTCGTGTGACGGGAACGTGGGGGTGGCGCCCTGGGCTACCGACGATGAGCGGGACGGCAACGGTAATTTCAAATATCTGAGTGTCTTTACCTTTACCTTTGCCGACGGAAAAGCGACGGTAGCGTCCTACACGGGGACGGACGCAGCGGTTTACATTCCCGACGTGACGACGGATAACGGGACGGTTTATCCCGTAACGGCCATCGGGAATGATGTATTTAAAGACAACGCCACCATACATACGGTGGATATCCCGGACAGCGTAACGGCCATCGGGGATAGCACATTCAAGGGTTCCACCCTCCAAAGCGTTGTCATTCCCGACAGCGTGACTACCATCGGAGGACACGCCTTTGAGGACTGCACCGGCCTCACCGACCTCACGATTTCCAAGAATGTCACCGTGTACAATGAATGCGCGTTCAACAATATTGGCATTACCAGTCTCGTCATACCCGACGGCGTGACTGCGATCGGAAACGCCGCGTTCGCTTTCTGCATGAAGCTGGAGAGCGTTGAGATCCCAAGCAGTGTGGAAAGCCTGGCCGACGGCTCCTTCTTCGACGGGGCGTTCAGCGACTGCGAGAATCTGAAATCCGTTGTAATTCATGAGGGGAACCTACATAAGATAGGCGACTGGACCTTTACCTATTGCATGAAGCTGGAGAGCGTCAGCCTTCCCAGCAATATCACGGCGATCGGGGACTGCGCGTTCAATACCACCGCAATCAAAACCCTGGACCTTCCCGATCATCTGGTTACCATCGGTGAACAGGCGTTTTCCGATAACGACGTGATCGTGGGCGTGGAGATTCCGGAAAGCGTCACGAGCATCGGGATCTGGGCGTTTACCAGCAACGACAATATGACCGACGCATACTTTTTCGGCAACGCACCTGCGATTGATAAGACTAAGTGGCCCGCCTACGATCCAATCCCCTTCGGAGAATATGTGACTGTGCACTACGCGTATGGGAATACCGGCTTCGGGTATGATGACGACGGCAATCTGGATCACGATTCGACGAAATGGTACGGAAGCCCGACCTCAGTTTTTGTTCCCGTATCCTTTCATCTGAACGGAGGTTCAGGAACCGCGGTCAGGCAAGTGCTCGACCCGGGAGATAAAGTGACAAAGCCGGAGGACCCGAAGCGTACCAGTTATACGTTCGGAGGATGGTATGCCAGCGCTTCCGGCACCGGTGCCGCCTGGGATTTCCAGACGCAGGTGACCGAAACCACAGGCGCCCTGACGCTCTATGCCAAGTGGATTGCCAAGGATACGGGCGGCGGCGGGGGTTTTTCAGGCAACACCGGCGCGCAAATTATTGTAAACGGGGAAACCCGCACGGCGGGCACTTCCGTCACCGAAACCAACCCGAGCGGCCAGACGGTGACAACGGTAACCGTTAATACCGATTCGCTTAAAAAAATCCTTGAAGAAGAAGGCGGCGGCGCGAATGTCGTTATCCCGGTGACGACCGGCGCCGACGTGGCGGCGGGCGTACTTACAGGAGAAATGGTCAAAGACATGGAGGAGAAAGACGCTACTCTGGTCGTCAGGACGAATACGATGACCTACACCATAAAAGCGTCCGAACTTGACATTGAATCCATAGCTGAGCAGTTGGGAACGGATATAAATCTCTCAGACCTCACAGTGACGGTGGAGATTTCCGAGCCGTCGAAGGAAATGGCAAAGGTGATTGAAAACGCGGAGACAGCGGGAGAATTTGCGGTTATGCTTCCGGCCGTGAAGTACGAAATCCGCTGTACATATGGCGATAAGACGGTAAAGGTGGACAGCTTTGACGCATATGTGGAGCGGCTCATCGCCATCCCCAGCGGAGTGGATCCCGAAAAGATTACAACCGGTATTGTGGTGAAACCGGACGGGACTACTTATCATGTGCCCACCCAGGTGGTGGTGATAAACGGAGTCTATTACGCAAAGATAAACAGCCTGACGAACAGCGTCTACGTGGTAATCTGGCACCCGGTTGAATTTGCCGACATGGCGAACCATTGGGCGAGGGCCGAAGTAAACGAAATGGGTTCGAGGATGGTGGTGAGCGGGGTCGGCGAAAACCGGTACGACCCGGAAAAAAGCATTACCCGGGCGGAATTTGCGGCCATCGTCGTGAGGGCCTTGGGTCTGGAACCGGGTTTGGGCGAATGTGCATTTTCCGACGTGGGAACGACTGACTGGTACTGCGGATATGTCAAGACCGCGGCGCTGTATGGAATCGTAAAAGGATATGACGACGGAAGCTTCGGTCCCGGCGACTGTATAACACGCGAACAGGCGATGACCATGATTGCAAGGGCGATGAAGCTTACGGGGCTTAAAGCCGCTCTCACGGAGAACGACAGAGCGGCGCTGCTCAAAAACAGCGCTGACGGCGCGGATGTCTCCGGCTTCGCCGGGGATAGCGTTGCTGAGTGTCTGAAAACCGGAATTGTCCTGGGGAGAGACGGCGGCCTTATCGCGCCCAAGTCAAGCATCACAAGAGCTGAGACCGCGGTTATTATTCAAAGGCTTTTGCAGAAATCCAAACTGATATAAGATCATTGAGATAAAAAATCAGGGGCCAATAATGGCCCCTGATTTTTGTTTCAGGAAAGGAAAATTTCTTTATCTGTAATAGGAGTGGGTCAAAGAAAACAATAGGACAAGCTGGAAAATTAAAATTGCGGGAAGGCCGAACCGGAACTGCCAATGCCGGGTCTTATGGCGGAAGAAGAACATGCCTCCGATGGCGCCCACAGACCCGCCCAGAAGTGCGGAAAATAGCAGGGTACGCTCGGGGATGCGGCGTCCCCCGTGTTTCGCCTCATACTTGTCCCATCCCATCAGGGCAAAAGCTATGACGCTGATGATGGAGAGGTAGAGGGCGAAGACTCTCAATCCCCGTCACCTCCCACGAAGTAGACAAGCCCGCCTCCCGCTTTGGCGTTCTGGTACCAAAGACGGAAATCGATAACCCGCTTTTGGCTCCCGGTCATCACGGTGCACAGAGCCTGTCCCGTGGGCTGTTCTTCCAAAGCGATCAGCGTCACCCACTGGCGGTTTTCCAGCAGCGGCGACCGGCCTCCTGAAAGACAGAGAAAAGCGACTGGGCAGTCGGCGGCAAGCCCCGCCCGGAGGAAAGCGGCGCATTGGGAAAAGGAAGGCCTCGCCAAACGGAATCGGGGGATATCGAGTTCCCGGACGAAGAGCGCGCAGGAATGCTGCGCGGCAAAAGACAGAACGCCGGATTTGTAGAGATAAGGGGTGCAAAGCCCTTTGCGGTCCGTTGACATGGATTTGCCGACGGTTTCAATATAGTCCGAAAAAGAATCCTTATCCTTGGGAGCCGCAGGGCAAAGCCCGGAAAACCCAGGCCTTGTGGCGGCAAGATAAGAAAATTGCGCGGCGGCGGCAACGGCGCCGCAGTTCAATTTTCGCTCCTCGTCAACGGGGTACCATACCGGAGTTCCTTGACCGTTTTTTTCAGATTGGGCTAAATAATCAAAGCGCTCAACTTGGGAGAGCGCAAAATGTCGTTCCGTAAGCAGGACCCCTTTCAGCGACTTTTTATACAATTATTCTATAGACATGTGCAATAAACGCATGCCTATGCCTGCCGCAAAGCGGCAGGTGACTGTCGTGCAGTTTTGCACCCCGCCGGTGGCAGGGGTTGAAAAATGATTTTTCAATATTGGTCTGTATTATTTGTATTATTGTAGTATATAGCAAATTTTTGAGAAAGGCAAGAGATAAGAGCGAGCCCCACGGCATATGCCGGGGGGCTCGTAGTCACATTACAGGCGGGATTTAATTTTCGCTGTGCTCTTCTTCTTCCTTCTTGCGGGTGAAGGTGATGGTGAGGCCGGCAGATACCATGGAGAAGGCCAGGGCCATCATGGCGAGGGTCCACATGGGTTTCACAAGGTCGGCCTGGGTGGTGCCGGTCTGAGGCAAATTGCCCAGAGGAGTCTCTTCGTCCACGACTTCCACCTCGCCGGGCTGTTCAGTGGGAGGATTCTCGATGAGAGGAGGTTCTTCCTCGTCGATGGAGGTCTCGTTGGGAGTATAGGTCCACTTGCCGGTGATGGTGGTGTTGCCGGTGACTCTAAATTCGCCGGTTTTGCTCCAGCCGCTGAAGTGCCAGACGCCGTCGGAGGTGGTCACGTCGTCGTATCCGTCCGCGACCTGGACTGTCTTGCCGCTTGTATAGGTCTTGTCGGCGGGAAGGGTGACGTCGGGGTGGTCGCCGTTAAACTGGTAGTGCACGGTGAAGTAGGTGGGGGTGTCATCGCCGCCACCGCCGCCGCCGTTATAATTGTAGGTGACGACGATCACGTTGCTCTCGGCGTTCTCGGAGATGGTGATATATTCCGCGCTGCCGGACTTGTAGCCGCTGGGACGTCTGTCATTGAGCCAGCCGCTGTTCTCCAGGTAATTGCCCACAAGGGTCTCATTCATTGCCATTCCGTAAGGAGCGCGTCCGCGGACGTCTTCGCCCAGCGTCTCGCTAGTGTGGCCGTTCACATAGTGGACAATGAAGTCGTAATTCTGGTCTAAACGGCTGTCATAATCGCGGGAGTAGTTGATGGTGATGATGTTGGGAGTGGGTTCCCCTTCGGGGACTGCGGCAAGCTCGGTGATGGTGCGATCCTCGGGGTCGGCGCTCACAAAGTTGTAGGTGTTGCCAGTTTCTGATGGATATTTAACGCGGAGGGGTGCCGTGAAGGAGTGGCCGACCCACACGCCTTCGGAGAAAGCGGTAAAGGGTGGTTCGTCGTACTCCTCGACGGTGTCCGGAGTGACCAGGCCGGAGACGTCGTGCGTGGTGTAATAATGCTTGACGATGACGCGGGTGGCCTCGCGGGTTTCCACCGTGCGTTCATAATTAATGGTAATGCTGTTTTCGCTGCCGGCGGCCAGAGCGGTAAGGGTAATTCCGCTGTCGTCTTCAGTGTAGGCGCCGCTGACCTCTTTCCCAACGACGGTGTACGAGCCGCTCTGGGTGGCATAACCCACGGTGAAGGGAGACAATGCGTAGCCATACCCAGTAGAAGTGTTTGTGCTGCTTGTGATTATGTCGCCTTTCCAGTCGTAATCGGTGTATACGTGATTGACGGTGATGGAAGCCGTGTTCTTATTAGTATCCTTGACGTAATAAAGGTTGATCACGTTGGTGCCCGCTGCTGTTACAATCTGGAGCGCGGCCTCGTCTGCAAAGCCGTTGGTTGCGGTGGCGTGGTCAAAGGTGAAGCCATTAAGCAACTTGGTTGCTGTGTATCCCTCACCTAAATATTTGGTGCTGGTGTAGGGATTGTCGGAAGCCGCAGTGTTGAACACCTCGGTATGTTCCACACCGCCCGGATAAGAGTAGACGGTTTCGGTGTAGTAGTGGTTCACCTCTATGGTGGCAGTGCCGAGAGGAATGTCGCGCGTGTAATAGAGATCAAGGGTATTTGTGCCCGTCAGAATAACATCGGTGTTGGGGTTGTCGGATTTGGCGGTATAGGTATTACTGTCATACATGGGAGCCAGATCGACAGAGAAAGACTGGCCGGCGTACAGGGGAGAGGGTGCGGCGCTACCGCTGTCAATAGTGTAGCTGGTGGAGGTTCCCACTTCCTCGGCGGGGGAATAATAGCCCGCCACGCCGTTCTGGACGCTCATGGTTCTGTTCAGGTAGTGATGGGTGACCGTGAGAGTGGCCGGGGTCAGGTCGCTGTCCTGCCGCTCATAAACCAGCTCGATGGTGCCGTTGGGGCCTACGGCGGTGAGGGTTCTGGCGTCAAGGCTGCCGGAACGAAGGGTATAGGTGTTAAGTCCATACTCATACTCCGCCTCGGGAGTATAGGTATCGCCCTGATAGCCTTCATAGGTGTCTTCCGTGTAGCCGTCCTGCCTGTCGTTGACGACGGTTCCGGTGCCCGAGGCCGTTTCGAGCTCAGTAATATAGGTGTGCTTCACCTTGATACTGGCATCGTCTCGGCCTTCAACATTTGTGTCGTAATAGAGATTGATGGCCGCGTTATGAGCTTCCAGTATCACATCGCGGGAGTCGGAATCAATTTCATTGAAAACGTAGCTTCCATTAGATTGGAGCGGTGCCTGGAAGGCCTCGCCCACATAGAGAACGCCGCCCTCTGCGGGGTAGTCCACGGACTGCGTGTCGTCCGTTTGATAGGTATAGTCGATCACGTTGTGGTCAGCGTCGTAAACCTTGGTGACCGTACGGTAGATGTGGTTGACCGTGATTTCGGCGGCGGCGGGGGTCACGGTCAGGCTGTAGTAGATATTGATGACGTTCTCATCGGAGTCGCCGCTCAGGCTGCTGATCACCAGGGACTGGGTTGCGTTGGGGACGAAAGTCCTGCCGTCGTAACCGGTTTTATAGTTAGCCGAGGTGGCCGCGAAGTACTCGCCCACATACTCGGTAGTGATGGAGTCGGTTGCTCCTAACTGGTTCACATAACTGCCGGCGGTGGTAGGTTGGTTGGTACTAGGGTCAATGGTGGTAAGGTTCAGAGTATAGTAGTGATTGATGGTAATGGTAGCGCCCGCCGGATCGGGTACGTCCTTCAGGTAGCTCAGCGTAATCACGTTATCTCCGCCGGCCAGGACCGTGGTGGTATCGGTGCCCGAAACGATGCCGTTGGTGGCTGTGGCGCCGGTGAAGCTGTAGCCGTCCGCCAGCGCGGCCGTGTCCTTGGTGGCCGTGTAAGTGTCGTATGCTTTCCAGTCCGCGCCGGTGTCCGTGGTGCTGTCATAAGTTTCGACGGGTCCGGTGGAGCGCGCTTCCTTGGTGTAGACGCCGCCGCTCAGCACCCACTCATAGGTGTTGTAGACGTGCTGTACCTTGACGTTGGCGCCGACGCGATTGTCAACAGTTCTAACATAGTAAAGGTCAATGGGGTCGTTGCTCTCGGTCAAAGAACTAATGGTCACGGGGTCGGAGTCCGCAGCAACGAGTTCGTACTCAATCCCGCTCACCACATCTCTCAGGGGGGCGGTAAAGGAATCGCCCTTGTACAAATTGGTGTAGGGGACGGAGAAGGCCGGGCCGTATGTTGCCGTTGCCTCATCGCTGCTTCCGTCAGCAGCTATAGTTATGGTCTTATAATAATGATTAACCGTCGCCGAAACCATTATCGGATCGTAATACAGCTTTAATACGTTGCCGGTGAGTGTGGTCAGCTGCTTGGAGATATCGCCGCCGGCAAAGGCGTAATTGTCGCTGCTGTATTTGTCGGCATAGCCCGAAGGAGCGTTCACGGTGCTCCACAGCTTGGCGGTGCCGGAAGTGGTGTCGGTAGGAGTAGAGGGATAGGTTCCGGTGGTCTTGACTTTCTTAAAGTACTGGATGGTGTAAGCTGCGTCGGGGACTTCGCCCTTAACGGCGGGGACCTTGAAGCTCAGGGTGCGCAGGGTGGTGACACGGTCGGAGGAGGAATTCACGGACCCGTCGGTGTTGTAAATGAGGTTGCCGTTCTCGTCGAGCAGCTTGCCGCTTTCGTTATAGAAGGCGTAGGACAAAGAGGTGACACCGTTCGTGAGGTAATACTGGTTCTCCGCGAAGCCGGAAGCGGCGGTGTTGAGGCTCACCCGGTAGGTGAGGGTGTAGGTGTAAAGCTCGTTACCGGTGGAGCCGGTGGTGGTGTGGGTTTCGCCGTTTAAGTTCCATACCAGCGTGTTGGAGGCGGTGCTGAAGTTGCGAATATTGGAAGAGCTGTCCACGGCGATATTGCGGGGGCTCCGGCCGTTATAGTCGGTATCGAAGACGATATATTGGCCCATGGGATCGGAGACCGTCCAGGCCTTGGTGATGAGCTGGATCTGCTTAATAATGCTGTCAAAGCTCTGGTTGAGCTGGTCGGTGTTATCGGCGCTGAAGCAGCGGGTGGAAATGCTGGTCAGCCAAGTTAAAACGGTCGGATAGCTCGAACTGGTACCGCCGATCCTGTCGTTGGAAGCTCCGTAGCAAACCGAGTAAAGCTTGATGCCGAGCTGATTGGTGCCGGTTCCGGTGATATTTGCGGCGACGGCGCCGGCTTTGTTTGCGGCGGTCGTGCTGCCGAAGTTGTTGTTATATTCAATGTTCACTTTTGAAGTCGGGAAGCCGGTAGTGTTGGTGGTGCGGTCCGTGACGCTACCAAGGTAAGCGTTGGGGCTGCCGTCGGTGAGCAGGACGACGAATTTGTTGGTGGCGGCTACACCGGAGACGGTGGTGAGATTCATGAGGTTGTAAGCAATCTGAAGGCCAGCCTCGGGGTTAGTATAGTTGGCGGTGGTAAGAGCGTTGATTTTCTTGGTGATGGAGTTATCGGGGGTGGCGGCCCAGGTGAGGGTGGCCGCGTCGGTCCAGCCAATAAGTGTCGAACTGCCCTCGTCGAATTGTACAACCGCGATATAGCGGTGTGCGCCGTTGGCGTCGGCGGCGAAGGTCTTGGCGAAGTTGATGGCGGCGGCCTTAGCGGAGGTCAGCTTGGTTCCGTTCATGGAGGTTGAGGAGTCGATGACCAGAACGGCGGCCGCGTCGGGAGAGGTAATGGTGGTGCTGGTCTTCTGCCGGGTCTTGACGGTCAGGGTAATGTCGAAGACGTTTTCCTCGGAGGTACCCTCGATGGTTTTGGAAATTTCGACCTTTGGATCACTCGCCCTGGATGTGACGGAGGCCGTGGTGCTGCTTCCGGTGCTCTCACCGGCAGTGTTCAGAGTGTGGTAGAGGGGGGAGGCGCCGTTCCGTTCGATCTGCGCGTCGCTCACAAGGGTGATGGCCAGCGCGCTCATGGGGAGCAGGGAGAAGAGCATGACAATGGTAAGGAGGAGTGCAAGAGGACGACTGCTTTTCTTTGCCAACATAATTTTTTCTCCTTTCAATAAGAGACAGAACCATGTGGCAGCCGGACTGGCGTTACGGCTTTTCCCGTGTTAGCCTCCAAAGCTTTGCGTCCCGGACTTTCGGCCGGTTTGCCTATTTTTGTTCATGTCTACAAATTCTCTTTTGTTATTTGTTTAAGTAACATCTCTGGGATTAAACTTCTTTTGGCGCCGGTTCGTCGCGGTTTTCCAAAGCGCTGTCGATCAGCTTAATGAGTTCGAGGAGGCTGCGGAATGGCTGAGATTTTTTCCCGTCGGTCCAGGTTATCGTCCCTTGCCAGGTAGCGTTTTGCTGATTCAGAATTTGTATCACAAACGTTCCCCGACCGGTCTGCGGTTTTGTCATTGGATCACGCTCCTTGTATGCCAGAATGGAGAACAAGACGCTTTCACTTTTCTAAGATTCAGCATACCTGCAATTGGTTACATGTTGGTAATATATTTCAAATTGTTTGTACAAAATATAACTTTTTTATTTCTCCTGCAGACCCTATTATAATTACCATATTTTACTAAATTATTTTGGCGTTTTTTGAAAATATTTAAAAAATACAAATAATGTTACAAAATTTTGAGAATGGGACTACACAATTGATATTTTTTGTTTTATACTTAATATGTATCACTATCTTTACAGGGTGAAAAGGAAGAAGGGGGTGCCCCTTGAAGAAAGAAATCACGGTTACCCCGGTGAAAACCATTTCGGTAACGCTGCTGGGCGGGTTCAGCATAGAACTGGATGGTGTTTTGCTGACGGATGAAGCCAACCGTTCCCAAAAGCTGTGGAGCGTATTGGCTTATCTGATCGTGCATCGGAATCGCAGTATCCCCCAGTCTGAATTTATCGATGTGTTCTGGCCGGAGAACGACAGCGATAATCCCGCCAATGCCCTGAAAACCCTGCTTTATCGCATCCGCGCCATGCTGGAGCCCTTGTTTGGGACGGAGATTCAGCCGATTCTCTCCCAGCGGGGAGCTTACGCCTGGAACCGTGCCATTGCCTGCAAGGTGGACGTGGACAGGTTTGAGGCGCTGATTGCCCAGGGAGAGGTAAAAAGCCGCCCCAAAGATGAACGGGCAGAATACTATGCCCAGGCAATCGCATTGTACAGAGACGACCTTCTGCCCAAGCTGACCGATCAGATTTGGCTGGTGACTCTCTCCACGCATTACCACGCCGGTTACATAAAAGCGGTGAAGGAGCTCTCCGCCCTTCTGTGCAATACGGGAGAATATCAGCGTATTGTGGAGATGTGCTCCAGGGCAAGCCAGCTGGATCCTCTGGACGAAGAACTGCATATTTTGCTTGTACGTTCCTATCTGCGCCTGGGGAATAACGCCGCCGCCCTTTCCCAGTACGAGCAGGCGACCGAGCTGCTTTACCGCAATCTTGGCGTGCGTCCCTCAAACGAGCTGCGGCAGGTATATACTGAGATTATGGCCGTGGAACAGTGTCTGGAGACCGACCTGGAAGTCATTCAGAAGGAACTGAAGGAGACCGCCCGGCGGCCGGGTGCTTTTATCTGCGAATATGGTTTTTTCCGGGAGGTTTACCGGCTGGAAGTCAGAAGGGCCAGGCGCAGCGGGACAAGCATTCACATTGGGCTCATTACCATATCCCTTCCCGACGGGGGGCTGCCGTCTCCTAAAGTCCTCGGCACCACGATGGACCAGCTTTCCGAGGTACTGACAACCTGCCTGCGGCGGGGAGACGTGGTATCCAAATACAGCGCGGCGCAATATGTCGTCCTGCTTCCCTCGGCGAACTTCGAGGACAGCAACATGGTCATGGAGCGGATTGTCTCAGCCTTTTACCGGCAGCACCGCCGCAATTTTCTGAAGCTTTCCGGCAAGATCAGAGAACTGGAGCCGGAATAAGATGAGCAAACGTACCAGAACCGTAATTGGGATTGTGCTGCTCCTGATGGGATTTGCTTTAGCGGCTGTGATCCTGTGGCGTCAAATGTACCCCCAGGCGGAACCTGTCCCGTCCTCCACCCCTGAGGTTACCGTTGCCCCGACCATTGAACCGGTGCCCGAAGCCTCCTCCGAACCCACAGCCACAACCGAGCCGGACGACGGATCGGTAGATGGCCTGCTGGTGGACAAGCTGGTCATTACCGACGAACGCAAAGCCTATGTGGACGGTTCCCTTTCCATCTATATCCCTGTCATCAATATTACCCGTACGATTTACGACGGTACCGACACCGCCACCCTTAAGAAGGGAGTCGGCCTTTATGAATATGCCCAGCTGCCCGGCGAGGGCAACCGGAACGTCTCCATGGCGGGTCACCGCAACGGGCTTTCCAACGGTCAGATTACCGATCATGCTCCGTTTTACTATATCGACAAGGTGGGGCAGGGTGACTACCTCTACCTCCGGGACGGGAAGCACATCTACCGTTATTTGTGGGAGAGCTGCACCGTCGTGGAGCCGGACGACTGGAGTCCCATCTATACCACCGGTTACTCCTGCCTCACCATCACCTCCTGCACTCCCATCGGCGTCTCCGATCACCGCATCGTGGTGAGGGCCAGACTGGATAAAACATTCGATTACGATAAAGATTTCGTGTATCTTGAAAAGGAACAGGAGTCCTAGCAATGAAACGAAAGACAATGCAGCGGGTTATCTGTATCGTCCTGGCCGTGCTGATGCTGTTGGGCGTGGTATCCTCGGTGCTCTACGTTTGGGCCGCCGAGATTCCAGAAAAAGTTACGCCGTCCGAAGGGGTCAGTATTGCCTCCAACAGCAAGGCCGCCTTGGACTACTCCAATTTGTCCGAGGGCTTTATTTCGGTCAAATATACCGGCGGCAAGGATGTTAAGATTAAAACCCAGGTAACCAGGGAAAACGGAACGACGTATACCTATAATTTAAATAACAAGGGAGTATCCGAGACCTTCCCCCTGGTAGAAGGAGACGGACGGTACACCGTCAAGGTATTTGAGAACACGACGGGAACCAAGTACGCCCAAGCCTTCAGCTATACTCTGGAGCTCAAACTGCGTAATGAGTTTTTGCCCTTTCTCTATCCGAACCAGTATGTTAATTTCACCGACAGCTCCGCGGTGGTCGCTAAGGCGGCGGAGCTTACTGCGGGACTCACGGTGGACGCGGACAAGCTCTCCTCCGTTTATTACTTCGTGATCAATAACTTTACCTATGACACCGAAAAGGCCAAGACGGTGCAGAGCGGATATCTCCCCGTGGTGGACGATGTGCTGGCCGCAAAGAAAGGCATCTGCTTTGATTATGCTGCCGTGATGTCCGCTATGCTGCGCAGCCAGGATATTCCCTGCAAGCTTGTCGTCGGTTACGCCGGCACGGTGTATCATGCCTGGATCAACGTTTATCTGCAGGACAAGGGCTGGGTGGAAAAGGCCGTTTATTTTGACGGGGAGCACTGGTCCCTGATGGACCCCACCTTTGCTTCCAGCGCCAAATCCAGCCCGGAAATCATGAAATACATCAGCAACGGCAGCAACTATACCCAGAAATACGCGTATTAAGAGGAGCTGTTTGGCAGCGAGGAGGCCGGTGATGGAACAAAACCGCAGAAAGCTGACGCCGCTCTCGGCCGACCAAACCTCCGTTTTCTGCTATCAGCTTTCCCTCATGCAGAAGGCCGGGATCAGCGCGGAAGAAGGCGTGTCCATCTTACTGGGCGACGCCCGGACTGACTGGGAGAAGAACCTATATGGATGTATTTTAAAATACCTTGCAGCGGGGGAGCGCCTTCACGCTGCGCTTGGCGATTCCGGAGCGTTTCCCGGCTATTTGCTTCGTATGGTTGAAATCGGAGAGGCTTCAGGCAGGCTGGAACAGGTGCTTTTGGCGCTTTCCGAATATTACCGGCGGGAGGCCGCGACAAAAAGCGCCGTTCGCCGGGCGGTAGCGTATCCGGCCGTGATGGCGGTGCTCATCGCATTTATTTTTTTGGTGTTGATGGCCCGGGTTTTCCCCGTGTTCCAGCAGGTGTTTGACCAACTGGGCATGAGCCTCTCCCCGGTCGCCGCCGCGCTGCTCCGGTTCGGGTCGGCCAGCCGGGCCGTGGCTGCCGTGCTGGCGGCGGTACTCATCGCCGGTGCTGTTTTTTTACTCTTTCTCTTCCGCACCGCAAGGGGAGGCGAAGTTTCCCGTAAGCTGGGCCGTACCCTGCTCCGGAACAGTGCCGCCGCCCTGCTCGTGAACCGCAGCCGGTTCGCGGGAGCGATGGATCTGATGCTCTCCAGCGGGCTTCCCCTGGACGAGGCGATGGAACGTACCGCCCGCTTGCTGGAGGGTACCGCCCTGGAACCCAGGATCAGAGACTGCAAGGAGAAGATGTATCAGGGGCAAAGCTTCCCCCAGGCGGTGGAGCAGTCCGGAATTCTGGACGGCCTTCAATCCGGCCTTTTGGCTGCCGGGTTTCGAGCCGGCGCTTCCGAGCAGGCGATGGCCGAACTTACCCGCCGTCTGCAGGAAGAGGCTGACGCCAGTCTTGATCGCCTTTTGAGCCGGTTTGAATATGCTCTTGTATTGGTGCTGTGCATCTCGGTGGGACTTGTGCTCCTGTCTGTTATGCTGCCTCTGCTTGGGGTCATGAGTGCCATTGGCGCGTGAAATATCAGCCGACGCGGTTTTTTAGCGTAAGGGAACAGGGAGAAATGGAGGCGCCTGAATGTCAAACAGATCAAGCCGGACCTGGCACCGGTACCTCCCTATGGTTGCTCTGGTTATCTTGACCCCGCTGCTTCTGTTTGTTTTTTCCGGGATTTGGAGCGAAAAAACAGAAAAAGAGGGCCTCGCCATGACGGAGGAAAGCGTCCGCAGAGCGGCGGTGGAGTGTTATGCGCTGGAGGGTTTTTATCCTCCCAGCCTGGATTACCTGATCGGCCGGTACGGCGTTACGCTGGACGAAGACCGCTATTTTGTGGATTACCGGTATATCGCCTCCAATCTGATGCCCGACATCACGATACTTGCCGTTTCCCGCTGATCTGAATGATGAAACAGAAGGAAAGGAGCGGGAAGCGCCGTGGGTAAGCACGTTAATACCGGGGTTCGCAACATTGCGGTCCTGCTTCTCATCGCCGCCTTTTTCCTTCTCGCCATGGGTATAACCCTGTTCGGCAGCAGCGTATACCGCGGTGTGGTTGCCGCATCCAGCCGGAACTATACCCACCGGACGGCGCTCTCCTATCTGGCCAACCAGATCCGCCGCTGCGATATCCGGGGAGGTGTGGCGGTTGGCTCCTTTGAGGGGTACGACGCGCTGATCCTCACTGAGGGAGACTATGTGACCTATCTCTATTGCCGCGAGGGAGAGCTGTGCGAGCTTTACACGGAAGAAGGAACAGGCCTCACTGCCGCCGACGGTGTCGCGGTGCTTCCCCTTGAGTCTCTTGCCGTTGAGCGGAAGGGTTCGCTGGTACAGCTTACCGTAACCGGCGAGGATGGGGTTTCCCGCAGCCTTGACGTTGCGCCCAGAAGCGGAGTTGAGGAGGGCGGCGGCTCGTGAAAAACAAGGTAAATCGTTCCACCCTCTTTCTCACCGAGCTGATCATCGATCTGTTCATTTTTGCCGTTTGTGCCGCCGTGAGCGCCGGACTGCTGATAAAAGCCTACGGCATGAGCCGCCAGAGCACCGAACTCACCCAGGAAGTGTACATCGCACAATCCGTTGCCGAGCGGTTCCGGCAGGGGGAGGACATATCCACCGGGTCCCGCTACCACGTCGATGGCACGCCCTGCGCCTGCGAAAGCGATTTCAAAGAGGGCGACTACGTGGTGGAGGCTGAGATCACGCGGACGGACGGGCTTCGGACGGCGAAGCTGTCTGTGCGTAAAAGCGAGGCCAGGAAGAATTCTGCTTCTTACGTTCTCACCATCACCGTGCCGGAGGAGGTGGGCGCAGGATGAACAATAAGAACTCCTCCCCCCTGGGCATAGGCATCATCACCATCTTTATGATACTGGTGGTTCTATGCCTGACTACTTTCGCCATCCTTACCCTCTCCTCGGCGAGGGCAGACCTGCGGCTTTCCCAGGTCAACGCGGAAACGGTGACGGCCTATTATGAGGCCGACGCCCGTGCCGCTCGTCTTTATTCTGATTTCAGGGCGGGAAGCGAAAACGAGCTGGGAAAGACCCTTCCCGTAACTGATACGCAGTCTCTCTATCTCCATCTGGTTCGCAGGGCGGATGGCGAGGTGGCCATTCTGGCCTGGCAGGTCGTTGCCGCAACCGATGAATTAACCCCTGACGATTCGCTGGGGGTTTGGGATGGCGGCGAACAATCTTTGAAAGGAGCGGCGACCGATGGCGATTGAGGAAATTCTGACCCGTGCCGTGGCGCGCAAGGTATCTGATATTTTGATTATCGCCGGTCTTCCGGTTGCGTATAAAATAAACGGGATCATTCACCGGGAAGAGGGGGAAAAGCTTTTCCCCAGCAAAACACGGGAACTGACCGAGGAGGCTTACGCGCTTGCCCAGGGCCGCAGCATGGATAAGCTCCTGGAGACCGGCGACGACGATTTTTCCTTCTCGGTGCCCGGCCTTTCCCGGTTCCGGGTCAACGCCCTCCGGCAGCGCGGCTCCCTGGGGATGATCATCCGGGTCGTCTCTTTTTCCCTGCCCGACAAAGACAAACTTGGCATTCCCGCGAACGTAATGAACTTTGCCGACTATACAAAAGGCCTGGTGCTCTTTACCGGCTCGGCGGGCAGCGGCAAGACAACCACGCTCGCCTGCATTATCAATCGGGTAAACACCACCCGCAGCGCCCACATCATAACCATCGAGGACCCCATTGAATACCTCCACCAGCACCAGCTCAGCGTGGTTACCCAGCGGGAGCTCGCCACCGATACCGCCACCTACGACGTAGCCCTCCGGGCCGCGCTCAGGGAGGCGCCCGACATCATCCTTCTGGGCGAGATGCGCGACGCCGAGACCATCCGGGCAGCCGTAACGGCCGCAGAGACCGGCCATCTGGTGCTCTCGACGCTGCATACCATCGGGGCCTCCAACACCATCGATCGCATCGTGGACGCCTTTCCGCCCGAGCAGCAGCAGCAGATCCGCACACAGCTTGCCCTCGTGCTGGAGGGGGTCGTCTCCCAGGCGCTGATTCCCGCAGTGGACGGAGGCTTGGTCACCGCCTTTGAAGTGATGACGGTGAACAGCGCCGTTCGCAATATGATTCGGGAATCCAAAGCCCACCAGCTGGAGAATGTCATTTCCACCTCTGCCTCGGAGGGGATGATCACCATGGACCAGAGCCTTCTGAATCTGGTGCTCCCGGGGAAAATAACGCCGGAGACCGCGGTGCGCCACAGCATCAATCCGGACTGGCTCCAGAAACGCCTGACGGCATTAAGCTAAGGGGGAGTGCGCTATCACAAAGAATTTTCATGAGAACGCCGCGCTTCGCATCTGCGTGGACAGCGCGGAAAACGGCCAGATTGCCGGAAGGATTTACAGCCGTTGGCTTTCCGAGCCGATGCAGTTTTCCGATCTGGGTAATCTTGTGCTTCGCATGGATGAGATCATGGACGTCCGAAACTATCCTCAGGCATATCAGCGCTCCAGGACCTTCCTCGCCCACAAAAATGTGGCTGGAGAACTGATGGCGGAGAGCGAGGAGAGGGGAATCCCCGCCGGGGAAGTGGAGGCGGCCGGGGGAAAGCTCGGAACATTTTCCGTTGCAGTCTATTCCCGCAGAAGCTCCTGCTGGCAGGGATCCGTAGACTGGCTGGACGGAACCCCCCGGGAAGAGTTTGAAAGTATTCTCATTTTTCTCCGCAAGGTGGACGGGCGGTTCACCGAAAAATGAATCATCAGCAAAGCCCCCGGCTTAGGCGGGGGCTTTGCTGATGAAAAGCGCAGGCCCAGATCCTTATTTAATGTCCGCTGAATAAAGCAAAAATATAGTCATATCAATGCTTCTAAGCTGTTTTTGCTTTATTCAGGTGCAAGGTTTTTGACCGAGTATGGTCAAAAACCTTGCACTTTTGATTTGCGGCGTGTGTCCGCAAATCA
>JAEWRY010000010.1 GCA_023459875.1 Bacillota bacterium
ACGTCACAGCATGCCACCTATGTGTCCGGCAGCGGCACATCATCACTGACCTTCCGCTATACGGTGCAGGCGGGCGACAGCGACAGCGATGGTGTCAGCGTTGGCGCGCTAACCCTCAACGGCGGCACCATCCAAGATACCGCAGGAAACGATGCGACTTTGACGCTTAACAGCGTAGGCAACACGAGCGGCATACTGGTAGATACTTCAGTGGCTCCTTCCATCACCGGCCAGCCATCTCCACAGACGGTGAACGAAGGGCAGTCGGCTACTTTCTCGGTTACGGCGACCGGAACGGGTTTAACCTATCAGTGGCAGGTTAACACCGGCTCAGGCTTTACGAACATCTCGAGCGGCGGCTTATACAGCGGCGCCATGACGACAGCACTAACCATCACAGGGGCAAACACATGGATGAACGGCTATCAATACCGCGCCGTCGTTAGTGGCACGGTAGCGCCTGCCGCTACCTCAAATTCAGCCACGCTAATGGTAAACGCTGCACCCATAAAAACAGTGTCTGTCGGCTCACAAAACGGCACAGCTACTGCGGGAACGGCGGGGAGCTTAACCTATCCTGTGACGACAGCGAATATCGCAGGCGGAACATACGCTGTGAGCGTTGCAGACCTGCCGGCTGGCGTAACCGTTAGCAACGGAGGCAATGTGACAATTTCGGGCAGCAGCGGAACATTAACCCTGACCGTTGCAGATACGGCGTCAGCGGGAACGACCGGCACACTTGTGCTGACGCTTGACGGCGCAACCTCTGCGGCGTTCAGTATCGTAATCGGTGAACCTGCACCACTACCAAACCTTTCCGTTGCCAATGTCACCCTTGACGCCGTAACCGTGGGTTATATTTCGTCCAACTACAAATCTGTCGTCATCACCAACGGCGGCGATGCGCAGGCGACTATCAGCAATGTGACAACTGACCGCCCATCCGTGTTTTCGATACATTCTGGCCAATTCTTTGTTGCTGCCAACGGCAGCATCAACTCATGGCAAATAAGGGCTGCAACGGGCCTTGCGGTGGGCACACATACCGCCACCATCATCGTCACTTATGACGGCGGGCGCACTGCAACGGCAACAGTTTCCATCACCGTAAACGCAGTGGGCAGCCACACCGTCACCTTCAACCCCAACGGCGGCATGGTCGGCGAAACTTCACGCTCAGTTGCACCCGGTGCAGCGGTAGGAACGCTTCCGACGCCGACACGCTCCGGCAGTTACAGCTTTGACGGATGGTATACGGCGGCAAACGGCGGAACCCAAATATCTGCAAGCACAACCGTCAGTGCAAATGTGATCTACTATGCCCATTGGACTTACACCGGCGGCGGTGGCTCTGGAAGTGGAGGCGGAAGCTCCTCAAACGACAACAGCAGCCCTGTTATCGTCACCCCACCCGCACCGGATAAGCCGAATTCACCCACACAGGGGGAAGTCAAGGTTCCCGGTACAGTGGACGGAAAGGGGAACGTCACGGTGAGCCTCACTGACAAAGCTGTGACCGATGCCTTTGATAAGGCATTCGCTGAGGCCAAGAAAAACGGCACGGAGCAAAATGGCATCACGGTGGTTATCCGTGTGGATACTGGCAGCAAAACCGGCGCCAATGTTATGGTCAATCTGCCAAAGACCGTGCAGGATACCATCATTGCAAAGAAAATCGTCAACACCATTGTGGTGGTAGACAACCCCGACATCAGAGTCGGTATGGATTTGGCGACCGTACAGGAAATCAATAAGCAGGCAAAATCTGATGTAAATATCACCGCCACCCGCACGGACAGCGGCAAGCTGACGACCGAGGCGAAAAAGGCTATTGGCAGCCGTCCGGTATTTGACCTCAAGGTGAACTACGGCAACGGCAAGGCGGTCAGCAGTTTCGGCTCAGGCAACGTATCGGTAACCATTCCATATACCCTCGGTTCAAATGAAAAGGCGGGGAATGTGCAGGCTGTGTATGTGGACAGCAAGGGCAAGGTGCATTGGCTGGTAAACTCGGTCTACGACAGTGTGGAAAAGGTACTGCGCTTCAGCACCGATCATTTTTCCACCTACGGCATTGGCTATAAACAGACTAACACCGCATTTACGGACATTGCAGGTCATTGGGCAAAGGGAGATATTGAGTTTGTAGTAAGCCGTGGATTGTTCAGCGGCACTTCTGAAACCAAGTTCAGCCCGAACACCGCTATGACAAGGGGAATGTTCGTTACGGCGCTGGGGAGGCTTGCAAACGCCGATGTGAGCGGCTATGCAAAGAGCAGCTTCAGCGATGTGAAAGACGATGCCTACTATATGGGTTACGTTGAGTGGGCAAGTAAAAACAACATTGTAAACGGGGTTGGCAATGGAAAGTTTGCCCCGGATCAGCCCATCA
The DNA here is from genome assembly GCA_023459875.1 of Bacillota bacterium. Taxonomy (GTDB): domain Bacteria; phylum Bacillota; class Clostridia; order Oscillospirales; family Oscillospiraceae; genus JAEWRY01. The sequence goes on from JAEWRY010000010.1 coordinate 2,396, forward strand.
CCCGTGAGCAAATGGCGGTCATTATGAGTAACTACGCCAAGACCATCGGTTATACTCTGCCGAAGGTCCATATCAAAAATATCTTTGCCGACAACGGCAAAATCAGTACCTACGCCAAGGAAGCCGTGAAGCAGATGCAAATGGCAGGCGTGATCAGCGGCAAAAACGGCAATCTCTATGATCCGCAGGGTACAGCCACAAGAGCCGAGGTGTCCGCTGTTCTGCGCCGCTTTGTGGAGCTGGCGATTTCCAGCGACACAGCGCAGGGCTGGTCTATGAACGATTCCGGCAAATGGATGTACTTCAAGGATGGCAAGCCCCTCACCAGCAAGCAGGACATCGACGGGGCGGCCTATACCTTTGACCAATACGGCGTAACGACGGATGTGCCGAAGAATTTGCGGTACACCACCTACACCGTGCAAAAGGGCGACAGCTTTTGGAGCATCTCCCGCAAGCTGGGCTGCCCCATGAGCGAGCTGGAACGACTGAACAACAAGAGCCGGTTTTCTCTTATTCTCCCCGGCGAGGTGCTGAGAGTACCGGAGAAGTAAAACAACAAATCAATAAAGCTATGGGCAAACCCGGTTAAAACCGGGGACGCAAAGCCGAGGGTCTAAGGCGTTTTCGGACGTTATGATAGCCTGGCTGCCAAAAACCGCGCGGGGCGTGCCCTCTCCAACGGAGGGCACGCCTTTGTAATTTTTTCACGGCTTTTGACGAATAACAGGATATTAAAGATATCGGCTTTCGCCTCGTATTGCCATGGCGAAAGGGGTATCTTTATGTTTAATTGTGAATCCCCTCCCTTTCGGAGGTGTAGATAAAGACGGCGCAGTTCATATATATCACTTTTTACATATACAATTTTATAATAAACTTCTAAAAAAGTCAGTATTTTGCCAAGGGCAATCTACTGACTTTTTTTATTCGACAAGATTCCTGCTTGTTTTACAAATTATCTCAAACAAAACCTTTAACTGGTACTATGTCAAGAAAAAGTACAAGTTAAACGTGAACTTTTTTAATAACAATCAACTTTATACCGCTTTTAATTCCATTTCCTTCAATTCCTTCCAATATCCTCTTTCATACTCATTCGGAGAT
>JAEWRY010000011.1 GCA_023459875.1 Bacillota bacterium
GAAGGGATTCGGGTGGTTCCGGGGACAGAGGATAGGTCCCAGAAATTTCAATACCTTTTAAGTGATGAGACCATTGACAGTCTGGTATCCGGTACCAGCAAGTTTACATATACCTACGGCATTGACAAAAACTGGGAATTAAACATCCAGGTAGAAGATGTGGTGGCTGATTATAAGGAAAGCTGGGGACAGGTTGTAAAATTCAAAGGAGATTGTGTCCCGGAAAACTGTGGAGGCATCGCCGGGTATTACGATCTTTTGGAGACGGGCTCAAAAGAGCTGAAGGAATATGACATGTCTGCAGTCAATAAACGACTGGACCAAAGTTCTGATGCTGCATCGGAAGAAGTTCATATAGAAGAAGTTTATGATTGCTATGATAAAGGCAGTATTCTTGCGATTGCCAAAAGACATGGTATGAATGGACTTACCAAATTTAAAAAAGAAGAGCTGGTGGAACGAACACTCGCTCATATTCTGGATCAGAAAGTAATGAGCCGCTATTTCCTTTGCGCTCGTGATTCAGAAATAAATTTATTTGAGCGGTTGGCGTCAGAGGATTTTAAAGTACCATCTTTTGAATTGGAAGAAATGGATTACCTTTACGCAGGAGGCTATGTAACTGCAGGACCTGACAATCAATTTATGGTTGCGGAAGAAGTTTTAAAAGCATATGAAGCGATAAATACACCGGAATTTAAAGAAGAGCGTGAGCGTCTCAGTAAAATCGGAGACTATCTTTGCGCGGCAAATTCCCTGTATGCCGTCACTCCGCCGCCGGTCCTGTTGGAAACCTTTAATAAATATGAAGATAAGAAACTTTCCTTGGAAGAACTGTTAGAAGCCTATGAACTTCTTCAGTCATACCGTCCTGAGGTAAGATACATTGACGGAAACTTTGTGGATGGGGCACTGGCAGAGCAGAAAGGCATTGAGGAATTTCAGCAGATGCAGAAAAAAGTTCCTTATTATATCCCTACCCAGATGGAAATCCGTTTTATGGCGGATAATGAGGGATTTTTAATGACAGGAGAATTAAGCCTGTTGAGCAAATTCCTGACGGAAGAAATGAACGTTCCGGATGAAAGGATTCCATATTTATTACGCCAGGTGCAGGCAGAGATCAGTATGGGAGCACAGCTTCAGGAAGTAGTGGAAGGAATAGAGGCTTCCGGGATCATATTTGAATCGGAAGAGCATTTGGAAAAATTCACAAGCATTATCACAGACGTATGGAACCATACAAGGATGGTACTAAACAGAGGCCATAAGCCATACGAAATGGTAATGAAGGGCTTAGAGACAGTATCTGCCCAGCGCAAGAACCCTCCGAAAATCTATCCAAACGATCCCTGCTCCTGCGGAAGCGGAAAAAAATATAAGAAATGCTGTGGTAAAAGAAGCTAGATATTCTATCCTGTGGTTCTGCCCTTTTCCGGGGCGGAACCACATTTTAATTATTTCGAAAGTCGTGAAAATCATGTTTTTCAGGAAAAATAAAAAAGTTTGAAATAGTTGTTGACATTTGTCGAATGCTTTGGTATGATATAACTCGCCGCTGAAAACGGCGGCAAAAACTTCTTCTAAAACACATCGATGATCGATGAGAAAGTTTTGAAGAAAAATAAAAAAATGGTTGACAAAAACAACCAGTTATGATATCCTATAAAAGTTGCTGCTGAGACAGTAACACAGAAAAAGCACTTTGAAAACAGAAGATTGAACAGTATGTAAAACCCTGAAAATTCTAATAAAACAAGTCATGTTTGATGGCTTTGAATGAGAAAATTTCAGAACGAATACAAGTAATTGTATACGAACCAAACAACAAGTAAAACGGGAAATAAATTAGCTAGTTAGTTGATTTTGACCCCGGATTGAACACCATTTAATTTGAGAGTTCGATCCTGGCTCAGGATGAACGCTGGCGGCGTGCTTAACACATGCAAGTTGCGCGGTGATCTCAAGAAGTTTTCGGACGGAAAGGGAGAGCAGCAGCGGACGGGTGAGTAAAGCACAAGGACTTGTCCCGAAGAGGGGGACAACTGTGGGAAACCACAGCTAATACCCCATAAGCCGAGAGGTGAAAGCAGCGATGCGCTTTAGGAGAGACTTGTGTCCTATCAGGTAGTTGGTGAGGTAACGGCTCACCAAGCCGAAGACGGGTAGCCGGACTGAGAGGTTGTACGGCCACATTGGAACTGAGAGACGGTCCAGACTCCTACGGGAGGCAGCAGTGGGGAATATTGGGCAATGGGGGCAACCCTGACCCAGCGACGCCGCGTGAGGGAAGACAGCCTTCGGGTTGTAAACCTCTGTTGCAGGGGAAGAAGAAAGTGACGGTACCCTGCGAGGAAGCTCCGGCAAACTACGTGCCAGCAGCCGCGGTAATACGTAGGGAGCGAGCGTTGTCCGGAATTACTGGGCGTAAAGGGCGCGTAGGCCGTGTTATAAGTTAGTTGTAAAACGTGTGGGCTTAACCCGCATTCGCAACTAAAACTGTAACGCTAGAGGCATAGAGAGGCAGACGGAATTCCTGGTGTAGCGGTGAAATGCGTAGATATCAGGAAGAACACCGGTGGCGAAGGCGGTCTGCTGGCTATGAACTGACGCTGAAGCGCGAAAGCCAGGGGAGCAAACGGGATTAGATACCCCGGTAGTCCTGGCAGTAAACGATGTATGCTGGGTGTGGGCGTAGCGATACGTCCGTGCCGAAGTTAACGCGATAAGCATACCGCCTGGGGAGTACGGTCGCAAGATTGAAACTCAAAGGAATTGACGGGGGCCCGCACAAGCGGTGGAGCACGTGGTTTAATTCGATGCAAACCGAAGAACCTTACCTGGGCTTGACATACACGTGGTAGAGAATTGAAAGAGGATCGACTTTGCCTTCGGGCAGAGAGCGTGAACAGGTGCTGCATGGCTGTCGTCAGCTCGTGTCGTGAGATGTTGGGTTAAGTCCCGCAACGAGCGCAACCCCTATTGCCAGTTGCTAACGCGTTAAGGCGAGCACTCAGGCGAGACTGCCATCGATAAGATGGAGGAAGGTGGGGACGACGTCAAGTCATCATGGCCCATATGTCCAGGGCAACACACATGCTACAATGGCCGGTACAGAGGGAAGCGAGAGCGCAAGCAGGAGCAGATCCCAAAAAGCCGGTCCCAGTTCGGATTGTAGTCTGCAACCCGACTACATGAAGTTGGAATCGCTAGTAATCGCAGATCAGCGAAGCTGCGGTGAATACGTTCCCGGGCCTTGTACACACCGCCCGTCACACCATCCGAGTTGGGTGCACTCAAAGTCGGTGGCTGAACCGTAAGGACAGAACCGCCTAAAGTGTGTCCGGTGAGGAGGGTGAAGTCGTAACAAGGTAGCCGTACGGGAACGTGCGGCTGGATCACCTCCTTTCTAAGGAGTATTTCACGACGCACGTTGTAGAAATACA
>JAEWRY010000012.1 GCA_023459875.1 Bacillota bacterium
TGGCGGAGGCGGAAGGCCCCCCGGTGGCGGAGGCGGAAGGCCCCCCGGTGGCGGAGGCGGCAGGCCCCCCGGTGGCGGAGGCGGACGGCCCCCCGGCGGCGGCGGCGGCAGGCCCCCTGGCGGAGGCGGCGGAAGGCCCCCCGGTGGCGGACCTGGCGGAGGCCGGGGACGCCGGTAATTGCAGATCATATGAAATAAGAATCCCGGGGAGTGCCTCAGAATCTTTGAGGCACCCCCCGGAAAATTTTCGGGAAATGAATCGAAATGAATATTTCCGATAGATATTTTCAAAATTGTGTGCTAAAGTAAAAAAGGACAAGTCCTTATGGAGCGGGGAGAACATTTGGAAGGTGACTTCCCGCTTCCGTAAGGAGACCTTTATGGGGGTTTTTTTATGCAGATCGTTTGTGAAAAATGCAAGAAACCGTTTACGCCGAAATTTCTGCCGTTTACCTTCCGCGACCGGGCCCAGTGCGCGCACTGCGGCCACCTGATTCAATTTAACAACGTGCGAAAAATCAAAACCTTCAACACGGTTCTGACCTTCGACTTAACGATTGTGACCGTCGTGTTCTGCGTCTGGCTGATCCAGACTTATAATGTGCCACGGCTGATGGTCGCGTTCGGGGTCGTAGTGGTGTTTCTTCTCGTGTTTATTCCGCTCCATAATCTGGTCGTAGCCCATTATTACAAAAAATACGGCGGCCAAGATGAAACCGTCAAATGAATATCCGGTGAAAATAAGCCCGTTAAGGAAACTTTCCTTAACGGGCTTGATTTATTAAAACGAAATATTTATTTTGTCGTCATTTCAATAGCTTTGTTTGCATCATAATCTGCAAGAATCCAGTATACGCATGAATTAATAAATCTCTTCAAATCCTCAATGTCTTTATTATCAAATTTACGGATATAATGTGTTTCATCATTTCCAAGCCAAGCGGAAGCCGTAGCGGTAGCCTTAATTTTAGGATGGTCTATGTATTTTTCAATACATTTTCCCAAAAGTGTTTTTTTAATATCTTCTTCTTTAGTTGGGTCAATATATATTGCATAATCTTTAATTAAAAACTCTAGAGCCTTTCGATAACCCATACCTGCGATTTGATCTAGATGAAATGCCTCAGCAGCTAAAGCTTGATTATAGACTTCAATGAACGATGGAGAAAAGCTCATAATATTATCATCGAAAGAAGCCTTTTGGGGCTCTTGAGGAGAAATTGAATGAATAGTATATTTTCCTTGATTTCCACTTTCATATTTTGCAATAAAAATATTATGACACTTAGGACATGCAAACACTAAAGTATAACCAGTGGTTTGGTCAGAAAATAAATTCTTATTATAAACACCATATAAAAGAATCGGAGATATTCCACCACTACAAATTGGACATTTGTCTGGTTCTTCTGCAAAAAAATTACCAGAAGCTAGTAAATTATAAGTTTTATAATTCATTAATTTTACCCTCCTTGTCCACAATAAACTAATATATACCATAATTACCCACAAGTAAAGAGATAAAGTCCCCGGGACGGTAACGTCCCGGGGACTAAGTTTATATTTAGATGTTTCTCCTGCAAAGAAAGCCTCAGCTTTGTTTGCACTCCTAAAGCATCTCCAGCACCACGGCCATGGCGGGGCCGCCGCCGACGCAGAGGGAGGCGACGCCGAAGGTTTCTTTCCGGTCCTGGAGTTCGGCCAGGGCCGCGACGATGATGCGGGTCCCGGTGCAGCCCACCGGGTGGCCCAGGCTGATCCCGGAACCGTTGGCGTTGACCTTTTCCATGTCCAGTTTCAGTGCCCGGTTCACGGCCAGGAACTGGGCGGCGAAGGCCTCGTTAATCTCATAATAGCCGATGTCCTTTTCCGTAATGCCCGCCCTTGCGATCGCCTTGGGCACCGCGTAGGCCGGCCCGATCCCCATAATCCTCGGCTCCACGCCAAAGCTGCAGGAAGAACGGATTTTCGCGATGGGGTTAAGGCCGTTCTCCCAGGCGTATTTTGCCGTGGTGAGCACGATGGCCGCCGCCCCGTCGTTAATGCCGGAGGCGTTGCCCGCCGTGACCGTGCCGCCCTTGAGGAAGGCCGGGCTCAGCTTCGAGAGGCTTTCCAGGCTGATGCTCTTTCTGGGGTGCTCGTCGGTATCCACGATGACGGAGCCCTTTTTGGTCTTGACCTCCACCGGGACGATCTGCTTTTTCACCCTTCCGCTCTCGATGGCCGCGCAGGCCCGCCGGTGGCTGAGAAGGGCCAGCTCATCCTGTTCCCTGCGGCTGATGTGGTATTCGGCGGCGAGATTTTCGGCGGTTACGCCCATATGATAGTTTTCGATGGCGCAGAAGAGGCCGTCATGGGTCAGGGTGTCGACAAACTTCGCGTCTCCCATCCGCAGCCCGCCGCGGGCGTCCAGAGAGAGGTAGGGGGCTCTTGACATGCTCTCCGCGCCGATCGCAAGACCAATCTGGCAGTCGCCTGTTTTGAGGCTTTTGCCGATGCAGTCCGCCGCCCTCATGCCGGAGGCGCACTGCTGGTCGATGGTATAGGCCCAGGCGGAAACGGGAATTCCAAGCCTGATCTGCGCCTGGCGGGCGGGATTGCCTTTGTTTCCGTGCTTGAAGATGCAGCCCATGGCCAGCTCGTCCACCTGTTCCGGTTTCACCCCAGCCCGGCTCAGAGCTTCCCGTCCCGCGGCGCACGCCAGGTCAACGAGGGGCACGTCCTTCAGGGACCCCAGAAAATCTCCCACCGGGGTTCGCGCATAGCCGATAATGACAACGTCCTGATCGTCCGGCATTTCTTTCGCTTCCTTTCCTCTTGTTTTTTAAGACGTGTACGTTTTTTCTGTTCCGGCACAAAAAATCCGTCTATGGGAAACCCGGGACTTCTTAGCCCCGGGTTTCCGGTTTTATCCGCACTTTTTAAACCTCATGCCTCAGTATTTTGAGCGCCTGCTCCACGAGGCTCTCGCTGTATGGCGGTGCGAGAACGATGTCCCGGATGTCCGGGAACTCGGAGAGCAGTGCGGCTTTCACGAGGTTTTCCGTCGTTTCCTCCGCGGCGGGGCACATGGCGCAGGCGCCGAGATACCGAAGGTACAAAACGCCTTCGGTGAAGTCCACCACTTCTATGGAGCCCCCGTGGTTCAGGAGCCGCGGGCGGACTTTCTTGTCCAGGGCGGCTTCGATTTGAGACAGCGCCAAAATCATTTGCTTCGTCACTTCTTTCCAAGCCGCCTGTCATCTCCAAGGCAGCTAAAACATATGATTTCTCCGGAGTACTTATGCCATGAGCTGGATGGACCTGGAGGGGCACAGCGCGATTGCGCCGCGGATTTCGGCGATGTCCTGCGCGGAGAGCACCGGGGGACCGATATACAGCGCGGTGCTCTCGGTGAGCCGGAAGTATTCGGGACAGGCATCCATACAATGCCCGCACCCGATGCAGGTAGCGGTGCGAACGACGGCCTTCATGGGTCTGCTGGCGCTAAATGCCGATGATCTTCTTCACGCACTGTTTGTAGTACTTGATGTTGCTCGCTCCCTTGATGGCCACCCGGCAGGCGGCTGGCGCGCCGCCGCCGAGGAGGCTCTCCGCCGGGATGACGGAGCCCTGGCCCATGGCGTACTCCAGGAACCGCAGGACTTTGACGCGGTCTCTCGCCGAATAACCCTGCTTGGCGACCAGGTATTTTTCCAGAATGTCCTTGGTGGCGGGGTTGTCAAAGTCCGCCGTCGAGGGCTGGGTGCAGATGAGGCCGCCCGCGATTTCGGCGGCGATCTCGCCCGCCCGGTAGACGGCCTTGATGCCGAGTATCTTGCCGATGTTCACGTACAGGGTGCTCGCCAGGAAGCAGCCGGAGGGAGTTTCCACGCCGAAGGCGGCGGAGGCGATTGCGCAGCCGTAGGCCGCCTCGGACATCTCGACGATCTCCATCAGCTTCTGCTGCACATGGCTGACCTTCTCGGTGTTCAGCATCTCGGCGGCGAGGGCGGAGCCGCCCGCCACCAGGTCGCAGTGGCCGCACTTGCAGCCGATGAAGGTGAAGCGGTGCTGGTCGGCGAAGCGCAGGACCAGGGTGACGGCGAATTCAAACTCCCCGCAGAGGAAAACGCGCTCCCAGGGGACGAAGACGTGGTCAAACACCACGAGGGAAGCCCCGTGGATGCCGTATTTCGGGTTGCCCAGGTCGCTGTCCTTCCCGGTCATCCAGCGGAAGTTGCCCGCCGGGGCCTCGAAAATCTGGGTGACGCCGGGGGAGCCGTTGGGGATGGCGAAGGAGAGGGCGTAGTCCTTGTCGCTCTCCACGATATTCTCGGTGGGCATCACCAGGAATTCGTGGGTGACGGGCGCGCCGGACATGTGGGCTTTGGCCCCGCAGACGATGATGCCGTCCTCTCTGCGTTCCACCACATGGACGTAGGCGTCCGGGTTCGGCTGCTGCCCGGGCTTTAGGGCGCGGTCGCCCTTGATGTCGGTCATCATGCCTGCCACCGACAGGTCGTTTTTTTGGACGTATTTCATCCAGTTCTTGAAATTCTCGTGGTAATGGGTGCCCTTAGCCTGGTCGATGTCGTAGGTGGTGGAGTAGACCGCCTGCATGGCGTCGCAGCCGACGCACCGGGCACCCACGCAGCCGCCGTGCTGGGGAGTCAGCCAGCGCATCATCTCAAGACGCTTGAAGAGGTCGTCCTTGGTCATCTGGATATGAGTAAACCGGCTGATGGTCTCCCCCGTGAGGTGGGAGGTCGCGCGCAGCACCGGGCGCTCCGGAGCCAGCTCATAAGTCAGGGAAATGGCGTTGATGTTCGCGCGGGTGGGGGGAAACTCCATGACGTTTTCCACTTTTTTGCCGAAGGCGTAGAGGTTGGGCTTCAGGTCCTCCATCGTCTTGAAATATTGTTCCTTGGTCATCATAAGCGTAATTCTCCTTTCAATTATAGGCCTCGCTCAGTTTCCATAAGTTCCTGCGGGAATTCATTTTTCGCAGGAACACCTTGTGCAGCTCCGCTTAAGCTGCCTCCAACCGGTTGCCAAAAAGTCCTCAGACTTTTTGGCAGTTACTTTACCACTGCATTTTGTTAAGCTCATTGCGCAGTTCGGCGCGGAAGTCGGGGTGGGCGATGGCAATGAGCTGTTCCGCCCGCTGGCGGAGAGTCTTATATTTGAGACTTGCGATACCGTACTCGGTGACGACAAACTCCACGTCGTTCCGGCTGGTGGAAACCGGCGTTCCGGCGGCGAGGCGCGCCACAATTTTGGAGACCCGTTTGTCGCCCGCGCCCGCCGTGGAGGGCAGCGCCAGGATCGCCCGGCCGCCTTTGGAGGCCGCCGCGCCGCGGATAAAGTCCACCTGGCCGCCCACGCCGCTGTACTGCCTCGAACCGATGCTCTCCGAGGCCGCCTGCCCCATGAAATCGACTTCCACCGAGGAGTTGACGCTCACCATGTTGTCGTTCTGAGCGATGACGAAGGGGTCGTTGGTGTAGTCGCAGGGGTAGAGCAGCACGCCGGGGTTGTCGTCCACGAAGTCGTAGAGCTTGCGGGTGCCCATGAGGAAGGTGGAGACCATTTTGCCCTTATGCAGGGTCTTCTTGGAGTTGTCGATGGCCCCCGCCTCGAAGAGCTCCACCACGCCGTCCGAGAACATCTCGGTGTGGATGCCCAGATTTTTCTTATCCTTCAGGAAGGTGAGAAGGGCGTCCGGAATGGCGCCGATGCCCAGCTGCAGGCAGTCTCCGTCGCGAACCAGCGTGGAGACGTTCTCGCCGATGCTCCGCTCCACGCCGGTGATTTCCGGCCTCGGGATCTGCAGCATGGGGTGGTTAAACTCCACGATGTGCGTAAACTGGGAGACGTGCAGGAAGGTGTCGCCGTGGGTCCTGGGGACCTGGTCGTTCACCTCGGCGATCACAATTTTGGCGTGCTCCGCCGAGGCCTTGTTCTGATCCACCGCCGTTCCCAGGCTGCAGTAGCCGTGCTGATCCGGCGGCGACACCTGGATGAGGGCCACGGTGGGGTCGTAAGCCTTGGAGTACATGTAGGGGAAATCCTTGAGGAAGACGGGGGCAAAAAGCCCCGGCGTTTTCGCGACGAAATCGCGGGTCACCGCGCCGCAGTAGGAGGTGGTGAAACGTACTTTATCGGCGATGTCGGGGGCCAGATAAGGGACGTCCTTCGTAATGGTGACAAGCTGGGCGATGTCGATGTATTCCAGGTCCCGAATGCGCCCCGCCAGGGCGTCCACCGTGGATTTCGGCTGTCCCGCGGCAAAGGGGAGCATCACCCGGTCGCCGGTTTTCACCGATTTAAGTGCGGTGTCCGCGTCGGTCAGTTTAGATTTATAGATTTCTTTCCAGTCCATGAAGTCACTTCCTTTCTTTCCCCCGCGTGAAAACGCGCGGGGGAAGGTTAGTTCACTCCCTGCCAGTGAAGCGAGCAAAGAGGTCGGCTGCCGCTTCCTGTCATTCTGAGTGGGGTAAGCCGCAGTCCCTGTCATCCCGGGGGAGCCCGGCCATTCATTGTGAACGAAGCGGTTTATGCAGCCGTCCGTATCTGAGCGGAGCGGTGTAAGCCGCCCCCCGTGTCATTCTGAGCGAAGCGAAGAATTATTTTCGGCAATGCTTCGCCCGCCTTTCCGATCCTAAGCGCCGGAAAAGCTTTTTAAGTTATTACGGAGCTTGTAGGGCTGCCGCCGTAAGATTCTTCGGCTATTCTATAGCCTCAGAATGACAGGCTAAGGATGACAGGCTAAGGATGACAGACTGAGGATGCCGGGTATTATAGCTTCAATTCTCCCGTCAGATCAGTGAGGTCGCAGTATGTTCAACTGCCGCCGCTTCCTGTCGGGAGAAAGCACGGCGAAGAATCTTTTTTACGGAATCTGTTTGCGGGACGCCATTTCCGGGTCGTGCTGAGGGATGATAATGTCGGCGCGGGACTTGACCTTACGGACGCTGTCAAAGGCGGCCAGGGCGTCCACGTGGATACCGGGGGTGATGCCGTCGGCGGCGAAGACGTCTCCGATGCTGCAGAAGCCGGAGATGACCGCTTTACCCGCGGCGGTGTCGATCTCCACGGCCTGTGCGCCGGGGGTGTGGCCGGGAACGGGGAAGACCCGGATGCCGGGGACTATCTCGCCCTCGCCGTCGATCTGGATCACCTTCATGCCGGCAATGAAGTCGGGGTTATAAAGGCCCGCCATCATCGGATGGGGGTTATTCATAAACTCAAATTCCTTTTTCTGTACGTAGACGGTGGCATTTTTAAACAATCTGGCGTTGAGCGCGTGGTCGAAGTGCAGATGGGTGATGATGAGGTGCTTGATGTCTTCGGGCTTCTCGCCGACCGCCGCGAGTCCCGCCTCCACCGTCTGGATGGTCTCGGTGGCCTCGTGCCAATATTTTTTCATGTCCTCCTGGTACGCGCCGGCGTCCACCAGCACGTCTCCGTCGGGATGCTTGATGAGCCATGCGTTCACCGCGATCCAGATCATCTCGCCGTAATTCATGAAGTACGTCATCAGGCCTTTGTCCAGTCTCAGCTTTGCGATTTGGATAGGATTGATTACCAGGTTCATGTAAGTTACCTCCTTATAATTTGTTATTTTCGGATGCCTTTTCCCGGGGACATCTCCTGACTGATATAACAGCAAACCGCGTGCCAAGTTTTTCCTCCTGTTTCTGAGGGATTTTCACCCATAATATGGCCCAAAAGGTCTCCTTCCGCGGCCGGTAACGGGGCGATTCCGTCCGGACCGTGCCGCCGCAGCCTCCATCGTCCGCGAGTTCTCAGCAACCGCAAGGATTTCTCAAAAGAGAAAGGTGAGAAAAATGAGAAATGAAAAAAGAGGGAGGGGGTTGTCCAAGATTCTTCGGCCAGGGCCTCAGAATGACCGCGCATAAAAACCTAAAAAATGAGGCCAAAACCATCAGGTTTTGGCTTCAAATCTGTTTATCATTCTGTAAAGGGTGGCAAGGCTGACCCCCAGTTGTTCGGAGGCTTTTCGTTTTCCCTCCGTGGTGCGCCCGAAGATATCGAGCGCTTCCAGCAGCTCCTTTTCCATGGGCCTGCGCACGCCGTCCCGATTCGTGGAAGGGGAGTCCGGCTGAAGAAGAGACTCGGGCAGGCAGTCCAGATCGATCAGATTGTCTTTGGCCATCGCGGCCATATAACCGATGACGCTCTGCAGCTCCCGGATGTTCCCCGGCCAGGGGTAGCTCTCCAGCGCCTGCCGCACCTCCTCCTCCACCTGCCAGGTTTCCCCCGGCGGGGCGGGGGAGTAACGGGACAGGAAATAGTCGGCGAGGATGGCGATGTCTCCCCGGCGCTCCCGCAGGGGCCGCAGGTGGATGGGCACCACGTTCAAACGGTAGAAGAGGTCCTCCCGGAATTTTTTCTTTCGCACCAGCTCCGGGAGCGGGGCGTTGGTGGCCGCGACGACGCGGATGTCCACCTCGATGGGCTGCTGCCCGCCCAGACGGTAAAACTGCTTCTGCTCCAGAACCCGCAGGAGCTTCGCCTGATTGGTGAGGCTCATGTCCCCGATTTCGTCCAGAAACAGGGTACTGCCGCTGGAAAGCTCAACGAGGCCGCGCTTGCCGGAGGAGGACGCGCCGGTGAAGGCGCCGCGCTCGTAGCCGAAGAGCTCGCTCTCCAGAAGGGTGTCGGGGATGGCGGCGCAGTTCACCGCGATCATTTTCCGCGCGGCTCTGGAGCTTAAGTTGTGGATGGCCTGGGCCACCAGCTCCTTGCCGGTTCCGCTGTCGCCCTGGATGAGAACGGGCAGGGGGTGGCACGCCACCCGGGCGATGATCCCCTTGACGTTTTTAATGGAATCGTCTTCGCCGATGATGCAGTCCAGGGCGCGTCCTGCGGGGGGATAGCCGGTTTTGGGGCGGGAGGAGGGCGCAATCTGGTGCTCTTCTCCCAGCACGATGGCGATGGCGCCCGCCAGATTGAGCGGCCCCGTGTCCGCGCGGGAGAGCGAGAGCAGCTTGTCGTTCTGCCGCACGACGATATTCTTTTCTTTTCCCTCCGCGTCGAAGAGCTGATCCAGAACCCGCCCCGGCAGCAGGTCGTCCAGGGGTCGGTTGTAGTCCACCTGCTCCGGCGACTGCCCCAGCATACCTTTTGCCGCCTGGTTGAGGCGCAGGACCCGCCGGTCGGTTCCGGCCAGGATCAGGCCCTGCTTTCCGGTAAGGCGGAAGGTGTTCTCCAGCATTTTGTCGGTCATATCCCTGGCCTCCAGAACGCCGGTCACCTGGGAATAGCGCGCGAGGGTTGCGGCGATGCCGGAGAGGTACTGCGCCCAACGCTCCCTGTTTTTGAGGACGGTGTCGTTGGTGCCGTTCCCCATTCCGAGAAGGCCCGCCACGCCGACGGTCTGAGAGCCCCTTGTCATGGGGGTGCAGAGCACGACCGAATAGGGGCAGATGCCGACCGCTTCGCAGTCGGTGCAGCCCCGCATATGAGTGGGGTCGCGGATGACTGCCACATCTTTGATGTATTGCGGACGCGTCAGATAACAGCCGTGGGGGCGCCTGGTGCCGACCTTCATCCGGTAGGCGTTCGTGCCGACCACCGCGATCCCGTCGGTGCCGACGATGCCGAACTGAAGATCCGGCATCGCGATGGTGGATTCGATCAGATGGCTCAAGCCCTCGATGGTGTTCATGCCTCTCTCCCCTCCAGCGTATACGCTCGGTGGTAAAACCTGTCCCAGACGGATCGACACGGTACGACGAGGTTGACGAAATGTTGATACCAATCTATATGCGTGCGGAACATTTAATATGCCGCGGCGGAATGAGCCGCCCGCGGGGAGACAGAATTCGACCTGTTTTATATGCTTGCAAGATTCATACCAATATTACAAAATATTAACAATATTATCCCATGACATACAGCAAATGTAAACGCATTCCGGCTCCGCGGTTCTTTTTGGAGCAGTATTTTATCTGCTTTGCCGACAGGGACTGCCATCACACCTTGGTCGTATCTGAAGGGAGGATATAAAACTGCGCTGCCCGCTTCACCGGAAGGAACAGTAATACCATGCGTCGCTGAGTTTTATTACCTCGAAATAGCCTTTTCCCAGCTCCTTCTGCGCGTTTTCGTCCGAATCATACGCGAAATCTGAGTAGTGATCCAATACACCTCGAAAGGTAAAGAAAAAATAAATATCATGGCCCTCGATACGTTCTATTGCAACCTCTCCGCCGCCTTTTGAAAGCTTTTTGAACTTTTCCGGCAGTACGATTAAGTTTTCGTTATTCCCCTCCGGTTTTAATGCTCCGGTTTTCATCAGTTGAACGACTTCATTGCGCGCATTAAAATTCAGGTTGAAATCCAAATTGAGAGCTGCTTCCGTAAAAGGAAAAAATAAAGGAAGCAATATGGAAAGTACAACGATAATCAGCGGAACGTATGCTTTCAGTTTCAGCTCTTTTGTATTCCGAACCGCATACACGATGGAATAGATCAGGAAGACAGCGGCAATTACGGAAATAATCGCGACAGGTACGAAAATCAAGAAGAGAGTGAAAAAGTCAATCAGATCCCAAATGTACCAATGAAAAAGAAAAAATAACAGCCCAAACATGATAAAGATAAGGATAACTCTTCTGTTCTTCATTGACCGACATCCTTAAATAATGTCCACTGAACGAATGCGATTTCCGCATCGCATTCGCCGAAAGGGCAAAAAATGCCCTTTCTGGCAGCAAAACAGCACTGTTATGCTGCTTCAGATACATTGATGACTGTCCGTTTTGACTTGCGGACACACGCCGCAAATCAAAAGTGCAAGGTTTTTGACCATAATTGGTCAAAAACCTTGTACCTGAATAAAGCAAAAACAGCTTAGAAGCATTGATATGACTATATTTTTGCTTTATTCAGCGGACATTAAATATGATGGTTATAGGATACTTTTTTACGTCCTGTAGGAGATCCACGCGGCGAGCTTTCCCAGCGTGCGCATGGGGATCACCCGGGAAAGGGCCGAGGTGAACCTTCCGAACTTGCGGTAAAAGAGGCTGAAGAGAAGGTAAGAGTTCCGCTGCGCCTTAAGTACCGGCAAACGCCGGGCGATGTTGCGGAAGGAATAAAACTGCCGGTACATCCAGAGGTAGCCGCTAGTAAGCTCCTCCGCCGTCATGCCCTTGGGTTTAAAAACCACGTGGGCCGTGTTGTAATGGGAGAGGTCACGGTCGGTGATGCGCCCCTCCGCCTCCATGCGGCGGTATAATTCGGTTCCGGGGTAGGGCGTCAGAATATGGGAGGTGAGGGTCTCGATTTTGTTTTTCACCAGGAAGTCAAGGGTATTTTGGAAGACCTCGGGACCGTCGCCGTCCAGACCGAAGACCATGCTGGCGTTGATCATGATGCCCCGGCTGTGGATGGCCTCGATGAGTTTTTCGTATTTTTCAAACCGGTTTTCCTTGTGAACGGCCTCAAGGGAGGCGTTGTTCACCGACTCAAACCCGATAAAGAGGCTCTGGCAGCCCGTTTCCGCCATCAGGTCCAGCAGCTCCGGGAAGCCCAGTATCCCCGCCGTTACGGCGGCGCTCCACTTCAAATGGAGCGGTTTCATCGCCGCGAGCAGACTGCGGGTATAGGACGGGCTGCCGATAAAATTGTCGTCGATAAAGAGCACGTGGCGCGTTCCGAGCGATCTGATATCCCGCAGCACATCCCCGATGGGGCGCCGGACATAGATCCTGTTCGGGCAGCTGTTGTAGCAGAAGTCGCAGCGGTTGGGACAGCCCCGGCTGGCCGAGACCACGTTGGTGTAGAGGTAACGGCTTTTGTCGATCGTATCGTAAGCCGGGGAGGCGATCTCGGCTCCCCGGAAGCCCTCCGTGTCCTGGTACGCCTTTTTCAGTTCATGCCCGGCGGCGTCTTCGAGAATCCGCTCCCACACCCGTTCGGCGGGCCCCACGCAGACGGCGTCAAAGAAGGGGAGAGAGTCCTCGGGGCAGGCGGTAATGTGAATCCCTCCGGCCACCACCGGAATGCCGCGCTTTCGGAACTCGCCGGCGATAAAGCAGGCCCGCGGCATCACGTCCAGCGTGACTGTGATGCCGACAAGGTCGGCCTGGAAGTTAAAGTCCAGCTCCTCCAGGTTTTCGTTCAGCATCGTTACCTGGTGCCCCTCCGGAGTGAGCTTCCTGAGGGTGAGCAGGGCGAGGGAAGGGGACATGCGCGTTTTCAGGTCGGTGTCCATGGGCCGCTTGTTCATGCGCGGCTGGACGAGCAGAATTTTCACGGTGTTTTTTCACCTGCACAACAGCACATAGGTAAGGTCGCAGAGCACCACCGTCCCCCAGTGGACGGTAATAAAGAGGGTGAATTTTTCGACGATGCCGTTTGGTTCGCTCAGAATGAGCAGGTAAAAGAGCGCGATGGCGACGAGGGTGAGAACGACACCAACCGAGAGACAGGCGGTGAGAATCGCGGTGTGGTATTCGTCGAAGGGACAGCGGCGCTTCAGGAGCAGCGCGACCACCAGCGCCGTCAGGGCGATGAGAGCGTAAGCGATGTATTTCTGGAATCCGGCGGAGAGGAAGAAACTCCACCCCGCCCAGAAGGAGTCCGCGTTTTGCCCCGCGCGGCCGTAATATAGAAGATCCTGAAACTCGGCGTGGCCCGAGGTTATGATGAAAATCAGAGCGTAAAAAGCCGTGAACAAGCTGATGCAGGAAGCGTTCGTCGCTGGATGTTTTAACATGCGTCTCATTTCCTGTCCTCCTCGCAAAAGAGAAATAGAGCCTCGATGGTGACGCCGAAGAAGCGCGCCAGGTCGTAAGCAAGCCAGACGGACGGGTCGAACTTCCCTGTCTCGATGGCGTTCACCGCCTGCCGCGAGACCCCAAGCCGCTCCCCCAGCTCCTTCTGCGTGAGTCCCCGTTCTTCCCGAAGCTCTCTCACCTTGTTTTTCACGCCCGTCACCTCCCCTTATGTGTCAGGTTTACCTTACACATAAGATAGCATAAAAGAAAAGCAGTGTCAAGTGTACCTTACACGAAAAGCAAAATTTCCAAAATCGGTGAATATGTCTGAGAAAATAGAAGCTTATTAATTTTTTCTTTATACCTAACGCTTATTCTGTTTTCTAAAAGTAATTCAAGTGTTAATTTTTTCCCAACTAAATACTATATAAATAAAGATATTTGAGGACAAAATCTGCTTCTGTCTACTACGAATAAAAGAAGTGTTTGACAAAGATCTCACGATTTACGCCCCGGAAGGCTCCACCGCGCAGACTTATGCGCGGGTAAACGGGATTGCGTTTGCCGCCACCGTAGCCTCTGCCGTCCCCAACGCCTCCGCCGTCTATGTGAACGGCAAGCTCGTTTCCGTTGAAGCCTACACCATCGGCGGATCCAACTACTTTAAGCTCCGGGACCTGGGCTCCGCCCTTCATTTTAATGTCACCTGGGACGGCTCCGCCAACGCCGTCCGCTTCGACACCTCCGCCGCGTATACGAGCTGACTTTCTCCAAAAAAAATCGTACGAATAAAAATGTCATCCTGAGCGTTATGCGAAGGATCTTTTACCGCCGAATGTGTGCTCCGCAAAGATTCTTCGGCCTTCGGCCTCAGAATGACAAGCTTATGGGCGGCGCCTCATGTATTTTGAGGCTCCGCCCTTTTTTGTGTATCTATTTCACGTTAAAGGAGAAACTGAATCCATTATCTCTTAGGAGCGTGGCTATGGCACAGATAGAGTACGGCATAGAAAAATTCGGCAGGCTGAAGGCGGCGATGCTGCACCGGCCGGACGAGGCGCTTTCCATCGTTACGGAGGACAACAGGGAGTTTTTTCTTTTTGATAAAGTCCCCGATGTGGACAAATATCTCGAGGAGCACGACCGGTACGCCGCGCTGCTTCAAAGCCTCGGGGTTCGCGTACACTATTTGTCCGACCATGTCCGCCGGAACCGGGACCTTTTGGAGCGGCTGCCTAACCTCGCCTATATGCACGACATCGCGGTGGTCAGCTCCCACGGGGCGATCCTCTCCAAAATGTCCTCCCGGGGCCGCTGCCACGAGGAAATCGTCGTCAGGGAAGCGCTTCACGATCTGGGCATCCCCACCCTTTACGAACCCGCGGAGGGTGAATCCTTCGAGGGCTGCCTGCTGCTCTCGCCGAAAACCGTTTTCATCGCCGATACCGAGCGGCACAGCAAGCATTCTATCAACAATTTCATCCGGGCGATCCTCGGCACCTTCGATGAGGTGATCTACGCGGTGATCCCCCAGGAGCGGCGGTTTATGCATCCCGACATGGTTTTAAACCGCGTGACCGAAAATCTCATGGTTTACTATCCGCCCGCGTTTCTACAGACCTTTTTTATCACCAAGGAAAAGAGCGTGCAAATCGTGCTGAAAACCTGGATGAAGGAACGAAACGTCGCGCTCATCCCCCTCTCCGACCGGGAACAGCGGCAGTGGGCGACCTCCTTCGTCCCGCTGGAGCCGGGCACGGTCATCTGTTACGATATTTCTTATGATTCGGGGACCCAGCACCTGATGGAGCGGGAAGGGGTCAAGTTTATCCAATTCCATCCCGACGCCCTTCTGGCGGGCGGCGGCAGCCTGCGCTGCCTCACCATGCGGCTGCACCGCGAAAACTAAATAGCATACAAAATCATCAATATTTAGGCCACAGCCCGGTAAAACCGGGCTGTGGCCTCATCGATGAAACTCATATGGTAAAAAAAACAATGCCCGATAAATGAAACTTTTCGAAGTCATTGCCGATACTAAGTACGGTGATGAATTTGAAAGGCAGAGTTATGAAATCGGCAGTTCTATTTGCCCTGATCCTGGTTCTGATTCCCGGCCCCGCGAAAGCGGCGGGTGGCGGGATGACGGACGACCCCGCGCGGCTCAAGGATATGATCGTCGTACTGCTTACCCCCGCGATCAACGAGGCGGCGTCAAATTTCTACGAACCCTATCTGACCATTTCGCCCACCGTCGCGCCCTATTTCGGAACCGAGCTCATCTCCCTCAGCGACGAGGCTCTCTCTTCCGACCGGATCTACAACCCTTATTATTATGTGATCGTCGAGGTGTCCCCCTACGTTGGGCCGCACCTTTCGGTCGGGAGGGACCGGATCACTCTGGGCGTCATGCCTTCCGGAAAAATCGAGGTAGAGAAGTACGAGCATCTGGAGACCCACGAGCTGCCGTCCCATTACGTTTCGATTGTCAAAAAGCCGATTCCGTAAGTAGTGAAGAAAGAACTATGTTTTTTCTTCAAAACGGGAGCGGGATCGCGGCTCTGATGCATCCGCGCAAGTGCCCTGCGGGAATTCATTTACCGCAGGGCACTTTCATGACCTCAAAGACGTCGAAAAGGACGGGAGTTTTTTAGCCGTCCCGGGCCTGGATCAAGCCCTTTTGTTTTGGAAGAGGATATGTTATACTGGAAAGGAAAGGAAAGGATGTGAGCGGCTATGAAATTTCCGGCAATCAGTGTAACCGGAAAACGCCTGATGACAGCTTTGCTCCTGTGCGCCCTGCTTCTGCCGGCTCTGCCGGTCACCGCCCTGGCTAACTCCGCGGAGCCGCCTTCCCTTGTGATCATCGTCACGAATCCGCCGGCGGACCTCACGGTCGCGCTGGCTGCCGATAATGAGGAGACGAAGGCGGCCGTCCGGCATACCGCGTGGGAAGGCTACTATGTGTTCTATACCCGGGACCTCAATACCAGCTGGGATTACACCTTCAAGGTCACCGCGAACGGCGAGAGCTTTTCCTGTGCCATCGAAAAGCCACTGGAGGGTTATAACAATATCTATACCTTGAATCTGGAAAAACGGGAGCTGACGCCGGGGGAAGCCCCCTTCCGCACGGCTCTTCTGGTGGCCGTCCGGGTGCTTTTGACTCTGCTGCTGGAAGGGGCGGTCTTCTGGCTCTTCGGGTTCCGTCAGAAAAGAAGCTGGGGCGTCTTTCTCTTTGTGAACCTCGTCACCCAGGGCATTTTGAACCTGTGGCTTTTAAGCGGAGGCTCTCCCGTCCAGGGGTATCTCGTCATTGCCCTGGCTCTGGGCGAGTTCTTTGTGTTCGTTTCGGAAATGGTCTTTTTCGCCTTCCTGCTGGATGAGCACAAAAAAAGCCGTATTCTGGTCTGCACCTTCACCGCCAATCTGGTGAGCCTTTTCCTGGGCGGCTGGCTCATTACGGTTCTGCCGGTTTAGCCCCTTCTGCGGTAAGGGGGAACGATCAAACAAAATAGAATTCCGGGAGCGGATGAAATGACGACACAGGCAAAAACCCGGGCGCTTTCCTGGCTGGAGCAAAGGGCTGTCCTTCACATGGGAATGATCGAGGCGCTCAGAAGAGGGGACGCAAAGCTCCTTTGCGCGGAGGACGGCGGCGTGCTGCTCTTTGAGAGAAAGAGCGGGGCGTACATGCTCTCCGCAGGCTCCCCCGAGGCGGGGGAGAGACTTCTTGAGGCCGTCGGCCCCGCCGGGCTTTTCGTGGCGCACCAGGATTTTATGGTGCCCATCCTGACTCAAAGGTTTGGACTGAACAATAAGTTCGACTGCCGCCAGGCCGTCTATCTGGGCGGGGAGGCCCTGCCCGCGTGCGATAACACCGCTATATCCGTACTCCGCCGCAGGCATGAGGGTACGGTCCTCGACCACTACCGCACGACGGACGACGCGCCGTATATCAGAAACAGGATTGCCGGGCGCCAGATGTTCGGCGCGTTTGTAAACGGCAACCTCGCCGGTTTTATCGGCGTGCACAGCGAGGGCAGCATGGGCTTTCTGGAGGTGCTGCCCGAGTACCGCCGCATGGGCCTCGGCGCGGCGCTGGAGAGCTACCTTGTGAACCTCCACCTGCAAAAAGGCTGGACCCCTTTCTGCCAGATCTTCGCGGATAACGAGCCCTCCCTCCGCCTCCAGCGCAAGCTTGGCCTGGAGGTCTCCGAAGAGCACATGTACTGGCTGTTCTGAACCTGAGACTATAAGCTTGAAGTCGTTGAGAAACAAGTCTCAATGGAAAAGTAAATAAGCCAATTGAATTGAAACTGGGAAGATACTTCCCCCGCTTGTCATTCTGAGCGCAGCGAAGAATCTTTATACTGAGAGGCAGCGTCATGTATTTCGTTTATATGCTGACGAACTGGAACAACAAAGTGCTGTACACAGGCGTAACGAGTAACTTGGAGCGCAGGCTATACGAGCATAAAAACAAGCTGGCGGACGGCTTTATAAAAAATATCATGTAAGCAAGCTGGTCTGGTTTGATTGCACGGCAGATGTAAGAGCCGCCATTGAAAGAGAAAAGCAGATCAAAGGCTTGACGCGGGAGAAGAAAAACGCGTTGGTGGAATCCATGAATCCCGGCTGGGAGGATTTGTCCGAGAGGATAGACGGGAAAGATTCTTCGCTCCGCTCAGAATGACAGAGGGAAAATGCCCGGAATGACGGGGGAAACGCCTGGAATGACGGGGGAGAATACCCAAAATGACAACGGGGGACCGGGAAAGATTCTTCGCTCCGCTCAGAATGACTGAGGAGAAACGCCCGGAATGACAACGGGGGACCGGGAAAGATTCTTCGCTCCGCTCAGAATGACAGGGGAGAATGCTCAGATGACAGGGGGAAAGCGCCCGGAATGACAGGGAAAGCGCCCGGAATGACAGCAGTAAGATTCTTATCTTTATTGATCAGCAGTACAGAAATGGATGATTACCTTAAATAGAAGGGTCCGGTCACACATGATACCTATGAAACGGCGCAAAATGCTTCTTCACATGGCAGCCCTCCTCCTCTGCCTCGCCCTGCTGCCCGTAAGCCCCGCGCTCGCGATGACCCAGCCGGAGGACACCCAGGCGGAAGCGCTCAGGGAGCTTGGGATTTTCAAAGGGAACGGGGACGGCTTCGCCCTCGGCGACCGGCCGACCCGAATCGAGGCGGCCGTGGTGCTCCTGAGACTCATGGGCAAGGAGCAGGAAGCCCTGGAGGAAAACCTGCCCAATCCCTTCGCGGACGTGCCCGACTGGGCGGACGCCCAGATCGGCTATCTCTATCAAAACGGCGTTGTGAAGGGCCTCTCGGAGTCTGCCTTCGGAAACGAGCCTGTGGATTTCAATCAGGCGATGACGATGATCCTGCGCCTTTTGGGCTATGACGACGGCGCGGGGGACTTCCTCTGGAGCTCCGCCGCCCTACAGGCGAAGGAGCTGGGAGTCTTCACCCCCAGAAGCTTTGAGGAGATCGCCGCGTCCGAGACCTTCACCCGGCAGAGCCTGGTTTCCTGCGTCTTTTCCGCCCTCCAGGCGACCCTCAAAGGCGGCGGGACAACGCTCATGAAAAAGCTGTTGGACGATTCGGTCCTCACCGGGGAGCAGATCAAAAACACCGGCGTCGCCGACCTGGCGGCCGCGGCGGGCCTCGTGACCCGCAGTCCCAAGCGGTATATTCAGAGGCAGGATTTTATCCTTACCCCGGTGAGGGAAAAGGCCTCCTTCCTCATTACGCTTAACCTGCCGGACAGCTACCTCAACCGGCAGAAGGTGATAGGGTACGATTTTTCCATCGCTCCCACCAGCATCCACAGCGAAAACGGCAATCTTTACGCGACCTTTCTCATCGATAACCTGACGATGAAAACCACGCTGACGGTCACTACCGAGCTAGAATTATACGAATACGACTATGAAGCGGCGTGGAAGTGCAGCTTCCCCACGGAGCTCTCCGAGGAGGAGCGGAAGGAATACACCAGCCCCACGGGGCTGCTGGAAAGCGGCGACCCCGTCTTTACCGGGGCGGAGCTGGAGGAAAACGACGGCACCGAGTACGGGATGGTGGGCGCGATTCTGGCCTTCACCGAGCGGCATTTGAGCAAGCAGGTCGCAAACGACGACGGCACGGCGCTGGACGCCCTCAAGCGGGGGTACGGCGACTGTTACGATTACGCCCTGGTCTTTACCGCTCTGTGCCGCGCCAAAGGGATCCCGGCCCGGGTCGCGGTCGGGGAGGTCGTCCCGCTGGGCATCGGGCACGCCATCGTGGAGGTGTACTTCGGCGGACTGGGCTGGGTGCCCATCGATCCCGTCAACACCGGTACCGAATCGATCACCCTGAGCCACCTGGAGCCGGATTTCGTCTATCTCACGGACGACTTACACAGCGACGTGCTGTTCGGCGGCAATTTCGTGAATGTCGCTTCCTACGGCGGCACCATAGAATTCAAAGAGAAGTTCACGAAGAAATAACATACTCCGGCTCTCTTTGCGATGCGAAACCTTGATGAATCAGCAGAGCGAAAAGATACAAGAAAAGGGAGTGTGGGAATGGAATTCAGAACTTGCATTAAAATAAAGAAAAAAGGATTCAATTACTACTCCGATTATATAAAAGGATACTATGAACGTGTCTTCTCGGAATATGGGTTTCACTACGTCATAAACCCCGCCCACTCTGAATTCAGTTTACTCATGTTCTTTGATGATTCTCCCTGGATGTGCGTTGCGTCAAAAAAGCTGGACGAACTGGAAGCGGCGCAGCTCCAAAAGCTGGCGTCGGACATTTCTGCCGCGTTCAAAACGATTACCAGTATTGAGCCGTTTCATCCGCAAATATGGAGATCGACGGAAGAATACCGCTTCAGCTCCCAGCATAATGCTTTTGAAGAGCCTGCGTTCATTCAGAGCGGCGATACGGTGCTCGGATGGCATTGCGTCGATTGCTTTTGTTTAAGTGGAATACCGTTTAGTTTGAGCTGCCTGAATTACGGGGGGATTACAAAAGGTCTGGAGCTGCTTATCTCGGGCGATTTTGTGGAAAAGGATACCGTAGCCTTTGATTCGCTGGAGATCCATTCTTACGATTACCACAGGAAAAAGAACAATCTGCTCACCTATGAAGCGGAGCGGCAAAAAAGGAAACTGGGCGACGGCAGCAGCGTCTACTATTATGATTTTGCCGATTTCGAGTTTCCGGAAGGGATCAATCCATACAGCGCAAAGCTGCGCTTCGGGTCGGGCGACAATCAAAGAGATGCGAGGTCGCTGCATCTTCGGACGATTCCAATCGGGCGTCAGGACGAACTGGATACGATGCGTGTCTCCATCATTCCAAAATGCAATCAGGCTGGCGGGGTGCAATGGCACCGCTGGCTTACCACCTAACAGAAAGCAGGAATATTTATGTCAATGTCGAAAACAAGAGCTTACATAATATTATTAGCGGCGTTTTTATTTCTAAGCAGTTGTACCGGACCGGGACAAAGCCCCGCGGGCGCGTCCCCGTCTCCGTCCGTTTCCCCGACCGCCGAACCGGGTACGGCCAGCCCTTCCCCCACGGAATCGGCGCCGCCGTCCGCGAGTCCCGGGAGCGAAAGTACCCCCAAGGTCCCCGCCGATTCGGACTATGAATTCGTCACCGAGACCTACCAAAAGGGAGAAGTCTCCATCCGCTATCCCCAGCTTACGGGACTCACCGACAGTGAGACCCAGAGCGCCGTCAACGAGATGATCAAGGAATGCGCCCTGAGGGACATGGTTTACATAAACAGCGAAGAAGGAAACGTGAACTATGAGCTGGACTATGAAGTTACGTTCAGCCGCGGGGGATTCCTCAGCATCAAGTTCCCCGGATACAGCAATACCGAAGGCGCCGCGCATCCGACGAGTTTCTTTTATACCATCAATATCGACATGAAAAACCAAAGCCTCATCCGGTTATCCGACCTCGTCAAAATAGACGAGGGTTTTGCGGGTGTGTTCCGAAAGGGCGCCTACCGCTCGGAATACGATGAAATTTCGCCCGAATGGAAGCAGGCGCTGGACGAATACCTGAACGAAACCGACAGCGCCGGGTGGGTAAAGAATCTGAAGGGCTCCGACGTCGCGGGCGATGAAAATATCGATGGAGTTTACTCCTACTTTTCTGAAGACTCCCTGGTGATTTCCGTGCTCGTTCCCCATGTGCTGGGGGATTACACCGAGCTCGCAATCGATTACAAGGACCTTGCCCCATATAAAACCGGCCACCCCCTGTGGGACGTTGTGGGTAAATGAATTTTCTTTTACTGGTAGAAGACGGGAAGCGGGGGCAGCCAATGATGAAGTTCAAAATGAAGCTTTCCTCCTTTGCTGCAGCGGTAATTCTGCTATTATCCGGCTGTGCCGGGCCTGCCGGGAGCGGGCCAAGCGCGGGCGCTTCTCCGTCTGCCGCGCCAACGGCTTCCCTATCTGTATCCGCTCCTGCGGAGACGGGCACGGCAATTCCCGCCGCTGAGAAACCGGCGGAGCCCTCCGTTACCTCTTCCCCCGAGCCTGAAGAGACCGGCGTTTCCAAGAACTATTCAAAAGCTTACTATGATGTGATTGCAGACCTCATTCATCAATATGGGTTTCTTGAATACCACGATGAAGGCCCGGCAGGGCTTTACCGCGGGGATCTGATCGATTTTGAAAACGACGGAGTGCCGGAACTTGTCTGTGTTTTCCGAAAGGACTATTTCCACACTGTAAGTATTTTCCGGTATGAGAACGGCAAGGCGGAAGAGCTGGTCAGTGAGCTCGCGGGAGAATCAGCCGACGGATACCTCTTGTCCGAAATCAGATTTGCCGAAATTGACGGCAAGCATTATATCCTGACGCAGAACAATGATTCGGCTAAATCAGAAAAGATCAAAGCCTTAACTGTGGAAAACGGAGCGCTGAAAACAGAGGTTTTATGCGCGGATACCGAAGGCGGAAAGGAAGCCGGTGTTTCTCAGTATCTAAACTGCAGGATCGATGACAAGAGCGTTTCGGAAGAAGAATACAGTTCTCGAAAAGAGAATTATTACCGGAACGCAACCTTTTGGTATGAAATCATTGATGAAGACGGCAATCGCTGTGATCCGGAAGATTATGACGTTCAACTGATCAAATCACTTGCGGCGGGGGCCGGAATCAGCGAAGGCGAGGTAAACAAACTGGTGACCGGCGCGGATTATGAATTCATTACCGAAACCTACGAGGACGGGGGCATCTCCATCCGCTATCCGAAATTCACCGGAATGCCCGACGCTGAGACACAGAGTGCCATCAACGGGATGATTAAAGAAAGTGCCCTGAAGGATATCGATTCAATAAAAAGCGAGGATGACAATGAAAACTATAAACTGGATTATAAAGTTATGTATTGTAAATTAGGCTATCTCAGCATCAAATTCCCCGGCTGCAGCTATTATGGCGAAGGTGCGTACGCGGCGAGCTTTGTCTTTACAGTCAATATTGATATGAAAAACCGGAGCCTCATCCGGCTCAGTGACTTGATAAAAATAGACGAGAGCTTTGTCGAAGAGGTCAGAAACTACATATCTGATACAGCGGAATATGACGGCGGGCCGGAATATAAGGAAGCTCTGAACGAATTTCTGAACCAAACCGACACCGCCGGGTGGATCACGGAGCTGACGAATGCGGATACGAGCGACAGCGATTGCTGCTCATATTTTACCCAAGACCACCTGGTGATTTCCGTGCCGATTCACCATGCGCTGGGAGATTATATTGAAGTATGGTTCGTTTATTATAACATTGACCAGTACAATATCGGCCATCCCCTGTGGGACGTTGTCGGCTAGAAAGCACTATTAACAAGACGCGGAGGCAGCGCAAATGGTAAAAACACAGCCCGATCCTAGGAAAAAAGAAAAAGAGGTCCCCGCTGCAAAGAGTCTCGTGGACCAGATCAGGACCAATAAAGTCTCCTTCGCGGTCTTTGTGGTGCTGCGCGCCTCGGTCATCCTGGTGGCCATCCGGTGCGTATTCCTCGGCAAGTGGGAGAGCTTTTCCCTGTGCGTCCTCACATTACTTTTGTTCTTCATCCCGCCCTTCGTGGAGAAGAACCTCAGGATCGAGGTGCCCACCGCCCTGGAGGTGCTGGTGTACTGCTTCGTCTACTGTGCGGAGATTCTGGGCGAAATCGAGGGCTACTACGTCAAGATACCCTACTGGGACACCATCCTGCACACGGTAAACGGCTTCATGTTCGCCGCCATCGGTTTCACCCTCGTGGACATCTTCAACCGCAACAAGCGGTTTCGCTTTGAGCTTTCGCCCATGTTCCTCGCCGTCGTCGCCTTCTGCTTTTCCATGACCATCGGCGTTTTGTGGGAGTTTTTTGAATTCGGCATGGACACCTTCACCCATACCGACATGCAGAAGGACACGGTGATCACCGATCTCTACTCGGTGTCCCTGGACCCGGCAGGGGGCAACGAGACCGTCGCCGTGAGGGATATCGACAAGACGCTCGTTGAGACCTCCGACGGGAAATTTATCCTCCTGGACGGCTATCTGGACACCGGACTCATCGACACCATGGAGGACCTCGCCGTGAACTTTATCGGCGCGGCGGTCTTCTGCGTCATCGGCTATCACTACATCAAGCGGCGCGGAAAGGGAGCCTTCGCGGGCCAGTTCATTCCCCAGCCCATGGAATACGAGGAGCCGGGCGTGGAGACAGACCGCGTGCCCTAAGCGCCCACGGGAGAAAAAATCACTGTGCTGAAAATGAAAAATGAAAATGGGGAAGACTTCGATGAACAGAAAATTGGGAATGATCTCGTCCGCCGTGACGCTGCTGGCGGTGCTCAGCTTTGCCATTTGCATGCTCATCGGGAGCGACGCGGGCAGCTACCTTGCCAGCATGCTGATCGCCTGGGGCTTCGTACCGATGATCTGCTCCTTCGCCGCTTGCAGCGAAAGGGAGAATACCGCCGCGGGGTACGCGGCCGTCGCTTTTGCCGCGGTTTACGCGGTGTTCATCATGATGGTGTATTTCGCTCAGCTTACCACGGTGAGATTCGGCGGATTGAGCGAAGGGGCGAGGCAAATTCTCGATTATAGCATGTTCGGGCTGTTTTTCAGCTACGATCTGCTGGGCTATTCTTTCATGGCCCTCTCCACGTTTATGATTGCCTTCACCCTGGTGCCCCGGGGCAAGGCGGACAGGGCGCTTAAGTTGCTGCTCATGATTCACGGCGTGTTCGCGGTTACCTGCGTGGTGATGCCCATGCTGGGCCTGTTCACTCCCGGCATGGCGGGAGGCGACCTGATCGGCGTTCTCATTCTGGAGTTCTGGTGCGCCTACTTTACCCCCGTATGCGTGTTGTCCTGGCTGCATTTTAAAAACAGCAAGATTTGACGCTGCCTCAATAGTCCCTAAAACTTATCCCCGGCGGCAGCCGTGCCGTTCTGATCAGTAAACCACGTCAACTCGTGGTAACCTGCCATCCCGGGCGGCAACCGTATTACCCTGGCGGTAACCTTGTCATCCTGAGCGAAGCGAAGGATCTATAAGATTCTTCGCTTCGCTCAGAATGACAGGCAAAAAAGCGGCTTTGCGCGGCAGGCATGAAGGGCTATCGTTCTTCAAGCTCGGCGCGGCAGGCATGAAGGGCTATCGAACTCCAGCCTTGGAGCGATGAAACTTTCGTTCCTCGGACTCGGAATGACAAATGAGGCGCCCCATGCTCCCGTGATGCTTGACACACCCCCATACCCATGCGGTATAATTTTAGTAAGCTTAAAATACTTTCAGAAACGGGAGTGTCGGATTGTGAAGAGGGGAAGAAAGATCATGCAGTGGGTGATCGGCGTTCTTGTGGTTATAATTCTAGGAATTGTAATCTGGTTTTCAATCCCCTGGTCCCCGATGAAAGCGGAGTTCGCGGGGCTCAAAAGCGGTCAGAACGCGCCGCTCTCCTCCACCGGCGAGGTGTTCACGAAGGAGGACATCGCGGGCCTGCCCGCTCCGCTGCAAAGGTATTTCGAGGTCTGCGGATATCTCGGAAAGCCTAAAATGTTCAACATCAAAATGACCCACAGCGACGTGAATTTTATCCTCTCCTCCAGCATGCCGACGCTGAAAATCAAAAGCACCCAGTATAACTCCGCCGACAAGCCGGAGCGGGTGGCCCTGCTGGAAACCCGCCTGTACGGGATCCCCTTCGAGGGGATCGACGCCTACGAGGGCGGCGAGGGGTCCATGAAGGGCGTGATCGCGAAAGCCAAGGTGCTGTTCGACCAGAGAGGCGCGGCGATGAACCAGTCAAGTCTCGTTAACTGCCTGGCTGAGAGCCTTTTCGTGCCCTCCATCGTCCTGCGGGACTTCATGAGCTGGGAAGCCATTGACAAGAGCCGGGTGAAAGGCACGATTTCCTATTACGGCATGTCGGTGAGCGGGATGTTCACCTTCGATGAAAACGGCTATTTTACGGACTTCACCACCGAAGACCGGGTGTATGTGGATACCGCCGGAAACGAGCGGCAGGTTTCGTGGTCGGCCCTCTGCGGCGACTACCGGGACGTGGGCGGTATCATGCAGCCCAAATCCCTCAAGGCGGTCTGGCATCTCCCCGAGGGCGATTTGGTTTATTTCGACGGCCACAACACCGTCATCGAGTACGACGTGACCGGGTAAGTGGGCATTTCCGCTTGAAAAAGGGGGATTCAGATGATATTGATCCGGATACTGATTTTCTTCTTTGCCTTATTAATGATACTACCGGTATTGGATCTCCCCCTTGCCACCGCGGTCCCTGTCTGGGCGTGGCTTTTGTTGGCCGCGCTGGACGCCGCCCTGATTGTCCTCTGGCGTCGCCGGAAAAAGGGGGGAAGGCCTGCTTATCCGCTGCTCGTGGGTTTTGCCGCCGTGGCGGCGCTGGCGGTTGGGGCTTCCCAGTTCTTTGCCGCCACTCCTTCCATTCCCGGCGCGGGCAGCGTGGCGGCGCTGGAAAAGGTGACCCTCGGGGGAACGGAAGAGTGGATCACCCTACGCGGGAAAGACGCTTGCAAGCCGGTGCTTCTGTATCTGGGAATCGGCGGCCCCGGCGCGGGCGGTTTTCCGGCCAGCGCGCTGAGTCTAAAGCCTCTGGAGGACCATTTCGTGGTCGTGAACTGGGACCAGCCCGGAACCGGCAAGTCCTACGGGGCGGTCCCCATCGATACCCTCACCGTCCAGAAATTCGTCGACGACGCCCACGAGCTTACTGAGCTTCTCAAGGAGCGGTTTCATCAGGAAAAGATCTATGTGCTCGGCCTCTCCTGGGGTACGATCCTGGGCACCGAGCTGGTGCGGCAGTATCCCGAAGATTACTATGCCTATATCGGCACGGGACAGATGGTGAACACCGCCGAGAACGACCGGATGGGTTACCGCCTCGCCCTGGAACTGGCCCGGGGGAACGAAAAGCTGCTTCAAAAACTCGCCGCCAACGGCGCTCCGCCTTACACGGGGGAAGCGATGGCCCTCAAGTATGCGCTTTATAACAACGTGCTCTTTGAATACATGGGTTCGGCAAACCTGCAGACGGTTCTGCTGCTGGTCCCCCAGTTTGCCCGGGAATACGGCCTCGTGGACAAGGTGAACTTCGCCCGGGGACTGGCGGAATCCTTCCGCGTGGTGTATCCGCAGTTGCGAGACCTGGATTTCAGGACACAGGCCGCCCGGCTGGATGTTCCCGTTTATTTTCTGGTTGGCAAACACGATGTGAACGCCATGGCCTCGCTGGTGGAAGAGTATTATAACGCGCTGGAAGCGCCCTACAAGGAGCTGATCTGGCTGGATTCCGGCCACGGGGTAAGCGCCGGCGATCTGCTTAGCGCCATGGTAAACCGCGTGCTGGTCATGAGCCCTCCGGCGAACTGACGTTGCTTCGCGGAGCCATAAAAATAATACCGCGGCAGGAGAAGGGGAGTACGGGGATGGAACAGCTCGGCAGGTATCTCGCAGAATACAAAAAGCAGATGGAAAAAGGCGACATCGCAAAGGCGTATCAGGGCATTATGGGCTACGTCATGGACCTCCGGGCGTATTTATCCGGTCAGTACCCGGATTTTTCAGTTCCGGCGAACATTTATTTTGGCTACCTGGATATGACCTACTTTTCTTTTACTCCTCCCGAGCTGAAAAAGCGAAAACTGAAAATCGCCCTGGTCTTCGTGCACGGGAAGTTCAAATGGGAAATCTGGCTCTCCGGCGTCAACCGGCAGGTTCAGGCGGAATACGCCCGGCTGTTCAGGGAGCGGGGCTGGAAGCGTTACCCGGTCTCTCCCGCCGGAAAGGGCGTCGACTCGATCATTGAAGCCACGCTGGTGGAGGAGCCGGATTTTGACGATCCGAATGCGCTCACCGCGGCTATCGAAACCGGCGCGCTCAGATTTATCGGCGAGATTCAGAACTTTCTGGGGTGAGCAGGAGTTGCCAATAAATAACCGGATACAGTCACTCGCAAGTAATTGAAACACGGCGATCAACCTGTCATTCTGAGGCCGAAGGCCGAAGAATCTTCGCGGCGTGCATAGTACCGCGCAAGATCCTTCGCCAAAGACTCAGGATGACATTTTCTATACACAGGACGACATACGTAATGCTCAGGATGACATTCGTTATGCACAGAATGAAATTCCACTTGGATTTGTATTTCCGGGGAAGCCTTTCTGCGCCTGGTGAAAAATATTTTAAAAAAAAGAAAAAAGGATTGACCCTGACACTGTGTCATAGTGTACAGTTGAGATCAGCGGGGAAAAGCGCGACGAAGAAAAGAAAGCAAGCTCAAGACAGGATGGAGGCGCTGTACGATGAGGACTGTAAAACAGGTTTCCGAGCTGACCGGAATCAGCGTTCGGATGCTGCACCACTACGACAAAATCGGCCTGCTCAAGCCCAGCAGGGTAACGGATTCGGGCTATCGGCTTTACGACGAGGAGGCTCTGGAAATTTTGCAGCGGATTTTATTCTTCCGGGAACTGGACCTGCCTTTGAAAAGCATAAAGGGGATCCTATCGAGTCCGCAGTTTGATAAAATGAGCGCCCTGCGAAACCAGAGGGAATTGCTCGTCCTCAAGCGCGACAGACTGAACGGTCTTATCAGTCTGATTGAAAAAACACTGAGCGGAGGAAATGAAATGAGTTTTAAAGAATTCGATCTTAGCGAATATTATCACGTCCTGGACCGGTTCAGAACGGAGCATGAGGATCAGGTGATCGAGTATTTCGGCGATGCAGGCGAATTTGAGAAAATGTTGGAGAGCGTAAAGTCGCACGGGCAGGCGGTTGCAGAAATGGCCGTCAAGGAGTTCGGAAGCATCGAAAATTACACGCGGGCTATGAAAAAAAACCTGGAGAATCTGCCGGAAATCATGGATGGGTTTCAGACGATCAAAGAGCATTTAAGCGATTACACGGCCAAAACCGAGGCCCTGACCAGAAAGCTGACCAGTGATTTGAGCAAGGACCCTTGCTCCGGGGAAATCCAGGAAATCGTCGGGGAAATGGACCGTTGGGTAAAGGAGACGCAGAAAGCCGCGCATATGGAAATGCCTCGCAACTATTGGGGCATCTTATCGGAAAGCTATATGTCGAATCCCGGCATCATGGAGGTGAACGATAAAAAGTACGGCCCCGGTGCGTCGGTGTTCATGGGGCGGGCGCTCCGGTATTTCATCGAAAACAACAAGGAAAACAACAAGCAGGAAAGCACATGATTCTTACAAATGGATAGGAGAAAGTCCGTCTGATAAAAGAACAGCCGCGCCCCTCCGGGCGCGGCTGTTCAGCTTGTCAAAAAAGTTCTTCGTCCTTTTCGCCACTGGCGAAAAGCTTTTGCGGATTTTGCGTTGCGCTCCGTGACCGAAATCTGCAAAAGGTTAAATACCGGTGCCTAGCGGGAATTCACTTCTCGCTAGGCACTCTTTGTGCGGCTCCAGAGAGCCGCTTCCATCTTATCGTTTTGCCGAAAAACATGGTTTTTCGACAGTCTGTGCAGCCGCGCCCCGAGGGGCGCGGCTGTTCTATATTTTATCCGGTCACTTCCCGCTGCCTTTGCCGGGCTTTACCGCTTCAAGCTCCCGCGAGGGTAAAACGATGGTGATCCTCGTGCCGATGCCCTCCCGGCTTAAAACCTCCATCTGGCCGCCGTGGCGGGAGGTGATCCATTTCGCGATGGAGAGCCCCAGCCCGGCGCCGCCGGTGGACCGGGTGCGGGACTCGTCCGCCCGGTAAAACCGGTCGAAGATTTTCGGGAGATTTTCGGGGCTGATGCCGATGCCGTCGTCGCTCACCGTGAGCTTGGCGTTTTCGCCGTTTTGCGAGGCGAGAACAGTGATGTTTCCCCCGGGGTCGGTATATTTGATGGCGTTGTCGATGAGGATTCGGAGAGCCTGCTTGATGAGCCCCTTGTCGGCCACCACCGTCACGTCCTCCACGCGGGTGACGAACTTGTGGGCGCTGTCGATCATCTGGGTCTCGTGGACGGTTTCGGTAACCAGCTCGGAGAGGCTAAAGCTCTCAAACTGGGGAGTCAGGGTGTTGTTGTCGCCCCTGGCGAGGAAGAGAAGCTGTTCCACCAGGTCCTTCATGTTCGCCGCCTCGTCCTTGATGGCGTTGATGGACTCCTGAAGTGTCTTGGCGTCGTTTTTGCCCCAGCGGTCCAGCAGGTTCGCGTAGCCCTGGATGACGGAGATGGGCGTTCGCAGCTCGTGGGACGCGTCGGAGACGAAGCGCACCTGGGCCCGGTAAGATTCGTTGATGCGGTCGAGCATGGAATTGATCGCCCGCGCGAGGTTTTTCAGCTCCTCCTGGGTGTCGTCCACCTGGATGCGCGTGTCCAGCTTCGAAGCGTTGATGCCCTCCAGCTTTCCGGCCAGGGCTTCCATCTTGCCGGGGTCGAACTGGCTGCCCACCGCGTTGAGGCTCCGGGCCGTCTCGGCGAGCCGGGTGATCGGCTCCAGGGTGTCGCGGACCATCCGGGCGTCCTTGAAAAGGCTGGAAAACAGGGTGAGGACTTGAAACGCGGCGAGAACGGCCAGGGCAAGCCGGAAGATATGGAGGCAGGTGCCCAGCCCGATGGAAATCCGGTAAGAAGGTTCGCTGCCGGTCAGGTAAATATTATAGGAGAGTTTATCGAGGCTTTGCAGGCCAAGCTCTTCCCCGCCCGCCGCCTCAATGCTGCGGCGCGCCGTTTTCGTTGCCTCGGGCAGCAGCAGCGCGAAGGGCTCCGGGACGAGAAAGCTGTTATCGCCGCTCTGGCCGGGTTCGATGCTGACCCCCGAGAGCTCCAGCCAGTCCGAGGCCTGGCCCGAAGGCAGCAGCCCGGATTCGCCGACGAGGCCGGCGGCGGAGGCGCCCCTGCTCTCGCTGTAGACGACCAATGAGGCGAAGGCGAGCATACAGATAAAAATGTCCAGGGAGATAAAAATCCCCACCAGGCGGAAAAACATCCTGGAGCTCAGCTTTTTGGCGATGGAGTTTCGCATTCTGCTGCCGCCCGGCTCCGGCGTTCTGATTCGGTTATTCATCTTTTATGACGTATCCCACGCCCCGGACCGTCTGAATGAGCTTGGTCCCGTAAGCCTCGTCGATCTTGCCCCGCAGGAAGCGGATATAGACGTCCACGGCGTTCGTCCCCCCGTCAAAATCCATGTCCCAGACGTTTTCCAGGAGCTTTTCCCTGGTGACCACGATGCCCTTGTTCTGTAAAAGATAGTGGAGCAGATCGAATTCCCGCTTGGTGAGCTCGACGCTTTGCCCCTTGACGGTCACGGTGTGCCGCCTCAGGTCAAGGCAGACCCCCGCCGCGGACAAAACGTCCTCCTCCTGCATCCCCGTTTTCCGGAGAGCGGTGCGGATGCGGGCGAGCAGCTCCTCGATAGCGAAGGGCTTGGTCACGTAGTCGTCTGCCCCCAGGTCCAGGCCCGCCACCTTGTCGGTCACGCTGTCCCGCGCCGTGAGCATGATGACGGGAACGGACATGGAGGCCCTGCGCAGCCGGCGCAGAACCTCCATGCCGTTTAGTTCCGGCAGCATGATATCCAGGAGAATCAAATCAAAGCGTCCACCGAGGGCCAGCTCGCAGCCCGTCCTGCCGTCGAAGGCCTTCGTCACCGAATAGCCCTCGTAGCATAGCTCCAGCTCCACGAACCGCGCCAGCTTTTCCTCGTCCTCGATCAGCAGAATTTTCGCTCCCATAACCCTCAGCAAACCTTCATTTATTATTTTTCGCTCTGGAAGGACTTTTTGATATCCTCCGCCTTATCGGAGACGCTTCCCATCACTTTGTTCACCGATTCTTTGCCCAAATCTTCTCCCGAAAAGCGGTACCGCAGCCCAAAGAACAGGCTGATGACGATAAACGGTACGACGACCCAGAAGAAGAGCAGCAGCAGAAGCACGAACACCGTGACGGGGCAGGCAAGCACTACCTTTCCGTCCTTTTCGGCCTCCAGATAGTTTCTGTTTCCCTTGTTGAAGCCCACGGCGCAGAAGTGACCCAGCCGCCTCATCGCCTCATGGAAGCTGCCGTGCCTGCGGCGGCCGCCGCAGCAGCCTTCGCCTTCCGTTTCCTTCTGCTCGTAGGAGGCGTTTTCGCTGCTGAAAAAACCGCCTCCGGAGGGTGAGGAGACCTTCCCCTGCCTCTCCAGATAGATGACGGCGTCCAGCATATCTCCGTTGCAGGCATCCAGCGCGGCCTTCGCCTCCTCAAAACTGACGTTGGCCTTCTCCCGCAGTTTTTCCACTTGTTCTAATGTAGCCATGTTGTTTTCCTCCTTGTTCTCTGTTGTGTCTTTATGCTAACAGAGAAGACTTCAAGGACAATTTGCGGAAAATTAAAATCAGATTAAAAAACAGTGACCGTATTTTCATTCTACCGCCGGAGCAAAGGCATGTCAACAAAAGCGTCGCGCAGGGAAGGGGCGGGGGGCGGCGCGAATATCGCTCTTTGCGTCTTGATATTTCTGGAAGTGATGAGTATGATGGTTTCACGGCCTGCAGGACGCAGCTTTTCGCCCTGCATCTTGACTCCCCGGATTTTTTGTTTTTATTGAAGAAGACCGCGGACTATACTATACTATATAGTATATGGATCCTGTTCGTACCGTGAAGAAAAACGTCACCTTCGGACCGGCATTTTGAAAAGATCGGGGAGAGAACGACCCTATGGCCGAAACAGCAGAAAATCACCGCTTAAATGCTTCCGGACCGTTGATCGCGGATCATCTGGAAATTCCGGAAAACTTACTTAAATCCTGGCAGATTATCGTCGACCTCATCACTCAGATTGCCGGAGCCCGCGCGGGGCTGATTATGCGCGCTTATGACGGCCAAATCGAAGTGATGTTCGCTGGCGGGCCGAATAATCCCTACAAAGTGGGCGAGAAAGAAACCCTGGCCAATTCCGGCCTTTACTGCGAGAAGGTCATGAAAGAAAATGAAAAACTGCTTGTGCCGAACGCCCTCAAATCCAATGAGTGGAAAAACAATCCTGATATCAGGCGCGGGCTGCTGAGCTATCTGGGGTTTCCCATCCGCATGCCCGACAACACCCCCTTCGGCACCATTTGTATCCTTGACGACAAGGAAAACAAATTTTCAACGGCCATAGAAATTCTGATCGGGGAAATGCGCGATTTAATCGAAGCGCATTTAAAACTCCTGTTCCAGAATTCTTGCGATCAGCTCACCGGTTTGTTTAACCGCGTTTTTTTCAATCAAAAGGCGGAAGAGGAAATGAAGAGGGCAGAACGCTGCCGACGGCCGGTTTCCTTGCTGATGCTGGATCTCGACCATTTTAAGCAGGTGAACGACGCGTTCGGCCATTTGAAGGGCGACGAAGTGCTGAAAAACGCAGCCCATGCGATTGTCTCCTTTTTGCGCGGCGTTGATATCGTCGCCAGGTACGGGGGAGAAGAATTCCTTGTGCTGCTGCCGGACACGCCGATTGGAAAGGCGCTGGACGCGGCGGAACGGATACGCGCGATGGTGGAAAACAGCAGCTTGCTGCCTTACGGGACTTTGACGGTCAGCATCGGCGCGGCGGAATACAGAAGCGGCGAGACTTTTGACGAATGGTTCTCCCGTGCCGACGCGGCCGTCTATCAGGCCAAGAACATCGGCAGGAATCAGGTCGTGGCCTTCGACACGGAGGGCAGCTTTCCGGCCGCCAGCGTGCACCTGGAATGGAAAAGCGATTGGAACAGCGGCAGCGGGCAGATTGACGGGGAGCATCGGGAAATGCTCGAACTGGGCAACAAGCTGATCAATATGTCCCTGGCCGGCATGGAGTATGACAAAATCTCGGAGCAGCTGAAACTGCTGCTCAATCATATCCTCTTCCATTTCGACAGCGAGGAAAAGCTCCTCTCCCGGCTCAGCTACCCGGATTATGAGAAACACTGCGGGCTGCATAAGGATTTAGTCTCCAAAGCCCTCGGCTTAAAAGAAGCCTATACCAAAAGAATCTTAAAGCAGTCGGCTTTTTTCTCTTTCATTTTTGATGAGGTGATCGTCGGCCATTTGGAGCTGGAAGACACCAAGTTTTTCTCTCATATCAGGAGCTATCCGGAAAACGTGTAAGCACCCTCATCGCCTCCCTTCGCCTCGTTCCCCCGTCCTCCGTCCCCGCTTCGTGGGTGCCGGTAGTCGGCTTTCTCCCGCGTTTTCCATCCGCGTACTCGTTTCGCGTGCTCCGTCTTACCTTCGTCCCGGGGGGATGATTCCACAAAGGGGGGGCCGAAGCCCTCCTCTTGCGTGGTCGCTGCGGGAGTTTCCAAAGAGGGGGAATCGAAACACCCTCTTTGGCGCTTTCTTTCCACCCTTTCTTTCCGGAAAGAAAGGGTGCCCCGCCGGAGGCGAATTAACATGAATGAAAAATGACAATCAGGATGTACTGTGGACGACATAGCCCAAACTTTTACGGGGTTACATCATCTTGGCCGTCTTCTACCGCACGAAAAAAATAGAAATGGATATGATGAAATGAAAAAGTGCGCTGTCCTCCTTCTTTTCCTCCTGGGAATCTCCCTCTTCACCGCCGGGGCCGCCGCCGAATCTACGGACATCGGCATCGCCTATGAAGAGCAGCAGTATCCCGCCGCGGCCGAAAGCTTCGGCGTCATGAACTTCCATATCTCCTTCGGCGGCACAGATCAGGATGAGGTCAAAAACGCGGCGGTCACTCTCGCGGTCTATGACGGTGAAGGAGCGAAGCTGGACGTGCTTCTGACGAAAACGGGAGATAAAACCGAAACCGGCTCCCGGGAGGGACAGGCCGGTTATCAAAGGACCTGTTCTTTTTCAGGAGTTTTTCCCATTGGGGAAAATTACACGATCGAGGCAGACGTAACGCTCGGCGGCCGGGAGCTCAGCGAACTCAACTCCTTTGACGTCTGCCCCATGCGCCGTGTTTCCGGAACCATCAGGCTGCCCTCAGGCGAAAGAGCCGCCAGTCCCATCGAGTGCAGAATTTTGTTCCTTGAAAAAAGCGATCTTTCGGGCGATAAAGCGGTCTTTACCGTGCCGACGGCAATCACCGCCATGATCCCCGCGGGTGAAGACAGCGTGGAGTACCATTATGATTACTCCGTCTATGCCCATGATAACGCTCCGTTCGTCATCGACTGCCGCGCCTTGGGGGACAGCCGTTTTACCGAAGAAAACTTCTATACCGGAAGTTTCTCCTCTCCCTACTGGTACCAAGCCGCCCAGGTGGATGTCTCCCAAAAGGACAGCGCCGGAATCGATTTTACCCTGGCCAAAGCCGATAAGATCAGCGGAACATTCACCCTGCCCCGGCAGCCGGAAAAATCGGGCCCCACCTTAAGCGTTATCATGCGTGCCTATACGGACATGGGCACCTCCGCAAAAAATGACGATGTGACCGTTGAGAAGGAAATGGAATATCACTACGGAGAAACAAACGGTTACACCCTTTCGGTTCCCCAAAGCCCTTCCGGATATATCGTAAGCTATCATTTGAAGAGCTCCGCCTCCTATCCTTACGTTTACAACGGCGTACAGACCAGCGGCTATTACAGCGCTGGCGGCATTCGGCAGCTTAAGGCATATGCCGAAACGCTGCCGCTCAAAAGCGGCGGCACGGACGGAATCGACTTTTTGCCGGCGGCCTATGATTTTGAAGGTCTCTCGGATGCTTCAGGCCACTGGGCCGCGCCCTACATCTATGAAATGACCGCGAGAGGAATTTTCAGCGCGAAAGGTTCCCCGAGCACTTTTAGGCCTGACGACACCGCCACCAGAGGGGAGTGCGTCCAGGCCGCCGCGAGGCTCTTCGGCCTTACCGACGCCGAGCCCGTTCAGGTCTTCGGCGACGTGACGACCGGAAGCGAGTATTTCGGGGCGGTTTCTGCGGCGTACCGCGCGGGGCTCATCAACGGGTGTGCCGACGGCGGTTTCCATCCCGAGGCCCCGGTTTCCCGCCAGGACGCGGAACTGATGCTATACCGGGGGATCGTCGGTTACTTCAAGCTGGATCCGACTAAAATCGAAACCTCTCCCGTTGGAGACCCCTCTTCTATCAGCGATCAGGAGGATATCGCCTCTTACGCCCGCGACGCGGTATCGTTCTGTTTCAAATATTATATCAATATGTTCAAAAACGATCATTGCTCAAATCCTCAATATCTCATGTCCAGGTGCGATCTGGCCTCCGAGTTTTACCGCTGCCTCAATTTCCTCAACGGTAATTGATCGCTGAAAGGCCCTATGGGGCTTGCTCTATCCAATGGGGTGCCATACTTCGCGCAAGGCCGTCCCGTTTTGTCGGGAAACCAATTTACCATAAGATAAAAGGTGGTGTCTCAAATAACATGAGACACCACCTTTTTTCCTGTCATTCTGAGGCTGAAAGCCGAAGAATCTTAGCGGCGCTCATATTTGACGCGCTAGGAGCCTTCGCTTAACGCTCAGGATGACATTACATTTTCTGTTTTCATATAATGTCCGCTGAATAAAGCAAAAATATAGTCATATCAATGCTTCTATGCTGTTGTTGCTTTATTCAGGTGCAAGGTTTTTGACCAATTATGGTCAAAAACCTTGCACTTTTGATTTGCGGCGTGTGTCCGCAAATCAAAACGGACAGTCATCAATGTATCTGAAGCAGCAAAACAGTGCTGTTTTGCTGCCCGAAAGGGCATTTTTTGCCCTTTCGGTGAATGCGATGCGGAAATCGCATTTGTTCAGTGGACCTTAATAAAGTCCCATATCTTGTGCGAAAACAAGAAAAACGAAACCGCCGAAACTCCAACCGCGCCGCATACAGGCGCTTGACCCAGCCGGAACGTCAGTAGGCAAGCACGATACCGCCGTCGTTGGCGTAGACGGTGGATAGTCCGCCTGTGGGGACGATCACAATCCTCTTCAGATCCTTGCGAAGGGTCTGGATCTGTTCCTTCAAAGCCAGCGCGCGCTCCTCGCAGTTGCAGTGGCTGATGACGATTGTGGTCGTTTTCCGAAGCTGGGTATCCAGGTTGTCCCTCAGCAGGTCCGCCAGGCGGCCCATGGCCTGCTTCAGTCCCCGGACCTTCTCCAGCATGACGATTTCGCCCTGCCCGTCATCCGCGAGAATCGGATAAATGCCCAGCATCATCCCCAGTACGCCCTTCAGCTTGCCCAGACGTCCGTTTTTCATCAGATTGTCCAGATGCACCAGGACAAAGCGGGTATGCAGGGAATCGATATAAGCGGAGACATTTTCCACCGTTTCTTCAAACGAAAGGCCCGCTTCCATGCATTCCTCGATCCTCAGCGCCACGCAGGTTTCTCCGGAAGACGCGCTTTTGGAGTCGAACACGTGGATTCTTTTATCCGGCGTCTCCGCCAAAGCCAGATCACGCGCGGCCATGGCCGAATGATAGCTTCCGGACAGGCGGCCCGAAATGGTAACGACAAAGCAGGACTCCGCCGAGCGCATCTCCTGAAAATAATCGTCGGGGGAGGGGCAGGCCGTCTTCACCGCGCTTTTGCACGCGCGCATATGCGCCAGAAGGGCGGTCAGATTGATTTGGTGGTTGTCAATGAAGCTCTTTTCCTCCACGTTAATGTGAAAGCTGACGCGCCTAACGTCCATGTTTTGAAGCAGCTCGGGCGTTAAGTCGCAGCAGCTGTCGGTAATCAGGGTTGTTTTCAAAATGGATCTCCTTTCAGGTCGCGCCGGTTTCCCGCGCTAGATCGTTATTGCGATTCCCAACGCAAGGATGGGAATGATGGTGCCGCCCGCGAGCTGGGCGGCGGTATGACGTTTCATGGAAAGGCTTGAGAGCCAGGCGAGGGCGAGAAGTGGGACTCCGAAGTATCCCGCGGTCACGCCGAACCGGAGGAGGATGGCGCACGGCCCCGCCACCCCGCAGGCGTGCCCGCTTGCCTTGAAGCGGAGCAGCTGATTGGAGAGCAGGATGAGGAATCCGGAAATCAGATAAGTAAGATAAATAATCCGAACGCTCCCCGGTGCTTTCAGAAAAAGGGAGGATAGAAAGCCGCCGATATATCCCGCCACGGCAAAATCCATCGCGAGCGCCCGCTGGCCTTCGCGCCCTGTTCCCCTGTATTTTTTGAAGAACGGCTGGAGCGGATAGGCCAGCAGTGGAAAAACCGTCAGAAACAAAACCGCCAGCGTGAAGTGGACGGCGCTGCCGAAGAGCATTGGGTTTTGGTCATACAAAGCGAGCAGCATGAGAAACGCGATCACCGGAGCAACCGTAACAATACGAATGATCTGGGACAGGTTTTTCAATAGGATCAGGTCCTTTTAGATTCTCATGTCCCCGACGAAGAACAAAGCCACCGTGCCGGGGCCCGTGTGCGAACCGATGACGGTTCCCACGCTGTTGATCATGACCTTACCGTTCAGATTCGGGAAAGCCGCTTCCACCATGCGCGCCACTTCCTGGGCGTCCTCGATGCAGCCGGAGTTTGAAATAAAGCACTTACCGTTGTAAGCAAGGCCGTCCCGGGCGTGGAGCTTCATCCGTTCCACGATTTCCTGCATGACCTTCTTCTTCGACCGGATCTTTTCCCGGGGGATCAGGTGTCCGGCGGCGTCCATGTTAAGGAGGGGACAAATGCCCAGGAGCGTTCCGAAAAAGCCCGCTGTTTTCGAAATCCTTCCCCCCAGGATGTAAAAGGTCAGATCCGTGGAAAAGAACCAATGGTGGATGAGAAGCTTATTGCCTTCCGCCCACATACAAGCTTCCTCAAAGGACGCTCCGCCGTCCCGCAGGTCCGCTAGCATATCCATGAGAAGCCCGTAGCCCGAGGAGGCCCCCCGGGAATCCACGATTTTAATTTTCCTGTCCGGGTATTTTCCCTCAAGCTCCTGCGCGGCGATTCCGGCCGAATTGAACGCTCCGGATAAGCCGGAGGACAGGCTCACGTGGAGAATGTCCTTTCCCTCCAGTAAAAACGGCTCG
This sequence comes from Bacillota bacterium, assembly GCA_023459875.1. Taxonomy (GTDB): domain Bacteria; phylum Bacillota; class Clostridia; order Oscillospirales; family Oscillospiraceae; genus JAEWRY01. Next base: position 38,240 of record JAEWRY010000012.1, read on the forward strand.
AAAAAATCGATAAACTCCGCCACGTTGACCTGGGAGGAAGTGGGCTGGGACCCCGAGGCCATTCTTTTATAGAACTCATCGAAAGGCATGGATTTTCCCAGGTCGTCGGGATACTGTTTTCCGTCGATGTCAAAATGGAAGCAAACGTAAGGGACAGATCTCTCCCTGAAATATTCGTCGGTCATATCCGCCGTTGAGCAGCAGGTAATTACATACTGATTCATAAAACCCTTCCCCCATCAGAATGAGACGCTCATGAATCCCCCTGATGACGGGATGCTCATAAACGCTGTCTTTATCATACAACGGAGAATTTTTCCAGTCACTCTATAGTAGCATTCGAGAGAGTCTACCCGTGGTTTCCGCCAAAGTAGAGAGGAATTCCACCGACTCTACCCACGGTAGAGTATATAAAAGCTCAATAATATTAATTTGATTATTGCCAATTTGTGTACTATAATTAAAAAAAGACAATTCTTGGGGGAGATATTCGATTTTATGGAAGACTTGAAACCGGCTATCGCTAAAAATATCATCGAACTGCGGAAATCAATGAACTGGACCCAGGCGGAGCTTGCCACAAAACTCAATTATTCGGACAAGGCCGTTTCCAAATGGGAGCGGGCGGAGTCGATTCCCGACGTTGCGGTGCTCAAGGAGATCGCGGATCTGTTCCATGTCAGGCTGGACTATCTTCTGGAAGCGGAGCACGACGAGCGCGACGATTCCCTCCTGATTATTTCGGGGCATACAAAGCGCAACCGCCTCATCGTGACCCTCCTTTCCGCTTCGCTTGTCTTTCTCATCACCACGATATTGTTTGTCGTTCTGGAACTGATTAAGGTTCCGCTGACCCTGCCCACCTGGATGGTCTATGTCTATGCCGTTCCGGTTTTGTGCATTGTGCTTCTGGTGTTTAACTCAATCTGGGGCAGGGGAAAAGTAAACTACGTCATCATCACCGCCCTCGTCTGGAGCATCTTGCTGGCCGTGTACTTAACATTCCTTTCCCGGCATATATGGCTTATTTTCGTCATCGGCATCCCCGGCCAGGTCATCATCCTGCTGTGGTCCAGATTTAAATTTATGGGGGAATAGCGGGATTCGTTCAAACTGAGCTAAGGCTCTGTGCAGCGCAAAAAGATGAAGAAAGCGCGGTATTTTTCCATACCGCGCCTGTGTTTTTTCGGCTAAAATTCATTCGGCGTGATAAATAAAACATATTATCCCTGCGTCTGCGGTATTCATTTGAAGAGAATTTAGCTGAGGAGAATGCGAATGTCACGTCTTATATTCAGGGAAAAAGCCATTTCTGTGAAAGCCTCATCAGCTGAAGTATCTGAAGCATTAAGAAAATTGGCATGTAAAAACTCATTGCTTAATTCCTTTTTTGATGATGGGTTTTCATTTAATATGTGTGAAAGATATAAACGTGGGTTTAGCGCTATGAGATTTTATGGTACGATTGAAGAGCGGGGCGGCGAGTGCTCCGTCAAATATCATATAAGACCCGGGGTTGTCCCCTTGCTTTTGCTGCTTATATGCTTTATTCCTTTTGTTTACGCTCTTGCGTTATTGCCGTTTAGATATGTTTCATTGAAATTCATTGCAATATCTGCCGCATTCTCATTGTTTATATACTTTGATATTGTCGGACAGGAGCGAGCTTGCGAGGAACGGTTCATTAGAAAATTGCACGAACTGGGAAATAAAGAAAAGTAAAGAAAGATACTAAGCTCCCTGCCGGAGGCGGGGAGCTTTTATGGTTTAAGGCGCTTCTCCGAAAACCCTTTCCCTTTCGTGATAAAGTCACGGAGTGAAATTCCTTCTTGTGGTAAAACTAATACAGATTAGAAGGAGGGAATTTCCATGAAACAATATGTATCCGCCGTGGCTCTTGACAGGAGCCGTTTTTTCCGGATCATTCTCACCGTGCTCGGCGCCCTGGCCGGCTACCTATACAGCATGTTTATCTGCGCCACCCCCGTCTGCGCGATCACTTCGAACCTCATCATCCTGACCGTCTACTGCGGAGTTCTGGGCTTCCTCTTCGCGGACGCCGCCGCCGGGGCGAGGAAGGAGAACCGCCATGAGTAAGGTGCTCATCATCGGCGGCGTGGCGGGCGGAGCCAGCTGCGGTGCCCGTCTGCGCAGGCTGGACGAGAAGACCGAGATCGTCCTTTTCGAGCGGGGAGAGTACGTCTCCTACGCCAACTGCGGCCTGCCCTACCACGTGGGCAACGTCATCAAGTCCCGTGACGCGCTCATTCTGCAGACCCCCGAGGTGATGCGCGCCAAATTCAACATTGACGTGCGCGTGAAGAGCGAGGTTCTCTCCATCGACCGGGAGAAAAAGACCGTCGCCGTTCTTGATAAAAATACAAACGTAACATACGAGGAGAGCTACGACACCCTGGTCATCTCCACCGGCTCCTCCCCCCTGCGCCCCCCCATCCCGGGCATCGACTCGAAGCGCATCCGCACCCTCTGGACGGTGCCCGACGCCGAGAGTATCCGCGCGCTCGTCATGGAGAAGAAGGTAAAATCGGCCGCCGTGATCGGCGGCGGCTTCATCGGGCTGGAGATGGCGGAAAACCTCCGCCATGCGGGCCTCGACGTCTCCATCGTCGAAGCGCTGGACCAGGTGATGGCCCCGCTGGACTTCGAGATGGCCCAGCTTCTGCACGAGAACATCGTAAGAAACGGCGTGAAGCTCTGCCTGGGCGACGGCGTTTCCTACTTTACCGACGAGGGCGACAGCGTAAAGATCACCCTGAAAAGCGGCAGGACCCTCGATGCCGAGCTCGTGATCCTCTCCATCGGCGTGCGGCCCAACGGGGAGCTCGCCAAGGCCGCGGGACTCGCCATGAACGAGCGCGGCGGCATTGTCGCCGATGAATTTTTGCGCACCTCCGACCCCTGCATCTACGCAGTGGGCGACGCCATCGAGGTGGAGGACTTTATTGACAAGAGCCGCACGATGATCCCCCTGGCTGGCCCCGCCAACAAGCAGGGGCGCATCGCGGCGGACAACATCGCGGGCGGAAGCGAAACCTACGGCGGTACTCAGGGTACGTCGGTGGCCCGGGTTTTCGACCTCGCCGCCGCCGTCACCGGAGCCAATGAAAAGACGCTTATAAAGCGCGGCATGGTGAAGGGCAAGGACTACGAGAGCCTCATCATCACCCAGAACTCCCATGCGGGTTACTATCCCGGCGCGCTGCCCATGGCTCTCAAGCTCCTCTTCTCTATGGACGGCAAAAAGCTCTTCGGATCCCAGATCGTTGGGGGAGAGGGCGCGGACAAGCGCATCGACACCATCGCCGTGACTCTCCGCCTGGGCGGCGGAATCGAAGAGCTCAAATCCCTGGAGCTGGCCTACGCCCCGCCCTTCTCCTCGGCCAAGGACCCGGTCAACATGGCGGGCTTTACGGCGGAAAACGTCCTCACCGGCAAGGTGGTTTTCGCCGCCTGGGACGCGGTGGAAAAAAACCCGGACGCAATTCTGCTGGACGTGCGCGAGGAAGCCGAGCTCCTCGCCTACGCTCTTCCCAACGCGGTGAACATCCCCCTGGGGCAGCTGCGCAAAAGGCTCGGCGAGCTTGACAAAACGAAAGAGATCATCACCTTCTGCGCCGTGGGCGTGCGGAGCTACAACGCGGCGAGAATTCTCATGCAGAGCGGCTTCGGGCATGTGAAACTCTATCCCGGCGGCGTGCGGTTCTATGAATCCACCCATTATAAAGAGGACGCCGTCCCCGCTCAAAGCTCACCTGTTTCCGACACCGGACACACCGAGGCGCAGAACGCCCCCGTGGCCGTGATGCGCATCGACTGCAGCGGCCTGCAGTGCCCCGGCCCCATCATGAAGGTGTTCGAGACCATGAAAAACCTGCAGGACGGCCAGGTGATGGAGGTCATCGCCACCGACGTGGGTTTCACCCGGGACATCGGCGCCTGGTGCCGGCGCACGGGCAATACCCTTTTGAGCGTCGGCCCCCGGGAAGGGGAATATGTGGCGCTCGTTAAAAAGGGAGCGGGGGAGAGGGCCTTCACCCCGGCCGCTCCCGCCGCCGAGGGCAAGACCATCATCGTCTTTTCCGGCGACCTGGACAAGGTGCTGGCCTCCTTCATCATCGCCAACGGCGCGGCGGCCATGGGCAGGCCGGTCACCATGTTCTTCACCTTCTGGGGTCTCAACGTGCTCAGAAGGCCCGACAGGCAGAAGGTAAACAAGACCCTTGTGGAATCCATGTTCGGCTTCATGATGCCCCGGGGCGCGGGGAGGCTCCATCTCTCCAAGATGGATATGGGCGGCATGGGTACCGCCATGATGAGGCGCATCATGAACGACAAAAATGTGGATTCTTTGGAGGACCTCATCAAAAAAGCCATGGCCGCGGGGGTCAAGATCGTAGCCTGTACCATGAGCATGGACGTGATGGGCATCCATAAGGAAGAACTCATCGACGGCGTGGAGCTGGGCGGCGTGGGGGCTTACCTGGGCGACGCGGAGGAGTCCAACGTCAATCTCTTCATTTAAGGCAACACCGCACAAAGCTGGTGCTACATTGCAATAGCTGGTAAAATAGAATCATGAAAAAACAAATGACGCTGTCGGCGTTTACCGACGAACTGGCGCAGGCCGCCACCAAGAAAAAAGA
>JAEWRY010000013.1:0-2500 GCA_023459875.1 Bacillota bacterium
CACTGACTTATTTCATTTTCGTTACTAAAGACGATAACTCTTCTACCAGCCACACACAGGAATAAATCAAAGGTACGTCAGTACCTTCCTTGACGTATGTGAGCTTAACTACTTCAACTTATCAGCACAAACAAAAAACACCCACCAAAGTGAGTGTCTTTCTCTTAACCAGCAACTATCTATCCTCCCGGGCCGTTTCCAACCAAGTACTTTCGACGTATGTGGGCTTAACTACTGTGTTCGGTATGGGAACAGGTGGAACCCCACAGCTATCGTCACTGGATATGTACTTTTCAGGTGAATTCTCCCTCACGGGCTTCATTCCCTGAAAACTTCACAGAAGAAAGTGCGCATTTAATATAAGTCAAGCCCTCGGCCGATTAGTACCAGTCAGCTGCATCCCTTACAGGACTTCCACATCTGGCCTATCTACCTTGTCGTCTACAAGGGGCCTTACTAGCCTACGCTATGAGAGACCTCATCTTAAGGCTGGTTTCACGCTTAGATGCTTTCAGCGTTTATCCTTTCCGGACGTAGCTACCCAGCTGTACTCCTGGCGGAATAACTGGTACACCATTGGTCCGTCCACTCCGGTCCTCTCGTACTAGGAGCAGTTCCCTTCAAGTCTCTTGCGCCCGCGATGGATAGGGACCGAACTGTCTCACGACGTTCTGAACCCAGCTCACGTACCACTTTAATGGGCGAACAGCCCAACCCTTGGGACCGACTTCAGCCCCAGGATGCGATGAGCCGACATCGAGGTGCCAAACCTTGCCGTCGATGTGGACTCTTGGGCAAGATCAGCCTGTTATCCCCGGAGTACCTTTTATCCGTTGAGCGACGGCCGTTCCACTCTGTGCCGCCGGATCACTAGAACCTACTTTCGTACCTGCTCGGCTTGTCGGCCTCGCAGTCAAGCCCGCTTGCACTCTTGCGCTCTCGGGACGGTTGCCGACCGTCCTGAGCGGACCTTTGTGCGCCTCCGTTACATTTTAGGAGGCGACCGCCCCAGTCAAACTACCCACCTGGCACTGTCCGCGCGCCGGATCACGGCCGCGCGTTAGGCCGCCGGCGCGACGAGGGCAGTATTCCAAGGTCGGCTCCCCCAGAACTGGCGTCCTGGGTTCGCAGCCTCCTGCCTATCCTCTACGCGCCGCGCCAACGGCCAATGCCAAGCTGCAGTGAAGGTTCACGGGGTCTTTCCGTCCTTCCGCAGGTAATTCGCATCTTCACGAATAATACAATTTCACCGGGTCCATGGTTGAGACAGCGCCCAAGTCGTTACGCCGTTCGTGCAGGTCGGAACTTACCCGACAAGGAATTTCGCTACCTTAGGACCGTTATAGTTACGGCCGCCGTTTACTGGGGCTTGGCTTCGGAGCTTCGCACCGAGGTGCTAACCCTTCCGCGTGACCTTCCAGCACCGGGCAGGCGTCAGACCCTATACGTCGCCTTGCGGCTTGGCAGAGTCCTGTGTTTTTGGTAAACAGTCGCTTGGGCCTCTTCACTGCGGCCCCCGCAGGCTCAGGGCGCAAGGCCCGCCACCCGCAGGGGCACTCCTTCTCCCGAAGTTACGGAGTCAGTATGCCGAGTTCCTTAACCATGGTTCTCCCGATCGCCTCGGTATTCTCTACCCGCCCACCTGTGTCGGTTTTGGTACGGGCGCCAACGGTGCTGCCTAGGGGCTTTTCTTGGAAGCATGGGCTCGCCGGCTTCGGCCATTCGGCCTTCGTCTCGCGTCTCGGGCTTTAAGTGCAGGGCTGATTTCCATGCCCTGCGCCCTACGCGCTTTCACGGGGACGTCCAGAACCCCGCCCGGCTACCCTTCTCCGTCACCCCGTCGGTCATAGCGCCCCGAAGGCGGTACAGGAATATAGACCTGTTGTGCATCGGCTACGCCTCCCGGCCTCGCCTTAGCTCCCGACTGACCCTGGGGGGATTAGCCTTCCCCAGGAACCCTTGGGCTTACGGCGGCAGGGTTTCTCACCCTGCTCTCGTTACTCATGCCAGCATTCTCGCTTCCGAGCGGTCCACCGCGGGTCGCCCCCGCGGCTTCGCCCCCCTCGGAACGCTCCCCTACCACTAAAATTTAGTCCGCCGCTTCGGCACCATGCTTAGCCCCGTGAATTGTCGGCGCATGTCCACTCGACCAGTGAGCTGTTACGCACTCTTTAAATGCATGGCTGCTTCTAAGCCAACATCCTGGTTGTCTAGGCAAACGCACATCCTTTGCCACTCAGCATGGATTTGGGGGCCTTAGCGGGCGGTCTGGGCTGTTTCCCTCTCGAGCGCGCGGCTTAGCCCACGCGTTCTGACTCCCGGCCTCTGAAACGGCGGCATTCGGAGTTTGGCTTCCGTCGGCAGGCTGTGAGGCCCCCTTGGGAATCCAGTGCTCTACCGCCGCCGTTGAACGGCCGAGGCTAGCCCTAAAGCTATTTCGGGGAGAACGAGATATCTCCGGGTTTGATTGGCCTTTCACCCCTATCCACGGGTCGTCCCC
>JAEWRY010000014.1 GCA_023459875.1 Bacillota bacterium
CATCAAGCTGCCGGACGGCGTGGAAATGGTAATGCCCGGTGATAACGTGCAGATGGAAATCACCCTGATTACCCCCATCGCTATCGAGCAGGGCTTGCGCTTCGCTATTCGCGAAGGCGGCCGCACCGTGGGCTCCGGCGTCGTGGCCCGCGTGATCACAGAGTAAGGTCGTAAACATGGGGGAATCCTTTCGGGGGTTCCCCCCATTTTGATTGCGCATATGTCACAAAGAGGGGGCGTCAACCATGGAACGGGACCGCCAACGCATGGACAGAAAGCGCAAAGCAAAATCCGCCTTAGGAAAGTTCGCCGTTTTTTTAATCGTATTGGGGCTGGCTGTGCTTGCTTTTGCCGTTGTGGGAAGCACGCGGTAACAAAGGCTGCTCCAAATGAGGAAAGGCGACTATCCTTGATCTGGATTTATGATGGCGCAGAACCTGCTATACGCAAAAGTGCGCCGTTTTTCAGCCCAGATAGCGACACACGCGGGCGCGTGTATATCACAAAATTGGGAAGCGGCTACGTATAAGGGACGGAGTGTTGCATTGTGCATGGACATGCTGGAAAACGCGAGAAGCAGGCTTGAGCTGTTTGTACGAGTTGGACACACACGGATCGGTGGACGGGAGCAAACTCGGCGAGGTGCATCACATCGGGGTTTCAAACGAAGACGTTTGAAAAAAAGATAAAAAAAAGCGCTTTTTATAGCGGAAAAACTATTGCAAACCTTCCAAACATGTTATATACTTATGAAGTTGTCTGTCCAAGGGATGAAGTGGTAAGTTGCCGCCAGGCCAAGCGGGTAATTATCATGGACCAGCCCGGGAATCGGGCGACGGACTTAAGCCATAGGTCGTCGCAGCTTGTATAGGCACGCACGGCCGAGTGTACTTGAGAACGAACAAGGAGGGTATGAAATGGCCAGCCAGAAAATCCGCATCAAGCTCAAGGCGTACGAGCATCAACTGATTGACCAGTCGGCGGAGCGGATCGTTGATACCGCAAAGCGGACGGGTGCTCGTGTGTCCGGTCCCATCCCCCTTCCCACTGAGAAGGAAATCGTCACCATTTTGCGCGCGCCCCACAAGTATAAAGACAGCCGCGAGCAATTTGAGATGCGCACCCACAAGCGCCTGATCGACATCTTAAACCCCACCCCCCGTACCGTGGACGCCATGATGAAGCTCGATCTTCCTGCTGGTGTCGAAATTGAAATCAAGCTGTAAGGCGGAAAGCAGGAGGTGCAAAAAATCATGAAAAAAGCAATCGTGGGCAAGAAAATCGGCATGACCCAGATCTTTACGAAAGAGGGTCACCTTGTGCCGGTTACCGTGATCGAAGCGGGCCCCTGCACGGTCGTGCAGAAGAAAACCATGGAAAAGGACGGCTATGAGGCCGTTCAGGTGGGTTTTGATACCTTGGCCGAAAACCGGGCCAAGAAACTGCTCAACAAGCCGGAGGCCGGCCATTACAAAAAGGCGGGCACGGTTCCCTGCCGTACTTTGCGGGAATTGCGCCTGGAGAATTCCGCTTCCTTTGAAGTTGGTCAGCAGATCAAAGCGGATGTATTCGCCGAGGGCGACAAAATTGACGTGGTTGGCACCAGCAAGGGCCACGGTTTTACCGGCGCCATCTACCGCTGGAATCAGCACACCGGCCCCATGGCCCACGGCTCCAAGTATCACAGGGGCGTAGGTTCCATGAGCGCCAATACCGACCCCGCCCGCGTGTTCAAAAACAAGCGCATGCCCGGCCATTACGGCGTGGAGCGCGTGACCATTCAGAACTTGGAGATCGTTCAAGTGGATGCGGAGCGGAATCTGCTCCTGGTCCGCGGCGCCGTACCCGGCCCCAATGGCGGCGTGCTTCTGGTCCGCAATACGGTGAAGGCCTGAGCCTGTGTGAAGGAGGATATCGTCAACATGCCTAAGACTGCTCTGTATAACATGGAAGGCGCGGCCATCGGCGAAATAGAATTGAGCGATGAAATTTTCGCTGCGGAAATTCATACAGCCGCCATGCATCTGGTCGTCCGTTCCATTTTGGCCAATCAGCGCCAGGGCACCCAAAGCGCGCTGACCCGCGGCGAAGTCCGTGGCGGCGGCCGCAAGATCTACCGTCAGAAGGGCACCGGTAATGCCCGGCATCATGGCAATCGGGCGCCTCAGTTCCGCCATGGCGGCGTGGTGTTCGCTCCCAAGCCCCGGGATTATACGGTGAATGTACCCCGCAAAGTACGCCGCCTCGCCTTTAAAAGCGCTTTGACGGCCAAGCTCAACGCAGGGGAAATCATCGTGGTTGATCAAATAACCCTGTCCGAAGCCAAAACGAAACTGGTGGCCAACATGCTCAAAAAGCTGGGCGTGGAAAAAACCGCCATGATGGTTTTGCCCAAGCCTGATGAAACGGTTGTCCGGGCTGCCCGGAACATTGAAAACCTGCAAACCGCGTACGTCAATACCCTCAACGTATACGACATTCTGCGCGCCGGCAAGATCATCCTCACCAAAGAAGCCACAAAGAGCGTTGAGGAGGTGTACGCGCAATGAAAGATCCCCATGACGTCATTTTGCGCCCGGTGCTGACCGAAAAAGCCTATGA
>JAEWRY010000015.1 GCA_023459875.1 Bacillota bacterium
CCCCATTTCCTTGCGAAGAAGGCGAAAACGCAAAAAGGCGCGCTGCTCATTTGGGTGGACGGGACGTATGACCTGATCCGGCTGAGCCGCTTCACTCCCCGCCCCACCGAAACGCCGCTGGCCTTTGCGGCAAGGGTGGATAATGCCCACACCTTCCCCGCCCCCCTTTTGCCCATGGCGGCCGCCCTCAGCCTTTGCCAGTACAGCCGGCATGAATTGACACCGGATGACGTGGCCATCGTACGGGATACCTTCCTTGCACTGTATCTTCCCACGGGGCGGCTGCGCAAGGCCCGCTTCAGAGTAATAAGGGCGATGGGCATCAAAAAATCCCGTCATTTTTACAAAAAGGATTGACATTCCCCCGAAGCATGGCATATACTAGCGCTAATCCACGGAATGACAAAGAACATGCCCCCGCATTCATCCGTTCAGAGAGCAGGCGCCATTGGCTGAAAGCGCCTTCCGGTATGGTGTGTCGGGATACCGCCTTTCGACTGTGGCGCGGGGCGCGCGATACAGCGCCGTACGAGTGGTTTATATGCAAGCAGGGTGGAACCGCGGATTACACATCCGTCCCGGCAACGGGGCGGGTGTTTTTTATTTTCCACGGCCTTGCCGGCACAGCAAAAGGAGAGGAGAAGGCATATGAAAATTACCTTGCAGGGAAACGTCCGGGAATTTGACAATGGGGTCACGCCTCTGGATGTGGCGGGGCAAATCAGCCAAGACCTGAAAAAAGCGGCGCTTTGCGCCAGGCTGAACGGCGAGAAAATCATTGAATTGTGGCAGCCCCTTACGGAGGATTGTGATCTGGAGCTCATCACTTTTGAAAAGGAAGAGGGAAAACGGGTCCTGCGCCATACGGCCTCCCACGTGCTGGCCCAGGCGGTGAAAACCCTTTTCCCCGATGCCAAGCTGGCCATCGGCCCCGCTATTGACAGCGGCTTCTATTATGACTTTGACGTAAAAGAGCCCTTTTCCCCGGAGGATTTGCAGCACCTGGAAAAGGAAATGGCCAAGATCATCAAGAAAAACGATCGGCTGGAGCGGTTCGAGCTACCCCGCCCGGAAGCCATTGCCCTGATGGAAAGCCGGAATGAGCCTTATAAAGTAGAATTGATTCAGGATCTGCCGGAGGACGCGGTAATTTCCTTCTACCGCCAGGGCGATTTTGTGGACTTGTGCGCGGGGCCGCACTTGCCCTCCACCGGAAAAGTAAAGGCTGTAAAGCTCACCCAGGTAGCCGGGGCCTACTGGCGCGGCAGCGAGAAAAACAAAATGCTCCAGCGCATATACGGCACCGCCTTTGACTCAAAGGAAGCGTTGGAAACCTACCTTGCAAAGCTGGAGGAAGCAAGAAAGCGCGACCACAACAAACTCGGCCGGGAGCTGGAATATTTCACCACCGTGGACTATATCGGCCAGGGTCTGCCAATCCTCATGCCCAAGGGCACCAGGGTGATCCAGCTCCTCCAGCGCTTTGTGGAGGATGAGGAGCAGCGCCGGGGATACCTGCTCACCAAGACGCCCCTCATGGCCAAGCGGGATTTGTACAAGATTTCGGGCCACTGGGACCATTACCGGGAAGGCATGTTCATCATGGGTGATCCGGAAGCCGAAGGCGAAGTATTCGCCCTGCGCCCCATGACCTGCCCCTTCCAGTTTCAGGTATACCTGAACAAAACCCGCTCCTACCGCGACTTGCCCATGCGCCTGGCGGAAACCAGCACGCTTTTCCGCAATGAGTCCTCCGGTGAGATGCACGGGCTGATCCGGGTACGGCAGTTCACCATTTCGGAAGGCCATATAGCCTGCACCCCCGAGCAGGTGGAGGATGAATTCCGCGGCTGCCTGGATTTGGCCAGGTTCATGCTCAAAACCCTTGGCCTGGACGGGGATGTGAGCTACCGCTTCAGCAAGTGGGACCCCAAGAACCGGGAAAAATATATCGGCGATCCCGCATCCTGGGAAAGCACGCAGGATTTGATGCGCCGCATCCTGGACCATATCGGCATCACCTATGTAGAAGCGGAGGGTGAAGCCGCCTTCTACGGCCCCAAGCTGGTCATTCAAATCAAAAACGTCTGGGGCAAGGAAGACACCATGATCACCATCCAGATCGACTTCCAATTGGCGGAGCGTTTCGGGATGGAGTACACCGACAAGGACGGGCAGAAGAAATACCCTATCGTCATCCACCGTACCTCCATCGGCTGCTATGAGCGCACACTGGCCCTGCTCATTGAAAAGTATGCCGGAGCCATGCCGCTGTGGCTCAGCCCCACCCAGGCCCGTATTTTGACCATTACCGAGCGGGCCGATGCCTGGGCGGAAGAGGTTAAGCAGGAGCTTTCAAAAGCCGGGCTCCGTGTGGAAACCGATGCCCGCAATGAAAAGATAGGCTTCAAGGTTCGGGAAGCGCAAATGGAGAAAATCCCCTATATGCTGGTGATTGGCGACAAAGAGGTGGAGGATAAGACCCTCACCGTCCGCGACCGCAAGGGCGGCAACCTGGGCGCCATGAGCCTTGAGGAGATTACGAAAAAGCTGCTTCTGGAAGTCGCCACAAAACAAATCGATCTGTAATGCCCAGGCAGCCCAATAC
>JAEWRY010000016.1 GCA_023459875.1 Bacillota bacterium
ATAGCTTCAAAGAAATTTAAACAGTTGCTCCATTCAAGCTAATTTCTTAACCTTCTTGGACAACTTCTGTCCGTTTCTGGTGCTTCGTGTAATTCTTTCACGTTATTTAATTTACAAGGTGCACGCCTCACGTGGCGGGAATGTCATATTATCATGTTTCGCTGTTGTTGTCAAGACTTTTCTTTTGGAATCTTTTATCGTTTTCCGCCGGATCGTCTTTGTCCGCTCACCGTTGTCACGAGCGGCAACGTTTGATAGAATACCATGGCTTTACGAGGTTGTCAAGCCTTTTTCCCCAATTTCCGATTCTTTTTTCCGGTCCGCGTAGAGCGTACAAACGTCCGCGCTATTTGCAGTTGCGACATTTCCGCAAATATGGTACATTTACTTATATATTATAGCCGAAACCGGAGGTAGCTTACCATGCCGATCAAAATTCCGGACTCTCTGCCCGCCCGCAGCGTACTTGAGAGCGAAAACATATTTGTGATGACCGAATACCGGGCGATGCACCAGGATATCCGGCCGCTCAATTTGCTCATACTAAATCTGATGCCGACCAAAATCGTCACCGAAACTCAGATCCTCCGCAAGCTTTCCAACACGCCTCTTCAGATCCAGGTTGAACTCCTTCAGACCTCCAGCTACGTTGGTCACAACACCGACTCCGACCACCTGGATTCCTTTTATACCACCTTTGACCGTGTGAAGGATAAGAAATATGACGGTCTCATCATCACCGGCGCGCCGGTGGAGAACCTCGATTTCACTCAGGTGGATTATTGGGAAGAACTGTGCCGTATCATGGATTGGTCCCAAAAAAACGTCCATTCCACGCTGCATATCTGTTGGGGCGCCCAGGCCGGGTTATACTATCATTACGGCATTGAAAAATACTCGCTCCCCAAAAAGCTCTTCGGCGTCTTTGAGCACAATGTGCTCAAGCCCAACTCCCCTCTGTTCCGCGGCTTTGACGACGTCTTTGACGCGCCCCACTCCCGCTATACTGAAGTGCACGAGGAAGATATCTTAAAGGTGCCGGAGCTTGAACTTGTCGCCACCTCGCCCAAGGCAGGAGTCTTCGCCGTGAAGAGCGAAGATAGCCGCCGGTTCTTTATCATGGGCCACCCGGAATACGACCCCGACACTCTATCCAAGGAGTATCACCGTGATCTGGACAAAGGTCTTGAGATCGCCGTTCCGGAAAATTACTACCCCGACAACGACCCCCGCCGGGATCCCATTGTGCGCTGGCGTTCGGCCGGGCAGCTTCTTTATACAAACTGGCTCAACTATTACGTGTACCAGACCACGCCGTACGATTTAAAACAGCTATGACAGGCAGGTGTCTTATTTGAAGGTCAGCTTTGAAGATGTAAAAAACAGCGAAGAGATCCGCACCTACATCAGGCAGGCAGATGCCTCTCTTACGGAGCTTGGATACACCGAGCACAGCTTTGCCCATATGACAAAGTGCGCGGAGACCGCCAGCGGTATCCTGACCGCGCTGGGCTACGCCCCGCATGAAATTGAGCTTGCCAGGATCGCCGCATTCATGCACGATATTGGAAACGTTGTGAACCGCAGCGACCACGCCCAGTCGGGCGCCATGATGGCTTTCCGCATTCTGGACAAGATGGGCATGGAACCGGCCGACGTGGCTTCCGTCATCACCGCCATCGGCCACCATGATGACAGCACGGCTTTCCCGGTCAACGCTATCGCCGCGGCTCTGATCTTGGCCGACAAGACCGACGTGCGACGCAGCCGGGTGCGCAACAAGGACACCACCAATTTTGATATTCACGACCGGGTCAATTACGCCGTGGAGCGCTCCGACGTCACGCTGGATACCGAGGCAAAAACCGTTACCCTCACCCTTGCCATCAACACCGACTGGTGCGCGGTCATGGATTACTTCGAGATTTTTCTGGGGCGCATGCTCCTGTGCCGAAAGGCGGCGGAATTTCTGCACCTCTCCTTCAAGCTTGAAATCAACGGCCTTGCTTTATTATAATGTATAGTCTTTGGTTATCCCTAAATAGAGACCGGGGGAATATGTCTTGAAGTCATACCGGAAGGAACTGCATTTTAATCTTCCCGCCAGGCGCGGAATCGTGAACATTACCCAGGACGTTCAGAAATGCGTTACCGAGTCGGGCGTGAAAGAAGGTCTTGCGCTGGTCAATCCCATGCATATTACGGCTAGCGTATTCATCAACGACGACGAGAGCGGGCTGCATCACGACTTTGAGACGTGGCTGGAAAAGCTCGCGCCCGAAAAGCCTTACAGTCAATATCGGCATAACGGCTTTGAGGACAACGCCGACGCGCATCTCAAGCGAACCATAATGGGCCGCGAGAGCGTGGTCGCCGTCACAAACGGTAAACTGGATTTCGGCACTTGGGAACAGCTTTTTTATTTTGAATTCGACGGGCTGAGGGATAAACGCGTTTTAGTGAAAATCATCGGAGAGTAATCATTAAGCGGCAGGCCTTGCCTGCCGCTTTACGTTTTAAAAGTGCCGTGTAAAGAGCTTGGTTTCTCCAAGAAGCGATTCGACTGACGGAAGATTCAGACGTTCCAGCATCTCCAGCAGATAGGGGTTGTCGATGGGGGTCAGATGGTTGGCCTCGGCGGCGTAATGGTCCACGTTATCCCGCCCCTCTTCCCTGTTCAGGATGGCTTTGGGGCCGCCGACGCAGCCGCCCACGCAGCCCATCCCCTCCAAAAAATTCTCCTCAACCTTTCCTTCCTTTAGCAGGCTTAGAAGCTCCCGGCAGGCGGGAACGCCGTCGGCCTGGCGAGCCTTCACCGTGATGGCGCGGCCCGGGTTCAGAAGAGCGACGGTACTCTGTACCGCTTGGCTCACTCCGCCCGTTCTGGCGTAGATTCTGCCTGCTCTGGAGGAATGCTCCCGGGGATCGTCTTCCATCTCGGAAAGGTTTATTTCAAAGGCCTCGAACATATCATGCACCTCCTGGAAGGTGAGCACATAGTCCACCGCGTCCTCGATATCCTTTTCCCTGGCCTCGGATTTTTTCGCAATGCACGGGCCGATAAATACCGTCACGGCGTCCGGCTCCATAAATTTGACGGTCCTGCCGCACGCGACCATGGGGGATACCGAGCCGGGAACATGGGGCAGCAGCTGGTTATATACCTTGCGGATCATGGCGATCCAGATGGGACAGCAACAGCTCGTGAGCATGAAATCCCGGTCCTCCAGAATCCTCCGGTCAAATTCCAGAGCCTCCTTCAGGGTCAGGATATCCGCGAACAGAGCCACCTCCACCATGCCGGTGAAGCCTATCTTCTTGAAGGCACTGCGCAGCATTCCCGGCGTGATGCCGCCGGGGAACTGGCCGATAAAGGCGGGCGCGATCATGACGTAAACGGGGCCTTTTGCATTCTTGACCGCGTCCAGCACGGGCAGGATATCCCTGCTCTCGGTGAGCTTTTTGGCCTTGCAGCTGTCGATGCAGGCTCCGCAGCCGACGCAAAGGTCTTTGTCGATCACCGCCTTGCCGGACTCGTCCCTGGTGATAGCCCGAAAGATGCACGAGGCCACACAGTCCGGCTCCCCCTGCCCGCCACAGTCGCAGTCTCCCACTTGCCAGACCGGCGCGTATCTGTGGGGATGCAGCAGGCAGTCGACCTGGTGGGCGTCAAAATGGTGGCTGCGTATCTGCTGAAGCTCCCTCTCGTTGTTTTCTGCCGCGGCTTTTACCAGCCATTTGTAAAGGTCCTGAAAACTTGTTTCCACGACACTGCCCCCATTCTCTGTTAATAAAACTATCTTTGTCGGGTTGATCGCTATTATTGTCCCTGTTTGCTCTGAAAATATTTTATGGCGTTTTGTCCCGAAACGCAAGACATCGGGCGGCGGAAATTCCGCTCACCCGATGTCTTTCACGTCGGCAGGATCGTCCTGCCGCTGATTATCGACCGTTTATTCCGTTGGTTAATTGGCGGGTTTCCCGCCTCCCGTTTGACCGCCGCCGCCCGGGCCGCCACCCGCTTGGCCTTCGGGGCCGCCTCGGCCAGTTTGACCGCCGCCGGGGCTGCCGCCCATCTGGCCGCCGGAGGAGCCGGAGCTGGTGGAAACGGAGGAGAGCTTCACCTCCGCACTCTGACTGCCGGCGGTAATCGTATAGCTGCCGTTAAGCGCCAAATCGGGTGAGCTGATGACCACCGACTGGTAGTCCTTTGCGGGGGTGAAGCTCACAAGCGTCGCTGTGTCGCTGCCGGTAAGGGTAACGGCGGTGCCGCCCGAAACCGAGGAGGAGAAGTTATAGAGTACAGAGCACTGGCTGGAATCGGACGCGAAGCTCACCGCCATACCCGTGCTGCCCGCCGCCACCACAACTCCGCCGGTGATAAGGGCGGTGCTGTTATAATCCAGCGCGCCGTTGCCGTTATTGGTAGGCCCGCTCACATAAAGCTCTCCACCTTCCACATAGAGCGCGCCATTGGAATCCACTCCGTCGCCGGAGGCGTTCACCACGATGGTGCCGTCCAGGATGCGGATATAGCAGGTTGAATCGGTGCTGAACTTATCGTTCCCGCCGAAGAAGCCGCCCGCGGCCGAGCTGTCGTTGCCGCCCGAGGCGTTGAGGCCGTCGTCGCTGGCTGCGATTTGGACGAATCCGCCCGCGATGGTGATGCTGTTTGCTTCGAGGCCCTCGTAGCTCTGTGAGATATTGACGCTGCCGCCCGCAATAACCAGCGCGTCGTCCGCGTGTGCGCCGTCGTCTCCGGTGGCGACGTCCAGGGTGCCGCCGGTGATGACCATATCCCCGTTGGTGTGCAGGGCGTCGTCCGCGCAGTCGGCCGTTACCGTGCCGCCGGTGATGAGCAGGCAGACGCTTGCCTTGAGGCCCTTAGCGCTGTCCGCGTCCGTCTTGGCGCCGCTGCCGCCGCCGGTTTTCACCGTGACGTCTCCGGCGTTTACCTGCAGGGTGCTGGCCGCCTGAATGCCGTCCTGCCCGGAGGTAATATTAATCGTACCGCCGTCGATGGAAACATAGCCCACCGCCGTGCTCTCCTCGTTGTTGGACTGGATGCCGTCTCCGCCGGCATTCACCGTAATGGTTCCACCGGAAACCTGCACGTAATCCTTGCCCTTGATTGCGTCGTTCACGGAGGTGACGGAGAGGTTTCCGCCGGCGATGGTAAGACCGTCCTTGCAGAAGATGCCGTGGTTATAATTGCCGGTGACCGTAAGGGAACCGCTGCCGTTTACTGTAAGGTCGCCCTTGGAATAGACGCAGGCGTTGGGTTCGTCCTCCCCCCCGGCAAGGGTATAGGAGCTGCCGTCGGCAAGTGTGTTGGCACTTCCCTGCGCCAGGGTGAGGTAAACCTTATCCGCCTCCTTGATATAGATAGCGGGACCGGTGGAGCAGGTTACGTTCACGCCGTTTAAGATAAGCTGCACCTTGTCATTTTTGCCCACTTCCACGATAATCTGCCCGTCGGAAATGGTGCCGGAAAGGAGATAGACGCCCGCGGCGGTAATGGTGACTGTCTGATTATTTAGGGTTACCTTCACGGCGTCGGCCTCGGTTCCCAGGCCCGCTGCGTCCTCGTCGCTGTAGTTTACCTCCGCCGCTCCCGCGGTGACCTCCGTAGCCGCCACGGCAGCCGCGATGGAGACGGAAACCGAATCGTCACTGTGAGCCGTGGATGTGACAAGGGTCTGGATGGCCTCCTGGTTGGGGCTTGTGCCGGTGCTAACGGCCGACGGCGAGGCGCCGGCGGAGGCCTGGGCCGTCCCGGTACCGGTTGCGCTCCCGCTGTAGCAGCCGGTAAGCAGGCTGAGCGCCAGCAGCAGTGCCATGATCTTGTAGCAAGGGATGTTCTTCATCGTTCTCACGCTTTCTGCATTATATTTTATGCTTACAGGCTGTCAGGCGCGGCGGAAACCTTGCCGCAGCTGATTTCCAGATTGCCGTTGCGGCACCGCAGGTCGTCGAGCAGGCTTTTTTCCTCGGAAGCGTCCTTCAGAATGATCCGGTAAGTAAGCTGGTAGAGGCTGCCCATGTTGGTGGTGCGCGCCCGGTCAAGTCTCGCCAGACGGGTATACCGAGTAAAGAGGTCGTCAAAGATGCCGGTATAATCCAGGCTCTCGGGAATGGTGATTTTCAGCTCCTTCTCTCCGCTCTTGCTCTCTCCGAAGGAGGAAACGGTAAAGAGGAGGCTCATACCGCCGACCACCGCAACCAGCAGCGCAGCCACGGCGAGGTAGCCGGTCCCAGTGGCAAGACCGATGACCATGGCGAGGAAAATGCCGCTGATGTCCCTGGCGGTACCCGGCACACTGCGAAACCGCACCAGACTAAACGCGCCGGCAATGGCGACGCCGGTACCCAGGTTGCCGTTCACCAGGAGAATGACGGTCTGCACGATAACGGGCAGCAGGGCGAGGGTAATGGAAAACTGCTTGGAAACCGTGTTGCGAAAGCGGTGGACCAGGGCCGCGGCAGTACCCAGCAACAGAGAAACCGCGGTGGCCGCCAGCAGGGAGATAAGGGAGACGGTCCCGATGGTGGTTGTAAAAACACTGTCAAGCACAGTAAAGCGCTCCTTTCGCGAAAGATTCCTGCAGGATTAACCGGCGATAGCCGGTTCCGTATTTGGTAAAGGAAACTTTCCTTAATTTCAGCTCATCCAAGGCGTTCGTGAGCCAAAGGGGCATGGCGCCGGACACCTTGATCTCCATGAGATGCTCTCCCTTGGCAAGAAGCGCGGTGCCTCCAGGCCCGCAGCCCAGGTCCAGCCGGTCTGTCCGGCTGCGCAGGTTGGTGTCGAAGGTGATGCGCAGTTCGGGATTCTCCTTGTCGCAAAACGCCTCGCGGTCATAGGAAATCATCATTGCGGGGGCCAGGTTCTCATAGCGCTTCAGCGTCCAGTCCAGTTCCCGCCTAATCTGGCAGTCCCCCTCGGGATCGGCGATTCCCCTGAGCAGGTAGTCTCTCGCCTCCGAGAGGGTCATGGATACGCGGCGTTTGTAGACTACACCTTTGTATTTTTTCTTCAGCTCCACAAAGACCTGTCCGTCCTCGCCGGGTGTGCCGTAACTGCGCGCCCTGAGTTTTTCCTTGTAGACCGGCTGTTCCAGGGAGGCTCTCACAAGCCGGTAATCGGGAGTGTCGAAGTACAGACTGCACACCGTGCCCTTCCCGTATTCGTCGGCTCTCATGTGTTCGGCCAGACGGATCATCAGCGCGTCGCGCTCTCGCCGGGTGAGCATGTACTTTATTTCGAACCGGGAAAAAACGTTCTGTCCCATCATTGGCTCCTTTCTCCGTCGGCCTTTCGATGTGAGCAGTATACCTGATAAACCTTAAATCAGTTTGAAATTAAACTTCACTTTACATGTTGTTTTCATTATCTTTACAAACGGTACACAAACGGCCTTTCCGCTCCTTGTTGTAAAGAAGCGAAAGGCCGTTATAACAAGCACAACCCCCCATCCGTCCAGCGCGGATGGGGGGCTACACCTGGGTATTCTGTTGCGTCACTCAATTTACCTCTTGCTTTCTTTAATTTCTTTGCTCCGGGACCCGCAAGGTTTAAATCTGTTTCTCACAACTTGCCTTAACACTGTACGCACATCGAATCATGATCTAAACAGTACTCTGTTCGGGAGATTGCTGTGCTTCTCACATAGGTGAGGATTGTTTGGAAACTGTGAAAATATATCTTTAATTGCAGCGGGTCCCTTCGCGCGGGGCTTCTTTGGGTTCCCCCGCAAAAGGTGTTGTGAGCTCATCGGCTAGCACATGGGACTCACCCCTTCCTTTCTGTCTATATTGTACTATATAATGCCTGATTTGTCAATGATATTTTGTTTATATTTTATAATTTATCCCCAGTTTCGGTTTGTAACCGCCTGTTTCCAGATTGTGTCTTGCTCTTTTATCCTTCTTTGATATCATAAAACAAAAGGAGCGATACGATGAAGAAGTCTTTACATATACTATCTTTCAGCGCGGCGCTGCTGATTCTTTTATGCGGATGCGCTGCCCCGGCGGCACAGTCTCCTGCCCCCTCAGCTTCTCCCACGGAAAACCAATTTCCGGAGGTCCCCCGGGCAGTGGTGGCTTTTGCGCTCCTTCATGTGGAGAACGCGGCAAAGGCATACGTGCAGGGTGAGAATGCCTTTGCCGTTACCGATACCGAGCTCACCGGGCTCACTCAGATCGCTTATTATGAAATACTTCCCGGCGCTTCTGTGGAGGTTTACCGGATGGAATACCGCCTTAAGCCGGAAGACCCGGGTAAAGTCCTTCTGGCCGGGGGCATGAGTATGGACGAGGAGGGCTGGCTCCTTCAGACCGCCAGCATGGGGGATCCCTGTCTGGTGGTTAGAAATGCATCCGGTACCTATACCCTCCTGGGTACGACCTGGGACGGAGAAACGGAAACAGACGGCGGATGGGCCGGCCGTCTCGGTTCGCTGCTCATGGAGTGGGGCAAAGAAAAGGGCGATGATTCAATGGCCGCGTCCGGTCGTCTTGCCTTCTGCAAAGCCTGGCTCTTTAGGGCGGAACAGGTTATGGCGCCTTTCCTCGGCACAGCTCCCACCGAAGCAGACCCCTATACCGATGACGCCGGGCGCGTTTGGCTTAAACTCTCCGGTTATGAAAAACTCGGCGAGCAGCGTATGGATGATCAGCTTCTTGCCAATGCCTATACGGTTTTCCCAAAAGAGCTGATCGACACCTTCTTTGCGCGTTATATCTATGTCCCCGATTCCATTCTTATGGAACGGGAGGGCGGCCTTTACGTCCGGCAGGATGCAGCCCAGGTTTTGAGCTGGGATTACACCGTCGATCTTTCCACCCTCTCCGTCACTGAGATAAACCAAGGCAGCCGATTTGACTTTACCGCTCAGGGAACCGGTCATGGCGGCAATGTGCTCTGGCGGTTCTGCTTGGAGAACGGTGAAAACGGATGGCAGTTCCAGCAGTACTACACACTCGCTACCGAGGGCTCGGCCGGAGCGGAATACACCGTTTTGCTGGACGGCACCTGGTTTGGTCCCGACAGCGAGAGTATTCCTTCCGGCCTCGGGGAAATCCGATTGAGCAAGATCGTTTCCGATGGAGACGGTCTGCAGAGGATCGTGGAGGTTTGGGACGGAGTAGAGCTTCATGCCCGCGTGGATAAAAACACTAATGTTCAGACTGCGGAAAGCCTGACCGTTACCAGCGCGGATTATATAAGTTGGCGGGGCATACATGTGGGCTCCACCCGCTCGGAGGTCCTGGCGGCTTATCCGGAAATCAACCCGGAGTACCAGCTCCAAGTAAACGGCGACGCCGATTCTCTTTTCTATGGACGCCCCATAGGCGGCTATTTTATCGGTTTTATTCTGAAAGACGGCTGTGTCGCCCAGATTGACCTTACGTTTGCTTTCGATTGACCTTGCCGAACCCCTTTCGAACCGTACGGCCCCAATCCATTTAAATGGATTGGGGCCGCACGGATTCATCAGCATAAACTCACTTGATAAGGCAGAGAATTAATCCGTAAATCACCGAAGCGCTGATTCCGAAAACCAATACCGGTCCCGCCACAGTAAACAGCTTAACGGCGGTTCCCGTTATAATCCCCTCGCTTTTATACTCCAGGGCGGGAGATACCATGGCATTGGCAAAACCGGTAATGGGCACGAGGGTACCCGCCCCGGCCCTTTTTGCCACCTTATCAAATACACCGAGTCCCGTCAGCATCGCCGCAATGAAAATTAATGAAATGGATACGAAGGTGCCCGCCTCTTCCTCTCCGAGTCCGAAATAAACATAGAGGTTTAAAAGCGCCTGTCCCAAAGTGCAGATGAGTCCGCCGACGCAAAAAGCCCAAATCAGATTCTTCCCGGTCGGAGAAGATTTTGCTTTGGCGTTTACATATTCTCCGTATTCCTTGTTGGTCATATCCATATCTTGTCGCCTCCCGAATCCATTTTCCCCTTGACACGGAGAAGTATTCGTAATAAAATTTAGGCTGTCAGTAAATTAGTAATTTAGTAAACGGCAGAAGAAGGACTTATCATGAAAATTCCTACAACATTAAAACACAAACCGGTCATCGTGGCCGAAGATTATTCCCGCATTGACGGCCGCTGCGCCTACGACACGGACGCTAAGGGTCTTTCCCTGGGACTCGCCCAATGGAACGACCGGGGACGTGTAGATATTTCCGCAAAGGTGTGGCGTTACACCGGAGAGAAATGGTCGCGGCAGTCCGAGGAGCTTCCCCTTCACCGGGCGCTGGACCTCGCCATTCTCATCTGCCGCTCCCAGCAATTTTTCCGGGAAAATTACCGTTATGAAAAGGGTTATGATCCGGAGCACCCCTTAATCGACCGGGTAGGGCTTCAGGGGGATGCCATGAGCGTGGCCGTGTGTACGGATAACGAACATCTTGAGGGAGATTTGGCTCTCTTCCGTAACGCTCTGGCACAGGATGACGAGCTTCTGGGCGAACGTATGGCTGTTCTGTCCCGTCTGCTCAAAGAATTGGGGTATCGAAATGAGTAAAAATGAACGTAAAAGGGAACTCCTCGCTTCCTATAAGGAACGGCCGGTGGTGGGGGGGATCTGCGCCGTCGTCTGCAGCGCCAACAACCGAGCGCTTGTCTTCTCCTGCCGGGATCCGGAAAGCCAGCGCAACCGCTTCGAATTTTCCGTTTCCACAGGTGGCTGCAGCCATCCTCCCCTCCAGGGAGATTGGAAAGCCTTGGGGCCCGGCGCTTTTGATTTTCAGCTTTTAGAAACACTGGAAAAAAAGAAGGAACAGACAGAAGAATCTTTCCTCGAAGAACTCGAGCTGCTTAGGGAAGACTGTGCGGCAAGGCTCGCCGAAAACGGATTCACCTTTTATCAGGCTTCGCGTTCTTCCTGAGACCGGGGCAGGGTGCTGTTGAGTACCTGAAAAAATTGTGATTGACACTCTTCCATCCCTGTGATACACTATTCATTACCTATGAAAAGGGCTTTATTTTTGCGGATATTTTTACGGTAAAATGACGCAAAACCCTTGACCGTTGCGGACATAGGGAGGCAGTTATGCCGAAGCCCCAACCGTATTTTTTTGGCGTTTCTATTTGCGCCTTGAATGTACACCGGGATTCGGCGTTGTCCTCGACAGGGCAGCGGGCCGAAACCCGGTGTTTTGTTTTTCGAGTGGGCCGCATTTATAACAAGGAGGTGCCGAACAATGGCAAAGGCCGGTGCACGGGTTAAAATCACCCTGAGATGCTCCGAATGCAAGCAGCGCAATTACAACACAAGCAAAAACAAGAAGAACGATCCCGACCGTCTGGAAATGAACAAGTACTGCCCCTTCTGCAGAAAGCATACCGTTCACAATGAGACGAAGTAACGAGCTACCCCACTGCTCACAAGAAAGAAGGGTGTAACGGAATGTTCGGAAAAGAAAACAAGGTCGAAGGCGCGAAGAAGGACAAAGTGAGTTTTGCCGCCCGCGGCGCCCGCTGGTCCCGCGAGATGAAAAGCGAATTCAAGAAAGTCCTGTGGCCTACCAGAAAGCAGACGATAAACAATACGTTGGTGGTCATCGCCTGCGTCATTATCGTGGGTATCTTTATCTGGGTTTTCGACTTCCTGGCGGACCAGATTGTCAGCGCTTTGCTCGCCCTTTTCAAGGGTTAGGGTGAACTGATATGTCTGACGGCGCCAAGTGGTATGTGGCCCACACCTATTCCGGTTATGAAAACACGGTTAAGGCCACCATTGAAAAAGCGGTGGAAAACCGCAATATGCGTGAACTCATCCAGCAGGTGAGCATCCCGCTCGAAACCGTCACCGAAATTACCGACGGCGGTTCCAAGACTGTGGAACGCAAGGTCTTCCCGGGCTATGTATTGGTCAAGATGGTGATGACAGACGAGACCTGGCATTTGGTGCGGAATGTCCGCGGCGTTACCGGATTCGTTGGCTCGGGCAACAAGGCCATTCCTCTTACCGAGGAGGAAATCACAAGCCTCGGGGTGGAAAAACGCGAAGTCACGGTAGGTTATCAGGTAGGCGACAGCGTGAAAATTACTGACGGCGCGCTGGAATCCTTCCTGGGCACTGTGGATGAGCTCGACCTGGACCGAGGCAAGGTCCGCGTGGTGGTATCCATGTTCGGCCGCGAGACCCCGGTAGAGCTGGATTTGGATCAGGTCGAGGCAATATCTTAATGGTCATGAGAATCCCCGTCTGTCGCGAGGCCCGGGAGATTCCAAAGGGGAACCCGAATTCCCCAAAAGACGCAGGGCGCGGACACAAAGCTCCGGTCCGCTTTGTTGAAGAGAACAAACACGCGTCTTCCCGTGGGAGGAGAACCTGTGTTCTCCGTCCAACCACAATAATCTTAGGAGGTGCTCTTTCGTGGCACAGAAAGTAACTGGTTATGTAAAGCTTCAGATTCCCGCCGGCAAGGCGACTCCCGCTCCCCCTGTCGGTCCTGCCCTCGGCCAGCACGGCGTCAATATCGCCGCCTTCACCAAGGAATTCAACGAGCGCACTAAAGCCCAGGCGGGCCTCATCATCCCGGTCGTCATCACAGTTTACTCCGACCGTTCCTTCACCTTTATCACTAAGACTCCGCCCGCCGCTGTTCTGATCAAGAAGGCATGCAATATCGAATCCGGTTCGGGCGTCCCCAACAAGACCAAGGTCGCCACCATCAGCAAAGAGGACGTGCGCAAGATTGCGGAGCTTAAAATGCCCGACCTTAACGCAGCCAGCATCGAGTCCGCCATGAGCATGGTAGCCGGCACTGCCCGCTCCATGGGCATCGTGGTCGGCGAGTAAGGCGAGGAGGGTATAAGATATGTTTAGAGGTAAGAAATATCAAGAGGGCGCCAAGCTGATCGACAGAGGCTCCCAGTACGATACCGCCGAAGCAATGTCCCTGGTGGTTAAGGCCGCTCATGCCAAGTTCGACGAAACCGTGGAACTCCATGTGAAGCTGGGCGTCGATTCCCGTCACGCCGACCAACAGGTCCGCGGCGCCATCGTTCTGCCCCACGGCACCGGAAAAACTCCCCGCGTGCTCGTCTTTGCCAAGGCCGCCAAGGCTGACGAAGCCAGAGCCGCCGGCGCCGATTATGTGGGCGAAATGGATATGGTCGAAAAAATCCAGAAGGAAAACTGGTTTGACTACGACGTGGTGGTCGCCACTCCCGATATGATGGGTGTGGTGGGCCGTCTGGGTAAGATCCTGGGCCCCAAAGGACTCATGCCCTCCCCCAAGGCCGGCACCGTCTCTGCCAACGTAGCTCAGGCCATCAAGGAAATCAAAGCCGGTAAAGTGGAGTACCGTCTGGACAAGACCAACATCATCCACTGCCCCCTCGGCAAGGTCTCCTTCGGCCCCGAAAAGCTCACCGAGAACTTTAACGCCCTGATGGGCGCGATTCTCAAGGCCAAGCCCGCCGCCGCCAAAGGCCAGTACGTGAAGAGCTGCGTCGCCGCCTCCACCATGGGCCCCGGCGTCAAAATCAACTCGGCCAAACTGGTATAACGCTCCCCGGGTCACAGAAGGCGGCGGCATGCTTTGATTCTCCGGGTGTTTTACCGGTGCTTCCGCCTTAATTGGTCCTTGACAACGTTGTCCGGGACTGATATAATTTATATCGCGTCCTGAGACAGCAGGTGGCCTTAAGCCATAAATCCTGCCGAGGAAGCAGCCAAAACAAGTATTTTTGTGCTGTCTTCATGTCCCTCGGACGTGAAGACAGCATTTTTCATTTGGAGGTGAAACAAAAGTATGCCTAATGCAAAGGTTCTCAGCCAAAAGCAAGCAGTCGTGGCCGACCTCACTGAGAAGCTCAAAAATTCCGCTTCCGGTATTTTGGTTGACTACAAAGGTATCACTGTCGCTCAGGACACCGCTCTGCGCGCCGAAATGCGCAAAAACAACGTGGAGTACGCCGTGGTGAAAAACACGCTGCTCCGGTTCGCCGCAAAAAATGCCGGGCTTGACGCTCTCTCAGGCGTTCTTGAGGGCACTACCTCCCTGGCCATCAGCCACGAGGATCCCGTAGCCGCCGCCAAGGTCGTTTCCGACTTTGCCAAGAAGATGAACGGCCAGATCTTTACCGTGAAGGCCGGATACGTGGACGGCAAGGTCATCTCGGTGGACGAGGTGAAGGCCCTGGCAGATCTGCCCAGCAAGGAAGTTCTGCTCTCCATGCTGCTCTCCGCCATGCAGGGTCCCGTGCGCGGCCTCGCCATCGCTCTGGACGCCAATATCTCCGGTCTTGCCCGCGTTCTTCAGTCCGTGGCCGATCAGAAGGCCGGCTGATTCGTTTCTCGCAGTCCCTGTCTCAGGCGGGTCTTCGTTCCGCCCCAATCATAAAACTATATATTTTGGAGGAAATTTAAAATGGCTAGCGAAAAAGTAACTGCCCTGCTCAATGAAATCAAGGCTATGTCCGTTCTGGAGCTCTCTGAGCTTGTCCATGCCATCGAGGAAGAGTTCGGCGTATCCGCCGCCGCTCCCGCCGCCGTGGCCGTCGCCGCCGCTCCCGCCGCCGCCGCCGTTGAGGAAAAGACCGAGTTCGACGTCGTCCTGGCTGAGTTCGGCGCCGAGAAGATCAAGGTCATCAAGGTTGTCCGCGAGATTACCGGACTGGGCCTGGCCGAAGCCAAGGCTCTGGTAGAAGCCGCCCCCAAGGCCGTCAAGGAAGCCGTTTCCAAGGATGAGGCCGAGCAGCTCAAGAAGAAACTGGAAGAAGTCGGCGCCAAGGTCGAACTCAAGTAATTATTTAAATTTATATAAAAACCTCTCCGTTGCATTGCAACGGAGAGGTTTTTTTGTTACACTATATTGGCAGCACAGGAAAATTATATTTAAAATGTTACTGTTTATTGGAAAATGTCCCGGCCTCTGCCGGAACGAAGCGAAGGGAGCCCATCATATGGCAAAATATAGATATAACCAGCCAGACCCGACGGCGATGGAATCGCTGCTTGCCCGGGAACCGGACAGCGCGGCAGGTATCATCCTGCGTCTGGCTTGGAACCTGGGCCTCCTGCGCTCGGAAATTTGGTCCCTGACCTGGGATCAAGTTGATTTTTCTGCCGGAGAGATCGTTCTGTCATCACAGCGTCGGATTCCGCTTCCCTCCGAATTAAGGGAATCTCTGTTATGTATTAAGGAAAAGAGCAGGTGCGTTTCTCCGCGTGTGGTGGTGTCCGACCGCAGCCATCGGCCACTCACCCAACAGTATATCTCCAGGCTGGCGCGCGAAGCGCTCGACAGTGCCGGCCAGACCAATGTCCGCCTTGAAGATCTGCGCCACGACTATATCGTGCGCCAGTTAGGGCTGAAAAGATGGCAGCAGGTGGCCCGAATTTCCGGGTTGGACCCCATCTCTCTTCACAATCACTTTATGCCCTATGCGAAACCGGCAGATCAGAAGAAGAATGCGAGCGGCAGACCGTACGCCCGCGCACCGCTGGATGAGACGGCTCTTCAGGCATTGCTGGAAAAGGAGGGCTCTTCCCCGATTGGCCTGCTTCTTGGCCTGTCATGGCAGGAAGGACTAAGGCTGAGAGAAATCAGGAAGCTTACCTGGAGTCAGGTAGACCTGGACGGAGCAATTCTCTGCCTTTCCGACCGGCAGGTTCCGCTTGCGCCTGACCTTTGCGCCAGACTGTCCGCGGCTAAGTCGGAATACGGTGCGCTATCGGATTTTGTCATTCTGTCCAAGCGGGCGAAAAAGCCCATGGAGGCGGCCTATCTTTCCAAGATCGCGGTGTCGGCGCTGGTCCACGCGGGTCTGGACGGAGTTCATCTTTCCGATTTGCGGGCGGACTACCTAATGCACAACAGTCTGGAAGCACCCATTCTGATCCTTGCCAAAGAATCCGGATATGTGACCCGCAACTCGGTTATGGAACGGCTGGGACTTTCCAAAGGCCAGGCTTACCAGCGGCTCTCCAGGATGACGGAAAGAGGCAGTCTGCTCCTTGTGGGGCGGCGGTACTTCCTGCCCCAGGGCACCGTTCCCGCTTCCCGTCACAAGGAAACCATTCTTACTTACCTGGCGGAGGGCTCCGCCGTGCGGCAGGACCTTGCCCGCCTGCTCCATATCCTTCCCCGCCAGGTGTATCCTATTATGCATAAGCTTATCGCGTCGGGAGATGTGGTATTGGAAAAAGGAGCCTACTGTTTAAGTACCGGGACGCAAATAAAAGAGGAAACTTTGGTCTGACCAAGTCCATTGTTTACGTTATCACTGCATCGTTTTTGCATCTATTGTCTGTTTGTTTCAGTAAGATTACATTTATGCCAAAAGGCTGGACAAGGAAAATTTCTCCTGCTATAGTATGCACAGGATGATCCAGAAAGCCCTTCCGATATAGGTACGGGTAGTGGCATGCCTCTGTATGTGTACCGGAATGATCAAAAAGGATTAATCCAATATTTTATAAGGAGGACCTTAAATGAAGAACCTGAAAAGAGCGCTTTGCTTGGTTCTGACCTGCGCCATGATGCTTGGCCTCATGATCATGACCACAAGCGCCGCCGATTTTACCGACAAGGATAAAATCGTCAACACCGACGCCGTCGACACGATGGTTGCCCTGAACATCATCAACGGCAAAGACGACGGCAGCTACTTTGATCCCACCGGGATCGTCACCCGCGCCGAGATGTGCAAGATGATCTGCGTCGCCCTGAACGGCGGCAAGGATCCCCAGCTCGGAACCACCGCTTATTCCTACACCGACACCAACGGCACCTGGGCCGCGGGCTACATTGAGTACTGCACCAACCTGGGCATCGTCGCCGGCCGCGGCGACGGCACCTTTGATCCCACCGGCACCGTGACCGGCACCGAGGCCGCCAAGATGCTCCTCGTGGCCATCGGCTACGACGCCGCCGCCGAGGGCTTCACTGGCGCTTCTTGGGCTGTCGCCGTGAACGTCCGCGCCAACCAGAAGGACTTCTACGAAGACCTCGAGGGTATGGATCCCTCCGCCGGCCTTACCCGCGACAACGCCGCTCAGATGGTTTTCAACGCCATTAACGCCGTCATGGTTGAGTACGATTATAACCTCACCACTGTTGGCGGTCAGCTCTCCACCGTCTCCAAGGCCACCGACATGGACGACGACGACACCATTCTTGTCAAGAAGTTCAATATGACCACCGAGTACGGCATTATCACCCATATCTCCTACGATTCCGATGATGAGGAGTATACCTACTACGTTAATAACAAGGATGAGGACGGCATTACTTCCTTCACCTCCAGCAAAGATTACTCCAGCCTGTATATGATGAAAACCAAGATCCTGTACAAGGGCAACGATACCGATAAGGTCTATGGCGTTTACGCCTATGACAGCAGCGTTCTCCTCTCCGGCATTGTCAACAGTCTGCCCACCATCGGGGAAGACGATACCTCCTTCAAATATTCCGACGTCAGCTACAAGATCGACAACGGCGACATCAAAGTCTATGATTTTAACGACGGAATCGTATATTATGACGATGCAGATGTAGACACGGATCTGGACAACAACGCCCTTTGCACCTATGAAAGAGCCGCAACCAAGCCTTACAGCTTCAGTCTCATCGACATCGATGACGACAATAAGGGCGACCTCGTTGTTGTTTATCCCTTCACTGTTAATTACATCTCCTATGTGGGCACCTCCTCCATCACCTTACTGGACGGCGGCAGCGTTGACAAAGACGATCTGAACCTTTACGAAGGCATCGCCAAGAAAGACTTCGTGAAAATCGTCGCCGCCGCAAACACCTTGGACAACACCCCCACCCTCACCAAGATCGACCTGCTGGAAGGTAAAGTCTCTTCCACCAAGGACGCCAACAAGTCCTTCAAGATTGACGGTACCTGGTACAAGATTCCCGATACATCCTTGCAGGTAGATGGCAGTGAAGCTACCGCCACCGCCGGCAAATCCTATGAGAAGATTGCCGTTGTCAACGGTTACGCCTTCAATATTGCTATCAACGACGATGCTCCGGATACTTCCGATTACGCTGTTGTTGTAGCTGCCACCGTTGGCACCGATACTATTGAAGGTCCTCAGGTTAAGCTGCTCTTCTCCGACGGCACCAAGAAGGTTGTCGCCGCTGCCACCAATTACACCACACTCGTCGACACTCTGGTCACATACACCGTGGACGATGATGAATATACCCTGAAGGCCGCCACTCAAGGCGACTTCGATGAAGACTACTCTGACGAAGACTACAAGTGGGTCACCGGCGGTAAATCCACCATCGGCGGTTGCTACATTGATGCCAATGCGGTCATCTTCGTTCAGGACGAAGACGACAAGTGGAGCGTCATTACCGGTTCCGAATTGGCCAAGTCCGCTGATATCGAAGTAGACGAAGCCTATGCCAATTCCAACAGTTCCACCGGCTTTGACACCATCGCTCTGGCCTGCGTTTACGGCGAGACCGTCTCCGGCGACATTTGCTATGGTTATGTTACCGCCGCTCCCGAGGTTGTGGAGAACGACGACGACGATCTTGTCTACAGCGTCACCTTCTGGAACGGCACCGAGACCGTAGTCGCCAATACCACCGTGAAATATGACGATCATTCCCTGGACGGTCTGGCTGACGGCACCCTTATTTTCTTCACCTATGACGGCAGCGAGATCGATATTGACTCCGTCGTGGTCTTCGCGGCTTCCAACACCAGCGCCGTCTCCGCCTACAACGACGATGATGAAATCAAGTTTGTTGATGACGCACAGGTCTATGAGATTAACGACGACACCGTTATCATCTACATCGACGCCGAAAATACCGCCAAGGCCGAAGGCGGAACCATCCAGCTCGCCTCCGATAAGAATGCTGCTGGAGACAAGTACGATAACGTATTCTTCGATGCTAATTCTGCTCACGAGCTGACCCTGTTGGTCGTTGACGTTCAGAACGACATTCTGGATGCCGTCGATTAAGTTTCACTACTGCGCCGGGTAACACCGGACAGCAATCTTCAAGCAACAAGTTCCCCCCGGATTACTCCGGGGGGAACTTTTCATAATTATTTAGCCTGCGGTAAAAATTGTGATTCTTATACAAAACCGCCGCGCAGCATCTGCTGCGCGGCGGCTCATTCATATTATTTGTTTCTGTAGGCAATCTCATGGCGTTTGGGACCGGTGGAAACGATGGTGATCGGCACGCCGATGCGCTTTTCGATGAAATCCACGTAATCCCTCGCCTGCTGCGGCAGGGCTTTATAGTCTGTTGCTCCCCTGATACTGCACTTCCAGCCGGGCAGCGTCTCAAACACGGGCTTCGCCCGGTCAATGAGGGAGGGAACGGGGAAAACGTCGGTGATCTTGCCGTCGATCTCGTAGCCCGTGCAGACCTTGATCTCATCCAGATAGCCGAGCACGTCGATGGCCGTGAGGGTAACCTCGGTAGCGCCCTGCACCATGCAGCCGTAGCGGGTGGCCACGGTATCGAACCAGCCCACCCGGCGGGGTCTGCCGGTGGTGGCACCGTACTCGCCCGCGTCTCCGCCCAGGCGGCGCAGGGTTTCCGCCTCGTCGCCGAAGAGCTCGCTCACAAAGGCGCCCGCGCCCACCGCGCTGGAATAGGCCTTGGTGACCGCCACCACGTCGGTGATGTCGCCCGGAGCAACGCCCGCGCCCACGCACCCAAATCCCGCCAGCGTGTGGGAGGAAGTGGTGAACGGGTAGATTCCGAAGTCGGGGTCTTTCATCGCGCCCAGCTGGCCTTCCAGAAGGACCTGCTTGCCCTCGGCCAATGCAGCCTTGACAAAGGAAAACGCGTCGCCCACCCAGGGAGCAATCTGATCGCGGTAGCCGGCCATCTCATCAAAAATAGCTTTTGGATCAAGGAGGGGCTTATGATAAAGGTGCTCCAGCAGCACATTTTTAAGTTCGCACACACGGTCCAGGCGGTCCATCAGCCTTGCTTCGTCAAAAAGGTCTGCCACCTGAATACCCAGCTTCGCGTATTTGTCCGAATAAAAGGGGGCAATACCCGATTTGGTGGAACCGAAAGCCCCCGCGGCCAACCGCTCCTCCTCATAGGTGTCCAGGAGAATATGGTAAGGCATCAGCACCTGGGTTCTCTCCGATATAATGAGCTTGGGCGCGGGAACGCCTCCCTTTTCGAGCGCCGCCAGTTCGCGGAGTAAAGCGGGGATGTTTAAAGCCACGCCGTTTCCGATGATGTTGGTGGTGTGGGGATAAAAAACACCCGAGGGAAGCTGATGAAGGGCAAATTTCCCGTAGTCGCAGATAATGGTGTGTCCCGCGTTGGCGCCGCCCTGAAAACGTACGACAACGTCGGACTGCTCTGCAAACAGGTCGGTAATTTTTCCCTTGCCCTCGTCGCCCCAGTTCGCACCTACAATCGCTTTTACCATAAGAAGAACTCCTTTGTACTGAAATCACTGATGTGAAGCCTTCACACACCTTTTCTATTATATATGGACTGTTCTTCCAACGCAAGGCTTTTATTATGCACTATCTTTTCCGGCTTTACCGGGGGAAAATCCTATGTTATAATATCATTTGCGAACAATCCGCATCGGGATCCGATTTTACGAATTCCAAAATGCTGGCAGGAGGGAGGGCGCAATGAAAAAACGCCTGACGAGTTTAATATGCGCCGTAACGTTACTGCTTTTACTGCTGGTTTCCTCCGCCTCCGCCGCCGACGAGGTTTTATTTCTCGCGCTCAACGACAGCCTCAAGGATCTCACGGCGGACTATATGCCTATTCGGGTAAATAATATCGTGTATGTTCCCTGTACTGCCTTCGACCAAAGGGCGACCGGCGTCAACCTGGGCGTTTTTTTCGGGCAGGACAAAACCAAGGGTACCGTTACCCTCTACAGTCAGGACAAAACTCTTATTTTCGACATTGGAGTCGGTTACTCCTACGATTCATCGGGGAACACGTATCTTTACCGGGCGACTACCCGGGACGGCCGCACTTATCTGCCCGCGTTTGCGGTGTGTCAGTTTTTTGGGCTGGACTACTCCGCGCTCAATACCGATTACGGAACTTTGATCCGGCTCAAAAACAGCTCTGTGGTTTTAAGTGATAAATTCTTTGTGAGCTCCGCCTCCAACCTAATGTCCATCCGCTTAAATGAGTATCTCCAGAGCCAGGCTGAAAATGCGACCCCGACACCGGGCTCCAATAATCCTGTTACCCCCAGCCCCACAGGCGACCGGAGCGATGTCAAGGTCTATCTCGCTTTCCGGGTGGACAGCGGAGAGAATCTGAGTAAAATACTCGATGCCTTGGAAGCCCGCAGCGTGCCCGCGCTTTTTTTCTTCCGGCTCTCGGATCTTCCCCAATACGATGACATCATCCGCCGCATGGTCGGTTCCGGCCATCAGATTGGTTTTCTGGTCTCGGGT
This sequence comes from Bacillota bacterium, assembly GCA_023459875.1. GTDB lineage: Bacteria > Bacillota > Clostridia > Oscillospirales > Oscillospiraceae > JAEWRY01. Next base: position 21,430 of record JAEWRY010000016.1, read on the forward strand.
GACAGCGCGGAAGCGATGAGCGACCAGCTCAATAGTTGTAATAAACTGCTCGAACAGATTGCCAAAATGCGTTCCTATCTTGTCCTTGCAGATGGGGAAGACCGTTTCAGGGCAGCTCTGGAGCAGGATGGCTGGCTCTGCTGGACGTACAATGTGGACGGCAGGTCTGATGACAGGGGAACCTACTCCCTTACAAACGCCATTATGAACGGCGTCGATTCCAAAAATACCTATGCCCGCATTTTGATGGACGATACCGGCAATATCCCCAACGCTCTTCCGGTCGTCCTGCGCCGTTTGCGGGAGGCTCAGTATGATATCCGTCTCGCGGTGGAGACCAGCTTCTGACAGGAGGTACGTTCATGCGCTCAGTAGATTTTTCACGACATCTCCAGACTTCATCCGGCGATCCTCATTTGGTTCAAAAACGAACTGGCCATCTCATTGCCCGAATGGAGGAGCTCCGTGAAATGGGCCTTTCGGTGACCGGCGGTATGGATGCATTTATGGGAATCGGTCAGGTCGAAATAAAACTTCCGAAGCCGGACCCGGTCACAGCGGTGGGGTTGCTGGCAGATCAATGGAATATCCGAATCGACCCTCCGTCGGCGGATGGAGTTCTTTTTCTGACCGTCACTACCTCCATTTCATTTGAGGACATTGATTACTTTCAGGCGGCGGTAACAGACCTCATCTGGCCTTAAGTATGCTCGTCTACAGCCGCTTTAAATCGCGCACCGTCTCATTGAGAACGGCCGGAGGAACATAAACCCCGGCCAGGTCAAGAACCTGCGCCAGGCTCAGGCTCCCGGCCGCTTCGATCAGCTTTTCACTGATGACTCGCGGAAAACGTTTCTTGAGCAGTTCCGAAGCCGCCTTGTTTTGACTGAGTTCTTTAATCGTAATCTGATTGTTCTTCAGATCCAATCCACACACCTCCTCTCTGACAAATATTCTATGCGGGACCGGTACGGGGAAGTTCGGTTTTGAATCGCAAGCCGCATGAATAAGAAAAAAAAGTCAGGTGATAATACCCTAAAAAGGAGGAATGTATATGACCCGCAAAAACCCCAATTCCAGCATCAAATGCTCCGTATCTTCCTGTGCCTTTCACTGTGACGACCGGAGTTTCTGCTCTCTGAATGAAATTAAAGTGGGCTGCTGTGACCTGAATGTTACCGACAGCGCCGCCACCGAATGCGCTTCCTTCAAACTTGGCGACCGTGCCTAAACGCCTGCAAAACTGAAAGCGATATGCCTGCCTGCCTTTGCTTTGCCGCACCGGGCAGGCAGGTTTTTTACGCGAAATTCATATAAAATACTTTTTTATTTTATTTTTACTGATATAATAATAGGTAATAATAAGCAGATAAATTACATAGATTTCCTACCTGGGATTGCGGCGCAAAGGAGAATAAGGATGGATATCAATAAAAACTCGAAAGAAACCGACAGTGCTTCACAGGAGAAAGATCCCCTCATGACTTGCCCCATTTGTGGTAAGGCCTCGCAAGCTTCTCTCTTTTTCTGCCCAGAATGCGGCGCGCGTCTTGATTTCCACACGCGCGCCTGCGCCGATCACGGAGACTGCTCCTTAGATTGCAACAACTGCGGTAAATGAATTCAAATCATAATGGAAAGGAATGAGATCCATGGCATTTTTGGATAAGTTCAATGAGTTCGCAAAAAACGTAGGTGACAAGACCACCGAGTTTGCGAAAAATGTTGGTGATAAAACCACAGAATTCGCGAAAACGGTAGGAGAAAAGACAAATAACCTGTTGGAAATCAATCGGCTGAATGCTAAAATCACCTCCGAAATGGACAATATCTCCGAGTTTCAGCGGAGAATCGGCGCCATTTACTGGTCTAAATTCCAGGCCGGAGAAGTACTGGACGCAGAGGTAATGGAACTGTGCGCATCCATTCGCTCCTGCGAAGAGGCAATAGAAGCCGCCCGCGCGGAACTTGAGGTTAAGGAAGAGGCAGAGTGTCCTATAGATGCCGACGTTATTACGAAAACCGGCACGTTCTGCCCCATCTGCAGCGCCGAAAACCTTCCGGACGCAAAGTTCTGCAAGGAGTGCGGCAGTAAGTTGGAAGTCGCCAAGAGTCTGACCTGTTCCGTCTGCGGCGCAGCCAACCCTGCGAACTCTAAATTTTGCAGTTCCTGTGGAGCGCCCTTCTGAATTTCCGGCTGAATTCGGTAAATAAAGAAATCCTGCGGACCAATGGTCCGCAGGATTTCTTCTGTATTGACCGCTGAACGAAACAAGTACCAGTTGTTTCAAAATTTCCATGCCGTTTTCTTGGATTTACCTCGTGTGTCCGCAAAGCCAAGCGGTATCTGAAGCGGCATAACTGAGTAACTTTACCACCCGGAAACGATTCCTACCCTTCGGCAGACGCGATTTGAAAATACATTGCAGGCTGCTTATTGCAGTACCTCCGCGGGCTCTGCCGGCGCCGTTTTCCCCTTCCAGACGCACCACACTGTGACCGAAGCCACCACCACAACGCCGCCCAGAAGGGCAAAAAACCCGGGTGCCTCCCCGTCAAAGAGGAACACCCATAAGGGGTTTAAAAGCGGCTCCATGGCTCCAAGAAGGGAACAGGCCAGCGGCGGGCAGTGCTTCACCGCCAGCGCAAAGAGAATGTAGGGAAGCCCCAGCTGCAAAATGCCCAATGTGAGGATGCTGCCAAGCGAAACCGCGTTAAGCGGAGTATCAGTAAAAAACATCACGGGTATTCCAACGAGCGCCGTGAACAGGTGCCCCAGAAGCATACCGCCCATGCGGATATCGTCGCCGGCGCTGCCCATAGCCAGGTACATCCCCGCCATAAAGACTCCCGCCAGTATGGCGATACAGTTACCCAGCAGGTAACCGGGGGCCAGCCGATCCAGAAAGAACAGGGATATACCCAGCATGGTCGCCAGGACCGCCAGAAAATCACCCCGGCGGAACCGTTCCTTGAAAATCATTGCGGAAAAAGCCATGAGGAAGATAGGGGCGGTAAACTGCAGGACAATGGCGTTGGCGGCCGTAGTAAATTTGTTGGCCGTTACGAACGCCAGAAAGGTTGCCGCCATCAGAACACCGTTGAGAACCGTCCGTTTTGTAAACCGGACGGGGACCTTGGCTGCCAATAAGTACACGCCCACAGCGGCGGCTGCGATGAGACTTCTCCATCCGGCGATTACGAACGGATTCCAGGGAATCATTTTGATAAAAATGCCGGCGATACTCCAAAGGGAAGCGCATACCAGCATCTGCGCGATGGCTTTGCGTCCGGGGTTCATGATTTCACTCCTTAATGCCCTGAAAACACGCCCCGGCTGTTCCCACACGCCGCCCTTAGCGATTTTTACAAGGCCGCCTTGAGCTCCTCCCAGAGCTCAATGGCTTTAAATTTGATGATATAGCCCTCCGAGTCTCCGGTTATCAGGGAGACGTCGGAAGAATTGAGGCCTGCGGAGGACGCGGTATCTTCCACCGTTTCAGACACAGCTCCCAGACAGAGGGGCGGGAAAAGCACGCACCACCAGTTTTTTCCCTTGCCTTCGCCGATTATAAGACGCAGGGCGGTATAGTTCCCCGCGGGCAGGGAAAAGTCGTCGTAAGACCGGGTCGGGAACCAGACGTTATCCTCCAAGGTAACCGTGACTGGGTAGGAATATCCCTTTTCGGACACCACCCGGGATGCGGCTTTTGAAATATCATCCAGTCTGCCTTCCAGGGCGGCCCTGGCCGACTGGGCGTCGCCGCAGCCCACGCACCATCCTTCGCTTTCGCGGATGACTGCATCTCTCACCTGTAGTTTGAGGGCCTGGTCCTGCGCAGAATCGGAATTGGCAATCACGTGCAGCCGAATGACTTTCTCGGAAAGAGCGGACTGCTCTCGGTTCAGCCACAGCCCGGCGACGGAAATGAAGGCAAAAACAAGCAGAACAGCCAGTTCCCACCGACGCAGGGTTTTGTTTAAGTAAAGATCCGTATACATAACAGCACCGTCCACAATGTAAGATAACCAAATTGTGGACGGTATTTCGGCTTCTTATACTAGTTCCTTTTGAACCGGCAGATAAAATCTGCCCATTCATACCGCTGCATTTTTGCCTCGGCAGTCGGCAAGCCGCCGGGAAAAGCCATTCAATACTAATTTGCAAACGTTCAAACACTTATACAGCTCGCCATCGGCGAGTGATAGAAAGTAGCTTTTGTCTGCTTTCCAAATGATCATTAGTTTTATACAGGTCTTGTCAAAAAGACATCCCTATATTGCTCTGATAGGACTCTTTGCGCCTCCAGGGCATTCACCGTACGGTCAAAGATGCCGAAAACGGTGGGACCGGTTCCGCTCATCGTGGCTCCCAGGGCACCGCATCGAATCAGCAGCCGTTTGATATCGGAAACGGTTTTTCCTTGACTTGGTGAGAGAATGGGCTCGAAAACATTATACATTCTCCGGGCCACACCCACAAGATCTCCGCTCTCCAGCGATGCCAAGACCCCCTCGGTATCCGGCCGGCACCTTAGCTTCACTCCCTTCAGCTTTCCAAAGAGCTCGGGCGTGGAGATGGAAAAACGCGGCTTGCAGATTACGATATCACAATCAGGCAGGGGCGGAAGAGCGGTCAGGAGTTCTCCCCGTCCTTCTGCCAGCGCCGTACCGCCCAGCACGCAGTACGGTACGTCGGAACCCACCGTTTCGCCGATCCGGGCCAGACTCCCGGGCGGCAACCCCGCCCCGGTCATCTGATTGAGGGCGCGCAGAACGGCGGCGGCATCGCTGCTCCCGCCCGCCATACCCGCGCAAACAGGGATGTTCTTTTGTATGCTTATGGAAAGACCGTTCCAGTCCCGTCCGGTGGCCTCGCGAAAGCGTAGCGCCGCCTTGGCGGCTAAATTGCGCTCGTCGTTGGGCAGGAAATTCAGATCGGTACGAATATTGAGACCGCCCTTGGTTCCCATTTCCACGGTCAGCTGATCGCCCAGGGTCACCGACTGCATCACCATACGCAGATCGTGGTAACCGTCCGGTCGTTTGCCGATTACGTCCAGTGTTAAATTCAGCTTGGCATTCGCCAGAATTTCCATACTGGGCATGACAATCCTTTCTTTGAGCCAGGGGCTCAGTCCCCAGAGCTGTAATGGGTCAGCGGATCTTCCGTGCTTCCAGGTAAAACCTCTTGTCGTGGGCTTCCCCCATGGAAAAGGTCTTGCGTGGGAGCACACCGTCGAAAATAACGGTGGGGAAAAGCTGTTCCTTTCCCATGGGCGGCAGAAGGAAACCGATATTCCCCGGCCTGGCGGCCAGGTCCCGGGTCACGTTTTCTCCGTGGATATAGTCAATGCGCCCTCCGTTTTTCAGCGTATATTCATCCAAAAACCGCTGGAGGGTTCCCACCGCCAACTGGTCGGCGGGATTGGGTACGGTCACGCAGCCGACGCCGTCCCGATGGATAAATTGGAACTGGTGGCCTCCGCCCCGGCAGCCGAAAAATGCGCCGGGGTAAGCTGCAATAAGAGCATCCAGCAGCGCTTTCGGCTCAACGCCAAATACCACGCGGTGGATCGGCTCGAACTCCAGAGAATCGTCGTGGAGGTTTACCAGCTCAACCAAGGCATACCGTGCGGGAAGGAACGGCCATTTCTCCGGCGGCGTCAGCTTTTTCTGCCGCTCGTAACATTCCTTGGCGGTGGCAAGAGAATGGTTTCCGTCCCCCACTGCAAAGAGAAGCACTGGCTTTCCCGATGCGCTGTACCGGGCATTGAAGCTCTTGGGGTCGGCAAGCGCCCTCATCGCGTTCGCCACGCGGGAAAGCTGAGCTTCTCCCAGTTTCCGGCCCACAATGTGGCCGCCGCCCTCCATAAGCTCAAAATCATAGACCGGCTCCATGGATGCCGTCTCTCCGGCCAGCGGCTCAATGACCGTTTTCCGCGGGTCATCGGTCAGCACCATAATATGGGGCAGCTCGACGGGAGCGTTTTTCCGCACCGCCACCCGCGGCGGGATACGGGACAGAACCGTTCCCTCGGTTGCGCGTATCATGGCGTCGGAACCGGGTTCATAGTCGTATTGCTCCAAATCAATCTTGCCCACGATCCCGCGGCGCACTTTCCCGGAGGCGAGGGTCCGCTCCACATAAATCATAGCGTCGGGCAGCAGCCGGAACCGGTCTTCCCGCAGATACCTGGTCATGGTATTGTTGATTTCCATAATGTCGGTCTCGATATTTGGGCCGTCCAGGCAGCTTTCGGGAAGGATCAGCTTTAGAGAGGACGGGGCTTCCCCCACCGTCTCAGATACCCGCTGCCAGTACTCCGGCTGGGAAGTATACTGATCGCAGGCCACCACGGACCACCGGCCTAGGTCGCAGTTCTGTGGCACCAAAATATCAGCGGGAGAAAAAGGCAATCCGCCAAACCGATCCGACATGGTGAAAACCTCCTTACATCTGTTCAAACAAAAGGGGCATCAGTACGGCAGCGCCGTCGTCATAATGAGGGCCCAGAAGACCGCAGGCCTCGTCGTATACGGGGGTTTTCACCCCGGAGGTTCCCGCCAGGGTTCCCCTGCTGTCATAAAGAAGATAGGGAACCGGGTCTCCGTCATGCCCCCTGGTGGAGGTGAGCGTCTTATGGTCGGAAAGCAAAAGCAGGCGGAAATCAAAAGCTTCGCCCTCCAGCGTCTTTATCAGCGGCCCCACCACACGGCTGTCAATCCACTCGATGGCCTGAAGCTTTCCGGCGAGATCGCCGTTATGGGTACATTCGTCGGGAGCCTCCACATGGATGGCCGCGAAGTCGGCACCCTTCCGGAGCGCCTCTACAGCGGCAGCCGTCTTTCCCTCATAATTGGTATCCAGCTCGCCGGTGGCGCCTTCGACCAAGGTAACGTCCAGCCCGGAGAGTCTGGCAATCCCATGGCACAGGGGAACGGCGGAGATGACGGTTCCGCGCTTCTGAAATTTATCGCAGAAAGAGGAGAGCGCCACGCCGGTCCCCTCCGCCCAAAACCACACGCCGTTGGCCGGAAGCTTGCCCGCCGCCCTGCGCGCTTCGTTAACGGGGTGCTTATCGAGAACTGTGAGGGCTAAAGCCATGAGATCCCTCAGTACGGCAGCGTTGGGGCATCCGGAGGGAAGCAGCGGCCCGATGACTTCGCCCAGATGGTCGTGGGGCGGAATCAACTTGATTCCGGTAATGTCCGCGCCCTTCTGGACGGCGATATGGCGAAAGGATGAGGCCGGATAAACGGTCATACCCGCCACCTGGGCGGCTTTCTTAAAGACCGGATCAGAAAACAAATCGGAAACCAGAGCGATGGAATCCTCTCCGTCGATAGAGCCGCCGGAATGGGAGAGAATTTTTTTCTGCTCAAAGGGCATAGGGCCGTCTTCATAGGTTACCATATTGCAGCGGTAGGAGACGTCTCCCGGGGCGAGCTTAATGCCGCTGGCCGCGGCCTCCAGGGGGGACCTGCCCGTATAGCACACCCGCGGGTCGGCCCCGAAGATGGAGAGGATAGCCGTGTCGCTGCCGGGAGGCAGGCCCTCGGGGCAGTTTTTCACCGACCCGACCTGGCCCTTTGCGGCCAGGGAGTCTATGTTAGGAATGGCGGCGGCCTGAAGAGGCGTTCTGTTCCCCAGCGAGGCCACGGGATTATCCGCCATTCCGTCGCCGATGACGAGTATGTACTTCACTATAATCACTTCCTGTATGGCTTACCCTCCGCAGGTTAAAGCTCGTTTCTCTCTTTTTTCTTCTTCAGGTTGGTGAGGAAATTGTCCATGCGGGTCAGCGCTTCGGCGATATCCTTCATGGAGGTGGCATAGCAGCAACGGATAAAGCCCTCTCCGCCGGGGCCAAAAGCGGCGCCGGAGATAACCGCCACCCGCTCCTCCTTGAGGAAGCGCTCGCAGAAGTCATCCGAGGAGAGTCCGAAGGCGGAGATATTGGGGAAGAGGTAAAAAGCGCCCTTGGGCTCGAAGCAGGGCAGTCCGATCCGGCGCAGCCCTTCCAGCAGATACCGGCGGCGGCCGTCGTACTCGTCCCTCATCTTTTCGGAGTCCCCGTCGCCGTTGCGCATAGCCTCAATGGCGGCATACTGGCTCATTGTGGGGGCGGACATGATTCCAAACTGGTGGAGCTTCAGCATCTGGCTGATAATCTCCTTAGGCCCGCATACATAGCCCAGACGCCAGCCGGTCATGGCGTGGCTCTTGGAAAATCCGTTGACTACAATGGTCCGCTCATACATACCGGGAATACTGGCGATGGACACATGCTTCTGCCCGTAAGTAAGCTCGGCGTAGATTTCATCGGAGATCACCATAATGTCGGTGCCACGCAGCACCTCGGCGATCGCTTCCAGATCCTCTTTGCCCATAATGCCGCCTGTGGGGTTGCAGGGGAAAGGCAGAACCAAAGCTTTCGTTTTGGGAGTAATAACCTTACGGAGCTCTGCGGGAGTCAGTCTGAAATCATTTTTCTCCTTGAGTTCCAGGTTCACGGGAGTACCGCCCGCCATGAGCGCCAGAGGTCCGTAGCAGACAAAGGAGGGTACCGGAATGATAACCTCGTCGCCGGGGTTCACGATGCAGCGCATGGCAAGGTCGATTGCCTCGCTTCCGCCCACGGTGACGATGATCTGATTGGCGAAATCATAATGAAGATTAAACCGGCGCGCCAGGTAGGAGGCGATTTCCCGCCGAAGCTCCGCCATACCGGCGTTGGAAGTGTAGCGGGTAAAGCCCTTTTCCAGAGAATAGATGCCCGCGTCCCTGATATGCCAGGGGGTAACAAAGTCGGGTTCGCCCACGCCCAGGGAGATGGCGTCCTTCATTTCTTCCAGGATATCAAAAAACCTGCGGATACCGGAGGGCTGGGTCTGAAGTATCCTCTGGGACAAAATCTGCTCGTAATTCATGTGAAGATCAGCTCCCTCTCCTGCTTCTCCTGCTTCTTGAAAATGAGATGCTTTTCTTTATATTTGCGGAGGATGAAATGGGTGGCGGTACCGTTTACACCCTCCAGGGGCGCAAGGCGTTCACCCACGAACTGGGCAACTTCCTTGAGGGTGCGGCCCGAGATAATCACGGTGAGGTCGAAAGCGCCCGACATAAGGTAGACTGACTCCACCTCGTCGTACTGGTAAATACGCTCGGCAATGCGGTCAAAGCCTTCGCCCCGCTGAGGTGTGACCTTGACTTCGATGAGCGCCGTGACCGATTCCAGGTTGGTGCGGTCCCAGTCCACGATTGCCTTATAGCCCAGGATTACTTTTTCATCTTCGTATTTTTTTACGGCGGCTTTCACCTCCTCCTCGGGCAGATCGGCCATGGCGGCCAGTTGTCCGGTGGTAAGGGTGCAATCCTCTTCCAATAATCTGAGTATTTTGGTGTTCATGTTGTTACCTCCTGTCCCTTCATAAATCTGGATATTGTTTAATTATATCTTTGGACAATATAAATTGCAATGCTGAAAATAGACAAATGAGGGAGCGCCGGCACTGCCGTCTCTCCCTCATTTCAACGTAAATATTAATTCTAATTATTTAAACTTCACGGCGGTGCCATAGGCCATTATTTCGGCTGCCCCCTGCATCACGGAGGCGGAGGCGTAGCGGATATTCACAATCGCGTCGGCACCCAGGCCTTCCGCTTCTTCCGACATCCGTTTGGTGGCAAGGGCGCGCGCGTCGTTCATCATCTCGTTATAGGCCTTCAGCTCGCCGCCTACAAGAGTTTTAAACGCCTGCGTAATATCCCTGCCGATGTTCTTCGTCTGGATGGTGCTCCCCTTGACCATGCCCAGCATCTCCAGTTCTTTTCCGGTGATATAATCAGTATTTACCAAGATCATCTTCTTCTCCACTCCTTATTTCTTTGATGCGTTCAACCAGAACAAAAATCGTAGTGCCAATGAGCGCCAGCGAAACCATAGTCCCGATCAGCTTGGCTAAGAACGGCATCTCCGGGGTAACAATACAAATGGCCAGCCAGGAAAAAAACCACAGGCTGAAAATAACCGCCACCACAATCGGCGCAACCAGTTTTCCCTTTCTCATTCCATCCGCCTCGCTCGTCATTTAGATAACCATCTAAGTAAATAATATCATTTCCCTTTTCGTACGTCAATAGTGAAACAGTTTCCAGACCCGTTATTTCAGGTCATGCCTCATTACCCCTCCAAAAGCCGGGCAAATGAAAGAAGCAGCCTTGGTTTTTGTTCCGTTTTTTCCCCCCGTTCTTTTCAAATATCTCTTCGGTTCTTCATTTTCTTGTTGACACGCATTTATAAAACTGCTATACTTCATAAGAACAATAAAGTAGGCGGGTACCACCGGCCTCACCTCGCGCAGATTTGCACAGGGGTCAACATGGAGCAGAGCTCGTCGTCAGCGGCGGGTTTTCACGTGTGGAGCGGGTACCTTTGGTATCCGCATTTTTATGTTAGGAGGTGCTTTCGTATCAGCAACATGGCTCATCAGATCAACGAAGAAATCCACGATAAAGAGGTTCGGCTGATCTCCGGAACCGGGGAGCAGCTTGGTATCGTATCCCTGGAGGAGGCATTGTCACAGGCCGCTTCCCAGGATCTCGACCTGGTCCTCATCTCACCCAATGCCGAGCCTCCCGTCTGTAAGCTCATGGACTACGGCAAGTTCCGGTTCGAGCAGACCAAACGGGACAAAGAGGCCAAGAAGAACCAAAAGATTGTGGAGATTAAAGAGGTACGTATGTCCCCGGGTATTGACGTGAACGACTTTAACGTCAAGCTCCGCAGCGCGCAAAAGTTTTTAGCCGAAGGGAACCGGGTCAAGGCAACCGTTCGCTTCCGTGGACGCGAGATGGCTCATACCGATATCGGCAGAAATCTGCTGCTGAAGTTTGCCGAGGACTGCGCTGAGATGGCAGCCATGGAGAAAGACCCGAAGCTGGACGGACGGCACATGATTATGTTCCTCTCCCCAAAAGTTATTAAGTAAAAATCAAAACGCTGAGGGCCGGCACAGCCTGCTCGTACCTAATTCACTGAAAAGGAGTTCACCATTATGCCTAAGATCAAAACCCACAGCGGCGCCAAAAAGCGCTTTAATCTCACGAAAACGGGAAAAGTCAAACGTGCACACGCCTTTAAGTCTCACCTGCTCAACGGCCATGGCAAAACCACCAAGCGCAAAAGAGGCCTGCGCGCCGCCGCCTATGCGGACAAGACTAATGTGTCCGCCATTAAGCGCATGATTCTCTATAAATAATTTACTTTCTTAAGATATAGGAGGCTATTTAGTCATGGCTAGAGTGAAAGGCGCGATGATGACGCGCAAGAGAAGAAATAAAATCCTCAAGTTGGCAAAGGGCTACTGGGGTTCCAAGAGCAAGCACTTTAAAATGGCCAATCAGCAAATGATGAAATCCCTCACCTATGCGTATACCGGCCGCCGCCTTAAAAAGCGCGACTTCCGTCAGCTCTGGATTTCCCGCATCAGCGCCGGCTGCAAGCAGAGCGGCATGAACTACTCCACCTTTATGCACGGCCTCAAGCTCTGCGGGGTTGAGATTAACCGCAAGATGCTTGCCGAAATGGCAGTGAACGACAAGGCCGCCTTTGCCTCTCTGGCCGAGATGGCAAAAGGTAAGCTCGCTTAATCGTATTTTTGTTGCCCCGCTCAATCAAAGAGCGGGGTAACTTTTGTTTTTAATGTAATATTAATTATTATATTTAGTGATTATTGTATTGATATTTTACGATGTTCTATCTATAATAGCTGTGAGGTGAATTTAATCATGGAAAAAGCATTTCACGTTTCCAAACGGTTTCACGCGGCCGAAACCGGCCGCACGCCCTTTGACGGACTCCGGCCCTGGTCGGCAGTCACTCATGGTGTGGGAGCTCTTCTGGCCTTAGCCGGCACCGTCATGCTGCTCCTTCGTGGGATAAAATTAGGTTCTTCCGCCTGGCATCTGGTGTCCTTCGGGATTTACGGGGCGAGCATGATCGGGCTCTATACCGCCAGCACTCTTTATCATTGTGTGAACGCTGGCGAAGCAGGACGGATTGCCCTGCGCAAATATGACCACACCTCAATCTACCTCCTGATCGCCGGGACCTTCACCCCTCTCTGCCTCGTTCCTTTGCGGGGCCCTTGGGGTTTCGCGATACTTGGCGTTATCTGGGCGCTGGCTATAGTTGGGATCACCCAGTCGATTCTCTGGATCATGGCACCCAGGTGGGTTACGGTGGCACTTGCCCTTTTTATGGGCTGGATAGCCGTCGTCCCTGTATACCCCCTAAGCCGCGCTTTACCTCCTCAGGGACTGTTCTGGCTGGTTTTCGGCGGTGTCCTCTATACCGTGGGAGGTATTCTCTACGCGGTAAAGTGGCCGGGCAGAAACAACCCTCTTTTCGGCTGCCATGAGATTTTTCATGTCTTCATTCTGCTTGGAAGCATTGCCCATTTTATTCTTATCTACCGAATCATCGCCTTTTTGCCCTGAAACCTAATTTTCCTTTTCAGTTTTGGTTCCTTGTGGTATACTAAATGAGCAGCCGCAACTACAGGAACAATACTGAAAGGAGACCCGAATGGATTTTTCATCTATTTTTGCATCCGGGAACTTTGGAAGAAGGCCTTCTCCCGGCGATCCGGGCAACAGCCGTCCCAGCCGTCCGCACAAGCCGCGCAAACCAATGTTCAAAAGCTTCGGCGCCCGGATACTGGTAAGTCTGATTGTTGCTCTCGTGGTTGGTTTTTTATACTTTTATGTTTCCCTGCCCGCGCTCAATCTCCATTCTCAGGAGTTTTATGTCTTTGTGGGTATCGTCTGCGCGGCGTATATCCTCTGCGCCCTGCTCACGTCGGGCTTCTCCGCGGCGGAAACGGGCAACTCGCCCAAAGAGTTTTTTAAATTCATCAAGGCCCAGTGCCTTCCGGTGGGAATTCTTTTTGCCGGGCTCGTCGTGATCGGCATCGTGGGCTCCGTCATCTCCATGCCTGTGTTCCGGGCATCAGCTTACGCCAATCTTCTGAACGTGGATACCGGCGACTTCGCCACCGAAGTACAGGAGCTCTCCTTTGATAAAATCCCCATGCTGGACAAGACCTCCGCGCAGAAGCTGGGCGACCGCAAGCTGGGCGAGCTGTACGATATGGTCAGCCAGTTTGAGGTATCCGACGACTACACTCAGATTAATTACAAACAGCGGCCCGTGAGAGTCACTTATCTGAACTACGGCGATCTTATCAAGTGGTTCAACAACCGCAGTAAGGGGATCCCCGCCTATATCCTGGTGGACATGGTCAGCCAGGAGGCAGACGTGGTGCGTCTGGATGAAGGCATCAAGTACTCTCCTTCCGAGCACTTCGGCAGAAATCTTTACCGCCACCTTCGCTTCCAATATCCAACCTATATGTTCTCCACGCCTGTCTTTGAAGTGGATGACAGCGGCCATCCCTACTGGATCTGTTCCAAGGTTGAAAAGACCATCGGTCTTTTTGGCGGCACCGATATAAACGGCGCGGTGATTATGGACGCGGTCACCGGCCAATGCACTTATTATAAGGACGTGCCCACCTGGGTGGACCGAGTTTACTCCGCCGATCTCATTGTGGAACAGTACAATTACCACGGCACTCTGGGACACGGCTTTTTCAATTCAATCTTTGGGCAGAAGGACGTAACGGTTACAACCGACGGCTATAACTATATCGCCATGAACGACGACGTATATATGTATACCGGAGTTACCTCAGTTGGTTCAGATCAGTCCAATGTGGGGTTTCTGCTCTCCAACCAGCGCACCAAACAGACCAAATACTATATGTGTTCGGGCGCCACCGAATATTCCGCCATGGATTCCGCCGAGGGCGTGGTGCAGCATCTGAGCTACACTGCAACCTTTCCTTTGCTGCTCAACATCTCAGGAGAGCCCACCTACTTCATCGCCCTCAAGGACGCCTCAGATCTGGTGAAGATGTACGCCATGGTAAACGTCCGGCAGTATCAGATCGTAGCCACCGCCACCACCGTGGCCGAATGTCAGAAGGCTTATCTCCTCCTGCTGGCCCAGAACCATATCACCACGGAAGTCGAGATTCCCCAGACCACGGTCTCCGGCGTCATCGCGGAAATCCGTTCCGCTGTGCTGGATGGCAACTCCTACTATTTCATCCGCCTGGAGGACAGCGATACGTTCTATTCCCTCTCCGCCTCCAAGAATAACACCGTGGTAATTCTCAACGTTGGCGACACCGTCACCATTGAACACGCCTTCGCCACGGAGGAGCCCGTGTCTATTCTGGAGGGCTACTCGGTCACTCTGGACGGTGCGGCGGCTTCCGTCTCCCCCTCCCCCGCAGCAACGCCCGCGCCGTCTCCCGTCCCCACCCAGTCTCCCGGGTGAGTCTAAGCCGGTTACCCGCCGCGCCGCGCTACGGGGCGCGGCGGCTTTGCTTTTGCAACCATTTGTTCAGTATGCTCAGCGCTTCCGGCGAGAGCAGCAGCAGCGTCAGGAGATTCGGCAATGCCATAAGGCCGTTGCATATGTCGGCAATCTGCCACACCGTATTCAGTTTCCATACGCTCCCCGCCACAATAAAAACAAGAAAAGTCATCCTAAAAAGCGGAACGGCCCGGTGGCTTCCGGTGAGCGCAGTGAGGCCCCGCTCCCCGTAATAGCTCCATCCGATCAGGGAGGAAAAGGCAAACAGAAAAAGGCACATGGAAACAAAGGGACCTCCCAGACGTCCCAATACCGTTGCGAAAGCGGCGGAGGAAAGGGGCGCACCCGCCATGCCGTCCGTGGCGGTGCCGGTCTCCAGCGCCAGCAGGGCCGCGCCCTCGTCATAAACCCCGGTGGTGAGGATAACGAGAGCCGTGACGGTACAAACCAGGAGCGTCGCCACAAAGACTTCAAAAATACCCCACATTCCTTCTTCCGCCGGCTCTTTCACATCGGCGGCGGCATGAGCGATCGCAGAAGAGCCAAGGCCCGCCTCATTGGTGAATACTCCCCGGGCTATCCCGTAACGCATGGCTTTGCCGATGCCGTAGCCAAGGGTTCCTCCAAAAGCTGATTTTGGGGTGAACGCCGCGGTGAAAATGCGCCCCAGTACGGCGGGCAGCGCCTCGGCATGACAGATAATCACCAAAATTCCTCCGGTCAGGAACATAAGAGCCATAACCGGCACCAACCGCTCGCTGACCTTTCCGATACGGCCGATTCCTCCCAGAATCACCGTCCCCGTTAGGACAGCTACTCCCACGCCCGCGGCAATCCGGGGCACACCGAAGGCGGCTTCCGTCGCCGTCGCGATGGAATTAGCCTGGACCATTCCCCCGCCTATCAAAGCCGCCCCGGTGCAGCAAAGGGCGAACGTCAGCGCCAGGGGCTTTGTCCCCAAGCCGTTCGTAATGTACTCAATCGGCCCTCCTTCCCACCCTCCCTCGGGCGACGGCCTATGATACCGCACGGCAAGAATCTTTTCGGCACAGCCGGTCATCATGCCGAGAAATGCGGAAATCCACATCCAGAATACCGCGCCGGGCCCCCCGTAAAATATAGCGGAAGCGACGCCGGCGATACTTCCCGTCCCAATGGTCGAGGCCAGCGCGGTAGCCAGCGCCTGGGTCTGGGTAATTCCCCGTGACTTCCCTGCCTTCGGGCGGTGGAAGAGAGACCCAAGCGTCGTTTTGAGCCAAATAGGACAGCCGAATAATTGAAAAAAACCTGTCCTGAGGGAATAATAGAGACCCACCAGCAAAAACAGTCCCAGAAGCCAGGGATTCCAGATGGCGTCTCCCAGCCGCTCCAAAAGGATCATGTCCCATCACCTCTTGAAAGGGTATGCTCCCCGGAGAAAAAACATGTCCAGTCTCTTGCGCGCCCCGTATTCCTGTAAAAAAGCGTTGACAACCGCAGGTGTGATATGCTATCATACTATGGCTGGCAAACGGCAAACCGTTTTCATGCGGGTGTAGTTCAATGGCAGAATCCCAGCCTTCCAAGCTGGTTGTGTGGGTTCGATTCCCATCACCCGCTCCAGTGTTCTCCAAATCTTCATGCCGCTGCGGGTGATCGGCAGTGTACCCGGCCGTCGATATGCGCCAATAGCTCAGTCGGATAGAGCAACTGCCTTCTAAGCAGTAGGCCGTGGGTTCGAATCCCTCTTGGCGTGCCAAAACTTTAGTGTCTCGTTTTTTATGGTGGGTGTAGCGTAGTTGGTTAACGCGTCGGATTGTGGTTCCGAAGATCGTGGGTTCGAGTCCCATTACCCACCCCAACAGCAATGAGAGGGCCGGGGCGTCCGCTCCAGCCCTCTCGTCCATCTCCTTTCTCATATGGGTTTCGCGTCTTCCACGGACGACAATAAAATTGGAAGACTCCCTTTTGACCTGACATTGGGGTGTAGCCAAGTGGTAAGGCACGGGACTTTGACTCCCGCATCCGCTGGTTCGAGTCCAGCCATCCCAGCCATGACTGCACTCGACGGGAACCGATCCGTCTATTTATGAATATGACTCAGTAGCTCAGTAGGTAGAGCACCTGCCTTTTAAGCCGGTTGTCCGGGGTTCGAGCCCCCGCTGGGTCACCAAAACGAAAGGACAGGCTATGCCTGTCCTTTCGTTTTGATCCTGTAAAAATTCTTAGAACTCCTTTTACGTCGTGAGCGGCGGTAGCTTGCGGGGTTATTATAAAGGCCGCCGGATTTTCTTGAATCTGGCGGCCCCAGCCTGTCAAAAAAGTCCCTCGTCCTTTTCGCCACGGGCGAAAAGCTTTTGCGGATTTTGCGTTGCGCTCCGTGACAGAAATCCGCAAAAGGTTGAATACCAGTGCCTAGCGGGAATTCACTTCCCGCTAGGCACTCTTTGTGCGGCTCCACAGAGCCGCTTCCATCTTGTCGTTTTGTCGAAAAACATGGTTTTTCGACAGCCTCAGGCCGCCGGATTCAAAAGAATCCGGCGGCCTTTATTTACGCTTTGCAGAGGCGCTGGTCGATTTCGTCCTTCAGCATTCCGGCAAAGGCTCCAAATTCCATGGTACCCAGGTCGCCCGCCGAGCGGGAGCGGACGGCCACCAGACCGGACTCCGCTTCCTTGTCGCCGACCACCAGCATATAGGGGATCTTCTCCACCTGGGCTTCGCGGATCTTATAGCCGATCTTTTCGTTACGGTGGTCGGTCTCCACGCGAACGTTGAGGGCGGTGAGCTTCGATGCCACCTGGTCCGCGTAGTCGGCGGCCCGGTCGGTAATGGGTAACACCTTGACCTGCACGGGAGCAAGCCACGCGGGGAAGGCACCGGCATAGTGCTCTGTGAGAATGCCGATAAACCGCTCGATGGAGCCGAAGGCCACCCGGTGAATCATCACGGGGCGGTGCTTTTCTCCGTCGGCACCCACATACTCCAGTCCGAACCGCTCGGGCATTTGCATGTCGAGCTGAATCGTGCCGCACTGCCAGGTGCGGCCGATGCAGTCTTCCAAATGGAAGTCGATCTTGGGCCCGTAGAAGGCACCGTCGCCCTCGTTGACCACGTACTCCTGGCCCAGCGCTTCCAGCGCGCTCTTGAGGCCGTCGGTAGCCACATCCCACTCCGCCTGGCTGCCGATATGGTCATCGGGCATGGTGGAGAGTTCTACGTGATACTTAAAGCCAAAGAGCTTGTAAACGCCATCGATGAGCTTGGCAACGCCGATGATCTCGTCCTTCACCTGCTCGGGGGTCATGAAGATATGGGCGTCGTCCTGGGTGAAGCAGCGCACCCGCATGAGGCCGTGAAGAGCACCGGAGAGCTCGTGGCGGTGGACCAAGCCCAGCTCGCCCACCCGCAGGGGCAGGTCGCGGTAGGAATGGGGCTGGGCCTTATAGACCAGCATTCCGCCGGGGCAGTTCATGGGCTTAAGAGCGTAATCCACATCGTCGATGACTGTGGTATACATGTTGTTTTTATAATGATCCCAGTGGCCGCTGCGGTGCCACAGCTCTTGATTGAGGATAACAGGGGTGGAGATCTCCACGTACCCCGCTTTGGTGTGGACCTCCCGCCAATAATCGATCAGCTTGTTTTTAACGACCATTCCCTTGGGCAGGAAGAAGGGAAAACCGGGGCCCTCGTCCGCCAGCATGAAGAGGCCCAGCTCCCGGCCCAGCTTGCGGTGATCGCGCTTTTTAGCCTCTTCCATCCGCTGAAGGTAGGCGTCCAGTTCTTCCTTCTTGGGGAACGCGGTGCCATAAATACGCTGGAGCATCTTCTTGGAGGAATCCCCGCGCCAGTAAGCGCCGGTCACCGAGGTGAGCTTGATGCCGTTGCCCTTCACTCTAACAGTGGAATCCAGATGAGGCCCCGCGCAGAGGTCCACAAATTCGCCCTGCCGATAGAAGGAAAGGCGCGCGTCCTCGGGCAGATCGTTGATAAGCTCCACCTTATACGGCTCATCCCGCTCTTCCATCAGCTTCACGGCCTCAGCCCGGGGCAGCTCAAACCGCTCCAGGGGAAGCTTTTCCTTGCAAATTTTGCGCATCTCCGCTTCCAGCGCCTCAAGCATCTCGGGGGTGAAGGGGGCGGGCGTGTCGAAATCGTAGTAAAAACCGTTTTCGATAGAGGGGCCGATGGCCAGCTTCACCTGGGGGTAGAGACGCTTCATGGCCTGGGCGAGGATATGGGAGGTCGTATGACGGTATGTGTCCCGGTATTCTTTGTTTTCAAAGGTATAGATGTTCTCTTCGCTCATGTGGTTTCTCCTTTCCGAGGGCGGTCGGTCCCGTCCTCCGCCGGGGAGGTATAAAAATACCACCCCTGAATTTATTTCAGGGGTGGGGTAAAAAGTTACTCCACGGTTCCACCCTGCTTGCGGCTCTCTTATAAGAGCGCCGCCGCTCTTTTACCGCCGTAACGCGCGGAACGCGGCCCGGCCTACATGTCGGCGGGCGGCTCCGGGGTGGTGGAGCTCCGTTCGTCTCGCGGGGGAGCTCTCAGCCTCGGCTTCCCCTCTCTGGGCGGCGTAATGGGCGCGGTCCCCGTCATTGCCTTTGAATGCAAGTATGATACCACTCTGCATGAAAAATGTCAAGGGCGGCGCGTTTGCGCGCCGCCCCAGATATTGCCGTTTTTTTAAGCTGCCGCTTTCGAGAGCTTTACAACCTGGGAGAGGTTGTAAATGACCTGCGCTGCCTGGCTGCGGGTGGTGATTCCCGTGGGATCATAGCGGTACGTGCCATCCCCGTTGGGAATGCCGTTGATTCCGCCGACCTTCTGGAACCAGGTTACGTACTCGGCGTAAGCGGAGTTCACCTCGCCGATGTCGGTAAAGGTAACGGGGGTATTGACGAAGGAGGCCGTGGTGCCCTCAGCTTTGCACACGTAGTCCAGAACCACGGCGGCCACATAGGCCATCTCCTCCCTGGTGACCGCGGCGGAGAGGTCTTTAAACCCGAAGCTGAAGGTCTCGTTTAAATACTTGGCCGCTTCGTCCCAGTTCGCGCCCGTGGTTTCCTTGGCAGCGAAGCTCTCCTCGTAGAGGCGGTAGAGTACGGTTAAGTAGCTCCCCACGGTGAACTGCGCGTCGGAGCCGTACTGGCCGTCGCCGACACCGACCACCAGGCCGTTTTTATAGGAGGTAATCACCGCGTTATAGTACCAGTCGTCAAAGGTCACGTCCGCGAAGGGATTTTTAATGACGGTGATCCTGCCCTGGGCTTCTTTATACTGGTCTCCGATCACGCCGCCCAGGTTATCCACGATGTAATTGATGAGGACCTGGTTGTCGATCAGCACCTCATTTTGCAGGACTTTATCCTTCATGAACATATTGAGGCCGTCGCCGCCGCTCTTAAGCATATAATTGTGGGAGGCCAGCGTATAGGTCTTTGTCAGGTCCAGGGCCGCGCCGCCCACCTTTACGCCGGTCACGCGATAGGCTCCGTTAACGCTCACGAAATTGCCCTTTTCATCGGTCACCACGGAGGATTTGACGGTGGCGTCGATGGTATAGGTGAGACCGGAGACCTGGAGGAAGCCACCGTTCGCCGTGGGAGCCAGGCGGGAGGCCATTTCAAGGGCATCCAGGATCTGCTGGCCCGTGGCTTCCACCGAGCATGCCATGTTCCCGAAGGGGTGTATGTTGATGATATCGCCGTAGGTAATGTCGCCTGCGGGCAGGCTCACGCGGATTCCGCCGCCGTTTACAAAGGCGATGTCGGTACCCAGAAGGGCCCGGTAAGCATCGGCGCACAGGTCGCCCAGATTGGTCTCCTGGGTGCGCACGCCGGGGGCGCGCTCGCCGTTGAGGGCAACCGTGGTTTTGGCCACAACCTTCTTAAGGTCTGCGGCAAAGAGAGCCTGAATATCTTTGATATAGGTGTCCACTTCGGCGTCTTTTGCGGTGTAGTCGGTAACAAGCTGGGTGGTAATGGTGCCGTCCTTGGAAAGGACCAGCTTCCCGATGGCGGTGAGCTTGGTGCCGGTGGAGGTGAGGACCACTTCTTTCCCGTCCTTGCTCTTCACCTTTTCTCCGGCGATCACGCTGTGGGAGTGGCCGTCGATAAACGCGTCAATGCCGGTGGTGTTCGCGATCACGTCGGCGGAGCGCCAGGGGGCGCTCTGCTGGTCGACGCCCAGATGTCCGACCGCGATCACATAATCGGCGCCCTCCGCCTTGGCCGCGTTCACCGCGCTCTGCACGGCGCTGTACAGGTCGGCGCCGCTGTTGCCCTCGCAGAAGCCGTAGATATAGTTTCCTTTAGCGTCCTGGAAATAGGTCGGAGTGGATTTTGTGAAGGTCTCCGGCGTGGTGATTCCCACGTAGGCAATTTTGGTGTCGCCGTAGGTGATGATCTTATAGGGGTTGAAAACAGCTTTTCCGGTGGTGAGGCTCTTAAAGTTGCAGGAGACCACCGCGGCTTTCTGCATTGCCATCAGCTCCAGTGCCCTTGCCATACCGTAGTCAAATTCGTGGTTCCCCAGTGTCACCACGTCATAGCCCACCTTGTTCATGATGTCCACAAGGTAGGAGCCTTTCGAAAGGGTGGCGATGGCCTCGCCCTGTACCGCGTCGCCGGCGTCTACCAAGGTGACGTGATCGGCCCCGTACTGGGTTTCCATCTCTGACTTGTAGGCGGCAAGCCCCGCATAGCCCAGGCTCGTATCCACTCCGGCGTGCACATCGTTGGTATAGAGCACCACGATGTCCTGGGCGGGCACAGCCGCAAGGGCAGGTGTGGTCAGGGAAAATACCATGACCAGCGCAAGGAGAAGTGCCATGAGTTTTGTTTTCTTCATTTTTCTTCCACCTTTCTTATCCCTGTTTTTGGGTCACACTTATTTAGACACGCTTACCGTTATCATATGCCCCCGCTGAAGGGCTTTGCCGCAAGTTCAATTCAGAAAGGCTGTATCAGGACTTGGTCGCCCAGTTGCCCGTTGCCTTCGCCGTCAGATAGGCGTTGATAAAACCGTCCAGGTCGCCGTCCATGACGCCGTTCACATTGCCGTTTTCAAACGCCGTCCTGGTGTCTTTCACCAGCGTGTAGGGCATAAAAACATAGGAGCGGATCTGGCTGCCCCACTCGATCTTCATCTGAACGCCCTTGATGTCGGAAACTTTCTCCGCGTGAGCCTGATGCTGAAGCTCCACCAGCTTGGAACGGAGCATTTTCATGCAGGTGTCCTTGTTCTGGAACTGGCTGCGTTCGGTCTGGCAGGAAACTACGATTCCCGTGGGCAGATGGGTCAGCCGCACGGCAGAGGAGGTTTTGTTGATGTGCTGACCGCCCGCGCCGGAGGAGCGGAACACATCCATTTTGATATCCTCGGGCCTGATATCCACTTCAACATCGTCCGAAATTTCCGGCATGACCTCCAGCGCGGCAAAGGAGGTCTGCCTTCTGGCGTTGGCGTCGAAGGGCGAAATGCGCACCAGACGGTGGACGCCGTGCTCGCCCTTCAGATAGCCGTAGGCGTTTTCGCCTTCGATCATAATGGTGGCGCTCTTGATCCCGGCCTCGTCCCCATCCAGCAAATCCACGATTTTATAGGCAAAGCCGTGCCGTTCCGCCCAGCGGGTGTACATCCGCATCAGCATTTCCGCCCAGTCCTGGGCCTCGGTGCCGCCCGCACCGGCATGAATGCTCAAAATCGCGTTGGAATTGTCATAGTCGCCGGTGAGCAGCGTGGAAAGCCGCGTGTTTTCGATATCCCTCTCCAGCCGGTCAAACCCCTCCTGAAGTTCAGGGATCAGGGAAGCGTCTTCCTCCTCGTTCCCCATTTCGCAAAGGGTCATAAGATCGGACCACTGGGTCTCCCGTTTCTTCTGGCCGCTCAGCTTGCCCTGCAGCGTCTTGATGCGCTGCTGCACCTTCTGGGCCTTTTCGATGTTCTCCCAAAAGCCGTCGGAAGCGCTCTCGGCCTCAAGCAGGTCGAGCTCCTTCACGGCGGCGTCCAGATTGAGGGCCTGTCCCAAATCGGCCAGCGCGGGGCGGATATTATTGAGTTTTACCTTATATTCATCAAACTGCAGCATTTGAATCCTCTCTATTCCATAATTTATACTGTTTAAATTATATAGGAAAGAGCGCAGGCTGTAAAGATAAAAAACCACAATGAAGATTGTATCCCCGCGGAGCTGATAAAATCGGTCGAAACTGTCCGCATGTTTCTGTAGGCAAAACTTTTCCCGCAATTCAAAACCGCCCGCTTAAACGGGCGGTTTTATCGCTCGCTGACCAGCCACTCGTTGGGCTCCCAGCGGAAAATCAGGTCGTCCACGTCCTCATGCGGCGGGACGGGCGGTGTAGCAACTTCTTTGACGTCCTCCTGCATCGCGTCTTCCTCCTTCGTTTCATGTACGTATCATTCTATGCGGCCCTGTAAATTATATGTGCAGAAAATATTCCATAAAATACGCGGTATTTCCCTGCTTAAAGAGGGATTCTGATTGCCGGATACTGAAAAGCCGATTGACGCCGCAAAAAATTTATGCAACAATGAGACAGTTTTACATATTGAGGTGGCATTTTTTTGAATCCAATTACCCATATCTTTTCCTGCGAAGCAATGGTTAAGCCCGGTGACCGGTGCGGAGAGCTTCCTACCACGAGGGAAGGGTACTTCTCCATGCTCTCCATCGCCTGGCCCTGTATGGTGGAGGCGCTGCTTCTGTGCGCCGTCTCCTTTGCAGACACCATTATGGTAGGTGTATTGGGCCACGAGGCCATTTCAGCGGTTGGGATCACCACTCAGCCCAAATATCTGATGTTATCCGCCATTATTTCTCTGGATGTGGGGGTCACCGCAGTGGTGGCCAGGCGAAAAGGGCAGGAAGACCGGGACGGGGCCAACCGCTGCATGAAGCAGTGCCTTATTTTATGTCTGCTGCTGGCCACCGCGCTTACAGCGCTCGGCATTAACTTCGCGCGGCCCCTTATTGCGTTCGCCGGGGCCGAAGAAGCCATTCTGGACGACGCAACCATCTATTTTCAGATCGTCATGATGGGACATATCTTCAGCTCTCTCACGCTTACGATTAACGCCGCCCAGCGTGGCTGCGGCAACACCCGCATATCCATGACCACCAATCTGGCGGCCAATCTGGTGAACATCTTTTTCAATTATCTGCTCATTAACGGAATCGGCCCTTTCCCACGGCTCGAAGTGGCGGGAGCCGCTATCGCAACCTCCCTTGGCAGCGTGGTCTCTTTCGTTCTGGCTCTTGCCTCCATTTTTCGCCGGGACAGCTTCGTCTCCGTCTTCACTCCGGTCCCTTGGCGTTTCGACAGGGCCACTCTCGCCGGCGTGAATAAAGTGGCCCTCTCGGCCATGGCGGAGCAGGTCTGCCTGCGGGTTGGTTTTTTTGCCTACGCGAAAATCGTGGCCTCCCTTGGTACCTTGGAATTCGCCGTCCACCAGATCTGCATGAATATTATTAATATCACTTTTGCCGTGGGCGACGGGCTGGGCACGGCGCTCTCCACCCTGGTGGGCCAGAGCCTCGGCCGCTCGCGGCCCGACATGGGAAAACTGTACAGCTCTCTCGCCCAGCGGGTCTCCTTTATCATC
This sequence comes from Bacillota bacterium, assembly GCA_023459875.1. GTDB lineage: Bacteria > Bacillota > Clostridia > Oscillospirales > Oscillospiraceae > JAEWRY01. The sequence continues at coordinate 45,492 of JAEWRY010000016.1, forward strand.
TGCAGCTTTCTTGCGGTTTTCTTCTTCTTTGGGAGATTCTGGCTTGTATCTCTTTTCAGCACGGACCCCCGCGTTATTGCCCTGGGCGGCTCCGTCATGGTTGTGATTGCCTGTATCATTCACGTGCAGACGTCGCAGATCATCATGTTCGGCTGCCTGCGCGGCGCTGGCGATACGCGCTTCACCGCGGCTGTCTCTCTTTTGAGCGTCTCCCTCATCCGGCCGACGCTCACCTGGTTTCTCGCCTTCCCAATGGGACTTGGACTTATCGGCGCCTGGCTGGCTCTGGCACTGGATCAGATCATACGAATGGCAACCACGGTCTGGCGCGTGGGGAGCGGTAAATGGGCGCAGATCAAACTCTAACGAAAAAAGCGGCTGAACCTTTCGGTTCGGCCGCTTTCTTAATCAGTGATTACTTGTAAAGCTCAATTAGTTTTTGCAGATGCTCAAATCTTGCCTTGGCGTTTTCCTCGGACTGGGCAAAGAGCTTTTCGGCACGGTCGGGGAAGGCCTGGGTGAGGGAGGCGTAGCGGGCCTC
>JAEWRY010000017.1 GCA_023459875.1 Bacillota bacterium
ACAGCACCAGCAGCACCCCTTACCTCAATAAGGTGGCTTTCGTTCCTTACTCCAACTATACCGGCACCGTGACCATCAGCTACACCGGCTATGATACCAGAGGGAGATCCTTCTCGGGTACCATCAAAATTACGGTGGTAGGCAACGATGTGGACACCGTTACCTACGAGACCGGCAAGAATGAAACCGTCGTCTTTAACGGGGACAATTTTAACTCCGTCTGCGACGACGCGGGTTATGATACCCTCAACTACATCAAGATTACCGAACTGCCCTCCGCCTCCTGCGGCAAGCTCTACTACGGCTATACCTCCTCGTCCAGCAAGGGTACCGCAGTTGTAGCCTATACCAACAGTACCTCCGGTACCAAGCTCTATTACGACACCGACAACACCCCCTATCTCGACAGGGTGGCCTTTATTCCTTACTCCAACTATACCGGCACCGTGACCATCAGATATACCGGCTACGACACCGACGGGGAATCCTTTTCGGGCACCATCAAGATCACGGTGGGAAACACCGATGTGGACACCGTCACCTATGAAACCGGCAAGAACGAAACCGTGATCTTCGACGGGAGCGACTTCAACAACGTCTGCGACGACGCGGACTATGAGACCCTCGATTACATCAAGATCACCGAACTGCCCTCCGCCTCCTGCGGCAAGCTTTACTACGGCTATTCCTCCTCTTCCAGCAAGGGAAGCGAGGTAAAAACGACCACCAAGCTCTACTACGATACCGACGACACCCCCTATCTCGACAAGGTGGCCTTCGTGCCGTATTCCAACTATACCGGCACCGTGACCATCGGCTACACCGGCTACGATACCGACGGAGAGTCCTACTCCGGTACCCTTAAAATATCGGTTGAGGGAGGCAACGTGGACGACGTCACCTATGAAACCGGTTCCAGCGAAACCGTGGTCTTCGACGGGAGCGATTTCAACAACGTCTGCGACGACGCGGGTTACGATACCCTCGACTACATCAAGATCGCCGCTCTGCCCTCCGCCTCCTGCGGCAAGCTCTATTACGGCTACTCCTCCTCTTCCAGCAAGGGAAGCGAGGTAAAAACGACCACCAAGCTCTATTACGACACCGACGACACCCCCTACCTCGACAAGGTGGCCTTCGTCCCTGTCTCCGGCTATACCGGCACCGTGACCATCAAATATACCGGCTACGATACCGACGGGCAGTCTTACTCCGGCAGCATTAAAATAACGGTTGCATCCATCGGGGATATTACCTATACCACCCCTTCAAACACGAAGGTCACTTTCAACGCCAACGATTTCAATAACATCTGCTCCGCCGCCACGAGTAAGACCCTCTCCTACGTGAAATTCACGCTGCCCCCGTCCGCGAGCGGAAAGCTGTATTACAACTACACCTCTTCGACCAACTACACCTCCGCCGTCACCGCCGGTACCTCCTACTACAAAAACTCCACGCCCTATCTGGCCAACGTTTCCTTTGTGCCCGCCTCGGGCTACGCGGGAACCGTCAGCATCAGCTATACGGGTTATTCCTCCGGCGGTGGCTCCTATTCCGGCACGGTCAAGGTTGTTGTGACGGCCGCCTCGGCTTCCAAGTACTTTACCGACCTCAATTCTTCCTACTCCTGGGCGTCGGAAGCCATCGACTACCTTTACGAGCAGGGCGTTGTGAAGGGCACCGGGACGAAGTCCTACAGCCCAGGCGCGAATATCACCCGCGGCGATTTCATCCTGATGCTGTACAGGGCCCTTAAGCTTACCGCCACAACGAGCGGGAACTTTACCGACGTGGCCAAGGGGAGCTATTATTACGACGCCATCGCCGTTTCCAAAGCCCTCGGCATTGCCCAGGGAAGCGGCGGGTACTTCTATCCCACCACTCCGCTCACGAGACAGGACGCCATGGCGCTTGTCTACCGCGCGATGCAGGTGAAGAAGATCTCCATCACGGCGGGCGCCAGCAGCGACCTGGCCTCCTTTACCGATAAGGGCAGCGTGTCCAGTTACGCAGCCACCGCCGTGGCCACCCTGGTCAAAGCCAAGGTCGTCGTGGGGAGCGGCGGAAAGATAAATCCCTCGGGCAATTTGACCCGCGCGGAGATGGCCGTGATTTTGTACCGCGTTTTAAAGCTGTAGCCGCTGAAAAACGAAGATAGCCGAGCAAAACCAGGCTGTCTCGAATCAGAAAGAAGTGCGAATAAACTGTCATCCTGAGCGTTAAGCGAAGGACTTATGCACCCCGATGCGCGCGCAGCAAAGATTCTTCGGCCTCCGGCCTCAGAATAACAGTCTAAAGGCGGTGTCTCAACGTTTTGAGACACCGCCTTTAGACTGTCAAAAAAGCCATTCTGGCTTTTTTGACAAAGCTCTTGCGTGCAGGACGCTGAAGGCTTACCTGCACGAGAAGAGTCATTTCCGAGGTATACGCCCCCAGAAATGACGGATTGAACTTTATTTCCGCCGTTTCCGGCGGAAACTCTGCGAGGCTTTTTGTACAAAATCTAGTTTTTTTACAAGCTGAATGCGGTGTCTCAATGTTTTGAGACACCGCATTTTGATCGCTTTTTAAGGTACTCCGGAGACCATGGAAGGCCTAAAGACGCATTATAGGCCGCAGCTCAGGCAGGTTTCCTGGGGGGGCGTCACGCAGCCGGAATAGGGAAGGGGAAACTCCGGGATGCCGCTGGAGTAAGGCGCGATGTCGTACTGCTGGAAGTAGATTACGATGCCCTCTTCCGTGCAGTAAAAGCTGTTCTTGTTGAAGGTGCCCGCCACCAGCGCGGGGTAATTGTCAAAATAGCCGGAGGGGTCTTTCGCGATCTGTTTGTTTACTTCCGTAATGAGATAGGTCCTGCCGTTGGGCTTGCAGCCCACAAGCTGACGCAGCCTGATAAGGCCGGCGCTCTGGAGGTTCCACGTCTGGGAGTCCCTCACGGTGTTGCCGTGGGCGCCGCCCGTGTACTCGTACCGGTCGGAGTACAGGCTCAGGACGCAGGCGGAGCATAGGGTCTGCCGGTATGTAAGCATGGCTTCAAATTCCCGCACGGGAAAGTCGTTTTTCACGTCGTCCAGATACTGCTCAACCGCCATGTCGAACAGGGTGGTCTCGCAGTAGACCTTGAAGCGGCGCGCCCTCACCGCGTAAAACCTGTTCACAACGGAAAGCTGCCTTTTGTAAAGGGGCGCCTCAAACTGCGGGTACTCGATCTGATAGCGCACCAGCGCCGTGCCGTTGAAGCTCAGCGTATTCTGAAGCAGTATTTTATTGGTCGCGACAACGCAGGGATTCATAATCCGTCACCTCATATCAGCCTATGTTAAGGTGCCTGCTGGGGTGATTTGACGGAGGGCGGAACGGGAAAGTTCCCGAGGGTATATTCCCAGAAGTTATGGCTGCATCCCGCGTACGTCCATCAGAAAAAAGCGTCGGAGGCAGCGTTAAGCTGCCTCCGGTTAAGTTTCAAATGGCGTTTTTGCGGTTGGTTATATGGCTCAATAGCTACTTGTTCCCCTTTGCCCGATTGTGCGTCTTGCAGAGCATCTGGCAATTATGAATATCAGTCGCGCCGCCCTTGCTCCAAGCTGATACATGGTCGGCGTCCATTTCTTTGAGCTCCCATAGTTTGCTTCTATTCGCATCGTGCCCAAGCGCGCAAAGCGGACAATTTGAAACGCCTTTGCTTTTCGCGTCGGCGGTCTGCCGCTTATACACGGTCTGTTTTGTCGCATCGTCGAAAACGCGGATTTCCAGCAGCTTTGTTGCGGTTTCACCGCCCAGGACATACTCGAAAATCCCGCGGCGGTTTTTTACATAAACGTCCCCGTAGAGCCTTTGGACTGCGCCGGATACTTTCGCGGGGTCATACGACCGCCCGTGAAATGTCTCATACAGCCGACCCCATTCAAGTCCGCACATTTCGCCTTCCACGTCGCGGAACACTCCCGAAGTCCAGTCGATAACGGTGTTGAAATACGTTTTCAGTTCGTTGATAGAGCTGTTAAACCGATGTGCCGCCATATACCCTTCCGCGTCTTGCCCGTTCGGCGCCGCTGCCCAGGACAGCGCCGCCGCCAAGAACTCCTGCCTGTGTACCGAGCCCTTTACATAGGCGCTCCATTTTTGGATATTGGCGTTGCCGGAATTGCTGAACTCTGCTTTTGCCAGCGTCACAAACGGCCCGGAATAGATGGCGTTAAGCAGCTCCTGTTCGTTCAGCGGGATACCGGCAATATTAATCGTCTTGAACCACGCTTTGATTTCGCTTTCCTCGCCCTTGCAGTGGTAAACCAAAAGCGGGCTGTCCATGATTTTAGCCTGTTTGTCGGCGGGCAGAGAGCTAAACAGCTGCTCGCGCCCGTTTTCGTCGACGATGGCAAACTTACCCGTGGTGAAACGTCCGATGGAGGTAATCCGCTGCTGTCCGTCCAGCACCTCGAACCTGTTTTCGTTTACATCGTTAAAATAGATCAAACCCAAAGGATAACCCTTGAGCAGCGATTGGATGACGGCGGCCTCTTTCTTTTCTTTGGCATATATGTAATTGCGCTGGTATTCCGGCTGGATTGTCAGCTTGCCGGACAGACCGAACAGCCCCTTGCCTTCAAGCTCGTTGTAGACGAAGCCGTCAACAACCTCACGGACAGTATATTTTTCTAGTGTGGTGTTCATTTTCCGGCTCCTTTCTTGCGCTTGATTAAGATACGCTTGAACCGCTGGATATAATATTTATCATCTACAATATAATAGGTTTCGTTGTCCGGCGGCGTTTCAACTTTTATCGCTGTGCCATCGTTCAATTTTGATACAAGGCTCCTTTTCCCGTTTTTATCAACTTGAACTTGCGTTGGGTAATTTTTGGTTTGCAGATGATAACTCTTTTCGTATCCAATGATTTCAAACTGTTCCGGGCAGTATTTATCAAGAAAACTAATCGGGACACCCATGACTCCGTCGTAGTCGGAGGGGATAGCGTCGGTATATGGCACCTCAATGGCGTCGTAGTTGTCGTATTTGTCGTAAGACGTCTTGTCCTTGAGTTCCTTGTGCTTGCTGAATTTCAGGTTGTCCGCCATTGTCATGAGCGGTAAGGGCTTGTGGCGCCGTCCGTGGTCAAGGTTAGAAAACCATCGTACGCCTTTTACGCTGATAAACGGTCTGCCGTCTGGGTCATAACCACAACCTGCGGCGTTCAGCGGTGTTCCTTCAGGCACATTAAACTTTCTGTCGCCGCTTGAAATACTCGGACCGAGCCAAGCTTTATTCTGCTTGATTAATGGAAAAACTTCCTTGTATGTAATGGCGTTCATGTTTCCGATGATTAAAAACTGCTTTTGCGCCTCCATAATCCAAGCCAAAAATTCACGGAACAGCGAAAACGGCGGGTTGGTGACGATAATATCCGCCTCGCTGCGCAGTTTTTTCACCTCGTCGCTCCTGAAATCGCCGTCGCCGGACAAGTAATCCCATTTCAAATCTTCAATGTTGATTTTGCCGTCGCGGTTCACGTCTTCGCTGTCCAGCACAAAGATTTTACCGTGCGTCAGGGTTTTGTCCTCGTCGAACTTCGGGTCGTTTTTCTCAAACAGCGTGAGCTGGTATCCGGTCTTATACGTTTTGCTTTCCTGTGCGTAACTGGTGGAAATGAGTTTTTTCAGACCGTATTCATAAAAATGAAGGGCAAAAAACTTCGTAAAATTGCTCCACTCAGGGTCGTCGCAGGGGCATAGAATGGTCTTTCCCCGGAAAACATCGGGGTCGTATTCCAAATACGCCTGCACTTCCCGCTCGATAACGTCCCATTGCGTATAAAATTCGTCGATTTTTGCGTTCTTTGCCTGCGACAAATTGCTGTTTGCCATCCTGTGACGCTCCCTCGCTTGTCGTTCTTTATCATAAAATAGTATCACAGTTGCGAAATAATGGCAAATATAAAAAAACAAGCGGTTGGTTTACTCCGCTTTCTTCTCCGCCTCGCGGTATACCTGCAAAAAGCCCAGCCTCATCATCAGAAGCAGCGCGGTCCAGGAGAGGATGGTGAGCAGCACAGGCAGAAGGGGCACCGCGACGATGACCGGCTGGGCGATGGGCAAATCCCACAGGGCGTGCATGGCAACGACGAAGGCGAACATCCCGAGAAATTTGAAATTGAGCAGCATGGAAAGGTGAAAGGGGCGGCTGCCCTTCACCCAGAGGAAGGCGGCTCCCATGAGGGCCGCCCAGGCGATATGGTTTCCCGGCGCGAAAACCGCCCGCCAGAAGATGGTGCCCAGCATGGTCGGAATGCCGTAATTCATCGCCGTCACGAGAATGTGCCCCGCGCTCTCGAAGGCGGCGAAGCCGGTCCCCACCGCGGCGCCGATGAGAAGGCCGTTTAACACATACCTGTAGTTTCTGTGATCCACCAGCAGAAGAAGGGCGAGAACCTTCGCCGTTTCCTCCACCAAACCCACGAGCAGAGGAGACTTGTAGCCGTCCACGATGGCGTAGAGGGTCACCGAGTAGAGCAGGGAGACGATGCCCCCCTTGATGAGGTAGACGGTGGTCCGGTACAGGGAGATGTTTTTTAAAATATTCATTTCCCAGAAGAAGATGAGAAGGGAGATAGGCGTAATAAACGCGCCGAAGAAGATGAGGCCGGGCAGGAAGTTCGCGTTGCCGAAAAAGAAGGCCCCGATAAAGAAGCAGGCGAACGCCGCCAGCGACATGGTGAGCACCCGGAAAAAGAACCACGGTCTGGGCTTTTCATAAGCGCTTACCGCAAGGGGCGGCGTGGTTTCGGGGGTGCCCGCGATGAGGTCGGTTTCGATTTCTTCCGTCGAGTGCTTTTTTAGTACGTTGGAGAAGATGCCGCTGAATTTTATATTCTGCATGGCCGGCGTCCTTTCGGGGAAAAGAAGGTAAGGGTCTGTGTCCATATCTTTTGAGCGAAACAAAATTCTATGCAGAACAGGAGCCCCGGCCTGTCCCCGGAGATACGGGTTTACTTTGCGAGCGGCGGGTGGTATGATGGAACTTGAAAATACGCTGGTCGCAGATGACCGTACGGAGGGATCTGAAATGTTTCCGTGGAATAGGAAAGAGGTCCTCGTCACAAACGAGGCACAGCGGTTCGGGCTTGCTATGGGCGCGCTCCAAAAGGCGGGAATTAAATTGGAGACCAGAACTATAAATACCGGCGGCGGAAACCACAAAAGCGGCACCCTTGGCGCCTTCGGGGAAGACATGCGGCTCTCGGTCCTCTATTACATCTATGTGAAAAAGAAAGACTCGGAGCAGGCGGAATATCTCATTCGCAGCGCCGCCAAAGGATAACGATATTTTGATTCGGGACGGATGGTATGAAAAAAGTATTGCTGCTCACCACCGGAGGAACCATTGCCTCCAGAACCAGCGACGGAGGCCTCATTCCCGCGCTGGCCTCGGAGGAACTTCTACGCTATATGTCCGACCTTGGCCAGTACTACCAGATCGAGGGGCGGGATCTTTTTAATCTGGACAGCTCCAACATCCAGGCGGAGGAGTGGCAGATGATCGCGCGGGAGGTTTACGCGGCTCTGGACGATTACGACGGCATCGTCATCACCCACGGCACCGACACCATGGCCTACACCGCTTCCATGCTGGGCTATATGCTGCAAAACCTCAAAAAGCCGGTGGTCATCACCGGCTCCCAGGTGCCCATCGACAATCTGCTCACCGACGCGCGCAACAACCTCTATATCGCCTTTGCCGCCGTGGACAGCGGCATTCCCGGCGTCACCATCGCCTTCAACCGCAAGATCATCTGCGGCTGCCGGGCGGTCAAGGTGCGCACCATGGGCTTCGAGGCCTTCGAGAGCGTCAACGCCCCCTGCTGGGGTGAAATCTACTCCAACGGGATGCGCTGCAACCGGGATTATATCGTGGAGCCCGACTATCACGCCCCCACCGTTTTGAAGGACAACGTCTGCAAGGACGTGTTCCTCCTCAAGCTGATCCCCGGCACCAACCCCGAAGTTTTCGACATGCTCTCCGCCCTGCATTACCGCGGCATCGTCATCGAGACCTTCGGCCTGGGCGGCCTCCACTTCGTCCGCCGGAACCTGCTCCCCAAGCTGAGGATGCTCACCGAGAGCGGCGTTTCGGTGGTGGCGTGCAGCCAGTGCCTCTATGAGACCTCCGACTTTTCCGTCTACGAGGTGGGCCGCAAGCTCCTGGACTGCGGGATCATCCAGGGCCGCGACATGACCACCGAGGCCGCCGTCACCAAGCTGATGTGGGCCCTGGGGCAGACCGACGACCCGAAGGAGGTCCAGCGTATGTTCGCGACCGGCTACGCGGGTGAAATCGACATGGGCGCGCCTACGGGCTTCAATTCCTGCGACAGGTGCTGAAAAAGACGAAAGGAGACCATGAGCGTGAAGAAACTCGGTTCCACCGCTTTCATGATTATTCTGCTGATTCTTCTTTCCCTTGCCGTCTACTCAGTTCAGCTCTTCCAGTTCCACGACCCCAGGGATACGGCTTTCTATTTTCTGCAGGATATGGCTTTTCTGCCGCTGCAGGTCGCCATCGTGTCCGTCGTGCTGGGTAAGGTGATCGGCAACCGGGAGAAGAAGGAGCGGCTGGAAAAAATCAATATGATCATCGGCGCTTTTTTCAGCGAGACGGGAACCGATCTCATGAGATTCCTCATTCGGCTGGATCAGAACGCCGCCGAGTGTTCCCGGATTTTGCAGATCAGGGAAAGCTGGACGAAGAAAGAGTTTGACCGGGCTTCGGCTTCCGTCGGGAACTACAGCGCGAAGATTTCCTGTTCGGCGGAGGACCTGCTCGGCATGAAGGTCATGCTGACCGAAAAACGGTACTTCGTTCTCCGGCTGCTGGAAAATCCCAATCTGCTGGAGCACGAGCGGGTCACCGACATGCTCTGGGCGATCCTCCACCTCACCGACGAGCTGAGTTCCAGGGAGGATATCTTATCCCTGCCCGCCACCGACGTCAGGCACCTGGAAGCCGACGTGAAAAGGGCTTACCAGGCGTCCGTGCTGTTGTGGACGAACTATATGTATCACCTGAAGACCAATTATCCCTACCTCTTCTCCCTGGAGCTCCGCAAAAACCCCTTCAGCGGGGAAAATGAGGTCATTGTCAGATAGAAAAACCGCCCGGGATTCACGGTACGAGGGCAAACCGCCCCATCGCAACCCGTGGTTGCGAAAGTTCCAGGCTGCCTTTCTGGAACGCAACCGCCATATTTGCTATCCTGTTGCCATCAAATTTAAAGGAGAACAGTACATGACGTTGGGCGAAAAACTGCAAAACCTAAGGCGTGAAAAGGGAATCTCCCAGGACCGGCTTGCGGAGCTGCTGGATGTATCCCGCCAGGCGGTTTCCAAGTGGGAGCGGGACGAGGCCATGCCGGAGACGGATAAGGTGGTGAGGCTCAGCGAGGTGTTTTCCGTGAGCATCGACTATCTGCTCAAGGACGCCCCGCCCCTCCGTCCCCAGCCGCGCACTCCTGCCGAACCCGGGGACTTCTTTTCCCAAGTGGTCCGCTTGTTCAAAACGAGAGGCTATATGTTAGGCTATCTGCTCATCGCCTGGGGCGTCTTCGATCTTGTCACCATCGCCTTTGCGCGCCTGGCCTGGAGTAAAATGCTCGGAGCCGCCGGGAACATGGTGACGTACATGGACCCCGCGGCCATGGAGGCGCTGGGCGCGCCCATGAACATCCTTTGGGGCGCGCTGGTCCTGGCCGCCGTGAAGATCGCCGGGGGCATTCTGGCGGTCATTTTCGGCAGGCGATACGCAAAAAAAGAGGAGGGAAAGCGATGAGCCGCATCTTAACAGGATTTCTGTTTATTTTTCTGGATTTCAATCTCACCCTGGGCAATTCCAAAATCGGCCTGATTCCCGATTTTATCGGCTATCTCATCATGCTTGGCGGCCTCGCCGAAATGGCGGAGGAAAGTCCGCTCTTTGAGAATGTAAGGCCGTTTGCCGTGGGAATGGCCGTTTACACGGGCATCTTGTACGCCATGGACCTCATCGGGCTTTCCGCGTCGCTGGGCTTCCTGACCTATCTCATCGCGGTCATAGGGACGGTCGTTTCCCTCTACATTTCCTACAACATCGTGACGGGCGTGCAGGAAACAGAGGTGAAGCGCGGCGCTTTTCTCGCCGGCGACCGCCTGCGCTCCTGCTGGGTCAATCTGGCGATCCTCAACGCGGTTACTTACGTTTCCATTATTTTTCCGTTCCTCGCCGTCATCTGCATCATCGTAACCTTTATCATTGCGGTCATTTTCCTCCTTGCGTTCAGGAATTCAAAAAACCTCTATTACGAGATGAAGGCCCGCCCAATGGGAATCATGCGAGAGCCCGAGGATAATATTTGATGGAAGTATAGCTAGGTTTACAAAAAGTCGTCCCTTTGACGGCCCTGTTCTAAGCCGGCTCCGATGCTATGACTGCATCGGAGCTGGCTTAATTATGTATGGTGTGTCAACGCAACAGGACCGTCACTTTGTGTTCCAAAATAATTTAAGTACATGACTATGAAATACCTAGTACTTTTACATCAAAAGATCCGTCTATTGATTTATATGATATTATATCTCCTTCGCTTTTCCCAACTAGAGCTCTGCCAAGTGGCGATTCATCTGATAAAGTAATCGTAGGGTCACCTGGATTAGTGACAACAATATACGGTTTTTGAAATTGACTATATTGATACCCTGTATGGACTATCTCTTCTCTGTTTAACCTAAAAATGTAATACTCAGCTATTTCTTCACTTTTAATAAATTTAATCTTAACTTTTGAACCTACCTTAACCGTTTTTGGATGCGTAAATTCCGCACAGTTATTGGAACCTATCACAACATTTTTTAGCTGCATAGATTCTGGAAAGTCAACAAGTCCATGACAATTAGGATAATTTGAACATCCCCAGAAGTTTCGCCCTTTGTTTTTTCCACTCTTTGCGGTTCTGATTATCATTTTTGCACCACATAACGGACAATCCATAATTACTTCTCCTTTACCTGTATGTAAGTGGAAAATCTACTGATACGCTTAACACCCGCATGGGTAGTCATAAATAGAACCGTACCATCGTGTTTTTTTATGCCATGTTCATCTTTTCCGCGAAGCGCTCGATATGGTCCTCCAGAAGACGGACCTGGCTTTGGCCGGAGCCTAAGATCCGTTTCATAATGAATCGCTCAAAAAAGTTCATCTTCTCAAAATCGAAGGCGCCGCCGAAGAAGCCTTTCGCCGCCGCTGCCGACAAAAGCTCCTGAGGGAACACGGACTCGATCTCTTTGAGGGCCATCTCGCCCTCCGCCATCCCGCAGACGAAGAAGCCGAGCCGTTTCTCTTTGAGCTGCCCGGCATTTTGAGCGCAGAAGCGCGCTGCCGCCTTGCGGAGCTTTCCGGCGTAGACCGAAGCGCCGACGACGACGGTATCGTACCTCGTAAGATCGGGACGGCCCGAGTCCAGGTCGAAGAGGTCGGCCTCAACGGTCAGCTTGCCCCTGAGCAATCCGGCGCAGTTTTTCGTGAACCCGTATTTGGACGCGTATGCGATGAGCGTGCTCATATTCCGCAGCCCCCTTTCTAATGTTTTCTGGTTCAAATTATAAGTTGTGCTTCCAGATTTATCAAGCAAAACCTTCAGGCGTCTTAAAGAACCGATCCTCCGGGTGCTGAATAATAACATAAGCCTTAATTATGAGCGTTTCCTATCGCTGCAATATCGCTTGCGCGGGGCTGCAAGCATTCTGCCGCAAGGGATCCAGGTAATGGACCGAGGCTGCGCGCCACGCGGCCGAAACCATCTGGAAAGAATTGCATTATAAAATAAATTATAGATAAAGTAATAATATTAAGAAATTATGACATAATATCTAGCTTTTTTTAATATAATGGAATATTATATAAAAACAATAAGAATTTTTTGTAAGTATTGTTGAAGTTTAAGCGAAGCGGTCGAGTATGGAATCACGGCCATAAAAAAACATCCTCAGATTTTCAGCATTCATAAAAGTGGAGGCAGGGAAAAATGAACAGTGAAGAAGAGGCTCGGATAAACCCCGTTGAAGCACTGCAGTATAGCCATGCGCTTTCCCGGCGTGCCGGTGTGATGCAGGTGAATATGGGAATGGAAATGGACAGCGTTTTCGTGGCAGAAAGGGAAAAAATAATTCGTTCCGTCAGCCGTCTGCTCATGCGGGCCGGTGTGCCCGCGCATCTCAAGGGGTATCATTATCTCCGGGAAGCCATTGTGATGACAGTCATTGATTTTGATAACATAAACGCCGTTACAAAAAGGCTCTATCCCGTGGTAGCCAGAAAATTCAACACATCGAACGTCTGTGTGGAGCGCGCTATCCGCCACGCCATCCAGATCGCGTGGTTCAGGGAAGAATGCGCGTCCGTCGCGAACTGCGCCGGGGTGATAGCCGGAACGTTCAGTGCCAAGCCGACCAACAGCTGTTTCATTGCCGAATTCGCCGAAAAAATACGGCATGAGACGTTTGAGGAAAGTGCGGACGACTGAGCGATTGATCCGGCTTATAAGATAAAAACAGACGGAAATCAGGGCAGGAACAAAAGAAAGCCGGGGCGGGAGAAAAAATTCCGCCCCGGTTTTTTATTGAGCCGTCTGAGCGCATCGAAAGACCCGGCGCCGCTCTTTCGGAGTGTTGGCATAGATTAGAATATTTAACAATTAATAATAACGACACAGTCTCTCGGCCTTTCCGGCTGAAAGCCTGAAAGCGTCCAAAGCCGAGCGGTTTCAGGCTTTGGACGCTATTTTTGCGCTTTCATAATCGCCGGAATAAGGACAATAATAAAGAATCCCCATATGAGGAGTGAAGTGTGCTTATATGTTTCATTTTCCGTTCCTTAAAAACCGGGAGCAAAAAAAGGTTGGGTCAAAGCCGCCCGAGCCTGCCGGCGGAACTCCGGCCGGCAGAGAGTACGCAGCGGAGATATTGCCCGATGTGAACGGTAATTTGAGCTTCTTGTCAAACTATTTCGGCAACGGAATTGGCCTGCTGGAAAGCAGGTATGAGTTTTCAGAAAGCTCGTTGCCGTTCGGACTTGCCTATATCGACAGCATTACGGATAAAAAGATCATCAGAGAAGATGTGCTCACGCCCCTGCTCAAATACCAGGGCAAGGTGAAAGAGCATGGCCCGGATGATATTCTGATTTTCCTTCAAAACAGATTGATTTCCGTGATGGATACGAAGCTCACAACCGATATGGACGAAATTATCCGGAATCTGGTGTCCGGCTACTCGGTTCTTTTCCTGGAGGGCGCGGCTTCCGCCATTCTCATTGAAAGCCGCAAGGTGGAAAAGAAAGCGGTGGAAGTGCCGGAGAACGAGACGACGGTTTTAGGCAGCCAGGAGTCCTTCACCGACGACCTCACCACAAACACCTGCCTGATTCTCAAGCGCCTTCCGGCGCCGAACCTGCGTTTTGAGGAATTCAGGGTGGGAAGCCTCACAAAAACAGAAGTGGAACTCATCTGGCTGGATGGAATCGCTGACCCAAAAATCATTGAGGAAGCAAGAAAACGCATCCGTAAAATTGAGATTGACCACATAGACGGGATCGGCGAATTAGCCCAGCTCATCGAAGATCAGGAATGGTCGGTCTTTCCAAAGTTCAGGCAGACCGAGCGGCCGGATATGACCGTAAGGAGCATGACCGACGGGCGCTTCGCCATACTCTGCAGCAACAGCCCGTTTGCCTTTGTGGCACCGATCAACCTGTGGGATAACTTTAAAACCATGGACGATTATGAGGATAAACACATCACCAGCAGCTATCTGAGAATTGTGCGTTATATCGCCTTTTTCCTGGCTACGCTGGTTTCCGGTATTTATCTGGCCTTTGTAACCTACAATCAGGTGATCATTCCTCCGAATTTCGCGCTTAATATCGCGGCGGGCAGGGAAGGCGTTCCGCTGCCTTCGGTTCTGGAACTGCTGTTACTCTCTTTAATCATGACGATCATCCGGGAAGCCGGGCTGCGCATGACGAGCTCGGTGGCTTACTTTGTCGGAACTCTCGCCGCCATCATCATCGGCCAGGCGGTCGTGACGGCGGGCTATGTAAGCGCGTCCCTCATTATCGTGGTTGCCGTTTCCACCATCGCGTCCTTTGCCATTTCCACGACCACACTTTTGTACCCGTCCAGGCTGCTCAATTACTATTTTATTTTAAACGCGGCGCTCTTCGGCATTTTCGGGATTGTAAACGCGCTGGTGATCCTCTATTGGCACCTGGTTTCCCTGAGTTCTTTCGGCGTCCCTTATCTTTATCCGATTCTTCCGTTTGATAAAGACGGTTTTAAGGATACTTTAATAAGGTTCCCATTCAGCATGCTGAAGAAACGCGCGAAGAGGCTGGCTCCGCAAAATCGCGTGAAAGTCGGGGAAAGCGGCATCCAGTAGGGGAAAGGCGGTAACCGGGAATTATGAAAGGAACGTTGACGCACGGGCAGGTCTCCTGCCTCATCTACGCCGGCGCCTGCGGCAATATCGTATATACGTTTACCTATGTCGTCCATGTCTGCGGCAGAGCCGGCTGGGTCGCCGTTCTCATCGGCGTGCTTCTTAACATTCCGCTTGCCATGTGGATTTTGTCTCTGGGTAAGCGTTTTCAGGGGAAAACAATCTTCGATCTCATTGAAACCGGTCTGGGAAAATTCGTTTCCGGGACGGTCGTTTTCCTTTACCTTCTGGTCACAGCCGCCAACGCGGTGTGCATGCTCAATATGACCACCGGCGCGATTCGGGTGTTCTTTCTTCATAATACCCCGACGACTGTTATCATGCTTATCTTTGTTTCCATTTGCGCGGTTTGCGCTAACAGCGGAATTTTCACAATAGGGCGGCTCATACAGCTCCTTACCGTCATGTATACTTCGATTTATTTCCTCGGCTTTTTCCTGTCCTTTGCCGGAATCTTTAAGCTGGAATATGTGTTCCCGGTTTTTGACACGACAATTCCGGCTTTTGCGGAAGGCGTATGGATTACCGCGGGAACCGTTGCGGAAAGCCTTTTGTTTCTTATGGTTTTGGTCGGCGCCATGACTCATGACAAGAGTAATTACCGCTCGGTAAGAAGAGGACTCGCAACCTGGTCTGTCATTTTATCGCTGGCGCTTCTCATCATGGAAGGCGACGTGGGCCATGAAATGCTCTCCCGCATTGCAGAGGCCGGAGTTGCGGTTGCCGGGGTCATTGAAATCAAAAGCTTTGTCAGGGGGCTTGAAATCTTCATTATTATGACCTATCAATATCTTGCGATCTGCAAGGTTATCATTTACCTGTACAGCTCGCAGGAATCCCTCAAAAAACTGTTTGGCGGAAAAGGGGGAAAGTGGATGCTCATAATCGCCGCGCTTTTCATCCTTGTACCATCAATATGGGTCAATTCACTCAATACCGGGTACTTCTTCTCCCTCTTTCTCGGAAGCTACGTGATCCCCGCCTTTGTGGCGGTGATTCTGATTCTGGCGTCGTTCGGCGCGGTGAGAATCAAAAAGAGAAAAGGGGCGGCGGCATGAGGTGCAAACGGTTCCTGGCATTGCTTCTTACCGCCTCAATCATCCTTCCGATGACAGGATGCTGGGACTATCAAGAATTTGAGGATATCGCCCTTGTTTCCGCAATCGGGTATGACTATGATGAAGCCAGCAAGGAAATTACGGTTACCATTCAGCATTATATCCCGGCTGCCGGGGGGGCCGCGAATACAAAAGGTGGGGATATGACAATCCCTCTTGCCGGAGGTACGGTTATTGCAAAGGGAAAAACGATCCCGGAAGCCGTAAACAAAATACAGTCTGCCAGGAGAAAGAACCTGTTTTTCGGTTATATCAACGTGATTCTGCTGGGAGAAGCAGCCGCGAAAAACATCATGAAAGACGTGATTCTGGTTACCGACCGTACGCCGAATATCCGCAGCACCGCTTACATCGCGGTGACGGAGGGAAGAGCGGAGGATGTTTTGTGCGTCAGGGATCCGAATATCCCCGTGTCGATCGGCAGGAGTATCTACGACCTCATTGAACAATCGCTGGAATCGGGATACTCTTATCCGGTTACCTTTCAGGATTTTGTGGAGGAACTGGAAATCAGCGGAGTGGAGGCGGTTGCCCCCCGCGTAACGGCAGTTGTGACCAAGCACATGGAAAACGAAGGTGACTTCGAAAACCTCGGGGATATGCCGGAAAGGGTAGTGAACCTGAACGAGGGTTATCACTTTGTTGACGGTATAGCCATATTTAAAAATGATAAACTGGCGGGTTGGCTGGATAAGAAGGATGCCGGCGGTCTTGCGTGGCTCACCGGTCAGGACGTTCGAAATTACGAAACCGTAATGACGGATTCCGAGGATGACGACCAAAATTACGTCATCGTAAATATACAGGGCGCCAAATGCAAAATCAAAGTAAAGATGGAGGGGGACAAACCCGTCTTTACGGTCAGCGCCAAAGTTGAGGCTGCCCTGCTCAAATATTCCGAGAAATTGAGCAGTGAGGAACAGACGCCGGACGTGGTTGAGTTCATTCAGGGCAAGCTGGCGGAAACCGTGCGGAAGCAAATTGAATCGGCAGTCATAAAAATCCAGAAGGAGCAGCGCTCGGATGCGGCGGGCTTCGGCTTTGTCCTTTACCGGAAATACCCGAAACTGTGGCACGAAAAGTTTGAAAAGGATTGGGAGGAACTCTTCCCCAGTGTCCTCATCCATGTGGAAGTGGAAGCAAAAATCCAGAATACCGGAACAGTCGTTAGAAAACTGTTTATAAAATGAGTCAAAGCGCTTCCCGGCATAAGGAAGGCGTCTCACTCAGGACAAAGGGCGGCTGCGGGAACTCGTTTCCCGCAGCCGCAAAAAATATTTTTAAAAACCTCTTGACAATCTGTATTATTGTGTTATTGTATTAATAGCTTAGGACAATAACACAGAACACGGGAGGTGTATCGATGAACTGGCAATTTGGCAGCGAAGCGCCGATCTACACGCAGCTTGTGGAACATATCAAGCAGGGCATCGTATCCGGCGCGTTTCCGTCCGGCGAGCGGCTGCCGTCGGTACGGGACCTGGCCATGGAGGCTGGGGTCAACCCCAACACCATGCAGAGGGCGCTATCGGAGCTTGAACGGGACGGACTGGTGTTCAGCCAGCGGACCGCGGGAAGATTTGTAACGGAGGATCGAAACATGATTGAAGAAGCGAAACGCGGCCTGGCGGAGGAACAGATCAGGCATTTTCTGGCCGCGATGACCCGTCTTGGATACGGGAAGGAAGAAATTGTGGCGCTGGTCAGCAGGCAGGCAGCGGGGGAGGAACCGAGATGTCAATTTTAGAATGCAGGGAACTGAGTAAGAACTACGGCCCGGTTCCGGCTTTAAACCACGTGAATCTGGCGATTGAGCCTGGCCGCATCGTGGGGCTGCTTGGCCCCAACGGCAGCGGGAAGACCACTCTCATTAAGCTGGCCAACGGCCTGCTGACGCCGACCGGCGGAGAAATTCTGATTAACGGCGCGGCGCCGGGGAAGGATACCCGCTCGATCGTCTCCTATCTGCCCGAGCGCACCTGCATTTCCACCTGGATGACCGTCACTCAGCTCCTGGATTTCTACGGGGATTTTTACGCGGATTTCCGGCGGGACGCGGCGCTCGAGATGCTGCGCCGGCTCAATATCAGCGAAAAGCAGCGCATCAAGCAGATGTCCAAGGGTACGAGGGAAAAGGTGCAGCTCATCATGGTGATGAGCCGGGCAGCCAAGCTTTACCTGCTGGACGAACCCATCGGCGGCGTGGACCCCGCCACGAGGGATTACATTTTAAACACCATCATCGCCAACTACAACCCCGAGGCGGCCGTGGTCATCTCCACCCACCTCATCGCGGATGTGGAAAAGGTGCTTGACGACGTGATATTCATCAACCAGGGCCAGATCGTGCTCAGATCCTCGGCGGACGCCATCCGGGAGGAGAAGGGCATGAGCGTGGACGCCCTGTTCCGGGAGGTATTCAGATGTTAGGAAAACTGCTCAAACATGAATTCCGCGCCACAGCGCGGATCATGGGGCCGATGTATCTGGTTCTGCTGGCCCTCTCGCTGGGCGCCAACCTCTCCATCCGCCTGAACCATTCCGGCGGCAGACTGCTGAACATTCTGAGCGGAATCGTAATCACGGCTTTCGGCTTCAGTATCGCCGCTGTCTGCATCATGGCCATCGTACTGATGGCGAACCGGTTCCGCACCAACCTCATGTCCGAAGAGGGCTACATCATGTTTACCCTGCCTGTTTCGGCGCATGGTCTGGTCTGGTCCAAGATCATCGTGTCCACGGTCTGGTTTATCGCCACTTCTTTGGCGGTCGCCCTGTCGGGCCTCATCGTCTCCTTCCGGGTCAGCTTCGTTCTGAAGTTCTTTTCCTGGCTGCAGGAGATGTTCCGTGAGATTACCGCCTATTACGCCATCAACGGCATCGCCTTCCTGCTGGAAGGGCTGGTTCTGCTTTTCCTCGCCTGCGCGGTCCTTTGCCTGCTCTTTTACGCCGCCATGGCGGTGGGATACAGCTTTGCGAACCATAAAGCTCTGTTCTCCGTTTTGTTTTTCTTTGCGTTTCAGTTTGCTTCGCAGATCGTCGGGGCTTTTGTGGCGGTCGCTCTGGACGGGTTCGATCCGTTCCTGAATCTTGCCCCCGTCGCGGCCGTGCATACGTTTATGGGACTCAGTATCGCGGTTACTCTCGCCTACGGCGCGATCTTCTACTTCATCACCACCTATATGCTGAAAAAGCGGCTGAATCTGGAGTAAACTCATGCTGAGGAGCGAAAACGCTCCGGAGAGGAAGCGGCGTCCTCCAACCGCCGCAGTGAGCGCGCCCGCGGGAACCATCCCGCGGGCGCTTTTGATTTGCGGCGTGTGTCCGCAAATCAAAACGGACAGTCATCAATGTATCTGAAGCGGCAAAACAGTGCTGTTTTGCCGCCCGAAAGGGCAAATTTTGCCCTTTCGGCAAATGCGATTCGAAAATCGCATTTGTTCAGTGGACATTATTTTACGGTTCTCGACAGAAATGAAAATGAAATCGTCATGGGCATGGACGACGTACATCTGAGCTTTCGGGTTTCCGTGCTGAAGAAGAAACGGGAACAGGGGAACGGTGTTTTTCTGACCTCCATTGTGAAGTTCCACAATACCGCGGGGAAAGTCTATTTTTCGACGATTAAACCCTTCCATCAGGCCATTATGGCGTCCATGCTGGAACAGGCCAAGGCCAATCAGGAGAAGTAGGTCTGACCATAACCGCGGGGAGAAGAGGCTGTCTAAAAAGAAGTCCGGAAAAATCGTCATCCTGAGCGTTAAGCGAAGGATCTTAAAGAGCCGGATGTACCCGCTCATAAGATTCTTCGGCCTCGGCTTCAGAATGACAAGCAAAAGGCGGCGTCTCATGGTTTCTGAGACACCGCCTTTTCTCTCGTTTGCGTAAAAAATTTCAGTTTTTCCGCAGTTAGTTTATCCACCCCTGCTGTACCCAATGCTTTCTGTCCGTAGGGTTCCACGTGTTCTTTCTCATCATGCCCCGCATCATCCCCATAAAAAAGGTACGAAACAAAGGGCTGCTCACCTTGCCGGTGTGACCGGCCGATTTGACGATTTTGCGGGCCGCCACTTCCGCCTGCTTTTGAATCTTCGCTTTTGTCTCCTCCCGCACATCTTCCCATTTCGATGCGGCGACCGCGTTTTTCATCGCGTAAACCTTTTTGACGCCCCAGAAGGTGAGGCTGTTCTTCATGGTTTTCACCGTGTGGCCCAGCCCCGCGCCCGCCGTGGTGGTGATCACCACGCCCACCTTGCCGAACATCCGGGGATCGGGCCGGTGGCTCATCCACATAAAACACAGGTGGTCCAGAAGAGCCTTCAGTGCGCCGGAAACATCCATGGCGTAGACGGGAGAGGTGAGGATGATGAGGTCGGCGTCCAGTATCGCCGTGAGAATCGGCGCGACCGAGGAGGCGTGCGGACAGGTCTCCTCGCCCTTCAGCAGGCAGGAAAAACAGCCGGCGCAGAAGTGAGGCATATCCCTGGGCAGAAAAAATTCGGTCACCTCGGTTTCGCACCGCTTGGAAATCTCCCCCACCAGCATATTCATGGAGTTCCAGGTGCTTCCGTGCCTCATGTTGCCGTTCAACACCGTGATTTTCATTGGGTTTCCTCCGTCCGGTCCTTGTTGTTGATGGGATTTCTTCCGTAAACCTCGCTGAAATGCCTGATATGCCGCAGAAAAAGCGCCTTACCCTCCGCGAGGCCCTGAGGTGTCTTGTCATATTTATAAAACAAAAGGAAGATGGGTGAAAAGAATTCCAGCGCCAAAATGTACGGGTCGGTTTTAACAAAACACCCCTCCGCCATCAGCGCTTCAAACAGCTTCGCTTGGAAGCCGATGCTCTCGTCGAAGGAGAGGCGCCGGAAGAGGGAAGAGACCGTTTCATTCCGGTACTGCTCGATGGTGAGCATTTTTCTCAGCTTCACATTGACTTCGTCGGTGAAGTAATAATCGAAAATGACCGAAGCCATCCCGGCAAACTGCTCGTTCGTCATGTTCCTGTACATGGCAACCGTCCTGTCGTCGGCTCTGAATTCCCCGTCCTCTCCGGTGAGCCGCATCTGCTGGAAAAACGTTCCCCACCGGTCGGAGTACTCGCGGAGAATGGAATCGAAGATATCCTGCTTATTGGCGTAATGGTTATAGATGGAGCTTTCCTTGATGCCCACCGCCCGGGCGATATCCCGGATGGATACGGGATCGTAGCCTTTTTCGGAAAACAGGCTCAGCGCCTCCGACATAATTCTTTCCTTGGTATTCATACTCCACCTCCAAACTAACAACTGTTAGTATTATTATGACTAACAGTTGTTAGCTTGTCAAGAGGTTAAGCAAAAATTTTCTGATTGCCGCCTGAGCGCATGGAAAAGGCGCGTTTTTCAGAGTTAATGTGATATAATAACAGCAAAAGTATTCTTTAAAAGGACGAACGGTATGAGACAAAATTTTCAAGAAATAAAGGGCCGCTATCAGGCCACCGGAAAAGGCTACGGATTTCTGATCCCGGAGGACGGGGGAGAGGATTACTTTCTGCCGCCCCATACCGAGGGCGGCGCGTGGCATAATGATCTTGTAACGGGAAGGCCCGACGGAGAGGCTCCCGAAAACGGACGCAGAACGGCTTCGGTCACAGCCATCCTTCAGCGCAGTAACCAGACGGTGACCGGCGTGATCCAAAAGCATGGCCGCGAGGTGTGGCTGGAGCCGGACAATAACCGGCTTCCCAATGTGATCCGCGTGGTGGGCGGCAGGGGAGGCCTGCGCGGCGGCGACCGGGCCGCGCTCACCATAACGAGCTTCGGCGGACGCGGCGGGAAACCGGCGGGCGTGCTTGCCGAGGTCTTCGGCCCGGTGGCGAGCCGGGACGCGGCGGCGGCTGCCATTTTGTTCAATTACGGTATCACCCCCGAATTTCCGCCCAAGGTAATGGCTTCCGTGCAGCAGGTTCCTCAGGAGGTCGCCGCCGGGGCGCTCAAATGGAGGCTTGACCTGCGGGGGAAATGCGTCATCACCATCGACGGCGCCACGGCCAAGGACCTGGACGACGCGGTGTCCCTGGAACGGGACGAGAAGGGCCGGCTGGTGCTGGGCGTTCACATCGCGGACGTGAGCAACTACGTTCCCATGGGTTCCCCCCTGGACCTGGAGGCCTGGAACCGGGGCACCTCGGTCTATTATGCCGACAAAGTGGTCCCCATGCTTCCCCACGCGCTCTCCAACGGCATCTGCTCGCTGAACCCGGATGTGGACCGGCTTACACTCTCCTGCCTCATGGTGATGGGTCCCGGCGGTACGGTTTTGGAGCACAGTATTTTAAAGAGCGTCATCCGGTCCCAGCGGCGCATGACCTATGAGGACTGCAATGTCCTGCTCGCGGGTTCCGACCCGGCGCTGGAGGAGAAATACTCCGACATCCTACCCATGCTGCGGGATCTCGCGGCTCTGGCCAATGATCTCAAAAGAAAACGCATGAACCGGGGCAGCCTGGACCTGGAGACCCGCGAGGTCACGGTACACTGCGACGAGAGGGGAAAGCCGGTCGGGGTGGAGGCGCGCTCCCAGGGCGTGTCGGAATCCCTGATTGAGGAATGCATGCTGATCGCCAACGAGACGGTGGCGGAGCATCTGCATAGACTGCAAAAGCCCGCCGTTTACCGCGTCCATGAAAAACCGTCCGCCGACAAGACCGATGCCCTGCGCGCCATGCTTGCGCCGTTGGGTTACGATTTGCGAGAGGCGGATAACTTTACCCTTCAGAAGGTGCTGAAAAAAGCCGAGGGAAGCCCCAAGCAGACCCTCATTCACATGCTGGTACTCCGCTCGCTCATGAAAGCGCGGTACGACAGCGAGAACCTGGGGCACTTCGGTCTGGCGGCGGAGTATTACTGCCACTTCACCTCTCCCATCCGGCGCTATCCGGACCTGATGGTGCACCGCGCCCTCACCGCGATGATCGAGGGCAAGCCGGAAAAAAAGCTGGAATCGGCGGTGAAAAAGGCCGCCGTCCAGTCCACGGCACGGGAGCTGGCGGCGGACGGCGCCGAGCGCGAGATCGAAAAGTGCTATATCGCCGAATATATGCTGGGCCATATCGGCGAGGAGTTTGACGGAATCGTCTCCGGCGTCATCCGCTTCGGCCTTTTCGTTTCCCTGAAAAGCGGTGTGGAGGGCTTTGTCCCCGCCGCAACCCTCCCCAATGACGAGTACGTTTACGACGAGGCGCATATGATCCTCGCCGGGCGCTTCACCAAAACGGCATACTCCTTCGGAATGAATCTTAGGGTGGTCTGCGTCTCCGCCGATCCCATGGCCGGCACGGTGGACTTCCGCCCCGCGGATTTATAAAAAAGATTCTTCGCTGCGTACAGAATGACAGCTTTTTCCCCGCTGTTGCCGTAAAGTTTTGTAGTCTCCCGCCGCCGTCATCCTGAGCCTTAAGCGAAGGATCTTGAGTTTCCAGCCCCGAAATGACAAGAAAATTGGTGGTGTCTCATGTAGCATGAGACACCACCTTTCGTTTGCTTTAGGAAACAACATTCAAGGCTGCTGCCTGTTTCTGCCGGGGAAGGGACTCTCCAGCCTCTCGACGTTTCTCAGAAAGGCGTTCAGATGACGCTCCGCGGCATTCCTTAAAAGGGTGAAAACCGACCTTACGTCGTCGGGCAGCGCCTGTTTCAGGAAAAGATCATACATGCGCATATTGTTTCGTTCTCCCTCCACCCCGGCTTTCATTGCCGCCAGCAGGGAATCGTGAACGGTAATATACTGTCTTGCCGTGTCCTCGGGGACTGCCGCTCCGTATTTTTCAAAAAGCGGTTTGAGCAGCATGATATGCATGTTCTCAGCCTCGAGAATATTGGAAAACGGCCGCTGCGCGCCGAATTTTTCGATATCCACCGTGTATCTTGCCCGGGCAAGATATTCATCCTCAATGGCATACGGCAGCATTTCGTTCAGATGATAAGTCCGGTTCTCCTCCACGGCGGAAGAGCCGTAGCCGCCGGTTACGGCAACGGCGCTCGTGGTAACGGTCATAAGAACCGCCATAAACAGCGCGGCTGTTCGGAACCTTTTATTCAAACAATTTCACATCCTTTTCTGTATGTATCTTTATATTCTGCATTTATAAGTGCTTTTATGACGGTTATTTATAACAGAAAATAATGTTCGAAAATTTGCTGAGTGCTGCTTTCTGACGCTGTCATGCTCAGTACAGCGGCATAATAAAAAACCAGAGGACGGCCGTCCTCTGGTTTTTTATTATGCCATTTGTTTTCCAAGTTCCGCTTCCGTTTCCCGCACCAGCTCGTCCATGAGCTCTTTCACGGAAACGATTTGATCGACCCGGTAGGCGCTGCTTCCGACGAAAACAAGCCCGTCGTCAAGATTTCCTTTCACCGCGTTGATGAGCGCTTTTGAGATGCAGTAGGGCGCTGTCTTGGGGTTGCAGCCGCCCAGACACCGGAAGCAGCTTTTTATCTCGTCGCCGTATTCCGTAACCTTTTTCATAAAGCCGTTGTTAAGCGCGCGCCCCGGCATGCCCACGGGGCTTTTTATAATGATGATATCATCTTTTTGAGAATTTACATAGGCTTCTTTAAACCGGATGTCCGCATCGCACTCGTGGGTGGCAACGAAGCGCGTCGCCATCTGTACGCCGCCCGCTCCCGCTTCCAGGCACCGGGCGATGTCCTTTCCGGTGAAAATCCCTCCCGCGGCGATCACGGGAATGGCCTTTTCAAACTTTTCCCGGTAGGTTTTGGCGACTTCGATGACTTCCTTCACAATTCCGATGACAGAGGGTTTTTTCTCCGATAAAAGGACCTCTTCCGAAAAACCGAGATGGCCGCCCGCCTCCGGGCCTTCCACAACGATCAGATCGGCTGTTTTGCCGTAGTGCGTGTCCCAGTAATGCAAAATGGTCTGCGCCGCTCTCCCGGACGAGACGATGGGCGCGATGCGGGTTTTGAGCCCCTTTACGTAATCGGGCAGCTTCAGCGGCAGCCCCGCGCCGGAAATAATCAGGTCGATGCCTTCTTCCGCGGCGGCACGCACCATTTCGCCGTAACGGTTCATCGCCACCATCAGATTGACCGCGAGCACCCCCTTAGGGGCCAGTTCCCGGGCCTCTTTGATTTTACTTTTCAGCGCGCGAAGGTTGGCTTCAAAGAAATTACTGTTGAAATCCGGCTCGTCAAACCCGATATCAACCCCCGCGATCACTCCGATCCCGCCCTGGTTTGCAACCGCCGCGGCCAGCTCCTTCCCGGAAATTCCGACCCCCATACCGCCCTGTATGATCGGGACATCCGCAATGAGACCGCCAACGTCAAGCTTGGGAATACTCATTTCGCACCTCATTCACTGATTTTGAAAAGCGCGCCGCTTTGCCGTCGCGGCGCCGCAACTGATTTATAGTAACATAGAATGAAAGCAATGTAAATCTTACAGTGACAATAAAGAAACGTATAGAGAGGTTTCGTTCAGCGCATTTTTAAGCTGCGTACAATTTATGGATTGACAGGTAAGGATGAAGCGATATAATAAATATATGATTACGCCATAAGCAAAAGCAAAGGGGGGCGGAGGATGACCAACCGGGAACAGGAAATTCTGAAGCTGCTCAGAGACAACCCCATGATCTCCCAGAATGAGCTGGCCGAGGCTCTGCACATTACCCGGTCCTCGGTGGGAGTGCACATCACCAATCTCATGAAGAAGGGGACCATTCTGGGCAAGGGGTATATTATCCAGAAGGAACGCTATGTCTGCGTGGTCGGCGGCTCCAACGTGGACATTCTGGGCAGCCCGAAAAATAAGCTGATCCCGCGGGATTCCAACATCGGAACGGTTAAAATATCGTTAGGCGGCGTGGGCCGCAACATCGCGGAGAACCTGGTGCGGCTGGGGGTGGACACCCGGCTCGTCAGCGTGGTGGGGGACGACGCCTACGGGCAGAGGATTCTGGAGGAAGCGCGCCTCATCGGCCTCAACATGCAGGACACGCTCGTTTTAAACGGCGCCGCCTCGTCGGTCTACCTGTGCATTCTGGACGAGACGAAAGACATGGTCCTCGCCATCAACAGCATGGAGATTTACGACCGCATGACGGTGGAGTTCATTAAAAGCAAGCGCCACGTGATCGAGAACGCCGAGCTGTGCGTTCTGGACACCAACCTGCCCAAGGACGTGCTGGAATACGTCCTCTCCACCTTCAAAAACACGGTCTTTTTCCTGGACGCGGTTTCCACCGTGAAGGCGCTGAAGGTGAAGGACATGATCGGCCGCTTCCACACCATCAAACCCAACCGGATCGAAGCCGAGGTGCTCAGCGGCATACCCATTCAAAACGACGCCGACCTCAGGAAGGCGGCGGGGATCTTCCACGACAGGGGAGTGCGGCAGGTGTTCATCAGCCTGGGCGAAGAGGGCGTTTTTTACAGCACGAGCGAGGCCTCGGGCCATATCAAGCAGCCGCCGGTGAAAATCGTAAACGCCACCGGCGCGGGGGACGCCTTCCTCGCGGCGCTTGCCCTGGGCTACCTGCGGGATATGGACGCCCGTGCGTGCGCGGGCCTTGCCTGCGCGGCCTCGGCCATCGCCCTGGGCCATGAAAATACCATCAATCCCACCATGTCCCTTGAGACATTATTTGAGAAAGCGAAGGAGCTTGGCTTATGTTAGAAGAATATCTGGATCTGATGCCGGAGGCGGCCAAGGCGATTCACTCGGGAAAAGCGGTGGTCGCGCTGGAATCGACCATCATCTCCCATGGCATGCCCTATCCCCGCAATGTGGAAACCGCCCTGGCCGTGGAAAAAATCGTTCGGGACGCCGGCGCGGTTCCCGCCACCATCGCGATTTTAAGGGGAAGGCTAAAGGCGGGCCTCACCGGGGATGAAATCGAATCTCTCGGCAAGGCCAAGAGCGTTGTCAAAACCTCCCGGCGGGATATTCCGTTCATCGTCTCCAAAAAGCTGGACGGCGCCACCACGGTGGCCTCCACCATGATCATCGCGTCTCTGGCGGGGATTAAAATCTTCGCCACCGGCGGCATCGGCGGCGTGCACCGGGGCGCTGGGGAGACCTTCGATATCTCCGCCGACCTGCAGGAGCTTGCGCACACGAACGTCGCGGTGGTCTGCGCCGGGGCCAAGTCCATTCTTGATATCGGCCTCACCTTGGAATATCTGGAGACTTACGGCGTGCCGGTGGTGGGCTTCGGCACCGACGAAATGCCCGCCTTTTACACCAGAAAGAGCGGCTTCGGCGTGGATTACCGGGTGGATTCCGAAAAGGAGCTGGCCATGGCGCTGAAAGCGAAGTGGGATCTGGGCCTCGCGGGGGGCATGATCGTCGCCAATCCCATTCCGAAGGAATATGAAATGGATTACAAAACCATCAATAACGCCATCGGGGAGGCTGTCTTCGAGGCCGAACGGGCGGGAATCAAGGGGAAGAAGACCACTCCCTTCCTTCTCGCGCGGGTGGCGGAGCTCACCGGCGGGGAGAGCCTGGACTCCAATATCCAGCTGGTCTACAACAACGCCCGGGTCGGCGCGAACCTGGCCGTGGAGCTCTCCAAGCTGTACCGGGACTGAGTAAAGAGATAAAATAAGGCCGGTTTGAGGCTACCTCAAACCGGCTCTTTGCTATGGATCAGCTTTACGAATGTCTTTGTGTATAGTATTCTAACTATTACTCATAATTACTCTTTTATAAAGCTCAAGTTTGTCTCTAAGAACTTATTTATTAGATTATTATTAGAGTGGTATTCTTTTAAAGTATTTACCAGTCTTGAAGATTCAATAAAACTAGTAAATAGGTCATTTCCATTACATTTATTGAGATAATTATTTAAAGATTGCTCATCAATAAGATCCTCGAAATAGTCCGAGAAATACTTCTTTATATTTTCTATATTCTCATATTCGTGATCAGTTGAATTTAAAAAAATGGCACTGGAATATTCACGACCTAAATTATCCAAAGATTCTATACAAGAATTAAGCATTGAATCAATTGTTTTAATTACAGATATGTAGGAATTATCAAAAAGTACCTGAGCCTTTTCTAAAGAATCTCTGTAATCGGTCATTATATTATCTGATATTTTTAATCGATGAAAATCAGAAGATAATGAAAGTATGGATTTATGAATTAAACCAATTTGAATTGATATTAATCTTTGCAGATTTTTAGAAGTCTCCATCCTTTTATCAAATAATTGTAAGTCAATACTCATTTTTTGCATTTTTTTCTGTTCAAAAATCTGACTTGTGGATATGTCAACTGATCGTTTATTTGCAAATAATATAAAAATAGTAGCTACAGTGTAAATAAAAGTAATCGCCACAATTATCCAATCTGTTAAATTTGGAGTAGACAATGCAGCAATTATATCAGCGACTTCTTGGATACTCATATATTTCTCCTTAGTTTACTATTATTATAAACAACATAGAGCCTATTATTTTAAAAAATCAATATTACGTAAACAAGTAGGGATGCTTTGTGAACTGTACCCCAAACCTTTCTTATTTGAACTCATGAATAATAGAATTATCCTCCTGTCGTATTTAATATCTCGGCTGCTTGAGCTGCTCAAGATAATACTCCACGGCGCCGATTTCCTTCATGCGGTCGTTTATGGCTCTCCAGCGGTCTCTTAAGCGGCCGGAAAACTGCTTGTCGCAGGGGTATTCATTACACTGAAAACAAAAATCAACGTTATTTTCCTTGTGACAGGTTTTCGCGGAACAGGTGGAGAGGGGACATTTCACGTGATCGCCCCGGCATCCGCTGCACGAGCCGCAGGTGAAGGAAGAGAGAATTTCTTCAAATTGCGGGTAACATTCAAAAGCCGGTATCTTTTCCTTCTTCATTTTTGCCAGGGGTTTGTAATTGCCCAGGAGCTGAAGAAGCCGTGAACTCAGCTGCCTGATTTCGCCGTTCTCGTAATCGGCGCATCTTGCGCAGTCGAGCCCGCAGGGAGCAAGGTTCTTAACCACATCGCTGTATTCCATATGATCTCCTCCTGTTATGTATCAAAATATGATTCCAATTGCTGTTTTACGCTTCCTGACGTCTGCCGGCGCGCTCGCTCAGAACGGCGTCCAGAGGGGCCTTCAGCTCCGGGGGATGGGTAAGGGTGAGGACAGCGCCTCCCGCGCGCGTTCATGACCACCGCCGCCGCGGCTTGAGCTGCAGGGTTACCCGGGTGTCGGTTTTTCTTTCATAGCTCTCCACCGCGTCCCAGGGGGTGAAGCCGTCGTGGTCCACGACGCCATACTCGCACACCTTAACTGGAAGGCAGAGTAAAACGAACTGAACAAGGAACAAAACACACAGAAACTCAAATGAGGGGGAATGAAACAGATATGGGATCAAAACGGCGGGTATTTGTCTCCAGCTCCAGAACGAATACACAAGAACCAGAATCATGATGCAGGCGCCCACCTTGAATTCGTACAGCATCATGGAGGATCCCCGGAGCTTAAAAAGAACCTCGCCGGTGCGTTTCCGCCGGACAAAGCACTTGCCGCACATGGAAACGACGCACGCCAGAAGGCAGAAAAGGACAGACAAAACGGCCAGTGTATAAGGCATGATACACATCTCCTCCTGAAAGCAGAAAATAGCGTATAGGGCGGTTTGCCCAAACGGCCGCCACGAGGCGGCCTTCATTTCCTAATACCATCATAAATGACATGACAGGGATTATCAAGAATAATTTACCAGCACAGTGTATGTACGGAGCATTCTTTCCTCTGCCGCCGACGCGGTAAAAAACGGGCGCGAAAGGGAAGGGGACGCTCCGTCTTCGTGTTTTTCCTCAAAAGAATGAGGATAACTTAAATTGCTTTTGACATTCGCCTATGGTAAAATCAGTTTCAATTGACAGGCAAAAAACTGCCGGCGGAGAAAGAAGTAACCCAGGTGAACGAGAAACAGTATATTTTCGAATCCATGCCGGTGCCGAAGGCACTGGCCAATCTGGCCCTGCCCACCATTTTGAGCCAGCTGGTCACGATGATCTACAATCTGGCCGACACTTATTTCGTGGGGCGGACGAATAACCCTTACATGGTGGCGGCGGTGTCGGTGGCTTATACGCTCTTCTTTGTGCTAAACGCCCTGGCGAACCTCTTCGGCGTGGGCGGCGGAAGCCTCGTTTCCCGCCTGCTGGGCGTCGGCAAGCAGGAGGACGCGAAGAAGGTTTCCTCCTTCAGCTTTTACGCCACGATTGTGGTGGTATTTTTATATTCGGTGGCCTGCCTCGGCTTTATGAATCCTCTTCTCAGGCTGCTGGGCGCCAGCGACAACACCATCCTCTACGCGCGGCAGTATCTCTTCTGGGTGGTGGTCGTGGGAGGGATCCCCACGACGCTGGGAATGACCATGGCGCATCTGCTGCGCAGCGCGGGTTACGCCAAGCAGGCGAGCTTCGGCCTGGCCCTCGGCGGGCTGCTCAACATCGGCCTTGACCCCCTCTTCATGTTCGTGATCCTGCCCAGGGGCATGGAGGTGGCCGGCGCGGCCATTGCCACCATGATTTCCAACGTCGTGGCCCTCATCTACTTTTTCGTCGTCTTCAAAAAGCTTCACGGCACCACGGTGCTGTCCATTATGCCGGGGGACGCGCTGCCGGACCGGGAGTATTTAGGCCCCATTTTCGCGGTGGGTTTCCCTTCGGCCATCGGGTCCTTACTCGCCTGCGTATCCAACATGCTCATTAACCACCTGGCCGCCGGCTACGGAGATATTCCGGTCGCCGCCTTCGGCATCGTGAAGAAGATTGATATGCTGCCCATGAACGTGGGTATGGGGCTTTGCCAGGGGATGATGCCGCTGGTGGCCTATAACTACGCGGCGAAGAATTATAAGAGGATGAGGGAGTCGGCGAACTTCGCCCGGCTCTGCGGCATCAGCTTCGCCATCGTCTGCATCGTCTCCTTCGAGGTTTTTTCCGTCGGCCTTGTGAGAGTATTCATCAGCGACGGCGCTACCGTGGAGATGGGCGCGCGCTTTCTGCGCATCGCGTGCCTGGCCACTCCCTTCATGATCATTAATTTCCAGATGAGCTACACCTTCCAGGCCATGGGCAAGGGAAGGCAGTCACTCATCCTCTCTTCCTGCAGGCAGGGCATCATCAATATCCCGCTGCTTTTCGCCATGAATATCTGGTTCGGCCTGTACGGGATCATCTGGACACAGCTGCTGGCAGACGCCATTACCGCCGTACTGTCCTTTACGCTGTACCTGAATCTTCACAAGCGTCTCGCGCTGGAGGAAAGCGCCTGCCGGTCCGAAACGGAAGACGCCGCGGTGAGAAAGGCTTAAATCTAGTTACTTGCACGGAGGAAAGTTTGAAGAATTATTTTAAAGTCTATAGCGGACTGCAGAAGGAAGTATACGTCTTTTTTATCGCCAGGGTAATCACCTGCATGGGGATGTTCATCATGCCCCTGTGGGCGCTGATCCTCACCCAGAAGATCGGGTTATCAAAACCTCAGGCAGGGGTTATGTCGACTGTCTTTGCCGTCACACAGGCCCCCTGCCTGCTCTTCGGCGGTAAACTCATCGACAGGATCGGAAAGAAGAAATTTATTTTCCTGAGCCAGTCCCTGGGCTCCATTGTTTACATCGTTTGCGCGGTTCTCCCCATGAGCATGCTGACCGCCGCGCTCATCGTCGTCGCCGCAGATTTTTATACGGCCGCCTCGCCGGCCCTGGACGCGCTGGTGGCCGACATCACCACGCCGGAAAACCGGAAGGCCTCCTTTTCCCTTATCTATTTCGGCCTGAATCTGGGATATACCGTGAGCCCTCTCGTCGGGGGGCTTCTCTTTCAGCGTCACCTCCCCGTGCTGTTCATCCTGGACGCGGTTACGACGCTCATCTCCATCGCCATCATCATGAAATACATAAAGGAGCCGGAAGGTAAGAAGGAGCAGGTTTCTCCCGGCGGCGAAGGGAAAAGGGAAGAGAAGGTTTCTGTATGGAACGTCCTTCTTAGTAACCGAGTGCTGCTGTACTTTCTGATCGTCATGTTTCTCTATCATTTCTGCTACTCCCAATGGTCCTTCATGCTGCCGCTGCAAATGGCCGACCTGTTCGGCGGGAACGGAGCGCGCAACTACAGCTTCCTGGTGGCGGCCAACGCCGTTATTGTCATTGCCTTCACGCCGCTGGCGACAGCCGGTACGCGCGCTTTCCGCGCCTTAACCGTTTCCGCTGTCGGCGGGCTTTGCTTCTTTGTTTCGTTTTTCCTCTTTGGCCCGATGACCCGTCTGCCTCTGTTTTTTGCCGCCGTCTTCATTCTCACGGTGGGAGAAATTTTGGTAACGGTCAATACCAACGCCTTCATCGCGGACAATACCCCGCCCACCCACAGGGGCAGAGTGAACTCCCTGCACGAATTTATGAGAGGAACCTGCTACGCGGTCTCTCCGCCCGTCATGGGAACCCTCATCGTCGCCTTAGGCTATCTGAAATGCTGGTGGATCATCGCGGCGCTGATGCTCGCGGGAACCCTGGGCATGGCCGCTCTTGACAGAAAACACAGCCGAGAAACATAAAAACGAGGGCGGATTCTCCGGCTTATCACCGGTGAATCCGCCCTTTTGTTATGATTGACCCTCTCCGCAAACCGGTGCGAGCGTTATGGCGACCAGCTCCGGAGTGTGATTCAGTCTCAGGGGGAAGAGGCCCTGTTTGGGCGCGTACAGTCCGCCGAGAAAAGGCACTCTGAACTGCCCGCCGTGGGCGTGCCGCGATAAAACGAGATCGAGCCGACTTTGCGCATCCAAATAATGTCCACCGGCAAATGCGATTTTCGAATCGCATTTGCCGAAAGGTCAAAAATTGCCCTTTCGGGCGGCAAAACAAAACTGTTTTGCCGCTTCAGATCCATTGATGACTGCCCGTTTTGATTTGCGGACACACGCCGCAAATCAAAAGTGCAAGGTTATTGACCATAATTGGCCAATAACCTTGCACCTGAACAAAACAATAACGGCTTGGAAGCGTTGATATGACTATATTCTTGTTTTGTTCAGTGTGCATCAAATAGTAACCTTAGTCGGTATTCCACCTAAGCATCATAAGGCCAAAACCCGGAATGATCAAGGGCTATGAACCGTGAAAAGGGTAAAAAGGGGGGACGGCCTGAGGTGGGCCTCAGACCGTCCCTGCTAGAGACAGAGGTCTATAATAGAGAGAGATTGGAAGGGGAAGAGAATTAAGACAGTCCTGTGACTTCACGTATGGCTCTATCGTATCGGGTTCCACCGGATAACGGGCCGTCATCTGCGCCGCGCTGAACTCAGGCTGTCTATGGTTACTTAGACGTATTGTCTTTCTGCACCCCCGAGGAGGCCATCAGGTTAACGAGCAGGCCAAAGACGATTCCCATCGCCGCCACGATCATGGTGCTGGGAAGCTCAAATCCTGGCTTGTAAACCGATTTTGTGCATAAAACGAATAAAATCGGCAGAATGATGGGGAAAAACAGCTTTTTCACTTCAGTCACCTCCTTCCCGTTCAGATAATCCTGATACCCCTGCCTTGAATGAAAGTATCAAAAAGCGGATAGCCAAATTAATGGCTATCCACCCTGATAGTCTCATCTCAAGCAAGGACATCATATCCGGTAGGACGTAGATGACTTGCACCGTATCACCGGTTTTCACCGGAGATACTTTGACCGAAAACACTTTATTCGTATTTACAATATGTATGATATAACCAATCCGTTTTGAGGTCAATAGCATATGACACGTCATTATAAACAAAATGGAATGCATGACCGTTCGGCATAATGAGACTTCCCGACACAGAGAAAATACCGCTCGGCAAACGATAGGAATTTGTTGCGATGAAAGGCCGTTTGTGCTAAAATTAACTATGAATATCCATATAGCGTAATATTTCCCGGCCGAATAATCAATATCGCCGTCGTAAAGACATTAACGGAGGAAACATGATGAAAAAACCTGTTTCAAGCTTTCTCACCATGGTGCTGATCATCGCTCTGGTCTTCAATCTGCTGCCTGTGACATCCTACGCGGTCTTTTCTCTTCCCTACGGGATGACGAGCGCATCCATCGGGGTCGGATCGGGAAGCACAGCCGCCTCCGCCACCACCCAGGTGGGCTTCGGCGGAGTGCGCTGGTATGTGGTTGGTTTCAACGGGACGGGCATCAACAAGGGCAGCTCGTACATAACGCTCTTAACCAAAACCGTGACGGGGACCAGTAAATTTACCGCGTCCGATTCGGGCACATACAACCAATATCAGAACAGCTTGCTGCAAACGGCAGTTAATTCCTTGGTATCGAATTTTGACAACCGGGAAACCGCTGCCGTGGTTGGGTTGACATTGGACGGTGTTGCCGGAACACAGCCGACCAATCAAAAGGTATGGGCACTCAGTTCCGCGGAAGCCTCGGCCGTCTCTTCGGACGTGCGCGCGATATCGTCATACTGCTGGTGGCTTCGTTCCACCGTTGGATTTGGTAATCCGGGTTATGTCTTTGCTGACGGAACTTTCAGCGATTATGGCGCTCCAAATTCAACGGACTATTCGGTGCGGCCCGGCACGACCATCGATCTATCCAAGGTCCTTTACGCCGCCCCCATCTCGAACGCCAAGGGCACGACGGTGGGCACCATGAATTCGGTGGATTTGAGCAGCGAAATGAAGTTCACCCTCCTTGACAACACGAACCTGGGCCTCACGGTCACCGGCGCCCCGGCCAGCCTCACCAAGGGCCAGGACAGCACTATAGAATTACCCTTCAGCGGCGCGCACACAGGGGATGAGAAATATGTCTCCTGTGTCCTAGTGAGCAACACGGACAGTCTCGTCAAGTATTACGCCAAGCTGAGTACGGAAGCGAGCGGGACCCTCTCCATCCAGATTCCCTCCGACGTCATGGCGGGGTCCTATACGCTGCTCATTTATAATGAGCAGATCACCTCGGGCGAGCACTCCGACTACGCCAGCACGCCGGTGAGCATCAGCCTCACCGTGACCGGCTCCGCGAATTCGGCACCAACGCTCAAATCCGGCGTGCCGTCCACGGCTACCGCCTCTGTTTCCGTGAACAGCGCCTACAACCTGAATCTGGCGAATATTTTTACCGATCCGGACGGCAACGATCTGAGCTACCGGGTTTATTTAAACGGCAGCGCCACCGCGGTGGCGGCGAGCGAAAGCTACTCCTTCACGCCTACTGCGGCGGGAAACACCACCCTCAGGTTCACCGCCTACGACGGCGCCAAGGAATCCGCTTCCTACACGGTCACCCTCACCGCGACGAACGTACCGGTCACCGGCATCACGGTGTCGGGAGAAAACGGGGCGACGAAAATCGGACTAAACGGTAGCCTCCAGCTGCACTATACCGTCGAGCCCTCCAACGCCACGAATCATAACGTCACCTGGTCGGTTACCATGTCCTGCTCGGGACCATTCAGAAAAGGCGAAATAGACGCCGGAAACATGCTCAGGACAAGCGGCGTTGAATCTACCGGAACCGCAGTGATCAAGGCAACCGCTGCGGACGGCTCCGGCATGTATGGCGAGCTTACCCTGACGATATCTTCCAACGCCGTGAGCGGCATTTCTTTAAACGCCTCGAAGACCGACGTGGCGGTGGGGGACACCGCCCAGATGACGGCAACCGTATCCCCGGCGAACGCCGCCCAGTCGGTTACCTGGAGTGTCCCAACGGCTAACTCCGTCATTAACACTTCGGGGCTCATCTCCTTCGGGTCTTCCGGCTCGGTTACCGTGCGGGCCACCGCCCAGGACGGCACGGGAATTTACAGCGAGATGACCTTTTCCGTCAAGGCCCTTCAGAGTGCGCCTTCCGCGCCCTCCGTTTACGCCAAAACGGCCGACTCCGTTACTTTAAACGCCATTTCCGGCTGCGAGTACAGTGCGGACGGTTTTAGCTGGCAGATCGGCACCACCTTTTCAAATCTTGTTCCCAACACGGCCTATAACTTTTACGCCAGAAAGGCAGCCACCGGGACCATGAAGGAATCTCCCGCCAGTTCGGCTCTTTCCGTTACGACGGAAAAAGCTGTGTTGGGCGGCACGGTATCCGTCACCGGAACGCTTCACTGCGGCGTAACGGTTTCCGCGGATACCGGCGGCCTCACCGCCGACCCCTCCTGCAGCCTTGGCACCCTCTCCTATCAGTGGACGCGGGGCGGCACCGCCATCACGGACGCTCAGGCGGCCGCCTACACCCTCACGGCGGACGATTTCGGCAAGGTTGTGAACGTCACCGTTTCCTCTTCCAACTGCACCGGCAGCGTCAGTTCGGCCAACGCAACCGCCACGACCAAGGGCGACCCCGATTACACCGTGCCCACGGGGCTTACCGCTTCCTATGGAGATACCCTGGACAACGTGGACCTGCCCGATGGCTTCTCCTGGGAGGATGACCCTGCAACCTCTGTGGGCGCCATCGGCGGCAATAGCTTTAATGTTACCTATACGCCGGAGAACACGGACTGCTATAATACGATTTATCACATTTCCGTTACCGTCACGGTGGGGAAGGCGACCCCCGTCTGCACCGCGCCCACGGCCTCGGACATTACCTACGGGCAGACGCTGGAGTCTTCCTCCCTGACCGGCGGAACCTTCGATGTGGCGGGCAGCTTCGCCTGGACGGACAAAACAACTCTGCCGTCGGTAGCCGACAGCGGCACGACGGAGTACTCCGTTACCTTCACGCCCTCCGATACAGCGCATTATAATACGGTCACCGTAAAGGTGAAGCTGACGGTGAGCAAGGCCACGCCCACGGTCACGACGGCACCCACCGCCTCGGGCATCACTTACGGCGACAGCCTTTCCGCCTCCAACCTTACGGATGGCGAAACAAGTGTTCCCGGTACCTTCGCCTGGACGGACGGCACGGTAAAGCCCGCTGTCTCCGACAGCGGAACGACGGCGTATTCCGTCACCTTCACCCCGACGGATACCGACAATTACAACAACACCTCCACCGCCGTGAAGCTCACAGTGAGCAAGGCCGCCACCACCGTCACCAAAGTGCCCGCCGCCTCGGCCATCACTTATGGCGACAGCCTTTCCGACTCCGCGCTGACGAACGGTACGGGCAGCGTGCCCGGCAGCTTCACCTGGACGAACGGTGCTGCCGTTCCCGCCGTTTCCGACAGCGAAACCACCGAGTTTTCCGTCACATTCACGCCTACGGATACGGCCAATTACAATACAACCCTGACAAAGGTGAAGCTTAAGGTATACGGTGTTAACTCCACCGTTACCAAAGCTCCGAGCGCCTCGGACATCACTTACGGCCAGAAGCTTTCCGCCTCCACGTTTACGGGCGGCGAGACGAGCGTGCCGGGTACCTTCTCCTGGACGAATGGGGACACTGTGCCGTCGGTCTCCGACAGCGGCGTGACGGCGTACTCCGTTACCTTCACCCCCACCGACGCAAATTACGCGCCCTCCTCGACCAGCGTTAAGCTGACGGTGAGTAAAGCCTCCACCGGCGTTGCCTCCGCGCCTACCGCATCGGCCATCACCTACGGCCAGAGCCTTTCCGCCTCCTCTC
>JAEWRY010000018.1 GCA_023459875.1 Bacillota bacterium
TAGGGGATAGATACGGTCGCGGTTCCCTTACCCATAGAAGTAATGTTCACGGTTTTCCCGTCTTTTACTGTGCTTAGCGCAATGTCATAAGCGTTGCGGATATTTTTGACCGTGACAGGTTTTAGCGTCATTGTAATATCACCGCTGCCTTGTGTCTGCTGTTGTTTCAGGGAAGCCTGATCAAAGCAGATATTAACCGGCAGACCGACAATCTGAAACAGTTTTACATTTGTGCTGACTAATCTATCCAACGCGGCGCGTTCTGTTATGATTGTGAAGCTTTTTGCACCGAGAGCAGAAAGGGAAATCTCCGCACCGATGCCGTTCACCGTTTTTCCTTGCGCTTTTGCGTCAGACTGTGCCTTTTCAATAGCTGTTTTCACCATGCTGTCGGTAATGATGATAACCGCATGATTATCTGAAACCTTGCCGCTGGCATTGACGCTGCCGATAACAGGCTGATCGGGCTTCTTTTCTGATATTGTCACAGCGGAAGAACTGTCGCCAGAGGACGAGCCGCCGCTGCCGTTGTTGTTGCCACCACCATTATCGTTGTTGCCGCCATTATTATTGTTACCGCCGCCATTGTCATTGTTGCCGGAGGTGGATTCAAAAATTGCCTTCACCGTCACTTCTCCATCCGGCATGGTGAATTTGTTGTTCGTAATCGTCACACCGCCGCTGATTACCTGCCATTCCTTGAACTTGTAGCCTTCCTTCGGAGTGGCGGTCAGCGTGATTTCCGCTCCCTGCTTTGCATAGGCAGGGGTTGCGCTTGCCGTGCCATTTCCATCATGTTGCACAGTGACAGAATGGTTGATGGGTGAGGGCTTGGAAAAGTCCAGCTTCTGACCCTGTACCGCACCTGTCAAGGTGACCGGCTCGCTGTTTTCATTGGATACCGTCAGGTCGTTGCCCATGGTTACAAGGCTCCAGTATTTTGCCGAACTGCCTGTTACAGAAGCAATTTCCGTATCGGAGGGAACTCCCGCCAGTGTAAGCACATCGTTCTGCGGTTTATCCGAGGTTCTGTCCACAATGCAGAAGGGCGCAATTGTGGCGTTGGTAATCAGCTTGCTGTTTGTATCTACTGTCAGCTTACCATCTATGATATAAACACCGTAGCTGCAGTTGGTGGTTAACGTAGAGCCACCTGTCACGGTAACATTACCGCTCATTGCCATAACGCCTACACCATGCTCACTGCTTGCGGTAAGTGTAGCACCGTCCGTCACATTAACCGTTTGGCAATATACCGCTGAGGAGTATTGCTCCGAAACAGTCAGACTTGTGCCTGCACCTTCGATACTAAGCGTGCCGTTGGATCCACCTGAACCACCTATGGAAATGCGCCCTGCGGTAACCTTTGCGCCGCCCTGCACTGTTAAGGTGTCACCGTCTGCGCTACCACTTATTCCGCCCATGATATTCAGTGGGGCTATTCCGCTAAGCGTCAGGTTGAGTACTTCACCGAATGGTGCATCCAAACCACCCACAATGGTAGAAGGTTCGATAGTATTAATAGTTACCGTTGCAGGGAGTTTAATTTCACCGCCCAATGCGGCATTGCCCAATGTCAAGGTGTTAGTGGAAGCATCCCACGCATAACCGTCCTTTCCCACCGTTTTGCTGGTGTGGTCACCTATGGTTACATCCAGTCCATTAATTGGATTGATTCTTGTTCCGTCGTTACGGTAGATATCGGCTGCCGTAGGCTCTCCCTCATCGCCATATGCGGTTGGCACTGTTACCAAGCCAGTTCCCGAAAGAGGAAGTGCCTTTATTTGTTCTGGCGTGGTGCCTTTTGGAAGAATAACAGCAGAATTGTTCACAATCCTAGCACCTTTGCCGATTTCCAAATGATTGTCAAGCGTGGTACCTTCATCGAAAGATAGCGTTTGCCTAAAGGCAGCTTCCAGTGTCAAAACCGCCCCGTCAGCCAGAATCAGCTTTCCATTTTTGCCTACTCCAATGGTATGTGAATAGCTGCCATAAATCGTGTATTTAACAGCTTCACTCGTTGCACCCAATTTGTGCAACACATTTGCCGTGGCTGTCTGAGCGATTGCTAAGGTGGCATTATGACCTATACGGCTAATTACGCTCTCCAATTTGCCGTCACCTGTAATGGCAATGTTGCCTTCACCAGTTATAGAGTCTATTATATTTACTCCCTCTAAATGAATGGTAATGGCAGCATCGGGCAATGCAATGCCGCCCATGAGATAACCGATATTATCCATATCGTGAAGTGTCAGAACAGGGGGTTTACCCTCTGTTGACGGTGTAAAGAGAATATAGCTTGTGCGTGGGGTGTCGGGATTTCCCTCATAATAGGTAGCCTCGGCAGGCAGAGCTGCGGAGAGGTCTAATTTTACTGGGGCTGGCGGAAATCCTCCACTGCTCTTAAGTTCCACACGCAGATAGCGCTTTTCACCTACATAGATGTATTCATTTCCAGGAGTATTCGGGTCAATCAGTATCACCTCACCGCCGATGCCCAGTGCGGTCAGCTGTTCTACGGTAAGCGTGAAGGGCAAGAAAACGGTGCCGTTATTGTCAATCGTGCCACTGTTTGTGATGGCACTGCCATTTAGTCCCAAGACGCTAAAGCGTTTGCCTGCCGGTATTGTAATGGTGCTTCCGCTCTCTACCTTTAAACCACCGACAATCATTGTGTCTCCGTTCGTGGTGAGGGTACTGTCCCCTTGCATTGTAACGGAGGGAGAAGGACCGGACATACCGCTACCCATTGGCGGCATACCGACTTGCAGCGCTCCTCCAAATTCGCCCCCGGAAAGGGACACCTTGGCACCGTCTTTTAACATGACATCTCCCGTGGTAAGCATGCCGTAGGCTGTACCATTCATGGTAACGCTGCCGCCGGAGAGGGTCAAAGCGCCAACATTTGTGCATTGGTGTGCATTCACCGTTAAGGAAGCTTGGCTACTACCCTCAATGGTGATGGACATAGCCGTATCGGCTGCACCTGCAAAAATGCCTATTCCACTTCCAACGGTGCTATTGGTTAAGGTGCTGTCACCCTCCAGCTTGATGACAGTGTCTGCGCCCAAGTACAGCGTATTGGTGGCAGCGCTGCTGATTGTCGCACCATGCAGAACCAGTGTTGCGGGCGTGCTGCCGTTTGCAGGCGTGAACAGCGCATAGCCGTCCCCGGCCTTGTAATAGGTGGCTTCTGTGGGGGCGGTGCTCAGGTTAAGTCCTGCCTCGCTGATGTCACCCTGATAGGTATAGTCGATACCGTCAATGGTAACGGTATCGCCAATGGGAATTTCCGTGGCCCCAAGTGCTGTTCGCATCCTAGCGCTGCCAATCAGTACGCTGATCTCCGGCAGACTAGCGCCGTCCGCGAGGACATAGCCTGCCGGCAGAACCGGCACATAGGTATAATAATCGCCGTTTTCACTGGAATCAAAGGTGTCGGAGCTGCTGGTGTCCGCATCAATCTTCCATTCGATATTCTTCAGCGTGACGGCTTGTGTCGTTTCCGCTGAACCTGATTCCGTATCTTCCGTGTCCGTATGAATTACGGAATTGGTCGTAGTTTCTACAGTGGGCGCCGCGCCGCTGTCCACGACTGGCGTGGCGTTACTGTCCGTAGCCGTGGCGTCCTCTGCATCATTTGCTTCATCCTGCTGTTCTGCCGTGTCATTTCCCGAAACAGTGGAATCCCCGTCAGAGGGTTCATCCGTCTGCGGTTCCTCCACAACGCTTTCGTCGGGTTGGGATTCTTCCGCATTGTCATCCGCCGTATCGGCGGAAGAAACACCGATTGTTACCTCCAGTGTATCCGGCAGATGAATGTCGGATTCCTCCGCACCTACCGCAAGCTGCTGGCTGGCGACCTCTCCTGACAGCTCCGCAAAGGCTGTGATGGTTTCCGCCTCCTGTGCATGGGCGGAAACACCGTAGCCTGTAACCGGGTTTACTATCAGGACCGCCAGCGTTACCGCCAATAATCTCTTTGCTTTTTTTCTGACAGGGACGCTGTTCAGGCGCTCTGCCATTTGTTTTATTTCCATAATTCCCTCCATTGCTCAATGCCCTTGTTTTTGAAGTAGCATTGAATTGTTATTTTTGTTCTGATTTGCCTTAATAGGGCAGTCGATCCGACCTCGGTCGGAGGGCGGGCACGAAGCATTCCTGCTACAAGGCGCTCAATACCGGGTGGACCGGTGCTGTAAAAGGCTACACCAAGCCGTTTTGCTTCCGGCTCGAATTCTCTCCTGTCGCACAGCCACAAGATAGGCAACGCACGGCTCTGCGTCCGCAGATAATCGCAGGCAGCAAGCCCTTCGGCTCCGGGATAACCTACCACGGCGAGGTCAACGGGTGGACCATCCCGCAGAAAATAAGCCAGCTTCACATCCCCGCGCCGCTCCGGCTCATCATAAAAACGCAAGATACAGTATTCGTCATGCTGTTCCAGTTCATGGGCAGTTTCCTCTTTGATACCGCACAGTGCAAGATTCATTTGAAGTCCTCCTTTCCTTATAGAAAATCTAAAAAAAACAACTACCAGACCCCCTTTTTCGGAAGTCTGGTAGTTTTTATTAGGGTAGCATTTTGTCAAGAGGTTTTCAACGGGTTATGATCAAGCGGTCGAAAATCTGCACAAGCGGTCAACATTTTTCCGGGATTTATGGTATAATGTTAAATGGAAAATTGTATGCAGAGGAGGGATTTCAAATGAATGCGGCAATTGTAGATGATATGGCGGATGAGTGTGAAATACTCCGCAGCCTTTTAAAGCAATATGAAGAAACAGAGCGGCAGACCATACATATCACAGAGTTTCACAGCGGCAGTCAACTGCTTGCTGATTACATACCGGGCAGCTATGATGTTGTGTTTATGGATATTTTTTTGAATAACGAAAACGGCGTGGACTGCGCACTGAAGCTGCGGCAGCTTGATGAGAAGGTCAATCTGATATTCCTTACCACCAGCTCGGAATTCGGCGTAAAAAGCTACGACGTCCGGGCGGCGGATTACATCGTAAAACCTGCTACACTGGAAAAACTCTCCCGGGCCTTGCATTACTGTAAAATTGCAGAACCGGTCAGCGACCCCTCCGTTTCGGTTATAACCAAAAACCAGCCGCTGGAAATTTCCCTGAGCTGTATTCTTTATGCCGATTACCAGAACCGCTGTGCCTGTGTCCATTTAAAGGACTGCCTTGTCCCTGTATCGGGAAGCTTTGCAGAACTGTCCGAGCAGCTCACAGTTTATCCGCAATTTATGTCCTGCTTTAAGGGTGTTGTGGTCAATTTAAAGGAAGTTCGGGAGCTTGCCGCCGATTCACTTATCCTGAAAAACGGGGAACGGCTGCCTATCAGCCGCCGCCTGCAAAAGCAGGTACAGCAGCAGCGTCTGAGTCTTTCAGCAGGCTCGCTGCGGGGGGATGAGATATGAAGCGGATACTTACACTGATTTTAATCGTTCTCTTGCTCTGCGGAATGCTCGCACCTTCCGTACTGGCGGCAAATGCACCCTTGGTTTCTGCCGAAACAGAAATTTTAGATATACTTACCGATTCCGGCAACGGTACCGGTTCGGACATTCCCGTCGGAACCGCCACACCTTCCGAATCTGAACCGGTCGATACAGTCGGCAGTCCTGCCGAAACAAATGACAGCACAGATA
The DNA here is from genome assembly GCA_023459875.1 of Bacillota bacterium. Classification (GTDB taxonomy): domain Bacteria; phylum Bacillota; class Clostridia; order Oscillospirales; family Oscillospiraceae; genus JAEWRY01. The sequence continues at coordinate 5,668 of JAEWRY010000018.1, forward strand.
TACCGGATACGGTCGAAGATGATTTATCACCCGGAAGTTTTGATTATACCGGCAGTGTCATTTCCTATACTGTACCGGATGCCCTCATGGGTACATTGGACATGGTTCGCGGCGATACCGGTTTTACGCAGTTACATAACGCACTCGACTCTGTTGCTATTTCCGGTACAGCAGAGAAAGACGGCACTGCCTATGAGATTTCAATGCCTGTCACATGGGATTTCAGTACTGTGGATGCAGAAGTGCCCGGAAGATACACCGCTGTCGGAACGATTGTCATTCCGGAAGGAGCGGCGCTGGCAGATGGGCTGGCGGATACTATCTCAATTTCCGTACAAATATCCGCTCCGATGTCTACCGTAACACCTGCGGCAATCACTCTGACCGGCTTTGATGAACCCGACCGAACAGATGCCGTGGCATTTGCCATTGGAACCTCACAGGAGACGCTTACCGACTGGTTTTCCGCGTCTGTCATGGGCTTTTCCGGCTATGATGCACAGGGCAATTATTACGATTTGACGTCCGGCGAATGGAATTTGGATGCCGTGGATACGACTTCGGCTAACGTTTATTACGCATGGACGTCGCCCGATTTGGGAACGGAATATACACTGGCAGACGGTGTTTCTCTGCCCAGGCAGCTTTGCGCTGTCTCGATCCAAACGCCCGGAGAGCCGGACATCAACTGCTGCGTCGCCGGACGGGGCTTCCTGCGTTTTCCATGGGTGCTTTCTTCTGCACAGGAGGAACAGCTGGATGAATTTGCTGTGTGGCTGCGGCAGGATGGCGAGGAATGGGTAAGCTTAAGTGATGGATTCCTGTTTGTTTCCGACGGCCTCCAGCTCTCCCAGCGAATCTTTGAGGGCGGAAGCACTTATGAGTTAAAGGTGACCTATCCCGGCGGTCAGACGGGTGTTCTGACATTTCAATATGACGGTGAACTGAGTATCCTCGATTATTCCGGCGGTGACCGGGACGGCGGCGACGCAGGCGGCAGCAATGCAGGGTCAGGTACCCAGCCAGCCCCAACTGCTCCGCAGACACCCGGTAATTCCAAGGATGATAATCATCAGAGCGGAGGTAATCACACGCCTGCTCCGGATAATTCATCCTCCGAGTCCAATGATGCGGCACAGGATTCCGGCTCCGCTTCGGGAGAATCAAAAAAGCCGCAGGAAAATCAGGGTTCCGCATCCGGTGAAACCGGACCGGCTCCAACCGCTCCGCAGACACCGGGCGACTCTCAAAAGAACGAAAAGGATAACAGCGATAACAATTTATCTGTGCAGGCTCCTGTGACAGAAAAACCGGCAGCCGGAACTCCTGCCGTGGTAGCCCCATCGGCGGTACCGGTGTATTCCGATGTCTCCCATTCTCATGAAGCGGTAAATGATGCTTCGCTGGAACCGGAAAATCATGTGGCATCACAGCCCGATAGCAATGTCAAGGCAGTGCTGAACCCGTTGCCAGATGGAAACAAGACACCCCAAGAGGAAATTTCGGGTTCTCAGGAGTCTGCCGCAGTTTACGAATCCTATTCTCCCACCCAAACCGTCATTTCCGGTCTGCGTCTGGGGGATCTCTGCACAGAGGAAGAAAACGTGGTGTTTGGCTCCGGCGATGTAACCGTCAGCATTCCAAGCAAGCTGCTTTTAGCGCTGAACCTGTCGGATACGGATACTCTGACGGTCATACTGACTCAGCCGGAAGACAGGAAGATTCTTTTTTCTGTGGAGGCCGCCGGAACCGTAGTTACGGAGCTTCCCGGCACCATCATACGCCTCCGCTATACGCCTGTTTCAGAGAATGCTGAAATATCTGTTCGTAATGGGTCGGGTGAACAGCTTGTGGATACGATTTATGAGGATAGCATTCTTCAGTTTACGGTCAATCAAACCGGAACCTATACCATTTTGGATACGGCAGAGGCATCCGAAAAAGAGGAGGGTCTGCCCCCACTGCTTCCTGTAACAGGCGGTCTGCTTCTGGCCGCCGGGGGAGTTGTGTTTTTCAAGAGGAGGCGCCATGGATAAAAAAGCTTTCATTCTGCGGCGCTCTCTGGCGATGCTTTTGATGGTCGTCCTTTCCTCCGCTTTTTTCCTCATCCTGTATCATTTCGATAATAAGTACACAAAAGACGCCTCGCAAGCCATCAACGGCACGCTCTATCTTTCGGAAACAGACTGGACGGACATGCCGATTCGCTACCTGCGGGACGGCTGGCGTTACTATCCGGACCGCTTGCTGACACCGGAAACCCTGAAGCGGCAGGGAGACAATTATCAGTACCTGTCCATCGGAGAAGAATCCAATCTTGCCGCAGGTGACTTCCGCCACTCCCCCCACGGCAGCGCCAGCTATGCCATAACCCTTTACCTGCCGGAAACGGAGCACACATACGCCATTGAACTACCGGAAATCTATTCCGCATACCGGTTTTATGTCAATGACAAGCTAAAGCTGCAGATGGGCGAGCCGGATTCGCAAAGCTACCGGGATCAGACCCAATGCCGCATCATCACCTTTGAGGCCTCCGGCAAGGCAACTCTTCTGCTGGCGGTCAGCGACCACTCCTGGGTATACAGCGGTCTTGTCTATCCGCCCGCTTTCGGAGAGCCCTTGCACGTAAACACCACACGGGGGCTGCGGATTGGAATCTGCCTGATTGTGGTGACGGCCACCCTGATGATGGCTGTTTTCAGCCTTTATCTCGCTCTGCGTACCCGCCGCAGGAACAATATCTGGCTTTTTGCCCTTTTATGTCTGACCGCCTCCGTATTTCTTTCTTACTCCATTGTACATGGGATTCTTGCGTTGCCTGTACAGCCATGGTATACGGTGGAACTGGTAAGCGGGTATCTGATGACGTTGCTTGTCCTCCTGCTTCACAATCGTATTTGTGACACCGAAAGGCGGCTTCGGTTTGTCAGCGGAATTGCGGCCGGTTCAATCAGCACGCTGGCCTTGCTGTACGGCGCATTTGCCTCACAACTCACGTTGCCTGTGATGCTTGTCTTTTCCCATGTAATTTTCGCTTTCAAGCTTTTAACAGCTCTCTATCTTTTGGGAACAGCCATTATGGCAGTACGGCGCAATATGGAGAATGCGGCGCTTCTGCTTTATACAGATATTCTGTATGCCTGCGCTTTTGCATGGGATCGTCTGCTACCCAACTACGAACCTGTGTTGGGCGGATGGTTTCAGGAATGGGGAGGTCTTGGACTGGTTCTCTCCGTGGGCATGGTCTTATGGAAGGACGTTGCCATGGGCTACCAGCACAGCCTGATTTATGCCGAGGAGCAGCGCCAGATGAAGCGCCAACTTGCCATGCAGGTGGAGCATCTGCGCCAAATCAACCAAAAGGTTGAGGAAAGCGCCAAGCTGCGCCATGACTTCCGGCATCATCTTCGCACCCTGATGGCACTTTCCGGGGATGGACACCGGGAGGAGCTCGAAAACTATATCCGCGGAATTACGGTTATCAATGAGGGTACCCGTATCGGGCGCCTCACCGAGAACATTGAACTGGATGCGTTGGTGCAATATTACAGCGGTCTGGCGCAGTCCAGAGACATCCGGTTCCGCTCCAGACTGATGCTACCTGCAAAGCTGGACTTTCCCATGGTCGATTTATGCGGACTTCTCGGAAACCTGCTGGAGAACGCGACAGAAGCCTGCCAGCGTCAGAAGAATAATGAAAAAACAATTTTTATCGCAGGGCGGTTGCAGGACGGACAGCTGGAGTTTGTGGTGGACAACAGCTTTGATGGGAAGTTGAACATCCGAGGAGGAAAATATGTATCCTCCAAACGCTCCGGCTTTGGTTTAGGTATCCCATCAGTGCTGGAAACGGTGGAACGGTACGGCGGGGTAATCAATTTGTATGCGGATAAAAAGGGCTTCCATGCGGAAGTATCCCTGCCAATAGGGGTAGAGCAAAGGGAGCCCTTACCAAGGTAGCTGTGGATGCGCAGTAAACCGTATCTGGTTTTATCGAAAAAGGCAGTCATTCCCTTCGGCGGAAAGGCTGCCTTTTTGCTGTTGTGGCTGTTTTCTTAAAATCAGCTTGTTTTTTTCATTTTCCTAATAACGCAAATGGCCGTAAAATATGGCAAGGGCCCGCCCTTAGAATAGAGAGCAGGCCCTTGCAGCTTCTTTGCAGCCAGACTATCATAGCGTCCTAAGACACCTTAGACCCTCGGCTTTCGACCCCGGCTTTAACCGGGTTTGCCCATAGCTTTATTTATTTGTTATTTTACTTCTCCGGTACTCTCAGCACCTCGCCGGGGAGAATAAGAGAAAACCGGCTCTTGTTGTTCAGTCGTTCCAGCTCGCTCATGGGGCAGCCCAGCTTGCGGGATATGCTCCAGAAGCTATCGCCCTTTTGCACGGTGTAGGTGGTGTACCGCAAATTCTTCGGCA
>JAEWRY010000019.1 GCA_023459875.1 Bacillota bacterium
AAAAGGGCAATCATTGCCCTTTTGGGCGGCAAAACAACATTGTTTTACCGCTTCAGATACATTGATGACTGTCCGTTTAGATTTGCGGACACACGCCGCAAATCTAAAGTGCAAGGTTTTTGACCATACTCGGTCAAAAACCTTGCACCTGAATAAAGCAAAACAGCTTAGAAGCATTGATATGACTATATTTTTGCTTTATTCAGCGGACATTATTTAACCTTTTGCGGATTTCGGTCACGAAACCGGGCGCAAAATCCGCAAAAGCTTTTCGCCGGTAGCGAAAAGGACGATAGATTTTTTGATAAGCGGCTCTGAACTCCTCGGTTCAGAGCTTTTTTCCGTCGTCCTGAGCGAAGCGAAGGAGCTGTTCCCGGAGAGGGAGAACGCGGGGGTAAGATTCTTCGGTCTTTGGCCTCAGAATGACAGGGACTTGCTGCGGCCTCAGAATGACAACGTTTGCCGCTGCCTCGGCTTCTTCATGCTGCGTGCTCACTTTTGAGAAAAGTAACGTCGTTTTTTTCATTATTATCTCTCATGATGTCGAAAACGGAAACAGTGTCACATTTCGTGCCAGTTATTTGTCAATGACAATTGATTGTTTTTCGTTTTCTCATCTGTTTTCTTCCTTTATACTCTAGGTATGGTTTCTTAATTATTATTAAGCTGTGAAAACAAGGGAGGAAACGACCATGATAAAACGCTCTTTGTCCTGGCTGCTCACCGCCGCGATGCTCATAACGCTGTTCCTGCCGGTGACGGCGGGAGCCCAGCCGCCCGAATTCACCTGCGCAATCGTCGAAACCTCGGTGGAGTATGACACACTGGCCTCCGCGCTTACCGCCGTGGCGGACGCTCAGACCATCCGCCTGCTGACAAACGTTACATACGGCGACACTCTTTCGATCACCGGAAAGTCGATCGCCATCGACGTGAATGGCTACGGCCTCACGGTCACCCCGGCGGCGGGCAGCAACGGCATTGCCGCTGAAGGCGGTTACGACATTACCATCAGCGACAGCAATACCAGCGCTAACGGCTCCGGGGCGCTGGCCGTGAGCTGCTCTGGGGAGTCAGGCTTCTCGGCAATCTATTCAGGCGGAGAAGGCTGCGTCATCACCGTGAACGTCCCCACCCAGATTACGGTAACGACGACCACAGGGTCGGCACAGGGCATATACGCCAATTCCGGAGACGTCACATTTAACGCGAATGCCACCGTCACGGCGTCTGGCTACGGCGCCATCGGCCTTTGCGGCCAGTACGGCGGCGCCGTCACCATGAACGGCGAAACCACCATCTCCGCCTCCGGGGACAACAGCATAGGCCTCTGCGCCACCGACGGAGGCTCCGTCTCGGTCGGAGACGGAACATCGACCTCCGGCCTCTACGGCGTTTACTCCAACGGCGCCTCCAGCACCATTGATTATACCGGCAGCGTCAGCACCACGGACGCAAGCAGTTACGGCGTATATACTTTTGAGGGAGGAACCGCAGCCGTCACCGGCGATGTGGACGCTCGCTACATCGGCGTAATCGCAAATAATGGGGACGCGACGGTGGACGGAAGCGTCACCGCCGGCTTCTATGGAGTCTATGTTATTAACGCCGGTTATGCCCATATTACCGGTGATTCCACTTCCACGGATTCCCAGAGCTTTGCCGCTTACGCGTCCGGCTCGGACTCCGTCATTGATGTGGACGGCAACGCGTCCGGCTCCCGCTATGGCGCTATCGCGGTGGACGGCGCGGTCATAACCGTCGGCGGCGACTGCACGGCTGAGGGCGGCCTTGACCCCATGTACTCGGCGGGCGCCGTCGCTCAAGGGCTGGGAAGCTCGGTCACCGTGATGGGCGACGCGTCCGTCACCGGAAGCAGCGGCTACGGCGCCCAGGCCAACAGCGGCGGCGCCACCACGGTGAAGGGCAGCGTCACCGCCACGGGCACCGGTTCCTTCGGCGCTATCGCAACTGGCGCTGACTACGGCAGCACCGTCACCGTGGACGGCGAAATCGACGCCGAAAGTTATATAAAAGTGGGGACCCTTGTGAAGGGGGTCGACGACAACACCGAGCCGACCACCAAGGAAGGCTACCTTACCTATACCGACGGCGCGACCCCTCTCCATACGGTCTGGGTAAAGGCGCAGGCGGAGGAGACCGACGCCTTTGCCTGGGTCGCCTACAACAACAACAGCGGCATCCCCGAGGGAGCGGCAAAGCTGACTTTACCGAACGGCCCCCTGACCACGGTTTCCAGCTTCGGCACCTTCTGGATCACCTGTGCCGATTTCGTGGGAAGCACCCTTTATGGTTTATCCTCCGAGGGCAGCTCCGGTCTTTACACGATCGACCCGGAAAAAGGCACGTACGCTCTTGTGGGATATACGGGAGCAGTGCTCCAAGGCTTTGCCTATGACACCGAGACCGGAACGGCTTACGCCACGGACGGAGGAAACCTGTACAGCATCGATCTGGAAACCGGAAGTCTGACCCTTGTGGGAATCCTCGGCAACAACATTACCTTTATGGTCGGCATCGCCGCGGATTCCTCCGGCAATCTGTACGGCATCGATATCGAGAACGACTCTCTGTACTCCATCAGCACCGCCACCGGAGCGGCCACGCTGATCGGCAGTCTGCAGTTCAACATAAACTACGCCCAGGACATCGCCTACGACCGCAACAACGGAATCCTGTACGGAGCGCTGTGGGCGAATACCGGAGGGCTCTACACCATCGACACGGAGACCGGGGCCGCAACCCACATTTACGATTTCAACGCCGAGGTGGACGGCTTCGCCATCCCTTACACCGACGAGGGCGGCGGGGAGCATGACGCTCTTTATGTGTCAGGGTTTGAGAACGGCGATCCCGGGGTGTGGAGTTCAACCGCCAGCGGCTGGTCCATCGTCGGCGGGGCCGGCATGACCTCTCCGGCAGCCGCCCCCCACGGCGGCGATTACGCGGCGAAGTTCGATTCTTCCTCCCTCTCTTCGGGCGTGACGGACCTGCTGCGCCTTATGAATGATCTGAGCCTCTCGGCCGGCTGTGACTATACCCTCAGCTTCTGGATGTACCACGATACCGGCTGGACCAACTTTAACGACTATATCAATGTGCAGATCTCCACCGACGGCGGGGCCACATGGACGAACATAAGCCCGGCGATCTACCGGAACCTGAACCTGGACCCCGGATTTACGGGCTGGCGGGAGGAATCCATCAGCCTCGCGGACTATGCAGGCGAAACGATCCGTATCGGATTCCTGGGCACATCCGGGTGGGGCAACGATATCTATCTCGACGACGTCTCGGTGACTTATACCGGAGAGGCAGAGGAAGCGTGCATCATTGACGGCTGCGAAACACCCGTCTCCGAGGGCGGCTTCACCGCCTACCAGGACATCGGCGAAGAGCGTTACTACGAGGTATCCACCGCCGCGCAGCTCGCGCACATCGGCGAGCATCTGGACTGCAATTTCATCCAGACGGCGGATATCGACCTTGTAGATTACAACGAGGGTGTCTGGACGCCTATCGGCGGGTTCGGCGACACAAGCAACTACTGTACGCCCGGATATTTTACCGGCAAGTATCTGGGAGACGGACACAAGATCAAAAACCTCAATATTCAACTCGCCGATTCCGGGCGAAATGCCGCCTACGCAGGTGTTTTCGCCTGCCTCAGCGGTTCGGACTCGAGCGTTTCCGACCTCACGGTCACGGTTTCCGGCGTCTCCATTGACGTTTATAATTATATTCACTTCGGCGCGGTCGCGGGCGCGCTGGAGGGCGGCTCCATCACAAACTGCGACGCGCAGTTCCTGGGCGACGTGGACCACTGCGATACCCCCAACGGCGACGTCGGCGGCATCGCGGGATATTCCTACAAGGCGTGGAACAACGAAACCGAACAGTATGAGGATTCCGTGATCCAAGACTGTACGGTCGGCTTCTCCGGGGGCAGCATCCTGGGCGACGGCTGGAGTCTTTATGCGGGCGGCATTATGGGCAGGGGCGAAAGCACCCTCCTCGGCTGCAGCGTGGTCGTCGGCGCGGGCGAGCAGATTCTCGCGCCCACGGTGGGCGGTCTTGTGGGGATGTTCTACGCCAAAACAACCGGCACCGCGGCGGAAGACTGCTCGGTTACCGGCGGCGGGAAAATCGTCCTCTCCCCCCAGCAATATTACGACTGCTGCGCGGGGGGCCTCGTGGGCAGGTTCGCCGAGGGAGAACTACTCAGCTGCTCGAACCAAGTCCAGGTGGACGCCACCGGCGTGACGATACTCGCTCAGGGCTCCCAGGTTTACGCGGGCGGCCTTGTGGGGTACGCCGGTACCCGCTCGACCCTGAGGGGCTGCAAAAACGAAGCCCAGGTGACTCTTACCATCTCCAACAACGTAGTGGATAATTACGGCAATCCCGCGGCGCCTCAGGGCGAGGAATACGCCTTCGCCGGCGGCCTTGTCGGTTACCTCTACGGCTACTCCCGCAAAGCGACCATCGAAAACTGCGAGAACGACGCGAGCATCTTCTGTTTTAACCGCATTCCCGGCATGCGTGCCTACGCGGGCGGCCTTGTCGGCCACGCGGACTCGGGAGACGGCGAATATGCGGGCGTGAACGTGTACAACTGCGCCAACCTGGGGGCGAACAGATACGTTCACGCGGAAGGCGGTTCCGTCCTTGCCGGCGGCCTCTTCGGCTCCACCACCTTCCACGATTTCGAAACCCCAAACATCACCCTTTCCAACTGCTACAACCGCAGCAGCGTGGACGCCGTGAGCTGCAGCGCGCCCGCCGCGACCGGCGTCTGCGTGGGCATCACCGCGGGCGGTATCATCGGCGCCTCCGGGGAGGTCACGGTTTCCAACACCTACAGCACCGCCGGGAGCATTAGTGCGGAGAGCAGCGATGAGTACGGCGCCGACACCTACGAGGGCGGTCTCTTCGGCATCCTGTATATGACCACCGCCTCCCTCAACTACTGCCAGTCCAACGAGAACGTCACAAAGGCCGCGGGCGGCGTGGTTTCTGGTATGGACATCGTGGCCTCCGACGACGTGGCCGGGTGCTACGAGTGCGCGACGGCAGCGGAGCTGACCACAAAATCCTTCTTCTCCGGCTGGCATTGGAACGACGGCGGCGGCGAGGCCCCCGACTACTACACCGCCATGGACCCCTGGCGGCAGACCGAGGCGAACGGCTATCCCGTTCTGAAGGGGAAACCCTATTCCGCGCCCACGGGCGGCGGAGGCGGCGGCATCACCTACTACACCATCACGGCGACGGCCTCGGCGGGTGGGACCATCACCCCCTCCGGCAGCGTCAGCGTGCAGGAGGGCAGCGCCAAGACCTTTACCATCAAGGCCGGCGACGGCTACGTCATTTCCGACGTGCTGGTGGACGGCGCGAGCGTGGGCAAGGCCGCCGAATACAAATTCACCTCGGTTTCCAAGAACCACACCATCGAGGCGAAGTTTGCAGCCCCTGAGTGCCCCAGCAGAAAATTTACCGACGTGGACACCTCGCTCTGGTACCACGACTGCATCGACTTTGTTCTGAGCCATGGATTGTTTCACGGCCTATCGGACAGTACCTTCGCTCCCGAAGCGCCCATGACGAGAGGCATGTTCGCCGCCGTGCTGCACCGCCTGGAGAATAAACCCGCGCCCGGCGGAAACAACCCCTTCGGCGACGTGGAGAGCGGCAAGTGGTACACCGACGCCATCCTCTGGTGTTTCGCCAAGGGCGTCGTGAAAGGAAACGGCGCGGGCGCGTTCAGCCCCAACGGCAATATCACGAGAGAACAGATCGCGGTCATCCTCTGCAACTACGCGGTTTATAAGGGCTACGACGTAAGCGCCGAAGCGGGTACCGACCTTTCCTCCTACGCGGATTGTTCCGGTATTTCCGGCTACGCCCTCACCGCCATGCGCTGGGCGGTCGGCGCGGGACTCATACAGGGCAAGACCGGAAACACCCTCGATCCCCTGGGCGACGCCACCCGGGCCGAGGTCGCGCAGATCCTCATGCGGTTTATTGAGACCTACGTAGAGCAAAACGCAGGAACGGAGCTGTCGTAAAACTAAAATAAAAATGTCATCCCGAGCGTTAAGCGGAGAGTCTTAAACAGGCAAATGTACGAACTGCGAAGATTCTTCAGCCTGCTGCCTCAGAATGACAAGCTTTTAGGCGGTGTCTCAAGTGTTTTGAGACACCGCCTTGTTTTTGAAGCGAACTCCATGTCTTTTTCGCCGCCGGCGAAAATCTTTTGCGGATTTTGCGTTGCGTGTGCGTGACCGAAATCAACAAAAGATTAAATAACGTGCCTAGCGGGAATTCATTTTCCGCTAGGCACGCCATTGCCTGCGGCCACCGTGCCGCAGCCGCTTGCGCAAAGCGCAAGCGAGGGGGTTATCGAAGCCGGTTGCAGACCGGCTTCGTATCTAAGGGGGACCGGTCCCCCTTAGAGGTTTTACCCGAATCGGCCTGAGATATAGTCCCCGGTGCGCTGATCCTTGGGGCTCGTGAACAGCTCCTCGGTGGGGCCCTGCTCCACGAGGCTGCCCATCAGCATGAAGCCCGCCCGGTCGGAGACGCGGGAGAGCTGCTGGATATTGTGGGGGACGATCAGGATCGTATAGTGCTCCTTCAGCTGCTGGAGGGATTCCTCGATTTTGTAGGTGGAAATGGGGTCCAGCGCGGCGCAGGGGCGGTCGAGCATGATGACCTCGGGACCGAGGGCCAGGGTGCGGGCGATGCACAGCCGCTGCTGCTGGCCGCCGGAGAGCTTCTGGGCCGGGGAGCGGAGGATGTCCTTCACCTCGTCCCAGAGCACCGCCATCTTGAGGGCGGACACCACCTTTTCCTCCAGGGCGGTCCTGTCCCTGAGGCCGCTCATGCGGGGTCCGTAGGCGATGTTTTCAAAAATGGACATGGGCAGAGGCACCGGCTCCTCAAAGACGATGCCGACGCGCCGACGCAGCTCGGTGACGTTGAAATCCGATGCCCGGATATCCCTCCCGTCCAGCAGGATCTCTCCTTCCGCCCGCGCGCCGGGCACCAGGTCGCACATGCGGTTGACCGCGCGCAGAAGGGTCGTGGTGCCGCTGTTGGCGGGGCCGAACAGGCCGTAGATTTCATTGGTTCTGATCTCCAGACTGACGTCTTCGATCACCTGCTTGCCGCCATAGAAAAAGTTCAGGCTCTTAATCGATATTTTCGGCTGTGCCATATTTCACCTCTAGCGGCCCTTGGCCCCGAGTCTGTTTACCAGCATGTTGGCGACGACGTTGATGGCGAGAATGATGATGATGAGAAGGGCCGCCGTGCCGTAGGCCCGCTCCATGGAGATGCCTTCCCGCGCCAGGATGTAAAAGTGCACCGCCATGGTCCGGGCCGGGGAGAAAAGGGAGGTCGGCATGCGAAGGGCGGAGCCCGCCGTTAAAATCACGGCGGCGGTCTCGGCCACGCATCGCCCGATGCCCAGGATCACGCCCGTGGCGATACCGGGGATGGCGGACGGGGACACCGCCCCCACGATGGTCTGCCACTTGGTCCCGCCCAGGGAGTAGCTGACCTCCCGGTACATGGGGGGAACGGCGCGGATGGCGTCCTCAGAAGTTCTGATGATGGTGGGCAGGATCATCACCGCGAGCGTGAGCCCGCCCGAAAGGACCGACCAGCCCATCTTCAGGTAGATGACGAAGAAGATAAAGCCGAACAGGCCGTACACAATGGAGGGGATCGCCGCCAGCGCACCCGCGCTGAAACGGATGATGCGGGACACCTTGCCCTCCCGGGTGTACTCCGTGAGGTAAAAGGCTGTTCCCACTCCGAAGGGCGTCGCCACCACGATAGCCACCGCCGTGAGCAGGACGGTGCTGACGATAGTGGAGAGGATGCCGCCCGACCGGCCCATGTCGCTGGGGTTCTCGGTGAGAAATTGGAGGCTGAGGGTGGGCAGCCCTTTCACCAGAATATAAACGATGATGAATAAGAGAATGGCAATCACCAGAATGGCGGCCGACCAGATGACGATCTTAGCCAGGCGTTGGGACGTCTTCGGACTCATTTTCATATCACTCCCGCCTCCCCTGAACCACAAACTGGGCAACCGCGTTGAGGATCATGATGATAACAAGCAGTACGATGCCGGTGGCGAACAGGGCCTGCTGGTGCTCGCCGGAGGCGTAACCCATTTCAATGCCGATGTTGGTGGTGAGCGTCCGTGCCGGGTCGAGAATGGACTGGGGCATGGCGACCGCGTTGCCCAGGACCATGATGACCGCCATGGTCTCGCCGATGGCTCTGCCGATACCCAGGATGACGGCGGTCATGATCCCCGATTTGGCCGCGGGCAGCTGAACCGTGCGGATGGTCTGCCACTGGGTGGCCCCCAGGGCCAGGGAGCCCTCCTTGTAAAGACGGGGCAGGGCCAGGAGGGAGACCTCCGAGATGCTGATGATGGTGGGCAGGATCATGATGGCGAGGATAATGGAGCCGGCCAGGATGCTGAGGCCCGGGCCGCCCAGGTAATTGCGGATAAACGGCACGATGAAGGTGAGGCCCCAGAAGCCGTATACCACCGAGGGAATACCTGCCAGGAGCTGGATGGCGGGCCGCACGATTTTGCTCACCACCGGCGGGGCGAATTCCGTGAGAAAAATGGCGCAGCAGATGGCGGTGGGAACGCCCAGGACCGCCGCGCCCAAGGTGACCGAGAGAGAACCGACGATCATGGGGAAAATGCCGTAGGCCCCCTGGCTGGGCGCCCACTTCATCCCGAAAACGAAGTGAAACAGCCCCACCTTGGCGATGAGCGGCACGCCCTCCACAAAGATAAAGACGGTGATGAGGGCAAGGACCGTGAGGGTGGAAAGGGCGATGAGGAAAAAGGCCCGTCCGATCATTTTTTCTTTCCAGTCGTTCATTTTGTCTCCCCTTCCCCAACGGGAATGAGTCCCTCGGCGGCAAGCAGCTTCTGCCCTTCCGCGGAAAGGGTAAAGTCGATAAACTCTTTGGCCTCGCCTTCCGGCTCGGCGTGGGAGATAAACAGGAAGGGCCGGGAGAGGCCGTAAGTGCCGTTTTCAATGTTCTCGCGGGCGGCGGCCACGCCGTCCAGCTCCAGAGCCTTGACGCTTTCGTTCACGAGCCCCAGGGAAATGAAGCCGATGGCCGCGGAATCATCCTCCACCAGCTGCCGCACCGCTCCGTTGGAATCCTGCACCATGGCCTTGGGGGTGATTTCCTCCGAGCCCATCACCAGGCTCTCAAAGGCCGCTCTCGTTCCCGAGCCGTCTTCCCGGGCGATCACATGGATTTGGGAATCTTTTCCCCCCAGCTCGCTCCAGTTGGTGACCTGGCCGGTATAGATCCCGCAGACCTGGTCCAGAGTGAGATCGCCGATGGGATTGCTGGGATGGACGATGACGGCCAGACCGTCCTTCGCGATTTCCACGTACCACAGGTCGCTCTCCTCCCCGGTCAGATCCCGGGAGGACATGCCGATATCGGCGGTATCCGACCGGGCGGCCAGGATACCGGCGGAGGACCCTCCGCCCTGAATATCTACGATAACACCGGGGTTGAGGCGCATATACTCCTCGGCTAAAGCCTCGGCAAAGGGCTGCACCGAGGTGGAACCGGCGACGATGACGTCGGAATCCTGCCCGCCGCAGGCGGTGAGCAGTGTCATGGCAAGGGCCAGCAGACAGAGGAGGAATCCCCCGGCCGCCCCGCGTAAAATCCCGCGTTTCCCCTCCCGCCGTTTTTTCTTTCCCTGACGCGCCGGCGTTGCGGCCTCCGGCAGCTGACAGCGTGCTTCGTTCATCCAGTTTCCTCTTTCTTTGGTGATTCATCTCGTGACAGGCAAAATAAAAGAGGGCCCAACTTTTGAACCGCTCTTCCGAAAACCGCCCCGGCGGACTCATCTATCGCTCTTCCGCGTGACTGCGCCGCTATTTGATTTTTCTTGCCGGGCAGCAGATTTTTCCGATTGATAGTATTATCTTTAACAATCGGAAAAATATAGGTAAAATACGAGGTTAATATATCACATTCCGCAATTTTGGTCAATATGAATCAGTGCCCGCGAGAGATCACTCTTCCGCGGGCACGTAAAAAACTGCCGCCGGGCCGTTTTTTAGAAGGCCGATCAGCCCGGCAGTTAAACGCTGTCATTCTGAGGCCTTGGCCGAAGAATCTTTCCCCGCAGGCCATAAGATCCTTCGCTGCGCTCAGGATGACACGGGAGCACGGCCAATACGGGTCGCCGTTCTCCTCAATTGCCAACAGCCCTCTTACCGGAGCTAAAGGATATCCTGAATGATTCCGATGAAGATATCGACCGCGCCGGGGTCAAACTGGGTCCCGCCGCACCGTTTGAGCTCCTCGATCGCCTCTGGGTAAGATTTTTTCTGCTGATAAGGCCTGAGAGAGGTCATGGCGTCGAAGCTGTCGGCGACGGTCAGCAGACGCGCCAGATAATGGATCTCGTTTCCCTTGAGGCCGCTTGGGTACCCCGCTCCGTCGTACCTCTCGTGGTGCTGCTCGATGATCGGCACGGCGTCTTTCAGCGCCGGCACGTTTTTAATCATTTCCACCGCGTTCTTGGGGTGTTCCTTCAGGGTTTCCCATTCCTCCGGCGTCAGGGGGTTAGCCTTCATGAGGATTTCCTCGGGAATGCTGATTTTCCCGATATCGTGGAGGTAAGCGGCGTAGATGAAGGTCTTCTTCTCCCCTTCGCAGAGATCCATCTTGTTGGCGAGCAGGTCGCAGTAGTAAACGACCCGCTCCACATGCCGGTAGGTATATTTATCCTTGGCGTTGATGACCGCGATAAGGGTTTTGATGGAGGCGATGATCTCCTTGGCGGATTCTTCCACATCGTTCTGAAGCTCTTCCAGAATCGAGTGGTAGGCTTCCACGCGGTTCTTCATCAGGAACTTGGCGCGGTAGCACGCGTCGTCGGCGTTTTTAATGAGCTCGGCGTCCGATCTCGCCTTGGACGGATAGGAGGAAACGCCCACGGAGATGGTGAGGACCCCGCCCGGCATACTCTCCTGCCCCTCGAAGGGGTACTCCTGAACGGCGGAACGCACCCGCTCGGCCACCCGGAAGGCCACGTCCTCCCCCACGTTCGGCAGAAGTACGGCAAACTCTTCCCCGCCGTATCTGGCGATAAAGGTATCCGAACGGACGGTGCCTTTCATGATCTCCGCGATCTTTTTTAAGATGTCGTCCCCTCTTTGATGCCCGAAAAGATCGTTATAGCATTTAAAATTGTCGATATCAATAAACAGCAGCGAAAGCTCGGTGCTGTTGAGTTTGCTTATTTTGATCTGATCGGCCAGGCAGTCGTAAAAAAAACGGTGGTTGTAGAGACCGGTGAGGCCGTCGGTATTGGCAATGCTGTTGAGGCTTTCGATGTATTTGTTTCCCTGATTGACATAATACCCTATCGTCCAGGACGTGATCAGAAAAACGCAGCTCAAAATCAGGTCGCTTTCAAAATATGGGTTCGAGCTGGTTGCCGGGGTAATAAAGAGATCGATGGAAAGGATAATAATCGAGGAAATACCCGAGACGGCCATGCTTGTTCTCATGGAGCATTCAATGCTGGTGGAAATGATGACAAGCAAAAACAGAAATTTATAGCTGCTGGCGTAGGTCCCGGTTAAGAAAACCGATAAGAATGCAAAAGACAAAGATATTGTTGGATCAATCCACGTTATTATTAAAGTGTTTTTAACTTTTCCTTTTACGAATTCCCCAACAAGATAAATGGCTGCGATACCCAGTATCACGGGGGTTATTGAAATTGCATATTCTAAAGTATAGTTCGGGTCGTCAATCGAGAAAAAATATTGAAAATAAGCAATTGCGGGAAATACCATCGAAACCAATTTTACGATCTGAATAATCTGTACAATTTCAGGTCTTTTATTTGTTCCGTCCAGCATAGTCATCTCCCTTTGCTTATTCCGGAGTAATAACAGAATAGGAGGCTATTAGCCTCCTATTCTGTTATTTGGAGGCTCAGTCTCTCAGGGACTGGGGCTCTTCAGGCTGATACATGAACCATGTGCATGCCGAGGTGGCCAGGACCGCCGCGATGACGGTGGAAACTGCCGCGATAACACCATAGAACTTCTTCATTATTTGCTCACCTCCTTTCCGAATTTAGTCCACACGATGGAGTAAATTAGCGCACAAAGGTGTAAGGGTAAAAACCTGCCAGGAGACTCCAAATAGGAGACTGATACCATATGAATTAAACAGCCGGTACCGATAGCCTGAGAAAAAAAGAATAACCGATAATGTAAAATAGAAGGAAAGAACAAGCAGACTCCCTTTCTTCATCCTTGTCCTCTTTTTCTCTGTTCTGATGGGCTTTTGGGGGGAATCGACCGGAGCGTACTTTTTTACAGTAATAAAAGAGATGGGGTAAAGGATAACGATTACGGCAAGCATCACTTCCGGATTGTAAGCCGATAAAATCAGTCTTTTGGAAATAAGAGCTGTAGCCGTACAATAAACAGCTTCTATGACTGTGCACAGCGCCGCCGAGCTCGCGTGAACTCCGCCGCTGTATTTTCTAAGAATACCCACTGAGAGGCACACAATCATGGCTTCCGCAGGTGCGGCAATCAAAATCCCTAAGAACAACACAAGCAGTATGTTTGCAAAAATCTGAAAGATAGCGAAGAGACCATACGCGACGACAGCTTCTTTCTCCTCGTCGTAACCAAGCTGATGCGCGATGTTACCAGCGATTTTTTTTGCCAGTTTCTCCATGTTCACTTTTCCTTTTTTCGATCATCGTAAGAACCTGATTTCCGGCAATAATGAAAATAGCAAAGAAAACGGTTGAGGGGGTAATGCTTACACTTTTAATCAGCATATCTTCAGATTGAAGAAGCGACGCTGCTTTATCGTACCCAAGGACAAATTCAAGTAGCATTATGTTTAGAGCTTCAGAAAATACAATAAATATTAAAATAGCTACGCATGAAATAACCGACTTTGCCACTTTTTCCAACTGCGCTTTATACGCGACCTGAAACACCAGGATTAAAACCAACATGGAAAGTATGGTATTAATGCCGAGCTTAATTGGTAAACATCTGATTATGTAGGTAGCGGAAATATAAAGAACACAAAGAAGAAGATACCTTTTTAAATCAATTTTTGTCCTTGTAAAGAAATGAATCGCAAGCACGGTCAGCATCCCTTCGGGAATGCCTTTGATGATGAGCTGGGTAATGCTGATGGATATGCCGCTCAATGATATCAACCTCACATTTTTGATTTGTCGTTTTCCGCCTTGTCTTTGCTTCTCAGATTGGCCTCTTTGATCGTGAAATAGAGCATAATAAAGGTAAACATATGGACCAGAAGATCGCCGGGGCTCAAAACGCTGTAGCCGACATCGATATAATCGGTCAGATACCAGAACCTTGTGGCCGCGCCGCCGAGGATGTGCACCGTGTCCGCCAGGTCGAAGCCCGCGCGGGGAACATAGCCGGTCAGATAGGAAAGGGTGGGGAAAACAGGCATTCTTCCGCCGTTCTTGGCCATCACGAAATTATTGAGGGCGGAACCGGCCAGGACGAAGAGCGTTCCGGCGATGGCCGGCTTATAGATTTTGTACACAATAATGGGAAACAGGAAGGCCAGAATGACGGCTTGCTGGATCAGCCCCGCATACCTCACGAACCGGTAGGTTCCGCAGAAAATGCTGGCCTGAAAGAAAACGAGCACGCCCTGTGTAAGCAGGATGGGGACGCACATCCAGGATTTGAAAAAATAACTCAGCTTATAATGCTTCGCCTTGGCTAGTAGGAAAACCGCCAAAATTGTGATGATCATATTCCTTCCGACTCCTGGCTTCAGTTGGTAACTGATTACCTCTTTATCTTACAATCAAATACAAAAAAATACAATAAGGAAAATTCAAAATTATACAGAAAATAAATTAATATTGTCGTTTTATGGAATAATGGAACCGCCGGTTTTGAACAGCGGCCGGAGGATGCCGAACCATCTGTTGATAAAACATTGTATCTAATTACCTTCCTTGGAAATTTGCGGCGGCGGGGGGGAAACACCTTTCGGATTTCAGGTTTAAAAGGGAGCGTAAAAGTGCAGAATGGATATAAATTTTTAGACGGCTGGTGCTTGTATATGCTGCGCTTTCTGAAGAAAAAGCTGGGGTTCCGGCAACTGAAAAAAAGCATGGAAATGAAACAGGAAGACAACAAGACGCGGGAAATGACAAGCGATTTTACGGCGAGCCTGGAGGAGAACCTGCGCGCCGTCCGCCAGATTCTGAAGCAGAGCAGCGATATCGTCCTGCGCAGGTTCACCCTCGGCCGGGATGAGACGGCCGCGGCCGCCCTTATTTTCATCGACGGCCTGGTACAAAAAGAGCTGGTCCATGAAAACATCCTGGAGCCGCTGATGAGCCGCGCGGATTTTCCGAAGGAAAACCCGGACGGCTGCGCCGGCTTTCTCAAGTCGTCCCTTTTGTATGTGGGCGAAATCAAGGATACGGCCAGCGTTTATGACGCCGTAAACGGCATCTTGTCGGGAGACACCCTCCTGCTGCTGGACGGCTCAAAGAAAGCCATCATCATCAGTGTCAGGGGCTGGGAAGCCAGGAGCGTCGAGGAGCCGAAAACCGAGACGGTGGTGAGAGGCCCGCGGGAGGGCTTTGCCGAGACACTGCGCGTCAACACGTCCCTGCTCAGGCGCAAAATAAAAAGTCCCGATTTTGTCCTTGAAACGCTGACGCTGGGCGAACGGACGAGAACGGACGTCTGCATCGCTTACATTGAAAGCCTTGCCGACCCAAAGCTGATCGAGGAGGTCAGGCTGCGCCTCGGCCGCATCCAGACCGACGCGATCCTGGAATCCGGCTATATCGAGGAGTTCATCGAGGACGCGCCTTATTCCATCTTTTCCACCGTCGGCAACAGCGAAAAGCCGGACAAGGTCGCCGCGAAGCTGCTGGAAGGCCGGGCGGCCATTCTGGTGGACGGCACCCCCTTCGTGCTGACCGTCCCAGCCCTCTTTGTTGAGAGCTTTCATGCCTCGGAGGACTACTATTCCCGCCCGCTTTTCGCAAGCGCCATCCGGCTGCTGAGATATATGGCATTCTTCATCAGCGTTTTCGCGCCCGCGCTTTACGTGGCTCTCGTCAACTTCCATCAGGAGCTTATCCCCACTCCCCTGCTCCTCACCATGGCGGCCGCCCACGAGGGGATTCCCTTCCCTTCCGTGATCGAGGCGGGGCTTATGGTAACCGTCTTTGAAATTCTGCGCGAGGCGGGGGTGCGGCTGCCCCGCTCGGTGGGGCAGGCGGTCAGCATGGTGGGGGCGCTGGTAATCGGCGACGCGGCGGTCTCGGCGGGCCTCATCGGCGCGCCCATGGTGATCGTCGTCGCCATTACCGCCGTGTCCAGCTTTGTGGTGACCCCCCAGGTGGACTCGGGAGCCATCCTGCGCTATTCTTTTCTGATCCTGGCCGCCTTTATGGGAGGATACGGAATCGCCATGGGGATTTTCGCGGTCATCATTCATCTGGCCTCCCTCCGGTCGTTCGGAACGCCTTATTTTTCTCCGTTTGCTCCGTTCAACTCTCAGGACATGAAGGATTCGCTGATCCGGTCGCATATGTGGAAAATGCGGAAACGACCGAAGGATATCCCGACGCAGGACCAGACGAGGCTCGAATCCTCTCAGGGGCCGGTTCCCCCAGCACCCGAGCAATCGTATGAATAAACAACAAATCGGACGCTTTGGAGGCTTCCCCGTGAAAAAATACTTCAGCAGATTTCTGAGAGCCGCCGCCTCGCTGCTCTGCATCGTCAGCCTTTGCGGCTGCTGGAACAACCGGGAGCTGGAAACGCTGGGCATCGTTATGGGGCTGGGTTTGGACACGCCGGAAGGAGACGGCGGGGTGCAGCTCACGGCGCAGCTCATACGCCCGGGAGAGCTGAGATCCGGACAAAACGCCGGCGGGGACAGCGGCGGCGGAACCGGCGGCGGTACGGAGAACTTCTGGAATGTGCAGAGCACGGGAGATACCGTTTTCAGCGCCGTGAGAGATGTAACCGACCAATCCAGCCGCAGGCTGTTCTTCCCCCACAACCAGGTTTTGATTTTCGGCAAAGCCATCGCCCAGGAAGGCGTCCGGCAATATATCGACTTTTTCGTGCGGGACCCGGAAACACGGGACAATGTCTGCGTTCTTGTGGCGGAGGGTTCCGCGAAGGAAATCCTGAGCGTAAAACCAATGCTAGAAAAATATCCGGCGACAAAGATCACCAAGATGGTGGAAATACAGGAGAAATCCGCCTCCCAGGTGGTCGCTGTGAGACTGGGCGATTTTGTCAAGCGCCTCCTCAGCACCACGGCGGCGCCTGTGGCGCCCATGATCCGCGCTTCCGGAGAGGGAGAGGAGCCATCCCTCACGATCACCGGCACCGCCGTTTTCAAGGACGACCGGCTGGTGGGGACGCTGGACAAGACGGAAGGCCGGGGCCTTTTGTGGGTACTGAGCGAAGTGAAAAGCGGCATCATCAACGTGGAAGAGCCCGACGGCGGCGGCCTCGTCGCCCTGGAGATCATCCGGGCAAGCGGGAAAATGACGCCCGAGCTCAGGGACGGAAAAATCGTCATGAAAATCAACGTAAAAGTCGAGGGTAACGTGGGTGAGACAACCGGCAAGGGAAGCCTCGCCTCCAACGAGGCCCTGACAAAGCTGGAGGTAAGCATGGCCCAGGCCGTTCACGGCGAGGTCTTCGCCGCTTTCCAAAAAGCCAAGGCGCTCACCGCGGATATCTTCGGGTTCGGGGAAGCGGTAAGGGGGAAATACCTCACGGAGTTCAAGACCATGGAGGGCAATTGGGACGAGGTTTTCAGGACCATTGAGCTGGAAGTGAACGTCCACGCCGAGCTGCGCCTTACCGGACGGATCAACAACCCGGCGGTCCCCCAGGGGGAATGATTGATGAAGATCGAACAGGGCCAGATCTCCAACACCCAGCTTACGACTCTGATATTCGCTTTTCTGCAGGCCTCGGTTCTCACCGTTAATTTCATCTTCCCGCTTACAAAGCAGAGCTCCTGGCTCGCAGTCCTGGCGGGATTCGCCGCCTCCATTCCGTTCCTGCTGATTCTTACCGCCATCGCCCGCAGTTTCCCCGGAAAGAATCTCATCGAGATCAACGACCTTGTCTTTGGCCGCTATCTGGGCAAGGTGTTTTCCCTCCTCTATCTCTGGTTCTTCTTCCAGCTCATTATTCATTACACGTATTTCTTCAACAGCTTCTGGATCACCTATATCATGCCGGAAACTCCCCGGGCGGCGTTCACCATCATGTTCGCGCTGGTCTGCGGCATGGCCGTTTGGAAGGGGCTGGAGGTGATCGCGAGGGTCAGTTTTCTTTTTTCGGTCACCGTCGTCGTGACCACGCTCATCATCACGGTGCTGCTCATCCGCGATATGAAGTTCTCCTATCTGCTGCCCGTCTTTGATTTCACCGCGGACGTTTTTTTTCAGAGCTCCCTGATCACCGCCACCATCGGTTTCTGCGAACTCGTGATCTTCCTCATGATCTTTCCCTATACGGCTCAAAAACGGCAGATCAGAAAGCCGGTGCTGCTCGGCTCCGCGCTTTGCGCCGTTCAGCTGCTTCTGGTGGTTTTCAGGGGCATCCTCGTCATGGGTCCCCAGATCCTCATCACCAGCTCGGTGTCCTTCGCGGTTGCCCGCGTCATCGATATCGCGGACATCCTCACGAGGCTGGACGTCCTTGTCGCCATCGCCCAGCTCATTACGGTGTTTATGAAAATCTCCATCTTCGCCTATGCAACCGTTTTCAGCGCCGCGCAGATGCTGAAGCTGCGCTCTTACAACCATCTGATCGTCCCCTTCGCCGCCCTTAGCACCTCCATCGCGGCCAACCTCTATTCCTCCGATATGGAACAGGTCTTTGCGGGCACCTATATCTGGCCTTATAACGCCGCCTTCTACGAGATCGTGCTGCCGACGGTCACATTCCTCGTCATTCTGGTGAAAAAACAGCGAAAGAAAAAGGAAAAGGCCGCTCCGGCCGGTCTTAATCCGGAGGTGCCGCTGTGATCTTTTTGCTGATCCTCGGGTTTTTATTCCCCATTCTTCTGGAAGTGCCGGTCCTGGTGAGGGGGAAAAGCTGGAAGGAGCTTGCCGTCTATTCCCTTTTCATGTCCCTTGCCTTTATAGTCTGCCTGACTGAGATCCTGCACATCGAAATCTGGAACCCGGTGAAGGACACGCAGTATTTTTTTGAACGGCTTTTTCATCCGAGGTAATGATAAAAGGCGGCGTCTCATGGAGTTTGAGGCGCCGCCTAAGGCTGTCGAAAAACTCTGTTTTTCGACAAAACAGCAAGATAGCAGCGGCTCTCCGGAGCCGCACAGCCAGTGCCAAGCGGGAAGTGAATTCCCGCTTGGCACTGGTATTCAACCTTTTGCAGATTTTGGTCACGAAACCGGGCACAAAATCCGCAAAAGCTTTTCGCCGGTGGCGAAAAGGACGAAGGACTTTTTTGACAGGTCGAGGACCTATTGAAAGAAGCCCTGAAGCTTCATTAAACTTAAGGCAACACCGTGCAATTGGGACACAAGCGGAGCAATCCCCGCAGATGTCCAGAAAACGGCATGCCTATGTGGATAGCTTCGTCGCAACGGCAAACCAAATCAGGCCAGCAAGCCCCGCTTG
>JAEWRY010000020.1 GCA_023459875.1 Bacillota bacterium
CAAATCAAAACGGACAGTCATCAATGTATCTGAAGCAGCAAAACAGTGCTGTTTTGCTGCCCGAAAGGGCATTTTTTGCCCTTTCGGTGAATGCGATGCGGAAATCGCATTTGTTCAGTGGACATTATTTATGATATTTTGAGCCTTCGTTGATTTTAAATGCACGGTATACCTGTTCCAGTACCATAATCCTGGCCAGATGATGGGGAAAGGTCATGGGGGACATGGAAAGCCGCAGATGGGCGGCCTCCTTGACGGCGGGGTGAAGCCCATAGGAGCCGCCGATGACAAAAACCAGCGCGGAAATACCATCCACCGTCTGCCGCGTCAGCCAGGACGCCAGATCCTCGCTGGAAAATGCCTCGCCCTCCACACAGAGGGCGGCGACACGGGAATTTTTAAGGATCTTTGCCTGAAGGGCAGCTCCTTCCCTGGCAAGCGCGGCCTCGATCTGAGCGCCGGAGGGATTTTCCGGCAGCTTTTCTTCGGGAAGCTGGGTTACCGTGATTTTGCAGAAAGAGGAAAGGCGCTTCACATATTCCGCCTCCGCGGCTGTCCAGAACGCTTCCTTCAGCTTGCCCACGCAGAGAATTTGAATGGTCACCATACCCCGGTTCCTTTCAGACCAAATAGACGGGGCCCGGTTCGCACCGGGGCGCCACCGAGAGCAGGGCGTCGCTCCCCAGGGCGGAGAGCTTCGCCTTCACCGTGTCGTAGGCGCGCTGGGGAGAGTTGTTTTCCTGAGAGAGATGGGCCAGCACCACCCTGCGGGCGCCGCGGGAAACGCAGGCACAGGCGAGATCGGCCCCCGCGTCGTTGGAGAGGTGGCCGTGGTCGCCCAGAATCCGCAGCTTCAGAAATTGGGGATAGGAGCCCGAGCGCAGCCAGTCCGGATCGTGGTTGGTCTCCACCACCAGAAGGTCGCAGTTCGCCGCACCTTCGAGCACCTCCGCTGTGACAATGCCCAGATCGGTCACCACGGCGCACCGGCGCTTTCCGTCGGTTACGGAATAACCCACGCTCCCCGGCGCGTCGTGAAGAGTGGGGAAAGAGGATACTTCCAGGCCGCCGATTGAAAAGCAGTCGCCCGGAGAAAAAGAACGCAGCAAATCCTCGATGGCGGCAATCCGGTAGCAGAGCTGCTGGCCGGCAGGTGCGCTGGCATAAACGGGAAGCGCGTGGTGCCTGGTGAAGGTAGTAAGTCCCGCAACATGGTCGGAATGATCGTGGGTAATAAGTATGCCCGATAGCTCTCGGGGTTCGATGCCCAGCGTCTTCAGGCTTTTTTCAATCCTCCGGGCCGAAATGCCCGCGTCCACCAACAGGTGGGTGCTCCCGTCGGAGAGAAGCAGGCAGTTGCCGGAGGAGCCGCTGGATAATGTGGTTAACGATAACAAGCGCATCTCTCCTACTGACAGACTAAAACCGGGCGGCGGCATTCGCCGCCGCCCGGTGAGACCATACTTAAATAACGTTGCTGCGCGGCTCGGCTTCGGGGACTTCCTCCGCCCGGATATCCGCCCCCACGCCCGAAAGCTTTTCTATGAGATTCTCGTAGCCCCGCTCGATATGGTGGACCTGGTCGATTTCCGTGGTGCCCTCGGCCGCCAGCCCGGCGATGACCATGGCCGCACCGGCCCGCAGGTCGCAGGCGCACAGAGGCGCGCCGGTCAGGTGGTCCACGCCCTGGATCACAGCGACTTTCCCGTCCACCTGGATGTGGGCGCCCATCCGGCGGAATTCATCCACGTAGCGGTAGCGGTTATCCCAAACGCCCTCGGTGAGTACGCTGGTGCCCTCGGCGAGGCACAGAACGGCGGCAATCTGAGGCTGCATATCGGTGGGGAAACCGGGATAAGGAAGGGTTTTTACGTTGGCCCGGGAAAGGGGGCCATCCCGCCGGACAACCACGGAGTCGTCCTCGTCCACCACCGTGACTCCCATTTCCACCAGCTTGGCGGAGATGCACTCCAGGTGCTTGGGGATAACGTTCGTGATGCGCACCTCTCCGCCCACGGCGGCCACGGCGGCCATGTAGGTGCCCGCCTCGATCTGGTCGGGGATGATGGAATAGGAACCGCCCCGCAGGCTCGGAACGCCGCGGATTTTGATAATGTCGGTGCCTGCGCCCATAATGTCGGCGCCCATGGAGTTAAGGAAGTTGGCCAGATCCACGATATGGGGCTCCTTGGCGGCATTTTCGATGACGGTGAGGCCCTGGGCTAATGTGGCCGCAAGCATCACGTTCATGGTGGCGCCCACCGAGACAATATCAAAATAGACCTGAACGCCGGTGAGGCAGCCGGAGGGGACGTCCGCGTGAATAAAGCCGTTCTTGACCTCCACATGTGCCCCCATGGCCTCAAACCCCTTGATGTGCTGGTCGATGGGACGGCCGCTGCCGCCGAAGTCGCAGCCACCGGGAAGGGGAACGATCCCACGGCCGAAGCGGCCCAGCAGGGCACCGATCAGGTAGTAGGAGGCCCGGATTTTTCTGGCCAGCTCATAGGGCACCTTGCGGTTGTGGATCCGGGAGCAGTCAATTTCCACCGTGTTCCGGTTCATTACGCTGACACGGGCGCCCAAAGACTGCAATATTTTCAAAACCAGCGTTACGTCGCTGATCTGCGGAATGTTTTCGATCCGGCACACGCCGTTCACAAGAAGCGCAGCGGGAATAATCGCGACAGCCGCGTTTTTCGCGCCGCTGATTTCTATCTCTCCATAAAGCGGATGCCCGCCATGGATGATATATTTTGTCAAATCCACACCCTCTATCTCGCTGCGGCAGGGAGAAACCGCGCAGCAGTAATCATAGTAAGCCTACAAATATGACCATATTAAACCACTCAGATTATATCACAGGTATTTTTAAAATCAAAATAAAATTTTAATAAGTTTTCTGAAAAATCCCGCCGAAAACAGTATGCCCAAACAGGAGAAAAAGGAAACAAAACCGTAAGGATTTGGACCGGGAAAATCAGTTGGCAGAGGAAATAAATTGTGATATACTAAGAAAACAATTTTAATATTTGCGGGAGTACATATCATGGATTTGACGGAAACAATGTTGGAGAGCAAGCTGGTATATCAGGGCCGTATCGTTACCGTACAGATGGACAGGGTAACGCTGCCCAACGGCAAGGATGCCAGGAGAGAAGTCGTGAAGCATCCCGGAGGCGTGGCTGTGCTTCCCCTGTTGGAAAACAGAGAGGTTGTCATGGTGCGGCAGTACAGGTATCCCTTCTCCATGGTAACGCTGGAGGTTCCTGCCGGCAAGCTGGAGTACGGGGAAAACCCCCGTGAGTGCGCCCTGCGGGAACTGGAAGAGGAGGTCGGCCTGGTCCCCGACGAACTTACGGAAATGGGGATGATCTATCTGTCTCCCGGTTTCTGTGACGAGGTTCTGCATCTATATTTGGCCCGCGGGCTCAGGCAGGTGCCGCGTCATCCCGACGAGGACGAATTTCTGGAGGTCTGTTCCATCCCGCTGGATACGCTTTCCGAGCAGGTGATGAAGGGCGAGATCAAAGATGCGAAAACCGTCACTGCGATTCTGAAGACGAAGATGCTCCTCGACTGACTTATACTTCATAGAAGCAGATGAAAACAGCGGAAAAAAACAGCCGTCTTGATTTCCGTTTCAAAAGGAGGCGCGGATATGGCTAAAACGATCCTTGTTGTGGAGGATGAAAAAAACATTGTGGATATCCTGAGCTACAATCTGACTCACGAGGGATATCATACTTTGGAGGCTTACGACGGCGAGACGGGACTCCGGCTCGCGATGGAGCAGGATCCTGATTTGATCCTGCTTGATTTGATGCTTCCTCGGATGAACGGATTTGACGTATGCCACCGCCTGAGAGAGGCGGGAAAAAGCGTTCCCATTATCATGCTGACCGCCCGGGAGGAAGAGACCGATAAGGTGTTCGGCCTGGAGCTCGGCGCGGACGATTATATTACCAAGCCTTTTTCCATGCGGGAACTGCTGGCGCGTGTGGGCGCAAACATCCGGCGCAGCGGCATGGCTCCGCCTCAGGCTACCGCCGGGTCGGCGGCAGGAAAACGCATGGAGTTCGGCAGACTCTCCATCGATCAGGAGCAGTCTATGGTGTATAAGGATGACCGCCCCCTGGAACTTTCCCAGCGGGAATATGAGCTGATCCGGTTCTTGGCCGCCAACGCGGGCAAGGCGTTTTCCAGAGAAGCTCTGATGGAAAAAGTCTGGAACTACGACGGATATGTCGGCGATGTCCGCGCGGTGGATGTAGCCGTGCGGCGTCTGCGGGAGAAACTGGAGGACGACCCGGCCAACCCCCGGTTTATCATCACCAGGCGGGGATTAGGGTATCTCTTTATGGAATGAGAGCAAACTACATAATACAGGAGAGAAGGTGCCATAAGCCGTGTTTAGAAGCCTGCATATGAAGCTGGTGCTTATCATGGTGCTGCTTATTATGTCACTTATGACGGTGGTAGGCGCCTTTCTCATTAACTCCGTGGTGGGATTTTACCTGGACGATTTCCATACTCAGATGGTGGATGTGTTCGGAAACGACACCCAGTTTGTCCGCGACCTGAGGGAGGCGACCGAAGGGGAGGCCAATGGGGTAGTTGCGCTTCAGAATGTTCTCAACTCCAACCTGGGCTCGCTGGGCGTTAACGGCCGGAACCGCAATTATGCCATTCTGGACGGCAACACAGGCGCCTATCTTGCAGGGTCCAACGACGAAATGGCGGATAGTCTGGAGATGACCCCTAACCTTCTTGCCGCGCTCAGCCAGCGCGAGGTGGGCTCGGAGAGCGACGTGACCGCGGACTATATGGATGTTGCCATCCCCATCACCCGTGGCAGCACGCCCTACATTATTTATATCCGCGACAACCGTCAGACCGTCCAGGACCTCAATAACGAGCTCTTTATGCTGATTATTGAGGCGCTGATCTTCGGCCTTGTCATTTCCGTGCTGCTGTCCTTCCTGCTGTCCAAAACCATGATTACTCCCATCGAGCGGCTCACCGACGGCGCGAAGCGGGTGGCCGAGGGCGATTTTTCGCGAAAAATCGAGGTAAGCTCCAAGGATGAGATCGGCGTTCTCACCAACACCTTCAACAATATGGCGCGCCAGCTTCAGGAGACCCTGCAGGAAGTGGAAAACGAGCGCAACAAGCTGGGCACGCTTTTCCTGCACATGACCGACGGCGTGGTGGCCTTTAACCGGGACGGGGTCGTCATCCATTCCAATCCCGCCGCAGAAGAGATGCTTGACCGCCCGGTTACCGTAGGCGGAGACGCAAACTATGATTTGCTGTTCGGCGGCCTGTATCCCCTGGCGTCCGTCCTGGACGCACCTCAGCCCGGTTATTTGGAGGGGGAGAAGGAAATTTCCGGCCGCAGTCTGGAACTGCTGCTTGCCCCCTTCGACCGGGAAAGCCAGGGAGGCGTGCTGGTGGTGATCCGCGACGTGACAACCCAGCGCAAGACGGAGGAAATGCGGCGGGAATTTGTGGCAAACGTTTCCCATGAGCTCCGCACACCCCTTACTAATATCCGCAGTTATGCCGAGACGCTCTCGGACAGCTCCGATTTGCCCCCCGATATGGAAAAGCATTTTCTTGGGGTGATATTAAACGAAAGCGACCGGATGACCCACATCGTTCAGGACCTGCTGACCCTTTCCCGGTTCGACTCGGGCCGCAGCGAGATTAAATTATCAGTTTTTCCCTTTGAGGAGGCCATCCGGGATATTTATAATGCCGTCCTTATGGATGCCCAGCGCCACAGGCACACGCTGGAGCTGGAGCTCTCCGGCGATCTGCCGGACATTACCGGCGACCGGGAAAGGATTCTCCAGGTCATGATGAATGTGGTCTCCAATTCCATTAAATATACGCCCGACGGCGGGCTGATCATCATACGCGCCGGCCGTAAGGATCCCAACGTATGGATGGAGGTACAGGATAACGGAATTGGAATTCCAAAGGAAGACCGCTCCCGTATTTTCGAGCGTTTTTATCGGGTGGATAAGGCCCGTTCCCGGGAGTCGGGAGGGACCGGTCTGGGCCTTTCCATTGCCAAGGAGATCATAGACCGGCACAAAGGATCGATCGGTCTGGTGGACCGGGAGGGCCCGGGGGTTACCGTTCGCATGGAGCTGAAGATTGCGGGGCCGGGCAATGAAGGGTAAATACCGCCGGGCTTTGGAAACGGGGAAAACAATCCTTATTGTTCTGCTTACGCTGTCAGCTGTTTTTTTGGCGGGGCAGACAAAGATTTACTCCTCGGCGCCGGCTTCCCAGCAAAGCGGCTGGCTGGGATTTGTGACAAACTTATTTGCCCCTCTTGGGAACAGCGGGGCGGGAAACAATCCGGAACAGACCGGAAAAGAGAGCCGCCTGCTGCCGGTACGCCTGGCTGTTCGCAACGAGGACGGATGTTACGGAGTCCAGTATAATACCCAGGCGGCGAGCGACGATTTCGAGCTTCGGCTGGGCACCTTGCTGGGAGACGCCCTGGCCGACGCGGGAACCCCTTTCGAGGTGTCTGAGGCTGTGTGGAGGGAGGCACTGGGAAAGACCCACCCGGCAGTCTATTATGATTTTATGAGCAGTATTCCTCTTTCCGCTCTCTCTTCCTGGCTGACCGGCGGGGAAAATGCGTATCTTACGGGATCTGTCCGGAGACTGGTTCTGGCATCGGGAAACGGAGCGGCAATTCTATACTATGAGGACACGGGAAGCGGTAAGTTTTATGCCTGCTCCACGCCGGAAAACACCCTGGTACGGCTGACCGACACAGTTAAAAATTATGTGCCCAACAACGCTTCCTTTGCCTTCCAGAACGAGGAGCAGTTTGGGAAGCTGGATCCCTATGACATGCTGCTGCCCACTACTCCCACTCCAGCCGTTTTTGAAGTCTCCAATCCCATCAGTTTCACGGGAGAATCGGGCGACACGCAAAACAAGCTGCTCAAGGCGCTTTCCTTCCATCCGCAGACCAGCTCGGGTTATCAGGCGCCTGATGCCTGGGTTGTGCGGGAGGGAACGGACAACTTGCGAATCAGCGATAACGGAACAGTCACCTTCCATTCTTCCGACGCTGCCGATCCACGTTACCCGGTTTCCGGCTCGGCGCAGCCGGACGAAGGAGAAATTCTGGAGGCGGCCTATGACCTGGCCGAGGACAGCATCGGGCTCTGGTGCGGTGAGGCGCAGATCTATTATGAGGGAACGGAAGCTCTGGAGGACGGAACCACAGCGCTTTATTTCAGCTACGTGCTGGACGGAGCGGTGGTAAAGCTTTATGAGGACGGATATGCCGCGCGTTTTGTAATAAGGGATAACTATATTTCGGATTTTGTTCTCCACTTCCGCGAGTATAGGGCAACCGGAGAGACAACCATTCTCCTTCCCGAGCTTCAGGCAACGGCCGCTATGGATGCGCTTGGCCTCACAAAAAGCGAACTGACCCTCTGTTACCAGGACGGCGGGAAGAGCCAGGTCGTCGCAGGCTGGGTGGCAAAACAACTCGTTTGAAAGCGGCAGTGAACAAATCGTGTGAGACGGAGGTGCCGGCAAGGTGGAGTGGTCAAAAATAAAAAATATCATTCTGCTGATGCTGGTCACCGTCAATATCTTTTTGCTGGTGTTGATGATTTCCCGCCAGGTGAAAAGTGACCGTTATACGGAAGTTGCCAGGCAGTCGGCGATAGACGTGCTGAAGCAAAACGGGATCTTGGCGGATAAGGCTCAGATTCCCTGGGAGAAATCCCTTTCTCCCCTGACGATGTCCCGGGATACCGAGCAGGAGAAAAAAGCCGCCGACGCGCTTCTTGGAGCATGCGCTCAATCCGGGCAAGGGGGAGTATACCGTTATACCGGGGAAAAAGGAACCGTTCAGTTCTCCCGCAGCGGAGAATTCTCCGCTGTCTTTTCAGCGGATGCATACCCCCTGAACGGTGCCAAAGCGGAGGACCATGCCCTGAAGTTCCTCTCCCTCGTAGGCTTTCAGGGGGAAGTTACCGGCGTGGTGCGTCAGGGGGACAGTATTTCCGTGAGCGTAAGGCAGCTTTTCGAGGGCGTTCCGGTGTTTTCCTGCGTAGCTACCCTGGTTTACGATCGAGACTGTCTCGTCAGCATCAGCGACGGGAGCCGCCGTCTTACCGGTACGCCCGCGAAAGCGGAGGGAACCCAGCCGCTTTCGATGGTGACCGTATTAATGCGCTTCCTGGAGGGAACCAATGAACTGGGAGACGTGTGTACTTCCCTGGAGAGCATTACGGCGGGGTATTCCTTTACCTCCGGCCTTGCGGACCCCATCACCCTGACCCCAACCTGGCACATCACCACCGACATCGGAAAGTATTACCTCAATGGTGTAACGGGAAAATTGGAAAGAGCGGAATAATTATTATATTTTAAAATATGTATTGAATTCCTAGTAATCCTATGGTATTATAGGGGCGAAAGAAGGAGAGATATCTGTGAGAATTTCGACAAAGGGGCGTTACGCGCTGCGATTTATGCTGGATGTAGCCGTCTCCGGCGACGGCTCACCGGTTTCTCTCCGGGATGCTGCGCTCCGGCAGGAGATTTCGGAGAAATATTTGGAACAGATCGTGACCCAGCTGGCAAGAGCAGGTCTGGTGCGCAGCATACGCGGGGCCGGCGGCGGTTATCTCCTCACCCGCAGCCCGGGGGATTATACCGTCGGAGACATCCTTCGCCCCATGGAAGGGGACCTGATCCCCGTGGAATGCGCCGCCGGCGGCGGCTGCTGTAAGCGGGTGGACCAGTGCGTTACCGTAGAGGTCTGGCAGCGCATTTCCGATGCGGTAAGTCAGGTGGTGGACGGCATCACGCTGGAAGATTTAATCGGTTGGTATAATCAGAAACAGGAAGCAAAATAATTACTTTATTTCACCATATTGTCCTGAAGCAAGCTAACCACATGGGACAGCAGAAAAGGAGCAGAAAAAAATGTCGCGTTTTGTTTATGCGGATCATGCGGCCACCACCGCTTTGAGCAAAGTAGCACTGGACGCCATGATGCCTTATCTCACCTCGGAGTACGGCAATCCCTCCAGCCCCTACCGCTTTGCGGGAAAATCCAAGGAGGCGCTGGAAAAAGCAAGGGAGCAGATGGCTTCCTGCCTGGGCACGAGACCCGATGAAATTTACTTTACCTCCGGCGGCACCGAGAGCGACAACTGGGCCCTTCGCGCAGTCGCGGAGCTCAGGGGCAATAAGGGCCGCCACATCATTACGAGCTCCATCGAGCACCACGCCATCGTGCACACAGCCGACTGGCTTAAAACCCAGGGATTTGAGATCACCTATCTTCCGGTGGATTCCATGGGCAGGGTATCTCCCGACGACCTGAAAGCCGCCCTGCGTCCGGACACGATTCTGGTTTCCATTATGGCAGCCAACAATGAGGTCGGCACCATCGAGCCTATCCGGGATCTTGCCGCCGCGGCCCATCAGGCTGGCGCCCTCTTCCACACCGACGCGGTGCAGGCGGTGGGGCATATGCCCATCGACGTGAAGGAGTGGGGTGTGGATCTGCTCTCCCTCTCCGCACATAAATTCTGCGGTCCCCGGGGCGTGGGCGCGCTCTACGTGAAGTCGGGGCTGCGCCTGCCGCCGCTCATTTTTGGCGGGGGCCAAGAGCGGGGCCGCCGCTCGGGCACGGAAAATGTGGCGGGAGCTGTGGGCATGGCCGCCGCCCTGTGGGAAGCCGTTTCAAATATGCCCCGGGAGAGCGCCCGCCTCACCGCGCTGCGGGACAAGCTTATCTCAGGACTGAAGAAAATTCCCAGGAGCCGGCTCACAGGAGATCCTGTTAACCGTCTGCCGGGGAGCGTGTCCTTCATCTTTGAGGCCATTGAGGGAGAATCCATCGTCCTGAGGCTGGATAACGAAGGCATCTGCTCCTCTTCCGGCTCGGCCTGCTCCTCCGCCTCCCTGGACCCCTCCCACGTGCTGCTGGCCATTGGGCTGCCCCATGAGATTGCCCACGGCTCCCTGCGCCTTTCGCTGGGCGAGGAGACGAGTGAGGAAGACATTGAGTATCTTCTTGAAAAGGTGCCCCAGGTGGTGTCCGACCTGCGGAGCATGTCGCCCCTCTGGTCGGAAGCGTCGTAATCAAATCGATCGGGCGGACGCATCGTCGCCCTTGCCTCAGGCAGGTTAACAGAAAGGAAGATAACAATGTACTCTGAGAAAGTAATGGACCATTTCACCCATCCCCGCAATCTGGGCGAGGTGGAAAACGCAAACGCTGTGGGACAGGTGGGCAATCCCAAATGCGGCGATATTATGAGAATGACCATGAAGATTGAGGACGACGTAATCACCGACGTGAAATTCAAGACCTTCGGCTGCGGCGCCGCCGTCGCCACCTCCTCCATGGCCACCGAGATGGTGAAGGGAAAATCGGTGAAGGAGGCCCTTGCCCTCACGAACCGGGCGGTAGCCGAGGCCCTGGAAGGACTTCCCCCGCAGAAGCTGCACTGTTCGGTGCTGGCGGAGGAAGCCATCAAATCCGCCCTCTCCGACTACTACACCCGCCAGGGCATCGACCCGGTGCCCATCGTGGGCTGTAACTGCGACTGCGAAAGCTGCTCGGGAGAATAAGGCAATGCCCTGTACCCCAGAAGCACGGGGGCGGCGCGAAGTGCCTAAGGCGGGCGGTATTACGGTTTGGACTCCAAGAAGCAAAATTAACACGGTTCCCTCCCTGTCATAGGCAGGGAGGGAACCTGTGTACTATGAGGATTTTTAGTCGGGGAAAAACTGCGGGACCGGGGCCGTGGAAATCTCTCCTTGACTTTAAATTGGCTTTGTCATAAAATCTAACATGTATCATTTTGCAAATTTCCTCTTGTTTCGGCAATAAAAGGAGACTTCCCGGTGATCGAAATACGAAAGCTGACAAAAACATACCCCATGGCGGCAGGCACCTTCACCGCCATTGAAAATATTGACCTGACGATAGAAGACGGAGATATTTTCGGAATTATCGGCATGAGCGGCGCCGGGAAATCCACCCTCGTCCGGTGTATCAATCTGCTGGAAAAGCCCACGGCCGGCAGCATCGTGATCGACGGTTTGGATGTGACGGCCATCAGCGGCGGCGAGCTTCTGAAACTCAGGCGCAAAATCGGAATGGTGTTTCAGAAATTTAATCTTCTGATGCAGCGCACCATACGGGATAATGTGGCACTTCCTCTTGAGATTGCGGGCATGCCCAAGCAGGAAAGGGACGCTCGCGTGGTGGAGTTGCTGGAGCTGGTGGGCCTCGCCAACCAGATCAATAAATATCCGGCGCAGCTCTCCGGCGGGCAGCAGCAGCGGGTGTCCATCGCCCGGGCGCTGGCCAACCGCCCCAGCGTACTGCTCTGCGACGAGCCCACTTCCGCGCTGGATTCCCTCACCACCAATTCCATTTTGAAATTGCTCCGCGACCTGGGCCGCCAGTTGGGCGTTACCATCATCATCATTACCCATGAGATATCGGTGGTGCAGAAAATCTGCAACAAGGTGGCGGTCATCGACAGCTCGGTGATCGTGGAACAGGGCTTTACCAGGGATGTGCTGGCTCACCCCCAGAAGCACATTACCAAACAGCTCTTGGGGGAGGTTGAGTGGGATGCCTGAATGGATTGCCGCCTTTTGGCATCAATACGGTGCCATGCTGGCGGACGGCGTTGCCAAGACCCTGATCATGACCGGCACCTCCACGCTCTTTGCCTACATACTGGGTCTGCCTTTGGGAGTGCTACTGGTGATTACCCAGCCCCACGGTATCTGGCCCCACAGGACGTTTAACGCGGTTTTGGGGTGGCTCGTTAACATCTTCCGCAGCCTTCCCTTTATCATTCTGATCGTCTCCATCATCCCCTTTACCAAGGCCGTGGTGGGAACCTATATCGGCGTACGTGGCGCGATCGTCCCCCTTGTGGTGGCCTCGGCGCCCTTCGTGGCTAGAATGGTGGAAAATTCTCTGTCCGAGGTGGACGGAGGCGTGGTGGAAGCGGTGCAGTCCATGGGCGCCACCGTACCACAGATCGTTTTCAAGGTCTATCTCCCCGAGGCGGCCCCCTCCCTGGTGCTGGGCGCCTCCATCAGCCTCATCAGCATTCTGGGCTATTCCGCCATCGCCGGCACTGTGGGCGCGGGAGGCCTGGGAGACATCGCCAAGCGGTACGGCTTCGACCGGGGCCAGACCGACGTTATGTGGGTGACGGTAGCCTTCCTGGTACTTTTGGTCCAGGCGGTTCAAAGCATGTTCAGCGTTATTTCAAAGAAAATGGATAAGAGGATTCGCCAATAGAAAAGATTTGGAGGAAAAGAAAATGAAGAAACTGCTCGCAATCGTCTTTGTCATTGCAATCATCGCGTCTCTTGCTGCCTGCTCCGGCAGCTCCGCCGCCACGCCCACGCCTTCCGCCGCGCCTTCCGCGTCCCCTTCCCCCAGCGCCGCTCCCATCGTACTCAAGGTAGCCGCGTCCTCCACCCCCCACGCCGAAATTCTGGCTCAGGTGAAGGATGACTTGGCGGCCCAGGGCATCGACCTGCAGGTCACCGAGTACGGCGACTACGTCATTCCCAACACCGCCGTGGAAGACGGACTGGAGGACGTAAACTACTTCCAGCACCAGCCTTATCTGGACGAGTTCAACAAAGAAAACGGCACCCATCTGGTTTCCGTGGCCGCTATCCACTACGAGCCTTTCGGCATTTATCCGGGCAAGTGCAAGGACCTTAAGGATCTGAAGGACGGCGCCGTCATCGGCGTGCCCAGCGATGTGACCAACGAGGCCCGCGCCCTCATGCTGCTGGAGGCCCAGGGCTATATCAAGCTCAAGGACGGCGCGGGGCTTACCGCCACCCCCAACGACATTGTGGAAAACCCCAAGAAGCTCACCTTCATGGAAGTGGAGGCCGCCATGCTGCCCCGCATCACCACAGAGGTTGACCTTGCCGTCATCAACGGAAACTACGCCCTCCAGGCAGGCTTCTCTTCTGCCAAGGACGCCCTCGCGCTGGAAGACGCCTCCTCCGAGGCCGCCCAGACCTTCGCCAACATTATCGTGGTGAAGGAAGGCAACGAAAAAAATCCCGCCGTGTTGGCTCTGGTTGCCGCGCTCAAGACCGACAAGATCCGCGACTATATCAACAACACATACGAGGGCAACGTCCTTCCCATCTTTTGATAAAATTCTTAAGCCCCGTCCGCATATTGCGGACGGGGCTTTTGCCTGTCGAAAAACCTGTTTTTCGACAAAACAATTAGATGGAAGCGGCTCTCTAGAGCCCCACAAAGAGGGCCTAGCAAGAAGTGAATTCCCGCTAGGCACCGGTATTGAACTTTTTGCGAATTTCGGTTACGGGGCGCAACGCAAAATCCCGCAAAAGCTTTTCACCGGTGGTGAAAAGGACGATGGATTGCAGCTTCAGGAGGTTTTGCGCTGCGCGGCTTCAAGCCGCGGACTGGTAATTTTCCTCGCCCCCTGCTCCTCCAGGAACTTTCTGAGCGGCTCATACTTTTCATAAAACATTACGACGAGGTCCCCCGGTAGGGCTTTGGAGAGGGCTTCCGCGAGCGCGTCCTCCTCCCGGCAGCTGATGACGGCGCTCTCCTCGGGAAAACCCGTGTCTTTCACCGCCTGATACAGCAGATCGGCGACTTCGCCCACTTTCCTTCCGCGCAGGTCGAAGTCCTCCTTGATGACGATCAAGTCAAACGAGGCTCCGCACAGCTCCCCCACGGATTTTATTGCGGAATCCGTCCGGTCTCCCGGCATACCCACAACGCCGATCAGCCTGCTGCAGTCCAGCTTTTTGCAGCTGCTTACGGCCTGCTCATATCCGGCGAAATTGTGGCCGTAGTCAAGCATCACCTGGATGCCGTTCACGTCAAAAAGGTTAAATCTCCCCGGATTATCAGCAAAGCTCATGAGGCCCGAGGCGACGGCGAGAATGGGGACCCCCAGCATATATGCCGCCGAGGCGGCCGCCAGCGCGTTTTCAACGTTGCATTCGATTTTACCGCCGAAGGTGATGGGAATATCCGCGATCCGCGCAACGCGCGCCGCTCTGCCCCCGTCCAGGATCATCAGCCATTCGCCCTGGACATATACTGCGGCAGCCGCGCAGTTTTTATATTTCTCCACCGATTTTCTGCTCTTCCCGAAGAAAACCGGCTTTACTCTCACCCGTTTGAGCACCTCGGGCGTCGTTTCATCGTCCGCATTGAGAACAACGGCTCCTCCCTCCTTCACCGCCTCCGACACCAGGGATTTTACAAAGATCAGGTCCTCAATGGTTTCGATGCCGTCCAGGCCCAGGTGATCGTCTGTGATGTTGGTAATCACTCCCACGTCCGCCAGATCGTAGCCAAGACCTTCCCGCACGATTCCGCCCCGGGCGGTCTCCAGCACGGCAGCGTCGATATTTTTATTCGACAGCAAGGCTCTCGCGCTTCTCGGCCCGGAATTGTCACCTCCGGAAATCCGTTTGGAGCCGATAAACGATCCGCTTGTGCTGGTCATGCCCACCCTTTTCCCCGCGGCGGCCAGAATATGCGAAATGAGCCGCACCACGGTTGTTTTTCCGTTGGTGCCGGTCACGGAAACAATGGGGAACTCCTTCGATTCTTCATCGGGAAACAGCAGCCCGACAATGTCTTTCGCCACATTCCGGGGCGTCCCCTGGGAAGGGTAAAGGTGCATTCTGATTCCGGGCGCAGTGTTCACCTCGACAACGACCCCGTCCGTATCCAGAATTGGTTTTGAAATATCCCGGGCTACGATATCGATTCCGGCGATGTCGATGCCGATGGCGGCTGCCGCCCTCACCGCAAGCTCGGCGTTCTCCGGATGGATTTCATCCGTCCTGTCGATTGCTGTGCCGCCGGTACTCATGTTTCCGTTTTCCCTCAGCATGGCGATTTTCCCGTTTTCCAGAACATCGTCCGGTTTCAGCCCGTTTTTCTCCAGGATATTGAGGCTGGTCTGATCCAGCTTTATTTTCGTCAGAGGCTTTTCGTGCTCATCCCCCCGGTTTGGGTCCTGATTTACAATTTCGATCAGTTCCTTCACCGTGTGAGTGCCGTCGCCGGTCACATGGGCCGGAATCCGCTCGGAAACCGCGCACACCCGGTTGCCGACCACGAGCACGCGGAAGTCCTTGCCCGAAATATACTTTTCAATGATGATTCCATTGCTGTACTTCGACGCGTCTTCAAAGGCTTCCTTCACTTCCAGATAGCTGTTCAGGTTGAGGTGAACGCCCTTGCCCTGATTCCCGTTAAACGGCTTTACGACCACCGGCAGGCCGATTTGACGGGCGACCATCTGCGCCGAGATTTCCGAATAGACCACTTTTCCGTAGGGCACTGGGATCTGATTTTCATTTAAAATATATTTTGTGAGCTGCTTGTTACAGGAGATGTCAGCCGAAATGCAGGGGGTTGCGTCAGTGAGGGTGGATTCGACCAGGCGGCTGCGGACGCCATAACCAAGTCGGAGAAGGCTCTCGCTTCCGATTCTGGTGACCGGTATTCCCTGCTTTTTCGCTTCGTTTGCGATGGCACTGGTACTCGGCCCCAGATCGGATTCGAGGGATACCTTCCTCAGATATTCCATAAAGCCGGAAATGTCCGTTTCTCCGCCGGTCAGCAGATGATTGAGGATATAGACGGCCGCTTTCCCGCATTCCAGCCCGCACACCTCGTTTTCATATTCATAGACGAGGTAATAGAGCGACGGCTCCTTAACCGTCCTGGTCTTGCCGTATTTCACGCGGTAACCCAACTGAGACTGCATTTCCAGGATGACGTGCTCCAGCACGTGGGCGAGATAGGTCCCGGCTTCGAGTTTTTCCAGAAAACCGCCGGGGTAGCCCAGTCCGCAGCTGTTCTCCCTCAGGCCGGGAAAAAGCTCCAACAGTTTTTCGTTGAAACCAACAATCTCCCTAGTGGGGATTGTTCCGTATTCCCCGATGTCAACGGTCATCTTCATGGCGCTCCTGTGGCTGTAGATATTTCTTCCGCTGTAGATGGTCAAATCGCATATATGAATCTGGTCAGCTTTCATTTTTTAAACGTAAAACCTTTCTGTTTTTCAGATCGAATCCATACCCCTGAGGCAAAACATGAATGACGGCCCCGATCACGGCCAGAATCTCGTTCTGATTGAGCTCCGAGACATTGGAGCTTTGAATCGCTCTTCCGTCCATGACGGTGACGGCGTTTGTTCCAATCACTTCAAAATGCAAATCCGGATAAAGCTTTATGGCGGTATCCTCGTCAATCCCCAGGCCCAGCGCGTCGGGGTTTTCGGCCACGCCGCACAGCAGCCTGCCGAATCTGCCCCGCTGCTCGAAGTGCTGGTCGATGATCACTCCGCCGATTAATCCAAGACCCGGCGCCATTTTCAGCGTGCATTTTTTCGCCGGCTCGTTCTCCAAGCCGTTTACGATCATGGTGGAACTCATCACCGAGGCCCCCGCGCTCGTCCCCATGACGACACCGCCCGAGCGGTAGAGGCCGATGAGCTCGTCCCAGGCCCTGGTACCGCCCAGGATGCTGGTAATCCGGAGCTGATCCCCTCCCGTAAAGAAGACGCCGCTTGATTTTCTGATTTTATCGCAGTATTCATCGGAATTGGCGTCTTGTCGCGTATTAATATTCAAAATCTGCAGGTTTTTTATTCCAAGACTCTGGAAGATCTCAAAATAGCTGCGTCCAACCTCCTCCGGTTTTTGGGTCGCCGTTGTGAGAATGGTAAGAATATCTTTTTCCGAGAGCATCTGAGAAGCCCGGTTCAGAATGACCCTGTTTCCGGTTTTATCCTCCGCCCCTCCGATAATGATTAGGGTCCCCCTGGAGTCCATTTGCTCTCCTCCGTTTCAAAATTCAATTTTTCCGTATGCCGTCCAGGCGGAATCTCTCCGGTACGACAGCTTGTTTTCATAAAAAGTTCTTCAGTGAAGTCATCAAGCCTTTCTCCGCTTCCTTTCGTGTGCTGCCTGTTGGTTAGTCTTTCTTATTCCTTCTCTTTTATCGGGCGTTACACTGGTAAAAGTTGCGTAAAACATTAAAAAAGACGAGGCGCTTACCGGCGTCTCGTCTTTTTTCTGTATCATTTCTGAGCAAGCGGTTTCACCGGTCTGGCTTCGATGTACCCACGGTAGCCCATGGGAGCGAGTTGGAATCTCGGAGCCTCGTCATCTGCCCACTCATACCCGTAAAGGCTGGGGTCGAAAGTCTTTATGAGCTGCCACAGATCCAGAATGGCCTCTTCGAACTCATCTTCCTCAAAGGGCGGCCCCTGGAACACCATTATTTTGCAGGGCGGGAACTCGCAGAGTTCAAAGCCCTCCGGAATGGGTTTGCTGTAATGGAGCGGCAGTTCCACGCCCTGAACATACTTGGAGGTACCGCTTTTGATCATACACTCCGGCAGCCACATGCCGATTGGCTCGTAAAGCGCCTCCTTCACGCTTGAGAGGGTTCCCCAGATGTCGCAGCCAACCTCTCCGCAGTACTCAAAATACTCTGTGGCCTTTACACCTCTTTTCAGCATTACCTTTCGCGCCGGGCGTTCCACAACCTGGACAAAGACGGCTTTCAGATTTTTATTCTCCTGCATGAATTTTGCTCCTTCCCGTTTTGTATGGAGGTAATCATTAGCGCGGTAAGGAATGAAAAGCCGGATCGGAGGCGTTTCCTTCTCGTAGCGTTTGGGCGGGAGACCGAATTCTTTTGAAAACGCCTTTGTGAATCCCTCGTGGGAGTCGAAGACGAAATCGAACGCCACGTCTATGATCTTCGGCTTCCCGTCCCTCAGAATGACCGCCGCTTTGGAGAGCCGCAGGGACCGGATGTAATCGAAAGGCGTTTTTCCGGTCAGATCCTTAAAGAGTTTCTCACTGTGCCACTGGGAATACCCGGCGGCTCCGGCAAGCTGAAAGAGCGTGATCGGCTCGGCGATATGCTCTTCGATATATTCCTGCATACGCCTCACCGCGCGGATGCATTCACCTCGGTCCATGATTACCACCACCTCTCACAGCATATCTGTTTCGGCCCGTTTTTTCTTGAACTGGATTGCGAAACTGATAAAACGATTATATCTTATGTTGTTTTTCCGGGGCAAGATGGAAAATCGAATTTGCATGATTCATGGAAAAAATATAAAAACACCCCTTGACTTTACCCTTACGGGAACGCTTATACTCGTATCAGAACATGTTCAAGGACCAGTTGGGCCGCCTCAGACGATCTCATTTTGCCGTGGTGCCGCGGCGGGACGGAGTTATTATGCTTACGATCGGTGAATTTTCCAAGCTATGCAGGGTATCCACGAAAACGCTGCGCTACTACGACCAGATCGGCCTGCTTAAGCCCGGCCATATTGGAAGCGACTCCGGTTACCGGTATTACGAAGTGTCGCAGCTCAAGGATATGCTGCTCATTTCCCGTCTCAAGCAGTATCAGTTTACGCTGCCTGAGATTGCCGCCGTCATGGCTGGAAACGACAGCCGGTATCTGGCCGGCCTCATCCGAGCAAAGCGGGAAGAGCTGAGGAAGCAAATGGGCTATCAGGAGTATGTCCTGCGGCTCATGGAGCGGGACATTGATAAAATTGAAAGGTGTGAGGACATTATGGAATCCAGATACGTGGTTAAAACAACGCAAATCGAACCAAAGAATATATACAGTATGCGAAAGAAAATGAGTCTCAGGGAGTTTGACAGCGCGTTCGGCGAGCTGTGCGCCGGCATGGAGAGGAACCGAATCAAGCCCTGCGGGCCTTTTCTCGCCGTCTACTATGACGAGGATTTTAACCCCGAGAACACCGATATCGAGGTGGGAGCGGAGGTTTCCGAGGACAAGGGGGAGCATATCAGGAAGCTTGACCCGGGACTTTGCTGCTTTGCCACCCACGTGGGCCCCTATGACGATTTCACGGGCTGCTACACCGCTTTGAGCGAATGGATAGAAAACGAGGGTTATATCGCCTCCGGGTCTCCCTTTGAACTCTATGTCAAAGGGTGCGAAAGCAATTTAGCTCCCAGCGAATACGTGACGGAGATTTACTTCCCCATCAGGAAAAAACAACGCTGACTATCAGAACCCGGAAGGCGGAAGGGACGCGTTCCGGGTTCGCGCTTCTCTCCGGCTGTGAGACGCACTCGGGTATGTTGTATTATCCTTCCAACCGCGCTATAATACTATTTGCATATGAGATTCCGTGTTTCGTCTCAAAATTGAACATACTAATGCAGACCGTGCGGCAGAAAGGGTATTCATAATGGCTGGCTTTGACTTTAAAAAGGAATATAAGGAACTCTACGCTCCCAAAACCGAGCCCGCGAAAATCACCGTTCCGCCCATGATCTTCCTCATGGCAGACGGCGAGGGCGACCCCAACGCCGTTGGAGGCGCTTACTCAAACGTCGTGGGTCTCCTCTATGCCCTATCCTATGCCATAAAAATGAGCAAACTGGGAAAAATCATGCCCGAGGGCTATTTCGAGTATGTGGTGCCCCCGTTGGAGGGGCTCTGGTGGATGAAACACGGCGCCCCCGGCGTAGATTACAACAACAAAGCGGGGTTTTGCTGGACGTCGATGATCCGCCAGCCGGAATTCGTGACGCCGGAAGTCTTTGACCGGGCTTGCGCGGAGGTTAGGCGCAAGAAGGGTTTTGACCCTTCCGGCGCGCGGCTTCAGATTTTGGACGAAGGCCTGTGCGTCCAGTGTATGCACCATGGCC
The DNA here is from genome assembly GCA_023459875.1 of Bacillota bacterium. Classification (GTDB taxonomy): domain Bacteria; phylum Bacillota; class Clostridia; order Oscillospirales; family Oscillospiraceae; genus JAEWRY01. The sequence continues at coordinate 19,792 of JAEWRY010000020.1, forward strand.
CCTTTGATCACGAACCGGCGACAGTAGCAAAAATTGAGGCCTTCCTCGGGGAAAACGGACTCGAAAACGACATCGGCGAAACCCGCCGCCACCACGAAATCTACCTCGGCGACCCGCGCAAGACCACGCCCGAAAAGATGCGGACGGTCTTGCGCATACCGGTGAGGGAGAAATAAATATTGAGCGGATTCCGGAGGACTTCCATGGTATATTTCACATCGGATCTGCACATCGGACAAGCCAAGATTATTCAGTACTGCAAGCGGCCCTTTGCAACCGTTGAGGCAATGAACGAAACGCTGATTGGAAACTGGAACCGCCGCGTCACCGGTAACGACACCGTGTATGTCATCGGGGATCTGTTCTTCCGCGATTCGGTCCGCGCGGAAGACTACCTGGGGCGCATGAACGGAGAAAAGCGGCTTGTGATCGGCAACAACGACAAGGAATGGATGTGGGAAACCGACCTTCACAAGTACTTTGCCTCAGTGGAACGTATCTCCGAAATCACCGAGGGAAGCCGCAATTTTGTCCTCTGCCACTATCCGATGATGAGCTGGAACGGAATGGACGCCGGAAGTTATCATATCTACGGGCACATCCACAACAACCTGTACGACAGCTACTGGCCCCTTCTGCGCACCATGGATAACGCCCTGAACGCAGGAGTCGACATCAACGGCTTTATTCCCGTCACATTTGAGGAGCTTGCCATAAATAACATACGGCATAAGGAAGCATCCTCACAAATGCAGCCTCCGGATAAAAAATAGCGAGGGATGGCTTTTGTGCGAGAGATATGCCGTCTGCCTTAATTAAAACAGCGAAAGCGCAAAGAAAAGCACAGGGGAAGATAATATCCCCTGTGCTTTCATTTCTTTCATCCTTTACTTTTTGACGATTGGCAGCCACGCTTCGCATTTGTAATCGTCCGCCTGCTGGTCTCCTTCAAAATACACTTCAATATCGGGCGCGTTGGCGTAATCGTAGCCGGAATTGGGCAGCCATTCGCTCACGATGCGCTTTTGCAGGTCCTGGATGGCGGCGGGCATGGGACCCACACACTCAAAGATGGCCCAGGTGCATTCGGAGACGATATAGTCCGTGAATTCCTCCGGGGTCTCCTTATCGGTGGCGACGGCGATAAAGTAATCAAAATCCTTGCCCTCCATGCTGGTGCACACCCCCAGAATCCCCATGGGCTCCTTGTTCATCAGTGTGCAGAGTTTGGGGATGACGCCGCTTTGCGCCGCTTCCCGCCAGAAGAGCGGCACGTTTGAAAAGCTCTCTTCCGCGTTCATGCAATAATGCCGCTTTAAACCGGCAATCTTGAAAGGACCTTTTTTCTCAATTCTGTAATTCATCTCAGCTTCTCCTTTAATTGTAATTTTGAAGCTGATGGGCGGATAAGCTTTGAGCTTCACTCCTTCCGCCCTTGCCACGGACGGCGCTATTCCGTGGACGCTTTGAAACGCGCGGTTGAACGCCGTGGGCGATTCGTATCCGTATTTGAGCGCAACGTCGATGATCTTTTCCCCGCCGGTGCGCAGGTCGAATGCCGCCCTTGTCATTTTCCTCCTGCGGATGTACTCCGAAAGGGGCATATCCGCGAGGTAGGAAAACATCCGCTGAAAATGAAACGACGAACAACAGGCGATCTGCGCCACCCTCTCCAGGTCGATTTCGTCCTCCAGATGCTCCTCCATATAGTTTACCGCTTCATTGAGGCCGCTCAGCCACTCCATCCCATCACCTCCTGACAATCAAAGTATATCTGTATGGGAATCAATCGTCCTCTCTTTCCCTGCACCGATTTGCGAGGGCTTGTTATAAAAGCTCAATCCAGTACACATTCATCGGTTTGCCGTCGGTATAAGGCTTGGTTTCTGAAAGCACGCCGCCGCACGCCGCAATCGTTTTTACCGAACCCAAATTGTCCGCATAGGCGCCGATCATAACCCTGGACAGGCCAATGGTTTTGGCATAGGCAAGCGCCAGCCTCAGCATCTGCACACCATACCCTTTCCTCCGCTCGCCGGGAGAGACGGAGTAGCCAATGTGACCGCCGTACTTCCGTAAAAAATCGTTATTTAAATTGTGCCTAACGTCAATCATTCCGACGATTATCCCATCGCTCTTTCTGACGGCAAAAAAAGTTGCGGCTGGCACCCAGCCGTGGGTCGTGGTTTCCGGATTCCGATTTTTTCTGGTAAAGGCAAGCCAATCTTTGAAATCCATATGGTCAAAGAGGGCGCTGCCGTTAATCACCATCTCATTGCGGGTGAAAAATTCTTCTTTCCATCCGTTTGCTTTTATTTCATGCGTTTCTTCCGGCAATTCAAGAATAAGCTCATTCACTCCCGATACTCCTTAAGCTCTTCGTTTTCTTTATTCTATCTCCCGAGGCAGTACAAGGCAAGCCGTTTCCATAGGATTTATTCACCGGACACTATTTGACGCCAACCTCGGAACCTACGGTTTTATTAATCCGCTGGACCGCGCAGAAAATGACCGCGGCGCCGGCAGTCATAACCGTGGCTCCAGCAAGCAGCAGCGCTTGAATGCCGAACCTGTCGATAATCACGCCGCCCAAGAGCAGGGACATAAAGGCCCCGAGAATGGAGGCCGCGTTTAAATAAGCCTGCCCGCTGACGACGTCCTCATGGGCAATGACGGTGCCGGTATAATAAACTGTACAGACGGTAAAGAGCGCATAGCCCGGCATCTGGCAGATCTGCGCAAGGTATACCATGTGGATGGAAGAGGCCAGGAAAACGAAGAGCAATTTAAAAGCTAAAAACACGCATGAAATTCGCAGATAGTTGTCGCACCGGGCGGCCCTGAGCATATAGACAAAGCCAAACATCATCGGAATTTCGGAAAAGGCGGCGATCGCGGCGGCAATTCCCGTGGAAGATGCGTTCCCTCCCTTAAAGCGGATGACCTGGTAGAGAAAGTTGGACATAAACGTGTGGCCGGTCATAACAATCGTCACGCCGATCAGGAAAACGGCATACCGCTTGTATTTTTTCAAAAAGCTGCATTTCAGTCCAATTTCCCGCTTCATCGGCGCGGCCGCGGCTTGAGGGGTAGGAATCCTCTCGTGGTACCCGCGCATCACAGCTGTAAAATGAACCACGGACAGGAAGAACAGGATTGAAAGCAGGGATGCGCCGATAAACATCACACGGTTTCCGAATGCTGTGAGCAGTCTGCCGGTCAGTATAGAAATAACAGCGTAGCCAAAGGAGCCTACGCCGCGCCCGACGCCGAAGTTGATGGGCATATCCTGCTGGATTTCCGCAATCCCCACGGAGTTGATGAAGGACGGAAGCAACTGCAGCAGAAAACAAAGCAGCAGGAAGAGCGGCACGGACGCGACGCGCGGCAGCCCGAAAAGCAGCGCCGCGCTGCCCAGCAGCAGAACGCCCGATACGATCTGGAGGAAGCGGGAAAGCGGAAGTTTCAAGTTGTTGTTCAGCAGCGCGGAAAAGAAGATCTGCCCCAGGAAGCACAGTCCCACGGCCGACCCCATAAAAATCCCGATATATGTGTTGCTCAGTCCGACAGACAGCAGGTATGCCCCGCTGTAGCAATAAACAGTTCCATAAATCGCCCAAAAGGACGCCTGGATCAGCGAGTAAGAAAAGGTAGCTTTGGTCATTTCCGCCCTGGCCCCGCTTTTCAAAAATTTTTATGGAGAATGGCTGCCAAGCTCTCTACGGCAGCCATTTTCTCACGGTAAGCGGGTTTGGTCAAGGAGGAAAACAACTTTATGTAAGTTCAGGCATATGCCACAGCGTCCCTCAGCGCGAAAACCGCACATTTTTGGAATGGTACCTTCTTTTATTCCCTTCCCTGATGTGATAAAATTGGAAAGACTTACTTGGGCAGGTGAAGAACGATGAAATATGAATGGATGGATTCCTACCTGCTCCAAAAAGCGGGCGCGGAGCGGGATTATAAAATTGAATGGCAGTGGCACCGGTATCTTGTCCGGGGGAAAATGTTTGCCGCCGTCTGCACACCGGGGGCGCAGTATCAGCCGCACAACGGGCGGACGATGGTTATACTGAAATGCGACCCGAAGCTTGCGGAGCTTTTCCGGACGGAATACCGGGATGTGGTGCCGGGCTTTTACTGCAACAAGCAATGCTGGAATTCGGTCTATCTTGACGGCTCCGTGCCGGACGGGATACTCAAGGATATGTGCGATATGTCTTACCGGCTGATACTGGAGAAGCTCCCCAAGAAGGTGCAAAAGGAGATCCTCGGTGAGCGGCGGTTGACTGATACGGCTGCGCGTGATTAGCGGCAGTAAGATAATTAGTCACAAAGCGCGAATGCGGCGCTCATGCAAGGGGTGAAGAGCCATGGAAATACGTCAGATGCATCAAAGGGCGAGAAGGTTCTATGAAAAACTCGGCTTCATCCATGACGGAGGAACGATTTCCTGTGAAATCGGCGGAAAAGCCCTGACGGAAGCAAGATATATACTTATGAATCACAAATGGGAGTGACAAAGCATGCTTGAACTGCCCGAAAGCGCTGTCATCGCAAGACAGCTGAACGAAACGGTGCGGGGAAAAACCATCCGCAGAGTCGTCGCCAACGCGTCAGCCCACAAATTTGCGTTCTATTACGGCGACCCGGCAATTTACGACAGCCTCCTTTCCGGGGAAACCATCGGAGAGAGCTCCGGCATCGGCTCCATGGTGGAAATCGCCGCCGGCGACCGCCGCATCGTCCTAGGCGACGGGGCTAACTTGCGCTATTACCGGGAACCGGATCAGGCGCCGGTCAAGCACCAGCTTTTCATTGAGCTCTCGGACGGGAGCGTCCTTGTCTGTACGGTTCAGATGTACGGTTTCCTTCTGGCGTTTCTGGACGGCGAGTATGACAATAAATATTATAAAATCGCCAAAGAAAAGCCCCAGCCGCTGATTAAGGCTTTTAACAGGGAGTACTTTGACTTGCTGCGCTCGGGAGGCTGGGAAAAATTGTCGGCCAAGGCGTTTCTGGCGACCGGGCAGCGCATTCCCGGCCTCGGCAACGGTGTGCTGCAGGACATTTTATACCATGCCCGCATCCACCCGAAGCGGAAAATGGGAACGCTCTCGGACGAAGAGTACAACGGCCTGTTCCGCTCGGTGAAGGATATTCTCTGTGAGATGACACGGCTGGGCGGGCGCGATACGGAAAAGGACCTCTTCGGCATCGCGGGCGGCTACCGGACCGTTCTGAGCAAAAACACGATGGGGAAACCGTGTCCCGTCTGCGGAAATGTCATACAGAAAACCGCTTATCTGGGCGGCGCGGTTTACTGGTGTCCCGGTTGCCAGCCCCTCACGGAATAACGGAGGAAAATAATGAAAAAAGAGACCATCCCCGGCAGGAACGGATACGATATCCCCTGTATCAGCCAGTTAGGCGGCCATGAGAAACTGGCCGTCATCAACATCCACGGCTTCGGCAGCAGCAAAGAGAGCCCCGCCACCCAGGCAGTCGCGAAAGCGCTTCCGGAGTATGGCATCGGGTCGTTCCGCTTCGACTTCCCCGCCCACGGCGACAGTCCGGCGGACGGGGAGATGCTCCGCATTGAAAACTGCCTGAACGACCTTGCCTCCGCGGAGGCGCATGTACGCTCTTTGGCTCCCGGCGCTGAGATTGCCTACTTCTCCTCCAGCTTTGGGGCTTATATCAATCTCCTTTATCTTTCCGCCGGAGAACACGCCGGGTGCCGGTCGTTCCTCCGCTGCCCCGCCGTGGACATGCTGGGGATTATGCGCCGTGAAACCACGCCGGAGCACAAGGCCGCACTCGATCGGCAGGGTTTTGTCATCCTGGACGGTTATGTCCGCCCCCTGAAAATTACCCGCGGCTTCCTTGACGATTTGGAAACGCATAACGTTTTCGAGCTCTACCGGCCCGGCGATGCCCAGCTTGCCATGATCCACGGCACCGCCGATGAGACCGCCCCCATAGAAGACGCCCGGCGCTTTGCAAAACTGGCCGGCGCCGCGCTTACCGAAGTTGAGGGCGCGGACCACCGTTTTTTAATCCCCGGCGGGACCGAGCGGGTCGTATCGACTGCCATCCGATTCTTTACCTCACCGTATGGGAGATGAGACCATGCAGATCAGGAAGCTCAGCGAGTCTGAAATCCCCGGCGCGATGAAGCTCGTCTGGGAAGTCTTTTTACAGTTTGAAGCGCCCGATTACCCCGAAGAGGGGGTCCTGAATTTTAAGCGCGTAATTGATGACCGGAACATCATTTACAGTTTTACCCTGTATGGGGCGTTTGAGAACAGGAAATTGACCGGCGTTGCGGCGACAAGAAACGAGGGCGGCCATATCGCGCTGTTTTTTGTCCGAGGCGAATATCACAGACGCGGGATCGGCAGAAAGCTGTTTGACGCCGTTTTGCGCGACAGTACGTCGGATCGAATCACCGTCAACGCTTCCCCCTTTGCGGTGGAAATTTATCGCCGGCTGGGCTTTGACGCTACCGACGGGGAAAAACTTTCGGATGGCATCCGGTATACTCCCATGGAATATATAGAAAATAGAACGAGGATAGAGAAAAATGGAACTGCGTCAAAAGGTATTTGACTGTCTGGCTCGTTTGGAAATCTCCTATGAGCTGGTGGAGCATCCCGCCGTCTACACGATAGAAGAAATGGACGCGCTCAATATTGACGACAAAAATGAAATCGTCAAGAATTTGTTCGTACGGGACGAGAAAAAGAAACGATATTTTCTCATTGTCCTGCAGAAGGACAAGCGCGCGGACCTGAAAGAGCTCCGAAGGCAGCTCTGTTGCAAGCCGCTCAGCTTTGCTTCGGAAGCCGATCTGGGTTCTTACCTGGGGCTGACAAAGGGAGCCGTCACGCCCCTGGGTGTTCTGAACGACGAAACCCTCTCGGTCGAAGTGGTCCTTGACCGGGACATTTTAAAATTCGACCGTATAGGAGTCCATCCGAACGACAACACGGCGACGGTCTGGCTTCGGCCCAGAGACCTGGTAACAGTAATCCAAAAGCACGGCAACGGGATTATCTATATTGAGCTCTGATTATTTAAAAAACGGCAGCGGCAGCCCGGGATACAATGGAACGCCGGCTGCGATCTTTCCGAAGACACACAAAGGGAGGAAAAATGAACGGTAAGCAAATGAAATTCGAAAATCCGATAAGAGTGAAGGAACTCAGTCCCCGGGAAACGCTCAAGAGAATCGGACTTCATGACGGCGGTATCTTCTGCGATATCGGCGCTGGCAGCGGTATTTTCACCGTCCCGGCGGCCGAGATTACAAAAAGCAAAGTATATGCGCTGGAGATCAGCGATGAAATGCTTTCGGTCATTGAAGAGAAGGCCCTCAATAATAATCTCACCAACATTGAAGCAAAAAAAGTTACTTCCGAGAGTTTCTTTATGGAAGACCATTGCGTTGATATCGCGCTTATGGCAACGGTACTGCATGAGGTAGCCGACAAAAAAAGCTTCCTGGAAAACGTGAAAAAGCTGCTCAAAGCCGACGGAAGGGTTGCCGTCATTGAGTTTCATAAAAGGACAACGCCCATGGACCGCCTGAAGCGCATCGTCTCGGCAGAGACGGCGCGACGGAAGAAATGCGGAAAGTCGGATTTGAGCTGGCAGATGATTTCGATTTGGGTGATAATTTTTACTGCCTGATGTTCAAAAACGCTTAAGCACAACCGGGCGTAAAAATGCAAAACCGCCGGCTTTCAAGCCGGCGGTTTTTTCTCTCCGTTTCGTAAGAAGCGTGTTTTTCGTTTCATTGTTCTTTCCGGGAGCAGCACATCGCGTTTTAACAGCCTGCTGATTTTTATAATGTTGAAAGATTTGTCCTCCTAAGATTGACATTTCGTTCCTATCGGATATAGTGATGAATAGTCCGAATGATCTTACGTTTCTATTTTAAGCTCGCTTCCGCAGGAAAGGTAGTCGATCTTATCTCCCATAATGACTTTGAGGCTCTGGTACGAATCCATGCCGGTGCAGTGGCAGGTATAGTACTTCGCTTTCGTACCCAGCAAATACTGCCCGATTTGGGAGATGACCGCCGGATCTTCGCTTTCTTTTGTGAGAGGATTGAAAAGATGGAACCCGCCGATCACATAATCGGGCATGCAGCCTTGATCGGTATAGAACCGATCCAATATATTGAGGATGCCGTTATGGGCGCATCCGGCAACCAGCAGCTTTTTTCCGCCCTCGCTGATGACGAGGTTCTGTTCGTGCGAAAAGTCATCCAACAGAAAATTATCCCCCACCTGCCTGAAAAGGTCGGAGTTGCCCGACGGAGCTGGCCGTTCTCCTTTAATATTTGAAAACAGCTCCAGCCCCTCGTCAATCGTAAAACTCTGGCCGCAGAAAATCAGCCGCTCATTTTCCATCAGCGCTTTATCCAGTCCTATATATGTCTTCAATCCGTTCGGCTTATAAGCGAAATACGGCTGAAAGGCGTTCTGGTGCAGATAGACCTTTGCCTTGTCGTTGATATTCAGGAAGGTTTTCAGCCCGCCTCCATGGTCGTAATGGCCATGGGAAATGACGGCAAAATCGATTTCTGATAAGTCAATCTTCATCTTGGCAGCGTTTTCGGCAAAAAGGGTACTTGCCCCCGTGTCAAACAGAAGCTTGTGCTTCTTCGTCTCGATAGAAAGGCTGAGGCCGTGTTCGCATCCCAGCTGTTCCGACGCCGTTGTGTTCTCCGCTAAAACTCTGATCCTCATGGAATATCCCTACGCTTTCTTAAGTAGCCTCTATGTTCCTATGTTATGCCGTTTTTCCTATTTATATATGATTTTTTATTATATACGGTTTCAGACACAGTGCAATAGTCAATATGCCGATAATTGTATTTTTTTTACAAATGAGGGTGGTTCGATGAATACCATATTGCTGCTTGAGGACAACCTCAGTCTGATCGAGGGCCTCCAATTCTCTCTTCAAAAAAACGGTTTTGAAGTAATCGTCGTGAGAACCGTGAGCGAGGCGGTTGCAAAGCTCTCCGAACGAAAATTCAATCTGCTGCTGCTTGATCTGGCGCTGCCCGACGGAAGCGGTTTCGAGGTCTGCCGCAAAGCGAGGCAATCTTCGAGTGTGCCGATTATTTTTCTCACCGCTTCCGACGAGGAAGTGAGCGTCGTCATGGGCCTGGACATGGGCGGGGACGATTATATTACCAAGCCCTTTAAACTCAACGAGCTCATCTCCAGGATCAATGCCCTACTCCGCCGCGCGGGGCTCTCGAATCCAACTCAGCCGGAGCTAAAATCGAACGGACTCTCCGTCCGGCTAGAGGAAAGCAGGGTGCTGAAGGATGGGCGCGAACTTGAGCTGACCGTTGCGGAGTACCGGCTTTTATGCCTGCTCATGCAGAATCCCAACGCCATCGTGTCAAGGGCCGTGATCCTGGAGAGGCTCTGGGACTCCGGCGGCAGCTTCGTGGACGACAATACGCTCTCCGTCTACGTGCGAAGGCTCAGGAGCAAAATTGAAAACGATCCGGAAAACCCGCAGTACTTACTGACAGCAAGGGGCGTGGGCTATAAATGGAACGTTGTAAAGTAATTTTGGGCGAGAAAGCCGTGAGGAGCGAGACTGCTGCCGCCGCCGCGCTGCTTCTTCTCCTGATCCTTGTTTTGCAGCTTGTCGCGGCTCAAATGGCGCGGGATTTTAAAATAACTATGCTCGAGCACGACTATGCCCTGGCGTGGTATCTCTCCGACAGCGGAGTGGATAAAAATCTGGTTGTCAAAGCTTTCACTTCGGAAAAAAACGCGGCCGAACTCCAGTCGGGCTCGGCTCTTTTTTCCGTCTCCGGCTACGACAAGAGCACCCAAGACAGTTTGCTGCCCGAGGTAGAGCAATTCCATCAAAAATATTCGGTTCTTATGCTTGCGTTTTCGGTGTTGTTTTCCGCCGCCTTTCTTGCGGCCCGGTATCTCGGCATTCGGCACAGGGAAAACCAGCTTGACCACGCGGTTTTTAAGCTCCGGCTTTTTATGGACGGGGACACCACCGTCCGCCTTGAGGACGGAAGCGAGGGCAGCCTTTCCCGGCTTTTCTCCGTCGTGAACGCCATGGCCACCTCCCTCACCGCGCATGTTGAGACTGAAAAACTGAACAGGGAATTTTTAAAGGAAACCATCTCCGATATCTCCCATCAGCTGAAAACGCCGCTGGCCGCGCTTGAGATGTACAACGAAATTATCACGGACGAAAATACAGGCAATCCGGTGGTTTCGGATTTCACGGCCAAAAGCAGCCGCGAGCTTCTGCGGATGGAAAACCTGATTCAGAGCCTTTTGAAGCTTGCGAAGCTGGACGCGGGAAGTATTGAGCTGAGCAGGCGCATTTGTCCGCTGAGAGACTTCCTGGAAAACATCCGGAGTTCTTTCCTCACCCGTGCCGAACGGGACGGGAAAAGCATCACCCTTCGGTGCGGCGGCTCCACCCAGCTGTCTATGGATGAAGTGTGGCTGGCAGAAGCGGTGGGGAACATCGTGAAAAACGCCCTCGACCACACGCGGGCGGGGGATCAGATAGAAATCTCCTGCGCGGAAACGGTGGTGGCCACAGAGATTATCATCAAAGATAACGGCGCCGGTATCCATCCGGATGACATCCACCATATTTTCAAACGGTTTTACCGGAGCCGGTCTTCTAAGGACTCCCAGGGCGTCGGAATCGGGCTAGCCCTTTCAAAATCCATCGCCGAAAAGCACGGCGGAACCATCACCGTACAAAGCGAGCTGGGAAACGGCGCTGAATTCCATTTCATCTTCCCCAAGCTTACAAATCTGTAAGATGAAATTCACCGGAACGTAAGGTGAGTGTGCTACGATCACAGGCAGAAATGTGAGGTGTCAGCATTGAATATCTTAACTGTGCAGGATTTAAACAAAACCTACGGCTCCGGCGATACAAAGGTGGAGGCCTTGAAAAACGTTTCCTTTTCTGTTTCAAAGGGCGAATTTGTCTCCATCATCGGCCCTTCAGGTTCGGGGAAAAGCACCCTGCTCAACATGATCGGGGCGCTGGATTATCCGACTTCGGGAACGGTCACCATCGACGGAAGAGACATTTATAAAATGAAGGAAGAGGAGCTTTCGGTTTTCCGCAGGCGCAATATCGGCTTTATTTTTCAGGCTTACAACCTGGTTCCCGAATTAAACGTGGAAGAAAATATTATTCTGCCTGTCCTGTTGGACGGACAGCAGCCGGACAAGCCCTATTTGGAAGAGCTGCTCGTCATCCTGGGGCTTTCCGACCGGAAGCATCATCTGCCGAGCCAGCTCTCCGGCGGGCAGCAGCAGCGCGTGGCCATTGGGCGCGCCCTGGCAGCTAAACCGGCCATGATTCTTGCCGACGAACCCACCGGCAATCTCGACAGCAAAAACAGCCGGGACGTCATCAATATGCTTAAGCTGTCTGTGGAACGGTACGGTCAGACGCTCATTATGATCACGCACAATCAGAATTACGCCTCCTTTGCGGACAGGGTCCTGAGCGTGGAAGACGGGGTCGTATCCGAGCTCGGGGGTGGCGCGGAATGAACGGATATCTCGCCCTGTCGTCCAAATACCTTTCCGCCCATAAAAAGAGGACACGGCTCTCCATTCTGAGCATTGCGCTTTCCGTAGCGCTTATCGTGGGTATCTTCTCCATGCTGGATGTGTTTCTGCAGTTTGAAAAAATTCAGATCATTAACGATTTCGGAAACTACCATATCCTGATTAAGAACCCGACGGAAGCGGAAAAAGAAGCGGTGAGAGGCCGCATCGACGTGGAAAACTCCGGTACGTGGTTCTCTTTTAAAAGCGGCAGCATCAATGACCTCAAATGCGACATCATCGCCCTTGATGAGAATTTCGCCCCAAATATGGGCATGAAACTTCTGGAGGGCGCTTACCCCAAAGCTGAAAACGAACTGATGATCGAAAGCTGGGCAGCGGAAAAATTGGGTGCGAAAGTCGGCGATACGGTTCCCTTCGCCTTTGCGGACGGAGTTGATAAGCCATTTATTATCAGCGGTTTATTTTCCGATTACGGAAGCACCAAAGCATCCGGCGAACCCGGCGTGGTGATCTCCATAAAAGCCGCCGGTTCGGCAGGCGGTGAGAAAAGCAATTTGTTTTTAATTCAGTTCAAAGACAAGGCCGACATGAAAAAAGCCGAGCAGCAGATCAGAGAGTACCTCGGTTTAACCGACGACCGCGTCGGGCGTAACGAACGCCTGCTTGCCATCATCGGTCAAAGCGATTACAAGGCGGCGGTGGGGTTATACGAGACAGGCGCGATTCTCTTTTTCATCGTTCTGGTCGCCGGCGTCGTGATGATCTACAACACCTTCAACATCTCGGTGGCGGAGCGGATACGCTCCTTCGGCCTTTTGCGCTGTATCGGCGCTTCGAAGGCGCAGATCAGGAAAATCGTGAAGAGAGAAGGATTTCTGCTGCTCCGCTGGGCGCTTCCCATCGGCGTTGGCTTGGGGATGCTCGCCACACTCTTTTGCTGCGCGCTGCTTAAATACTACAACAGCTATCTGTTTGCGGATATTCCTTTGTTTACGCTCAGTCCTTCCGGCATTCTCGCCGGGACGGTAGTCGGATTTGCCACCGTTTTCATCGCGACACTGTTCCCGGCAAAGAAGGCTTCCAAGGTGTCTCCCGTAAATGCCGTCACTGGAAGCAGCGAATGGAAAGTCAGGAAGGGTAAGAAGCAGGGCGTTTTAACAAAACTTCTGCCGGTGGAAACCGCGATGGGAATCGGCAGCGCCGTGATGAAAAAGCGCACCTTCCTTCTCATGGCGGCCTCCATCGCCATCAGCGTCATTATGTTCCTCGGCTTTCACGTGTTTATCGATTTCATGTATACGAACCTTAAAACGACAAAGCCTTATACGCCGGACATTTCTCTCACGGCGGAGGATGGGCTGGGGAAGCAGCTGTATTCGGAATTATCGGCGCTGGATGGAGTCAAATGCGTTTACGGCAGGATGTTCGGCTATGTGAGCGCCACCTTCGACGCCTCCAGGCTGGCGGAACCCTATCAAGAGGCGGTGGGCCCCATCCAGGTTGGAAGCGACGGGCTGTTTATTCCGCCCGAAAAGTCATGGCTAATCTCCTACGACGCAAATCAGTTTAACTGGGCCAAAGCCGACCTTTTGGGCGGGACTCTCACCGAAGAGGCGCTCAATAATCAAAATGGTATCGTCGCTGTCAGGCTCAACATCCGCAAGGGCGTATCCATGGAAACCGCGGGTCTTGAGCTGGGGGATAAGGTCTATCTGGAGACGGTATCCGGCCGGAAGGAATTCACCGTGATGGCGGTGCTGCGCAACGTCCCCTTTGCCGACAGCAATCTGAACCTCGCCACCTTTATCACCACCGAAAAGCAATACGCCGAAATTACAGGCGATTCCACGTTCAAGATCATCAGTATTCAGCTCAAGAAACAGAATCAGGAGGAAACGACCGCTCGGATCAAGGGCCTTATCAACGATAAAATCACCTATCTTGACTCGCGCCAGCAGAACAGTGAGCTTAATCAAACCTTTTTTACAATGGCGGTTTTCGTCTACGGATTTGTGGCGGTCATCGCGTTCATCAGCATTCTCAATATCATGAACACGATGCAGACGAGTGTTTCTTCCAAGACGAGGTACCTGGGCGTGCTGCGCGCCGTCGGCATGTCGGGCAGACAGCTGGGCAGGATGATTGCGGCCGAGTCGGCGGCATACTGCGTCGTTGGCGCAGCAGCCGGGTGCGTCCTGGGCGTGCTGCTGCAGAAAGCGCTCATCAAATATCTTTTGACAGCAACCAAAGTCGTATGGCACTTCCCTCTCGGGGAGGTCATCCTGGTTTTCGTCCTATGTATCCTTGTGGCATACATCTCTATCCTAAGACCGATCAAAAAAGTAAAGGAGACGCCAATCTCCATGACCATCGGATCGCTGCAATAGGCATGAAATACGAAAAAGCCCAGCTTATGCTGGGCTTCAGCCTGTCGAAGAACCCGATTTTCGCTAGGGCGCGAATCGGGTTCTTCGACATATATAAGCCCGAATATCGAGAATATGAAGCAAGACAAAAAAGTTCTCCACTTCCACTTCGCAAGCTTTTTAAGATTCATGGCAGCAAACTTAAGCCTCACCCAGTTCGTCACCTGGGCCAGGCCGCGGTACTGTGTATAACGCATGGCGTGTTTTTCCTTGGCATCGGCGAAGACTCGTTCAATGGTCTCTTTCCTTCTAGCATAGAGTGCCCGGTACTCCGGCGTATACCGGGCGTCGTCCGCCAGCTCCTCATAGTCCTTCCAAATATGTCGCTGCACAGTTTTCACGCAGTCCTTTGCATGCGTACAGAGCTGCCTTGTGGGGCAACCGGCACAGATTCCGGGGGCGCTCCTGTATTCCCGGTATCCATCCCGGTTGGTCGTCCGGTAGGTCAAGGCCTGGTATTCCGGGCAGATCACGCAGTCGTAGTATTCATCATAAACATACTTCCACCATTCGTGCCCGCCCTTCATGATCTGCGGACGCTTATAAGCTGTGGATAAAACCCGGCCGTCTTCAAAAACCTTCTTGCAGATATGCGGGGTTTTGTACGCCGCGTCCGCTACCACGGTCTCAATCTCGGGGAAAGACTCTGTTACCTTGTCGTAGACGTCATCAAAAGCCACGCTGTCATGTACGTTGCCGGGGGTCACGACCGTTTCCAATACAAAGCCGTTGGCATCGCAGGCCGTGTGCGCCTCGTAAGCAAACTGCCGCTTGTGGCTCCCTTTTACAAACAGTCCGCTGTCCGGGTCGGTCACGCTGCAGGTGACGGTGTGGGACTTGTCCTTCTTTCGCCGCGCCAGCTTCTTTTTTGCGGTGTTGTCCCGCCGCTTTCCACCGGGCTTCGGCGGGTCGTTATCGTCGAAGGGATTCTTCCCATGCTCTTCCCGGTCTGCGTTCACCTCATTCATCAGTTCCTGCGCATAGCGCTTTGAGGCGACCGGGATCCGCGCTTTTACCTGCTTTTTTGTATTGGCGCTGGCCTTAATATGAGTCCCGTCAATGAAAACGGCTTTCGGGGAAAGATAGCCCGCCTCAGCCACCTCCTCCAGAATCCATGAAAAGATCTGGTCTACCGTCTCTGCGGTAAACCGATGACGAAAATTGTAGCTCACCGTGGAGAAATGCGGCGTCTCCTCCTGCAGCGTATAGCCAAGAAACCAACGATAATTGATGCTGCCGCTCACTTCCTCTGCCGTCCGCCGCAGGGACGGCAGGCCGTACAGATGCTGGATCAGCACCATTTTGAACAGAACCACCGGGTCCACGCTGGGCCGGCCGTTGTCCTCGCTGTACAGCGGTTCCACCATCTCATAGAGCCGGCTAAAGTCCACTGCGGCATCTATTCTTCGCAGCAGATGGTCTTGCGGTACAAGACTTTCTGTATCTACAATTTCCACGATCCCACGATCCAGTTTCCCACGTTCCAGCATCTCGCATCACCCATATCCATTTTACTAAATATATGTGAAAAAGCCAGCCTAAGCTGGACTTTTTCGACAAAGCGGCAAGAAGAAGGCGGCTCTCTGGAGCCGCACAAAGAGTGCCTAGCGGGAAGTAAATTCCCGTTAGGCACTGGTATTTAACCTTTTGCGGATTTCGGTCACGGAACGCAACGCAAAATCCGCAAAAGCTTTTCGCCGGTGGCGAAAGGGACGAGGGGCTTTTTTGTGGTTGTCGAAAAACCATGTTTTTCGACAAAACGACAAGATGGAAGCGGCTTTGTGGAGCCGGACAAATGCCCGGCAATTTCCGTTATGCTGGCATCCTGTCCGCCGCGGTTTAACGCGTCGATCGCTTTGATATAGTCCTCTTTCGAAGCGGTCAGGCCGGACATACGTCTTTCTCCTTACCAAAATATCCAACGGGCGACATGATATAGTTTTCACCCTTCCTATTTATCTCAAGGGTAATTTCAACCGACTCGCAGCCAAATACCGTCACCGTTTTGCCAAGCAAAGCGTCTCTTCTGAAGAGGGTGATATCCTGTACCTCCGATCCGCTTAGTTTTCTTTTCGTCAGAACAATAACGCAGCCGTCATCACCGTATTTCTCCGCGAACCCCCAAAGATAGCCCGCAAGTATCTCGGGCATCAGAGTATGACAAATTTCATCCGTCTGTTTCGTCATTCGGTTTTCTGTCTTCTTCGGAGCCGGAGGGGTTTTCATGGCCGTCTCTATCCTCCCGGGGCACGGTGCGGCCGGTTCCGCCCTCCCAGTATCCGGCATGATGTCTGTGACCATACGGACGGTCGTGCTCCCAGGGGCCTTCGCGCGGATCGGCGCCCCAATAAAAGGAAAAATCATGATCTCCATGCCTCCAATGTCCCCCGAATCCGCGGACCGCCATAGGATCCTCACCACGAGACTCCGGTTTCATTTTCCGGTCCAGCGAATCGGCAAGCCTGTCGAGAAATTCCTTCAGCTTTTCCTGCTCTTCCCTGTTTAGGCAGTCAAATAAATCATCCGCGCCCGTTTCCATTTCACCCATATGCTCGGTGAATTTTCTCCCTTTCTCCGTTAATGTGATCGTATAAACCCGCTTGTCATCCTCCGAAGGGATCCGGGTGATAAGGCCGCTGCGTTCCAGCTTCTGCAGCAGCTCGCTGAGCGACTGCTGACGCATATCCAGAAGGTATGCCAGTTCCTTCTGGCTGATCTCCGACATCATCTTCAGAATGGAAAGCACGCGGCCCTGACCCCGAAGAGGATTAGCAAACGGTCCGCATGTCCTGCACCGGTATCCCTGATAACGGCGCAGCAGGGTCTCCAGCCGATTGAGTTTTTCCAGCAGATCACGGTATGCTTCTTCCATATTCATATTCTCCTTTTATAACCGAATGTTTTTACAGGCAACAACACAGGTACCTGTGTTATATAATACAGGTACCTGTGTTGTTTGTCAAGCCGTTTTATAATTATTTTTTTAGCGCTCCTGCGGCGCCTCCGCGTCGGAACGCTCCGCCCTCCCAACCGTGGAGGACGGCGAAAAATCACCTGCACAGGAGGGTCTGGGTGACGATATCGGAATATATCTCCATCCCGTCCGTCAAGGCGATATGAATTACCTCTGAGAGCTGTGAGCTTTGGGGGATAACCGATTGGAGCATATTCTCCCTTCCCAGGACGCGGCCGGGATGAAATATGACATCTTTCTGTCCCTCAAAAAGGGCTACATAGAAAATCCCCGTTTCCACCAGGTCCTGAAAGAAGTGGCTTCCGTATGACAATTCGGGCATTAAACCCGCCTTTGCTGAGGACACCTCGCAGATCACCGACATGTTGCAAAGCTCCGCGAAATGAACGGGAACGCCCAGCGAAGGTGTTGTGGTCCCCCACCTGCCGGGGCCCATCAGCATGACGTTTTTCCCTTTCAGCTTGGCGTTTATCATCCCAACAGTCCGAGCGACCGCATATTTCTCCTGTTCGTTAAGCTGCAGATATGCCTGCGCCTCGATAAACACGACATAATCCACAGGCAGCTGCACATTTCCGCCCATGAAGTTTCCCTTCGCGGCAAAAAAACAGTCTTTCCCGTCCCCCAGCTCCGGAATATTGACCGAATTGCCCAGCCCTTTCGTCTGCAGCGGCCGGCATTGAAGGAGATTTATCTTAAAGCGGTTATCCTTAGTAAAATTCGCCGTGAACTCAATATCCACAGGGTAATCGTACACTTTGGACAGCAGAGCCAGGATGTCCTTCATCAGCGATGGGAAGTCAGTTTCCTTAAGCAGTTTTTTAAAATCAAAAATATGCGGTGTCTTTCTATCCGTATAGCCGAGCTCCCGGAGTCTGTCGGCGGTCATCACATCCAAACTGGCGAACAGCTCTTTTTGGGCCTTGATATCCTGGGAGAAAAGCTCTTCCAGATCCTTGCCTATAAATACGTTTTTTGTAAGGGAAAGAACGTCGGCAACGTGCTGGGAATATTTTTTCTGATCTTCAAAATCGACGGGAGGCACCCGCATGGGATTATCCAGACACACTATTTTGGCGTAATCGCCCACCGTTCTGTCCACAGCCCTTGTGCCGAGTCCAAATACCAGGCGCAGCATGCCCGCGGTCATATCAACGTTTTTATCCCAGACATAGAGATTCGAAGAGTTACCGACCCCCGCGATATGAGGAAAATAGTTTTCTCCGTACTGATCTCCGGAAACGCGCTGAACCAGAATCGCCATCTGTTCATCCAGGCTGAAAAGTCCCCTGTTCATTCTATAGGCAAGGGCGTCCTCATTCATCGTGCTGGCATAAACCGTGCGGATTGCCTGTTCAAAGGCTTCGTAGCGCTCGTCGGGGGTTCCTTGATTGGCGCAAAACACGCTTTCATATTTTCCGGCAAAAGCATTTCCGAAGTTATCCTCGAGCAGGGAACTGGAACGCACGATAACAGGGGACTGTCCGAAGTATTCCAGCAGCTGAACAAACTGCTCCTGAATATCCTTCGGAAATTTTCCGTGCAGGAGTTTTTCTTTCAGCTCGGGCGCGTACCGGTAATATCCCTCGCTCGTTTTTTGCTTGGTGCGCAGCCGCCACCAGCCGTTCTGAACGATGTAGGTATAGAAAATATCGGCGCCGAGGTAAAAGGAATCATGAGGCTCCAGGAACGGAGCATACCGGTTCCTGCCCTTCTTCTCCAGTATTTTTCTGGCCAAGAGCATGCCGACGCTCTTCCCGCCGATAAAACCTGTGCCAACCTCTCTGGAGGCGATCATCAGAATATCACTCAGGGAAAAATACCGGTCGCACAGTTCAAACATCCTTGATTTTCCGCCGATCAGCATATTCATCAAGTGTCTTTTTACCGGCTCCTGCTGCTCCGGTATAAGCGCGAGGGATTCTTTCGCCTTGTTAAAAACAACGTTCCAGTAATCAAGCCGGTCTTCTCCGCGATGAATGCTGGAAAACAGCTCGGCTACCTCTGCGCTCGCCGTGATGCAGACGGCCTCCTGATCCTGAATCAGATGCGGGAAAAACATGGTGGGCGAGTAACGCTGCCACACCTTGAGCGGGTGAATATAAAACTTGTGATTCACCTGATATAAGTCCAGCAGCAGCTGCGTCGTCTCCCGGATGCCGGCGATGGTGTTGAAGGTGTGCGCGTTTCGTATGATGGCGAAATACGCGACGGTTTCCAGCTCATATAAGAATGGACAGGTTACCCTAAAGAAATTGCCGATCATCAGATCCGAATGCCAGTATTTTAACAGGTCGGTCAGACAATCAAAAACATAAAAGGCCTTCCTGCCCTCGTTTTTCACGATGTTGTGAACTTCCGTCGCGAAGCTCTCGAAGCCTTTCTTCGCGTCGATCCGGTAAATGACAAGATCCGGACTTTGCCCCAATATCGGCTCATGGCTGCCGAAGCGGACATAGATCAGTCTTCTTTTCTCTGCTCTGGACTGTGCGGCAAAGGGCTCGGCCATTTTAACGTAATCGGATACCGAATCCACCTGCCACACAACGTTGTCTCCCAGCCGGAGGCTGTCAATTACCTTATCGAAGCCCAAAAGCCCCGTGCTTGCTCTTTCATAGACCCCCATTGCATGCCTCCATTCTTATCGCCAAAAACCTTTTGATTCTGCCACCGATTTAATAACAACTTTTCTCGTCGGTATTAATAAGAATCTTATATTTGGAGCCTTTATAATCTTCACCGTAATATGCTTCCATTACTTTGATCTTCCCAAGCAGATGCCCGTTGAATTCGTCAAGTTCTTCCGCCGGAATCCATAATTCTTTATGCATACTTCCACCAACTGTTTCTACATCAAATTTTGATATATAATCGTCATCGATGTCAAACTCGGTTACGAAGCCGGCAAATTCCGGCGCGCTTTCCGCATTCCATTTCAGCGCAATCTGGCGGGCATACTTAGCGTTAAGGACAGGATAAAAAATCGGCTGTCCAGGCAATCTCGGCGGAAACCTTCTCATTCCGGACTGTATGATAAGCTCGAGTTCTTTTATTCCCACCGGCCTGAATAACTTCATTTTAAACCCCTTGCCTCTTTTTCTTAGCTAATTAGGGCAACACCGCACAAAGCTGGTGCTACATTGCAATAGCTGGTAAAATAGAATCATGAAAAAACAAATGACGCTGTCGGCGTTTACCGACGAACTGGCGCAGGCCGCCACCAAGAAAAAAGAGTTTCTGGCACAGATCGACCGGATTATACCGTGGAGCGAATGGATCGGGATGATACAGCCGCACTACTACAAAGGAGAGCGCGGCAACAAGCCCTATGACCCCGAACTGATGCTGCGGATATATCTGGTGCAGAATTTGTATGACCTGTCGGACATGGGAGCCATGACGGAGGTCATTGACAGCAGGGCGTTTTCAGATTTCTGCGGCGTGGACTCCAGCAATCAGGTGCCGGATGGGGACACCATCGGAAGATTTCGTGCGCTTCTGGTAGAGCACGGCCTGCAGGAAAAGCTGTTTACTCAGGTCGTGCAGCTCCTGTCCGCCCGGGGCTTGATTCTCAAAAAAGGAACGATTGTGGACTCTACCATCATTGCCGCGCCGCCGTCCACCAAGAATCGGGAGCGGCAGCGGGACCCGGAGGCACACCAGGTCAAGAAGGGCAACGCCTGGCACTTTGGCTACAAGGCGCATATTGGAGTCGACAAGGAAACGGGGCTGGCACACCACGTGGAGGTAACCGGCGCAAACGTTCACGATGTGACCATGGTACCGAAGCTGCTCACCGGAGAGGAAACGCAGGTCTATGGCGACAGCGGCTATTTGGGTGCGGAAAAGCGCGCGGATGCCGTCACGCACAACAAGCAAGGCAGGAAGATCCAATACAAGACCAACAGAAGGCCGTCTCAGAGCAAAAACTGTGCGGCGCGCTCACAGGCCCAAATCAAACGCCGGGAGCATGAAAAGTCCTCCGTCCGGGCGAAGGTAGAGCATGTTTTCGGAATCGTCAAGGGGCTGTTTGGGTATCGCAAGACGCGATACCGGGGGCTACGAAAACAGAGGGCTAAACTGAATATCCTGTTCGCGCTGGCGAACCTGTATCTGGCTGACAAGCGGGGCTTGCTGGCCTGATTTGGTTTGCCGTTGCGACGAAGCTATCCACATAGGCATGCCGTTTTCTGGACATCTGCGGGGATTGCTCCGCTTGTGTCCCAATTGCACGGTGTTGCCTTAGAATTCCCCTGTTCATTCAATCGTGCTTTTGAGAAATACCTTGACGGGATTTTCTTTTCCGAATCGTTTTATTTGTAAAATTATCGGACAGCACGCTCACGTTTCCGTCAACCTCGAGCACTGCCAAATTGACGTCTTCAATTCGGGATACCCCGTGCTCTCTCAATGCTTCCATTATTTCATCCATGGATATTTTCGCTTTGTCCAGATTTCTTTTATTAAGCTTGCCTTCATAAATGAGCAGCATATTTTCGCCTTGAATCAGCCTGCCAAAGTCGGGAAAACGAAACATGAATTGCTTAATGATAAAGTTTGTCAAAAAAAGTGCTCCCGCAGCTACTAATCCGCCCGATACGGTTGAATTGGAGCCGACCATCGCGTTCTGAACCGAATTGCTGATTAACAAAATAAATACCAGGTCAACAACCGAAAGCTGAGATAATTCTTTTTTCCCAAATAAGCGAATCGCGGCGAGTATAAAGATATACACCACGACTGAGCTTATGATGATCTGGATATAGCTGTTATTAAGAATATTCATCTCAAATTTCCTCACCGGTCGGCGTTTTCCGCGGTCTCGATGCAGCCGGCCTGCCTATATTTTTCAGGCGCTTCCTGGAAGAAAACTCTTTCCGTTTCAGTATTACCATGGCGCAGGGTCATTTTGCTCCGAAAATGTCCGCCTTTGCCATAGGTACCGCACTCTCCATCGCGATCGAGAGCGCAAGCAGAGGATCAAGTGTATCCTTGCCGGTTACAATTGACTCCTGGACGGCTAATCCGAACAGGATGGGCCATTCGGATGGGGAGGCACAATATTCTTCGGCTGTCATAAGAAATACGGGCCATAAATATCTGACGTAGTCCGAGGGTATATCACCCGGCCTGTGGCCTTCGGGGATCCTTGGAAGGCCATAGTTGTCACTGCCAACCGTCTCCGTCACGTACTTGAAAATATTGCCCAGGTCAATACCCTTATTTATACCCAAACGCTGTACGGCTCCGGCCGACAATGACCAGACAGACAGCCGATTTTCTGCCAGCGGCTGATTGACCAGTTCTCCAAAATAGTACTTGTTTCCATTTTTTGTCGTGATAACAGTAAAAACCTGATCTTCCGTTAAGCCTTTCATCTCGATTAGTTCTTTTCTAAGACTGGCCTGGCAGGAGTAGCCGGCCAAGGCACCCAGCGCGCATATCAGAGATTCAATATGCACCCCTTTGGAGTCCTTCATTTTGTGTATCAAGTGATCGACGACTTCTTTAGCGCCAATTTTTGCGCCAATCAGCGGGTCCTCTTTTCTTTTTTCGTTGAGCGCGTTAAAAAAAGCGTCCCTGGCATTGTTGTTACCATCCTGTTTTTCTTGTTGGTTCTCCTTCCGGGAATCTTCGCTTCCGCTCTTAAAAAACGGCCATTTCATATTTGCCCATACCTCTCTTGCTTCCTGCCGAAAAAAATGCAATATACACGATACACCGCTTTACCTTTTCTGTCTCTTAGCCACGATTCGTCATCAGAATTACCGTCTCAACGGTATTACCAAAGTCCCACAAAACTCCAGATAGCTATATTAACGTAACGGTAGTCTTTGGCAATGGGGATGGGATGATACCATTAGGTAAGGTTGACAATAGGCTTACCCTTAATAATATAGCTGAAAGGGCAGACGCATACAAGCCAAAACCACGAACTACTTACAAAATGATTAAAGAATATATCGTCGGAAAATACGGTTTCAACGTTCATACGGCATATATTGCCGAGGTGAAACGCGGTTTAGGTCTGCCAATGTACGATGCACCTAATGCGGTTGAAACATTAAAAAGTCCAAGAAAACATCCCACTCCTGTTCATGTAGATGCTATCAAAGATGCGCTTACTCATTTTGAAATAATATAGAGAAATTGAATATGAATATAAAAATTGCTTCTTACATTCTGTAAGGGGCAATTTTTTATATAGCAAATCAGCTTTATGTTGCTTGTTCTTATCGCTGAAATCAAAAGGAGGAAAGAAAATTGAATGCAAACATAATTGCCTGCGCCAATCAAAAAGGCGGTGTGGGCAAGACCACCACCTGTGCCAATCTCGGCATCGGACTGGCACAGGAAGGGAAAAAGGTGCTGCTGGTGGATTGCGATCCGCAAGGTTCGCTCTCCATCAGCCTGGGATACTCTCAACCGGACAGTCTTCCGGTAACGTTGGCAACCGTCATGGGCAAGGTATTGTCCGAAGAACCTATATCTCCAGAGGAAGGAATCCTTCGTCATGCGGAGGGCGTTGACCTCATGCCCGCAAACATTGAGCTTTCCGGAATGGAGGTTTCGCTGGTGAACGCCATGAGCCGTGAAACCATCCTGAGGCAATACTTGGATACCGTAAAACGCCAATATGACCACATCATTCTGGACTGTATGCCCTCTTTGGGTATGCTGACGGTCAACGCGCTGGCCGCCGCAAACAGCGTACTCATTCCCGTGCAGGCACAGTATCTTCCGGCAAAAGGGCTTGAGCAGCTTTTACAGACCGTGGACAGAGTGCGTCGGCAGATCAACCCCAAGCTCCAGATCGACGGGATTCTGTTAACCATGGTAGATACCCGTACTAACTACGCCAAAGAAATCAGCGCTCTGCTGCGGGAAACCTATGGCGGCAAAATCAAAGTTTTCGGTACAGATATTCCACATTCTGTCCGGGCTGCCGAAATCAGCGCCGAAGGCAAGAGCATCTATGCCCATGATCCGAACGGCAAAGTAGCTGAGGCGTACCGAGAACTTACCAAGGAGGTGTTAAAGCTTGAAAAGCAGCGCCAAAAACATAAAGCTGACCTCGGTAGATGAAATTTTTTCCACGGAAGAATCCCGCGCGGACGCAAACCGGGAAAAAGTCATGGAACTGCCGTTGGCCGAGCTTTATCCCTTTAAGAACCATCCGTTTAGAGTTGTGGATGATGAGGCCATGCGGGATACAGCCGAGAGCATTGAGAAATACGGCGTACTTGTTCCTGCCATTGCGCGCCCCCGTGCAGAGGGCGGGTATGAACTTGTGGCGGGGCACCGGCGAAAGCGCGGCTGTGAGTTGGCTGGCAAGGAAACTATGCCGGTCATCGTCCGCGATCTGGACGACGATGCAGCCACAATTATCATGGTTGACAGTAATCTACAGAGAGACAGTTTGCTTCCCAGCGAACGGGCTTTTCCTACAAATTGAAGCTGGAAGCTATCAAGAGACAGGCTGGCAGACCATCCAAAGAAAATGGTGACCAAGTTGGGCACAATTCTTTTGGCAAGCGGAGTGTGGAAATCATTGCTGAAAATGCCCCGGATAGTCGCAATCAAATACAGCGGTATATCCGTCTAACCGAGTTAACTCCCATCATTCTTGAAATGGTGGACACAAAGAAAATCGCCTTTAACCCCGCTGTGGAACTATCTTATCTTAAGCCGGAAGAACAGACGCTTTTGCTGGACGCAATGGACAGCGAACAAGCGACCCCTTCGCTCTCCCAGGCCCAGCGGCTTAAAAAGTTTAGTCAGGAGGGTACGCTTTCCGTTGATGTGATGCGGGCCATTATGTCGGAGGAAAAGAAAAGCGAGCTGGATAAGGTGACACTGCCAAGTGACAAGCTCCGCAAGTATTTTCCCAAGTCATATACCCCGCAGCAGATGGAGGCGACTATTTTTAAATTGCTGGAGCAGTGGCAAAAGAAACGGCAAAGAGAACAGGAACGGTAACACGCGGCGTTTCGGGCGTTCTGACAGGAACGTCTTTTTTCATGCCCGCCCACGGAAAGGAGGTGCCTGCCTATGGCTGTATTTCGCGTGGAGAAAACGAGGGATTACACGGTTATGGCGAATCATCATTTGAAAAACAGGGCTTTAACGCTCAAAGCAAAGGGGCTTTTGTCCCTGATGCTCTCACTGCCGGAAGATTGGGACTACACGCTCAAGGGGCTGTCCCTCATCAGCGTGGAGGGCATCGACGCAATCCGCGAGGCGGTCAGAGAATTGGAGCGTACCGGATATATCATCCGTTCCAGAGAACGCAACGGCAAAGGACAACTCAAGGGCACGGAATATGTGATCTACGAAAAGCCTCATTCGTCCGAAGCTCCGTCTGGAGGGGAAAAACCTGCACAGGAAAATCCAACATTGGATAATCCAATGCAGGAAGAGCCTATACAGGAAAATCCAACGCAATTAAATACTAAGGGATTAAAAACTCATCCAGATAATACCCAAACAGTAAATCCTCATGGAGCAAATCCTTATCCATCAAATCCGAATCCATCCTATCAGGCAACCGGTTTGGAACGCTCTCCCGGATGGGATGAGATGGGATACGATGAGGCAGCCAGATACAGAGAAACAGTTCGGGAGAATCTGGAATACGACCTGCTGGTACAAGACCGAAAAACAAACCGGGAACGGCTGGATGAAATTGTGGACCTCATCGTGGAAACGCTCTGCTCCACCAAGCCGACAATCTGCGTTTCCGGCGACGATTACCCCGCCCCACTGGTAAAGGAGAAACTGCTCCGGTTGACCAGCACCCACATGGATTACGTTTTTGAGTGTCTGGACAAAAACACCACCTACGTTCGCAACATCAAAAAATACCTGTTGGCAACCCTATTCAACGCGCCCAGCACCATCGACAGCTACTATTCGGCGCTGGTCAATCACGATCTGTACGGCGACGGCTCACAGAGACGGTAAACGTCCTTTGCGGGCCTATTTTTATTCCCAAAACAGAAAGGAGACATTTACATGAAACGACCCTTTGCCTACATTACCGCACCCTGGAGCGCGAACGAGTTTGAAAACACGGAAGTCGCCGTGAAGTACTGCCGCGCCGTGTACGACGCGGGCTTTGCCCCCATCTGCCCGATCCTGTGGCTGCCGCTCTTTCTTGCGGATGATATTCCGCAGGAGCATAAGGACGGCATCGACATCGCCCGCGATCTGCTGCGCCGCGCCCATGTGCTGGTGGTCTGCGGACATACCGTAGACGAACAGGTAAAAAACGACATTGCCGTGGCACAGCGGTTGAACATCACGGCCACAACGCTGGATGGAATCCTGACTGTCAAGCGGCAGGGCCGGAAAAATGACGGGCAATAAACAGCCACCCCGATTGGGAGTTAGCTGGCATCTATGCAGATGACGGCATCTCAGGCACCAACACGAAAAAACGTGAAGAATTCAACCGCATGATTGACGACTGCATGGCGGGTAAAATAGACAAGGTAATCACGAAGTCGATAAGCCGATTTGCGAGAAACACAGTCGATTGCTTGAATTACATCAGAAAGCTGAAAGATAAAAACATACCAGTATATTTCGAGAAAGAGAACATTGATAGCATGGATTCCAAGGGTGAGATCATGCTCACCATCATGGCGTCCCTTGCCCAACAGGAAAGCCAATCTTTAAGCCAGAATGTAAAGTTAGGCCTGCAATACCGTTACCAGCAGGGTGAAATCCAAATAAACTGTTCACGGTTCCTTGGTTATACCAAGAATGAAAAAAAGAAACTTATCATTGTTCCAGAAGAAGCCGAAGTCGTAAAACGTATATACCGAGAATACCTCGAAGGTGCCAGTATGCTGAAAATTGCCCGCGGCCTTGAAGCTGATGGTATTCTGAACGGCGCTGGAAGAGAAAAGTGGCACACCAGTAACATCAATCAGATATTGCGGAATGAAAAATATATCGGCGATGCCCTCTTGCAGAAGACCTATACCACTGACTTTCTCACCAAGAAACGAGTAAAGAACCACGGCATTGTTCCTCAGTATTATGTAGAGAACAGCCATGAAGCCATCATCCCGCGTGAAATTTTCATGCAGGTGCAAGAGGAACTTATCCGCCGCCGTATCGTCCATACTAGCCCGAATGGGAAGAACAGAACCTTTAGCAGTACGCACTCCTTCTCAAATATGATTATCTGCGGAGGTTGCGGCGAATTTTTCCGCAGAATCCACTGGAACAACCGAGGGAAAAAGTCAGTTGTTTGGCGATGCATTAGCAGATTGGAAAACACCGGCCAGTTTTGCGATGCCCGCACGGTATTGGAGAGCACCATTGAGCAGCTACTGGTAACCGCCATTAATCAGACCCTCTGCGACAAGGACTCCTTCCTTTCCATCCTTAAGAACAACATCGAAAATGTCTTAATCCATGAAAACGACACCACCCTGGCTGACATCGACAAGCGGCTTGAGGAGCTTCAATCAGAGCTTGTAAAGCTGGCTAACTCCAAGGCTGAATATGACAAAGTTGGTGATGAAATTTACCGCCTGCGTGACGAAAAGCAGAAAGTACAGCTCGATATCATTGGGCGGGATGAACTTAAAAAGCGCATTGACGACATGAGCGAATTCCTAAAGGGACAGCCCACCGCTCTGATTGAATACGACGAGGCACTCATCCGGCGGTTGATTGAAAAAGTCACCGTATTCGAGGACAAATTCACCGTGGAATTCAAGTCCGGCATGACGGTGGATGTTAATGAATAAGGTCAAAAACGAACAAGGCACTCTACGCGTATTTTGCATAGAGTGCCTCGTTTCAGTTTAAGTTCTATCAGATTAGGCTATTTCTTGTATCCACATTTAGGGCATACGCCGTTTTCGTTTAACGCAATGCCGCATAACGGGCAGCGGTCAATTCCCTTTAGGGGCTCGTACTCTTCTGTAGCGCCATTTACTCCACTTGTAAATGTGAGCTTCACGATGTTCAGCTTATCCTTCAGTAAATCGTAAACGATTTTAATCATGCCTTCAACGGTCATCGTTTCTTTCGTAACAACTAAACGACATTCCGGATACGCTGTTGCAAGTTCTGTTTTAAAAGCAGGGCCTTTTTGTTTGTTGGTTGGTGCGCCATCCTTGATGCCTTGTGCTTCGTAAACTCCGAGAATTGCAGGAAGCAATGGATCGTCTTCCCTCAAAACCAGCGCATGGTCAAAGTTTTGTAAAACATCCCAAGCGGTTTTCTGAATTTCATTACATGGGAATACCATATTGACTCCCGTGTTGACAGTATCTTCAACTTCAATCGTCAGTACTCCCGTATGCCCATGCAAATACTGAGCTTCGCCCTTGAACCCATAGAACCTGTGTGCATACTGCAGGTCTAATGTAGTAAAACTTCTCATAATTATTCTCCTCATATTTATATTTACGGGTGGTTTTGCTCCCGTATGCGCCTATAGTTAAGCTTGCCGAATTGCCTGTGATCGCTTTTTTTGTGTTATTGAATTCGCTTAGTTATAAAGCTCAGAAAAGCATTCGCTTGTTTTTCAAAGTATGGATAGCTTGCTTTAAGTGTCAGCTTGCCATCGCTGTCAAGTTGTTGCATAGCGTTAGGAATAGTGAGACGAGGCACGTTCATAACATCCATGTTCAAAAAACTGATGAGTGTAACAAGATGGTCCTGGGCCATGCTTGTCCCGGTCATTGCAGGAGAAATCCCGCTTATGGCGGTAGGTTTTCCTGCAAGAACCTGCGGCTCTTGATCGCTGATCGGGCGGGATAGCCAGTCGATGAGGTTCTTCAAAACGCCCGGGAAAAAGTGATTATATTCCGGCGTGAAAAACCATATCCCATCTGCGGACTTCACTGCATCACGAACGCGTTTTACAGCTTCAGGTGCGGGGTATTCAATGTCCTGATTCATTAATGGTACGTCCTGATATTCAAGCAGTTCAAAATCAGCCCGATCCCCAATGAGTGCTTTTGCTGCTAATGCCAATTGTCGGTTATATGATTCTTTTCGCAGAGAACCAACAACGGCTACTATCTTTATTCTTTTCAATATGATGTACTCCTCTCTGTATCGTATCCTCAATAGGAAATCTTATCTTGTATAAATGTTCCTTTTTTCAAATCATCAAACGCTTTATTCAATTCTTCCTTAGTGTTCATGACAATAGGACCACCCCAAACCACCGGTTCGGATAGGATTGTCGAACTAATAAATAACACTTGTGCAGCTTTGTCTGTTGCCTTTATCTTAACATGGTCACCGGAGGTAAGTTTGACCGCTGTCTTTTCTTTTACCAACTCGCCTGCGATATATGCGTCCCCTAAGAGTGTGAACACCATTACAGAACGCGCATTATCGGTATTCACGACAATAGAAGCATTAGGGTTGAGATGGATATCGTAATAATTTAGCGGAAGGTATTTGCTTAAATATCCTTTTCTTCCTTCAAACTCACCTGCGAGCAGTCTCAGCTTTCCGTTCTCAATTTCAATTTCTTCAATTTCAGAATTCTTGATACTGTGATAAGCCGGCGGAACCATTTTGTCCTTTGCGGGAAGATTCAGCCAAAGCTGTACACCAAGCATCCGCTCGGCAGCTGGCAATTTCTCTTCATGCATAATACCTGAACCCGCTGTCATCCATTGAACTTCTCCATCACCAATCGTATCTTCATTCCCTAAGCTGTCCTTATGAGTCATAAACCCACGATACACATAACTGATTGTCTCGATACCCCTGTGCGGATGCATGGGGAACCCCGCTGTATAATCATCAGGATTTTTGCTGTCAAAGGAATCGAGCATTAATATCGGATCGAATTCCTGAACAGTTCCGTTTCCTAATACTCTAACCAAATTTACTCCTGCACCATCCTGCGTTCTAAAGCCTGTAACCTGTTGCTTAATTTTTCTTTCCATTAGTTTTACCTCCTCAAACTTTCAACTATAGTTTGTTTCATTGCTGCGGATGCTGCATTTATTTGTCGACATCCAACCTGACCACACAACCCTGTCCAAATTAAAAAAACATCTAAATCGACCACTCGTTAACCCGTGTTATCTAAATCGACCACTCGTTAAACACCGACATCTAAATCGCTCTGTCACCTAAAATATCATGCCTCTGGACTTGTTCCCATGAACCGATATTTATATGATTTTATACATCAGATTTTTATTCTCAAATCTCGAAAAGCCCTTATATCAAGCCCTTTTCACACCCTACTCTTTTACCCTTGACATCAATACTACGCACTCAACGTGATGGGTCCGGGGAAAGAGATCCACGGCCACGGCTTTGACGGGAGAGTAGCCCTGCAGGCCAAACAGCTTTATGTCCCTAGCCAGAGTTCCCGGGTCGCAGGAAACATAGACGAGCCTTTTGGGCGCTATGGCGCAGATGGTATCGATTACATCCGCCGCAAGCCCCTTCCGGGGTGGGTCCACGCAAATCACGTCCGGGCGGATTCCCTCGTCGGAGAGCACCCTGGCCGACTGTCCCGCATCGGCGCAGATGAATTTCACGTTGTTGACACCATTCCGGCGGGCGTTGTCCCTGGCGTCTTCCACCGCCTCGCTCACCACTTCCGCGCCAATTGCCCGGAGGGCTTCTTTTGCCATGACAAGGGTGATAGTCCCCACGCCGCAGTAGAGGTCCAGGACCGTATCAGTACGGGTGAGCTCCGCAAACTCCAGCGCCGTTTGATACAGCACCTCGGTTTGTTCCCGGTTCACCTGAAAAAAGGAGGGAACCGAAAGGCGGAAGGTGAGTCCGTAAAGAGTATCCTCCAGGTAGTCCCGTCCCCAGAGAGTGCGGAAGATGTCGCCCAGGACCACGTTCGTGCGCTGTTTGTTTATTGCAAGGATAATGCCTGTTAAGCCCGGCTCGCCGACCCGCAGAACTTCAATCAAGGCGCGGGTATGGGGCAGTTCCTCCCCGTTTGCCACGACGCAGCATAAGGACTGCCCCGACCGGTTCGTCCGGACAAAGAGATGCCTGATAAGCCCGCTGTGATTTTCTTCGTCATAAGCGGGGATTTTATATTCTTCCATCCAGCCTTTGAGGGCGGCCCTTAATCGGGCTGCCGGTTCAGACTGCAGCAGGCAGTCCGGCACGTCGGTGACGTCGTGGCTCCTGGCGCGGTAAAAACCGATGCTGCCATCGCGTCCTACCGGAAACTGTGCCTTATTTCGATAACGTTTCGTATTTTTTGCGCCCAATATAACAGGAACGCGGATTTCCGCGCCTCCAATCCGCCGGAGCGCGTCCTCAACCCGCTGCCTTTTGAACTCCAGTTCCTCGGCGTAGGACATGTGTCTGGTCTGGCAGCCGCCGCATTTCGGGTAGTGCGGGCAATCGGAAGCAAGGCGGCCAGGGGACGGCTCAATGACCCGAACGGCCTTGCCCCACGAGGCCGATTTGCCCACCTTGAGAAGCTGTACGTCACAGATTTCGCCCCTGAGCGCTCCCGCCACAAAAACCGTCATTCCGTCCAGCCGGGCAATCCCCGCGCCGTCATGGCTGTAGCCGACGATTTGGAGCCGGTGGATTTCGTTTTTTTTATGAAATTCTCTCTTTTCTCCTGTTACCATGCAGTCAATATATCCTCCAGGTCTTTATAAGGGATGGGAAACTCCAGGGTGCCCATAGCCCCGCCAAAGGTCCCTTCCTGATAGAAAATCACAAGGGAATCTTCGGTGAGGTAGAAATAATCCGCATCAAATTCGTCGTCGAGCCCACCGGCCTCCACGGGGGTTTTACTTGCGCTGTTCTGATCATTGACGGCAGCGTGAATCCGTTTGAAATATTTTTCCGCCGGGACTGAAAAAAGATCGTCCAGCGCGAGCTTCTTCCCGCTTGTTAGATCAAAGGTCTCGGCAAAATAGAAGGTTGTGGGGCTTGCTCCTCCCATGTTCATATAATGGGTGCGCAGGATGCTGACGATTGAGGCGCACGGGGTATCCAGACACTTCCAGGTCTCCTCGTCCGCGTAGGGTTCGAACTCGTATTTCATGGCTTTAGCAATATTAAGGTCATCCAGGGCCTGATTGCCGCCTTCCTGCACGTTTTCCATCAGGGCCTTGCCCTTATCCTCATACCAGGCGTTAATCGTCTGCCAAGCGGTCACCTTATGGGCGTTTTCGATTTTCGGCAGGGTATAGGAGGCGGTCATTGCTGTCGTGCCGTCGTCCGCGGTAAAGGTCTGCGCGAACGTCTGGTCGCCCCACTGGGGCGTATGGGGGATTGGCTCCTCCGTCTGAACCGCCGTCGGAGTGGGAGTAGGCGTTGGGGCGGCGGACGGCGCCGCCGAGTTGCCGCAGGCGGCGAGCAGGAGGAAAATTGCCGTTAACGGCAGAAATAAGTATTTTTTCATGGAAAGCCTCCCAAAATGCAGCGAATCATTCAATATATTTTAAATTGTATCATCTTGTGTTCATAAATTCCACTTTTTTATTTCATTATGTTGTGGTATACTGTTTGATCGATAATACAAATTTTCATTTGGCAAGCAGGCTTTTTAAAGCTTGCCTGCCGATTAGAAGAAAACAGTATAACCAAGAAAGGCGAATTGAAATATGGGCGTTTTTTCTAAAATTTTCGGTTCTTACTCCCAGCGGGAAATTAAGGCCATTAAGCCGCTGGTGGCAAAAATTGAGGAGCTTTCAGAGGCCTACAAAGGCTATACGGATCAGCAGCTCCAGGCGAAAACGCCTGAGCTTAAGGCGCGCTACGCCAACGGAGCGGACCTTGATTCGCTGCTTCCCGAGGCCTTCGCCACCGTCCGGGAGGCCGCCGACCGCGTCATCGGGCTTCGGCCCTACCCGGTACAGCTCATCGGCGGTATCGTCCTTCATCAGGGGCGCATCGCCGAGATGAAGACCGGCGAAGGCAAAACCCTGGTGGCGACGCTGCCCGCCTACCTCAACGCCCTGACCGGTCAAGGCGTTCACATCATTACGGTAAACGACTACCTGGCCAAGCGCGACAGCGAATGGATGGGCAAAATCTACCGTTTTCTGGGTATGGAAGTGGGACTCGTCATTCACGGAACGACGGGGCCTGAAAAGAAAGCCGCCTATAACGCCGATATTACTTACGGCACAAACAACGAATTTGGTTTCGACTATCTTCGTGACAACATGGCGGTTTATAAGCAGGAGATGGTCCAGCGGGGTCATGTCTTCGCCATCGTGGATGAGGTGGACTCCATCCTCATCGACGAGGCCAGAACCCCTCTCATCATTTCGGGCCAGGGTGAGGAATCCACTCAGCTTTACACCATCGTGGACTCCTTTGTGTCCAAGCTCAAGTACCAGAAGGTGACCTCGGTGGATACCAAGGAGGAGGAAGCCGATGACATAGACGCCGACTATGTCGTGGACGAGAAGGCCCGCACCGTCACCCTTACCGCCCGGGGCGTGGCCAAGGCCGAACAGAACTTCAATCTGGAGAACCTTTCCGACCCCGAAAACACCACTCTGTCACACCACATCAACCAGGCCATCCGCGCCCGGGGCCTCATGCAGCGGGACGTGGACTACGTGGTGAAAGACGGCGAGGTCATCATCGTTGACGAGTTCACCGGCCGCCTTATGTACGGCAGAAGGTACTCCGAGGGCCTGCACCAGGCCATTGAGGCCAAGGAGAAGGTGAACGTGGCCCACGAGTCCAAGACCCTTGCCACCATCACCTTCCAGAATTACTTCCGGCTTTATGACAAGCTCTCCGGCATGACGGGCACCGCCCTTACCGAAGAGCAGGAATTCAACAAAATCTACTCTCTGGACATCGTAGAAATCCCCACCAACCGCCCCCTCATCCGCAAAGACCAGCCCGATGTGGTCTTCCGGAACGAAGCGGGCAAATACCGGGCTATTATTGAGCAGATCGCCGCCTGCCACGCCAAGGGCCAGCCTGTTCTGGTGGGTACCATTTCCATTGAGAAATCCGAGATTTTATCCAAGATGCTCACCAAGCAGGGCATCGGTCATAATGTTCTGAACGCCAAATACCACGATAAAGAAGCCGAGATCATCGCCCAGGCCGGCAAGTTCGGTGCGGTCACGGTAGCCACCAACATGGCGGGCCGCGGCACCGACATCATGCTGGGCGGCAACGCAGAATACCTTGCCAAGGCCGATCTGCGGCGCGCGGGTCTTTCCGAGGAACTGATTGCCGAAGCAAACGGATTTGCCGAAACCGATAATGAGGAGATCCTGAACGCACGGAAGATATATTCCGAAGCCGAAGCCAAATACAAAAATTCAATCCGTACCGAGGCCGAAAAAGTCTGTGCTGCCGGAGGCCTCTTCATTTTGGGCACCGAGCGCCACGAGGCCCGGCGCATTGACAACCAGCTGCGCGGCCGTGCCGGCCGTCAGGGCGACCCGGGTGAAACGCGCTTTTACCTCTCCCTGGAGGACGATATCATGCGCCTCTTCGGCTCCGAGCGGGTCATGAACATGATGGACAGCCTCGGCGTGGACGAGGATATGCCCATCGACGCCAAGATTCTCTCCGGCGCCATCGAAAACGCCCAGAAGCGCGTGGAGTCCCGGAACTTCCAGACCCGCGACACCGTGCTGCAGTACGACGACGTGATGAACACCCAGCGTGAGGTGATCTACAAGCAGCGCCGCCAGGTGCTGGATGGCGAGGACCTGAAGAACAGCGTGGAAACGATGATCCGCACCGTGATCTCCGCCAACCTGAAGGCCCAGATGGGCGAACAGCCCCACCTGAATGCAGATACCTTCGCGGCCGTGCTGGCTCCTTTCCGGGGAGTCTTCCTCACGGCTGGGGACCTGAAGCTCTCGGACTCCGAGCTTTCTTCCCTGGACGCAGCCAAGCTGGAGGCTATGATTGCCGAAAAGGCACTTGCCGTTTACGCGGCAAAGGAAGCCGCCTTAGGCAGCACCCTCATGCGCGAGCTGGAACGGGTGATCATGCTCAGGACCGTGGACGAGTACTGGATGGACCACATCGACGCCATGACCGAGCTGCGTCAGGGCATCGGCCTGCGGGCTTACGGCCAGAACGATCCCGTGGTCGAATACAAGTGCGAAGGCTATGAGATGTTCGAATCCATGATTGCCGCCATTCAGGAAGAGACGGTACGCCGTATTTTCATTGCCCGGGTCAAGACCAACGAGGTCAAGCGGGAACGGGTGGCCAAGATAACGAGCGAGTCGGGAGCCAGCGACGGCACCTTGAAGCGCCAGCCCGTGAAAAAAGCGGCGACCAAGGTCGGCCGCAACGATCCCTGCCCCTGCGGAAGCGGGAAGAAATACAAAAAGTGCTGCGGCATGAACGAGGACTGACATGGATTTTACCGAGCGAAACCGCGGGAGCGTCCGCTGGCTGGCCGCCAAATCCTTTGACAACTCCGGCGGGGTTGCCCACGGTTTCTCCACCCGGCTGGGCGGCGTCTCCACCGGTATCTGGGAAAGCATGAACCTGGGTACGACCAGAGGGGACGACCCGGACCGCGTTAGGGAAAACTACCGCCTATTCTGCTCGGCCATCGGTGCGGAACCTTCCTCCATCGTCATGAGTAATCAGGTCCACGGCGATGTCATCAAAGTGGTCGGCTCTGAAGATGTGAAAAAAGACCTGTACGACCCCGAGGGCTACGAGGTCGACGGCCTTATCACGAACGTACCAGGACTTGTCCTCACCATTTTTTCCGCCGACTGTCTTCCCATGCTTTTTTACGATCCCGTTAAAAGAGTCGCGGCGGCGGCCCACGCAGGCTGGCGCGGCACCGCCATGGGCATCGCTGCCAGGGCGGCACAGAAAATGACGGACATTTACGGCAGCAAGCCTTCCGACATTCTGGCAGCCATCGGGCCGGGCATCTCCAAATGCTGCTTCGAGACTCACGGCGATGTGCCGGAGGCCATGTATGAAGCCTTTGGAGAAGATGCCGGGCCGTTTATCGAGCCCCTTGTCGGAGAAAAGTACAAAGTTGACCTAAAGGGCATCAATGCCCTTGTGCTCAGGCGGTGCGGCCTTGTACCGGAGCGTATCGCCGTCTGCGCCGACTGCACCATGTGCCTGCCCGAAAAATACTGGTCCCACCGGGCGACCAAGGGCGTACGCGGCAGCCAGGCGGCCATGATTCAGCTCAAAACCGAAACGTAACTGGAGGATGAAAAATGAGGGCACGGCGACCGCACCTGTTGATCCTTGCTCTGACGCTTGCTTTTTCGCTCTCCGCCTGTTCGAAAACCGGTGAGGCCACCGCGTCCCCCGAGCCCACCGCCGCCCAAACGCCCACCGGGGAAGCGAAGTTTGTTCTGCCCCGCACCGCTTCCACCCTTCATCCCATTTTGGGGACGGAGCGCACCAATCTCGCCCTTGCGCCTCTCATCTGGGAGGGGCTGTTTGAGCTGGACGCCACCTTTACCCCGCAAAATGTTCTCTGCGAACGGTATGAGGTGAGTGCGGACGGACTTACGTGGACTTTTTATCTGCGTTCCGGCGCCACTTTCTCCGACGGCAGCGCTTTTTCAGCGTCGGAGGCCGTCTTTTCCCTAAACCTGGCTAGGACCGGAAATTCCCGCTACTCGTTCCGCCTTGCCGATATTACCTCCGTAAAGGGTGAGGGAAACGTACTGACCGTTACCCTCTCCTCGCCCAACGGCGACCTGCCCGCCCTTCTCGATGTGCCCATCGTGAAAGGGGAGAGCGAAGAACCGCTGGGGACAGGTCCTTATGTTCTAAAAAGCAGCTCCGACGGCGATACGCTGGTAGCGCGCACGGATTGGTGGCAAAAACGCGCCTTGCCCACCTCGTCCATCCCCCTCAAAATGGTGGCGGGTGCCGACGAACTCATTCTCGCCTTTGACTCGGGGGAGGTTTCCATGGTCACCTCCGATCTTACCGGCACCAACACGCTCAACTTCGCGGGCGGCTATGAGGTCTGGGACAGCCCTTCCACGATCATGCTCTACGTGGGTTTTAATGCCCAAAAGGGAGCCTGTGCCGACCCGCTTGTCCGTCAGGCGCTCTCCCGGGGCTTTGACCGGCAGACGGTTGCGAGCGTCCTCTATTCCGGCCGGGCCACTTCCGCCGTGCTGCCAATTTCGCCCGCATGCCCTTACTACGATCAGATCTTGGGGGCTGAAACAAAATCGGATTACTCCGCTGCGGCTATGACCGACCTGCTGACCCAGGCAGGCTATACGAAGAGCGGCGAGATTATAAAAAAAGGCCGTACAGCGTTTACTCTCACACTGATTGTCAATTCCGAGAGTTCATTTAAAACGGCAACCGCCGATCACCTGGCTGAGGAACTCTCCAAACAGGGGATTCAGGTTCAGATAAGCAAGCTCGGCTGGGCAGAATACGAGGCCGCCCTG
Organism: Bacillota bacterium; assembly: GCA_023459875.1. Lineage (GTDB taxonomy): Bacteria > Bacillota > Clostridia > Oscillospirales > Oscillospiraceae > JAEWRY01. Next base: position 57,182 of record JAEWRY010000020.1, read on the forward strand.
AAGGCAAAGCAGTTTGACCTCTATATTGGGGAAACGATGCTTGCCCCGGATTTTGACCTTTCGGATCTTTTAGGAAGGTCGGGTCCGCTCAATTACGGAGGCTTTTCCGACAGCCAGGCTGAAATGCTGCTCCACACCTTCCGCGCAGCAGACGTAGGTACGCGGCCTGCTGCAGCAGCGGCCCTGTGTGATTATCTGCAGGTCTCCTGTCCGTTCACCCCGCTGTGCTTTAAGAATACCTCGGTTCTCACCGGATGGGGTATCATAAGCGGCCTTGCTCCCACGCAGCAGAACGCTTTTTATCAGATGTGGAACTGGACGCTCAATCTGAAGTAACGTAAATTGAAAAGCCCGCTGTTTTTCCGGAACCGGTGTCCGGGAAAGCAGCGGGCTTTATTCAGCTTTGCTGTTCGATATCGCAATCCAGCGGCGGCGTCTCCGACACCGGGTCTCCGGCAAGCGCGCGAAGATAAATGAAGTTTGCCAGGTGAAAATAGGGCAAAACAAAGATATTCAGGGCTCCGTAGGTGGCATTCACAAAAATGTTCCACAGCAGAAAAGACAAGCAGAAGGCAAAGTACCCTCGCCGGTTCCCGCGCAGCAGACGGAAGCTGCCGGAAAGCACCTGCCCAATCGAGGCAGAAGGTTCCACTGCCAACAAATACCGAGAGGGAAGAAGCGCCGTGTAGAGAAAGTAAGCACCGGACACGCCGGCCAAAAAGAGAATCGCGCAAGCGGGCAGCAAGGACGCAGAGGCAGCTTGTCCGGAAGCAGAATACCACACGAACAACGTAAATCCCGGAACAGCGCCCAGCAGGAAAAGGACCACGTGGGCCGACTCCAGAATCAGGTTGAGCCCCACCGATTTCAGAGTCAGCCGCGCGTCCCGGTACCACCGGGGCAAAATAGACATCGGTTGCGGGCTGTCTTTCAGGACGGCGGAAAACTGCTCCAGCGCGCCGAACAGCAGGGGCGTGGAAAGCGCAAGGACCGCCGTCTGGACCAATATGACCGAGCCCACTTTTTGAAGCGTCAAGGGCATGGCCGCCAGGAATCCCATTTCCTCCAGCCTGAGCACTGCGGTAACTCCGCCCTGCGTGAAAAGCAAGCCGGTTTTATCGGGATAGGAGGCGGCATCCAGAAGATAATACTCCAGCATACCGCCGAAGTTGAGCTCAAACAGCAGGGCTGCCATCTGGACGGCCACCACGGCGACCGCCGCCATAACACACTGCCGCCGCCAACGGTTAAGGAAAACCTTCGCCAGATGTTTCACATACACCCGGGATGGTGGGTTTCTCATCAAGTCCATTCCCCCTTAGGTGCCCCGCGGGACGGGAGTCGGCAAAATCTGCGGGACCGAAGTGGCCTCCGCGGTCGGATTCACCTCCGAAGTCGGGGACGCCTCAGGAACTGCCTGAGTCTCCGGCGTAACGGCGGGCGTCGTCTCAGGCGGCGGAGTCACCTCCGGAACGGGCGTTACCTCAGGGCCGGGCGTCACTCCCGGAACAGGCGTCGTCTCGGGAGACGGCGTGATCGTGGCCGGGGCGGATACGGGTTTTCCGGTAACAGGGTCAAGGCCAAGCGCCGGGGCGTCCGCCGGGTTGAGCAGATATACCTGATCCCGTTTTTTGTAATTGCTTACGCTTTCCAGCGTTCTGCTGATGAGGGTGCCGTCCGCGGCGTATACGTTGCGGTAGGCGTTCACCTTTTTGCCCGTGTAGGGCGTGACATCCTCCTTGGGAGAGCCCGCAGGCATGGAGGAATCGATGCGGTAGATGGTTTCCCAGGGCGTGGTACTGAGCACTTCGTTCGTCATCTTCACATAGGTCTCGTCGGATTTTGTGCCCAGAAGATTGACTTTCAGATAGGTGGTTCCGGATACTTTATAGACACTGGTCACTACCTTGATGGGGTATTGGGTGCTGTTTTCAAACCTGAAATCCAGGGAACCGTAATAAACGGTGGCGTCCATACCGTCCGGAACGTAGCCGACGGCGTAGGTGTGATTATACCGCTCCACGATTTTCAGGTTGGAATTGAGGGAGGCGTAATAAATGGTAGAGGAAACCTGACAGATTCCTCCTCCGATTTCATCGACCGACTGTCCCTTGATGTAAGCGGGCGCGGGAAGATAACCGGCCTCCGTAGTGCGCGGCCCGGTAGCGGTATTGTAGGAGAAAACCTCCCCGGGGAAAAGAACGCGGCCATTACATGAGGACGCAGCCAGCGTCACGTTGCTTTTCCGGTTGGCGGTTCCGCCCACCTTGCTGGTGGCGGTACCCAGGACGTTTGCAAAGAGCAGGGCGTCCAACTTCTGGGTGGTAGTCTCAGGCTCCTCCAGAATGAGGACGATTTCACATCGGGAGCCCCAGCCGGTATGGTCATACTGCTCCCGGGCAGCATTCACGTCAAAGGATACGCCCGTGACATGGGGAATAATCTGATAGGAAGTATGGTCTACTTCCGCGTTCTTTGGCACCGTATACACCTGATTATAAAGAGCGTCGAAATCAATTTCGGCGGGAAGGATGGTAACCGGCGCAACCGTGAACGCGTCTCCCCCCGCGCCTCCGTTTTCGAAGGTCTGCAGGATCCGCTCTTTTAATGCATCCGTGTCAAGCTTGTACCCCGGTTGGCCTTTATGAATCACAATCGCGGTTCCGGTCACTTCCGCCTTGCTTTCCAGAACCGGTTCCTCCACGGTTTTCGCCAGCGCGGAAATGTCCCCATTGGCATCGGCATTCTCACGGAACTTAAGGGGGGCGTCTATTTGATAGCCGGAAAACAAAGCGGAAAGGAGAGCGGAACCTCCGCCAAAAAATCCCCCGGTTCGCCCATACCGGACTGCCGTATCCGCTACGGCGGAGGCGTCTATCGTCACGTCGCGGCCGGAGATCACTATTTTCTGATCCGATCCGACTCCGTCGCTGTACAAAAAGGCAACCGTCTGATCCGAGTATCTCGCCGAAATCTCGTCGCTGAGTCTCGTCTCGGCCTGAGCTCTGGTTAATCCCCCTAAAGCCACGCCGGCGGCGGAAACATTGGGGAGGACGGTTCCCGAATTGGCCACGTAGGCACAAAGGCCCAGATAGCTGCCGACAAGCAGCGCAAAAACTGCCGCGATCACAACCAATCCGACCTTTTTCCCCCGGGAAAGCCCAGCGCCCGCAGCCATGCGCTTGCCCCCTGAATTTTCCTCCATTCTTTCCATCAACTCCAAACTGTTTGCACCTGCAAACTGAAATACATTATACAGCATTATTATTTAAAAAGTATTTACAGAACAGTTACACACAATATGCGCTGATTTCTCTTTCGAATACGAATTTTCTTGACACTTGAGCACCTCCGCCTTAAAATATGTATGATTATGTAATGGAAAGTGGAGGTGTGTAAGGAACTCATGGGTTATTATGTCCTGGTAGGCGTAATTTGTTTTATCGTTGCGCTTGCAATAGGCATTCCTCTTGGTATTCAATACCGTAAAAAAGTCTCTGAAAAAGAGATCTCCAGCGCCGAGGAAGAAGCCAAGCGAATCATAAATGAATCCATCAAAAGCGCCGAGAGTAAAAAACGCGAGGCGCTGCTGGAAGCAAAAGAAGAAATCCTCAAAGCCCGCAACGATTATGAGCGGGAAGCCAAGGAGCGCCGGGCAGACCTGCAGAAGCAGGAACGCCGTCTGCAGCAAAAGGAAGAGAACCTGGACCGCAAACTGGAGAACATCGAAAAGAAAGAAGAGTCCCTGGCCGCCAAACTTGCAAATCTGGAAGAATCCCGCGCTGAGGTTGCCTCGGTGAAAAAGAGCCAGATGGACCTGCTTGAACGGATTTCTGGGTTTACCGCGGAGGAGGCAAAGGCATACCTGATCGCGCAGCTGGAAACCGAGGTCACCCACGAATCGGCTGTGAAAATCAAAGAGATCGAGGCGCGCTTCAAGGAAGAGGCGGATAATAACGCCCGCGAAATCATCTCCCTTGCCATCCAGCGCTGCGCCGCCGACCATGTGGCTGAGGCCACCGTTTCGGTGGTTCCCCTGCCCAACGACGAGATGAAAGGCCGCATTATCGGCCGCGAGGGCCGCAATATCCGCACTTTGGAAACCATGACCGGCGTCGACCTGATTATTGACGACACACCGGAAGCCATCACCGTTTCCTGCTTCGATCCCGTCCGCCGTGAAATCGCACGGCTGGCGCTGGAGAAGCTCATCATCGACGGACGCATCCATCCCGCCCGCATCGAAGAAATGGTGGAAAAAGCCAAACGGGAGGTGGACGCCACCATCAAGGCAGAAGGCGAGCGAGCCGTGTTTGAAACCAACGTTCACGGCCTCCATCCCGAACTGGTCAAGTTGTTGGGCCGCCAGAAATACCGCACAAGCTACGGGCAAAATGTTCTGTCCCACTCCATCGAAGTCTCCCACGTGGCTGGTCTGCTCGCCGCCGAGATCGGCGCCGATGTGACTATGGCCAAGCGTGCCGGACTTCTGCATGATCTGGGCAAGTCCATCGACCACGAGGTGGAGGGTTCCCACGTCACCATCGGCGTGGAGCTTGCCAGAAAGTATAAGGAGAGCGAGGAAGTCGTCCACGCCATCCATGCTCACCATAACGATGTGGAGCCCCACACGGTGGTGGCTTGTCTGGTCCAGGCGGCCGATGCTATTTCCGCAGCAAGGCCGGGCGCCAGACGCGAAAATCTGGAGAACTACATCAAGCGGCTGGAAAAGTTGGAGGAGGTCACCTCGTCCTTCCCCGGTGTGGAAAAATCCTTTGCCATCCAGGCTGGCCGCGAGGTGCGGATCATGGTGAAGCCCGAACAGATCTCCGAGGACCAGATGGTGCTTCTTGCCCGGGACATCGCCAAGAAGATCGAGGAAGAACTGGAATACCCCGGTCAGATCAAGGTTCATCTCCTTCGGGAAACCAAAGTAATCGAATACGCCAAATAAGATAAATCCGTCCCCCGGAAGCCTCCGGGGGACGGATTTTTTTCAACGACTCCATTTTTCGATCAGATCGCTGAGTTCCTTGGTGAATTTTCTGAGATCCTTGTTGGCGCCGCCCCTGTTGCGCTCGATCACTTCCAGCAGCTTTTGTCCGGATGCCTCAAGCTCTCTGTACACAGGGGCACCGGTGACTGCAAACTCTCTGGTCTTCCTGGGTTCCAGCTCCACGCCGGCGGCCAGCATGGTATCGGCGGCCAGGTCGAAAACCTCTTCATGGAGGGGAGCATGGGCGGGAAAACTCTTATCCCGCAGTGACTGGGCAAAGATTTCGGTTACCGAGGCCTCTCCGTGGACCACAAAAACCTGCTTCGGCTTGGGGGATACGTGGCTGATCCAGCCCAGCAGGTGATCCCGGTCGGCGTGGGAAGACATGCCCTTGAAATTGACGATCTTGGCCTGCACCGCAATCTCCTCGCCGAAGAGCCTCACCGATTTGGCGCCCTCCAGCAGATGGCGGCCAAGGGTCCCCTCCCCCTGATAGCCCACGAACACAATGGAACACTCGCTGCGCCAGAGGTTGTGCTTCAGGTGGTGGCGGATGCGCCCGGCGTCACACATGCCCGACGCGGAAATGATAACCTTGGAGGACTTGTCCTCGTTAAGTCCCTTCGACTCGTCGGTGGTGGTCACCAGCCTGAGTCCGGGAAAGGTAAGCAGGGAATCTCCGCCAAGGACGATCTTAAGCGCTTCTTCGTCCATATATCCGTGGAGGTCACCGGAGAAAACGCGCGTGGCCTCGTTTGCCAGCGGCGAATCCACACAGACGGCAAAGTCCGGATGGCTGCGCACCAGCCCCCGCTTTTTCATGTCCCGGATCAGATACAAAAGCTCCTGGGTGCGGCCTACGGCAAAAGCGGGGATGATGACGTTTCCTCCCCGCCGGAAGGTCTCGTCGATCACGCCGGCCAGGGCTTCCGAATAGTCTTCGGGAATTTCATGATTCCGGTCGCCGTATGTACTCTCCATCACAACATAATCGGCTTCGGTCACAAACTGCGGGTTTCTGATGATCGGCTGGTCCACATTTCCGATGTCGCCTGAAAAAATGAGCTTACGGGTGACGGTCCCTTCGGTGAGCCACATTTCCACCGAGGCGGAACCGAGCAGATGCCCCGCGTCCACAAACCGTATCCGGACGCCGTCCATCACGTCGATCATCTGGCCGTACTCGCAGGAAACGATATATTTGAGGGCTTCCTCGGCATCGGGAACCGTGTACAGCGGCTCCACCGGATCTTTTCCCGCCCGTTTGCCTTTCTGATTCTGCCACTGGGCGTCGCTCTCCTGAATGTGCGCCGAATCCCGAAGCATAATGGACAGGAGATCTCCGGTCAGGCGGGTGGTGAGGATTTTCCCGGCGAACCCTTGTTTCACAAGCAGAGGGATCCGCCCTGAATGATCGATGTGGGCATGAGTCACGATCACAAAGTCGATGCCGCCGGGGATAAAATCAAATTCGCCGTTGTTCCGTTCGTCCCTGCCCTGCTGAAGTCCGCAGTCGATCAAAATCTTCCTGCCGTTCACCTCTACGCAGTGACAGCTCCCCGTCACTGCTTTCGCGGCTCCAAAAAACGTAAGCTTCATCCGGTACCTCCATTATGTGATTTATTTCGCTGCCTTCCGGCAATCGGTTACAGGGGTTCTTCCACCACCTGGGCTTTGATGAGATTCGTGCTTCCCGTCTTGCCGATGGGCACGCCCGCCGTGATGACGACCGTGTCGCCGGGGGACACCATGCCCTCCTTGCGGGCGCATTCCACGCAGAGGGAAAAGAGCCTGTCGGTGGAGTCCACCGAGCCGGACAGGAAGGGCTGCACCCCCCAGGAGATGGCAAGCTGCCGGCGGACCTTTTCGGTGACGGTGAGTGCCACAATGGGGCAGGAGGGCCGGTACCTTGAGATCATCCTCGCGGTGGAGCCGGTCTGGGTGGCGGTCAGAATGGCCTGAGCGCCCAAATCCATGGCGGTAAGGCAGCAGGTGTGGGTAATGGCGTCGTTGACGGACCGCCCGCACTCATAGGTGTTCTTTTGAAAGCGGCCCCAGTAATTGGTGGCCTTCTCCGCGGTTACCACCGTGTTCACCATGGTGGCGAGCGCTTCCAGGGGATAGCTGCCCGCGGCGGTCTCCCCGGAGAGCATCACGCAGCTGGTGCCGTCGAAGACGGCGTTAGCCACGTCGGAAACCTCGGCGCGGGTAGGCCGTGGATTGCGGATCATGGAATCCAGCATCTGGGTGGCCGTAATGACCGGCTTTCCCTTCCTGGTCGTCTCGGTGATCATAATTTTTTGAAGGACGGGTACCTCCCAGGCGGGAATTTCAACGCCCAGATCACCCCGCGCCACCATAACCCCGTCGGCCGCATCGATGATCTCATGCAGATTGTCGACGCCCTCCCGGTTCTCGATTTTCGCGATAATGCGGATGTCCCCTCCCCCATAACCGCGCAATACCCTGCGGATATCGTTCACGTCGGAAGCCCGGCGCACAAAGGAGGCGGCAATATAGTCAAAGTCGTTCTCAACGGCGAATTTCAGATCCTTTTCATCCTCCGGGGTAAGAGAAGGCAGATTGATATGCACATCGGGCAAATTGATGCTCTTGTTGTTGGAAAGGGAACCTCCGGTCTCTAACACACAGTGGATCTCGTGGCCTGAGACGCCCTCCACCACCATCTCTATGAGGCCGTCGTCGATCAGAACCCGGCTGCCGGGAGCCACTTCCGCGTGAAGTTCAGGGTAAGTAACGGATACCCGGTTCTCGTCGCCCGGCACATCGTCGGTGGTGAGGGTGAAGGCGTCGCCCTTCTCCAGGGCGATCGAGCCGTTTACAAAGGTCCTGATCCGGATTTCCGGCCCTTTGGTATCCAGAATGGCGGCTACCGGGCGGCCAAGGGCATCGCGCACATTTTTCAGCTTTCGCAACTGGGCCAGATGGCTCTCATGGGTTCCGTGGGAAAAGTTGAACCGGGCTGCGTCCATACCGCCGAGTATGAGGGCACGGATCATTTCCTCGCTGTCTACGGCGGGGCCCAGCGTGCAGATAATTTTTGTTTTTCTCATGTTTTTTTCCTTACTGTTCATTCACTTATCAAGCCTTTTCTTCATGCGATTGAGTTTCGCCATCACTTGGTTTTTTCCTTCTGGATACCAGCGCCCATTCCACCCGGCGGTCGGTCAGCTCCTCAATCTTGATATGGAGGTCCCCGGCGTCCACCTCGATCTGGCTGCCGTCATCGGGAATCACCGAGAGCTGTCCGAACACCAGTCCGCCCAGCGTCTCATATTCCTCGCTCTCGGGAATGGCCACATCCAGCGCTTCGGACAGTTCCTCAAGATCCACCGAGCCGGACACGCGCCAGAGGTTAGGCTCCAGCTTCACGATCTGCTGTTCGTCCGGCCGGTCGAATTCATCGTAGATATTGCCGACGATCTCCTCGAGAAGGTCTTCCATGGTCACCAGGCCGGATGTGCCCCCGTACTCATCCACCACGATGGCCATATGTACCTTCTTGCTTTGCATATCCCGGAAGAGCACGTCGGTACGCACGGACTCGGGGACAAAATAGGCGGTGCGGAGGATCTCCCTCATGGGCTTTGGCGCAGGCTTGCGGGCGTTGAGCAGATAGTCCCGGGTAAAGAGGATCCCGACGATATCGTCGGCGTCCTCCTCGTAGACGGGAAAGCGGGAAAGCCCGGTCCGTTCGATTGTCGCCACCACTTCCTCGGGACTGTCATCGCACCACAGAAGTTCCATGTCGGTGCGGTGGATCATAACGTCTTCGGCGGTCATGTTGTTGAATTCAAATACATTTTCAATGAGTTCCCGCTCTTCAGGCTCGATGGCGCCGCGCTCCTCGCCGATATCCACCATCATGCGGATCTCGTCTTCGGAGACTTCCTCCTGGTCGGCCTTGGGGTCAATTCCCAAAAGCCGCAGCACGCCGTTGGTGGATTTGGCCAGCAGCCACACGACAGGGCCGAATACGACGGAGATGGCACTAACAGCTCCGCAGGTCGCCCGCGCCACCGCTTCAGTTTTTTTCATTGCGATCCGCTTGGGGACCAGCTCTCCAAACACAAGAGTAAAATAGGAGAGGATGATGGTAATAATAATCACCATAAGAGTATTGAGGGTATGGGTAGGAATGGAGACCCCCCGGGAAACCAGCCAGTTCACCAGCCGGTCGGAGAAGGTATCGGCGGCAAACGCCGACGCAAGAAAGCCTGCCAGAGTAATGCCTATCTGGATGGCGGAAAGGAAATGCTCGGGGGCTTGCACCAGACGCAGCAGCCTGGGAGCCCGCTTGTCTCCTTCCTCCACCTGTTTTTTCAGCTTGTTTTCACTGAGGGAAATGACGGCAATCTCCGCGGAAGCGAAAAAGGCGTTTATTGACAGGAGTATAATGAGTATTAATATTTTCGGCAATAACGGGTCGTCCATTCCGGATGGTTCCTCCTTTTTTTCAGCCACATACTCGCATTGCAATTATATCCGAAACACAGTTAAAATACCATTTTTCCGTGTTTTTCGGCACATACAACATGAACAAATCCCAGTAAAGATTGTTCAAGACATTATTATAACAGATTTATTAAAAAAATCCAACGTAGATGTGCAAATTTCAATGTTCGTGTTATAATGCCTCTATAATCTGTTTTGGAGATGTTCATGATGAGGTACGTTGCCCGGGCAGCGCTTTCCCACTTTATTATTTTATTGCGATGGATCGTGCTGTCCTGCATCGTCGGCCTTCTGGTGGGAGCGGTAAGCGTGGGCTTTCACTACGGCGTTGAAGCGGCTACCGAGCTTCGTATGAGCCATCCCTGGATGTTGTGGTTTCTCCCCGTGGGGGGCATCGTCATTGTTCTTTTGTATAAAGCCTGCGGTATCGAGGAAGACCGGGGAACCAATCTGGTCCTGGTTGCCGTCCGCGAAAACGAACCCATGGCGCTGCGCACTGCCCCTCTTATCATTTTGTCAACCATAATCACCCATCTGTTCGGCGGCTCTTCCGGCCGCGAGGGAGCAGTCCTTCAGATCGGCGCTTCCATCGCGTCCCGCCTCGGCCGGAGGGTGAAGCTCAGCGAACACACCTGCCGTATTCTGGTGGTCTGCGGCATGAGCGCCGCCTTTTCCGCACTCTTTGGAACCCCCATCACCGCTGCCATATTCGCAATGGAAGTGGTCCATGTCGGCGTAATCCACTATTCCGCCATCGTCCCTTCCCTTCTCTCCGCTCTGGTGGGGCTCCAGGTTGCCCAATGGTTTCAGGTGGCCCCGGCCGCTTTCGCGGTTTCCGGCGTCCCGGTTCTGGAGCCGCTCTCCCTCGTTAAAATTATCGGAATGGGCATCCTCTTTGCTATTCTCTCCATTCTTTTTTATCAGACCATGCATCTCTCTGCCCATCTTTATCAAAAATATATGAAAAAGCCTTTCCTGCGTGCAGCTGCGGGCGGCGGGCTGGTAATTCTGGTTACGTTGCTGTCCGGCAGTTATGATTACAACGGCGTGGGCATGGGTGTGATCAAAGCCGCCGTGAGCGGCACGGCGCGGCCCGAAGCTTTTGCTTTTAAAATCCTGCTAACCGCTCTCACCTTGGGCGCGGGCTTCAAGGGAGGCGAGATCATTCCCGCTTTCTTCGCTGGCGCTACCTTCGGCTGCGTCGCAGGCCCGTTTCTGGGACTGCCCGCTTCCTTTTCCGCGGCGCTGGGAATGGTGTCGGTTTTCTGCGGCGTAACCAACTGTCCGATCACTTCCATAATCCTGGCCTATGAGCTCTTCGGCGGCGCGGGGCTCCCCTTTTTCGCCCTGAGCTGTGCCGTATCGTACATGCTCTCAGGCTACGGAGGATTATACAGCGAGCAAAAAATCGTATACTCTAAGCTTAAGCCGGTTCCCCGGGAAGAACAGGAAAGGAGCCTTGCCTCTTGACCATCTTTGATATCATGGGCCCCGTCATGGTAGGCCCGTCCAGTTCCCACACCGCCGGCGCGGTGCGCATCGGCCTCATTACCAGGAAGCTTTTGGGCGGTACCCCCGCGAAGGCGCAGATCAAGCTCCACGGTTCCTTCGCCGCAACCGGCGGCGGCCACGGCACCGACAAGGCTTTGGTCGCGGGACTCCTGGGCCTCGCCCCCGACGACCCGCGCATCCCAATAAGCTTTGTCCTGGCCGGGGAGGCAAACATGGAGCTGTCTTTCAGCTCTGTGGTCCTGCGGGGCGCCCATCCCAACACGGCAGTGCTGACGGTGGAGAACCAGGCAGGCAATGTTCTTGAAGTCAACGCTTCCTCTCTGGGGGGCGGCAGGGTGCGGGTAAACGCCATCGACGGCATGGAAGCCACCTTTACAGGAGACTATCCCACTCTCATCATCCGCAACGAGGACAGGCCCGGTCTGGTAGCCGAGGTGTCCGGAATTTTATCCGAGCAGGGCGTCAACATCGCCACCATGCAGCTCTACCGGGACCGGCGGGGCGGTTTGGCTGTCATGGTGATCGAGAGCGATCAGCCCATCCCCAGGGAGATGGCCGACTATCTGCGCGCTCAGCCCGGTATCAAGCGCTGTACGTATCTGAATATGGAGGAGGGTAACTGACATGGGTTTCTCTTCTGTGGAAAGCATGCTGAAAGCCACGGAATCCGGCTGCCTCTGGGAAGCGGTTCTGGAGGAGGATCTGCGCGACCGGGACAGCACCAGGGAAGATTCCTTTTCCCGCATGAGCGCTCTCTGGACCGCCATGGTCCGGTCGGTGGCGGAATATGATCCCGCCAAACGCTCGAAAAGCGGTCTGGCCGGCGGGACCGCCGCGCTGCTAAGCGATGGTGAGGACAGCCTGTGCGGGCCCTATTTCCGTGAAATCATCGAAACGGCCGTAAAAACCGGCGAGTGCAACGCCTGCATGGGCCGCATCGTCGCGGCTCCCACGGCGGGCGCCAGCGGCGTGATGCCCGCGGTGCTTCTCCCTTATCAGAAAAAGCACGGCACTTCGGACGAAACGATGGTGCACGCGCTGTTTGTGGCTGCGGGATTCGGGCAGGTCATCGCCACCAGGGCTTCCATCTCGGGGGCCGAGGGAGGGTGTCAGGCGGAGGTCGGCTCGGCCTCGGCCATGGCTTCCGCCGCTTTAGTCTTCCTTCACGGCGGTTCGCCCGCACAGATGGCAAGCGCCTGCGCGCTTGCCCTTTCAAACCTTATGGGACTGGTCTGCGACCCGGTGGCCGGACTCGTGGAAGTACCCTGCATTTACCGCAACGTGACGGGCGCCGTGAACGCCATGTCCTGCGCCGAGCTGGCACTGGCCGGAATTGCCAGCGCCATCCCCTGCGACGAGGTTATCGACGCCATGCGCGCCGTGGGCGACGCCATGCCCGTCTCCCTGCGGGAAACGGGACACGGCGGCCTTGCCGCCACGCCTACAGGCAGGAAAGTCGCAGAGCGCATGGAAAACAGATGACCCACCGCCTCTCTTATCATACCTGAATATTAAAGGAGCTTTCCTTTATGCTTTTTTCCAGCTCGGTCTTTCTTTTTGCCTTTCTTCCCATTGTGCTCCTTTTCTATTACGGTTTTTTCCGGGGGAACCGTCCGGCGCAGAACGGAATGCTGCTGCTGTCCTCCCTGTTTTTTTATGCCTGGGGCGAACCATGGTTCGTCCTGGTCATGATGGGCTCCATCCTCCTTAATTACGGCCTGGGTCTTTGGGCTAACCTACGCCTCAGGCGTAAAAAGCCTGTGCGCCTGCCGGTGATCTGCGCTCTTTTCTCCAACCTGGGGCTGCTGTTTGTGTTCAAATATCTGGTCTTTGTGCTGGAAAGCCTCAATTTGCTGGGCGCCCAGCTGATGGTACCCGTCATCCGGCTTCCTATCGGCATTTCTTTTTTTACCTTTCAGGCCCTCTCCTATGTGCTTGATGTGGCCTGGGGGCACACAGCCGTGCAGCGCAGGCTGTGGGGCGTGGCACTTTATATCTCATTTTTCCCTCAGCTTATCGCCGGCCCCATTGTAACCTACGGCACGGTTGCCCTGCAGCTTGAAGGCCGGCGGGAGAGCTGGGCCGACTTTTCCACAGGCCTGTGCCGTTTTGTCTTCGGTCTGGGGAAAAAAATACTCATCGCCAATCAGCTGGCGCTGGTGGCCGACCGCGCGTTCGACACCTTTGGGGGAAACCTTGCGGCTCCCATGGCCTGGCTTGGCTCGGTCTGTTACACTCTTCAGATTTATTACGATTTTTCGGGATACTCCGATATGGCCATCGGCCTTGGAAAGATGTTCGGGTTTCACTTTCTTGAAAATTTCCGCTACCCCTACGCCGCTTCTTCCATCACGGAATTCTGGCGGAGGTGGCACATTTCCCTGTCCACCTGGTTCCGGGATTATGTCTATATCCCCCTGGGAGGCAGCCAAAGCGGCTCGAGGGAAAAAACCGTCCGCAATCTCTTTGTCGTCTGGCTTTTCACCGGCATCTGGCACGGAGCCAACTGGACCTTTCTCTGTTGGGGCTTGTTTTATTTTCTGCTGATCTATGCGGAAAAATTTCTTTTCCCACCCGTGCATCCTCCCAAGTGGGTTGGCCACCTTTACACCCTTCTTATGGTGAACTTTGCCTGGGTGATCTTCCGTGCGGCGAGCCTTCCCGCCGCGTTCTCCTTCCTCTCTGCCATGTTCCGCATAACGCCCGACCCCGAACAGACCACGGTGGTCCTCCTCTATCTCCGGGAAAACTGGGCGGTTTTAGCCGCCGCCCTTGTATTTTCCTTCCCTGCCGCCAAGGTGATGGGCAGGACTCTCAGCGAGCTAAGACCCGACGGAAGATCCCTCGCTCCCCTGATGAACACCGGATACACACTGCTGGTGGCGGCAATCTTCTTAGCCTCGGTCTCCCTGCTGGTAAAGGGGACCTATAACCCCTTTATTTATTTTAATTTCTGATGAGATTTATTTTTGAAAGGAGGACGCCGGTCATGAATCTGAAAGCAAAAGAGAGCTGGGGCGCCCTTCTGGTGCTTCTGCTTCTGATTGCCGTGACCGTTTTCTTCTGGTCGGGCGTTATTGAGCAAATTGTCGCCGCTGAAAAGCAAGCGGCCCTGTCCGATGCCGATACGGAGTTCTCAGATGACGAGTCCGATGCGGCAGCCTCCTCTTCCGGGACTTTTTCCTTCCGTATGCTCTCAGACCTGGCCGGGGGGGCCGAGGCCGCAATGAATAAAATTCTGGACCGGGATCATCTCTTCATCCAGCTTTACGGCGGCGTTCAGCGGCTCTGCGGGCGGCAGATCATGGAGGATGTAGACCCGCGCTATGACGTGATCCGGACTTCCGACGGCTCTCTGACCTTCGTGGAGGAGAGCGGGAGGAACATGACCGACCGCGCTTCCAGCCTCCTCGGGCTTTCAAAGTCGCTGTCGGAGATGAGCGTTCCCCTCCTTTACATCCAGGCGCCCGAGAAGCTGGCGCCTGGGGGCAATCAGCTCCCGGCGGGGGTCGGCGACTATGGAAACGCCGGCGCCGATCAGCTTCTTTCTCTGCTGAAGGGCACGGAGGTGGACACCCTTGACCTGCGCAGGACGCTGCTGGACTCCGGAGAAGACTGGTCCTCCCTCTTCTATAAAACCGACCACCATTGGAACACGGAAGGGGCCTTTCTTGCCTGGCAGGCCATCGCCGACAGGCTGCGGGAGCGCTATTGCGACGCCATTCCGGAAAAATACACCGACCGTGACGCGTATGACAAAACCATTTACCCCAACTGGTTCCTCGGCAGCCAGGGCAAGCGGGTGGGTTCCCTTTACGGCGGAACCGACGATGTGGCCCTCTGGAAGCCTGAATTTATAACCGATTTCTCCTACTCCGCCCCGGTTTATGACATTCTGAGGGAAGGTCCTTTTGAAACCTCTCTTCTTTTCCCCGAAAGGCTCGAATCCCGGGACCTCTACAACAGCAACCCCTATACGCTTTATTCCGGCGGAGACTTCCCGTCGGGGATCATTACGAACCGGCTCAACCCCGGAGGCCCCACGGTGATCCTGCTGCGCGACTCTTATGCCTGCGGCGTGACGCCCTTCCTTGCCTTGGGCTGCGGAACGCTCATCACCTTCGATCTGCGGTACTGGCAGGAAGACGACCATCTGTCGGATTATATAAAATGGCTGAACCCCGATCTGGTGGCCGTTCTGTATACTCCGGGGTGTCTGCAGAACGATCTGTGCTTCCGTTTTGACTGATTACACTGAATTTTGAGGTGAAGACGTGACCATTCCTCCTGAACGGCCCTCCCTGCGCCGGCTCAACATCCACTACGCCCTGATGCAGACCGGCTACTGGGCCATGTACGCCTCCATCTGCGCCTATCAGACCGCGCTTCTTCTGGAACGCGGTTTCACAAACAGCCAGGTGGGCATCATCGGGGCTGCCCGCTGTCTGGCAGGTATCCTGTCTCAGCCTGTCATCGGCAGCTTTGCCGACCGGCACCCCAGCATCCCGCTGAAAGTGATTTTTTCTATTTCCATGGGACTGTCTTTCTGCGTGGGCCTGTCCCTGATTTTCTTTCCTTTGGGAATGGGCGGCACTCTTCTGATCTTCGCGCTGTTGGGTGGGCTGGAAATCTCCGCGTATCCACTCATGGATTCGATGGCGATTCAGTTTATCAATGACGGCGCCCCCATCCGTTACAGCCTTGGCCGGGGAATCGGGTCCCTGTCTTATGGTATCGTCGGCTTATTTCTCGGGCTGCAGGCCACCCGCTGGGGCCTTGAGAGCACGCTTATCACCCATTCCATTCTGGAGCTCGCCGAGCTTGTTATTGTGGCGCTCTATCCCACTTACCGCGCCAAACCCCCGCAGAAGGACACGCAGGCGCCCCAGCCCCAATCCGCCTTTTCCCTTCTGCGCAGCCAGCCGGTTTTTTCACTCATGCTGCTGGCCTCTTTTTTCGGCCTCACAGGGCTTTTGCCTCTGTCCATCTTCCTCGTCAACGTGGTGGTAGGCCGGGGCGGTACCAACGCCAACATGGGCGTCGCCCTTTTTCTCATGGCATCCTCTGAGCTCCCCACCGCCTTTATTTTCTCCCGACTGAAGCGGAAATTCGGCAGTGCCCGTCTGCTCTGCATATCCATGGCGATGAGCGCGGTCAAGGCGCTGGCCTTTTTGCTGGCGGGCAGCCTTCCTCTGCTTCTGCTGGCCCAGCCGATCCAGATGCTCTCCTACGGCCTCTTTACTCCCTCCGCCGTTTTCTTTGTGAACGAATCGGTGCCGGAGGCCGACCGGGTGAAAGGGCAGTCGCTCATGATGGTGGCCTCCAACGGCCTGGGCGGCGTGTTGGGGTCCGCCCTGGCGGGGCGGGTGCTTGATCTGGGCGGGGTGAACACCATGCTCATTTTCTGCGTCGCCTGCTGCCTGATCGCCACCGGCCTTTCCGCCCTGGCCGCACGGAGCTCTCCCCATCCGAAAGACGCTTACTAGCGTAAACAAAAGTCCCCCGTCCTTTTCGCCACCGGCGAAAAGCTTTTGCGCATTTTGTGTTGCGCTTACGTGACCGAAATCCGCAAAAGGTTAAATACCAGTGTCTGTCGGGAATTCACTTCCTGATAGACACTCTTTGTGCGGCTCCAGAGAGCCGCCTCCATCTTGCCGTTTTGTCGAAAAACTGGGTTTTTCGACAGTCTAAAAAGTCCCCCGATCGGTTGATCGGGGGACTTTTTCTAGCGTCCGGCACCCATGAGGGTGCGAGCCCGGCAGAGGAGCTTGGTATATACCCCATCCATCTCCCACTCGTTTGTGAGGGAAAAGAGCCCATCGGCGGGCAGCCAGCCCACCCGGCTGTTCTCCCCCGCCCGGACAGAGAGGGAATCCGTCTCTGTGGCCAGGAGCAGATAGGAGATGTTCAGGTGCTGGTGAGAGGCCACATAATGTCCATGTTTCACATGGCCCCAGACCGGCAGAATATCCAGCGACATGATCTCTAGGGAGAGAGGCTCTATATGGGTCACGCCGGTCTCTTCCCGCGCCTCCCGCAGAGCCACGGAGAGCAGGTCGCCGTCCCCGTCTGCGTGTCCCCCGGTCCACGCCCAGACCTTATAAATATTGTGATGGGCAAAGAGCACCTTCGAGCAGTCGGCATTCACGATGAAGCCCGAGCTGGTGAGGTGGGCAAATTCGTTTTCCCGGGTGAGAACGGTATCAGGAAACCGGGCGATGTATTCCAGGATCACCCGTTTGTCCGTCTCCTCCTGCTCATTTTGCGGAACATACGAGCGGATTTCGTCAAGGTACATGTCATTTCACCTTCCGGTAAGTTACGTATTGGAACTGAAGATCGCCGTATTCCATCACCGCGTCCGTCTGCGCGGTCGCCCAGTCAGGCTCTTGATCCAGATTCGGGAAAAAGGCGTCGGCGGGGAAAGAGGCGAGAATTTTCGTCACATAGGCGGTGTCGCAAAAAGGCAGGAGAGCCCGGTAGACGCTCTCTCCGCCGATGACGAAGGTATCTTCCGGCGCGGCCTTCAAAGCGGCATCCAGAGAGGAATATACCTCCGCGCCCTCGGGAGCGCAGCCGGCTGTGGCGGAGAGAATCAGGTTGCGGCGTCCCGGCAGGGGTTTGCCTCCGGGAAAGGTCTCCAGAGTCCTTCGGCCCAGAAGCACCGGATGTCCGGCGGTCAAGGCCCGGAACCGTTTTAGGTCGGGAGAAATATGGGCCAGAAGCCGGTTTTTATACCCAATTCCCCAGTTCCGGTCCACGGCGACAATCAGTTTCACGTAAAATCCCTCTTCCTGAGAATGAAAGAATCGGTCACACCGCAACGGGGATGGGGACGTCCAGAGGGTGGCTCTCATAATTAACCAGGGTAAAGCTGTTTTTGGTAAAGGCATAAAAATCGGAAACGGAAGGGTCAAGCAGCACTTTCGGCGCGGGGTAAGGCCTGCGCTCAATGATCTCCTCCACGATGGGGACGTGGCGGTCGTAGATATGGGCGTCCGCGATGACGTGTACCAGCTCTCCGGCGACGAGGCCCGAGACCTGCGCCATCATACAGACCAGCGCCGCGTACTGCATCACGTTCCAACCGTTGGCGGTAAGCATGTCCTGGGAGCGCTGATTTAAAACGGCGTTTAAAACGTTGCCGCTCACGTTGAAGGTCACGGAGTAGGCGCAGGGGTAGAGAGCCATCTGGGAAAGGTCGTGGTGGTTATAGAGGTTCGTCATGATGCGGCGGGAGGCGGGATTGTGCCTCAGGTCAAAGAGCACCCGGTCCACCTGATCGAACTCCCCCTCGGGATAGGCGTGCTTCACCCCAAGCTGATACCCATAGGCCTTGCCGATGGAGCCGTTCTCGTCGGCCCAGGCGTCCCAGATGCGGCTTGACAGCTCGCGTACGTTATTGGATTTCTTCTGCCAGATCCACAAAAGCTCGTCCACCGCGCTCTTAAAGTACATCTTCCGGATGGTCTGGATGGGAAACTCCTCCCGGAGCTGATAGCGGTTTATAATCCCAAAACGTTTGACCGTGTGGGCGGGAGTTCCGTCCTCCCACTTCGGGCGGACAGCCTGGCCGGTGTCCCACACACCCTTGCTTAAAATTTCCTTGCAGTTTTCGATAAAGAGTTTGTCGGCGCAGCTCATCTTTCTATCCCCCGGTCAGGTGTTATTGTATCTCGGCAGGTCCTCAGAATCGTTTTCAAACGAGAGCACCCGTTAAAAATCCTTTTTCCGCGCCGGCTATCTTCACCGAACGCAATTGGTTGTGGAGCTTCTCCCCCGGCGAGCGGACCTCCACGTAATTTGCCGCGTGACCCCGCCAGAGACCTTCCCGCTCGTCTTCAAAGAGAACGGTAAGTGTCTCCCCTTCGAAGCTTCTGAGATAACTCTGCTCCATCGCCTCCGCCTCTGCGGCAGCTCGGCGGGCGCGGTCCTCCTTCACGGCGTTCGTAACCTGCGGCGCCATTTTCGCGGCGGGAGTGCCGGCGCGTCTTGAGTAGGGGAAAATATGCATAGCGGTGAAAGCGCACTTTTGGAGAAACGCCAGAGTTTTCTCAAACTCCTCTCCGCTCTCTCCCGGAAAACCGACGATGAGGTCGGTGGTAATCCCGGGCCGGTCAAAGTGTTTTCTCAGAAGTTCGACCGATTCGTAATACCGGGCGGTATCATATTTCCGGTTCATCCTTTTCAGCGTGGCGTCGCAGCCGCTTTGAAGGGAGAGATGAAAATGGGGGCAGAGATTGTGGAGTTTCGCCGCTCGGGCACAGAATTCTTCCGTCACCGTGCGCGGCTCCAGGGACCCGAGACGAATTCTCAGCTCCGGCGCCGCGGTGCAGACCGCCTCCACCAGATCAATGAGGGAGTCTCCCTTTCCAAGGTCCTTTCCCCAGGAGGAAATCTCAATGCCAGTAAGGACAATTTCCCGGTAGCCTTCCTCCGAAAGTCTTGCCGCTTCCATCCGCGCGTCCTCCGGGGGGAGGGAGCGGACGCTTCCCCGGGCATAGGGGATGATACAGTAAGAGCAGAAGTTGACGCAGCCGTCCTCCACCTTGAGCATGGCCCTGGTGCGCCCCTCCATGCCGCCCGCCGGAAGCTTTTCAAAAGCCCGGCGGGTCATGGCGCTTTCAACCTGAAGCACCGCCCTGTGCCCTTCACCCTTCCCGTTCGCCTGCGGCTGTTCTCCCCCAATCAAGTCCGCCCGGTCCTCCGCGCCGCCGCGCCGCCGCTCCCAAAGCTCCTCCAGCCTGTCCAGAAAAGCCAACCTGTCTCCGCTGCCCCCGATGAGGTCCACCCCAAGGGCGGCCACGGCCTCCGGGTCGGTCTGGGCGTAACAGCCGCAGACGGCTACCAGAGCGTCTGGATTTCTCTTCCGCGCGCCCCTGATGATTCCGCGGGACTTTTTGTCGCTGGTGGCCGTGACGGTGCAGGTGTTCACAATATAGACGTCCGCCGGTTCTTCAAAGGGCACCGCCGTATGGCCGCGCTCGGCCAAGGCTCTCTCCATGGCCTGGGTTTCGTACTGATTGACCTTGCAGCCCAGCGTGTGTATGGCGACTTTCATAGGGAATCCTCCGGATACCGGCGGAAAAGAGGTGTTTTAACCGTTGTTTTTCCATCGGAATTTGTTATAATGGAACATATCTTTAGAATATTATAGCGGACACAGCCCCCGCTGTACAGCCTAAAAACGAAGGGGTTTCGATTTATGACCAGTTTTTCCATCCTGCTTACTTCCGTGAACGACGTAAAAGAATTTGTGGACGCCGCCAGCCGCTGCCGCTGCGAGGTAGACGTCCGAGCCGACCGCTATGTGGTAAACGGCAAATCCATCATGGGCCTCTTTTCCATCGACCTGTCGAGACCGGTCACCGTGGAGGTGGAGGACGAGGCTCAGGGCGGCAGTCTCAAAACCACCGTATCCGCCTTCCTCGCCAAATAGGAGGCTCAATGTATCACTTTTTCGCCTATATCTCCCGGATGCGCTACATCGCCCGCTGGGGACTGATGCGCAACACCATTCCGGAGAACATTCAGGAGCACTCACACATGGTGGCGGTTCTGGCCCACGCCCTGGCCGTCATCCGCAGGGACGTTTTCGGCGGCGAGATCAATGCAGAGGCTGTGGCCACCGCCGCGCTCTTTCACGACGCGCCCGAGATTTTAACCGGCGACCTGCCCACCCCCATTAAGTATTATAACCCCGAGATCAGCTCGGCCTACCACGCAGTGGAGGCCGTTTCTGCCGCGAAGCTCCTCTCCCTGCTGCCCGACTGCCTCCGTCCGTCCTACGAGCCCCTGATCACCGGAGAGGACCCAGATATCCACGTTTTCGTCAAGGCGGCGGATAAAATAGCGGCATATATCAAGTGCCTGGAAGAGCTCAAGGCGGGCAATACCGAATTCCGTCAGGCCGCCCAGCAGATCAAAGCGGTTCTGGATTCCTCCCCTCTGCCTGAAGTTTCCTATTTTATGGAGCACTTCATGCCCGGCTTCGAGCTCTCCCTGGACGAGCTGAACGAAACCCACTAAATCAAAAGGAGATATTGCCTTATGCGCGCTATCGTAACCGTCATCGGCAAAGACCAGGTCGGCATCATCGCTTTCGTCTGCTCCCTGCTCGCCGGGCAGAACGTGAACGTACTGGATATCAGCCAGACCATATTGCAGGAATACTTCACCATGATCATGCTGGTAGATACAGAGAAATCCAAAATACCCTTTTCTCAACTGGCCTCGTACCTGGATACCGAGGGCAAAACCAGGGGCCTCGCCATCCACGCCCAGCGGGAAGATATTTTTAACGCCATGCACCGTATTTGAGGTAAATCATGATTAATACCAACGAAATATTACAGACTATACGCATGATCGACCAGCAGCATCTTGATATCCGCACCATCACCATGGGTATCTCCCTGCTGGACTGCGCCCATCCCGACTCCAAAACCGCCTGCTCCCGCGTTTACGACAAGATCTGCCTCAAGGCGGAACGCCTGGTTGCCACCGGCGAGGCCATCGAGGCGGAATTCGGCATTCCCATCGTGAACAAGCGCATCTCGGTCACACCCATCGCCCTTGTGGCAGGAGCGCTGGACTCCGAGGATTACGTCCCTCTGGCCGTCGCCATGGACAAGGCGGCGCTGGAGTGCGGCGTCAATTTTATCGGCGGCTTTTCCGCCTTGGTGCAGAAGGGCTTTACTACCGGGGACCGGCGGCTCATCGCCGCGATTCCCGAGGCTCTGGCCTCCACCAGCCTGGTCTGCTCCTCCGTGAACGTCGGCTCCACCAGGGCCGGTATCAACATGGACGCGGTGGCCGAAATGGGCAGGATCATCAAGAACACCGCGGCTCTCACCGCCCAGCGGGGCGGCTTCGGCTGCGCCAAGCTGGTGGTCTTCTGCAACGCCGTGGAGGATAACCCCTTTATGGCTGGCGCTTTCCACGGAGTGGGAGAACCCGAGTGCGTCATCAATGTGGGCGTTTCCGGCCCAGGCGTAGTCCACCACGCCCTGCAGAGCGTGAAGGGGCAGCCCTTCGACGTGGTAGCCGAGACCATTAAAAAAACCGCCTTCCGCATTACCCGCATGGGCCAGCTGGTGGCCCAGGAGGCCAGCCGGAGGCTGGGCGTGCCCTTCGGCATCGTGGACCTCTCCCTCGCCCCCACGCCGGCGGTGGGCGACTCGGTGGCCCGCATCCTGGAGGAGATGGGCCTGGAAGTCTGCGGTACCCACGGCACCACGGCCGCCCTGGCACTTTTAAACGACGCGGTCAAAAAGGGCGGCGTTATGGCCTCCTCCCACGTGGGCGGGCTTTCGGGCGCCTTTATTCCCGTCTCCGAGGACGAAGGGATGATCGCCGCCGCGAAAAGCGGGGCGCTCCATCTGGATAAGCTGGAGGCCATGACCTGCGTGTGCTCGGTGGGCCTCGACATGATCGCCGTTCCGGGCAGCACCAGCGCCGAGACCATTTCGGCCATCATCGCCGATGAGGCGGCCATCGGAATGGTAAATTCCAAAACCACCGCTGTGCGCATCATCCCCGCCCCCGGCATGGACGTGGGTGACACCGTTAATTTCGGGGGTCTCTTGGGTTCCGCCCCCATCATTCCCGTCCATCCTTTCTCCAGCAGCGGCTTCATTGCCCGGGGCGGCCGCATTCCCGCACCCATGCAAAGCCTAAAAAACTAAAAGTTCAGGAGGGGCTTACCATGCTGAGATTTAATCCGTCCAACGCCGCCGGAGCTTATCCCCGGCGCGACCTGACCGCCGCTTTGACGGACGCCGTGCGCAAGCTGGATACCGGCTCGGGGGCCGGCGGAGAATTTACCGGCTGGGTCCACCTTCCCAGGGACTATGACCGGGCGGAATTCGCCCGCATCAAGAAAGCGGCTGAAAAAATTAAAAGAGATTCCGCCGTGCTGGTGGTCATCGGCATCGGCGGGTCTTATCTGGGCGCCCGCGCTCTCATCGAGCTGCTGCGCTCCCCCAACTATAACCTTCTCAAAAAAAACACCCCGGACATTCTCTTCGCGGGGAACGGCCTGTCCTCGGACGCCCTGGATGAGACCGTACGCCTCATCGGCGGCCGGGATTTTTCCGTCAACGTTATCTCCAAGTCAGGCACCACCACCGAGCCGGCCGTTGCTTTCCGCATCTTCAAAGCACTGCTGGAGGAGAAATACGGCAAGGAGGGGGCGCGGGCCCGGATCTACGCCACCACCGACAAAGCCAGAGGCGCCCTGAAGGGCCTCGCCGATCGGGAGGGCTACGAGACCTTTGTGGTGCCCGACGAGGTGGGCGGGCGCTACTCGGTGCTCACCGCCGTGGGGCTTCTCCCCATCGCCGCGGCGGGCATCAATATTGGCGAACTTATGGCGGGCGCTGCCGAGGAGCGGGAGCGCTGCCTCTTTGGGGGCGCCCAAAGCGCCGCCGCGCAGTACGCCGCCGCCCGGTACGGTCTCTACTCCGCGGGTAAGCGCGTGGAGCTTCTGGCCTGCTTCGAGCCATCCTTCCGCTTTTTTGCCGAGTGGTTCAAGCAGCTTTTCGGCGAGAGCGAGGGCAAACGGAACCGCGGCCTCTTCCCCGCCAGCGTGGAGTATACCGCCGACCTGCACTCCATGGGCCAGTATATCCAGGAGGGGGAGCGGCTCCTATTCGAAACGGTGGTCTGCTTCGATCAGAGCATTGAAACGGCGCGCATCCCCTTTGATCCCGAAAACATCGACGGCCTCAACTTTCTCGCGGACAAGGAGCTTTCCTTTGTGGCCGAGCAGGCACGAAGGGGCACATTACTTGCACATGTGGACGGAGGAGTGCCTAATCTTATTATCAATGTGCCTATGAGGGACGAAGTCTCCGTGGGGCAACTGGTTTACTTCTTTGAATTTGCCTGCGGCCTTTCAGGCTATCTGCTGGAGGTGAACCCCTTTGACCAGCCCGGCGTGGAGGCCTATAAGCAGAATATGTTCGCCCTGCTGGGCAAGCAGGGCTACGAGGAACGCCGTGCGCTGCTGGAGGAGCGTTTGTAAAATTTGTATGAATTCTCTATGTCAGAACGTTAACTTTTCATGAACTTGAGTAAATTGCTTGAAAAGGCACTCCGAAAATGGTAGCATAGTTAACAACGGATACATTAAATTTTAAGGAGTGATTTGCAATGGTTCGTGTCATTATGGGCGGCAAGGGCAGCGGCAAAACCAAGCAAATGATCGAAATGATTAATGGGGCTGTGCACAGCGAACACGGCAGCGTAATCTGCATTGAACGCGGCAACACGCTCACCTACGACATTCATTCCAAAATCCGGCTGGTGGAGTCCAGTCAGTTTGCCATGGACAGCTTCACCTTTCTCAAGGGCTTTTTAAGCGGCCTGTACGCCGGCAATTACGACATCACCCATTTTTTTATCGACGATTTGTGTAAGATCATTCCCTCCGACCCCGAATCTCCCGACGTCGAAAATTTCTTGGACTGGCTGAGCGCCTTTTCCAATAATAATAATCTGAAGTTTACCGTCATTATCAGCGCAGACGTCTCTTTGGCCTCCGAGGGTGTCAGAAAGTACTTTTGATGGTGATTCATTCGCCCCGCCTTTGGCGGGGCGAATGAATTTTTGTATAGGAAAACCAAAAGTGCGGTCGGATTTGGGCTAAATATGGGCTTGTCTATAAAGATGCGTCTGCCTTCTTGACCGCGGTGGGCGGATAGGATACAATTTAAAATAAGGAAAGCTTTTTGTAACTGACGGAAATGTGGGGTACCACAGGGGAGCAAAAAGCAGCATGAAGCCGTCCGTCTGGGCAATCCTACCAAGGAGTAGGACTGCCCTTTTTTATTTTTGCACATACTTTGTACGGAGGATGTTATGAAAAAAGTTGCGGTTATCATGGGCAGCGACAGCGACCTGCCGATCGTGGAAAAGGCGATAGATACACTGAAAGAATTTGGCGTCCCCCTGGAAGTACACGTCTACTCCGCCCACAGGACTCCGGAAGAGGCAAGGGCCTTTGCGGCCGGTGCCCGGGAGACCGGCTTCGGCGCGATCATCGCTGCCGCGGGGAAAGCCGCCCACCTGGCAGGGGCTCTCGCGGCGAACACCACTCTTCCCGTCATCGGCATCCCGGTCAAATCCTCGACGCTCGACGGACTGGACGCACTTCTCTCCACCGTGCAGATGCCCTCCGGAATTCCCGTGGCGGCAGTGGCCATCGACGGGGCCCAGAACGCCGCCCTGCTCGCCATCGAGATTCTCTCGGTGGAGGACGAAGATCTCGCCGCGAAGCTTGCCGCCGCCCGGAAAAAGGCGTCGGCGGAAGTTCTTAAAAAGGATGTTACTCTGTCTCAAAGGTATTAATTTAAGCTGCATACATTGCATATGAGGAGGATTTTCCATGGAAAAGACCGTCCAGCTTTACGAGGGAAAGGCAAAAAAAGTGTTCGCCACCGACGACCCCGGCTACTGCATCGTCTCTTACAAGGACGACGCCACCGCCTTTAACGGGCAGAAAAAGGGCACCATTCTGGGCAAGGGAGTCATTAACAACCGGGTCACCAACCATCTGATGCGCCAGCTGGAAAAGGCGGGCGTCCCCACTCATTTTGTCGAGGAACTGAGCAGTCGCGAAACCTTGGTGAAAAAGGTTAAGATCGTGCCGCTGGAGGTCATCATCCGCAACATCTCTGCAGGTTCCTTCGCCGCCCGGTACGGCGTGGAGGAGGGCATCGTCTTCGATGCGCCCACCATCGAGTTTTCCTTGAAGGACGACGCGCTGAACGACCCCCTCATTAACGAATACCACGCCCTGGCGCTCAGGCTCGCCACCGGGGAGGAGATCGAAACCATCAAGAAATATGCCTTCGCCGTGAACGACTTTCTCAAGTCCTTCATGAAGGGCATCGGCATCGACCTTGTGGACTTCAAACTGGAGTTCGGCAAAACCGCTGGCGGGCAGATCGTGCTGGCCGACGAGATTTCTCCCGACACCTGCCGCCTCTGGGACTCCAAAACCCACGAAAAACTGGACAAGGACCGGTTCCGCCGGGATCTGGGCGGCGTCGAGGACGCTTACCAGGAGATTCTCAAGCGCATGCTGGGTGAGTAGTATGAGCCACCTTCATGAGGAATGCGGGGTCTTCGGGGTCTACTCCCCCGTCACCAACGGCGTGGCCGCCACCGTTTACTACGGCCTTTTCGCCCTGCAGCACCGGGGGCAGGAGAGCTGCGGCATCGTGGTGAACGACGACGGTATTTTCCGCACCTATAAGGACCTGGGACTGGTAAACGACGTGTTTACGCCCGAGGTCATCGCGGGGCTGGGGCCCGGCAGCATGGCCATCGGCCACGTGCGCTACGGCACCACCGGCGGCAACGAACGGGCCAATTCCCAGCCCATTGTGGTCAACCACATCAAGGGTCGCATGGCCCTGGCTCATAACGGCAATCTGGTGAACTCCTTCGAGCTCCGGGAAGAACTTGAGCTGGAAGGCTCTATCTTCCACACCACCAGCGACACCGAGGTCATCTCCTATATCATCACCAAGGAGCGCCTCCAGAGCGCCTCCATCGAGGAGGCGGTGAGCCGCGCCATGCACCGCGTGAAGGGGGCTTATTCCCTCGTTATCATGTCCCCGGCCAAGCTGATCGCGGCGAGGGACGCCCACGGCTTCCGCCCCCTTTGCTACGGGAAGACTGAGGACGGCAGATATATTGTCGCCTCCGAGAGCTGCGCCCTGGACGCGGTGGGCGCGGCCTTTATCCGCGACCTGCGCCCCGGGGAGATTCTGGTGATTGACAAAAACGGCGTGCGCTCCCTCATCGAGCACTGCGATACCGCACCGCCCTCCCTGTGCGTTTTTGAGTATATTTACTTCGCAAGGCCCGATTCGGTCATCGACGGCTGCTCGGTGCACAGCGCGAGGCTGCGGGCGGGCTCCTTCCTGGCGCTGGAGCACCCAGTCCAGGCCGACGTTGTGGTGGGCGTGCCCGATTCGGGCCTCGACGCCGCCATCGGCTATTCCCGCCAGTCGGGCATTCCTTATGGCATCGGTCTCATTAAAAACAAATATATCGGCAGGACCTTCATTTCGCCCGGTCAGAAGGTGCGGGAGGATAAAGTGAAAATCAAGCTCAATCCCGTGGCCGAGACCGTTCGGGACAAGCGGGTGGTCCTCATCGACGACTCCATCGTCCGGGGCACCACCAGCAGCCGCATCGTGAAGTTGCTGCGGGACGCGGGGGCCAGGGAAGTTCATATGCGGGTCTCCGCCCCGCCCTTCCTCAATGCCTGCTACTACGGCACCGATATCGATTCCCAGGAAAATCTGATTGCCTGCCACCACACGGTGGAGGAGACCGCCGCGCTCATCGGTGCGGACACCCTGGGGTACCTCAGCGTGGAGCACGCCCGTTTGCTGGCCGCGGGTGACCGGGGCAAGGGCTACTGCGCCGCCTGCTTTGACGCAAAATACCCCACCGAGATTCCCTCCCAAACCAACAAAAACCGCTTTGAGCGCAAGATCAGCGAAAAGAAGGTGTCGGAATGAAGAGTTCCAGCGAGAGCTATAAGGCTTCCGGCGTGGATATCACCGCCGGATACAGGGCTGTGGAGCTGATGAAGTCCCATATCGCCAGAACTGTCGTTCCGGGCGTTCTGGGCGGCGTAGGCGGCTTCGGCGGCCTTTTTGAGCTGGACCTCACCGGCATTTCAAAGCCCGTGCTGGTCTCGGGCACCGACGGCGTGGGGACCAAGCTGAAGCTGGCCTTCCTGATGGACAGGCATACCACCGTGGGCATCGACTGCGTGGCCATGTGCGTGAACGACGTGATCTGCTGCGGTGCGAAGCCCCTTTTCTTTCTGGATTATATCGCCGTGGGAAAAAACCTCCCCAAGCGGGTGGCCGATATTGTCGCGGGCGTGGCCGAGGGCTGCGTGCAGGCGGGCTGCGCCCTGGTGGGCGGCGAGACGGCGGAAATGCCCGGGTTTTACTCCCCCAACGAGTACGATATCGCCGGTTTCTCGGTGGGCGTGGTGGACCGGAGCAAAATTCTCGACAGCTCGGCCATGGCGCCCGGCGACGTGATTCTGGCTCTGCCCTCCAGCGGTATCCACTCCAACGGCTTTTCCCTGGTGAGAAAAATCTTTGACGTTGAACGCGCGGATTTAGCCGCCCCGGTCTCGGAGCTTGGCGGAGCCTCCCTGGGCGAAACGCTGCTCACGCCCACCAAAATTTATGTAAAGCCCATGCTGGCCCTCTTTGAGGCCGTGAGCGTTCGGGCGGTCTCCCACATCACCGGCGGCGGCTTTTACGAAAACATCCCCCGCAGCCTGCCCGCGGGACTGGGCGCGAAAATAGAGAAGGCGGCGGTGCGCACACCGGCCGTCTTCGGGATGCTTGCCCGCAAGGGCAATATCCCCGAGCGGGATATGTTTAACACCTTCAATATGGGCGTGGGCATGACCGCCGTGGTCCCCAGAGCTGACGCGGACAAGGCCCTGGGCATTCTCCGTTCGAAGGGAGAGAACGCCTATATTCTGGGCGAGATCGTCTCCTCCGACGAGGCGGTTACTCTATGCTGAGCCCGGTCAAAATCGCGGTGCTGGTTTCGGGCGGAGGCACCAACCTCCAGGCCCTCATCGACGCCCAGACAAAGGGCAGCCTCAAAAGCGGAAAAATCTCTCTGGTCGTTTCCAGCAACCCCGACGCCTACGCCCTTAAACGTGCGGAACAAAGCGGCATCCCAACGGCGGTATCGGTGAGGCGCGGTCATTCTCAGGAGGAATTTGAGGCTTCTCTTTCCGTGCTGTTGGAGGAGTACCACATCGACCTCATTATTTTAGCGGGCTTCATGAGTATTTTGAGCGCCGAGTTTACGAGACACTGGCCCGAGCGCATCATAAACGTCCATCCCGCCCTCATCCCCTCCTTCTGCGGTAAGGGTTTTTACGGGCTGAAGGTGCACGAGGCGGCGCTTTCTTGCGGCGTCAAGGTTACGGGAGCCACCGTGCACTTTGTAAACGAGGTCCCCGACGGCGGAAAAATCATCGCCCAGAAAGCCGTGGCGGTGCGCGGGGGCGACACGCCGGAAACTCTGCAGCGCCGGGTAATGGAACAGGCAGAATGGGTGCTGCTGCCCCGGGCGGCGGAACAGGTGGCCCGCGTGATGGCCAAAGAGAAAGGGCGGAACCAGTCTTGAATATTTACGAGCTTAACGATCTGGGCGCGCTTTTGAAGCGCAACGCCTATCCCGGTAGGGGAATCGTTATAGGCGAAAGCGCCGACGGCAAAAACGCGGTTTTCGCCTACTTCATCATGGGCCGCAGCGAAAACAGCCGCAACCGTATTTTTGCAGAGGACGGGGATACGGTGACCACCCGGCCCTTCGACCCAGCCAAGGTGAAGGACCCCTCCCTCATCATCTACTCCCCCGTGAAGGCGCTGGAAAACCGGATCATCGTCACGAACGGCGACCAGACCGACACGATCTATGACGCGCTTGGGTCTAACGGGACCTTCGAGGGGGCGCTCGCCACCCGGTGCTTCGAGCCGGACGGACCTAACTTCACCCCCCGCATCAGCGGCCTTCTCACCTTCGAAAACGGCGGCTTTTCCTACAAAATGAGCATTCTCAAGAGCGCCGACGAAAGGGGCAGCGCCTGCAACCGCTTCACCTTTTCCTATTCCCCCCTTGCAGGCACCGGCCACTTTATCCACACCTATCTCTGCGACGGCGATCCCATCCCCACCTTCGAGGGGGAACCGGAGCGGATTTTAATCGGGAACGAAATCGGCTCTTTTTCCGCCTGCCTTTGGGAGAATCTCAACGGGGACAATAAAATTTCCCTTTACGTCCGCTATACCGATCTGAAAACGGGCGCCTGGGAGCGGCGGCTTTTCAACAAGTACGGAGGCGAGGCACAAAAATGAAAGAGCTTGAACTGAAATACGGCTGCAACCCCAATCAGAAGAGCGCGAAGCTTTTTATGCGGGACCGCAGCGAGCTGCCCATTGAGATTCTCTGCGGGCGGCCCGGCTATATCAATTTTCTCGACGCCTTCAACAGCTGGCAGCTTGTAAAAGAGCTGAAGGAGGCGCTGGGCCAGAGCGCCGCCACCTCCTTCAAGCACGTCTCTCCCACCTCCGCCGCCGTGGGAAATCCCATGAGTCAGGAGCTTAAAAAGGCCTGCTTTGTGGAGGATATCGAAGGCCTCGACGACTCCCCTCTGGCCTCGGCCTATGCCCGCGCCAGGGGCACCGACCGGATGAGCTCCTTCGGGGACTGGGTGGCCCTCTCCGACCCCTGCGACGCCGTCACCGCGAGGATTTTACAGCGGGAGGTTTCCGACGGCATCATTGCCCCAGGCTATACCCCCGAGGCTCTGGAGATTTTAAAAACCAAGCGCAGGGGCAGCTACAACATCGTTCAGATCGACCCCGATTACCGTCCCGACCCGGTGGAGCAAAAGCAGGTGTTCGGAATCACGTTCCAGCAGGAACGCAACAATTTTAAAATCGACACCGCGCTGCTCCAGAATATCGTCACGGCCAACAAAACTCTGCCCGAGGCCGCGGTGCGCGACCTCATCATTTCTCTCATTACCCTCAAGTACACCCAGTCAAACTCGGTCTGCTTCGCTTATGACGGGCAGGCCATCGGCGTGGGCGCCGGGCAGCAGTCCCGAATCCACTGCACCCGCCTTGCCGGGAGCAAGGCCGAC
Source organism: Bacillota bacterium (assembly GCA_023459875.1). GTDB lineage: Bacteria > Bacillota > Clostridia > Oscillospirales > Oscillospiraceae > JAEWRY01. The sequence continues at coordinate 87,880 of JAEWRY010000020.1, forward strand.
CTCTGGCAGCTCCGGCAGCACCCCAAGGCGCTCTGCCTGCCCTTTCGGTCCGATCTCGGCCGTCCTGACCGGAACAACGTGGTCGATCTCTACCTCTCCGATACCCAGAGCGGGGACGTGCTGGACGAGGGCCGCTGGCAGGAGTACTTTACCGACCGCCCGGAGGAGTTTACGACCGAGGAAAAAGAAAGCTGGCTTTCCCAGGTCACCGGCGTCTCCCTGGGCAGCGACGCCTTCTTCCCCTTCGGGGACAACATCGAGCGCGCCCACCGCAGCGGCGTCTGCTTCGTGGCTCAGCCGGGCGGCTCCATCCGGGACGACAACGTAATCGCCGCCTGCGACAAGTACAACATGGCCATGGCCTTTACCGGCATGAGGCTTTTCCACCATTAATACGGTATTTTTGCCGATCCCCTTTCTTTTTAAGGGGCCGGCTTTCTGAGGTGATCGCATGAACGTCATGGTTATCGGCGGCGGCGGCAGAGAGCACGCCATCATCAAAAAGCTGAAGGAAAACAAGAGCATAGAGACCCTTTACGCCCTGCCGGGCAACGGCGGCATCGCCGCGGACGCCGTATGCGCCGAGATCGGAACCAAGGATATCTCGGGCATGGTTTCCTTCGCCAGGGCGAATGCCGTGGACTTTGCCGTGGTGGCGCCCGACGATCCGCTGGTCCTCGGCGCGGTGGACGCACTGGAGGAGGCGGGAGTGAGGTGCTTCGGGCCCCGGGCCAACGCCGCAGTGATTGAGGGCAGTAAGGTCTTTTCCAAGGAGTTGATGAAAAAATACGGCATCCCCACCGCCTCCTACGCTGTCTTTCGCGATATGCCCGAAGCGCTGCGCTACCTGGATACCGCCCCCCTCCCCACGGTGGTCAAAGCGGACGGGCTTGCCCTGGGCAAGGGCGTAATCATCGCCCAAACCCGTGAAGAGGCCAAAAAGGCGGTGCGGGCTATGATGGAGGAAAAGGTCTTCGGGGAGAGCGGAAGCTCGGTCGTCATCGAGGAATTTCTCACCGGACCCGAGGTTTCGGTCCTGGCGTTCACCGACGGCGTCACGCTGGTCCCCATGGTCTCCTCCATGGATCATAAAAGGGCGCTAGACGGCGATCAGGGCCTCAACACCGGCGGCATGGGCGCCGTGGCCCCCAATCCCTATTACACTGAAAAAATCGCGGCGGAGTGCATGGAGACGATTTTTCTGCCCACCGTCCGGGCCATGGCCGCCGAAGGCCGCCCCTTCAAGGGCTGCCTCTATTTCGGCCTGATGCTCACCCCCTCCGGCACCCGCGTCATTGAATATAACTGCCGCTTCGGCGACCCGGAGGCTCAGGTGGTGCTCCCCCTTCTGGAAAGCGACCTCTTCGAAATCATGCTGCATGTTTCAGACGGCACGCTGGCGGACGCCGACGTGCGGTTTAAAAAGGGCAGCGCCTGCTGCGTGGTTCTGGCCTCGAAAGGCTACCCGCAGCACTATGAAACCGGCTTTCCTATTTCCCTGCCCGACTCTCTTCCCGATGTGCAGATTCTGGCGGCGGGCGTCAAAAAGAAGGACGGGCAAAGCGTGACCTCGGGGGGGCGGGTACTGGGCGTCTCCGCCGTGGCAGAAACCCTGGAAGACGCCATCGCCGGGGCTTACGCCGCGGCCGACACGGTCAGGTTCCGGAACGCATACTGCCGCCGGGACATCGGACAGCGCGCCCTTGAGGCGAGGAAGGGAGTATAAGGCCGTGGTCTATCGTGTCTACGTGGAAAAAAAGCGGGGCCTGGCCCACGAGGCGGAAGCCCTGCGCGCGGACCTCACCGGACTTTTGGGCATCCGCACCCTCAACGGTCTTCGCATCGTCAACCGGTACGACGCCGAAGGTATGGACAAGGCGCTTTTTGAAGCCTGCAAAACAACAGTGTTCTCCGAGCCTCAGCTCGATGACATTCTCGAAACCCTGCCCGTTGAAGCGGACGCGGTCTTTGCCGTGGAGTATCTCCCCGGCCAGTTCGACCAGCGGGCCGATTCCGCCGCACAGTGCATCCAGATCATCTCGCAGAAGGACCGTCCCATTGTCAGGACCGCCAAGGTCTACCTGCTGGAAGGCAGTCTCACCGCCGAGGAACTTGCCGCCGTTAAAAAGTACGTCATTAACCCGGTGGAGAGCCGGGAAGCCTCACTTCATCCCTTCGACACGCTGAAAGCCACCTATCCCATCCCCACCAGCGTCGAGGTACTGGATGGTTTCCTTTCCCTGGACGGCGAGGGCCTCGCCGTCCTTCACGCAAGGCTCGGCCTTGCCATGGATCTGGACGACCTTCTTTTCTGCAAGCGTTACTTTACGCAAGAGCAAAGGGAACCCACCCTCACCGAAATCAGGGTCATCGACACCTACTGGTCGGATCACTGCCGCCACACCACCTTTCTCACCGTGATTGACGCCGTGACCTGTGAGGACGCGCTGCTGCAAACCGCCTACGACGAGTATCTCGCCACGCGCAATTCGATCGGCCGCATTAAGCCCGTCACCCTCATGGACCTGGCCACCGTGGCGTCCAGCTGGCTCAAAAAAACGGGGCGGCTGGAAGGTCTGGACGAGTCGGAGGAAATCAACGCCTGCACCGTGAAAATCAAGGTGGATGTGGAGGGCGAGCTTCAGGACTGGCTGCTGCTTTTCAAAAATGAAACCCACAATCACCCCACCGAGATCGAGCCCTTCGGCGGCGCCGCCACCTGCATCGGCGGAGCCATCCGGGACCCTCTCTCGGGCCGCGCTTACGTCTACGCCGCCATGCGCCTTACAGGCGGTGCCGACCCGCTGCGCCCCGTATCGGAGACCATCCCGGGCAAGCTGCCCCAGCGCAAGCTGGTCACCACCGCCGCGGCGGGCTACAGCTCCTACGGAAATCAGATCGGCCTTGCCACCGGCGAGGTAAACGAGCTCTATCACGACGGTTACGCCGCCAAGCGCATGGAGATCGGCGCTGTCATCGCCGCTGTTCCCGCCGCAAATGTCCGCCGGGAACGCCCCGCACCGGGGGACGTGGTCATCCTGCTGGGCGGCAGGACGGGACGGGACGGCTGCGGCGGCGCCACCGGCTCCTCCAAGGCCCACGATGTCTCCTCTCTGGAGACCTGCGGGGCTGAGGTGCAGAAGGGCAACGCCCCCGAGGAGCGCAAGCTCCAGCGGCTCTTCCGCAATCCCAGGGCCGCGCGGCTCATCAAGCGCTGCAACGACTTCGGCGCGGGCGGCGTTTCGGTGGCCATCGGAGAGCTCGCCGACGGCGTTGAAATCGACCTTGGCGCCGTGCCGAAAAAATATGAGGGCCTGGACGGCACCGAGCTTGCCATCAGCGAGTCCCAGGAGCGCATGGCCGTGGTGGTGGCCGCCGAAGACGCGGGGGCTTTCTGCGCCATGGCCGCGGAGGAAAATCTGGAGGCCACGGCGGTGGCCGTGGTGACGGAGCGCCCCAGCCTCGTTATGCGCTGGAACGGCACCGTTATCGTGAACCTTTCCCGGGCTTTTCTGGATTCCAACGGCGCGGAAAAGCACATCGACGTAGCTATAGAAGCTCCCAAGCCTTTCAGCAGAGCAATCCCCAGCCAGTTTACCGAAGGGTATATTTCTCTAGCGGGGGACCTCAATGTATGCTCTCGCCGGGGACTTTCCGAGCGGTTCGACTCCACCATCGGCGCGGGCACCGTTCTCATGCCCTTCGGCGGAGAGCGCCAGCTCACTCCCGCGCAGGTTATGGCCCATAAGATTTCAGTCGCCGGTCAGGATACCTCCACCGTATCCCTCATGTCCTGGGGCTATAACCCCTACATCGCCGAAAAAAGCCCCTACCACAGCGCCTATCTCGCGGTGGTGGAGTCGGTCTCCAAGCTGGTAGCCGCGGGCGCGGGGCAGGAAGCTGTTTACCTCACCTTTCAGGAGTATTTTGAGAAACTTTGCCGCGATCCCGAGCGCTGGGGCAAGCCTCTGGCCGCCCTGTTGGGGGCCTTCAGGGCACAGAAGGATTTTGGGTACGCCGCCATCGGCGGCAAGGATTCCATGAGCGGAAGCTTCGAGCGGCTGGACGTCCCCCCCACCCTGGTCTCTTTCGCGGTCACCACCTCGGCTTTGGGCCATGTCCTCTCTCCGGAATTTAAGGGTCCCGGCCATCCGGTGGTGCTGCTGGCCCCCGATTACGACGAAAACGGCCTGCCAGTCCCCGCCTCCCTCAAAAAGGTGTTCCAGACCGTTGAGAAGCTTGCCCGCGAAAACAGAATTCTCTCCGCCTATACGCCGGGCTTCGGCGGCGTGGCCGAGGCGATCATGAAGATGGCCTTCGGCAATCATATTGGATTCCGCTATCAAGAGGACCTGACCCTTGACCGCCTGTTCTCTTACTGCTACGGGGGCTTTGTGCTGGAGCTATGCGAAAAAACCGACCTGGGCGTTTTGCTCGGCGAAACCGTGTCAGAGCCTTTTCTGGAATACGGAAAAGAGCTTCTCTGTCTGGGTTCTCTGCTGAAAATATACGAAGACAAGCTGGAGAGTGTCTACCCCTGCAATAGTAAGGCCGGGTCCGGGCCCATCCCCGCGTATTCTTACGAGGCCAAATCCCGGCCCGCTCCCAAGATAAAGACGGCGAAACCCGTCGCCCTGATTCCCGTTTTCCCCGGCACCAACTGCGAGTACGATACCGCCAAGGCCCTTGCCGCCGCGGGCGCGGATCCGCGCATTTTGGTGATCCGGAACCTGACGGCGCTCGACATCGCCCACTCGGCGGAGGAATTCGCCTCGGCGCTTGAGAATGCCCAGATGGTGGTTATTCCCGGCGGCTTTTCGGGGGGCGATGAGCCGGACGGCTCGGCTAAATTCATTACCTCCTTCTTCCGCAACGCCGACGTGAAGGGCGGAGTGAACTCACTGCTCAATGAGCGGGACGGGCTTATGTGCGGCATCTGCAACGGCTTTCAGGCGCTCATCAAGCTGGGTCTGGTGCCCTACGGGAAGATCATCGACACCGACAAGGCCTGTCCCACCCTCACCTACAACACCATTGGCCGGCATCAGTCCCGGCTGGTGCGCGTCCGCATCGCCTCCAACAAGTCCCCCTGGCTAGCGCATACCAAGGCGGGGGAGGTCTTTACTGTTCCCATTTCCCACGGCGAGGGCCGTTTTCTGGCCGATCCCGAGTTGATCAATTCCCTGGCCCAAAACGGCCAGATCGCCACTCAGTACGTGGATTATAACGGCAGCCCGACTTACGACATCCATTTTAACCCCAACGGCTCCGTCTGCGCGATCGAAGGCATCACCTCTCCGGACGGAAGGGTTCTGGGTAAAATGGGCCACTCGGAGCGGGCGGGTTTTGGCCTATATAAAAATGTACCCGGTAATTATGACTTGAATTTTTTCAGATCCGCCGTATTATATTTTAAATAATGTCCACTGAACAAATGCGATTTTCGAGTCGCATTTGCCGAAAGGACAAAAATTGTCCTTTCGGGCGGTAAAACAACACTATTTTGCCGCTTCAGATACATTGATGCTGTTCTTTTTGGGAGGCAGATCGGCGTGGTCCACTTTTATTATGGAGACGGAAAAGGAAAAACCACCTGCGCCATAGGGCTTGCGCTCCGGGCAGCCGGCAGGGGCAAGCGGGTGGTCGTCGTCCAATTTCTAAAGGGCGGCGACAGCGGAGAGCGGCTCACAATGGCACTACATCCGGAAATAACGCTGCTGCCCATACCGGAAAAAATGCCATTCTTTTCGGTCATGAATGAGAAAGAAAAAGCGGATGCCGCCGCGCAGTCCGCGCTTCTTTTCAGCCAGGCGGCGCAACTTGCGGCAAAAGGAAAGTGCGATCTTCTGGTGCTTGATGAAATATGCGCTGCTATCTCTCTGGGGCTTTTGCCGCTGGAAGCGGTTACCCGCCTGATTGACGCATGTCCCGCCGGAATGGAACTGATCCTCACCGGCCGGGAAATCATCGACGCGCTTTTTTACCGGGCGGATTATATTACGGAAATGAAAAACCACCGGCATCCCTACGACAGCGGCGTCAAGGCGCGGGAAGGAATTGAATACTAAAATGAGGCTGTCAAAGAAACGTTCGGACTTCTTTGACAGCTTTTATTTTCTTTGCCGCATTTTAACAATTTTTTGTCCCGACCTTTCCAATAATTTAGGGAAGATCAGGATATTTTCTTGCGTTTTTTACCATAATCAATGTATAATGGATTCGTAATTTTGGACAGAACTTTATAACAAAACCCTACTACATTAAAGGGAGGATTCGTATGGCAACATCTGCGCACAAATATGTTTACCTGTTTTCCGAGGGCAACGAAAAGATGCGAGAGCTATTGGGAGGAAAAGGCGCCAACCTGGCCGAGATGACCAATTTAGGCATGCCGGTCCCCCAGGGCTTCACCATAACGACCGAAGCCTGCACGCGATACTATGACGATGGTAAGACCATTACCTCCGACATCGAGGAGCAGATTTTCTCTTACCTGGGGACCATGGAGAAGCTCACCGGTAAGGCTTTCGGCGATCCGGAAAGGCCGCTTCTGGTTTCCGTCCGGTCGGGCGCCCGTGCCTCCATGCCGGGCATGATGGATACTATTCTCAACCTGGGTCTCAACGACACTGTGGCCACGGGTATGGTGAAGCTGACCGACAACCCCCGCTTTGTGTACGACGCCTATCGCCGTTTTATCCAGATGTTTTCCGACGTGGTGATGGAACTGCCCAAGGAGCGTTTTGAAAAGTTGATCGGCGAGGTTAAGGCCAGACGGGGCGTCACCCTCGACTCCGAGCTTCTCGCGGAGGATATGAAGGAGCTGGTCGCGCTTTTCAAGGTTTTTTATAAGGAGCAGAAGGGAACCGATTTCCCCTCCGAGCCGAAGGTTCAGCTTCTTGAGGCGATCAAAGCCGTTTTCCGCTCCTGGGACAACCCCAGAGCCAATACCTACCGCCGCATGAACGACATCCCCTACAGCTGGGGAACCGCCGTGAACGTCCAGTCCATGGTGTTCGGCAACATGGGGGACAGCTCGGGGACCGGCGTGGCCTTTACCCGTGACCCCGCCACCGGCGAGCGCAGGCTCTACGGCGAATTTCTCATGAACGCCCAGGGCGAGGATGTGGTGGCCGGTATCCGCACTCCGCAGACCATCGATAAGCTCAGGGAAGCAAACCCCCAGGCCTACGACGAATTCGTCTCCATCTCCGACCGGCTGGAGGCCCACTATAAAGACATGCAGGACATGGAGTTTACCATAGAAAACGGCAAGCTCTATATGCTCCAGACCCGCAACGGCAAACGGACCGCTCAGGCGGCGCTGAAAATCGCTGTGGCCTTGGTTAACGAGGGCGTTCTCACCAAGAAAGAGGCGCTTTTAAAGGTGGAGCCCAAGCAGCTGGACGCGCTGCTCCATCCCCGTTTTGACGAAACGGCCCTGAAAAACGCCAAGAGCGTGGCCTCCGGCTTGCCCGCCTCTCCCGGAGCAGCGTGCGGCGGAGTATACTTCACCGCGGAAGAAGCCAAGGAGGCCGCCAAACGGGGTCCCGTCCTTCTGGTGCGCGCGGAGACCTCTCCGGAGGACATCGAAGGCATGAGCGTATCCCAGGGCATTTTGACAGCCCGTGGCGGGCGTACCTCCCACGCCGCCGTGGTGGCGCGGGGAATGGGCACCTGCTGTGTGGCGGGCTGCGGCGCGCTGCACATCAACGAGAGTGAGGGATATCTGGAAATCGACCGTCAGCGGGTTTACAAGGGCGAGTTCATGTCCATCGACGGCACCACCGGCAACGTCTATATCGGGGAAATCAAGCGTGTGGACGCCGAGGTGGCGGGCGAATTCGCCACGGTGATGCAGTGGGCGGACGAAGTGCGCAGCCTACGCGTGCGCGCCAACGCCGACACGCCCGCGGACGCCGCCACCGCCATCAAGTTCGGCGCCGAGGGCATCGGCCTCACCCGCACCGAGCACATGTTCTTTGAAGCCGACCGCATTCCCGCCGTGCGGGAGATGATCATTTCCCGCACCGAGGAGCAGCGCCGCCGCGCGCTTGATAAGCTTCTTCCCATTCAGAGGGGCGATTTCGAGGGAATTTTCAAGGCCATGCTGGGTAAACCCGTTACCATCCGCCTGCTGGATCCCCCACTCCACGAGTTCCTGCCCACCGAGGAAGAGGACATCAGGGCGCTTGCCCGCGACATGGGCGTCTCCTTTGCCGAACTGAGGGCCACGGTCAGCGACCTGCACGAAATCAATCCCATGATGGGTCTGCGCGGCTGCCGTCTGCCCGTCTGCTACCCTGAAATCGGCGAAATGCAGACCCGCGCCATCATTGAAGCCGCCATCAACGTGCAGAAGGAAACCGGCCAGACCGTTGTGCCCGAGATCATGATCCCGCTCATCAGCGCGGCCACCGAGCTGCGCCACCTGCGCCGCCTGGTCTGCACCACCGCGGACGCGGTCATCAAGGAAGCGGGCGTTTCCCTGCGTTATCTGGTGGGCACCATGATTGAGCTGCCCCGGGCCGCCCTTTCCGCCGACCGCATCGCCAAGGAAGCCGAATTTTTCTCCTTCGGCACCAACGACCTGACTCAGATGACCTACGGGCTCTCCCGGGACGACGCCGCCAAGTTCCTGCCCACGTATCTGGACAAGAAAATTTATGAGTCCGATCCCTTTGAGCACTTTGACATCCAGGGCACCGGCCGGCTGGTGGAAATGGCGGTCAAACTTGGCCGCGGAACCCGGCCCGACCTGCATCTGGGCGTCTGCGGCGAGCACGGCGGCGACCCCACCTCCATCGAATTTTTCCATCAGGTGGGCTTGGACTACGTCTCCTGCTCCCCCTTCCGGGTCCCCATCGCCCGGCTGGCCGCGGCCCACGCCGCCATAAAAAATCCGAGACCGGCGGAGAACTAAAGAAGCATTATTTATTACGGGGTATTGCAATCGAACGTTGCAGTACCCCGTTTTTCTTATGTCTCAGCCTTGTAGTATTTTGCAGGTATATTATAATAATTAATAACCGTATTGGGTTCAATAAAGCATACAAACTGCTCGTTGTATATTGCTTTATAGGTATTCTAATTCGAATAGAGGGATCTAATCGTGAACCTGTTAAGATTTAAATGTAGATATTATGTTGCATTATGATAATGACATTGTTGCCGGGGTGCGGTATTTCTCCGCTCATATCAGAGCGTTTATATTTACTGAATTCGCAAACCTTAAATGAGAAAAATGCAAATTTTCAAATGTCAGAAGACGTTTTAAACTGCTTTAGTGAAAACGTTGCCCAAGGGCCGAAAAATCTGTTATGTATGAGGACTCAAGGGCTGACGGACATTGACTGGTAATAGATTGCAAATGGCCTAAGATTCATGCCGGATCAGACAGGGTATTGCACGGATATATCCGTGCAATACCCTGTATTTATTTGTAATAAATATCTGTTGAAAAAGCAGTTTTTATAGTATTATGATATTAAAACAATTTAGGCTCATCCCCGAAAATAATCCACCGTCATGCAAATTTACGTATTGGGAAGGACAGTTGCCCGTGAAAAGCTATTATCATATTGTGAACGATATTGTTACGCTTGAATTGTTTTTGGATTCTTTTGAAATAAAGTCCAATACACAAAGCGCACGCTCTGTTTTAGTTCAGGTTTACTCTTCACAAACTGATAAGAACTACATAGAACGGATTATAAAGACGGTAAAAGATAAAATGCCCGCCGCCATCCTGGTGGGAACAACAACGGCGGGAGAAATCGCCCAAGGCAGTCTTATAACAGGCTCAATCGTCATATCCATCTCTATTTTTGATTATTCGGAGGTATACCCGATTGCCCTGCCCTGTTCGTCAGGCTCTGAATCTGAAATGGGTCAGCGGCTCATCCAGAAAATTGCGGAAACAGGACTGGATGCTGCCGGTGTTCTCCTGTTTGCGACTACGCTGAGTATCAATATGTCAAATTTCATTAAAGGAATGACCCAGGAAGGAACCGGTTTTCCTGTTTTCGGCGGAGGCGCCGGGGTGTATAATCGAGCAGACAAAAGCTTCCTATTCTGCGGAGAACAATTCATGAATCAGGGAGTCGTTGCGGTGGTATTCGCCGGCAGAAATCTTCAAATTTACGCGCGGTCCTACCTGGGGTGGAAACCGCTCGGCAAAGAAATGACGATAACAGACGCGGACGGCATTCTTGTCAAAACGGTGGATGACATCTGCGCCTTCGATATTTATCATCGTTACCTCAACATTCCCAATGACGAAGAATTTTTCAATAACGTATTGGAATTTCCCTTTCTTCTGGAACGGGACGGTGAAACTGTGGTGAGGGTCCCGTCGAGTGTGGATGAACATAACGGCATTTATTTTATTTCCGAACTGGATACGGGGGAGAAATGCCGTATCGGATATGGGGATCCGGAAATCATTGTTCGGGATTCAAGCGCCGTTCAAAAACACATGAGCGATTTCGATCCGGATGCCATATTTCTGTATTCCTGCATCTGCCGCCGATTTTTAATGCAATCCGATGTCAATTTTGAAACTCAGCCTTATGAGGCGATCGCGCCGACCGCAGGTTTTTACACATACGGGGAATTCTATGGCCATGAAGATAAAATCCAGTTTTTGAATTCAAGCATTGTCATTGTAGGTATGCGGGAAGACGGTCAAGATAAAAGCAAAGTTAACCGGCAAAGAACGGTTTCTCCTCAAATCCCTTGCGAATCTGATCCATACTCCAATAAACACAACCGAATCGTCTCCCGGCTGCTGTACTTTATCAAAGCAGTGACGTCTGAGCTGGAGCAGGCGAACGAAGAACTCACCAGGCTTTCAACAACCGACAAGCTGACACAGATAAACAACAGGTTAATGCTTGACGACATTATGCAGTCGGAAATCGGAAGAAGCGAGCGGTATCAAAGGGGCTTTTCCATTATTCTGATGGACATCGATAACTTCAAGCATGTGAATGACAATTACGGACATATCACCGGAGATGAGGTGCTGATCTCAATGGCAAACATCTTAAAGGAAAATGTCCGAAATAACGACGCCGTGGGCAGATGGGGCGGAGACGAGTTTCTAATCGTACTTCTTGAAACAGATACCGATAAGGCATCACTCGTAGCGGAAAAGATAAGAACTATCATCAATTCCGCAGTATTTTCCGTACCGGAGCGTTTATCCTGCAGTTTTGGGGCCGCGAGTTACAGAGAAGGCGACACCAAAGACCGATTGCTGGCTCGGGCAGACAAGGCGCTCTACGAAGCAAAAAACAGCGGACGAAACAAAATCGTTTTCAGATCCCTGAACTGAACAACACAAGGATTTAATATATAAGGAAGCCTCGTCATTGACGAGGCTTCCTACAGCCTGTCAAAAAAGTCCCTCGTCCTTTTCGCCACCGGCGAAAAGCTTTTGCGGATTTTGCGTTGCGCTCCGTGACCGAAATCCGCAAAAGGTTGAATACCAGTGCCTAGCGGGAATTCACTTCCCGCTAGGCACTCTTTGTGCGGCTCCACAGAGCCGCTTCCATCTTGTCGTTTTGTCGAAAAACATGGTTTTTCGGCAACCTCAAGGAAGCCTCGTCATTGACGAGGCTTCCTGCGTAATGTAAAGTATTCTGATCTCCCGGGCTGTTTACTCCACCTGAAAAATATCCGCGACAGAGTCGGTTATCTCGGTTGTATAGGGGTTGAGCAGCTCGTTGATGATAGCAAGGCTCTTTTCCTTGTCCAGTTGGTAACACCAAGAGACTCCGTGATAATCCACCGAGCCGCTGCCGCAGGGAAGCGTGGCGGTATTCAGGTCATGATCGAGGTTGACCTTCACGGCCTGAGTTGCAAAATAGGTGATGTCGGTACCGGACAGATCGGTCTTAACATACTGGGAGAAAATATCCACAAATCTGTTGAATTTGCTCAGTCCCGACCAGGACGCCACTTTTCTAGCGATTGCGGTAAGAAGCTTTTGCTGGGTGTGGGTGCGGCCGACGTCGGAATCAGAATAACCGGTGCCGTCGTTGTTTTTGCGGAATCTCACCACCTCCAGCGCCTGCTGTCCGTCCAGAGGCTGAACCCCCGCTTTATAGTGGATATGGAGATCCTGGGTGGGATCGTCATAATCCATGTCGATGGGCACATCAAAGTCCACGCCGCCGACGGCATCTACAAGCGCTTTGAATGCCTTAATATCCACAGTGATATAATAGTCGAGCGGGAAACCAACAAGATTGGAAACCTCTTTGGATAGTTCACTGATCCCGCCGACGGCATACGTATTGTTGATTTTGGGGTACTTCCGGTCAATCAGCGTATCCCTGGGGATGGACACCACCCCCACCGTCTGGTTTTTTACATCAAAGGAGACCACCATAATCGTGTCGGCGTTGCCGCTGGACTGATCGCTGGCGGCCAGCAGGAAGGTATAAAACTGTTCCTTACGCGCCAGCGGGATGGGTGTGGGAGTACCCGGAACGTCGGCCCCCACATGGTTTTCGGCAAGCTCCGGCGTTTGGACGGGTTTCTGCGCCGGCGCGCGCACAATCAGCTTAAACCCGCAAAACGTAACCACTATAATTAAGGAGAGCACCACCAGAACATGATATGCCCGGCGCAGCCACCGAAGCCTTTTGGGGGTCCTCTCCCGCTGTCGCAGCTCTTGCAAGAGTCGTCCTTCTTTCGTTACCATTATGTCAACTAAACTACGCTATTTAGTATACATAATCAGACGGAATTCGGCAAGAGAAAGTTTCGGCGTACCGCGAATAATTTGTCGTTTTGATAAGCTTGACTGTCTTTGCCTTATATGGTACAGTATATATGTCTCATATGAGACAAAAAGGAGAGAGTTTATGTCCGGTGTGGCCAGCCTGGAAGAAGAAATTTCTCTTCTTGACCAGACAGCGTTATTTCACGATCTCCCTGTCGCGATACTGCGGCAGGCGCTCTGCCATGCGGACTGTACCCGTCGCACCTTTGTGAAAGGGGCTCTTCTCTATACGCCGCACGCTTTCGAGCGCAGCCTGGGAATCCTTGCCGCCGGAACGGTTCAGGTAACGAAGGGCGAGCTTATCATGAGCATCTTGCGGCACGGCGATCTCTTCGGCGCAGCCGCGCTGTTTAACGACGCCTCGGATTACGCAACCACACTCACCGCAAAAAGCGACTGCGTCGTCCTGTTTTTCCCTCAGTCCCTGATTTCCTCCCTTATGGCCCAGTATCCCGCTTTGGCCCTGCGGTATATTTGTTATCTTTCGGGAAGAGTCCGGTTTCTGAGCGACCGGCTGGACAGTTTGGCCGCCGGTTCCGCCCAGCAGAAACTGGGGCAATTTTTGCTTCAGAATTTGGAAGGGGATCTGGCAGAACCCCGCTGCCCGGCAACCGAGCTGGCGGGGCGCCTGGGCATCAGCCGGGCCTCCCTCTACCGCGCCTTTGAACAGCTGGAGCTTTCCGGCGCGATCCGCCGGGAGGGGAAGGCCATCCGGGTTCTGAACACATCACTGCTTTGAAAGGAATGACTGCTTTGAACTTAAAACGTTATTTCGCGCTTCTCCTGGTATTTGTTGTCATAACGGGTCTTACCGCCTGCAGCTTTTTCTCCTCCGCTCCGAGCCCGTCGCCTGCCGCAGCTTCCCCCAGCGCTTCCCCAAGCCCTTCGTCCGCCAGCAGGACAACGGTAAATCTCACCCTGCTCAAAGGTCCCACCGGCGTCGGCGCCGCTAAGCTGCTTTCCGATAACGACGCCGGACTTACCGAAAACAGCTACAAGGTTACGGTATCCAGCGACAACTCCGAAGTGGCGGCAAGGCTCACGAGCGGCCAGACCGACATCGCCGCCCTTGCCACCAACGTGGCTGCCAACCTCTTCAACAAATCGGGCGGGGACATCAAGCTTCTCGCCCTCAACACCCTGGGCGTCCTTTATATTCTGGAGCGGGGCGGCACCAACGTAAACTCCGTGACCGATCTCAAGGGAAAAACTCTCTACGCCACCGGTCAGGGCGCAAACCCAGAGTTTGTGCTGAACTTTCTTCTGGAACAGAACGGCCTCGTACCGGGAACCGATGTGAAGATCGTCTGGAAAACCTCCGACGAGGTTTCCGCCCTGATGCTCACAGGAGACGCAGAATACTGTATGCTTCCCGTGCCTGCCGCGACAGCGCTGGAACTGAAAACCGTCTCTTCCGACGCCGCTTCAAAGATCATTCCCGTTCTGGATCTCACCGAGGAATGGGATAACGCGACCGACAGCAGCTCTCTGATCATGGGCTGCGTGGTGGTACGCAGGGAGTTCGCTGAAGAAAACCCCCAGGCGGTCTCCGATTTTCTGACCGAATACGCCTCCTCCATCCAATATGTGAAGGATCACCCTGATGAGGCCGCGGTTTTGGTTGCCCGCTATGGGATCACCCCCAGCGAAGCCATTGCCAAGGCCGCTATCCCCGACTGTAATCTCATCTGCGTGTCCGGCAAGGATATGAGAGACGCCATTCAGGGTTACTACGAGGTGCTTTTCTCCGTAGATCCCGCTTCCATCGGAGGGTCGATTCCCGATGACTCGTTTTACTTCTTTGTCCAAAAATAAAGTCCTCCGTATTCTGCTGCCCCCGGTCTTCTGGCTGGGGGTTTGGCAGTTTGCGGCCATATCCGTGGGCAAGGAGATCCTTCTGCCCTCTCCCCTGGCCGTCCTCACGACCCTCAAAACCCTCGCCGTTACCCCAGTCTTCTGGCAGACCTCGCTGTTATCCCTGATCCGTATTTTCGCGGGCTTCTGGTGCGGCGCCATCGCGGGGACGCTGGTTGCCGTGGCGACATTCGCCGTTCCCCTGGCCGATACCCTCCTCTCCCCGGCGGTCCGGGTCATCCGCGCTACTCCCGTGGTCTCTTTTATTATTCTTGTCCTGTTGTGGATCGGCTCCGGGCTGGTCCCCGGCGTCATTTCCGCACTGATGGTCCTTCCCGTCCTCTGGGAAAATGTGCGCGGCGGTCTCCTCGGGACCGATCCGCTGCTGTTGGAGATGGCGCGGGCGTACCGTTTTGGTCCGTTTAAAACAGCCCGTCTCATTTATTATCCTTCGGTGCGCCCGCCGTTTAACGTGGGGTGCCGCACCGGCCTTGGACTGGCCTGGAAAGCGGGTGTGGCGGCCGAGGTGCTCTGCCAGCCGGAGCTCGCCATCGGCTCCAGGGTGTATTACTCCAAGATCACTTTAGATTCTCCTGCCCTTTTTGCCTGGACTCTGGTTGTCATTCTGCTCAGCTTTTTGCTGGAGTGGGCCATTTCGGCTTTATTCCGAAGGCTGGAAAGGGGAGCGCATTCATGATATCTCTGGAGCACGTCACCGTCCGCTTCGGCGAAAAGCTTGTGCTGGACGATTTTTCTCTCACGGTACCGGAAACCGGCATCACCGCCGTTACCGGCGAGTCCGGCTGCGGCAAAACCACCCTGCTGCGTGTCCTGGCCGGCCTGCAGCCGGTCCAATTCGGCCGTGTAACGGGAATTACTCCCCGTCAGACAGCCTTTCTTTTTCAGGAAAACCGTCTGCTTACCTGGCGCACGGTCCAGCAGCATATCACGGATGTCCTCCCAAAAGACCGCAAGATGGAGGCCGCTTCCCTCCTTAACCTCATCGGGCTTTCGGGCGAGGCTAAAAACTATCCCGCGGCCCTGTCGGGCGGAATGGCGCGCAGATTGGCGCTGGGCAGGGCGTTGGCACTGGGCGGAGAGCTGTATCTTCTGGACGAGCCCTTCACCGGGGTGGGGCCGGAGCATCAGCACCGCATCCTGGAGGGCATCAGGGGGCTCGGTAAGCGCGTGTTTCTTGTTACCCACGAGGAAGAGGTCCTCGCGCTCGCCGACCGGGTCTTTTTATTTTCCGGTCCGCCTCTTAAACTGCGTTAAAATTATGTCTTTCACTGCCAATTTTACTTGCCGGCGCTACTTTTTTCAGAGAAAGCACTTGCTTTCCCGCCTTTTTTGTGATATGCTGACACAGTCGTAATGTAACTATCCGTTTTGAGTGGGGCCCGCCCCGCTCTTTCTTTTGTGAAAAATGGGAAATGTAAATTTATGGGTATTTGCCTTGCAGGAGGGGCATTCATGTCGAAAGTGATTGAGAAGACCGCAGCCCTGGCCGCTTCCATTGCCCAGGCAAACGGATGTACCCTTTGGGACGTGGAGTATGTAAAGGAAGCCGGCGCCTGGTTTCTCCGGGTCTATATCGACAAGGAAGACGGCGTTTCCATTCATGACTGCGAAGCGATAAGCCGTCCCTTGTCGGACGCGCTGGATGAAGCCGACCCTATTGAGGGGAGTTATACCCTCGAGGTATCCTCTGCGGGCATTGACCGGATTCTTAAAAAGCCCGAACATTTTGCAGCTTTTTTGGGCAGTATGGTGGATGTAAAGCTTTACAAGGCCATCGACGGCAAAAAGGGACTCTCGGGCAGGCTGGAAACCTATGATAACGGTGATATTACCGTAGGCGGCGCGGCACTCAAAAAGCAAGATGTGGCGCAGGTGCGCCTACATGTAGATTTTTAAGGAGAGCGGGATCATGGCTAAAAGAAATGCAAAGCCTCAGAAATCAAACGAGCTGGACGGCAGGGAGTTTTTTGCCGCCATTTCCATGATCGAACGGGAAAAGGGGATTCCCAAGGCTTATATGCTGGATAAGATCACCCAGGCTCTCATCTCTGCTTACAAGCGTGACCATGAGGGAATTGGGGATAATGTTACGGTAGATGCCAACGAGACAGCCGGCGAAGTCCGTATGTACGTGAAAAAAGACGTGGTGGAGACTGTTGATAACCCCTCCACCGAAATTTCCCTGGAGGAAGCCCGTCTCTCCCTCCCCCAGGCCCAGTATGGAGATGTTGTCCGAATTGAGATCAAGGCCCGCAGCTTTGGCCGGATCGCCGCCCAAACGGCGCGTCAGGTCATCATCCAGGGGATGCGCGAGGCCGAGCGCAGCATGGTCTATGATGAATTCAATTCCAAGGAGCACGAGATGCTCACCGGCATTGTCACCCGGATCGACCCCCGCAGCGGCGCAATCACTTTGCGGATCAGCAGCGGCAGCGGAGAGGCAACGGACGCCTATCTGGCTCCCGCCGAGCAGGTGCGGGGCGAGGTCATTAAGGAAGGCGACCGCCTTAAGGTTTACGTGGTGGAGGTGCGCCGCAGCGCCCGCGGGCCCCAGGTGCTCATTTCCCGCACCCATCCCGGTCTGGTGAAGCGCCTCTTTGAGCTGGAGGTCCCCGAAATCTACGACGGAACGGTGGAGGTGCGCTCCATCGCCCGTGAAGCGGGCAGCCGTACCAAGCTCGCCGTCTGGTCTTCCGATTCCAACGTGGATCCCATCGGCGCGTGCGTCGGGCCCCGCTCCAGCCGGGTGAACAACGTTGTGGAAGAACTCCGGGGCGAAAAAGTGGATATCATAAAGTACAGCGACGACCCCGCTTCTTATGTGGCCGCCGCTCTTTCCCCCGCGGACGTGATCAGCGTGGAAACTCTGGAGGGCGGCAAGAGCTGCCGGGTGATCGTGCCCGACGATCAGTTATCCCTTGCAATCGGCAAGGAGGGGCAGAACGCCCGCCTGGCCGCAAAACTCACCGGATTCAAAATCGATATCAAGCCGCAGAGCGCTCCGGGCGGCCCCCCCCCAGCGCAGGAGCCGGAGATCGATCTGATCGCCGAGGAACCGGAAGACAGGTAATCCTCCGATAGAAGTAAATTGGGTTGGGAGGTGAGGTAAGGTGCCAAAAAAAATACCCCTGCGGCAATGTCTCGGCTGCCGGGAAATGAAGCCGAAGCGGGAACTTATCCGGGTGGTAAAATCCCCGGAGGGAGAAATCTCTCTGGACTTCAAGGGCAAGAAACCTGGACGGGGCGCTTACCTGTGCCCCGATGAAGAGTGTCTGAAACGCGCCAGAAAGTCAAAGGCTCTGGAACGCGCTTTTTCCATGCAGATGCCGGACGGCATCTACGACTCGCTCGCAGCAGAAATGAAAGAGGGAACTGCCCATGGCTGATATCCTCTCCCTCGTAGGGCTGGCAAAGAAAGCTGGAAAACTGGAGGTTGGGGAAGAGCCGGTTGGCGCCGTCTGCCGGGCAAGGAAAGCCCATCTGGTGCTCTTGGCTTCCGATGCCGCTTCCAACACCGCCCGAAGGGCGGCTCACTTCGGCCAGGCAGGCAAGACCCTCTGGATCACGCTTCCCTGCTCGAAAAGCGCTCTGGGAGCCGCGGTCGGACACACCTCTTGCGCCATGGCCGCCGTTACCGACGCCGGCTTTGCCGCCGCGATCGCCCAAAAGCTGGCATCCGATGATCCCGGTTCTTTTGGTCCAGCCGCAGAGCAACTCTCCAGGAAAGCGGACAAAGTATATGAACGTCAGAAAGAACGGCGGCTGCATGAAAAACGCCTGAAGCAGCTTCGGGAAAAACCCTGGGCCGCTCCTCCGGCAAATAAGGCTTCCGGTCACAAATCTGAGCACAAGGGAGCTTCCGCTCCCCGCAGCCCGGACACCCTGAAAAAACCGGAACGGCCAAAGCCGCCCAAGTCAAAGGCCGCGCCTTCAAAGAAGACGCCTCCTGTCTCTTAGTCCCTGTTTGACGTGAATTTATTCTCTACAATCGGAGGTGGCTCATTTGAGTCTTGTCAAATATCGTGTTCATGAAGTGGCCAAGGATTTCGGCAGAAGTACCAAGGAGATTGCCGATATCCTCACCACCTATGCTGTTGCGCCCAAAAACCATATGCAGGTGCTTGAGGACGGAGAGCTTTCCGTTATCTTCGAGTATCTTACCCAGCATAATCAGGTGGAGAGCATAGAAAGCGTCTTTGCCGACACTTACCACGAACCCAGGGCGGCTGCTCCCGCGCCGCACAAGGCCTCACCGGTTCCCTCCGAGGCAAAGCAGCCGGCGGCGTCCATCCCTCATCAGGACAAAGGGACGCCTCAGCCGGCGTCTGTTGCCACGCCCGCTGCTCCCGCTGTTCAGGTCCCCGCCGCTTCAAAACCGGCGCAGCCCGCTTCCCCTCAGCCGCCGCAGCAGCCTCACGTTCCGCGTCCCACCCGTGTCCCTGAAAAGAAAGTGGTGGATACCCGCAAGAGCGGCAACGTCAACCTCGCCCGGTACGACGAGCGTCTGGAAACCTTAGCTCCCGACAAGGCCAACAAGATGCAGGCCGGCAGGCAAAAGATACAGGGAAAAAGTCAGCAGCGCAAAGCAGGTCCCAGCTTCAGCAGCAAGCGCAGGGCGGAAGAGCAGGAGAAGCTGCGCCGCCTTCAGGCCGAGATCGCCAAGAAGCATCCTCTGGTGGTCAAGATTCCCGACGAAATTTCAGTCGGAGAACTGGCCTCACGAATGAAGAAAACAGGCGCCGAGGTTGTCGGCCGCCTCATCCGGATGGGCGTCATGGCTTCCCTCTCCGATATGGTCGACTACGACACCGCGGCCTTAGTGGCTATGGAGCTTGGCTGTAAAGTCGAGCACGAAGTCATCGTCACCATTGAAGAAAAGCTGATCGACACCGCCGAAGACAAAGAAGCGGATCTGGCCCCCCGCGCGCCGGTGGTTGTGGTCATGGGCCACGTTGACCACGGCAAGACCTCCCTGCTGGATAAAATCCGCTCCGCCAACGTGGCGGCCGGCGAGGCAGGCGGCATCACGCAGCATATCGGCGCTTATCAGGCGGAGGTCAACGGAAAACTCATCACCTTCCTGGATACCCCGGGCCACGAGGCGTTTACCGCCATGCGCGCCCGCGGCGCCATGATCACCGACGTGGCTATTCTGGTGGTGGCTGCCGACGACGGCATCATGCCCCAGACGATCGAGTCCATCAACCATGCCAAGGCCGCGAACATCCCCGTGATCGTAGCCATCAACAAAATGGATAAGCCGAACGTCAACCCCGATCGCATCAAGCAGCAGCTCACCGAATACGAGCTGGTGGCGGAGGAATGGGGCGGCGATACCATTATCTGTCCTATCTCTGCCAAAACCGGCGAGGGCATTAAAACACTTCTTGAGATGGTCATCCTCACCGCAGAGATGAAGGAGCTCAGGGCCAACCCCAACCGCTCCGCCCACGGCACCGTTATCGAAGCGCGGCTGGATAAAGGCCGCGGTCCCGTGGCAACCTTATTGGTGCAGAACGGCACGCTGCATCAGGGAGACGTCATCATCGCCGGCACCGCCGTGGGCCGTGTCCGCGCCATGACGGACGCCAGCGGCAACAAGCTGGAGCACGCCGGTCCCTCCGTACCCGTGGAGATCATCGGCATGGGCGAGGTCCCCGGAGCGGGCGACGATTTCCACGCCGTGGCCGACGAACGTATGGCCCGCGAGCTGGTGGAACAGCGTAAGCATGAGCAGAAGGTCGCCGCCGCCGGTCCTCAGAATCAGAAAGTCACGCTGGAAGATCTGTTCAGTCAGATCCAGCAGGGCGAACTGAAGGATCTGAACATTATCGTAAAGGCGGATGTGCAGGGCTCCGCCGAGGCGGTCAAATCCAGTCTGGAAAAACTCTCCAACGATGAAGTGCGGGTCAGGGTAATCCATTGCGGCGTAGGCGCCATCAACGAGAACGACGTAACGCTGGCCGCTACCTCCAACGCCATTATCGTGGGCTTCAACGTTCGGCCGGACAACAACGCCCGGGACTCGTCCGACCGCATGAACGTGGATATGCGCATGTACCGCATCATCTACGACTGCATCAACGAGATGGAAGCCGCCATGAAAGGCATGCTGACCCCCAAATATAAAGAAGTTACTCTCGGCCGGGTAGAAGTGCGCGAGGTTTACAAGATCACCGGCGCGGGCATCATCGCCGGCTGCTACGTCACCGAGGGCAAGGTGGCGCGTCACGCCCAGCTACGGCTGGTTCGGGATGGTATCGTCATCCACGAGGGCGCCGTCGGGTCTCTCAAGCGCTTCAAGGATGACGTGAAAGAGGTCGCGCAGGGCTACGAATGCGGTCTTTCCATTGAAAAATATAGCGACGTCAAGGTCGGCGATATCATCGAGGCCTTCGTCATGGAGCAGATTCAGGCATAATTTTGCCTGCCTCCCATTCAAATTAATTGAGGTATCAACATGGCAAACAACCGTCTCGGCCGCGTCAACGAGGAAATCCAGCGGGAGCTGGCCTCTCTCATCCGAACCATGAAGGATCCCAGAGTCCACGGCCTGGTATCCATCACAGCGGTGGAAACCACCCCCGACCTGCGGTACGCCAAGGTGTTCGTAAGCGTGCTGGATAAAAGTGACGTAAACGAGGTTATCAAGGGGCTCAAGTCCGCGGGAGGCTATCTCCGGCGGGAGCTTGGCCGTGCGCTCACATTGCGCTACACCCCTGAACTCGTCTTTCAGCGGGATGATTCCATCGATCACGGCGCCCGG
Organism: Bacillota bacterium; assembly: GCA_023459875.1. Classification (GTDB taxonomy): domain Bacteria; phylum Bacillota; class Clostridia; order Oscillospirales; family Oscillospiraceae; genus JAEWRY01. The sequence goes on from JAEWRY010000020.1 coordinate 109,314, forward strand.
ATTCTTGAGGTGCTCCGGAAGATGGAGCCGACGCCCGGCGGAGAGGGGAACGAAGAGTGAACATCAATTACCGTAAGGCCGCCGCCCTTCTTGTCGAAAAGGACAACATTCTGATTATTTCCCACCGCCGGCCCGACGGGGATACCATCGGGTGCGCCGCCGCGCTTTGCCTTGGTCTGAGAAATATCGGAAAAACCGCATACATCCTTCCCAACCCGGATGTGAGCAGCCTGTTTCTCCCTTATCTGGAGGGCAAGCTGGCCCACCCGGATTTTATTCCCGAGTATGTGGTAGCCGTCGACATTGCGGGGAAAGAGCTCTACACCCAGAACTCCGTTACCTACATAGACCGGCTGGATCTGTGCATTGATCACCATGCCTCCAACGAGGGACTGGGAAAAGACATCTGTCTGGATATCACCTGCGCCTCCTGCGGGGAGCTTTTGTTTGACATTCTGAAGGAAATGGGGCCGGTTACCCCGGAAATCGCCCTTCCTCTTTATGTGGCGGTCTCCACCGACACCGGCTGCTTTGTCTATAATAACACCACAGCCCGTTCCCACTTGGTGGCCGCGGCCCTTATGGAACTGGGGATTGATTACAAGTGGGCCAATAAGCGGCATTTCCGCACCAAGTCTTTTAAGCGGCTTAAGCTCGAGAGTATGATTACCGATCAGATGGAGCGTTTCGACGGGGGTACTGTCGTGATCGCCACGGTGACGCTGGACATGATGCGCGCTCTTTCCGCCACGGAAGAAGATGTGGAGGATATCGCAGCCTTCGTAGGCCAGATTGAGGGAGCTCAGACCGCCGTTACCCTCCGTGAAATAAAACCGCTGGAGTGCAAGATCTCAGTGCGCACCTTAGGGGGGGTAAACGCCAACAGCGTCTGCTCTTTGCTCGGCGGCGGAGGTCACGAGGGCGCGGGCGGCTGTACGGTTTTCGACACGGTGCCGGCGGCCAAGGCAGCTATTCTGGACGCCATCAGGACTGTAAAGAACCGATAGGATCTTGCGCAGCCACATACGATAAAGGGAGGCAGCTTTCTTGCCCAGCGGTATTATTATCATCGATAAGCCGGCGGGCTGGACCTCTCACGACGTGGTGGCCAAGCTTCGCCGGGTATACAGCGAGCGGCGCATCGGCCACGCCGGGACCCTTGACCCCATGGCGACCGGCGTTCTCCCGGTTTTTGTCGGGAGGGCAACCAGAGCCGTGGAATTTGCAGCAGAAACCGATAAGGAGTATCTGGCGGGGCTTCGCCTGGGGATCACGACGGACACCCAGGACGTAACCGGCACTGTCCTGGACACCCGGCCAGTTACCATAACCCCGGATCAGGTGAAAGGAATGCTTCCCCGGTTTACCGGCCCAATTTTGCAGCTTCCTCCCATGTACTCCGCCCTCAAGGTGGGCGGAAAGGCGCTCTATAAGTTTGCCCGCGAAGGCAGGGAAGTGGAGCGGCTTCCCAGGCCGGTCACTATCTATGAGCTCAAGATGCTCTCGCAGACCGGCGAGAGTGACTATGCTCTTCGAGTCTCCTGTTCCAAGGGAACTTACATCCGCACCTTGTGTCACGATCTGGGACAAGCCCTGGGCTGCGGAGGGGTACTATCCTCCCTGCGCCGTACAAAGGCCGCCGGGTTTACCCTGCAGAGCGCCGTTACGATGGATACGGTCCTTTCCCACCCCAGCCCCCAGTCCCTCCTTCTCCCCGTGGACCGCTATTTCGACCGCTATCCTTCCCTTGCCATAGATGCCGAGGCCGAGAAGAAAATCCGCAATGGCGCCGCCATAGCCTCGCCGGGCGAGGACGGGGAATACCGGGTATACGGTCCCGGCGGCTTTTTGATGCTGGGCGAGCGGGCCGGGAATCAGCTGAGCGTTATCAAGAGCTTTTTTGAGGTGTAAATCAGTGGATACTGCCAAACGAGTCATTGCCCTGGGGTTTTTTGACGGAGTGCATCTGGGCCATGGAGCGCTGCTCAAGCGGGTGGCTCAGGTTGCGCGGGAAAAAGACGCCATACCCGCCGCCTTTACCTTTGACCCCCACCCAAGCTCCGTTATCATGGGGGATCCCGTCCCCCTCCTCACCTCCCCCGCCGACCGTGTGGATTTGATGCGCCGGCTTTACGGCATTCAGGAGGTTATCATCGCGCGGTTTGACCGCCGAATGATGAAGATGCCATGGGAAGAGTTTATCGCAGATTATCTGGTGCGTGAAAATGGCGTCGTTCACGTAGTGGCCGGCCACGATTTTCATTTTGGCTATAAAGGAGCGGGCAATCCCGAGCGGCTTTCCGCCAAATGTGCCGAGCTGGGCGTTGGCTGCGACATTATCGGCAAGGTGGAAAAGGACGGGATCACCATCTCCTCGACTTATATCCGTTCGCTGGTCGCCCAAGGGGAAATTGAGCAGGCCAATACTTTCCTGGGACACCCGTTCACCTTTACCAGCAGCGTAACGCACGGCAAGAAGCTGGGCAGTTCCCTGGGATTTCCCACGGTGAATCTCACCCTGCCGCCGGGCGTGATGGCGCCCGCCTACGGCGTCTATGCCACCCGGATCTGGACCTGTAACGGGACGGTTCCCTATATGGCGGTCACCAACGTCGGAATCCGGCCCACCGTAGATGACGGAAAGAGGCTTTCCGTGGAAGGGTTCCTGCTGGATTTCAGCGGCGACCTCTACGGCCAGACACTCAGGATCGAGTTCTTCGCTTACCTCCGGGAGGAGAGAAAGTTTCCCTCCCTGGACGCACTGCGCGAACAAATCATGATAAACGTTGGGCAAACGCGGGACTATTTTTCCAACGCGGTAATCTGACAAAAAGCGGCCACCGATTCTGAATCGGTGGCCGCTTCCATCTTGATTATTCGCTTTCCTGCATTGCTTTGGCTTCTTCGATGGCTTTCTGCTGCGCGGCGGGGGGCGCCTCCTCGTAGCGCACAAAGTGGAAGGTAAAGGAACCGCGGCTCTGGGTGATAGCGCGCAGATCAATTGCATAGGAGGTCATCTCCGCCATAGGCACCTCGGCCTCCACCACCTGGTCGCCGTCGCTGGTCGGCGTCATACCCATGACGCGGCCGCGGCGCTTGTTGAGGTCGCCGATCACATCGCCCATATAGTTATCGGGAATGGTGACCATCAAAGAGCCGATGGGCTCCAGAAGTACAGGTGACGCCTCGGGCAGCGCCGCCTTGAAGGCCAGCTGTGCGGCGGTCTTGAAGGCCATTTCGGAGGAGTCCACGGGGTGGTAGGAGCCGTCCACCAAGGTGCACTTAAGGTATACAACCGGGAACCCGGCAAGAACGCCGTTGTTTACGATATCGCGCAGGCCCTTTTCCACGGCGGGGAAGAAGTTCTTGGGCACGCTTCCGCCGAACACCTTCTCCTCAAAGATCATTTCCTCGCTGTCGCATGGCTCGAACTCGATCCAGACGTCGCCGAACTGGCCGTGTCCGCCGGACTGTTTCTTATGACGGCCCTGTTTTCTTACTTTTTTACGGATTTTTTCCCGATAGGGCACCCGGGGAGACGCCAGTTCGGAGTCAACGCCAAAGCGGCTCTTGAGCCGGGCGAGGATGACGTCCATCTGCATATCGCCGGTGCCGGAAACCACCATCTGGTGGGTCTCGGCGTTGTTCGTCACGGTGAAGGTGAGGTCCTCTTCGTTGAGGCGGGTAAGGCCGCCGGAGACTTTATCTTCCTGGCCTTTCGTTTTAGGGGCGATGGCGACGGAATAACAGGGCTCGGGGAAATCAAGGCTCTCCAGCTTGACGGCTTTACGTGGATCACACAAGGTGTCTCCCGTTTTAAGGCGCTCCATCTTCGCAATGGCGCCGATGTCGCCGCAGACCAATTCCTTGACTTCCTCGGTCTTTTTGCCCCTCATGATATAAAGTCGTCCGATTTTTTCATTCTGGCCGGTGCGGCTGTCCAACAGAGAAAGGTCCGAGGTGAGGGTGCCGGAAATGACTTTTACAAAAGAATACTTGCCGTACTGATCGGAAAGGGTCTTGAAAACAAAGGCGCAGGGGGAACCGCTGGGAGAGACTTCGACCTTCACAGGCTCGCCGTTCGCGTCCTCGCCCGCCTCGCTCTTGCCTTCCAGCGGATTGGGCAGCAGACTCACAACGGCATCCATGAGGAGGGAGGTGCCCAGGCCGGACAAAGCGCTGCCGCAGACAACGGGGAAAATGGAGCGGTCACGTACGCCCGCGCGCAGGCCCTTGGTCATTTCCTCGCTTGTAAAGTCCTCGCCGGAAAAATACTTTTCCATCAGGGCTTCGTCGGTTTCCGCCACCGATTCCTTAAGGGCGTTATAGAGCTCTTCCACTTCATCCTGCTTGTTCTGGGGAATGGGAATTTCCGCCGCCTTGCCGCCCTTCACCTCATAAGCGCGCTTGTTCAGCACGTTGATTATGGCGACGACTTTCTTCTTGTCGTCCAGAATCGGGATAACCACCGGGGCGACATGGCTGCCGAAGGTCTTCTTCAGAACCTCAAGCGCGGAATGGTAATCGCTGTTTTCCTCATCGGTCTTGGAAATATAAAACATACAGGGGAGTTCCCGTTTAACACAGTATTTCCAGGCTTTTTCGGCACCGACGCTCATACCGCCTTTGGCGGTGCTGACGATGACGGCGGCATCGGACACGCGAAGGGCTTCCATAACCTCGCCGCAGAAATCAAAATAGCCCGGGGTATCCAGCACGTTGATTTTAACGCCGTTATATTCCACCGGTGCGACGGCGGTGGAAATAGAGATCTGACGCTTGATCTCTTCGGGATCGTAATCACAGACGGTATTCCCATCTGTGGACTTGCCCAGACGGTCGATGACGCCGGTCAGAAACAGCATGCTTTCCGCCAGGGAAGTCTTTCCGCTTCCGCCATGTCCCAGCAGGCAAATGTTGCGAATATTCTGTGCGGAGTAGCTCATAATTGTGTCCTCTCCTTGTTGTGTCTTATATACATTTTTCATTGCGAAACGTCATTATCTTAGCCATTATACAATAAATTTAAGAGGGGTACAACAAAAACTTTTATAAATATGTTAAAAAGAGGGCGGATTTCCATCCGCCCTCCCAGACTATTTTTCGACTTCGGTGACTTCTCCGCCGGTAACGGTTACCTGCCACACCGTGCCCTTTTCGGTACCTTCTTTTGTCGCAAGAAAGAGGAAGGCGGAGGAATCCTCGGTCTCCCCCTGGTACTCAAGCGTACACAGAGAATTTCCATCCAGATCGGAAACCGAAAGGCCTGTGAAATTTCTTTCCTCGTCGGCCAGCTCGGCGGAGTTTACCTCAACCTCAGGATAAAGGAAGAGAAGGAGCGCCTGCGCGGCGTTCTGGGCGGTAAGCGCTTCGCCCCGGCTGTCGCCGCAAACCGCCTGAAATGTCATCTCGTTATCAGGAACCCCATTGTTTTGAGGCCCATCGTTCGCCGCCGTGCTGGCCTCCGGATTTTCCGGAGGATCCGACGGCGCCGCTTCCGCGCCGACTGTGTCGGAAACAGCGTTTCTTGATGACGCAACCCCGCTGCCCGCGCCAGTATTGCCGATTACAGTTTCTTTTTCCATGGCGGGCGAGCCGCTGCTCACTGCTCCGTCTTCCGCCGTTTTTTCGTTTCCGAAGGTCTTTTCCTGCGCGCTGTTTACGGACGGGGCAGGTACGGGAGCATTGGAGGCGGCGCTCATGCTGCTTCCGCTGCTGGCCCCGCCCATACCGGGCAGGGGGATAAACCGGATGCCCGCTACTATGAGGACAAAGACCGCCGCCATGGAAAGCCACATCCGCCAGGTATGCCGCCGGGGCGGCATCGTGACGATTTTTTCTTCTTCCCGTATGTTGTTCTCTTCTTTGAGCTTCTCTAATATGCTTTCAGTAAGCCCCGATGGCGGAGATACCGCAAAGGACTGTAACCCAGCGTGAATGCCTTCCAGCTCTGCGGCCAGCAGACGGCAGCTTTCACATTGCTCAAGGTGAGCCGCCAGTTCGGCTTCCTCCGCCTGAGACAGTTCTCCGTCGATTCCAGCGCTCAATAACTCAAATATTTTTTCGCAGTCAGCCAAGTGGGCTCACCTCCTTTCCCGCTGTTTCTGTCTTAATAGACGACAGTGTGCCGGAAAAGTTCCCGTCGGTGAGCAGCTCGCGCCGCAGGGCGAGCCTGGCTCTCGCAATGCGGGATTTTACCGTTCCTTCTTCAATTCCCAACAGCTCTCCGATTTCGCCGTATGTAAGAGCGTCCAGTTCCCTTAGGATGAGGATTTTCCGGTGTTCCTCGGAAAGCTTACCAAGTCCCCGGCGAAGGGCATCCTGCAGCTCGCGCTGCTCCAGCGCCCGCTCCGGACTGTACCGCTCGTCGGGCAGCTGGTACCGGATGCCTTCCTCCTCATCGTCCAGGGAGACCGCCTCGTTAATGTTCCGGCGGCGCTTCTCTCTGCGGAGAAAGTCGATACAAACGTTGGTTGCAAGCCGGTAGAGCCAGGTGGCAAAGGTGCTTCCTCCCTGAAAGCTGCCCAGCGCCCGCCAGGCGCCCAAAAACGCTTCCTGAGTCAACTCGGCGGCATCATCCGGATTTCCCGTCATGCGCAGGGCAAGATTGTAGATCCGAGCCTCGTTGGCATTCATCAGAACGGCAAAAGCGTTCGGATCCCCCGATTTCGCCTTCGTCGTCCAATCCTGTTCCGTCACCGGCATTCACCTCAACTCCCGTTTGATCCCTTCCGTAATGCGATAAACATCTTCCATTGTGGTGATCTTGCAGATCTGTTCCTTCCAGTATCCGGCATAAGAAACGCCTTTCAGGTACCAGGCGTACTGTCTTCTGGCTTCCAGACAGGCAATTTTTTCTCCCTTGTTTTTTACCGCCAGCTCAAACTGCCGCACCGCGGTATCGCACCGGTCGGCAAGCGGCGGCAGAGGAGGGATTTCCTCTCCCAGAAGCGCCGCTTTTATCTGAGCAAAAATCCATGGGTTTCCAAAGGCGGCGCGGCCCACCATGGCCATCTCGGCACCCGTATAGCGGAGTATGCGAACCGCGTCGTGTGCGGTAAAAATATCGCCGTTGGCGATGACGGGGATGGAGACGGCCTCGGAAACCGCCCGGATGTAATCCCAGTTGGCCGTTCCTCCGTACATCTGGGCGCGGGTGCGGCCGTGAACGGCCATCGCGGCAACGCCGACATCTTCCAGTCCTTTGGCGATTTCCACACAGTTGATGGACCCCTTGTCCCATCCCAGCCGGATCTTGGCGGTGACCGGCCGCCCTCCTGCGCCCCGCAGAACAGCTTCGGCTACCCTCAGGGCTTTCTCCGGGTCCCGCATCAGGCCAGAACCTTCTCCGTTGTTTGCAACCTTCGGGACAGGACAGCCCATATTGATATCAATGATGTCGGCTCCGGAGAGCTCCAGCGCAATTGCCGCAGCTTCCTGCATGCAGGTCTCGTCGCTGCCGAAAAGCTGCACGGCGGCCGGGTGTTCCCCCTGCCCCAGCTCAAGCAGCGGCCGAGTCTTTTTATCCTGATAACACAGGGCTTTCGCACTGATCATTTCGGTAACGGTATAACCCGCCCCCACTTCACGGCAAATGGTGCGGAAAGCCAGGTCCGTCACCCCCGCCATAGGGGCGAGACCAACAGGACAATCTATGTCAACAGGGCCAATCTTCACGGTAACACCTCGGCGTTTCTTCTTTTATTCAGCATACCATAAACGGCGCAAACTGACAAGACGCCTAATTATGAACACAAGCAATACTCATGCCAGAAACGTAAATAACGGTTGAATTGTTTGTCCGATTATGTTATATTTATGCATAGGGCTTTGAAAGGGGGGATCTATGTGGACCTCAATCTTGTAACGAAGCAGATTCAAACCTTGTCACCCCAAATGATGCAGTCCATGGAGATCCTGCAGATGAGTTCACAGGAGCTTCTGGAATACATTCAGGACGCCGTCCAGGAGAACCCGGTTTTGGAGGTCAGCGAAACCGAGGAATCTCAGGATGAGTTTTCTACCTTGCGCCGCAAACTGGAATGGCTGGAATCCACCGACATTCAAAATCGTTTTTACCATCTGGACGACGAGGATGACAACAGCGATCCAATCTCCAACTATGGTACCGTAGACGAGTGGGAAGAAAACCTGTATTACTATTTATTTGCCCAGCTTCAGGGGCAGGATCTTTCGCCCGACGTCGTCACCGCAGCCAAATATATCATTGAAAGTCTGAATCAGATGGGCTATTTGGACGAAGACGTGGATGTTCTGGCCCGGCATCTGGATTGCTCTATCCCCGTTGCGGAGGAGGCGCTGGAGGTCGTTCAGGATATGGACCCGGCCGGAGTCGGCGCCCGCAGTCTCTCCGAATGCCTCTGTATCCAACTCAAACGCATGGGCGAAGAAGATTCCCTTGCGATGAAAATCGTGAAATCGCACCTGGTTTCTCTGGCTAAAAACCGGTATGGCTTCATTGCCCGCCAGCTGGGTGTGGACTGTGCCGAGGTGCGTGAGGCCAGCGAAAAAATCCGTACCCTGAATCCAAAACCCGGCACCGGTTTTTCCGCCCGTGAGCGGCTTACATACGTTGTGCCGGACATTATCGTGGTGAATTTTCAGGATCATTTTGAGCTTCTCACCAATGACTACTATTTCCCTTCTCTCTCCATCAGCGGTTATTATAAGGTTCTGATGAAAAACAGCGCCGACGAAGGCGTGAAAAACTATCTGGTGGACAAAATGCGCCAGGCCAAGTGGATGGTGCGGAACATCGAACAGCGCCGCTCCACTCTCATGGACTGCGCCCGCTGTATCGTGGACCTGCAGGAATCCTTCTTCCGCTACGGTCCTGGTCATCTGGTACCTATGACCCTGGCCGACGTGGCAAACAGCCTTTCCGTCCATGAATCTACCGTCAGCAGGGCCATGAGGGAAAAATATATCCAGTGCAGCAGCGGCGTGTACCCCTTCCACTATTTCTTTTCCCGTGGGCTGTCCTCAGCCAGTCCCGCGGTTAACAGGGATGGCAAGGTGTCGGAAACCGTATCTCCCGACTCCGCCAAGGCGCTTTTAAAAAAGCTTATTTTGGAAGAGGACAAGAGCAAACCCCTTTCCGATCAAAAAATTTGCACTCTGATGGAGCGGCAAGGCATTCAGATATCCCGCCGCACGGTGGCAAAATACCGGGATGAACTGAATATCCCCTGCACCACCGGAAGAAAAGAATATGCATAGGCTTAATCGGGCGGCTGTATATCAGCCGCCCGCTCTTTATTTTATGTTAAAATCGTGTTAAAATAAATGGAAAACTTTCTTTCCGGAGGATGTATGGATCAAATAATTTTACAGCTCGCGCAGGAACTGGGCCGCAGGCCCGACCACGTGGAAAACGTGGTGAAGCTCATCGACGAGGGGAATACCATCCCCTTTATCGCCCGTTACCGCAAGGAACTCCACGGCACCATGGACGACCAGCTCCTCCGCCAGCTGGCCGACCGGCTGGACTATCTGCGCAAGCTGGGAGTCCGGCGGGATGAGGTCAAGTCCTCCGTGGACGCTCAGGGCAAGCTGACCGGAGAATTGGCTGCGGCCGTCGACGCCGCCGGGACCCTCTCCGAGATCGAGGACCTCTACCGGCCTTATAAGCCCAAGCGCCGCACCCGCGCCACCATCGCCAAGGAAAAGGGGCTGGAGCCGCTCGCCGAGCTGCTCTTTGCCCAGGGCAGGGATTGTCCCGAGCCGCTTTCCGCCGCGGGGCGGTATGTGGACCCGGAAAAGGGCGTGATGAGCGCCGAGGAGGCCCTTGCGGGCGCCTCGGATATTGTGGCCGAACGGATATCGGACGACGCGGGAATCCGCAAGCTGCTGCGCACCCACTTTTGGGAAAAGGGCGTGCTCGTCTCGGCAGCCGCCGACAAGGAACCGGAGGATACCGTCTACCGTCTTTACTATCAGTTCACCGCACCCGTCTCCCGGCTCCAGGGCCATCAGATTTTGGCCATCAACCGGGGGGAGCGGGAGGACGTTTTGAAGGTGTCCGTCTCCGTTTCCGCCGAGACGGCGCTTACTCTCATCTGCAGAAAGGTGATTGTTCCCGGCTCCAGGGCCATGGGCTTTGTCCGCACCGCCGCCGAGGACGCTTACGGGAGGCTCATCGCGCCCTCTGTGGAGCGGGAAATACGCACCGGCCTCACCGATAACGCCTCCGAGGGCGCCATCAAGATGTTCGCCCTGAATCTCAAGCCCCTGCTGATGCAGCCCCCCGTGCGGGGACGGGTTACCATGGGGCTGGACCCCGGTTACCGGACCGGCTGCAAGGTGGCGGTGGTGGACGGCACCGGCAAGGTGCTCGATACCGGCGTGGTCTATCCCACCCACGGGGAAAAGGGCAAGTCGGAGGCAATCGTGAGGCTCTCGGCCCTCATAAAGAAACACGGCGTCTCCCACATCGCCATCGGCAACGGGACCGCCTCCAAGGAGACCGAGCTGATGACCGCCGAGCTCATCCACCCCTTCGGCGGCGGCGTGAGTTACATGGTGGTAAGCGAGGCCGGCGCTTCGGTCTACTCCGCGTCGAAGCTCGCCGCGGAGGAATTCCCGGACTACGACGTTTCCCTGCGCTCCGCCGTCTCCATTGCCCGCCGCCTGCAGGACCCCCTGGCCGAGCTGGTGAAGATCGACCCCAAGGCCATCGGCGTGGGCCAGTACCAGCACGACATGCCTCAGGCCCGTCTGGACGAAACCCTCACGGGGGTTGTGGAGGACTGCGTCAACTCCGTGGGGGTGGACCTCAACACCGCTTCCGTCCCCCTCCTCGCCCGGGTATCCGGCCTTTCCTCCGCCACGGCGAAAAACATTGTGGCCCGCCGGGAGGAGAGCGGCGCCTTTTCGGGCCGCAGGCAGCTGTTAAAAGTCCCAAAGCTGGGCCCCAAAGCCTTTGAACAGTGCGCCGGATTCCTGCGCATTCCCGAAAGCGCCAATATTCTGGATAATACCGGCGTGCATCCGGAGTCCTACGAGGCCGCCGGCAAGCTGCTGGAGCAGTGCGGCTATACCTTAAAGGATGTAGCTGCCGGGAAGCTCGGCTCGCTTAAGGAGCGGGTGGCAGAGATGGGCGAAGCCCGCTTGGCCGAGATCTGCGGCGTGGGGCTTCCCACCCTGCGGGACCTGATCGCCGAGCTGATGAAGCCGGGCCGGGACCCCCGGGACGAGCTGCCGAAACCTATGCTCCGCACCGACATTATGGACATGAAGGACCTAAAGCCGGGCATGGAGCTCACGGGCACCGTGCGCAACGTGATCGACTTCGGCGTGTTTGTGGACATCGGAGTCCATCAGGACGGCCTTGTGCATATCAGCCAGATCCGCAATAAATTTCTGAAGCACCCCTCCGAGGCGGTATCCGTGGGGGATGTGGTGACCGTGTGGGTCCTTGAGGCGGACGAAAAGAAAAAGCGCATTTCCCTCACCATGAAGCGGCCTCAGGGATAACGCGCCAGCTAAAATCAATCATCATGGGAAGGAGGCACCGGCATGCTCAGCTTTGAACGGGCAGCCGAGCTGCTTGACCAGATGGCGGAAGAATTCCCTCCGGAATTCTTTGCCGACCTTAACGGCGGCATTTCCCTGCTCCCGCGCGCCAAACGGGACCGCTCGGCGCCGGGCAGACTCTATATCATGGGCGAATTCTGCCACGACCAGATGGGCCGCTATATCCTCATTTATTACGGATCCTTTGAGGCCGTCTGCGCGGACTATACCGACGAGGAGCTGGAGGACGAGCTTTTCTATGTGCTGACCCACGAGCTCACCCACCACATCGAGTCCCTGGCGGGGGAAAACAAACTTGAAATCAAGGACGCACAGCGAATGGCGGACTATCTGGATTCCTTCTTTAAGGAGGACGAAGAGGACCCCTGATCGTGTTTTTGTTCCCTGGAGGGCTGCTTGCGCCGATGCTCCACGGGGCCCCATTCGGGGAGGGGCAGCCGCTGCATGGCCCCGAACGCGTATTCTTTCAGATTGGGATAGCGCTCTGACAGCTCCCCTATGAGTTCCTTGACTTCCTGCCGCTTGGTATAGCCGTTGGCCGGGCAGGCGTTTTTAACCACGGGAAGCTCCAGCCTCGCCGCGGTGTTCCGGATGAACCCTTCTCCGCAGTAGAGCATGGGCCTGATTTGGGTAATGGCCGTTCGGTCAAGGTACGTAACCGGCTGAAAGCACGAAAGCCTGCCCTCGTAAAACAGGGAGAGGAAAAAGGTCTCCACCGCGTCGTCAAAATGATGCCCCAGGGCGATCTTATGAATGTCCCGGGCCAGGAGCGCGTCATGCAGGGCACCCCGGCGCATTTTGGCACACAGGGCGCAGGGATTGGTTTCCTTGCGCAGGTCGAAGATGATATGGTGGATTTCCGAGGGTAGAAGCGTATAGGGCACGTCCAGGGTCTCGCACAGGCCCGCCACCCCGGAAAAGTCCATTTTCTCCCTGCCGTCTGCCGCGCCCATGTCCAGGGTGAAGGCCTCCACGGTAAAGGGTTTCGGGTAAAATTCCCGCAGCTTCGCCAGGGCCAAGAGCAGGGTAAGAGAATCCTTCCCCCCCGAAACGCCCACGGCAATCCGGTCGCCGGACTCAATCATCTTATAGTCCTCCACGCAGCGGCGGACATATCCAAGCAGTTTATTCATACGCAGCTCCTAAAAATCGAAAATCGAAACGGAGTATTTAAGAGGATTAACGAGCATAATGAAGAAAGAGAGAGTTTATCTCATCGTAAATTAAAAAAACCGAAAAGAACTGTTGACACTCCGTATTCCCAGTATTATAATACAAACTGCTCCGTCTGTACAGACGGGGCGCGTATTGTGTTTGCAACATAATTTAAAGATACAATTACAATTTGGAGGTTTCAACATGTCCACTTTTATGGCCAACAAGGGCAATATCGTGCGCAAGTGGTATATCCTTGACGCAGCGGGCAAGCCCCTTGGCAAAACAGCAGTCACCGCCGCCGTTCTGCTCCGCGGCAAGCATAAGCCCGAGTACACTCCCCACGCCGACTGCGGCGACTTTGTCATCGTCCTCAACGCCGCCAAAGCCGTGCTCACCGGCAAAAAGATGGAGCAGAAGATGTACCGCACCCACTCCGGCTATGTGGGCGGTCTCAAGGAGACCAAGTACCGTCTGCTGATGCAGGACAAGCCGGAACTCGCCATGAAGCTGGCCGTCCGCGGCATGATGCCCCGCAACATCATTACCAAGGATTCTCTCACCCGGCTGAAGATTTTCAGCGGCACCGAGCATCCCCACGCTGCCCAGAAGCCCGAAGCCTGGACCGCGGAATAAGGAGGAAAGAACATGTATAAAAGCAAGAAGCCTTATTTTTACGGAACCGGCCGCCGGAAGTCCTCCGTTGCCCGCGTCCACCTCTTCCCCAACGGAACCGGCGCCATCACCATTAACGGCCGTGACATCGACGACTACTTCGGCCTCGAAACCCTCAAGCTCATCACCCGTCAACCCCTGGTTACCACCGAAAACGTCGGCAAGGTAGACGTGGTCGCCACCGTACTGGGCGGCGGCGTCACCGGCCAGGCCGGCGCCCTTCGCCACGGTATCAGCCGCGCCCTGCTCCTGATGAACGAAGAATTCCGTCCGGCCCTCAAGTCCGCCGGCTTCCTAACCCGCGACCCCAGAATGAAGGAACGCAAGAAATACGGCCTCAAAGCCGCCAGACGCGCTCCCCAGTTCTCCAAGCGCTAAATTACGGAAGATATCAACAAGGCCCGACGCCGTACCAACGGCGCCGGGCTTTCGGTTACCTGTTTCACTCATTCATTGCGATAAACGGATTATAAAAATATAACTCGTTATTGGGTATTCGAAATGAAAATAAGACAGAAGAAGAAATATATTTTTTGGGGAGTCGCTTTGGCTGTATTGGCTGCACTTCTCGCAGCTGCATTATGGCAGGGCCTGACGGTCAGGATTTATACGGAAACCACAGACAAAGTTTCGTCGCCGATACGAATAGCTGTCTTAGCCGACCTGCACGATTCTATGTACGGGGACAGCCAGGATGTTTTGATTCAGGCAATCCGCGAGCAGAAACCGGACATTATTCTGCTTGTGGGAGACATTGCCGACGATGAAAAGCCTCATGACGGAACAAGGCAGCTTCTCTCGGCCATCGGCGGGAACTATCCCTGCTATTATGTGACGGGGAACCACGAATACTGGTCTGGGGAAGTTGATTTGATCAAAGACATGATCCGCTCTTACAGCGTTACGATTTTGGAAGGCGACACGGAAATAATCCAGGTGGGCCACCAAAAGCTAAGGCTTTGCGGCGTTGACGACCCGGACGGGTTTCATTGTTCTACATACGCGGATCATAAAATTGCAGAAAACTGGCAGGAACAATTTGACGCATGCAAAGCCAAGACCGGCGACAATATCTATTCTATATTGCTGTCACACCGTCCGGAACTGGCAGAAAAATATAGAGACAGCGGCTTTGATTTGGTTCTAGCCGGGCATGCTCACGGCGGACAAGTAAGGATTCCCGGAATTTTAAACGGTTTGTACGCGCCAAATCAAGGTTTTTTCCCAAAGTACGCAGGAGGGCGCTACGAACTGGGAGAAACCATTATGATCGTCAACCGTGGATTAAGCAAAAGCCGTATCCCGCGGGTTTTTAATCCTCCGGAACTCGTTATCGTGAATTTAGAGCCTGTGAAATGAATGATGAGAAAGAAGATATTGACATAACAAAGTCCGGCGCCGGTGCTGCGTCGGACTTTGTTATTTTTTTAACATTATAATGGACATCGCACAAAATCCGTGGTATTATTTGGGTGTGAGTGCGGATATTGGGAGTGAAGCGGTATGGTAAGAAAGAGGAATCGTTCCGCTTACTGTTATTTCTTATCTTCATAGCCATCATGATTATTTGGCGGTTTTTGGTTTTTTAATACAATCCAAGGATCCGGCTCCGAATAGTTTTTGCTGTTTTGTTCACCGTGATATATTCTTGTATTTCCAACTTTTTTCCCGTGTTCCCTGGCAAAAAGATTGTTAAAAACATATCGCTTTACATATTAGGCAAATATGGTTATAGTAATTATAGAGTTATATTATTTCACAAGCAGAACAGGAGGTGTACTATTTTTCGCGGGATTCCAGTAATGTGTACGGAAATGCAAAAGGAGGTGCAGGTTTTTGGCATACCAAACAGAAAAGAATCAGGCAACCGATCCGTGCTGCGGCTGCGGCGATGAGTCGGAACAGCTCCGGCTCCTCGCGGAGCTGACGCAGGAATATCGCTCTCAAGGAAAATCGCTCATTCAGGTTCTCTATATGGCTCAGGGGATGTTTGGCTCGCTGCCGCTCGATGTGCAGAAGGTGGTGGCCGGGAATATGGGTATGTCGCTCTCACATGTGTCCGGTGTGGTGTCGTTCTATTCTTTCTTCACCACGCAGCCGAGGGGCAAGCATACCATCCGCGTCTGCCTGGGAACCGCCTGCTACGTACGGGGCGGAAAAAGGATTCTGGAAAAACTGGAATCTCTTCTGGGTATCTCCGTTGGGGAAACCACTCCCGACGGGCTCTTTACCCTGGAGGTAGCCCGGTGCATCGGCGCTTGCGGCCTGGCCCCCGCCATGATGATTGACGGTGACGTGTTTAAGCAGGTCAAGCCCGAAAAGCTGGACTCTCTGCTGGATTCCATCCGGTCCAAAGGAGGTGTCGCGGGATGATTCAGAATATCAGTGACCTCACAAAAATCAAGAAGGATTATCTGGCTCACCTGAGTACATATAAGTATCAGGCTCTGGTCTGCGGCGGCACGGGGTGCGTCTCCGCCAACTGCGGCGCCGTGGCGAGCGCGCTGGAAGATGCGCTCAAGGAGTATGGCCTTACAAACGACGTAAAGGTGATACACCGGGGCTGTATGGGTACCTGCGCCGTTGGTCCCGTTGTCTATATTCTGCCCGACGAGACATATTACACCGAACTTACTCCCGAAAAGATGCGCGAGATCGTAAAAAGCCACTTTGTGGAGGGAAATCCGGTCCTCAAATATACTTACTACGACAACGTCCAGAAGAAACATGTTTTAAGTCTTAAAGAGGTAGCCTTCTTCAACCAGCAGGTCCGCATCGCGCTGCGCAATTGCGGTCTCATCGACGTGACCAACGTGGACGCTTACATCGCCCGGGACGGCTATCTTGCCATCGCGCGGGCGCTGGAACATGATCCCATGGATGTGATCCAGGAGATCAAGAAGTCCGGTCTGCGCGGCAGAGGCGGCGCGGGCTTCCCCACGGGAGTCAAATGGGAGGCCGCCTACAAGCAGACGGCGGACCAGAAGTACATCATCTGCAACGGCGACGAGGGCGACCCCGGCGCGTTCATGGACCGCAGTATTTTTGAGGGTGACCCGCACTCGGTCATCGAGGGTATGATGCTTGGCGCTTACTCTTTTGGCGCCACCCAGGGCTATGTCTATATCCGCGCCGAGTATCCCATTGCTCTCCAGCGCATTGAAGGGGCCATCCAGCAAGCTCGGGAACGGGGCCTTCTGGGCCAAAACATCTTCGGCAGCAATTTCAGCTTCGACATCGAGATCCGCATCGGCGCGGGCGCTTTCGTCTGTGGCGAAGAGACCGCCCTTATGGCCTCGGTGGAAGGGCAGCGGGGCGAGCCCCGGCAGAAGCCGCCATTTCCTTTTGAAGCCGGCCTCTGGCAAAAGCCCACCATCATCAACAATGTGGAGACCTTGGCGAATGTCCCCGCCATTATGCTTAACAGCGCGGAGTGGTTCCGTCAGTACGGCACCGAAAAGAGCCCCGGGACCAAGGTCTTCGCCCTCTCGGGCAAAATCGTCAACACCGGCCTCGTGGAGGTACCGATGGGCATCCCTCTGGGCGAGCTGCTCTTTACCATCGGCGGAGGCTGCATCGGCGGCAAGGACTTTAAGGCAATCCAATCGGGCGGTCCTTCCGGCGGCTGCCTCTCGGTAACCCACCTCAACACCCCTCTGGACTACGAGTCACTATCCGCCCTGGGCGCCATCATGGGCTCCGGCGGCCTAGTGGTCATGGACGAAGACACCTGCATGGTGGATACCGCCCGCTACTTTATGGACTTTATCAAGGACGAGTCCTGCGGCAAATGCGTTCCCTGCCGCATCGGCACCACCCGGATGCTGGAGATTCTTGAGCGCATTACCCGCGGCGAGGGCAAGCCGGGCGACGTGGAACTGCTGCAGGAGCTCTCGGAAACCCTGATCCAGTCCGCCATGTGCGGGCTGGGACAGACCGCGCCCAATCCCGTTCTGTCCTCCATTCGTTATTTTAAAAATGAATACGAGGATCATATCCACAATAAGCACTGCGAAGCGGGGGCCTGTGCCTGCCTGTTCCTCTCCCCCTGCGAAAATGCCTGCCCCGCAAACGTTAACGTCCCCGGCTACATGGCTCTGATTGCCAACGGCCGCTTCCTGGACGCCTACGACCTGATCCGGCAGGAGAACCCCATGCCCTCGGTATGCGGGCGGATCTGCACCCACCCCTGCGAGAGCAAGTGCCGCCGCGGCACGGTGGACGAGGCCCTTGCCATCTGCGACCTCAAGCGTTTTGTTGCTGATTACGCCTTCAAAAACCAGGGCGAACGTATGGAGAAACCCTCGGCTCCCAAAAACGGCAAAAAGGTCGGCATCATCGGCGCCGGACCCTCGGGACTCACCTGTGCTTTCTATCTCGCCCGTCTGGGTTACGATGTGGATGTTTTCGATTCCAATCCCCTTCCCGGCGGTATTTTAAATTACGGCATTCCCGAGTACCGGCTGCCCGCCGCAGTTCTGGCACGAGAAATTCAGGAAATGCAGAAGGCGGGTTTCCACATCCATTTGAACACCACCGTGGGCAAGGACATCCCGTTCGGAAAGCTCCAGTCCCAGACCGACGCCATCTATATCGCCATCGGCACCCAGCTCCCCCAGAAGGCGGGCGTGGAAGGCGAGGAACTGGAAGGGGTTCTGCCCGGCATCACCTTCCTCAAGGACGTTGCCCTTAACCGCCAGCCGGACTTAAACGGCAAAACGGTCGCCGTCATCGGCGGCGGCAACACGGCCATCGACTCCGCCCGCACCGCCCTCCGCCTGGGCGCCAGAAAGGTCATGATCCTTTACCGCCGCACCAGAGACGCTATGCCCGCCAACAAGAGCGAGGTTGTAGAGGCTCTGGAGGAAGGCATAGAGCTTTGCGAGCTGGTCTCCCCCGAGCGCTTTGTGGCCGACGGGAATGGGAAGCTGGTCAAAGTGGAGTGCGTCCGCCGCGAAGTGGTAAACTTTGATAAGAGCGGACGCCGGAATACAAAGGTGGTTCCCGGCTCCAACTTCTTCGTCGATGTGGACGCGGTCATCACCGCCGTAAGCCAGCAGGCCGACTACCCCTTCATCAGCACAGGCAATATCTCGGTCACCCCATGGGGTACCTTAGCCGTGGACCCGGACACCTTTATGACCAGTTCTCCCGGCGTGTTTGCCGGCGGGGATATCGTCCGGGGCTCCGACGTAGCCGTTGCCGCCATTGCCGACGGGAAAAAGGCCGCAGCCGCCATCGACCGCTATCTGGGCGGCAAGGGTATTCTGAATAAGGGCCGCACGATCGATATCCCGACGGTCATTGATTCCGACAACGTAGAGTTCCACAACCGGTTCGAAAGGGAGCATCTGCCTCCTGAAACGCGGTGCAAAACCTTTGACGAGGTGGTGGTGGGCTACCACAAGCTCAACGCCATGGCTGAGTCCATGCGTTGTCTGCACTGTGACAGGAGGTGAACGGTATGATCGAGCTAACTATCAACGGGAAAAACGTTTCCGTTCCCGAGGGAACCACCATTCTGGAAGCAGCCCGCGCCTGCGGGATCCATATTCCCAGCCTCTGCTATCTGAAGGACGTCCATAAATACGGCTCCTGCCGCATCTGCGTGGTGGAGGTGGAGGGGATGAAAAACCTTCAGGCCTCCTGTATTGCGGCCGTCCGGCAGGGAATGGTGGTACACACGAATTCTTCTAAGGTACGCAGAATCCGGAACATGAACTATGAGCTTATCCTCTCCGACCATCCAAAGGACTGCCTCGGCTGCGTCCGCAACCAGACCTGCGAGCTCCAGGCTTTGGGGCATGAACTGGGCGAGGACCAAAACCGGTTCGATGGGGTTCACTCAGTCTCCCGGGTGGACATCTCTCCTTCCATCACCCGGAACACCGCCAAGTGCATCCTCTGCCGCCGCTGTGTCACGGTCTGCGGCCAGGTGCAGGAGGTGGGCGCCATCGAATGCCAGAACCGGGGCTTCAAGTCGGTGATCAGCCCGGCCATGGGTCTTCCGCTCAACACCACCAACTGCGCCATGTGCGGCCAGTGCACCGTCGTCTGTCCCACCGGTGCTCTTCAGGAAACCGACGCCATCGAGCCTGTCTGGCACGCGCTGGACGACCCGAAAAAGATTACGGTGATCCAGGTGGCGCCTGCCGTGCGCGCCGCCCTGGGCGAGGAATTCGGCCTGCCCACCGGCACCCGCTGCACCGGCAAGATCGCCGCTTCCCTGCATGCCATCGGGTTCGATCACGTCTTCGATACCAACTTCGCCGCCGACCTCACCATTCTGGAAGAGGGAACCGAGCTCCTCCACCGGCTGAAAGACGCACTTACCGGGAGCGGCGCGGTACTGCCCATGCTGACAAGCTGCTCACCCGGCTGGATCAAGCATATCGAGCACGCCTTCCCCTATGAGCTGGACCACCTCTCCACCTGCAAGTCGCCCCATACGATGATGGGCGCGCTGGTCAAGAGCTTTTACGCCGAGAAGTTGGGCGTGGACCCCGCCGACCTCTATATGATCTCGGTGATGCCCTGCACGGCGAAAAAATATGAGATCCAGCGCCCGGAAATGGAGGTTGACGGCCGCAGGGATGTGGACGCCGTACTAACCACAAGGGAACTGGCCCGCATGATACGCGCATCGGGCATCGACTTTGTTTCTCTGGCTGACGAGACCTTCGACAGCCCCCTGGGGCTCAATTCGGGCGCCGCGGACATCTTCGGCGTCACCGGCGGCGTGATGGAAGCGGCTCTGAGAACGGTCTACGAGCTGATTACCGGCCGTGAGCTCCCCTTCGCCGGTCTTCACGTAACTCCCATTGTGGGGCTTGATAAGGTCAAGGAAGCCGCCATTACCCTGGAAAATGTACTTCCCGAGTACCAATGGCTGGAGGGCGTTACCGTGAAAGTCGCCGTCACCAGCAGCCTCTCGGGTGCGGACATTCTGATGCGCGACGTGGCGGCGGGCACCTCCCCCTATCACTTCATCGAGGTCATGGGCTGTCCAGGCGGCTGCATCAACGGCGGCGGCCAGCCCAGAAATCGGGAGGCGGACTACCGTACCCTACGGATGCAGGCCCTCTATACCGAGGATGAGGCAAAAACCCTCCGTAAGAGTCATGAAAACCCTGATCTGCTCACCCTATACAAGAATTATTTAGGTGAGCCCGGCTCTCATAAAGCCCATCACCTGCTCCACACCACCTACACTCCTAGGGGCCAGTTCAACGAGCTTTTGGAACAGTAAGCAAAACAATATAAAAGTACAGGAGCGTCTGTGCACCGCACCAACTTAAACGGACATTGCAAGGAAAAGGCCTCCTGTCGTAGAATAGAAACTACGACAGGAGGCCCTTCACTATGCCGAGACGAAAAGGAAAACAGAATACGCCTCAAAGCATCATAAATGAAAGGCCCCCAGTATGGTGAGGAAGTCCTTCTGGTCCTGTTCCTCCCGCTGCTGCCTCGACCTCTCCGACGCCAGATAATGATTATCCCGAACGCGATACACCGGCTGTAATGCATAACCAGCTGGTGTTTAGCAGGTTGTCGGCCTGCTGCGTCATCTCTCGGATGATTTCATATTTGGCACAGGCAGGAACGCTCATGTCTTTGTATCCTCTGGGCTTAAGGACACTATTTTTTAGAAACTCTATCTCCTGATCCTTATAGGCTAACTGCTGTTCCAGATATTTGATCCGGCCTTCCGGCGTCATATAGCCATCCAGATATCTTGCGTATGTATCTACGTCACGAAACCCCTTACCGGCCTTCACTTCGTTCCGTATCATCCCTTTGAGCCCATTCACCCGATTCACGCCCAGTATATCCGGGTCGATGCCCAGCTCTGACACAATATCCCGGGGCGCCTCACTAGCAAGGACGGCCTTCCAGAACGTCTCCTTGAACTTTGCTGAGAAATGAACGGTAGTTGGCGTCACATCCAATACATATGGGCTTGCGCGCAGGTGATTCATTTCTTCTTTAGTAAACTTCCTGTTGGCCATTGCATTAGCCTCCAATTTTTCTCAACTTAATTCTACCGCCTGCTGAATTGGAGTCAAAGCCCTCTTGTCCGAATTCAAGGGTTTTGAAAACTTGATCGTCCATTTTTAAGAGCCTATAAAAACCGCTCCTGTCCGAAATTATGGGTACATTTTATAACTTATAATGACGCCGGGATACAAAGAACCGAAATCTGTTACGGAAGAAAAGTTTGAACTGAGGAGCAGTACCGACACCGATTGCGGATATATCCATCAGGAAAGGAAAAAAGGATTAGGATATCTTGCGCAGATGACGGTAGATACTGAGAATGGTATAATAATAGGGGTGAATTGCTATCCGGCCAACCGCCGGGAGAGTGATATCATTTTGAAACATGTCAGGCGGCAGATGGAGGAAACAGGGCTGACCATCGGCAGCATTGCACTGGATGGAGGGTATGATGTCGGCGCGGTTCATCGTGGCTTTGAACTAATGGGCATTACCGACTATTGCAGTATTCGTGAGATGCATAACAACGCGCTGAGAAAAGGTTTTGAATATGACCAGAACACAGACTGCTTCATCTGCGAAAAAGGTAAGAGACTTATATTTTCAAAATTGATCTTTAAACAAAAACAAAGGTATTATCGAATCTACCGGCTGCTGCGCAGAGAATGTAAAGGCTGTCCCCGACTTGCACACTGTTCCATGGATAAAGATTCGATCTGCATAAATGCAAGTCCTTTTTACCCAGCCTATTATGCGAATCGTCTGCGATGCCAAACATCGGCATATAAAGAAATGAAACGACTGAGAAGCATATGGAGCGAGGGCACATTTGCAGCTTTAAAAAATGGAAATATGTTGTCCAGGCACAGAAAAAGAGGCATCCAACGGGCAGCCGAGGAATGTCTTCTTTCGGCACTGGCATTAAACCTGAAAAGGATGGCAAAGGCTGCTTGAAGCAGCTACTGCCATCCTTTGTTGATTGATCATATATTTCCATTACTCACAAACGATAAAGAATTTGGATTTTATCAACAGGTCCTTATTTCTGCACTACCGTCGCTGCGGAGTTACAGCTCCACAGCGACCAAGGGTTCCAATACACATCGCAAGCATGTTTTTCCCTGACTCAAGAGTATGCCATAACACCATCCATGTCAAGACGAGGAAATTGTTATGACAACGCCATGGCTGAAAATTTCTTTTCTATTCTCAAAGCCGAGTGCATTTACCGCCATAAGATTAAAACCTATGAAGAAGCCCAACAGCTAATTGACGAATACATCGATTTCTACAATAACGAGCGCATCCAAACAAAAACGAGCCTGACACCGCTCGAAAAACGGCGTCAGGCTGCGTAATTTTTAGATGTTCTGCGATAGAGCCTTTTTAGCCGTGTCCGTTTGCTCTAGGGGGTGCACTGACGCTCCGGTCCTATTATATTGTTACTCAGATTTCCACTTCGGGGAAAACCGTGGTGGAAGCGTTGTTTTGATCCACCATAATACTGCCCAACACTCGGGCGCCCTCGTTCATGGAGATGACGTGGGTATCCACATTGCCCATAAGAAGGGCATTTGCCAGGAGACAGGTGTGCTTTTCAACCTTGAGATCACCGCGCACTCGGCCGTCGATCGAAACGGTTTCCGCATGGATGTCTCCCATAACCGCGGAATCCGCATCCAGCGTGATCCGGCCCGTGGCCATCACGTTGCCCTGCACCAAAGCGCTCAGCAGTTGAACGCTGGCACCGGTAATGTTGCCCAGAACACGACCGCCGGTAACGATTACATTGCCCTTTGCCTCAACGTTTCCCTTCATCGAACCGCGAAGCTCAACATTGCCATTGGAATTTAGGTTGCCCCAAAGCGTGGTTTCCTCGCTGATCAACGTGGAGGAAACACGGTTAAGGAGGGGGACACTTACGGTGGAGGGGGTAACGATAGAAACATCCTGCGCATCCATCGTCTTCACGGGAACATTATCATCCTGCATTGGTAAATCGTGTTTTAATTCTATAAAAGCCTGCTTCATGTTGTCCTTAATTCCCATTTTTGTGAAATTCCTCTCAATCTTTGTAGCTGAAGATTATTGGTGCAACGTTATTTGTTAGCGGAGCAAAATTATAGCCATGAATTTGCAGCGCACTGATTATTCCCTGAAGCGCATCAGCGGTGGTACGCTTGGTGCTGCTGTCATGCATCAGAACAATAGCGCGGCTGTAGTTCGCGGTATTTTGTACCACGTTGCGGGTGATGGCCGCGGCGGAGGCGGAACCGGTGGCGTCCTCCGAGGATACATTCCAATCATAGTAAACAAATCCGCGGCGTTCCATCTCGGCAATCAGTTGTTGATAAAAAGAACCGTTATACCCATTGATGCTTCCCCCCGGGAAACGGAAGATGCTTGGATAGACTCCCGTAATCTCGTAAACCTGCTGAAAAACCTTGTCGAAATCGTCCAGATAGGATTCCACGGAATTATAAATTGTGGCATAGGCATGGCTGTAGGTATGTACCCCGATCGTATGTCCTTCGTCGACCATGCGCTTTAAAAGCTCCTGCCCGCTCTCGGTATTGAGGTTATTTCCCACAACAAAGAAGGTCGCCTTGACGTTACTTGCCTTTAAAGTATCCAGGATCCGGCTCGTCACGTTGGACGGTCCGTCGTCAAAGGTGAGGTAAACCGTGTTTTCCGCCTTGACTGCAACGGTAGGCGCAGTCACATAAAGATCTGGGTATAGCGTCTGATAAGAAAAAGCCGGCTCTTTCTTTTCCGGGGCTTCCTCGTTCTCCGTTGTCGCTGCCAGCGTTTTTACGGAAACCAATGTGTTTGCCTCCGTCAATTGTTCCTTAGCAGACTGTAATGCTTGCTTCAAATCACTATTTTCGAATCCAAGTACGATTACCACCATAAGCGGAATCAAAACGATGAGGATTAAAATAGTAATATATAAATGCTTAAAAAAGCGAACGCTTCCAAAGTACATTTTTCGTAGCCTCCAGCTCAACGAAACATGCTGTGTCGAAAAATAAATTATTACGTCGAGGATTTTTGTGCATTTAAGTATATGGCAGATAGCAATATTAGTCAAGTGATAAAGAATATAGTAACGAATGAAAAAATATCACAAATCTTTTAAAAACTCCTTGTAGACAAATAATAACTGAGTTATACAGCAGCTTCCAACTAATTTAAAAGTTTTATAATTTTACCTTTTGCGCAGGCTTAATTTTAATTGTAACCATTATAACAGAATATGACAAAATAGGACAGTATTTTTATTAAATTAATCTATTTTTTAAGGGCCCCTTTTTATGCCGGCGGTAAAGGGCCCGGTTTGCTTTATTAAGCAAGCCGGGCCCTTTGACTTTTAAAATTTAGATGTGCAGAAAATAATACAAAGCACGCTGGCTATCGATTATTCATTAAAATATTTTTACGCGAGAAATAGGAGGCGACCCGACGGGAAAATTCCAAGCTGCAGCCCATAGTGATGACTATCTCCACGGGAGAAATATACTACCCTCTGACTTTTTTGAGGATCTTTATAACTTCTTCTTTTTTTAAGACCTTTCCATAAGAAACCACTTTTCCGTCCACAACCAGGGCGGGCGTGGTCATGACGCCATAGGATGCGATCTGTGAAAAGTCGGTCACGTGATCAATCGCCGCATCCATACCAAGCTGCTCCAGGGCTTCTTTGGTGGCCGCTTCCAACTGATTGCATTTCGCACAGCCGCTTTCCAACACCTTCACGCCCGCGCCACCCGATTTTATCTTCTCTGCGTTTGCCATGCTTTCCGCATCACAGTTTTCGCCGCAGCAGCAGCCGGAGGTTTCTTCCTTCTTCTTTCCCATGTTAAACAGCGACATATAAAAATCTCCTTTTCATTCATTACCAGGAGCAGTAAAAGCTCCCGCATGCAAATGATGCCATTGTGTATTTATAGCTCATATAGTCGATTCACTGAGTACCGAGTCTGAGCCATATTTATTCTCACTTACACCAGTAAAAACTGAAACG
Organism: Bacillota bacterium; assembly: GCA_023459875.1. Classification (GTDB taxonomy): domain Bacteria; phylum Bacillota; class Clostridia; order Oscillospirales; family Oscillospiraceae; genus JAEWRY01. The sequence goes on from JAEWRY010000020.1 coordinate 134,722, forward strand.
CATTAAATGTATAACCGATCAAAATGATACCCACGGTTACAATCCCTACAAAAACCACGAGAAGTTTAGGTTTCACCGCCCGGCGCAGCATGATAATGGAAGGGGCGGAAAGTGCGGTGACGGCCATCATAAAGGACAGAACTGTGCCGAGTCCAACTCCCTTAGCAAACAGCGCCTCAGCAATGGGGATCGTGCCAAAAATATCTGCATACATCGGAACCCCTACTACGGTAGCAAGTATCACCGAAAAGGGGTTCCGTTCTCCGAGGACCGTCTGAATCCATTCGGTCGGAATCCAGTTGTGGATCAGAGCGCCGATTCCCACGCCGATAAGGATGTAGAGAATTACCTTCTTAACTATCGACTGCACCTGCTCTTTGGCGTAAACGATACGGTCGCGTTTCGTGAGCTCCGGGGCTTCGATGTCCACGCTGCCGGCAGATCTGATAAAGCTCTCCACATATTTGGCCATGCCGAGTTTTTCAATCAGCGATCCGCCGATGACCGCAAGAATGAGTCCCACAACAACGTAAGCAGCGGCGACCTTCGCTCCGAATATACTCATGAGCAGAACAAGAGAACCCAGATCCACCAAGGGAGACGAGATTAAAAACGAAAAGGTAACGCCGATAGGAAGTCCAGCGCTGGAAAACCCAATAAACAAAGGAATGGACGAGCAGGAGCAAAAAGGCGTTACCGTGCCCAGCAGCGCGGCTAATGTGTTTGCCGTCAGGCCATGAAACCGGCCAAGTATTTTTTTCGTACGCTCGGGTGGGAAGTAGCTCTGGATATAGCTGATGATGAAAATCAGCACGGATAAAAGTACCAATATCTTAACCGTATCATAGAGAAAAAACTGTATGCTTGCTCCCAGACGGCCGCTTACATCAAGCCCCAAAGAAGATAAGCCGCCGCCGATCAAACTGTTCATCCACCTCATTCCGAGAATCTGACCCTGAAAAAAATCCCAGAGTACTATCAGTATCTGCATTGCTAAGCCCCATTTCTGAAAAAACTCATATACATCAAATATTTTTGATGTATATCTCATTGTCAAGCCATCGTTGTGATGGCTTTATCCTTTGCATCTATTATCTACTATTGCCGTGTTGGGAGTTGTCAGCTCTTTGAGCAGCTCACAGGCGTAACCGCTGCCCTTTTCGCTTATTTTGTAATGCGTCCATTTTCCTTCCTGACGGCTTTCCACAATTCCGGATTCCACCAATACTTTCATGTGATAGGAGAGCGCCGACTGCCCCATCTCCATGCGGTCGATCAGAACGCAGGCGCATTTCTCTCCGCCGCGCAGGAGCTCAAGGATCCGAAGCCGTTTTTCGTCGCAAAGAGCTTTGAATACCTTCGCCTGCCGCTCATATCCCGTAACCAAGTTTACACCTCACATCAAATAATTTTGATATATTATACTATATGCCGCAGAACCGATTTTGTCAACCCATCCACAACATTATTATCAGCATGCAAAACGAAGCAGCAAATCGCTGCTTCGTTTTCCTCTCTCACTTTGATTTTTTTCTGATCCGAATCAGGCTCATCACGTCGTTCAGAACGGCGCAGTCGGTTACGTGAAGCATCAGCCACCGGCCTCCGGCAGAAAACGCGGTGTTATCGTAGAGCGCCTGCGTATAGATGCTGAACGAAGCTAAGACCAGTTCAACCTGCGGAACCTCCCGGCTGCCGATCACGACCAGGGCAATAAAGGACTCCTCCATCGGATAGAGTGTGCAGAGGGACCGTCCGCTTTTCTGATATTTCACGTTCCAGCTGGGCTGCATGGAACACCGGCTGTAGGAGAGCTTTGGCTCAATCCGGTACGTTTCTCTCAGAAAGATATTCAGCTTCTCCCAGAGCCCGCTATTTACAAATCTGCTGATCACGTCCATGGCCGGCGGCCTACTCTGATCGTAAAGAACATTCCAGTTCATTTGCATCACGTCTCCATTGCATACTGCTGTTTCGAAGCCTCAGGCCGCACCCAAATCTCCATGCAGACCGTATTCGGGCTGTGACTGGCATACCGCTCGGCGGCAAAGGGTTCGACACAAATACCGTGGGTCGGGAGCCAGGTCTCAAACAGATATTTGTGGGCTTTGTATACTGCGTCCATCACCAGATGTTCAAAATCCTCCGCCTCGAAGGAACAGACAATGTATTCGCCTTTATGCAGTTCCCAGGTGGTAAACCCCTCGGGCGGATTATCCGTCACAGCTTCAGCGCCCGCAAAATACCTGTAATGCCCGTCCCTGGTGCCGGGGAAAGCGACCCCAAGTTCGTCGCCGTTTTCCATCAGTTCCCGAATTTTCGGTTTGTTTTGGTGAAAGGTGTCCCACAGGCTCCAGAGCGCATCCACACCGGTTTCGCCGCCGCCGGGAATCTGATGAACCGGCTCTTCCGCTGTGAGCCCGAAAAAGAATTGGGGCGATAAGATATTCCGGCGGGATATCTCAAGAATAATTCCGTCGGCAACGAGAGGGACGTTTTCATCCACAAGAGTGTAGTTCAAAAGGAGCTGCGGCTTACCAAAATTGTTCAGCTTCACCGGGTTTGCCCTGTACTCCTCCGGCGTCATTCCAAACGCGCTTTTAAATGCGCGGGTCAAAGTCTCATGAGAAGAAAAGCCGTTATCCAGGGCAACATCTAAAATTCTTTTACTTTTATCCGGAAGCGCTTCTGACGCTCTTGCCAGCCGGCGCAGCCTCAAATACTCGCCGACCGGCTTCTTCACCAGGCGGCAAAAGAGCCTCTGATAATAAAATTGGGAGAGCGAAGCCATCTTCGCCAGTTCTTCGATTGTAATTACCTCTGAGATGTGTTCCTCAATATAATCCACCGTCGTCTGAATTTGTTCCCACGCGTGCATGTATAGCACCTCCTTGGAAACAGAATAGCACGTAAGCCTGCTTTCCCGCTTGACCGTCAATGCCCTTTTACGGCTCCAACATTCCGTATTTGATTTTAATGCGTTCCAGCTTTTCCGTCATGGGTTCGGCAAGAAGAAAAAGGAACACCACGGTTGCCGAGGCGTGTACGAGATTAAACCAGAAGCCGGCGGCAAAGGCGGCGAGCACCGCACCCAGGGTAACTTCGGACGTAAACGTAAATACCGTACTTAAATCCATGATGCCGCCATAAAGGAAGAAGGCGGACAACGCCCCAAAGAGACACAGCCCGAGCTTGTTTTTTTTGAGGATTCCCCTCGTAAAAAAGATTCCGGCCAGAAAGCCGATGATGCCAAAGGAGAACATCTGCCACGGGGTCCACGGGCCCTGGCCGAAGAAGAAATCGGACACGAAACCGGTCACGGCCCCCACAAGAAAGCCCGACTCACCCCCGAAGCAAACGCCGGTAATAACCACAATTGCAATCACCGGCTTGCACTGGGGCAGCATGAAGAAGGCCGCCCGCCCGGCTGTGGCGATGGCCGCCAGCACCGAGATCACAATCAGCTCCCTGGCCTGGGGCCTGCGCTTTTCAAATACCAGGAAAAAAGGCAGCATGGCATACAGAATGATTAGAAGGCTCACAAAGTAGTACTTCCGGTCCCCCAGGCGCAAGACGCCGAAGAGAATGGTCGCCGGCATGAGGAGAAAGACCAGAATTGCCGGCAGGATGGCTCTTCGGCTTCGTCCATTTTCATTCAAAGGTTGTTTCTGCATTTATTTATCACATCCTCCGCCGTTATCGCGCCGGGAAAGTGGCCGCGTGCCATCCGGTTTGCCGCAGTAGTGTAAAAGCTGTTGCCTGAGAAAAACGCTCGGGGAGGGTTTTGCGTCACGATCGCGCCGTCAAAGAACATGGCGCAAACGTCGGCGTACTGCGCGCAGAATTCGATGTCGTGGGACACCATAATGACCGCGACGCCTCTGCCGTTGAGGGTTTTCAGCAGGGCGGCCAGCTTCCTTTTGAAAAAGCCGTCCAGCCCCTTGGTCGGCTCGTCCAGCAGCAGGATCTGCGGCTCGGTCAGCAGCACCTTCGAGAGGGCCGCGCGCTGCTGTTCGCCTCCGCTCAAGTCATACGGGTGCATGGAGAGCAGCCCGTCCAGCTCGCAAAGAGAGGAAATCTCGCGGACTTTTTTTCCCTTTTGCTCTTTTGATAATTCTTCTCCGTCCAGCGCCTCGTACAAATCCAACTCCACCGTTTTTTTAACGAACAACGCCTGGGGATTCTGAGGCAGCATACCCAGGCTACACCGTGATTTCTCCCTGCCGCTCCTTTTCCGGCTGTCTTCTCCGTTTATGAGGATTTTGCCCCTGTAAGGGGTCAAAATGCCGCGAAGAAGGCAGAGGGCGGTGGTCTTTCCCGTTCCGTTGCCGCCGACGATGCAGAAAAGCTGTCCCCGATAGGCCTCCAGGGAGAGAGCCTTTACCGTATCGGGAAGGTCCCTCTCATACCGGAACCAGATGTCTTTCATCTCAATGACGGGAGCCTCTTTTTTCCCCCTCTCAGCGCCGGGAAGGGGTCCTTGGCCGCCGCCCTTCCCTGCCTCCTCCCCGCTTTCCTTCCGCCCATCCTTTAAAAGCGCTGAGAGCCAATTTCGCCCGTCCCGGACGGTGATGGGGCACGTCAGGGTATTCTCTACCCCGGCGTAAATGCGCATGGGGGCGGGCATGGCGGCGAACATGGGATGGCTCATTATTTTTAGCTTCTCCCCCACCGCCCGGGGCGCATCGTCTGCAATGATCTTCCCCTCGTCCAGCACGATTACCCGGTCGGACATGGGCAGGGCCTCCTCCAGCCGCTGCTCGGTGAGCACCACCGTGGTGCCCAGCTCCCGGTTGATCTTCTTCACTGTCTCCAGAAAGTCGGAGGCGGCAATGGGGTCCAGCTGGCTGGTTGGTTCGTCCAGAACCAAGACCGACGGCTGCATCGCCATGACGGAGGCCAGGTTTAAAAGCTGTTTCTCCCCGCCGGAAAGCCCTGTTACACTTTTCAGAAACCAGTTCTGGATGCCGAAAAAGCTCGCCATCTCGGCCACCCGAAGGCGGATGGTCTCGCTGCCGTACCCCAGGGACTCCAGGCCGAAGGCAAGCTCGTGCCACACCTTGTCGGTCACGATTTGGTTCTCCGGCGTCTGTAGCACAAAGCCGATCTCCGAGGCCTGCGCGCGCTGACCAGCCTCTTCCAAAGGAGCGCCCCTGAAGCATATTTCGCCGCCGCGCAAACCGTGGGGCGTCAGCACGGTTTTAAGGTGCCGCAGGAGAGTACTCTTCCCGCAGCCCGACCTGCCGCAGATGGTGATGAATTCCCCGTTCCTTATGGTGAGGGACACCCCGTCCAGCGCCCGTTTCCCGGCCAGCGGATAAGTAAAGCTCAGATTTTTGATCTCAAAGAGTTCCATTTTAATTCCTCCGCGGCATCGATGATCACCGGCATCAGGCACAATCCCAGATAGGCGGCGTACAGAAAGAAGCTGAGCGCCGTCACGACGGGCAGCCTCACGGATGGGAAAAAGCGCATGGCGGTCTGTCCCACTGCCGCACCGATGAGAAGAAACCCGCCGAGGCAAAGCAGCACGGCGAGCGCCGCGGCGTCCCTGCCTTCAAACCGGAAGAGGGAAAAGCTGGTGCGTCCCTTGAGGCCGTAACCCCTCGACTTCATGGAGTCGGCAGTTTCAATGGCGTTTTCGAGGGCCCACGTGGTCATGATGGAGAGAATCCTCATGCCGTTTTTGGCCCGCTCCATCATGCTTCCGCTTGTCACATCCCGTCCGATTCCCTTCTGCGCGCCGGAAATCACCCTGATCTGCGCCTTATACCGGGGAACAAGACGCAAAACCATGGAAAGGACAAGGGAAAGCGAGGGGATCACTCTGCCGAAAAGGTAAATGAATTTGTCCGAGGTCATCACCGCGTGATAGCAGGAAAACCACACGATCACCGAGACGAACATGACGGCCGAAGCCAATCCGAAGAGCACCGACTCCAGCGTCACCGGGTTCCCGTTTTTCAGGTAAAACAAAACGGTCACCCCCGCGTGGTTGAAGGCCGGGTTTAGCGCCGCCATGACGAGAAGCATGGGGAGCATATAAAGGAGGTTAAACCTCATGGCTTTTCCGCCGCCCAGTCTCACCGAGTAGCAAAAGGAGCAGACAAGAGAGACAGTAAGAAAGACAGGGTGCAGAAAAAACATGGAAAAGAAGATGACAAGGGCAAACCAGACGAAATTGACCGCCGGGTGAAAGGAGGAAAAGGCGTCTTTCATTCTTTGCCCCCCGAATTCGCGGCGTAATCGCCGCCCACGTCCCGACCGTAGTCGCAGGTGTACACCCACTCCACCTGGTCGCCGTCCTTCAGCTGGTAGCGGCTGCAGCCGTAATTGGGGAACCATCCGTTTATTCGGTACATCCAGCCGGAGAGCTCGCCGCAGTCGTATTCATAGATGTTTCCGATGCCCTCGATGTAGCGGGAATTGTAGATGGGGGTCGCCTCGAACTCCATATGAATTCCCGCTTTTTTCATCTCCCGCTGCAGGACGTTAAAAACCGATTCCCCCTCGTAAAACGCGACCTCGGTTTCGGGGAAAAGAACGCCGCCCGACGGCAGCACCTCCAGCTTGTCCTGGTCGAAGCTGGTTTTGTTATCCAGGATGGTCTTGCACGTCACCTGAAGGGTGCAGGTATATGCCGTTTCGGTGACCTCCGCGCTCTCCGGCTCCACCGGCTGGGGCTTGCCGGAGGGAACCGGGTCGGTAAGGTAGGCCCCCGGAGTTGGGGACGCTTCCGAGGCTTTTGGGGTGTCTGTCCCGGAACTGGCCGGGGCGGCGGCGGGCTGTGACGGCGTCTCTTCTTTTGGGAGTTCTTCCCCCGAACCCGTTGGAGTCTCCTCCGCCATATCCGTCTGTCCGCTCTGCTCCGCCGGGAGCGTTGCCGTTTGCGCCGCTCCCGCTCCCTGCGGGGCGGCTCCTTTCGCGGCGTAATCTCCGCCGTAAAACCAGGCCACCGCCAGAACGGAGAGGATGACCGCGGCGGCAATGGCTTTATTTTTCGTTATCTTCATCAGAGCGCCCCTTTCCTATTCGGACGGCAGAAGCTCCGCCCGGAGCAGCATTGCGTAAATCATTCCGGCGATCTCCGCCCGGGTGAGGGACTCCTGGGGCTTGATACTCAGAACGGTCTGGGAGAGGATACCTCCGCCATAGCAGAAGGCGAGGGACTCCCTGGCCCAGGAGGAACAGGCGGGGTAATCGGAAAACTGCGCCAGCATATCCCGTATTTCTGTCTCGGTGAGGGTGGTATCCATCCCGCAGAGCTTCGCCGCGCGCGCCGTCATCACCGCCGCCTGTTCCCGGGTGATGGTGCCCAAGGGAAAAAATTCAGCCTTCGAAGTGCCGGTCACGATTCCATAGGAGCTGGCGGTACCCACGTATGGGGCGTACCAGCTATTTTCGGGTACGTCTTCAAACCCCGCGCCGGATGCCGGGGCAAGGCTCAGCGCCCGCACGGTGAGCACGGCGAATTCCGCTCTCGTCATGGTGCGCTCGGGCTCGAAGAGCGTCCCCCCTGTCCCGCTGAGAATTCCCAGGCTGGCCAGGGCTTCAATGGCACTTTTCTCGGGGATGGCAGCCATATCGTCAAAGGTCTTTCCGGGGTAAAGTACCATCGGCGGCGTCACATCGGGACTTTTCCCCGCAAGCCCCGCCCCGCCGCCGGTTTGTCCCGAGGTCAGCGCCGTGGCGTCCGCCATGTTGTACAGGGCGTTTTTCCCGCCTGAAAAGCGCAGGTACGCGGCCAGCCCGTACATGCCCTGCTCTGTGGCCATGGGGTCGGGCACATTGTCCCCGGGGGTGTGCTCAAAGCCGCCGCCGGGCACATAGTAAGTCATCAGGTTCTCCACAACCGAGCTGCCGTTCTTCATAAACCTGCTGTCCGCACCGGGGTCGATTCCCAGGGCGGTCAGTGCCACGACCACCTGGACGGCACTCTCCAGGCTGGTGGTCTCAAAGCCCACATAGCCCCCGTCGACCTGCTGCATGGCCGAGAGCGCCTTTATGGCTTTCTCGACCGCGGTCTGAACGCTGTTCTCTTCTTTATACGGCGCGAGGGCCTGCAGGGCCATAGCCGTTACATCCGGGTCGGCTGTCTCTCCGCCCAGGGAAAAGCCGCCGTCCGGAAGTTGCCGGGAGAGGATTTTTGTCAGGAGCAGCTGGCGGGTGGTCTGTACCGCCGCGCCCGAACAGGTTGGAATTTCATATGCACCCGAGTCCAGGGCAAGCAGCGCGAACACCGCGCCGTTCACCCCCTGGCGTATCACGCCGTCATTGTCGCCCAGACGCTCGGTGAGGTCGTAGCCGGCCACATTTCGGGGGTCCCTTCCAATGGCGGTGAGGGCGAGAATGACACGGGAGTATTCGGTGTACTTTCTCTCGCTCAGAACCCCGCCGTTCTGCCGGAGATACGACACCAGGTTATTATAGTAGGCGTCGAACCAGCTTTGCGGCGCCGCACAGCCCGACCGGGCCAGAGCGACGACCGCCCACTCCCCGCCCACGGTACCGAAGGTAGGCTCAGGCACCGTTTTTAGGAGATACGCTCCCGTCTCGGCGGCGGCAGCCTGCACCGACCCGGCCGTCTGCGTCGCCTGCGCTGAAATGGGGAAGGGGCACAGCAGCAGACAGCAGGCGAGCAGCGCGGCAAGCGATTTTCTGCGCAATAAGTGCATTTTAATCCATCCTTTCTCCACAACCGTAAGCGAGGTTGCTTAGCCTTAAGACGTCAAGTACCGCGATTCAGACCGACAGCAGACGGCAGAGGATCTGCGCCATTTGTGCGCGGGTGGCGCGCTCCGACGGGTACAGCCTGCCGCCGCTTCCCTCCACGATACCGCTTCGCGCGAAGGCTTCCACGGCAGTTTTCGCGTAGTCGGATATCTCACCGGCGTCGGCAAAATCCAAAGCTTCTCCGGCGTTCACCGCCGGCAGCTCGCCGAGAACGTCCAGCGCCCGGTAGAGCAGGGTCAGCATTTCCTGCCGCGTAATCTCCCTGTCCGGTAAGAAGGCGTTGTTTCCGGCTCCGGAGGAAATCCCCAGCTTTTTTGCCGCGGCCAGGTAATTCGTGTAATATGCGTCCCCGGCGTCTTCAAAGTTATCGGTTGGATGATCCAGAGGCCCGATTCCATAGGCGCGCAGCACCATGACCAGGCACTCGCCGCGGGTCAGGGCCCCGTCGGGGCGGAACGCGCCGCTCCCCGTCCCGCCCGTGATCCCCCGGGCGGCGCAGAAGGTGACGGCGCCGGCGTACCACGCGCCGTCCATCACGTCGGAAAAGGTCACCTTATGATACCCCACGGCATAGGTCGAAAAACGGGAGACGGTAAAATCCACCGTTTTCGTCTCCGACCGGTAGCCTCCTCTCACTGCCTCGGCCGCGCCGGAGGACTCTACGCGGTATGCAGCCAGGGCGTTTTGGTCCTCGCCCTGCCCGGGCGTGTAGGGGATTTGAATTGTTATTTTTCCGCTCAGAGGCTGCGCAAGCTCGTTCTCTCCAGAGAAAATGCCCAGCCGATAGACCGGTCTGCCGCCGACGAGCTCTCCAGCCTGACCACCGAGCAGGGAGGAAGCCTGCTCCGAAACGCATATTGTAATCCCGTCCGAGTCCGCCAAGGTGCCGATCTCATCAAGTGTTTCCGGGTCCAGCGTCAGACCCAGTAGCGCGGTTTCGATCCGGAGGGAGGTCTTTTCCGTCCTGGCGAGCGCGTCTACGGCTGCTTTGGGCAGGCAGAGACTCCAACCTTCCGCTCCGTCCGGCAGTGAAACCGACACCAGAGCCTCGCAACCGGCCTCATCGTCTGTTTCTTCAAGACCGCTGAGAAACGCCGTAAGGCTCTTTCCCGAGAGGGTTGCCTCAGCCAGGCCGGTGCCCGCACCCAGCGCGGAGGTAAGTTTGGTTTCCGTGGCAGCTGCCGTGGGGGAAGCAACGCCGCCCTCCGCCGTGTAATCGGAGATGTAATATAAAACGACTTCATCCCCGTCGGAGAGCGGGTAGCTGCCGATGCTGACGCCCGGGACCTTACCGTTGACCGAATACTTCCAGCCGGAATTGGTTCCTCTGTCGAACTCGGCAAGGCCGTTTACACTGGTAATATAAACGCCTAGGGAGGAACTTTCCGCCTGAAAGCTGATGGAATTTACCGTCAGCGTCTTTTTCACAGCGTCCCACGCAGTTGCGTCTTCCGACAGGCTAATGGAAGCTTCGTCCACCCACACCGCGCCATTTTCTCCCTTCACGGTGACGCTAGCCGTTAGCTTTCCGGAAGTGGAGCCGGAGGAAGAGGACAGCGCCACCGAAACGGTCTTTGCCCCGGCGGCAAGATCGGCCGCGGAAACGGTGAAGCTTCCGGTGGCGGTTTTATAGCCCGAAAGACTCGCCTTATAGCTGTAGCTTCCGGCGGCAAGGTAATAAACGCCGGAGGAAGCGGTCTTCATCGTTTCGCCGCTTTCGTCCTTCACCGTCACGGAAGGGTAGCTCGTGGCATAGGTGGCGGAATCAAAGGCCGAGGAGGGGGAGACGCTCACGGTTACCCTTGCTTTGAGCGCCTTTGTTTCGCCGGTGTTCGCGATAGCGAAAACGTATCCGGAATCGTTGGCGTAATAGAGCGTACCGGAGTCATCCGCGATGAGGCTCGCGCCGCTGTATTGAGCCAACGAGGGGGTGCAGAGCGTATCGCAGGATACAGCCGCGCCGTCGTCCGAGAGTACGATGATTTCCCCTCTCGGGGAATTGACGGCGAAGTAGGCGTATACCACTGCTTCATACGCCGTTGAGAGAAGCGCCGAGGACTGCACAGCCCCGTCGGTCGCTTCATAAAAAATCTGCGACAGATCGTCCGCGTCAAGAACATAGACCCCGTCGCTCGCCCCCACATAAATTCTGGAGCCATAAACCGCAGGCGTACCGGTGCTCGACGGGGCAAACTGCCGGCAGTTTACGACCGTTAACGCTCCCGTTTCACTGTCGACGGCGACCTTATAGAGAAAGCCGCCGCTGGTGGTGAAGTAGAGATAACCGCCCTCCCAGGCGACGGAGGAGCGAATCTTTCCGGTTACGGAAAGGGTATCCGCAACCGCGGTGAGGCAGCCGTAGGAAATGTCCCCGGTGCCGGTCCGGACCGAGGTGAGAGTGCCGCTGTCGCTGCCAAAAACCAGATAGTCCCCGGCGATTACCCCACCCGCCCAGTATCTGGCGTCGGTCTCGCCGCCGTAGAAAATCCATTTTTCTGTCCCCGACGCGGTGTCGGTGGCGCAGTAGCCTCCGTAAGTTCCCAGGGTATAATTTCCGTCGCCGAAGTCGCCCACGTAAATGGTATGGTCGCCGTCGTAGAGGATGGGGGTGGCGGCCATATAATCTCCGTAAGCGGAAATGGGCGCCGACCACAAAAGCTCCATAGTGAGCGGGTCGAAGGCGTCGATACCCGAGGAGGTGGTCACAAATATTTTTCCGTCCCCGTAAGCGATCTGGGTGACATAGCCCGCATCCTCGGCGAGGGGCACGGTGACGAGGAGCTTCCCGGTGCCGCTCTCCAGCTTGGAAAGACCGTGCTCGGTGGCGGCGTAGAGATAGCCGTCGTAGAGCACCAGGTTGGAAACCGAGAGGGTGCCCCAGGTGCCCAGCGCGCCGAGGGAGGTCGCCCAGGCCTCCGCCGCCTGCCAGGAACCCTGGGTTGTCTCATAGGACCCTGAGGCGGTATTGTCGGCAAAATCGCGAAACGCGGGCCACTGGGCCCCCTCCGCCGCCTCGTCTGCGAGGGCGGCGGAGGCGATGGTCAACTCCGCCCCACTCACGGTGAAGGAGCCGAAAAAGCTGTGGTAACCGCTTCTGTTCACGGTATAGGTATAGCCCCCGTCTACAAGATCGTAAAGATACGCTCCGCCGTAAATGGAAACCGGCGGCTTTACAGCACCCGCGCTGTTTTTAACCGTCACGGTCTCCTCCCCCGGATTCCCCGGCGAGACGGTAACGGCGAATCCGCTCATGGGGGCAAGGGCTATCTCCCGTTCCCCTTCGAAGCTCACCGTAAAAGAGCCTTCCGCCGGAACGAATTCGTCGGCACAGGCGCGGTAGGCATAGGTCCCGGCAGTCAGGCGGTAAGTATAAAGCCCGTCAGCACCGATTTCGTACGGAGAATGGTTATGTCCTGAGCTGTCGGTAAGAGTGAGGGAGGCCCCCCCGATTCCGCCTGTCCCGTCCGTCACCCGGACGAGCGTGTCATACAGCGTCGCGTCCCCGCCGGTCACGTGCACGGCGCAGCGGGTAAAGGTATAGCTGGAGGAAAGGGAGAGGGTATAGTCCCCGGCCTGCGCGAACACCAGATACGCCCTCCCGCCGCCGTCCGTCACGGCCACAGGGGCGGCGGTTAACGAGCCTCCCGAGGCATAAATGACCGCGCCGGTAAGGCCCGAGGCACAGGCGTTGTAGCTCTCGTCATATCCCACAGTCGCAGCCTCCAGAGGAATGACGCTCCCCGCCGCGCCGGATACGTCTTCGGCCGAAAACGAGGCGTAGGTTTGATATACGGACCCGGCGGAACCCTTTACGTAATAGACCGTGTAGGTGTCCCCGGCGGCAAGGGGATGGGCGCTGAGCGGCCCGGCGTCCAGCTTTCCCGAGGAATCCGAGGCGAGGGTCCCCAGGTAATCGTACCCCGTGGGGACGAGCCCCGCGAGCGCCTGGATGGAGTAGCTGCCGAAGGAGGCGGAATACGTAATTTTATAGCTCTCCGCGCCGAACCCGCCGTGAAGGGCGGCCTGAATGACGGCGTCCAGGGCGTTTTTCTCCGCCGAAGCGCCGCTTTCGGTATAGTCCCCGACGCTCTCCACGTCCACCGAGGCGCAGAGGACCACGCTGTCTTCCCCGATGATCCTAACCGTCACCGTCCGGTCAAGAGCCGTCGCTCCCTCCGGCAGAAGGCTGAGCACAAAGAGGAAAACAAGCGTGAGCGATACCCATTTACTGAAGGTTTTTTTCATGTTCTTCTCCTTTCGCCTGAATATCACAAAGCCTTGCCGGAGAGCAAAACAAAAATCCGCGCAAAACAAACGAAGTGTTTTGGCGGATATTTATGCAACACAAAACGCCCCATCCAAGAAGCTTATTTCGCAGAGCAAGTATCCTGACTTAAGCATCCTCGCGGCTTTTCGTCTTCTCGGCGTTTAAACCAATGACCTATTGAAAAGCGCTCCGCTATTACAGTGGCCGGCCCGTCCGGGATTTTCACCCGGTTCCATAACTCTGCAAACGTGTATATTCAGTTCTATCACACAGATATTGTAATATAAAATCAGACGAATGTATAGAAATATTTCGCAATTTTGCGGCCGGCCGCCGGCACTCCCCGCCGCCGGCCGCATACCAAACGGCACTGGTCCTCCGGCGTATTGAAGCGGAAA
>JAEWRY010000021.1 GCA_023459875.1 Bacillota bacterium
CGTACAACCACACATTAGACCGGATGGATTACGCGAAATCGCAGCAAGTTATCCTCCGGATAAAAGATGCTCCGGACAAAATCCACGAGCGCATGTGCCTGTCGGAGCATCCGTTCGGAACGGTGAAGTGGTATGATGGGGCGCATTATCTGCTATGCAAGGGCAAAGAAAAAGCCGCAGCGGAGCTGGGGCTGAGCTTCCTTGCGTATAATTTGAAGCGGGCGATCAATATGGTGGGAACGAAGGCGCTGGTGGCCGCGATACAGGGGTAGAATATCCCTGTCCTCCGCTATTTCGCAATCCGATCGCTGAATAACGGGTATAAAAACGCTGAAAAGCCCGGTAAAACCGGACTTTTCAGACTAATTGTGGCGGAGAAGGAGGGATTCGAACCCTCGAGGCGCTTTTGACGCCTACACGATTTCCAATCGTGCGCCCTCGACCAAGCTAGGCGACTTCTCCATAATAACTATTTGGTTGGGTTGTATTCAGCAATTTTTCTATGCTTGCCGTCTTCCGCGGCTTTATGCATTTTTTATCCGCCAAATGCAACATTGCTATTATACCAGTTTTTTTTCGTCCGTCAAGGGGTAATGTTTTATTTTCCCCGCAAAAACAAACCTTGCTGGAAATATTTTGGGCTTGTTCTGAGCGGTAATAAAAGTTACAATTTGGTTACACTGTATGGAAGGATTTGATCGAATGAAACGAAGAATTGCCGCGCTGGGACTTGCGCTTCTGCTCATCGCCTCTGCTGCGCCTCAGGCGCTGGGCATCCAGCTCACAGTGGATGGGCAGGCCATTTCCATCGAGAACAAGGTGATCGACAGCACCACCTACGTTTCTCTCCGGCAGATGGTCGGGTACATAGATCCTTCCGCCTCGGTCTCTTGGGATAACAAACAGGCGGCGGCGGAAGGCAGTGGCTTCACTCTGACCGTCAGCCCCGGGGAATACTGGCTTATCTGCAACGGGCACTATCTCTATATCCCTGACGGCGTTAAGGTCCTGAACGACGTTATCATGGTGCCTGTGCGGGTACTGGCAAAAGCGCTGGGCGCCACCGTAACATGGGACGCTGCCAGCGGAGTGAGCGTTACCTCCGGCTCATCCCCCTTAAGCGCCAGCGATCCCGTGTATAACAGCGATTCCGTCTATTGGCTTTCCCATATCATTGAAGCCGAGGGCGTCGGCGAGCCGCTCAGCGGGAAAATCGCGGTGGGCACCGTGGTGCTCAACCGCGTCGCCAGCAGTGAGTTCCCCGATACGATCTACGACGTCATCTTTGACTCAAGCTACGGCGGACAGTTTGAACCCGTAAGAAACGGCACCATCTACTGGGCTCCCACCGAGGAGAGTATGATCGCCGCCAAGCTCTGCCTGGAGGGCGCGCGGGTGGCCTCCGAAAGCCTCTATTTTTATAATCCCTCCAAGTCCAACAGCACCTGGTTCGCCGATAACTGCACCTACGTCGCCACCATCGGCAAACATGTCTTCTATAAGTAAGGCCCTCCGGATAGCTGCGTGAACTGCTTATGATCGGCTGAGAGCCGTTATTCATGCATTACATTTATGGATGGGAGGCAGACGCTTCCCATCCATAAGGAACAGAACTTTTAGATAAATGTCTAAAAACCTGCCGCGAAAATAAAGCCACAGGGCCATAAAATCCTCGGATTTTATGGCCCTGTGGCTTTATTCGGCACGCAGTAAGTAACACCGACCGCTTCCGACAAAAAGTCACTCTTGCTTTTTAGGAGCAAATAGGTTACAATACAGTAACAACTAGTGAAAAAGCAGAAACAGGAGGGTGTGCTTTTGAAAAAGCAACTGTTACGAATCTTGCTTTGCGCTTTTCTTATCTTTGCATTGAGCGGACAGGCGCTGACTGTGGACGCATCTCCGTCAGAGGAACAATGCGCGGTCTCCGCCCAGGAGGATACGCAGGAACCCTCCGAACAGGCGAAACCCTCGGAAGAGCCCGCTGCGGAACCGGAAACAGCGCAGTACGGCGAAATGGCTGTGGAGCCCTCTCCCGTAATTCAGGGTCCGGCTGTCTATGTGAATGGGACTTTTATTTCTTCTCTTGCGGACGCCTGTATCGTCGATCAGACTACATATCTTTCCATCAGCACCATGGTAAAAGCGCTTCAGCCTGATGTTCAGGTGAACTGGGTCAATGACCGGGCCGAAGGCACTGGCACCGGCGTCATTCTCACGGCAAAGCCCGGGGAGTGCTACCTGATGATGAACGGCCGGTATCTCTATGTTCCGGACGGGATACAGGTGTCAAACGGCAGTACGGTGGCTCCCATCCGCACAATAGCGTTTGCCTTCGGCGCGACGGCAGCCTGGGACGCCTTCACCGGCAACATCAACATCACCACGGGGTCCGGTCCTCTTGCGCCCGGCGACGCCTTCTATCCTCCTGACGCGGTGTACTGGCTTTCCCACATCATTAACGCGGAAGGCGGAAATCAGCCCATGGCAGGCAAGGTGGCTGTCGGCACCGTCATTCTCAACCGAGTGGCAAGCCCCCGTTACCCCAACACCATTTATGACGTGATTTTCGACTGCAACTACGGTGTCTATCAGTTCTCTCCCGCCGGCAACGGCTCTATTAATAGAGAACCCAACGAGTCCAGCGTGATTGCCGCTAAGCTCTGTCTGGACGGCGCCAGGGAAGCGGAGGGCAGCCTTTATTTCAACGGCGTGGGCAAAAGCTGCTGGGCTTCCCGCAACCGCACCCTATGTGCGACCATCGGCGACCACAACTTCTATTACTAATCTACATAAAAGAAATCCCCCGAGGTGACTCGGGGGATTTCTTTTCGCCGGTTAACCGCGCCGCCAGGTTCTGGGGGTGAACAGCACCAGAACGGGGAACAGCTCAAGCCGCCCCATAATCATGCCGATGCTCAGCGCAAAGGTGGTTAAATTGCTGAGTCCTTCGTAATTGCCGGCCGGGCCTACCATATCCAGACCGGGGCCGATATTGTTGAAAGTGGCGGCAACGGCGCTGAACGCCGTGATAAAGGTCGGAGAAGAGGTGGAAGTGATCAGAA
Source organism: Bacillota bacterium (assembly GCA_023459875.1). Lineage (GTDB taxonomy): Bacteria > Bacillota > Clostridia > Oscillospirales > Oscillospiraceae > JAEWRY01. The sequence goes on from JAEWRY010000021.1 coordinate 3,066, forward strand.
CCAGGATCCAGAAGATGATAACGTAGGTGGTCAGATAAAAGCTGACCTGGCGGATCAGGTTATTGCTCAGGGGTTTGCCTTCAAAGGTGACCGGAAGCCTGCGGTTGGGGCAGACATTGCGCCGGATTTCCTGAACGGTGGCCTTGACATAAATGGCCACGCGGCTTATTTTAAGACCGCCGGCCGTGGAGCCGGCCATGGCGCCGATAAACATCAGGATCAAAAGGATCAGACGGCTGAACATCGGCCAGGTATCGAAATTGACCGTAGTAAAGCCGGTGGTGGTGATTACCGACGACACGGAGAAATAAACGTCGCGGATCATAAGCGCAAAAGAATCGTACTGCCGGCTGACGTTAAAACAGATGAGGGCGACGGCGGCGAGAATGATGCCAACGTACCAGTGGAGTTCCTCACTCTTGAAGAAATCCTTCACGCTGTGGAAGAGCAGCGCGTAGTACAGATTGAAGTTGACGCCGAAAAGGATCATGGCGGTTGCCAGCACGTAGTCGATATAGGCGCTGTTATAGTAAGCCACCGAATTGGCCTTGATGCCGAAACCGCCGGTGCCCGCCGCGCCAAAGGCGTGCAGGAAACTGTCGAACACGGGCATGCCGCCGAGGACCAGCAACACTACCAGAACGGCGGTCATAGCCAGATAGATAATGTACAGGATGCGGGCGGAACTGCCCAGCTTGGCCCTGACTTTTCCGAAGATGGGGCCGGGAACCTCCGCCCGCATGATATACACGTCGTCGGATTCAATTTTCGGCATTACCGCCATGGCGAAAACCAGAACGCCCATGCCGCCGATGAGATGCGTGAAGCTGCGCCACCACATGACCGAATGACGGACGGACTCAATATCGGTAATGAGGCTGGAACCCGTTGTGGTAAATCCGCTGGCCGTTTCAAAGAAAGCGTCGATGGGATTTAGAATGGTGCCGCTGAGTAGAAAGGGCAGGCTTCCGAAAAAGGACAGCGCGAACCAGGAAAGCGCCACGATGACAAAGCCCTCCCGGGCATAAAACTCGGTATTGGAGGGGCGTTTCAAGAGGAGCAGCAAGCCGGCGCTTCCGGTGATGCCCATGCTCATCAGGAACGGCCACAGGCCCTGCCAGCCCTCCTGATAGAGAAGCGCTATGACAAGGGATGGGGCCATGAGCAGCGCCACAACGCACAAAATCCGGCCGATGACATAGCCGACCATTTTATAATTCATGCCTGACTCCGTGTTTCCGCCAGGATGTCGTCCAGATCCTGAAAGCCCTTGCGCGTGGTGGCCACGATGACGTCGTCGCCTGGCAGGATGCGGTCGGAACCGCCGGGATAGATGATGTTGTCTTCCCGGATGATGCAGATGACCAGAACTCCCGACTTCGTGGGCAGCTGGGCGAGGGTGGCTTTTGCCGCGCGGCTGGACTCTTTGACTTTAAACTGCAAAACCTCCACGCTGCCGTCCGCCAGCCGGTAGAAGGCGTCGATATTGGAGCCCTGGGAATTTTCCGTTGAGCGGACGAAGCGGACGATAGAATCGGATATGAGGCACTGGGGCGTGATGATCGCCTGCTCTCCCACGTTTTCCAGCAGCTTTAAAAGGTCGGTGCGGTTCACCTTCGTGACCGTCTTTTTAATTCCCGAGCGCTGGGCAAAGAGGGAGAGCAGGATGTTCTCCTCGTCGATTCCGGTAAGGGCGATCACCGAATCGTAATCCGCGGCGTGCTCTTCCTTTAAAAAGGCCTGCTTTGTGCCGTCGCCGGAGACGATTTCCGCCCGGGGAAATTTAATCGCCAGCTCGTCCGCGGTAACGGGGTCGCGCTCGATGACCTTGACGCGCATATGCATCTTCAAAAGCTCGGGCACCAGATAATTGGTCACCCTCCCCCCGCCGATGATAAGCGCCGACTCCAGCCTCGCGGGACCTTTCTGGCTTTTATTGCAGAATTCCAACACGTCCGCCGTGCTGCCGGTCACCATCACGTGGTCGCCCGCTCTCAGGCAGGTCTCCCCGTCGGGGATTAGCACCTGCTCTCCCCGCACGACAATGCAGATAATGACGTTGCCGAACCGGCCGTTATGGTCCCTCAGCTTGAGACCCACCATGGGAGCGTCGGTACGCAGCGCCAGCTCAACCATGTTAACCCGGCCGTGCCGGAAGGGTTCCACATTGAGCGCGGCGGGGAACCGCAGCATCTGCGTGACGGCCCTGGCCGCCTCCAGCTCGGGATTTATCATGAGGGTAATCCCCAGACTCTCCCGCAGAAAGTCCACCTGGCCGGAATACTCCGGGTTGCGCACGCGGGCGATGGTATATTTCGCGCCCAGCTTTCTGGCGGTAATGGCCGCGATGATGTTCGTCTCGTCGTTTGAAGTGACGGCGATAAAAACGTCGCACCTGTCCACGCCCGCTTCCAGCTGGACGGCGTAGGCAGCTCCGTTGCCGGACACGCCGCTGATGTCATACGTATTGATAAACTGCTCCAGACGATCTTCGTCCTTTTCAATGACGATGATATCGTGGTTTTCCCTGACCAGATCGCCGCACAGCCTTCCGCCGACCTTTCCGGCTCCCGTGATTACAATATACATGGTTCAGCTCCAAATCATCTGTGATGATCTTATTATACCCGACGAGGAAACTTCTTTCAAGAAGCTTTCCTTGCCGAGGGCATAAAAAAGCCCGCCAAGCCGCTTACGGGCTTGACGGGCTGTGATTCTTGTTACAGCGCCAGAATTTCGAGTTTTTCTCCGTCGGAGACCGCCTTCATCCTTGTCACGGGAGTCATATAGCTCTCGATGATCTTGGTGGCGATGGGGTCTTCCATCTCCTTCTGGATCAGCCGCCGCAGATTGCGGGCGCCATAGGTTGCGGAATAGGATTTCTTCACCAGATAGCCCAAGGCTGAATCGTCCCAGGTGAGAGCGATTCCCTTTTCGTTCAGGGTATCCTTCAGCTCGTTTAGCATGATGGTCGCGATCCTGCCGAAGTCCTCCTCGGTGAGCTGGTTGAAGCAGACCACCTCGTCCACCCTGTTGATGAATTCGGGCCGCAGGAAGCTCTGCAGGGCCTTCATGGCCCGTTCCCTGCTCTGCTCGTTAACCGTCCGGCCGAAGCCCACCATTCCCACCTTGCTGTCGCTTCCGGCGTTGGAGGTCATCACCACCACGGTGTTTTCGAAGTTCACCGTCCTGCCTTGGGCGTCGGTGATATGTCCGTCGTCCAGGACCTGAAGGAGCACGTTCAGAACGTCAGGGTGGGCCTTCTCAATTTCGTCAAAGAGCACCACCGAGTACGGCTTTCTCCGGATCTTCTCGGTAAGCTGGCCAGCCTCGTCGTAGCCCACGTAGCCCGGGGGGGAGCCGATGATGCGGGAAACCGAATGCTTCTCCATAAATTCCGACATGTCGAGCCTGATGAGAGCCTCGGGGGTATTAAAGAGGTCCTGGGCCAGGCGCTTGACCAGCTCGGTCTTGCCGACGCCGGTGGAACCCACGAAGATGAAGGACACGGGCTTGCGCTTGGAGGCAATGCCCACCCTGCCCCGGCGGACCGCCGCGGCAACGGCGGCGACCGCCGCGTCCTGCCCGATGATGTGTGTCTTTAGGCGCTCTTCCAGATTGGCGAGCCTCTCGTATTCCTGCTCCTTGATCTGGCTTGCGGGAATCTTGGTCCACAGCTCGATGACCCTGGCCAGGTTCTCTACCGTAAGGGGAGGGGCTTCCTCGCTGTCCAGCCTGCCCAGTTCCCCCTGCAATCGCAGCTCGCTGCTCTTCAGGGCGGCCAGGCGCTCATAGGCCTTGTCGCTGCCGTCGGCCACCATGACCTCCCGCTCCCTCGCGAGGTCCGCTAGTTCCTTTTCCAGCTCGGCCTTGCGGGCAAGAGATTTGTTTTTCAGGTTAACGTCCGAACAGGCCTCGTCGATGAGGTCGATGGCCTTGTCGGGCAGGTAGCGGTCGGTGATATACCGCTCGCTCATGGTGACGGCGAGCCTTGCGATCTCGGGGCTGATTTTTACTTTGTGGTACTGCTCGTAGTACGGGGCGACGCCGCGGATGATCTCCACCGATTCCTCCAGGGACGGCTCGTTCACGATCACCGGCTGAAAGCGGCGCTCCAAGGCGGAGTCCTTTTCCAGATATTTTCTGTACTCGGCGAAGGTGGTCGCTCCGATCACCTGAATCTCTCCCCGGGACAGGGAGGGCTTTAAAATATTGGCGGCGTTCATGGAGCCTTCGGCGTCTCCCGCGCCCACCAGGTTGTGTACCTCGTCGATCACGAGAATAATATTGCCCAGCTTCTTGATTTCCTCAATGAGGCCCTTCATGCGGCTCTCGAACTGGCCCCGGAACTGGGTGCCGGCCACGAGTGAGGTGAGGTCCAGCAGATAAACCTCCTTGTCCTTCAGCTTGTAGGGAACCTTGCCCTCCACAATCTTCATGGCAAGGCCCTCGGCGATGGCGGTCTTGCCGACGCCGGGCTCGCCGATGAGACAGGGGTTGTTCTTCTGGCGGCGGTTTAAAATCTGCACTACCCGTTCCAGCTCCTGGGTACGCCCGACCATCCGGTCAAGCTTACCCTGGGCCGCCTTCTGTGTAAGGGAGATGCAATAATTTTCAAGAAATTTGCGTTTTGGCTGGCGGGGATCGGTTTTACCGCCCGCGCCGCCCGGTTTGTCCTCCCGGGTGGAGTGGGACGGGATATCTCCGGGCATGCCTTCCTGGGGAATTCCGCTGAAAAGCCGGTTTAAGAACGGAAAGGTGGCGGTACGGCCGTCGTCCTCGTCGGAATCCTTATCCTCGGGCTGGGCCATCAGGCCCTCCATGCCTTCGGCGCCGCCGAAGGCGGACATCATCTCGCTGGTGAGTCCGTCCAGGTCGTCGTTTGTGATTCCCATTTTATCCATCATGTCGGTAACCGGCTTAATTTTCAGTTCCTTGGCACATTTGAGGCACAGACCTTCGTTTTTAGTCTGATTGCCCTCGATTTTTGTGATAAATATGACTGCCACATTCTTGTGGCATCTGCTGCAAAGGGTAGGTTGCATCGAAGTTCATCTCCTTTTGAGACCGTGTTGTTCCTGGTATCTTGCTGCTGCGTATTCTATTTATGCGAAATATAGTTTAAATTATCATATGTTTGTGAACTGGTTATGAATATCCTTAAAACATATTATGGGAAAAAGGCAAAGGGATCGGCGGTCAGGAACCACTTGAGCAAAACAGTATTTTGAGCCATATCTTCGGGGATAAAACCGCCCAGATACTGAGCCGCCCGGAGGACGACGAAGAGCACCAGCACTCCTTTGGCCGTCCCCAGGACAAAGCCGCCGGTCTTGTTGAAAAAATGGAGCACGGGCAGCTTTGCCACCAGGTCAAGCGCGTGGCTTAAAAGAGTCCATAAGAGCAGGATAACCACAAAAGAAAGAACAAATACCAGCGCGTGGGCAACCGTTTCGGCGACGCCGGCCGACACGGTTGCCGCCCCGCTTTTGGCCGCGTCCTTTTTCCCATTTTCGATCACCTCGGCCACCTTATCCAAAAGGGACTGGAACCGCCCCGATTTCTTCAGACTGTTCAGGACGTCGTCCACTGAAAACTTGCTGAGCTGTATCTTCTCCTCCTCGCCCAGCTCCGCCGAAGCCTTACCGGAAACTGCGCCGGCAGTTTCGGACTTCTCCCCTGTGAGCGCTTTTTCCAGCCGGTCTTCAATGAGCTGGGAGATTTTCGGCTCGATGATCTGCGCGACCCTGGGAGCGAACGCGTCAGCTACCAGCCCGGCGCCAATAAACGCCACAATGACCCCTACGAGGGAACACAGGGTGAGGATGAGCCCCCTCTTTTTTCCCCGCAGCCCAAAGAACAGCAGGATCACCACAACGGCAGCGTCGGCCAGCATGTACGGAGTTACAAAAGACATCATGATATGTACCTCCCGTATCCCATCAGTCCGGCAGGTAAAGCCGGGCGGTTTCACTTCCAACCAAAAAGGCGCTTCCGTCATCCCGGAGCACGACGGCGCCGGCGTTCTGCGGGTTCTCCAGCGTGGCATAGGGTTTCAAATTCTTTGTATAAATATACAGCCGGTCGGCGGTAAGCACGGCGACATAGCGTCCGGCCGCGCTCATGGAAAGCACCTGTTCGTTCAGGGGTATGGAGGAGATTTGCTTGCCGTCTGGTCCCACCGTGGCAAGTTCTGCGGAAACGCCCACCTGGTATTTACTCAGCAGCAGGGCGGCAAAGTCCGCTCCTCCCAGCTCACAGCCTCTGAGACAGCGGTCGTCATAGGAAAAGCTCCCCTGGACCTGGCCGCTGTCCGAGACTATGTAGAGTTTCTTATCCCCCGCGCACCACAGCCCCGCATTGTCGCTCTTAAATCCGAGAATGACGTCGTTTCCAAGGGGGCAGGAGGCGTAGGGCTCCTCCCCGCCGTCCAGAGCGTATAGCAGGAGGGTGCTGAGGAAGGCTCCGTCGCTCTCGCCCATTGAAACGGCGGCCAAAGCCTTGTTGCTCCGGGTAACCACCGCGTCCATCAGGTAGGAGCTTGAGTGGCGCAGGGCAAGCACTTTCTTATGTTTGTCGTCGTAAACCGTGGCGACGCCCTTATAACCGTCCTCCCGGCTGGTCACCGCCAGATAGCCGTTTTCGTTAAGTCTGGCGGAGAGCAGGGTACCCCCGTTATCCAGCGTGAGGGAAAAGGCCTCGGCCCGCTTGGAGATCAGTCTCAGCTCGGACCCGCCCACATCGTAAACGGCGGCGGTTTTGCCTCCCACCGAGACGGCGGCTTTGCCCAGGGTTGCCGGAAGGTCCAGGTATTTGACGCCGCCGGCCGAGTAAAGCCGGGCGGCAACCGAAGAGCAGACGAGAAGGTCTCCGTTCAGATCGGCGAAGCGGTCGTCCTCCCTGCCCTCGTAAGAAAAGGGCTGGACCTGTCCGGTATCGCTCCTCACAAGCGACCGGTATTTGATCCAACGGGCAAGCGCGTCGATATTGAGCTTTTCGCGGTTGGCCACCAGCGCCACCGCCCCCAGAACCAGAGCAAGGGTGACAAGAAAGGCCAGCACGCGAATGAGCAAGTTCTTTTTTTTCGGTTTGGGTTCCACCTCCGTCATACGGATCTTGCACCTCGTTTCCCTGGAACAAAACACGGATCCGGTCCGGCTAGCCGGTTACCGGATAAAATTCAGTCAAACACCTGGAACGTTAAAGGACATCCTCGCGGTACCAGAGGTTCGTCATATAGAGTCCTCCGGGGGGGGCGGTGGGGCCCGCCTCGGTGCGGTTTTTGCCTTCCAGGAGGGCGGGGATCTCCCCGCAGTCCAGCTTTCCCTCCGAGACGTAGACCAGCGTCCCGACCAGCGCCCGTACCATATTATACAGAAAACCGTCCGCGCATACTCTATACTCTATCAGATCGCCGCTACGGGAAACGTCGAAATAGTAGATGGTTCGCACCGTGGTCCTGGTATTTGTCCCCACCGACCGGACGGCCGCGAAATCGTGGGTACCCACGAAAAACTGCGCCGCCTTCTGCATCACCTGGACGTCCAGCTGTTTGGGGTAGAACCAGGCCCGGTTGATAAAAAAAGCGTTGCGGATGTGGGAATTGTAGATACGGTAAGTATATTCTTTTTTAACGCAGGCGGCAATGGCATTCCAGTTTTCGGGCACCTCGGTGGCTTTGGTCACCACGATATCATCTGGCAGACGGGTATTCACCGCCAATGGCAGCCGGTCGCAGGGAATGTTTGAAGAGGTGTGGAAATTCGCCACGTAGACCTCGGCGTGAACGCCCGCGTCGGTGCGCCCCGCTCCGGTGAGCTTCACCGGATGGCAGACTACGGTGGCAAGAGCCTTCTCGAGAGTCTCCGCCACCGTAATTTCCTTCTTCTGCACCTGCCAGCCGTGATAGGCGGTGCCCACATACATTAGTTTTAAGGCGATATTTCTCATAAGCTCCCTTTAAACGGAAGATCAGATTATAATCCATAATGTCCCAGAACCCCGACGCCCGCGCAGAAAGCAAAGGCGACGGCCAGCGCCGCTATGTCGGAGGCTCTGAACTTTAACTGCCGCAGGCGGGTGCGCCCCTCGCCGCCGTGGTAGCAGCGGCACTCCATGGCGATGGCCAGCTCGTCGGCCCGGCGGAAGGCGGAGATGAAGAGCGGCACCAGGAGGGGCACCAGCGCCCTGGCCTTCTGAATGAGGTTCCCGGTCTCGAAATCGGCGCCTCTCGCCTTCTGGGCTGACATGATCTTGTCGGTCTCCTCGATGAGGGTGGGGATAAACCGCAGGGCGATGCTCATCATCATGGACAGCTCATGCACGGGGACATGGAGCGCCTTGAGGGGAGAGAGCAGTTTCTCCATTCCGTCGGTGAGCAGGATGGGGGAAGTGGTGTAGGTGAGGAGGAAGGTGCAGGTAATGAGCATGAAGATGCGCAGAATCATATAAAGCGCCGCCCAGAGGCCCGCTACCGTGATTTTAAAAATCCAGAACCGGGCGATGGGATCGCCGGGGGTATACATCATATTGAGAAGGGCGGTGATGACGACCACGGCGAAAACCGGCTTAAGACCGTTCAGGATGGCTTTGAGCTTCACCCTGGAGAGCAGAATGTTGAGCGCCAGAATGAGGATGAGGACGCCGTAAGTGAGGAGACTCTTAGCCATGAAGAGGGCCACGATATAAAGTACGGTGTAGACCAGCTTGGCCCGGGGGTCAAGCCGGTGGACAATGGTGTTGCCGGGAAAATACTGTCCCAGCGTAATGTCTCTGAGGGCCATTACACCGCCCCCTTTCGCTCTATCGCCGCCAGAAAGGCGCGCTTGGCCTGCTCAATGGTGTAAACCGAGGGGTCAACGTCCATGCCCAGCTCGCGCATCCGGTGAAAAACCCTTGTGATCTGGGGCACGGAAAGGCCCATTTTCCGAAGCTCCACGTCGTGGGAAAACACCTGCTCGGGGGTACCCTCCAGAGGGATGGAGGCATCGGAAACCACCACCAGCCGGTCCACCGTGCGGGCCACCTCCTCCATGGAGTGGCTCACGAGGATGACGGTGGCGTTCTTTGCCACGTGGTAATCGTGGATATTCTGCAAAATGCTCTCTACCGCGGCGGGGTCCAGCCCGGCGGTGGGCTCGTCCAGCACCAGCACCTTGGGCTCCATGGCGATGACGCCCGCGATGGCCACCCGGCGTTTCTGGCCGCCGGAGAGCACAAAGGGGGATTTATCCAGAGTGTCCGCCCCCAGCCCTACGAATTCCGCGGCGGTGCGCACCCGGCGGTCGATCTCTTTGGCGTCCAGCTTCATGTTCTTGGGTCCGAAGGCGATGTCCTGATAGACCGTCTCCTCAAAGAGCTGATATTCGGGGTACTGAAAGACAAGGCCCACCTGAAACCGGATGGCCCTGGTGCGCTCCCTGGAGGACCAGATGTCCTCCCCTTCAAACAGCACCTTGCCCGAAGTGGGCTTTAATAGTCCGTTCAAATGCTGGATGAGCGTTGATTTTCCCGAACCGGTATGCCCGATGACCCCCAGATACTCGCCCCGGTAGGCGGTAAAGTCAACATCCCTGAGCGCAACCCGCTCGAAGGGGGTCCCCATGCTGTACGTATGACCCAGTTTCTCCGTCCTGATGATATCGTCCAAATTAGCTCCGTCCTTAATGGTTAGGTGCATCTCCCCTAAGGGATGACGCCCGGTATGGATATTTTACGAGGGCTTAAGTCAAAAGCCCTTTCGTTATGCCTTCTCTTCCAGGTAATGCCTCAGGGCCTGGGCGCACTCCTCGTCGGAAATGGCGTCCAGCGGCAGCTCGAGGCCCTCCTGCCGCAGTTCGTAGAGAAGCTGAACAGTCTCGGGCACCGTGAGGCCCACTGCCTTAAGCCCCTCCACATCCTGAAACACCTGGCGGGGAGGCCCGTCCGCGATAATCTTTCCCCGGGACATGACGACAAGGCGGTCAGCTTTTGCAGCTTCGTCCATATGGTGGGTAATCAGCACCACCGTAACGCCCTGCTCCCTGTTCAGGCTCCGGACGGCCTGAAGCACCTCCGCACGTCCTCTGGGGTCAAGCATGGCGGTGGGCTCGTCCAGAACGATGCACCTGGGCTTCATGGCTAGGACTCCCGCGATGGCGATGCGCTGTTTCTGTCCGCCGGAGAGCAGGTGGGGGGCGTGCTCCCGGAACTCATACATCCCCACCATCTTGAGGGATTCGTCCACACGGGAGCGGATTTCACCCGGGGGAACGCCCAGGTTTTCCGGGGCGAAGGCCACATCCTCTTCCACCACGTTCGCCACAATCTGGTTGTCCGGGTTCTGAAACACCATGCCGACGGTGCTGCGGACCTGGAGGAGACGGCTTTCGTCGGCGGTATCCACCCCGTCCACCCAGACTTTTCCTCCCGTGGGAAGAAGAATGGCGTTCATGTGCTTGGCAAGGGTGGATTTTCCAGAGCCGTTGTGGCCCAGGATGGCGACGAAGGAGCCTTCCTCTATTTCAAGGTCCACGCCGTCCAGAACCACCGGGCCGGCTTCGCCCGGTATACTGCCGTCGAACCCTGAATAGGAAAAGGTAAGTCCTTCGGTTTTCACAATGGTACTGCTCATGGCGCACCTCTTAAACAATTGAATCGGAGAGCCTCAGGCGCTCCAGCGCCCCGCGGCGCCTGCCGGAAGGATGAGGCCCGAATCGGTGACAGGAAGGCCCAGCTCGCCGCTTTCGGTATGGCCCCCGTGGCGTCTCGCCACCAGCGTTTCCAGCAGATAGGCGAGTACGGACGGAGCCAGACCGGTGGTATAAGAATTGATGATAAAAAACAACGGGTGATCAGACAGGATATTTGCCGCCAGCTCCACAAAGGGGAACAGGTTCTCCTCCAGCTTCCAGACCTCGCCCGAAGGGCCGCGTCCGTAAGAGGGTGGGTCCATGATAACCGCGTCGTAGCGTTTGCCCCGGCGAATCTCGCGCTCCACGAATTTCGCGCAGTCGTCCACGATCCAGCGGATGGGTTTCGTCTCCAGTCCGGAGCTTTTGGCGTTTTCTTTGGCCCAGGAAACCATTCCCTTGGCCGCGTCCACGTGGCAGACCGAGGCGCCCGCGGCGGCGCAGGCCACAGTTGCCCCCCCGGTATAAGCGAAGAGGTTCAAAACCGAGACTTCCCTTCCTGACTTCCTGATGAGGCCGGAGGCAAAATCCCAGTTGGCGGCCTGCTCGGGGAAAAGGCCGGTATGTTTGAAATTCATAGGTTTCACATTAAAGGTAAGGGATCCGTAACGGACGGTCCAGCGGTCAGGCACCTCTTTTTTCTCCCAAAAGCCGCCGCCGGTGGCAGAGCGGACATACCGGGCGTCGAATCGCTTCCAGCCGGGGTTTTTGCCCTCGCTGCGCCAGATGGCCTGGGGATCGGGACGCACCAGGGTATAGTTCCCCCACCGCTCCAGCTTTTCCCCGCCGCCGCAGTCCATTACCTCATAGTCTTTCCATTTCTCGGAATTCCACATGTCCTTCTCCCGCTCATTACGATAATCGCAGTATTATATCATCTTTCTGCCCGTTCCGTCAATTAGTATTGCCGGAACGTCAAAAAGATAAGGTGCCTGAAAAGCTACTCTTTGCATTTGTTCGGTGGACAATATTTACCCGCGCTCCGACCGGCAAAGGATCATTTCGGCCGCGATGCTGATCGCGATCTCGGCGGGAGTTTTCGCCCCGATGCTCAGGCCGATGGGGCTGTGGAACCGGGCGATTTCCTCTTGGGAAAATCCGTCCGATTTGAGTTTTTCCCGGATAGCCGCCACCTTCTGCCGACTGCCGATGCAGCCCTGGTAAGCAGCGGGGGTTCGAAGAACCTGCCGCTGGATTTCATAATCCCAGGAATGGCCCCGGGTCATAATCACCACATAGTCCTCCGGGGTCACGGAAATCCACTCGGAGATACGGGAAAAGTCCCCCAGAACCACCCGTTCCGCATCCGGAAACAAAGACTCCTTTGCAAACTCGGCCCGGTCCTCCATCACCACGCAGCGGAATTCCACCCCTGCCAGAACCGGTACCAGCGCCTGGGCCACATGGCCGCCGCCGAAAATATATACCACTCCCGCCCGGCGCAGTGGTTCGATGAAAAAAAGCTTTCCCTCCGCTTCCCCGCGGCCGGGCGACGCCGGAGGGGCTGAGCGTGCCGGAAAGCGTTTTACCAGTTCTTCCCGGCAGCATAACATCATAGGTCCAGGCCCTTCTTCAGCAAGGACGGTGACCAGGTAGAACTCCCCGCCGGAGGAAAGAGCCTCCCGCGCCTCCCGGCAGAGCCGCCGGAAAACGTCCGAATCCCCGGGAATATATAAAAAGGACAGCTCCACCGTTCCGCCGCAGACCATTCCAAGGCCAGCCGCGTCCCCCGGACGGAGGACGAAGCGTTCCGAAAAGGAACGCCTGCCGTCCAAGGCCTGAAGTGCAAGTCCAACCGCCCGGTGTTCCACCGCGCCGCCGCCCACGGTACCCCAGAGAAGCCCTTCGTGCCCCACCAGCATGCGCGCCCCCGGCGCGCCCGGAACCGATCCTTCCCGCAGCGTGACCGTCACGCAAACCGTATTCTCGCCCCGGTCCAGCCGCTGCTGAAGCCTGTCGAAAAGCTCTCTCATGCCCTCGTATCTCCTTTACCGGGAAACCTGCAGATTATTTGCGGCAACACGGCGCTTCCCGTTCCAAACGGGTTTTATTAAATATCATTATATCCATTTTCACACCGAGCGGCAAGTGCCGGCCGTTCAGACTGTCAAAAAACCATGTTTTTCGACAAAACGGTAAAATGGATGCGGCTCTTTGGAGCCGCACAGAGAGTGCCTAGCGGGAAGTGACTTCCCGCTAGGCACAGGTATTTAACCTTTTGCGGATTTCGGTCACGTAAGCCGGGCGCAAAATCCGCAAAAGCTTTTCGCCGGTGGCGAAAAATACGAGGGACTTTTTTGGCAGGCCGGTATTTTGAATTTCTATTTGATAATCAAAATCGGTTTGTTGATCTTCAGCGCAACATGGCGGGTAACACTTCCGATGGCATGCAGGCCGGACATCCCCTTTGAACCCATGATCACCAGATCAAACTCATACCGCTGGGAATATTTTACGATGTAATCGACGGCGTCTCCCTCCCTGCAGATTGCAGTGACATTTTCGCCCAGGTCTGAAAGCGCCGCTTTCCCATCCTCCAGGATTTTTAGTGAAATAGCCTTTCTCTCCTCCTGTTCTTCCCCCGCTTTTTTTAAGGACTCGGGAGAAAACTTATACGGGTGAGACGGATAATCGGCAGAGTTTTTGTCGATCACATTGAGCAGAACAACCTGGCTTCCGAACGCTTGCGCGATTTCCTTCGCTTTTTTGAGAGCCGCGAAGGAGCAGTCAGAGCCGTCAATCGGGACAAGAATCTTTTTCATAATAATCTCCCTCCTTACTCAACCGGCCACCTTGTTCAACAGGGCATGGATGCAAGAAACGGAAGTGAGCGCAATCCGGAGAATCATGAAATTTGTGCCATCTCATCAACTATATCATTATTATTTGGAATAATACGCTATAATTGTTATGCAATGTTAATAATTATCTATATTTTATCGAGTCAAAACAGTCTATTTTGCACAAATATATTATCATATTCCAACCGGATTGTCAAATAGTGTAAGCCCAATATTTGCACTCACATCAAAGAAAAGTTCAATTTCATGTATACTAGAGAGTCTCCCGGGGCCCCCCCCCCCGGGCCCGGGGGGGGTTAAGTTGGGTGTTGTTTTT
>JAEWRY010000022.1 GCA_023459875.1 Bacillota bacterium
TGAACATCGCTCCTGATCCTTGAGAAAAGCTTCCGGTCAATGTTGGCTTTTTTATAGCATTCGGCGTCTGTCAGGTTTTCTTCGTCGATCTTCCGAAGAAGCATCTGAGAAAAGCTTTCATCGATCTGCTTCATGGCGTCATCCAGACTCAAGCCCGGCACGGAGGCTTTCGATGCCATCATTGGCATCACTTCGAGCCGGTTTTCAACATCGAGAGCAGCGTCCTCTTCGATGAGATTCAGTCTGCGCCGACGCTCTCTTATATTGTCGGTATGTTCCTGGGCGTAATTGTCGTCTATGTATTCCTCAATGTCGGAAAACAGCTTCTCGCCGATTTGATAAGCTTTCCGGTCAAAGATGACGATATAGACCGTCATGTCGTTTTCAAAGAGAAATTCGCTGATTGTATCAATGGCAACCTTCAACGCCTGATCCTTCGGGTATCCGTAAATGCCGGAAGAGATAAGGGGGAAGGCAACGGACTCGCATCCGTTTTCTTTTGCCAAGTCAAGCGAAGTCTTGTAGCAGGAAGTCAGTTTATCTTTCTCGCCGTGTCCGCCGCCCTGCCAGCGCGGACCCACCGCATGGATCACATACTTGCAGGGCAGCTGATAGGCTTTCGTGATTTTTGCGCATCCTGTTTCGCAGCCGCCCAGCGTCCGGCATTCTGCCAGCAGCTCGGGACCGGCGGCACGGTGAATGCAGCCGTCAACACCGCCTCCGCCGAGAAGCGATTTGTTGGCAGCGTTTACGATTGCGTCTACCTTCATTTTTGTGATGTCGTTGCGGACTATCTCAAGCGGCATAGATTATCCTCCGTCAAGCTGCAATTCTGCGGAAGTCTACGGTACGGTTTTTCATTGAGATGCCGTCCACCGAATATCCGTAGTTTGCAGCTTCTTTTTTGTATGTCAGGAAGGAATGGTCGATCTCAAAGCCGATCACTTCCTCAATGCGTTCAAATGACAGTTGCAGGAGCTCACTTCCGTCGCTCTGCAAGAACCTCCACAGCGGTTCATATTTTGACATGACTGAATCATCCTCTCATAGATCAGGTATTCGTTTGCGCCAGCGCAGCCAGTTTCCTTTGCCTTCGCCGGTCTGCTCTGTCTTCGCGCCTCAGCCGTTCCATCTCGGCAGCAGATTCTATTGCCTCGGCTTGCCGAAACATTTCAAAGTATTGCTCTAAGTCCGGATACTGCTCTGCGTTTGCATTTTTGACTCTGAATCCGAGCGTATCGAGTCTCCTGATGAAGCGTTCAAATTTTCTTAGACTGTGTCGGGGAAGATTGAAATAATACCAGCCGTCCTTTTCAAGAAGCTGCCCCACCGTGGAGAAGCCGAGACTGCGAAGATAGTTATAATCGTTCACACGTAAACCAAGGTCTTCAATGCCGCTCGTCTTGTCTATGTGGTCGCTGTCAAAATGAAACTCTTCATCACAGGGAAAGTATAAAAACATAAGTAATCCTCCACCAATTATGCCGTGGCAAACCGGTAAATGGACAACGGAATATACCAAACAGCAACAGCCAGTCTCCAAATCAGAATCACGCCGCCGATCAGCCCGCCGAGAATGACGTTCAACGCTACGATTCCGACCGTTCCGGCAATGTCAAACCCTATCGGAATCAGTGTAAACATCTTTCCGATGCCAAACGGAACGCCGCAAGCCAGCCAGATCAGGAAGTAGTCTCTTACTCCGTTCTCGGTAAATATCCGGCTAAAAATGGAGAACAGCAGCAGCGCGATCACTATGGGAAGAACAGCCTTTTTCAGAAAGTCTATCATTATCTCTCTTCTGTTCATCGGCACTCCTTTATTTCAGAAAATCACTGCGATGTTCAATCGGTCTGAGGTCGTATCCCATTTCTGCAAGGTGAGCAATTTTCAGGGCAACCAAGTTAATGTCTGTGTGCATCTGTCTCGCTATCTGTTCGGCAGAGTAATGGTAGGTGTATATGTAATCCAGCATCTCATCGTTATCCAAAAGAATCTCTGCCGCAACGATGTTTGCTTCGTACTCCGGCTTCGTCGTCATATCGTAGAGCATGAATTCACGGATCGCACTATCTTTTGCCAGATTGCGGTGCAGCTGGTCATGCCCAAGCTCATGAGCGCAGACAATTCGCATCATCCTGTCGCTCATGTCCTTATTCAGAAGTATAAAGCGATTTCGTTTGATAACACGGTACATGCCTTTCAAGCGCCCGAAATCTTCACAAAAGAGTACTTCAACGCCAAGCTCGTCAGCAATCCGAAACGGATCTCGCGTCTCGCATCTCCTTACGAGAGAGCTGCCGATTTTTGATAAATAATCAGAACTCATCGCCCAACCTCCTTTCCCGCCTCATATATCAGTGTAGCAGATGGGGTGTCCTGAAAAACGGACTTATTATTTTTCGTCCTTTTCGTCCTCTCTGCGGTATTTCTTTGGCGTGTACTTCTTGTTCTTTTCTTTTGCGATCCAGTATGCGTCATTCAGGGCTTTCATGGCTCCGTCCAGCGACTCGTCATCAAGATGACCGCCAGCAAACATGCCGGTCACTTCGCCAACAAGCTCACCTATATCCTTTGCCGCTTTTGAGCCGCCCTTCTCCTGGGCATCAAGCACAAGCATCCCGGACTGACCAAGCAGATATTCCGCTGTTGTATTAAGCGCAGCGGCAAGCTGTTCGACAGTCGCATACTTTGTTGGCTTTCGAGTGCCAAGCTCATAATTCTGGATCGTCCTTGCTGTTACGGAGATTTTTTCGGCAAGTTGAACCTGAGTGAGATTTGCTTCCACTCTTTTTTCCTTTAGCTTCTCCTTGAATCCCATAAGACACCTCTCCTAATTTTTGTCCGATAACACGAACAAAAATTTCGTATTTCCCATTGACGCGAACATTGCGTTCGAGTATAATAAGCATCACACGAACATCTTGTTCGCGTTCATGTTACCACACGAACAGGCTGTGTGTCAATAGGGCACGAAAGAAATGTTCGCTTTTTAAGTGAGACTTTTTCGTGAACGGCCTGTGCAAAGGATAGGAGGACAGCTATGCAGCCGCAGTGCAGGAAGGTTTATGTTTCGGTTAACATTGATGTGGACAAGGACGGAGGCATACGACCGCGCATGATCCGTTGGGAGGATGGTCATATCTATGAGATTGACCGGCTCAAACACAAATGCCAAGCCTCATCCCTCAAGGTTGGCGGTTATGGCATCCGCTATACCGTCTCAATCTGCGGAAAGGAAACTTTTCTGTACGATGAAGACGGCAAATGGTTCGTAGAAGCAAGGAGGTAATCCATGTATTTATTGCGCACCCAGATTGAAGAAATTGCAGTCGCCGTTATGAAGGACTTTAACGACTTCTTTTTCAATGAGCAAACCGGAAGGAAGAAGGGCGACCTTCAAGGCACACCGATTGATCAGTTTGCAAAGGACTATCTCGGTCTGAGCGTTTCCTTTGCGCATCTGTCATCAGACGGGAATCTATGCGGTTTGACCGCATACGCAGATACCGAGTTTGTGCTTGAAGAAAACGGGCAGAGCAAAACAATTTTTCTCAAGCAGAATCAAGTGATTTTGGATATGAGCTTTATAACACCGGGACAAGTCCGAAATCTCTGCGGAAAGCGGAGATTCACACTTGCCCACGAATGCGCTCACCAAATTCTTTATCAGATGCAGTCTGAGGACGGAAAAACCTCATGCCGGAAAAAGTATGCTGCTCATACAGCATATTCCCTCCGTGACTTGAAGACAAAAGAGGATTGGAATGAGTGGCAAGCAAATGTATTAGGCGCAGCCATTCTCATGCCGCAGGAACAGATCGACCTGGCTATGTGGTATTTCGCCGCAAGTAATAAGCTCAAGAATTACGGCGGATATTTCAATTACAAGGATCGCATGGTTTTAAAAATGATTTGCCAAGCCTTCGGGGTATCAAAGAGTGCTGCCATCATCCGGCTCAGGGAGCTGGACTACATGGAGGAATATGCTTATTCGGATTTCCACGATCCGTTAGAGGTGTGGAATGAAGAGTAAAGTAAGAGTATCTGAGCCATCCCCGGAAGTTCAGTTCAATATCCGAAAGGCAAGAACAGCCATTGCCAGCCAGAAACGGCGAATGGTTGAATGCCCGTATTGCCATCACAATGCAATCGTCGTATTTGAGGACACGCGAGGTCATGTTCAGGCAAAGTGCAAAGCCTGTGGA
>JAEWRY010000023.1 GCA_023459875.1 Bacillota bacterium
GTGTAGCCCGATCCCGCAGCCAAACAAGCCAAGGCATCTTTTGTGATCTCCTGAACATCCTGAAGCAGCTGCGCATGGGCTATGGCCGCCTCCTCATACACGCGGCCTATGGAAGATCCGGGCAAAATATCGTGAAATTGGTGCAGCAAAAGAACCTTCCATAAACGATCCATTTTTTCAAGCGGATAGGCATAAGAACCGTATGAAGCCAGGGTTGCCCACATTTCCGCTTCCCGAAGGGCAATTTCACACAGCCTGTTGTTTTTTTTCACCAGGGCTTGTGAGGTATATACGCCTCTATGGGCGCTGAAATACAATTCACCTACATAGGTATGCTGAGGACCGCCGGCTTCCTCCATCTCCTGAAAGAACCGATTGGGGCTTTCCATGCACACCCTGGGCATGCCTTCCAGGTCGTCTTCCCTCAAAGCATACTCCAAATAGTCCCGGCTGGGTCCGCCGCCGCCATCCCCGTAACCGAAGGGCAGCAGAAAGGCATCCAGACCCCGGCGCTGCACCCTGTTTTCCCATACGGAGGAAATTTGCGTAGGATCGGTGCGGTAGGTATAGTCTGTGGGCAGGAAGGAAACTGTTTCTGACCCGTCCATCCCCCGCCAGGTAAAGTAATGATACGGGAAGCGGTCACCTTCGTTGTATGACCAGAAAATCTTCTGGGTGACCAGATATTTGACGCCACAGCCGTTTAAAATTTGAGGCAGTGCCGCGGAATATCCGAAGGTGTCCGGCAGCCAAAGCAGCTCGCAGTTGATTTGGAACTCCTGCTGAAAGAAACGCTTTCCATGAATGATTTGCCGGATCAGCGATTCTCCGCTGGTCATGTTGGTATCGGGTTCCACCCACATGGCGCCCTCCGCTAGCCATTGTCCCTTTTTTATTGCCTGCTTTATGCGATCATAGAGCTCGGGATAGTGCTGTTTGCACATCTCATAGGATGCTGCCTGGCTTTGCAGAAATTTGTAGGAAGGATATTCTTCAAGCAGGCGCAGTTGAGCGGCAAAAGTGCGGGCGGTTTTCCGATAGGTTTCAGCCATGGGCCAGAGCCAAGCCAGATCCAGATGTGCGTTGCCTATCCCATAAAACATGGGCGCCGTAGTTCCGTTCTTTGCATGAAGGGCAGGGGCCAGAAGCGCCCGGGCTGCCTGATAATCACGGATACGGCCTTGAAGGGGTTGTTCAAAATCCACGGAGAGGGTAAAGTTCTCCAGGGCCTTGGCAACCTTGTCGGCCCGCAGACTTCCCTCCGGCAGTATGGAAAGCAGCTGGGTCAGCGTATCAACGTCCATATACAGCTGATAGGCATCTTCGTTCCATATTGCATAGGTGCAGGAACCCAATGTTGCGCGTTTCCCTTCTGCCAAAGGGTCCTGATATGAGCCGGGAAGAACAGGACCCACTGAAACGCCACCAAGAACGCTTTCGGGAAAGAAATGGCCTGCATAAACTTCTACCAGAATGTCGAAGGTTTCACCGGCTTTCCCTTCCTTGCACAGCACATTATCTTCTATATAATGATGGGGCATTTTTACCCAGGGAGCACGGTAAGTACCGAAAGCTTTCCCATTTACGAACAGTGTGGACTCCCCGCCTGGCTGCAGGCATAATACGATGCGTTTGCCCTGCGCCGATTCAGGCAGCGTGACGGAAGCACGCATCCAGCAATATTCATAGGTGTGGCCCCAAAGCGTGCCTGCGGGCATGGGGCGAAAAGGACCTTTTGCCGCTTCTTGGGGGGGGAGCTGCCCCATGGTTTGAAACCCTTCCCATTGAATTTCCCCAAGCGGCAGTGTGAAATCCTGGGCCAGCGTGTTCGTCCAATGTTTCAGACGGTCCCGCCATTCCGAATGCATGATACCCATCCCGTTCTCTCCTTTATGTGACATACACTTTTGTCGAATTTTGTCGGACAGATCCCAGTCGGTACACTTTATTTTGACCGAAATGATCACAAACATGATCTTTTTCTTTTCGAAAAAGGGATTTCCCTGCATCTAGTGAAGAAAAAAAGAGCCAAAAATAAAAAAAGTATTGCGAAACTCTGAAGGGAATGGCCTCCTGAAATTCCGCAAGGTAGTAAATATGGAAAAAACAAGGTTTATTTTTGTGCTATACGCCTCCAGAAAAGGAAAGTTATTCAAATAATATTTATATTTCGACACAAATTATCAAAAGTTTAGCAAAAGTGAGAAATTTACTGAAATTTGTCGTAAAAAGTATTGACACCCAAAAGTGCCATGTTATACTTGTAACGTGATATGGTGCAGAATATATAGTCGATTGATATAACCGAACAAGAGATGGGTTAGCGCATATCATATCGATAATGGCAAACCCATCGAAAGGTGGGGACGCAAAGCTACAGGGTCTGTAAAATGACAGCCAGCTGCCGAAAGGATATTTTTTTGTTGCGCATATCAGCCGGAAAATAGTGGAAATAATTAAAAATACCGTCACTTCTGTCATTTCATTGGAGGGGGTAAATTCATGAGTGATCTTATAAACAGCGCCAGTATGACTCTTTTGGAAAAAGGATTGGATGCTGTGTGGCGCAGGCAACAGGTAATATCAAACAATATTGCAAACGCCGCCACAC
>JAEWRY010000024.1 GCA_023459875.1 Bacillota bacterium
CCATCAGCCGGGATTTGGACGAAATGCTCAGCGCCATCAGCCAGTGGATGCCCCTATATATGAGCGGACTGATCGAGCCGTATTTTTACCCCAAAAAGCGGGACGGTGTTTTCAAACAGACGTTGTTTATCGCGCCGGAGACGGCGGCAGTCGTTTCCAATTCTATCGGCCACCAGCTTTCTCTTGCCGCCAACGTCCTTTATCGTGACCGCGCCGCGGTGGCGTCCTTCGCGGAGGAATTCCTGCAGTACCTGCACTTGTGCCGCCCGCTGATGCGGATTTTTACTGCCAGAGACCGCGATGCCTGCTACGATACGCTGACGGAATTCGAGCGGCAAAAGGCTGACACCCTAATTAAGACCGAATCGCTCTCCCTTTTGACCCTTCCGGAGGCTCTCGCGGAGCGTCTGCTCCAGCGGGCGGGGCCAAACGAGGCCGGGACCTTATCGGCTCACGGCGCGCGCCAAAAAGGTTTTCTAGAGCGCCTGGCTTCCAGCCGTTTTGACGAGATTGTCTCTCTGCCGGATGTGGATATACTAAAGAACGGTGGGCTCAAGGTGTCTATGTCAGACATGCTGGGTGGCGGGGCTGTGTATTACACGCCGGAGGAGTTTGCAATCCATCTGGAGCGCGTCATTGAGCTGCTTGAAACTTATGAGAATTATCGCATCCATCTGATCGACAGATCGGTCGAGGATCGCTACATGGTTTACGCCCGCGAGGAGCTGGGCGTCATCGTGGCGAAGGCCTCACAACCTCCGGCTGTTCTGGCTATGAGCGAGAGCAACATGGTCGCCGCCTTCTGGGACTTCCTGAAAGGTCTGGTTGGAGAAAAGGCTTATGCCTCGCAGGATAGAGCCTCGACGCTTTCCCAACTAAATGATTATCTGCAAAAGCTCAGAGTTGAAATCTGAGAACAACGGCTGGGGATTAGAACGCTCATTTCGGATCGTTCTAATCCCCAGCCGTTGTTGAGCAGTGCTTTGCGTTGACGCAACCCGGTTGATCTTGCGCACCTTGGGCTGAATCCTCTGCGCATGCTCAAAGCCGCGTCTGAAAATAATCAGCAGCCTGTCGGTGCCGACGACCTTGATGGTGTCGGTAAGCCGGCGGACGAGGCTACGAGAAATTAGGCTTTACTTTGCTCGACTATAAGGGAACCTGCTTATACGAGGAACAGACTCCTCATTCTCTAGCTCTTTAAGCGCCTTAGACTCTACGGCTTTGCGTCCCCATCTTTGGATAGGTTTGCCCTTGGCATTATTTTATTTTAGATACTTTGTTACCCAATCATGACTGGAAAGTTTGGCTAATTCCAGGTGCAGTAACTCTGTTTTTCCCGGCCTTCTTTGAAGCGTACAGGTTTTCATCCACTTCAGTGATAATAAAAGCCTTTGAAAAGTCGCCCATAAAGTCAACGCGCTGCTGGTAATCTCCTGTAGCGACCTGTTGTGTCTGCCACGTCAGGTGCTTTAGTGTTGCGTGTAATGCTTTTAGCGGGGCAGCCATTTCGTTTTCCGGAGAAGGCAGGGTATCATTCAAATCCCCTTTTGATAGCTCTTTAGCAAGCGCGGTGGTTTCTGTAACGCATTCCGCAAAGAACTGAAGCCCTTTTCCTAATTCCAAAAAATCCTCAGGCAGCTTTTCAAAATCCAAAGCGGCATGGGCAGGGTCGTATATGACATCACGCAGGTAGTTGTATAAAATTTCAGCGCCGGGATTCACAATGCTTCACCTTCTTCCATACCGTAGAGAATACGGCTTTGTTTTATCGGACGGCTACCGCTCGAAAGCGGCATACCCTGTCGCCGGATGCCCAGCAGTCAATCTCACGCACATCGTATTTTTTGCCGGTATATGCTTCAAGAATACCGGAAATAAAGCCCTCGTCATAACTGCACACAGACTCATTTGTCACGGGTAATCCGCTGCAATCCAGATCCTGTGCCACCGTGAGCATGATTTCTCCGCTGGCAGCATCATAGGATTCCATCCGAAGAATGCCAATCTTAAGTTCCGATAATGCCTTTTGCAGATTCGCAAGAAATGTACTAAATTTGACTTCTAAATCCATCACATTTTTCGCAAACTCACTTCCCGCCAGAAAACCGGCCTGACGGAAATACTCATTGGCCTGTTCCTCTTCAAAAGCCTTGCTTAGGGTATCCAGCATGGTATATTGCCTCAGCCGATATACCAATACCGGCATTTCTTCGCCTAAATCCCCACGCCCCTTCTTGATGTCGCCGAGACCTTTCCATGAAAAGCTACTGTGTTTTTTTTGTTTCATAAACACATTTTCCATCCGCATATCCTCCTTTAATTCCCGGTAAGTGTAAAGAATACTACACTTGGTTTATATTGAAATATGCTATTTATCAAGGAATTCAGGGTTTTTTAATAAAAAACGATGCCCCCTCTTTTGGGTATAATTGAGTCTGCGATAACACCAATAATCCAGAAAAGACGGTCATCATTTGAACTCAATTATGACTTTATCTGCTACGGTCATAATGAAATAGTGACCGATATCCAACACACATCGAGTACCTTTGGTCATTAGCATAAGCAGGCATTTTTAACGCATCGCAATTTGGTCGTTGATAGTCATTTTGCCGGAAAACCGCGCTTTATATTGCAGATGCGCACACTCCAGCTCCTTCCATTCGCTTTCCGCTGTCTGAAACTCCAAGAGAGCGGTCCACATTTGCGGGGAGTTGTACGGCACCTTTTTCTCCACGAGTCTGCGCAGCTTTTCCCGGCGCTTTTCAACCTTTAGCCCCAGCCTGAAAAGCTGCCCGGCTTGATCAACCAATATCGCCTTTTCCTGAGCGGTCATCCTATCCATCTCCTCATATGTAGTCATTGTGTATTCTTTGTATTATTATAGACTACATTACGAGGGCGAAGCAAGAAAAACCGTTTATCCTGTTGAAAAAAGCGTAAATGCGTGATTCTGAGGTTCTCCAACAACAGCGCTGATGGCTCAGTCTGATTCCTTGTCCGCGTATCTGATCATCACCGACGCCATATCGCTGATCATCTCGATCTGCGCCGGAGTCAGATGCTTGAATTGGATACCGAGCCGCTCCGCGCTGTCGGGGATCACTGAGTTTTCGAGGTAATCTCCCAGAAGGAAATCCGCTGACGTTCCAAGCGCGTTGCAGATCTTGATGAACAGCGTAAAGCTGGGCAGTATGGCGCCGCTTTCAATCTGGCGGATATGGGGCGCGCTGACTTCGCAGATACCACCCAGTTGAACAGAGGTGAGCCCTCTGGCCATGCGGAGCTGGTTGATGCGCTTGCCGAACGCTTCCTTTTCCGCGGAATCCGCCGGCGAGACATGCCTGATCATCACGGCGATCATTTCGCTGAGCATTTCAAGCTGGAACGGCGTCAGGTTCCCGAGCTGTTTACCGAGCCGCTTCAAGCAGTCCAGAAGCAGAGGCTTATCCAATAAGCCGCCTAACAGCAGGTCGGCAGATGTTTTGAGCGTGTTGCACAGCCGGATGAACAAGGCGAAGCTCGGAAGTCTGCCGCCGCTTTCGATCTTGCGGATATGCACCGCGTTGACGCCGCAAAGCTCGGCCAGCTGTTCGGAGGTAAGGCCCTGGTCCTTCCGCCGCTGATTAATCCGTTTGCTTAACGTATGCGCTTCCATGTAAATCATCTCCTTGTAGCCTTAATTTCACGTTTGTATGCTACAAGTTTACATGGCTTTCCATTTTACCAATAGCGCCCAGAACATTACACAAGAAACTATTAGGATACAATTTTTTCTTTTTCTGTGATGAAGTTTTTAGAGTGAGAGGTTCTTGGGGGTTCACCATGAACCGGGCCTCGGTTCAGCGAAAAAAGGGTATAGTATCCCCCTGGCGGCAGCTGTGATTTTTTCGTGCTACTCGCTTTTCAGGATGAGCCGGTTGGAGGTATGGCTTCCGTTCTCGCGATAACGGAACTCCTTTTTTACCAGCCCAGCTTGGACAAGATCGTGCAGGGCTCGCTTGACGGTGCTTCGGGAAAGCTGCAGGTCGGCGGCGATGGTGTTGACCGCGGGCCAGCAGTCCACTCCCGTTCCGACACGGTCACGGAGGTACATATAAACGGCCCTCGCCCGATGGGGAAGCTCATCAGGCGAGGCGGTATAGATGGCGTTGAAATAACTCATAGGCGTTCTCCTTACGTTCTGAGGATAGACCGGCGGCGCGGCGCATTCTCGGGTATCTCCGCCGCCGGGGTGTGGAGCGTACCGGTGCCGCCGGGAGCTTCCGGCGGTTCGTCTGCGTAATCGTCGGCCGGTATTTCGAGGCACGCCATGTGCTTGCGGACGATGTTTTCCTCCAGCGTCTGCTTGTCGGCGTACATAACCTTTCGGTGCGCTTTTTCTTCAATGGCATACTGTTTGCCAAAGGTGATCCCCCAATCCAGGAAGAGGCGCAGCCGGGTCTGCATGGGATGGGTTCCGGTTTTCATTACGATAAACCGACCTTTTGGCAGGCTCTTTAATTCATCGGGCGTGAGCAGGGGCCGCTCCATCATCTGGAGAGACTGGCTGGGATCATTTTTACCCCGGCTGACGCAGCCGCTCAGGACGGTGCGGCTGCCAAGCGCTTTGGACAGCACCTCGGCGGTCTGGCTGTTGGGGGCGAAGCCGCCGAAGATGGTGTCCTGGCAGTTGTCCACGATAATTTCGGAGCCTTCCTTGCCGTAGTTTTTCTGGAGCTGACCAAGACTTTGGATGATCGGCACCAGAGAGAGTCGGCGTGATCGTGAGGCTGAAAAAATTAACTCCAGCGATTTTATAGGGGGAAGCGTCCCGAGCTCATCAGCGTAAAACATCACGCGGTTTTTGAGTTTCCCGCCGTTCTCGTCCGCGACGGCAAGGATCTCCCGGTAGAGCTGCTGGATCATGAGGCTCACCATGAAATACTTGGTCAGGTCTTCCTCTGGCAGCACGATAAAAAGCGCTGACCTTTCGTTGCAGAACCGTTCCGCGTCGATGGCGGTGTCGAAGCAGAGAATCTGCTCCATCTCGCTGTCCAGAAAGGCGTTGAGGCGAGAGAGGACGGTTGAAAGCACGGAGGCCATGGCCTGCTCTGCGGAGTTCAGGGCGGCGCCCGCGAACCAGCGGGCCTTGTGGTCGCCGGGGAGCTTGTCCATGAGCAGTTGGAACTGGCTTTTGCCCTTGACGCGGCTTGGCGCCAGAAGATCCTGCACCAGCTTGAACACGCTGACAATATGGCGGCAGTCCGTTTTCCGGCCGTCGATTTCCGTGGGCGGCAGGTATTCGGCCACCAGCAGGATCACCGCCGTGAGCAGACCCTCCGCGGCGTCATAGAAAAACTGATTCTGTCCGAAGTTTTCGTCATCGGAATTGATGATGGTCTTGGCAATAATCTTGGCGTATTTCTCGGCTTTGGCTTTCGCAGTCAGATTCTCCGGGTCCGCAAGGTAACGGTCCATATAGGTGTTGACCAGATGCAGCATGTTGTTACCGTCCGAGCGGGTGGGGTTTCTGAGATCGATGACCGCCACATGGTAGCCGTAGTGGTCGCGGGCGACGGCGCCGTAGTTGCGGAACAGATCGGCCTTAGTGTCGGTCGTCAGAAAGCTCATCCCGGAAGCACAGGCGTATTCCAGATTGGGGTATAAAAAGTAGGCGGTCTTTCCTACGCCGGATGCACCGATCATCAGGGCGTGGACGTCGTCGGTGTCCACCAGCGCCGTGATGTTGTTTTCCTTTCCGCGGCAGCCGAGGATGATGCCCTGCTCGGATGCCGCAGGGAGGCTCTCACCTCGCCGCCACAGTCCGGGCCGGAACGGAATGTGTTTGTAGGTGCTTTTGATCTCCTGCCTGGAGGCGAAGCGGGCGGTACCGTGCTGGCCGTCGCCCACCGTGCGGGACTTGATGCCGCTCAGGGTATAGTAATACGCCAGCAGTGACAGGCCGCCGATGACGGCAAACATCAGCGCGGCGGCTGCAATAAGAATTCCTAAGTTCACGGAAGCACTTCCTTTCCTTTGCTTTTCTCGTGTGGTATCATAAAAGAAAATATTGTAAACAAGCGGTGTGTTATGAAGATAGAGATCGGTGAATCATTAATCTACTCGTGGCTTCGCCATGAGAAGCAGTGCCAGCTGGTGCAGACCAACTGGAAAGCGTCTCCTTACTGGAGCCTGGATAACTACGACGAACTTCAGGCGCTGGCCGTAAAGCTCAGCGGGTATTACCGGGACAAGTATGCCTACGACATTTTTAAGGGGTGTTCCCTGGAGCAGCTCTTAAAGCAGGCTGAAATCGACGCGATGGGAATATCCTTTTCTCAAACCGCGCAGAGCATCGTTGCCGTTGATGTCGCGTTCCACGAGGGGGGCCTGAACTACGGCGATAAGGAAACGACAGTTATAAAAATCATCCAGAAATGCGTCCGGATTGCGCTTTGCCTGTACGGGTACTTTAATCTCGCAACCGGTGAAATCATTTTTGCCTCGCCCAAAGTCAACCCGTCCACCGAAGCATTGCTGTCGCCGGTTTTTGACGAATTGTCGGAGCTGATGAAAAGCCTGGAGCTGGAATTCACGGTCCAGCTGTACAACAATGACGTTTTCAATGCGAACGTGATGCAGCCGATGCTGGCGAAGGGCACAAGGGTTGCCGATACCTCCGAGCTTTTTCTGCGGAGTATTCAGCTCTACCAGATGTTTGCGCCGGCGCCGCGGGGAAGCGGATACACGGCAGCCGCCCCGCGGACGGCAAGGCCGCCGGCTGCGACAATGTCGGCCGCGCCCCACGCGGGCGTCAAGGCAATCGACAAGATCCCCAAGTGGGCGGCAAGCCCCGATCAAAATAACTATAAGATCCTACGGGCCTACTTCCAGCTGCTTGCCGAGACCGGACGGATCAACCGCCCCGCGCTGGAAGCCCGCTGCCAGAGCGCGCAGGCGCACCCCGACGTATATGTGAGGGTTTTCAGGGGGAACTTCGCGTCCATGAAAACCGACAAGGGAAACAGCCACGGCAAGGTATTTGAAGACGACGGCTACAATATTACGGTTTGGTCTGCCGTCGCCGACACGCTGGAAAAATACAAAAGCCAGTTTTTAGCGTGAGGTCCGCCGCAGTTGGATGCTCTCTAAGGGTTCTCATGCAAAGATATAAGCCGGTTCGGAGCAATCCGTTCCGGCTTCTTTCATCCCAGCGTCGGAACCTGCCATGACGGGACCGGATTGTTCTGGGCACGCAGATCGTCGTTCCAGTCCTTATTCTGAGGAATGATCCGTCTGCAGTAACAGTCCTTTTCGCGGAGCATGGCTTTCAGCCGTTCGGAGGCTTGATGGCCCGCCTTGTCGTTGTCCAGGCACAGGGAAACCGCCCGCAGCTGAGGGTACTGCCCGAGCATCCAGAGCATCGCCTGACCGCCCACACCGCAGAGCGCCACATAGCTGTGGCTCCGCCAGCCCTCCGGGTGCAGGGTGATGTAGGACAGCAGATCGATTGGCGCCTCGAACACGAACAGCGTATCGCCGGCGCCCACGTAATGAAAGCTGTAACGGGGATCGCAGCCGTCCACGTTTCCCTTGAAGCCGGCGCCCTCCGTATAGAGGCCCCGCTTGTGGGCATGGCGCGGGACGCCGTGCTCATCGAATCCGATGAACACGGCATTGTGGTATTCCTTTGTCCCGTCTTTGGACTTTTCGCAGCTCTCGTAGAGGAGCTTCTGTTTAGCAAAGAAGCCGACCACCTCGCGGTCCAGGAGCCGTGTCTTCACCAGATAGGCATAGACGCGGCGCATGTCGCTGTGAGAATTGGGAAGCGTAAACGGTTTTTTCGGCTCCAACTGCTTTTGATCCGCCGGCTGGTAGACCTCGCCCTGCTCGCCCCCCAACAGCATGGTCACGGCCTCGGGATAACTCAGGTTATAAAACTGCCGCACGAAATCGATGGCGTATCCGCCGCATTCCGCGGAGTGATCGTACCACTCGTTTCCCCGGACGGTGATGCTGTGGTCGGATGCAAGCCGTTTTTCCCGGCCGCTGGGGATCAGCTTCTCTCTGTGCCTCTGGAGAAAATCCACGAGATCCACGTTATTGGCGCGGAGTTTTTGTTCGTTTGAAAAATGGACGTAAGCGCCCATGGGAACACCTCCTATCGATGGCGGTTGCCGATACGATGAAAAGGCACCGGGCGTTTTACCGTCCGGCGCCGCAATTTTGTCAGCATGGCGCTTTTAAGTTTTTTTGCTGTTTCTTCTTTTTCTGCATGTTCATTTGATTCCTCCGGTCGTTACAGACTCATGGTCTGTTCGTGATCGCCTCTAGCGTGTCCGGCCGCCCGCTTTTTCTCATTCAGCTTCAGCTGCCGCTTCCGGTCTATCTGAGCGCCGGGCGGTTTTAAAGGCGGCGCGTTGTTTGCAAAAATTCTACTCATGTGATGCAGGAGACGGGTACCCGCCAGCAGGATGGACGGTTCTTTGAAGTGATCCATGCCCGAGGACGATGGGGCTGGCGTTGTCCATCACCATGCCGCTGACATGGAGCATCCTGCGGATGACGTTGACGGCGTGCTCGGGGCTCTCAAAACGTTCCTCCAGCTTGACCGTCCGGCCGTCCGAATACTGCACCTCGATGTCCCGCCAGGAGTTGATGTCGATTTCCTCAATGCCTTCCCCGAAAACATACTTGGTCAAAAAGCCGTACTCGGCCATCTCCGTGTACAGGGCGTCGGCGAGCTTCTCGCCGCTCATGCCAACCACCGCGATGCGGCGGTCCTGGATATACTTTGTGATATACCGCTTCATCTGCGCCTTGGCGTCTGCGATGTCACCGGTAATGAGGGCGCTGTAATTGGCGGAAATGTAGCCCTGCACGTCGGCCAGCACCGAGGAGAAATCCTTTCCCTCAGTTTCAGGGGTAAAAAACAGGTTCTCCGATTTCATACGCAGAACACCTCCTTGCAGATTCTCTCTATCTCTTTCCGGAAGGGCCGGCTGTCCTTGAGCGCCAGATCCTCCAGCAGGTTCCCGGCAAGGTACTGATCCTCCAGCTCCCGCGAGTACGGCAGCGTAAAGGCCGCCGCGCCAAGGGCCTGCCCGATCTGCTCTCCGGCCTGCCAGGGCTTGACGTTGGACGCCACCCTGTACTGCTTGTCCGAGTCCCATTTGCTGTCGCGCAGGAGCGGAAGCTGGCTGGAGAAATAGCTCACCGATTTGAGGTCGGCGGTGGCAAGCCGCAGGACGCTGTCGGCCTCCATGAGAGACACCGCGGAGAGGATGTCGTTTGCGATGTAGCTGCCGCAGTCCACCACGACGAAGGGTGCGATGCCCCGCAAGCCGTCCATCAGTTCCTTGGCCTGGGTTTCCGAGTACGGCGGGTAAGTGTATTCGTTTTCACCCTTTTTCAGACCGAGGAGAGTGAGGTGGCTGTGCCGTTTCAGGGTCACGAGATTGTATTTGATGAGCGGCTCGGACACATGGGCGGCGGCGAGGATGCTGCCCAGCGAATGTTCCCCGTCCAGCTCGGAGGGTGGGCAGACGGAGGGCAGCATGGGCGCGGTCATATCGCAGAGCACCAGCACCGTGTTGCGCTTCTGGTCAGCCAGGTATTTTGCCAGCTTGACCGCCGCGACGGTTTTTCCGCTGCCGGGGGAGCCCCAGACCGCCAGGATGCCGCCGTCCGGCTCCGGCTCTCCCGCCGCGCCTTCCATCTCTGACCGGTGGGTGAAGATGCCGTTTTTCTTAAAGTTCAGCATCAGTTCACCTCATTTGCACCGGATACCGTCTGCGCGGAAGCGTCCGCGCTCTCCGTGTTCTGCTTGCCGTCCGTGCTTTTCACGGGATTAAGCGCCGCCAGCGCCTTGTCCTGCGCTTCGGTAAACTTGGCGGCGTTTTCCGCAGTGCCCCGGTAGACGAGGGACAGGTGGAGCTTGCCGTCCGCTTCCAGCGCGGCCAGCACCTTGCTCTGCTCCGGCGTGACCAGCAGGGTTACGGTAGAGGGCAATTCACGGTCATCCTCGCTGTCGGCCGCTTCTCCCGTGTTGGCGTCATAGCCGGAGGAGGCGGTCACGCTGATGACCTCCACATACTGAAGCTCGGGCGGGATCACGGTCGCACCCTGCTTTTTGTAATCAGGGGCGATGACCGAGACGATATCGCCGCTTTGGAGTTTGCCGGACAGACCGTTCGCAAAGCTCTTGATGGTCACCGATATCGCCTGCTTCGTTCCGTTAAGGCTGTACAGGTAGGCGTTTTCGGCGGCGGGCGTGTCGGACAGCTTGCCGCTTAAAATGTAGTCGCCGGCAGAAAAATCGGCCTTGGCGTATTTGCCGATAACCGAGTCGGTCTTGCGGATGACGTTGTCGGGCAGGCCGTAGCCGCCCACCTCCACCGTCTGCACCATATCCTTGGTGATCTCAGCACCGGCTTTGATCTCCCTGACAACGCGGACGATTTCGGTTTTGGCGCTGACCGTCCTATTAAAAAGCGGCGTTACGCCGAAGCAGATGAGGAGCGAGAGCAGAATGCAGAGAACGCCCACCACGGTGCGGTTTTTAAATATGCTCATAAAGTCAAACCTCCCAAATTCATAAAATACGCGGCGAGAAAGCCCGCCGATAAAAAGGGCGCCAGCGGCAAAAGAGTGTCCTTTGCCGCCGGCGTTTCAAGAATATTTCGTTTTCGGATACCCCGAATCATCAGATGGTACAAAAGAGCCGCCGACAGTCCGAGGGTCAGGCCCGCGGTCCCCATGGGGAGGCCGAGGACGAAGCCCGAGGCGGCGGTGAGCTTGACGTCGCCGCCGCCCATGCCGCCCTCCTTCAGGAGCGCGGCGATGAGGAGCGGCAGGCACAGCAGGAGGCCGGCGAGCTTAACCGGTGAAAAGGTCAGCAGCCCGGCGCAGAGGATCAGGGCGTTCAGCGTATCGGGGACGATCCGTTTCCGGATATCCCACGCCGAGGCCGCCGAGAGCAGGATGCAAAAAAGCGCCGCCTGTGCGACGCTTTCAGCCTGCATAATTGAACATTTCCCTGATCTTTTCCGTCAGGGTCGGCAGGATCGTGTTGCCGAACAGGGCGTACAGGCCCGCCAGCACCAGGGCCCCGATGACCACCGCCATCAGGATCTTCACTGCGGTATCCACATAGCCCTCCGCGCGTCTGTTCATCAGGGTGCGGCGGACAGCGGCGAGAGCCTTTCCGTTCTTGGCTTTGAGCCGGGAAAACAGGTTTTTCATGACAAATTTCCTCCTAAATTTATTCAAAGTAATACGTCACGGAATACGTGATGTTGGATTTGTTGTACATGCAGTCGTGGTTGGTATAATAATAGAACTCCAGCTTGCTGTAGACGCCGGCTGTCAGCGACCGGGTGAAGGTGATGCCGTTGGTGGTGGTTTGGTAGTCCAGAACATCCCACGCGCCGGTCAGCACATTGTAGCCGCGCACCCGTCCGTAGTCGCTGCCGGAGTGTCCGCTGACCGGAGGAACGGTGAAGGTGTAATTAGTGATGGTGGCGCCCTCCAGACCGTTTTCCAGAATTACGGACTCGGGGCCTGTCAAGGTCATGCCTCCGCCGCTGCTGGAGTCGGCGACAAAGAAGACGATGGCCGCCCACGGGGATTCCGCGCCGGCTGTGTCCACCGCTTTGACCTTGACGGTGTTCTTGCCCAGGGGATAGGTCTGCGTTTCGGCGTTTCGCCCTTCCCATATGAGGGTGACGGGATCGCCGTCCGGATCGGTGCTTGCGGCGGTGATGGTGACAGCCGTGCCGGGAACGACGCTGTTGCCGCTGGGCGACCGCGTAATGACCGGCGTTGTCGGCGCGGAGTTGACCACGGTAAAGGTTTTTTCCAGCCACTCCGAATACATCCCGGTGGCATCCTTTGCCCGGACGCGGATGGTATGCGTTCCCGCGGCATAATAGCTGTCGGCGGTGGTGTCCGCCCACTCCAGGGTGACCGCGTCGCCCTCCGCGTCAGATGTAACGGCGCTGATGTTCACAAAGAATTTGCCGTCTTTCACGGTGCGGGTCGGCGTCGCCGTGACGCTCACGGTGGGCGCGGTGCTTGCGATGGTGAAGGTCTGGGAGGCCCATTCCGAATACGCGCCGGCCGCGTCCTTAGCCCGAACCTTCACGGTGCTTGTGCCGGGGGCATAGTAGTCATCCGCGGTGCGGCCGTTCCATTCCAGCGTGGTGGGGTCGCCGTCCGCGTCGGCAGCTATGGCACTGATATTGACGAGGAATTTTCCGCCCTTCACAGTGCGGGTCGGTGTTGCCGTCAGGATGACGGTGGGGCTGGCGTTTGTCACGGTGACGGTCGCTTCCGCCCATTCCGAGTATGCGCCCGCGGCATCCCGCGCCCGCACTCTGATGATGTGGGAGCCTACGGCATAGTAGTCATCCGCGGTGCGACCGTCCCATTCCAGCGTGACGGGATCGCCGTCCGCGTCGGAGGCGGCGGCGCTGATGGTGACGAGGAATTTCCCGTCCTTTACGGTGCGTGTCGGCGTTGCCGTCAGGGTGACGGTCGGGCTGGCGTTTGTTACGGTAAAGGTCTTTTCCGTCCACTCCGAGCAGGCGCCGGCACTATCCTGCGCCCGTACCCGGATCGTGTGAACGCCCACGGAATAATAGCCGTCCGGCTCCGTGCCGTCATATTCCAGCGTCACCGCGTCCCCGTCGGGGTCCGTGCCGGCTGCTGAGATAGTTACGAGAAATCTGCCGTCCTTCACCGTCCGCATCTGCTCGACGGTTACCGTGGGCGCGTTGGGCGCCGTGTTCGTAACGGCGACGCTTTCGGAGCGGGTGGTCACGCGGCCCGCGCTGTCGGTGACGGCGGCGGTCAGGGTAAAGGCGCCGGTATCATGGATGGCGATAGAACCTCCGTCCGCGCCGAGGGTGCCGGTATATTGTGCCGGTTCTCCGTCCTTTTGCAGCGTCCAGACCACCTCGTTGGAGCCGAGGTTCTGCACATCTGCGGCGGTCACCGCGAATGCCGTCCCGTAGTGGACGGTCTGCGGAAGGGTGAAAACATATTGGATCACCGGCAGGATGCGGATGCTCCCGCTGTGGGTATAGCCGCGCCCCAGGAAATCGGTCATGGACGCGGTCAGGATGTATTCGCCAGGTGTGAGGAAGGTGAGCTTTCCGCCCTGGGCATTCAGGCTCCCCAAGACGGCGCCCGTGAGCGGGATGCTTTGGCCGCCGCGGGTCAGGGACCATTCGACCGGCAGGACGTTGTTGTTGCCGTGGGTGCGCAGATCGATTACGGTGTCGGTATAGGCCAGCGCAGGCAGCTCAAAGCCGATGGTCAGCACGGGAAGCACCTCGCATTTGCCGCCTGTCTCAAATAAAAAGACACGGCCGGTTGCGTCGGTGACGCGCGCCACCAGCTCGTAAACCCCGGCGCGCTTGAAACGGATGGTTCCGCCCGCGCTGCCGAGGCTGCCGTCCACATAGGTGGCCCAATCCTGAAAGCCGTAGGTATTGTCCACCAGCCACTCCACGGTCAGGCCGTCCAGATTCGCTGTTTCCGTGCCGATGGGGATCATGCTGTCGATATGGGCGTATTCCGGCAGGCTGTAGCTGACGGCAGGCACGGGGTAAACCGTGAAGCCCTGCTCGTAGCGGTAGGCTCTGCCGCCGTCGTCGGTAAACTCGGCCTTGAGGACATATGCGCCCTTTTCATAAAAGCGGAGCGTCCCGCCGCTGTTGCCCAGCATGCCCATGGCGGCGCCCGAAAGGGAGATTTCCTTGCCGTCTCGGGTCAGAGACCACACGGCTGTATGGCTGCCGATCTCACCAAAGACCGCCTCCACGGAGACTGTTTTATCCGTGTGGAAGATCTCGGGCAGATAGAAGCCCGCCGAGCCCACGGGATAAACCGTGATGGCCTTGGTATCCGAAAAAACCCGCCCCGTGGGATCGGTGACGGAGACCGTCAGGGCATATACGCCCTTTTCCTTGAAGCGGACGCTTTTACCCGTCAGGCTGTCCTCGATATAGTCGGCGGCGTCTACCGTCTCGCCGTTTCGGGTCAGGGTATAGGCCGCTGTGAGCCCCTCGGTGTTCTTAAGCTCCGTATGCAGCGTAACCGCCGTGTCGGTGTGGGCGGTTTCGGGCAGGGACAGCGTTACCTCGGCCACCGGATAGACGGTGATCGGGGCGCTGGCCGTGACGGTTTTGCCCAGCTCGTCGGTGACGCTGGCCGTCAGGGTGTAAGCGCCCCTGGACAGGAAGCGTACCGTGCCGCCCGAGGCAGTCAACTCGCCGTCGACGGCTTCGGCCGGATCAGCGGCTTGGCCGTCCTTCGTGACCGACCAGACGACCGCGTTGCTCCCAAGGTTTTCCGTCAGGAGATCGACGGCCACCGAGGTGTCGGTATGCGCCGTTTCGGGAAGCGTCAGCGCGGCGGTCACCACGGGGTACACGGCGACGGTCTGCTCGCAGGTTGCCGTCACGCCGCGGCTGTTTTCGGCCGTGGCGATCAGGGTGAGCGTTCCCGTTTTCAGAGCTTTCACCGTGCCGCCGCTTGCGGAGAGCGTTCCGCCGAACAGCTCGGAGAGGTCGGCGGGCAGGCCGTCCTTCAGGGCCGACCAGCTGACACCGTAGACATGGGCGCTTGTGGGTGCGATAGTGATTTCATCCCCGGCGTAGACGCTCTCGGGCAGCGCGAAGCTGAACTGCGGCGTCGGGACATGATAGGAGCCGCCGCTGGATTCTGATTTGATATTTTCCAGCGCGGCGTCCCGCCTGACCAGCAGGGCAAAGGCTTCGGCGCGGGTGCTCTCGCCGCCGGGTCGGATGGTGTTGTCGGGGAAACCGGTCACAAGTCCGTACCGGGCAGCGTAATAAACGTAGCCCTTGTCGGCGCCGGTAAGCATGCCGTCGTCGGTAAAGCCGGTGCTTCCCGCGTACCGCTTCGCGGCGTCGTCCTTATCCACCGACCGCACCATCATGCGGATGATTTCGAGCCTTGTGATCGGCTCCGCGGGACGGAAGCTGCCGTCATAGTCGGCAGGGTCAATGATGCCGGCGCCTGCAAGCGCCTCAATGTTCGGTTTCGACCAGCAGCCGTCAAGATCGGCAAAGACCGGGACCTTTTTCCCGGCCTCTGCCGTGCTGATCTTCATGTACCGGACGAGCAGGGCGGAGAATTCCGCCCGTGAAATGATGCTGTCCGGCCGGACTGTCCCGTCCGGGAAGCCGGCGATGACGCCCTGCTCCGCCAGCGTCTTGATGATGTCCTCCGCCCAATGTCCGGCGCTGTCCGGGAAGGTTTTACCCGCGGCGGAGGCGTTCCCGACAAACAGGGAAAATATGAGGCAGAGAGAGAGCAGAAGGCTGAGCGCACTTTTCATTTTCTTCTTCATAGGCGTGGCCTCCTACATCCCGCCCATAACGGGCTGACCCTGCTCCTGTGCCGGAGCGGAGGCTTTCTGCTGCTTGACCGCTGTCTGACCCTGCGCCAGCGCCTGCTGATACGCGGATATAACGGCGTTGTCGAATTCGGCCTTGGCCTCTTTCGTGCAGGGGAAGCAGATGTCCTTGTATTCGCCGTTGCCCGCCTTGTAGCTGGGCATGGACACAAACAGCCCCTTAGTGCCATCCATCACCTTGATGCCGCGGACGGCGAAATCTCCGTAAATATTCACCGACGCGTTGGCGCGCAGGGTGCCCTCGGGATGAATGGAGTGGATCTTGACGTCATATTTGGGCGTCGCCGCTTTTACGTCTTTTGACATGGTATGGTTCTCCTTTCTGCTTTCGGGGCAAAAAAAGACGGCCTCAGCCGTCCTGCATGCCCATATTCATGTTTTGAAGCTGCTCCGACGGCTCGAAGCCGATCTGCCGGAAGACGGAGCGGTCCACATAGTAGAACACACTGCCGGCTTCGTCATACAGCTCGATCACGTCGGACATGGACAAGGGGTGGCCGGAAAAGCCGGGCGGCTGTCGGGCGGAAAACCGCTCGTCAATGCGTTCCAGATCGTTTGTGTCGAGCTGCCCGTCATAGGCAACCCGGTAATCCTCCGGCCTTGGCTCGCCGAACTTCGTGAGCCGCTCCGCGTATTCGATGAATTTCATCCGCACGTCCACATGGGGATAAAGCTGCCAGATTCGGACGTTTTTCAGCGGCGCTGCGTTTTCACCGCCGCCCATCCGTTCACCCGAGAGGAGCCGCTCCAGTACGCCGTCCATCCAGAGCGGCGTCAGGCCGCGGCCTTTCAGCCAGCCGGTCAGCTCGTCGCAGCGGAAAACGCTGTCGACCACGGCCTTGTCCTTATCGAGATAGCCGGCGGGGTTTCCATAGTAGGAAATCAGTCCGCCATCGAGGGTAATGCCCGGCATATCCTCACCTCCGTCATTTCATTTCCATCCCTCCCATACCGCTGTTTTCCTGCTTCTGCTCCTGCAGCTCCGCCAGCCTTTCCCGCGCCCAATCGGGGAGGAGCTCATCCTTGAGAACGCCGGTGAAATCGTGGCGGTTCCAGCGGACTGTTTCCCCGTCCGAGAGGCAGGTCGCGCGGATGGAGCGGCCGATGGCATCGGGCGCGCAGCCGAAGCCGTCCCGTGCCAGCCAGAGCTGATCCTGCGGACTCCAGCAGCTTTCCTTTAAGACGCACTGGGAAAGCACCATCACCTTGCCCTTAAAGTCCAGATCCCTCGAAACCGGCGCGCAGTGGGTGTGCTCAAATAGTCCCAGCGCCTGATACGCGCTGCGGTACTGATGAATAAAATAGTCCAGCGCGGCGGGAGGGCTGTCCGCCAGAAAGTCCAGATTGTAATCCTGCGCGCCGGACTTGTCGGGCGGGATATATGTCTGCTTCGCCCATTCCTGGTTCTCAGGGGCAAAGTGCCTGCCCACGGCCTTTTGCTGGACGGCGTTGGCGAGTACCCAGCTCACGCGCTTGTGCCCGTATGCTGCGATGACGCTTTGGGCGCATCCGTCCTTCAGGTGCGTCCCGTCAAAATCTCGGTGAATGGCGCTCTCGACGCCGTTTTTGCAGGCGATGTTTTCCCTGTGGCTGTCCCGCCACAGGTCAAGCTCCTTTCGCCGCTTGGCTTCCTCACGGGAGTAAGGATAAAGGTACGCGAATTCATTTCCCATAGACGATTTCCTCCAGAAGGATCAGCTCGTCCAGCTCCGCGAGGCAAACGCCGCTTTGCCTGAGCACCGTGAGGATGCCGAGCGGAACGTCTGAGATGTCGTACTGGTTTTCCGCCTCCGTGACCGTGATTTCGCCGTTTTCCCTGTCCGCGCAGGCTTCCAGCTTGGCGTCACAGGAGATCCCTGCATCCGCCAGGAGATAGTCGGGGATCTGGATGCGCTGGCTGTCGTCCAGCAGGTCCCGGCAGAGGGTGCAGTTTTCCACCCATTGGGCGGGGTTGTCCTTGCCTCCGTCAGCCTCGTCGCCGCAGTTGTTGCAGAGGCCGCAGGCTTTGGCGAGGGCCACGGTCATTTCGGAAGCCATTTCGCTGAGTGCGGAGATCACATGTACCAGCTCCATCGCGGTCATCCGTTCCTTGAGGATGACGAGGGTATGCTCGGCGGCGTGGAGCTGGAGCCTGTCCTCGCCGTCAAAGCCGCACAGCTCGCAGGCGTGTTCCGGAAGCATGATTTCAGGGTAGGTATCGTTTTTCATAGGGTATTTTCCTCCTGTTAAAAATTTTCGCTGCCCGGCAGCTCAAAAAGATTCATCTGCGTGGGCGCGGCGTGGCTGCGCTCCCACATATCGTAGTTGGCGATGAGGATTTCGGGAAACTGCGCCCCATTGTCGTACCGCTGCTTGATGTTGTTGATCCGGGTAAAGGCTTCGATCTGAATGCCCGGCGCGTCGTACAGCTCCCGGATGAATTCGCAGTCGTTGTAAGACAGCAGGAATTTCCCCTCAATTCTGATCAGGGCGTCCCGGAGCCGGATATGGTCCTTTTTACGGAAGCCGTCCTCGCCCACGTTTTTGTAGTAGCCCTCGGTTTCATAGTAGGGTGGATCGCAGTAAAAAAAGCTGGCCGGGCGGTCGTACTGCCTGATCAGTTGGACACAGTCCTTGTTTTCAATGACCACCTTTGCTAAACGCCGGTGAGCCTGCTCGATGAGGGGGAAGTTGGCGCGGATAAGCAAGATATCTGCGTCTATGTCTGGGTCATTAACAACAGTGGGCAGTGTATTAGTTGGCAGTGGCTATGTTAGGTTTACATACCCACAGACGCCAAGCGCCTCATCGGCATCTGGGACACCTGGAATGATGTGTCGTGATTCTAATTATATCTATGTCTGCACAGCAACGAACACGTGGAAACGCGCCGCGCTCGCAACGTGGTGACTATTTAAGGAGGATTATTAACATGGCTATCCAAAGGGAAATCACCGATAACAAAGGACAAGTCACCAATTATCACCGCATCGTCGCTTTCGCCCCGGTTTTCATTGAGGGTCAGGAGGGCTTGAGTGTTAATTTGGCCAGCTACACATCGGAGCAATACCGGCAGATCGAGAAGGGCGAAACCGGGAAAAACATGGTTGTTGCCAACACCGGCGTAACGCTCCCGCTCAGGGCAGACGACACCTATACCCGCGCGCAGATTTATACCGATATTATGGCCCTGCCGGAGTGGGCGGGAAGCACGATGGTGTAGCGCGTCAATTAAAAAATTGACGCGCTAAACAAGCAACAAAATTATAAGGAGGTCAAGAGCGAATGAGCTACCTAGAACCGCTTTTCAAGCCGGTAATTGACTCGGTTGTCATAAACAACGACACCTTCAACTTCCTAAATTACACCGGCCGGAAGGCGTACTACGCCCAGGGATACTTCGGACAAGGCCTAGTCGGCGCCGTGATAGACACGGGCTGCAACACCGCCCACGTAGAGTTTCGGGACGACGCCGGCAAGGTTCGACTGGCCGGGTACAAGTCCTTCTGTGATTACACGGACGGCGCCATCACAGATGACCACGGACACGGTACATTTACCGCCGGAGAAATGTTTGGCCGGAGTTGTGGCCTTTTATCCCGGGCAAAGATGCTGGTCATTAAAGTCCTGGACGGAAACGGAGACAACACCGTCAGCAACATCATAGCCGGGTTTGAGTACGCAGCACAGTGGAAAGACGCTAACGGCAATCACGCGGACTTTGTGTCGGCGTCGCTGTCCATCCAGGCTTCAGCGATGACAGCAGCCGAAATTGAGCGCTTCCACAACGCGATCAAGGCCCTGGTGGCCCTGGACATCCCCGTTTACGTGTCGTCCGGGAACACAGGGACCACCGACGTACCCAGATATCCGGCTTACTTTGACGAGGTCATCACCGTGGGCGCCGTGGATATTGACAAAGCCATCGCGCATTTCAGTACGCGGAGCAACGCGGTAGACCTGTGTCAGGTCGGGGTGAACGTGGTGGGGGCCGATTACAAAACCACGAACGGGTATTGCCTTATGTCGGGTACCAGCATGTCCACACCGACCGCAGCAGCCACCGGCGGCCTCAAGCAATGTAAGCATAAAGTCCTATTTGGAAAGAGGATGCCGGAGCCCGTCGTTTATACCAGTGATAAGCTGGACACTTTGGACCTGGGCGCTCTTGGAGTGGACAAGGAGTTCGGTGCCGGGTTCTTCACCTTAGAACCGATGCCGGTCATTAAGGCGAGGATCAAGCTAGGCGAGTTGAAGTACAACGTCAACGGGACCGATTACCTTTTTGACATCGCGCCCCGAGCTGAGAACGGCAGGACCCTAGCCTGCCACGTCGGCCCTGGGAGATGGACCACCGGGGGGCATTACATCCTGTGGTGGGGTTATGGAGACGGGAACTGCTACATCAACGATCCCAGCGGAAACACCGCAAAACGAAATACCGGAACGCTGGCCGAGCTGCAGATGTGCAGGAAGGCATATATGTGCTTCTGGCCGAAGGAGGATAATATGACAAAGGACGAGGCAAAAACGATTGTAAAGGAAAAGGCAGGGCTGTCGAACGCTTCTATCCAGTTTATTGCGGACGATTACCGCTACGGCGACGAGCTCATCATCAAATTGGCTACGGCCATGAAATAGGAGGTACTTAAGATGGATCATATTAATGGATTCAAGGCGGGAGTAGCCTGCTGTGCGGCCGCGCTCACGGCCCTGTGGGGCTGGTTCGGCTGGTTCATTCTAATCCTGGCTGGATGCATGGCGCTGGATTACATCACCGGGTCTTCGGTGGCACGGAAAAACGGGGAATGGAGCTCGGCAAAAGCCCGAGAGGGCCTATGGCACAAACTATCAATTATCGTAGCAGTTGCCGCAGCCTGCATTTTGGACCTTGTTGTGGGCATGGTGGTGAACAACATCCCGGCCATACAGTTGCCTTTTGAGTACACCGTGCTTTTCGGCCCCCTTGTAGTTGCTTGGTACATATTAACCGAATTAGGCAGCATCCTGGAGAACTCCGGGAAGCTAGGCGGCCCGCAGCCCGCATGGTTTAAAAAGGCGATCGCCGCGATTCAGTCAGGTGTGGACAAGGCCGGGGACAAGCTGGGTGAAAGTAATGAAAAACCTTAAATGATACGAAGCCTGGGCGCTACCGTTTGGTAGAGCCCCGGCTATAATAAAAAGGACCTGGCTTTAACAGTCTAGGTCCTTTTTATTATGGGCGTATGTTCCATTTGTAGATATGGTGAGACTACTGTCTTTGGCAAACCTCGTAAATGCTCCAGCAACCTTGGCAGCCACCTCCTTGCCTTGGTCATTGCATCCTATGACTGAGGTAAAAAAGATGCTACATCATTTTCCATTGACATTTTTCTCGCCAGCGCATAATATAATAGAACAGTTGTACTATTTGCGTGAGGAGGAATGATTGTGGAATGCAGCCCATACAAGGTGATCGTCCAAGTCTATGCTGCTTTCGACACGGAAGGCCATATTACCCCGACCTCGTTTATCTGGGAAGATGGCCGGCGCTTTGAGATCGACCGGATCCTGGACGTGCGCAGAGCTGCCAGCCTCAAGGCCGGCGGGCTTGGCATTCGCTATACTTGCCGGGTCCGGGGGAAACAGACCTACCTATACCACGACGATTGCGAGGGTCATTGGTTTATGGAAAGAAAAACGCCGGGCGCCCGATGAGGGCAGCCCGGCGCTTTTATATTGAACGCCGTGTGTAAATTCGTGTGCAGTATTTATATTTTTTCTAAGTTTGAGTTTCTTAAGAATGCTTTAACCGTACTATATATAATTGCTTCTATCCATTGCGGGAGTAATAAAAAACTCCGGAGTACTGATTTCTCAATACTCCGGAATTTGGTGCGGATGACGGGACTTGAACCCGTACGCTATACGGCACACGCCCCTCAAACGTGCCTGTCTACCAGTTCCAGCACATCCGCATAAGTGCGATCCGAAACAAATCGCTTGTTCATTATAGCGGCAAGGGCGTGGTTTGTCAATGCCTTTCCGATGAGATTTCTCATGAGATTTCTCATAATCCCCAAATAAGAACAAGAAAAAGTGCTTTTGCGCCTCTTGCCGCCGGGAGGGAAAGACCGCATTGGTTCCGCAGCGGTCAAAAGACGTTCTCCAGTGTCAGGCGCTCCATGTCCCACAGAAGCTTGAGACGGGCGATCAGCCGCGCGTTGGCGGCGGAGTATTCTCCATACTGCTGATACTCAATGAGTTTTTTAACTTCGCAGAAATCCTGATAGACCGCGTCGGTTTCCCCATGGAAAAGGGTAACATAAAAATAAGCCCTTTTCTTTTCCCACAGTTCCATGGCCTTGTCGGTATCTTTCCCGGCGGCGTTCCAGTCGAAGCCTGACGCGCTGGTTTCGGCATTCTGGAGCAAACCGGATATTTCTTTGGTATAGGTACCTAGAAACCGGGTGTTAATCAGTGCAGCTGCGAAGATAACAACCAGGATAACGGAGGCAATTACCAGGCGTTTCATTTTTCCCCCCCCTTCATGGCGAAGTAGACGCGATTTTTTTCGTCGACAGATAAAAGAAAGACGTCCTGCTGCCGAACGGAGCCGTGTTCCGAAAGCCGTTTATCAAGCCACCCCTGATCCAGGCCCCTGGCCTTGAGGTTGTGCTCGATAAGTCTGCCGTCGCTGATGATCACAAGGGGGAGACCTGTGTCCTCGGGAGTCAGATTCATCTGATTTGCCGTCACGGGGAGCTGGTTTGCGTAGGGGAGCACCGAGAGCTGCCCGTTTGTTTCCAGGATGGCGTACTTGATGGCGGAGATATCGGTGTTTCCTTTGAGCCGCAGGTCTTCCATCAGCTCGTCTACGGTAAAGCGGTTGCGCCGCATTTCCGCCTGGTTGAGTTTACCGTTTTCAATGATGAAACCCGGCCGGCCGCACATGAGTGCGCGGAATTTGACGCTTTTCATGGTGACGACCGAGAGAATGCTGGTTAGGGAGAGCAGGGTGAGAATCGGAATCACGCCCGTTAAAAGAGGAATGCCGAAATCCTGCATGGGAACCGCTGCCAGGTCGGCGATAATGAGGGAAAGCACCAGCTCCGCCGGCTCCAGCTCGCCCACCTGGCGCTTGCCCATGAGCCGGAAGCCGACAATAATAAAAAGGTAGAGAATAACCGTTCGGATAAAAGCAATTACCATATGGAAAACCGCCTCCGTTCGTTTTCCTACATTATTACCTCCTCGGACTGTAATAAATCCACCCGATTTGGAGAAAACCACGTTTTTCGTTTTTTGTGGGAAAATGATATTGCTTCTTTGGGTCAAGTGCGTTACAATTTGTAAAATACAATGCGGGGGGGAATAAACCCGGATATGAGAGCGTCACTCGTTCTTGAAAACGGAGCCGTGTTCCGCGGGACAAGCATCGGCCTTACCGCCGACAGGGTCTGCGAGATGGTGTTCAACACCTCTATGACAGGCTATCAGGAGATTTTGACCGATCCGTCCTACGCCGGACAGGGCATCGTGATGTCTTATCCGCTTATTGGGAATTACGGTGTGAATTTAGCAGACAACGAATCCGCGCGGCCCTGGGCAGAGGCATTTATTGTTCGTCATCTGGCCCAGAGAGGCAGCAACTTCCGGTGTGAGGGCACACTGGGCGATTATTTAAAACAACATAATATCACCGGGATTGAGGGAGTGGATACACGAGCCCTGACCCGTATGCTCCGCAGTCAGGGAACCATGAACGGCATGATTACCTGCGCGGAGACTTTTTGTATGGAGGACGTTTTAGCCGCTATACGGGCGTATCGTGTGCAGGATGTGGTCTCCAAAGTGACCCGCTCCAAAAAAGAAATTTTCCCCGCCGTGGGGGAAGGACTCTTCCGGGTGGCTCTCATGGATTACGGCGTGAAGGAAAGCATGATCACGAAGCTTCGCCAGCGGGGCTGCGAGGTGACCGTTTTCCCGGCGGGCACTCCGGCCGCGTCTGTGCTGGAAGGCGGATTTGACGGAGCCATGCTCAGCAACGGGCCCGGCGACCCCGCCGAATGCGTCGACATTATCCGTGAAGTAAAAACGCTTTACGACTCAAAACTGCCGATTTTCGCCGTGTGCCTCGGCCACCAGCTGATGGCCCTTGCCACCGGCGCGAAGACTGAAAAGCTCCGGTACGGTCACCGGGGCGCCAACCACCCGGTGCGGGACATTCGGGAGGGACGGGTTTTCATCACCTCCCAGAACCACGGCTACGTTGTGGTGGGAGAGACGGTGGACCCCGCCGTCGCAAAAATCAGCCATGTGAATGTGAACGACGGCACGGTTGAGGGCCTTTCCTACAACAAGGGGAACGTCTTCACCGTCCAGTTCCACCCCGAGGCATCCCCGGGACCGATGGATACCGAATATCTCTTCGACCGCTTTCTTGCCATGATGAAAGGGGGCGCTTACCATGCCTAAAAAACCGGAGATCCGGAAGGTACTTGTGCTGGGTTCAGGCCCCATCGTCATCGGCCAGGCCGCTGAGTTCGATTACGCCGGCACCCAGGCCTGCCGCGCCCTGAAGGAAGAGGGCGTGGAGGTGGTGCTGGTGAACTCCAATCCCGCCACCATCATGACCGACAAGGATATCGCGGACCACGTGTATATCGAGCCGCTCACCGTCGTTTCGGTGACCGAGGTCATCCGCCGGGAGAGGCCCGATTCGGTGCTGCCCACCCTGGGGGGCCAGACAGGTTTGAATCTCGCCATGCAGCTCTATGAAGACGGCACGCTGGACGAATTCGGGGTGAAGCTGCTGGGCACCTCCACCGAGTCCATCCGCAAGGCGGAGGACCGGCTGGGCTTCAAGGAAACCATGGAGTCCATCCATCAGCCCTGCGTAATCTCCGAGGTGGTGGAGAACGTGGAGGACGCCGTCCATTTCGCCAACACCATCGGCTAC
Source organism: Bacillota bacterium (assembly GCA_023459875.1). Taxonomy (GTDB): domain Bacteria; phylum Bacillota; class Clostridia; order Oscillospirales; family Oscillospiraceae; genus JAEWRY01. The sequence continues at coordinate 24,354 of JAEWRY010000024.1, forward strand.
CCCGTCATCGTCCGCCCCGCCTATACCCTGGGCGGATCCGGCGGCGGCATTGCCTACGACGAGCGCTCCCTGCGGGAAATTTCCGACCGGGGCCTGCACCTCTCCCGGGTGAAGCAGGTGCTCATCGAGCGCAGCATCGCAGGCTGGAAGGAGATCGAGTACGAGGTCATGCGGGACTCCGCGGGCAACGTCATCACCATCTGCTCCATGGAAAACCTGGACCCCGTGGGCATTCACACCGGCGACTCCATCGTGGTGGCGCCCACCCAGACCCTCGCCAATAAGGAATATCAGATGCTGCGCACCGCGGCGCTGGACATCATCACCGCCCTGGAGATAGAAGGCGGCTGCAACGTCCAATTCGCCCTCAATCCGGAAAGCTTCGAATACGCCGTCATCGAGGTGAACCCCCGCGTCTCCCGCTCCTCGGCGCTGGCCTCCAAAGCCACCGGCTACCCCATCGCCAAGGTAGCCGCGAAAATCGCCCTGGGTTTCACCCTGGACGAGATCGCGAACGCTGTGACGGGCAAGACCACCGCCTGCTTCGAGCCCACCATCGACTACTGTGTCCTGAAGATTCCCCGCTTGCCCTTCGACAAGTTTACCACCGCCAGCCGCACCTTGGGCACCCAGATGAAGGCCACCGGCGAGGTGATGGCCATTGCCACCTCTTTTGAGGCGGCAATGATGAAGGCCATCCGCTCCCTGGAGCAGAACGTCTACTCCCTGCGCATGGATAAGCTGGCCGACCTCTTTACCGAGGAGATTGAGGAAAAACTCGCAAATATCGACGACGAGCGCATCTTCGTGGTGGCCGAGGCCCTGCGGCGGGGCTTCTCGCCCCGGAAGATCCACGCCATCACAAAAATCGATGTGTGGTTTTTGGACCGACTCAAAAACATCGTGGAGATGGAAAACACTTTGATCCACGGCCTGCCGGGAGAGGATAATCTCCGTCGCGCCAAGGAAATGGGCTTTACAGACACCTGGATCGCCACCCTCTGCGGCAGCGACCGCAAGACCATCAAAGCCTTGCGGGAATCCTGCGGGATCAAACCGGCCTATAAAATGGTGGACACCTGCGCCGCTGAGTTCGACGCCGAGACCCCTTACTACTACTCCGGCTTTGATGGGGAAAACGAGTCAGCTTCTTCCACCGACGGGAAGAAAAAGGTTCTGGTGCTCGGTTCCGGCCCCATCCGCATCGGGCAGGGCATCGAATTTGACTACTGCTCGGTCCACTCGGTCTGGGCCCTGCGGCGTCTCGGCTGCGAGACCATTATTGTAAACAACAACCCGGAGACCGTCTCCACCGACTTCGACGTGGCCGACAAGCTCTACTTCGAGCCACTCACAGCCGAAGATGTGGAGAACATCGTGGAGCTCGAAAAGCCCGACGGAGCGGTGGTGCAGTTCGGCGGTCAAACCGCCATCAAGCTGGCCAAAGCCATTACCGAAATGGGAATACCCATCCTGGGCACCTCCTCCGACGGGGTGGACGCAGCTGAGGACCGGGAGCGGTTCGACCAGATTTTAAACATGTTAAATATCCCGCGGGCCGCGGGCAGGACCGTTTATACCGCCGAGGAGGCTGTCGCCGCGGCCAACGAGGTGGGCTACCCCGTGCTGGTGCGCCCCTCCTATGTGCTGGGCGGCCAGGGAATGGAAATTGCCTATCAGGACCGGAACATCATAGAGTTCATGCGCATCATCAACATGACGGTGCAGGAGCACCCCATCCTGGTAGACAAATACCTCATGGGCCGTGAGCTGGAGGTTGACGGCGTCTACGACGGCGAGGAAATCCTCATTCCCGGCATCATGGAGCACGTGGAGCGGGCGGGCGTCCACTCGGGGGACTCCATCTCGGTCTATCCCCCCATCCATGTGGAGGAGAAGCACAAGCAGACGATCCTGAAGTATACCAGGGAGTTGGCCCACGCTCTGGGCGTCATCGGGCTGATCAACATCCAGTTCATCCTCTATAACGACGAAATCTACGTGATTGAGGTGAACCCCCGCTCCTCCCGCACCATCCCCTATATCAGCAAGGTCACCGGCATCCCTCTCATCGACCTTGCCACCAAGGTGATGCTCGGACGGAAGCTCAAAGACCTGGGCTACGGCACGGGCATTTTCCCCGAAGTGAGTTGGTACGCCGTCAAAATTCCGGTCTTCTCCTTCGAGAAGCTCACCGACGTGGACACGGGCCTGGGGCCCGAGATGAAGTCCACCGGCGAGGTACTGGGTGTGGCCGAGTCTTTCCCCCAGGCGCTGCTCAAGGCTTTTAAGGCGGCCAATATGAAGGTGCCTAAGCGGGGCGGCCGCGTCATTGTCACCGTCAAGGACGAGGACAAGGGCGAGCTAGTGGGCATTGCCCGCGGGTTTGAGGAGATGGGCGTGGAGATTTTCGCCACCAGCGGCACCAGGGATTACCTGCACAAGGCCGGCGTGGAGGTCATGCCGGTGGCGCGTGTCTCCGAAGCCCACCCCAATATTCTGGATATGATAGGAAGCGGCACCGTGGACCTCATTATCAACACCCCCACCAAGGGCCGTAAGCATGACACCGACGGCTTCAAAATAAGAAGGTCGGCGGTGGAGCATTCGGTGGGTTGCGTCACCGCCATCGACACGGCGCGGGCTCTTCTCATGGTGTGCGAGCAGGGCAGGAGCTCCGCCCTGCGGCCCATCGACATCAGCAAACTCTGACGCTCTGAAAGGATAGGATTGTTTCTATGTCACACGAGCTTGTAATCGTCCTGGATTTCGGCGGTCAGTATAATCAGCTGATCGCACGGCGGGTACGCGAGTGCGGCGTTTACTGCGAGGTAATGCCCTATTCTGCGCCCATATCGAGGCTCCGGGAGGCGAAGCCCATCGGCTTCATCTTCACCGGAGGGCCCAACAGCGTTTACGCCCCCGGCGCGCCCAAGGCCGACCCGGCCATTTTCCAGATGGGCGTGCCGATCCTCGGCATCTGCTACGGCTGTCAGCTCCTGGCGCAGAGCCTGGGCGGAATGGTCACCGCCGCCGGCGCCGACACCGCCCGCGAGTACGGCAAGACCGAGACGTTTTTCGAGCCTGACTGCCCGCTTTTCAAAGGCCTGCCCTCCCGGGGTATCTCCTGGATGAGCCACGGGGACTATATGGCGAAGGTCCCGGAGGGTTTCTCTCTGGTTGCCCATACGGAGGTGTGCCCCACCGCCGCCATTGCCGATGAAGCACGCGGCTTCTACGGCGTGCAGTTCCACCCCGAGGTCAACCATACGAAAAACGGTGTGGATATGATAAGAAATTTCCTCTACTCGGTCTGCAAGGCCTCGGGAGACTGGACCATGGAGGACTACCTCCGAACGGCGACGGCCGCCCTCAAGGAGAAAATCGGGGATGGCAAGGTGCTCCTGGCCCTCTCCGGAGGCGTGGATTCTTCGGTGTGCGCCGCCCTGCTGGACCGGGCGGTGGGCAGCCAGCTCACCTGCATTTTCGTGGACCACGGCCTTCTGCGCAAGGACGAGGGCGATGAGGTGGAGCGTGCCTTTGCGGGCAAGCAGGTGAAGATGATACGGGTGAACGCCGAGAAGCGGTTTCTTGGGAAGCTCGCGGGCGTCTCCGACCCGGAACGCAAGCGCAAGATCATTGGCGAGGAATTTATCCGCGTTTTTGAAGATGAGGCAAAAAAAATCGGCACCGTGGACTATCTGGCTCAGGGAACCATTTACCCCGACGTGATCGAGTCGGGTGCCGGCGACGCAGCCGTCATCAAGAGCCACCACAACGTAGGCGGTCTGCCCAGCTTCGTGGATTTCAAGGAGATCGTGGAGCCGCTTCGCCTTCTCTTTAAGGACGAGGTGCGCCAGCTGGGCCGCGAGCTTGGTCTGCCGGAGTCTCTCGTGATGCGTCAGCCCTTCCCCGGTCCCGGCCTTGCCATCCGCATCATCGGCGAGGTGACGCGCGAAAAGCTCGATACGCTACGGGAAGCGGATTTCATCTTCCGCAGCGAGCTGATGAAGGCGGGTGAGGCGAAAAACCTCAGCCAATATTTCGCGGTGCTCACCGGCATGCGCTCGGTGGGCGTCATGGGAGACGGCAGGACGTACGATTACACCCTCGCCCTGCGGGCCGTCACCACCGCCGATTTCATGACCGCCGACTGGGCGCGCATCCCCTATGAGCTGCTGGATAAGATTTCGGTGCGCATTGTGAACGAGGTTGCGGGAATCAACCGTATCGTGTACGACATCACCAGCAAACCCCCGGCTACGATAGAGTGGGAATAAGCAACAAAGTCCCGAAAGCCTTGAAAACACTGGGCCATCTGGACTTTTATTTGCCTTTTGATAACGGTTTGATAACAAGTGCCCTAAACCGATTTGTTTTCTGCGAGTGACCAAGTGGCTTGCAGGTAATAAGCTCCGGGATAGAGCATATGAAAACGGTTTTGTTGATTCTTCTGAATCAGCAAAACCGTTTTTATATATTGGCATGATACTAAATAATGTCCACTGAACAAATGCGATTTCCGAATCGCATTTGCCGAAAGGGTGAAAATCACCCTTTCGGGCGGCAAAACAAGACTGTTTTGCCGCTTCAGATACATTGATAACTGTCCTTTTGATTTGCGGACACACGCCGCAAATCAAAAGTGCAAGGTTTTTGACCATTATTGGTCAAAAACCTTGCACCTGAATAAAACAAAAACAGCTTAGAAGCATTGATATGATTATATTTTTGTTTTATTCAGCGGATATTAAATAATACTCTCTACATTTCTTTTGATAGAAAATCTATACAGGTTTTCCTTTGTTAATGAGCTTTCTAAGCCATTCAGGTAACACGCCATATCTAACTCGCTGCTTATGACGCAAGCTATACCTCACTTCACTCAAATCGCCTTTGAAGTATCTCATTTTGTTACGAGTTTTTGCTGGACCACTCACTATTTTATGAAAAATGCTTTCAAAAAACACACTTTCAGATGGCTGGTTAAATCTTTTTTTCTTTGCCACTGCTGCCCGCCTAAATTGGTATGGAATAGAGACCTATTTCTTATTTTTAGATCTTTTACAATGAAATCACTCAGTTCTTGAGAAGGAACTTTCGCCCATCTTTGCGTGGTATCAAATTCGGGGTATCTGTATCGCCACTGATCGTATTACTCTTTGGTAATCTCCCCTGTTTCCAGCTTTGTGGCCACCTGCCGCCTGACGTGCCCCCTATTGAAGTGCCACGTTTTTGTAGAGGAAAGCCACTGGTTTCGCAGTAGTAACAGTAGCATCCGAGGCGTTGAAATGTGCGGAAACGCGAAGTGTTTTCCATATTTCAATGCCTTTTTTCTATACGGCCCATAAATAGGCTTCGGGGGCCGGCGGCCGATAACCCAAAGCACTGTGAGGTCGAATCGTGTTGTATGCACTGACCCAGCAGGCAAGGAGCACCTTGGCTTCGTGCAGCGTATCAAAAATTTCCCGATTAAGCAGTTCGTTTGCCATGGTTGCGTTGAACGATTCCACAAATCCGTTCTCCCAGGGACTGCCTGGGGTAGTGTACATCGGTGCAACATCCATTTCCGACAGCCATTCCCTCAGATGATTTGCGACGAATTCGCTGCCATTGTCGCTGCGCAGATATTCAGGGGTCCCTTTTCGAACCATGACTTCCCGCAGCACATTTTTAATATCCTCAGATCGGATGCGGAAGGCAGCATGACTGGCCAAGCACTCCCGGGTATATTCGTCAATGATATTCAGTATCTTGATTTTTCGTCCTTTGCTGGTTCGGCTTTCTACGAAATCGTAGCTCCACACGTGGTTCGGATGTTCCGCCCTCAAGCGAATGCAGCTGCCGTCATTGAGCCATAGTCTTCTTCGTTTCGGTTGTTTTGCAGGAACCTTTAAACCTAATGACCGCCAAAACCGGTAAACGCGTTTGTGATTGATCCGATATCCTTTACCGCGCAGCATCGCCGTAATCATCCGGTATCCATACCGCCCATAGGCGCTCACCAGATTGACGATTTGTGCCGTGATCATCCTCATCCGCCAGCCGCTTAGCTTCATATCTTTGACTGCTGCGGGGTTGTCCGATCATCTTACATGCCCGCCGTTCGTTAATCCCATATTTCTCCAGGACGGCCTTGACGGCCTTTTTTCGCTTAGACGGGCTTAGAAGTTTCCCGAGTTGATATCCTTTAATATTTGATTATCCAGCATGACTTCAGCCAGCAGCTTTTTCAGCCGGTTGTTTTCTTTCTCCAGCTCCTTCAGCCGCTTTGCCTGATCCGGGTGCAAACCGCTGTATTCATTCTTCCAACGGTAATAGATCGCCTCGCTGATCCCTTTGTCCCGGCAGCAGTCTGCAATACTTTTCCCCTTGCCGTTCATGATTTCAATGTCTCGAAGGAGTCCTACAATTTCTTCGGCACTGTATGTTTTCCGTGGCATTTTCATCATTCCCTTGTCTTATTTTACCACGGCTTTTCTCTACACACAATTGGCTCAGTTCTGAGGGAGCAGGTCAGGGCCGTGATCAGCCGGATCAGCGGCTGTACCTGGAAAAGACGAGACAAAAGTAAAAAACGGAGGCCTTTTGACCTCCGTTTTCCTTGATTTATTATTACGCTGGGAATATAATCCTTTTTAGAAAATTTGTATAGAGAGAAAGATAAAATATGGACAGCGAAATGAAAGCGTTCTTTGGAGCGCTTCAAAGCGTGAGGCAAGAGGAGCTTTTAAGGGCTTTTTCGAAAACAAAAGATGTCAAGGAACTCTATACTGCACTTATAGGTTTAAGGGAGAACTTAAAGAACTTATGCAAGGATGCCGAGCATGTTTTACCCGCATATATTATTAGGGGGTGCTTAGCTGAAATATATCAGCTATATGAGCAAAAAACAATTGAAGAAGCAAGTGGGGAAATTATATCAGTACCAGAGGAAATCTATAAAGTGTTTTATTCCGATCATGATTTATTTTTAAATGCCGAGGGAGAAAAAGGTTTTCGGAATGACGACGGAACCTTTATTCGTATAAAATAACCATGTGAACTGGGAAAGGCCTCAGTAACTATATAGATAAGGGGTTACAATGATCGATAAAAAGCTTGAAGAAATCGAAATCGCCGATCTGCAGAGGCTTATCGACAACGGCGTCGGAGAGAGCAAGACGATCGAATACAAAGGCGAATTAAATACCGGCACGGAAGGCGAAAGAAAAGAATTTCTGGCCGACGGCTCCTCCTTTGCAAACGCTTTTGGCGGCGATCTTATTTTCGGGATTGCGGAAGACAGGGGGACCAACCTGCCGTCTGAAATAACTGGCATTCAAATGAAAAGCGAGGATGAACTGATCCGGCAGATCGAGAGTATGCTGAGAGACTCCATAGAACCCAGAATCCCGGAGGTTTCATTTAAGGCGGTCCTACTCCATGATGATGTTTATGTATTGGTGATTAGGATTGCGCAGAGCTTTTCTGCTCCCCACCGGGTCACTTATAAGGGCCATGACAAGTTCTATACTCGAAATTCTAAGGGGAAATATCCGATGGATGTCACCGAGCTGCGGGCCGCTTTCAACATGACCCAGAAACTGAGCAAAACGATGGAGAGCTATATGCTGGAAAGGCTGAGGGCCATTTCGGAGAACCAATATAAGCTCCTGAGCGACGGGCTTCCCATCTTTGTGATGCAGTTCCTGCCGGTTTCCGCGTTTCTGAGGAAAGAATATTACGGCATTACGGCAATCAAAAAAACCTTAAGCAACATAGAAGCTAATGCCTTTGGTTTAACATCTGAAAAATGTATAACTGTAGACGGTATTTTGATATATGACTCTTACCTGCAAAGTAATACAGCAACAGAAAACCAAAGCGCATTTGCGCGTTTTAATATAAATGGGATTATTGAGCAAGCGACAACTCAGTTTTTTAGTTTAGAGTCTGGAAAGAGATTCATATCTTTCAGGATATTATTGTATCTCGTGATAGAAGCGACTAAGCAATGCCTTAATTTTTATCGCAGGTTAACTATACCTACGCCGATAGTTCTATCATGCACTATTCTAAATGCGTACGGATTTAGAATGCCAGGCTCCGGCTTTCCCGTTAATGGTAAAATAGACCGGGACGAACTGCTGATTCCCGACGTTGTGATTGAAGATCTGTCGATCAAGCCCGAAGAATGCTTAAAACCGGTTTTCGACTCTATCTGGAACGCCTGCGGATACGAAAGATGCCCGGACTATGATAATGAAGGAAATCTCAAATAAATAAAATACCGAGCCTTTAACCGCCCTTTCGGGGGCGGTTTTTTGTTGCCCTTGAGAGGAGGTGAAGAGAAAAGTGGCAAACAAGCTGAAACAGGTAAACGCTGTCCAACAGGATAGAAGACCTTGCAACTGAAAATCGGGTTTTGCGGAATGTGGCCGAAAAATATGAGCGCGTTTGTCGTGCTTATGGACCGGAGGGTGTGGCGGCTACAGTGGAGGCGGTCAAGCGGCAGGAGCAGGCTGAAAAAGAGCAGAAACGCATGGTTAGGCAACGGCATGACCGGGGTTCACGCTGATGCCGTGTAGAGAAGGAAAAAGATGCATATCAAGAAAAGCAAAATCTACGCCCACAAATTGATCACAATACCCGCTGCTTTCCCGGGCAGTCAGATTCCAACGGTCTGATGGGGAACTAAAACGGAACTATTGTAGGATAAACTGTCAGATCTTGCTTGTATGATATAGCGCCAGTAATGTATAATTGAAAAAAAGGCATGCTATCATGTCGCAAAAGCACGGATGGGGATTTATACGGAAGCTCAAAGAGAAGCAACGGCGGTGTTATGTTGAATAGAAAAAAGATAATACTTCTGATCATGTTGCTGGTGCTCGCAAGCTGCATCGCGCTGTTTTTGCTGTTTAAGGAATCAACGCTTCCGGACACGATTGCCAGGGACGGCAAACTGGACCTGTCCGGATGGGACGGAGAATCGGTGCTGTTTTTGTCCGGCGAATGGGATTTTTACTGGAACAGGTTCTTGAATGCGGTAGACTTGAGCCGCAACCCACCCCCCGACCTGAAGGCCAAGGTTCCATCGGTCTGGAATAAATTTACCCTGAACGGGAAGCGGCTGGACGGGATGGGCTATGCCACCTACCGACTTCATGTGACAGGGGCGGACGCGGGCACTCCGCTGTCCCTGCGGGTGCTCCCCTTCTCAACGGCTTACGAGCTCTATCTCGACAATACACTCATCGCCTCCTGCGGCAGTGTGAGCATGTCGGCGGAGGACTTTGTGCCCCAGTACCGCATCCAGACGGTCACCTTTACGCCGGACAGCGGCGAGTTTGATCTCATCCTCCATGTCTCAAACTTTGTCTACTCCCGCGGCGGCGCCTGGTACACCATCTATTTCGGAACTCCGGAAAAAATAAACCATATAAGTCAAATCGTATTCGGCAGAGACTTTTTCGTTATCAGCTGCCTGCTTATGATTTCAGCTTATTGCGTGTTTCTATTCTGCCTACGGCGGGATAAGGTATTTCTTCTGTTTTTGGCTCTCTGCGCCGTTTTCCTGGCGCGCACGCTCATCAACGGCGATTATCTCTTCAATCTTCTGGTTCCATTCTTGAGGTTTTCAACGGTTATTCGGGTGGATTACATTACCCTTTACTTTCTGCCATGGCTCTGCCTTCGGCTGTATCAATATGTGTACCCAGAGGAGATACCCCGGCTGCCTGTTAAGCTGCTCCTGATTTATGCCGCAGTGATCACAGTCCTTACTCTTGCCGTACCTATACATATCTTTACGAATTTTATATACGTTGCCGAGCTGATCGCGGCCGCGACTGGTGTTTACGGGATTGCCAAGATGATGATTCTGGCTGTGAGGAGAGAGCCTGAAGCCCTTTATTTGTTCGCTGGCGGCTCCGCGCTGAACATATGTATCCTTCATGACGTTCTGGGTGAAAACAACCTGCTTGGCACTGGCTATGTAGAGTATTCCACCGTGGGATTTTTAATTATGGCCCTGTGCTTCCAATGTATGTTTTCGGCGCGCTACGATCGGCACACCAAAGAAAACGAGCTGATGCTGCTCGAACTGAACAAGGCTGATGAGCGTGAACGCAGGCTGGAGTTGCAGTTTTTAAAATCCCAGATACGGCCTCATTTTATCAACAACGCTCTGAACGCGATCATTTCCATCGTCCGCACGGATTCTGAGAAGGCGAGAAAACTCCTCGTTGAATTCAGCAAATATCTGCAAAGCTGTTACAGCGTTCAAAATCTTCAAGATAAAGTGCCGATCGAGAACGAGCTTTCTTATGTGCGCGCATATGTGGCTCTGGAGCTGGCGCGCTTTCCTGATTTTCTGCACGTCGATTACGATATTGACGACATATTTTTTATGGTTCCCCCGCTGACGCTGCAGCCGCTTGTTGAAAACGCAATCGTACACGGAATCAAAGTGAAAGCAGGAGATGGGCATGTTCTGATCTTTGTAAAAGACTGCGGCGAAACTGTGAAAGTCGGGGTTCTTGATGACGGGGTTGGCATAGAACCGGAGCGGACGGATGCTCTGCTCTCAGCGGAGCACAACGGAACCGGCATCGGGATTTATAATATTAATCGCCGTTTAGAGCGACTCTATAATACCGGCCTGCATCTGGAAAACCGCCCGGAGGGCGGCACCAACGCGTATTTCGTTGTTCCGAAGGAGGGAGAAGCATGCTGCGAGCCGTAATTATTGATGACGAGCGTCCCGCGCTGGAAGAGCTGTCGTATCTGCTGGGAAAATACTCAGTTAAGGTCATTGGAAGCTTTTTGAATACGGAAGGCGCGCTTGACTTTATCTCTTGCGAAAAGCCGGATATCGTTTTTCTCGATATTGAGATTCGGGATGTAAACGGAATAGATTTCGGTGTGGAGCTGCAAAGCGGCGCGGAGAATACTGCAATCATCTTTGTTACCGCCTATCCTAATTACTCGCTTGAGGCGTTCCGGGCGTATCCTCTGGATTATATTGTGAAGCCGGTCGACGAGGAACGTCTGGCGCGATCCCTGCGGCACGTGCGGGAGTCTTTGAAGCTCCGTTCCGATACCGGAGGCGGGGACTTTTATATCCGTTGTTTCAGAAAGCTCGAAAGTATGCACGGCGGTAACAAGGTAAAATTCCCGACAAAAAGAACGCGCGAGCTTTTTGCGTATCTGATCTGTAACGAAGGGGCCGTGATTTACCGCGGCGACCTTTTGCGGCTCTTCTTCGGCAGCGGGGAAAACGAGAAGGACGCAAACAACCTGAGGGTGTCTATGTTCAGGATCAGAAACGCTTTGCGCGAGGCTGGAGTCGGGAAGGATCAGCTTTTGATAAAGGATGACTTTTCTGTCGGGATAGCCGACGGGGTATGCGATATTGTGGATTTTCAGCGCTTTATCAGAAATAATCCGGGGATAGACGCCGAGAACATCGTTCGGGCGGAAAAAATCGCCGAGCTTGCGGACGGAGAATTGCTTACGGACATTGACGCTCTCTGGATCACGGAAAAAAGAGAGTTGGTAATGATGGAAACAGAGGCGCTTTTTATTAATATGGCGATATACTACCTGTCCGGAGGTTTTTACGGCAGGGCGGAAGCCGCGCTGCTGCGCCTGCTTTCTTTCAATTCTATTTCGGAGCGGGGCTTCCGCCGCCTGCTGGACCTGTATATGCGGACGGGAAACACTCTGAAATATCGCAGCTGCTACGAGCGCTACCATGAAATGAAAGTGGTGGAGTTCGGAGAGCGGCCACCGAAAATTTACGTGGATTTTTACACAAAATGCATGGGCAATTTCTCATGAAAAGTCCAAATAATCAAGGCTCTGCGCGCCGTTTCGTTGAAACGGCGCGCAGAGCCTTTGAAATGGTTTTGAAATGGCGGAATGATAAAATTAATCTAAATGCTTACTGAACAAATCAAATACATAGCAGCATAAGCTTTGAACCGTGTTTTTAATCTGTTCAGGCAATAAAACAATGCATCTGAAACAGCAAAAAAATAATTACCGACAATATATTGATTTAATGCATGATTCGAACCTCAATTCCCTGCTGAGGAGGATAGTATCCTGTTAAAACTGAAATTATTATGCTATTTGATATAAGGGGAGAAGAAGCCGTGAAGAAAATGATTTTAAAAAATATAAGCTTCAGAAAATGTATCGGTGTCGTCTTGTCGTTTGCCATGATCGTAAGCTTTTTGCCTATATCGGCATACGGATATGTTACGCCTACCGACAGCACGCCGCCGACGCTTATGAGCGCGAGCCGGACGAGCAATACGGAGATTACCGTAACGCTCAGCGAAAACTGTGTCAATCTCACAAAGTCAGGTGACGGCGGCTTCACGGTAACGCAAACCAGCGGTGCGTCAACATATTTGGTTTCGGCGACCGCTCAGGTAATCGATTTAAAACATGTTGCGCTTACTGTGGAAGATATGCCCGCGTCCTGCGACCAAGGTGTCACCGTTACATGTACGAAAGGAATAAACGGCACGATAGCCGACACGGCGGGAAACGCGCTGGAAACCACCAGCACCGGCGTCGCGGTCCCGGCGTGGGATGGAACGCCGCCAACGCTTGTAAGCGCGAGCCTTATAAGCAGCACCGAAATCACGGTGACGCTGAGTGAAGACTGTCAGAATCTCACGCAGGCAAACGACGGCGGCTTTACGGTGAAGGAAACGGGTGGCACTACGGCGTACGCGGTGTCTGCAACCGCCCAGTGTGAAGACACGGGCCATGTAGTCCTGACCGTGGCCGATCTGTCGGCGTCCAGAAGCAAAGGCGTCACGATCACATATACAAAGGGGACGAACGGCACAATCGCCGACTTGGCGGGAAATGCGCTGGCAAGCAACAGCATCGGCGTTTCCATAGCGCCGTGGGATTCCGATGTCCCGACGGTGGAGATTACAACGACGGCGGACAATCCAACTTATACCCGATCCATCCCTCTGACGATTACCTTCAGCGAAGCTGTGACGGGTTTCACTGCGGATGATATTACTGTCGAATACGCCACGAAGAATGATAACTTTTCCGGCAGCGGCAGCGTTTACAGGATTACCCTCACGCCGACCGGCGACGGCGATACGATCATAGTCGATATAGCCGCGGGCGCGGCAAAGGACTCGGCGGGCAACGACAACGCTGCGGCGACGCAGTTTTCCATCGTTTACGCGTCCACCATCGACTATGCGGTGGACGGCGGCTCTATCACGTTTGCCCCGTCGACCAAAACGGTTGTGGGGTTCAAGGGCAGCCCGACGACAGTCGTGATCCCCGATAAAATAGGCGATGTGAGTGTCACCAGCCTTGGGCAGAACTCGCTTTCGAATTGCACCAGCATGACGTCGATTACCCTTCCCGACAGTATTACGTCGATGCAACAGGGCGTTTTTTCCGGCTGCACGGGCCTGACGTCGATTACCATTCCAGACAGCGTCACGGTAATCAACCAGAGCACGTTTGTCAACTGCGCCAATCTGCGCGAAGTGATATTCCCCAGCGATCTGACCGCAGTCAGGGACCAGTCCTTCAACGGCTGCAGCAGTCTTGAAACGATAACTTTTCCGGATACGCTGGAATTGATCGGATGGGGCGCGTTTCTCAACTGTACGGGTCTTAAATCAATCACCATTCCCGCAAGCGTCATCTCAATCGAGGGTTCCGCGTTTCAAAACTGCGGCAGTCTCGCCGCCGTGTATATGAAAGGTAACGCGCCCACATACGGGGACAATGTATTTCAGTCGACTGCCGCCGGTATTACGGTTTTCTACCGGGCCGGGGCGACGGGCTTTTCCGGTACATACGCGGGCTGCGCGACCGCACTTTGGGTGCAGCATACCGTTACGGTGAGTTGTGGAGACCACGGAACGGTATTTCCGGAAACCACGGCCGTTTACGACGGCGAGACCGTCACCTTTACAATAACTCCCGATACGGGATTCCAGATTTCGACGCTGACCTTTAACGGTGAAAACGTTACGGCGGATGCCGGGGGCGAATACTTGAGTCCCGCGGTTTGTGACGACGCCGAACTCAACGTCACGTTCGAGGCGGTTGGCACGCCGACGGTCACGATTTCAACCGAAGCGCATGATCCCACAAACGCATCTCCGATTACGGTTACGATCACGTTCAGCGAGGCCGTAACAGGTTTTGATATAAGCGATATCGGCGTCACCGGCGGCACGGCGGGAAATTTCAATACAACCAGCGCTGCGGTCTATACCGCCGATATTACACCCTCAGGCGACGGGACGGTCACAATAAGCGTGGCGGCGGGGGCGGCGCAAAGCGGGGGTATCGGCAACCGCGCGGCGGTGCCGCTTTCGGTGACCTACGACAGCACCGCGCCGACGCTGAGCAATGCGGACGCGGATCAGATCACCGGCTCGGAAGCGTCACTGAGCTTCACATCCAATGAGGCCGGGACATATTACTACCTCGTATATCCGGCGGCTTACACGGCTCCCGGCGCGGATACGGTAAGGGCGCAGGGGGACGGGGCCGCCGCAAAGGGCGCGGGCGCGGCGGTCTCGGGATCAAACAGTGCTAAGGTGACAGGCCTCTCGGCCACGACGGATTATAAGGCTTATGTCGTCGTTGAGGACGCGGCTGGGAATCTATCCACAGTAAAAGCAATCGCGTTTACAACGACGATTATAAAAATCCCGCTTACGAGCTCGGTCACCTCTTTTACGAACGGAGCGACCTACACGATAAAGGACGCCGAACAATTTGAGCGTCTCGCGAGCCTCGGACAAGGAGGTAAATCCGGAGCGGGCGCGACGTTTGAACTTATAAACGACATTGCCTTTGGCTACTGGCAGGACACAGACGGCGACGGCACTGCCGACGACGGTGAAATTTTCGACGCGCCCAGCGGCGGCAGCGCCTATACGAAAACGAACTATGTGCCGATTGGCGTTGGCGGCCATCAGTTTTCAGGCGTGTTTGACGGAAAAGGCCATACGGTCAGCGGGATATACTGCAAAGAGACAAATTTAAACATGGGTTTGTTCTCAAGCATATCCGGGGGTACCGTAAAAAACATCAGAGTGACAAACAGCTTTTTCGACACCTCCGGCAGCACTATCAGCAGCTCCGCGGGTGTTGTGAGCAATCTTGAAGACGGCGGCGCAGTGGAAAACTGTACCGTCGATTCCAGCGTTACGATTAAAGGCAAAAGGAACTCGGGCGGAATCGCCGGAAGCTGCCGGGCCTCCACTATACGGGGGTGTTATAACGGAGCCGCGGTAAGTGTGAGCGAAGGGATTGTCGGGGGTATCGCCGGCTACGTGGACGGAGGATCGCTTATCGCATGCTGCTGGAATTCCGGCA
Source organism: Bacillota bacterium (assembly GCA_023459875.1). Classification (GTDB taxonomy): domain Bacteria; phylum Bacillota; class Clostridia; order Oscillospirales; family Oscillospiraceae; genus JAEWRY01. The sequence continues at coordinate 39,729 of JAEWRY010000024.1, forward strand.
GCGTGAGCGGTATAAGTAATGCCGGAGGCATCGCCGGAGAGTCGATCACTGACGGAGACACGCTGCAAAACTGCTGCAATACCGGAACCGTAGCAGTAAGCAGCGGAAATGGCGGCGGTATCGCGGGTATGGGCGTGAAGGTTGAATACTGCTATAGCGCTGCGGCCGTCGTCAGCAGCGCCTCCGGCATAGGCGCGATATTGGGAAACTTCGTTAACAAAAACAGTTCTGCGACAGGCTGCTTTTATGATAATCAGGTATGCGCCCTTAAGGGTGTAAATAAAAAAGACGCCGCCGGTATCGAAGGAAAGACCACTGCCGAAATGCAGTCGGCAACGGCGTTTACCGGCTGGGATACGGGTATATGGCATTTTAGTTCAGGAAGTTATCCGCGGCTTACCGCTTTAATGAGTACCGATACCGCTGCGCCGACGCTTGTGAGCGCGAAGATACTGAGCATAACTTCGATTAAGGTGACGCTCAGCGAAGACTGCCGCCTGCTCACGAAAGCAAGTAGCGGAGGATTTTCAGTGAAGGAGACGGGCGGCACGGCGGTCTACGCGGTGACGGCGACGGCGCAGGGAGATAATCCCCGTGAGGTGGTGCTGACCGTGCAGGATATGTACGCCTCGTGCGGAAAGGGTGTTACGGTGACCTATACACACGGAACGAGCGGCACAATTGAGGATTTGGCCGGAAACGTGATGGGAAGCGACGCGTCCGGGGTTGCGGCAACGGCGGGGGAGACGACTCCGCCAACCATGGTCAGCGCAATGTATGTTAACAACACACAAATCACGGTGACGCTCAGCGAGGACTGTTTAGGTCTGACAAATCCGAACGACGGCGGATTTACGGTAAAAGAGACGGGCGTCACAACTACTTACATGGTGACGTCGACAGTCAGGGAGAGCAGCAAAAAAATTATATTGTACGTTGAGAATATGTCCGCCTCCTGCGCCAAGGGTGTTACGGTGACTTATAAGAAAGGCGGCAGCGGTATAGTTACCGACTTGATGGGAAACGCCATGGAGACGAACGGCACGGGCGTTTTAGTTGCGGCGTGGGACACGGGCAGACCGGAGGTTTCCGGAGTTTCGAGCGGAGCGTCCTACAACGCGGATGTTGCGCCGACGTTTACGGAAGGAACAGCGACGCTCCAGAAGGACGGCGGGGCGGCGAGCGCTTATACTTCCGGCACGGCAATTTCGGCGGAAGGCGGCTACGTGCTCACCGTCACCAATGCGGCGGGCAGCACTGTAGTAAGTTTCACAATCGACAAAACGGCGCCCGTTTTAAGCGGGCTGAGCCGTGTATCGGTGACTTCGGCGGGCGCTGCGCTTCAGTTTATTTCCAGCGAGATTACACCGTATTACTTCCTCATCCTCCCTGCGGAGGATTCCGAGCCGGACGCGGACGCGGTCAGGGATGCGGGGCCGGGGGCGGGTTGGTCGGGCACCGCTTCCGCCGGAACCAACAGTGTAAACGTTTCAGGGCTTATTGCCGGAACGGATTACAAAGCCTATCTGATCCTTGAGGACGAGGCGGGAAACCGTTCCGGCATGGAATCCGCCGGCCTTACGACGGGGGATACCGTGATACCGCTGGACTCGGCGGTCACGACGCTTCAGAGCGGCGTCACCTATACCGTCGACAGCACCGATCAGCTGAACCGCCTCGGTTATCTTGTGCAGACAGGACAGAGCGGAGCCGGGTCGACCTTTGTTCTGACCGAGGATATCGTATTCGGATACTGGCAGGATAAAAACACGAACGGCGTAGTTGACAACGGGGAAATTTATAATGCGCCCAGCGGAGGAACGGCCTATACAGATTTAAACTATACGGTTATCGGCAGGTACCTGAAATATTTCTCCGGAACCTTCGACGGAAGAGGCCACACGGTCAGCGGGCTGTACACCAGTGAAGATAACAGCAGCGGAAACCTTGCCCTGAGCGCCCTGATCGGCGGCGTGGACGGGGGAATTGTCCGGAATGTCGGCGTTAAAGAAAGCTATATACAGGGCTATAAATATCCGGCGGGGGTAGTAGGGTATCTGGTAAGCGGCACGGTGGAAAACTGTTACGCCGATGAAAGCGTTAGCATAGCGGGCCCCGGCATTAGTATCGGCGGCGTTGTGGGAAGTTGCGAATCCTCCGTCATTTCCTGCTGTTACAATCGCGGCAGTGTGAACGGCAAAGGCTTTGTTACCCACCTCGGCGGCATCGTCGGGCAGATCATAGGAGAAAACAGCGCAATCTGCCGCTGCTATAATTCCGGGACTGTTTACGCCGAGAATAACCGCCATGGAACCGGCGGCATCGCGGGCCTATTGAGCACGGGTTCAGGCAACAGGATAGAGAACTGTTACAATACAGGCAGTGTCACCGGCAGCGGAGCTATGTTCGGCGGCATTGCCGGATGCAGTTTTGGGAGCATCCTGAACTGTTATAACGCGGCGGCGGTGGACGATACGTCTTGGAACGGCAACATAGTGGGGTCAAGAGCTTATCTTGATAGCTATGTGACGACCGGCTGCTATTACGACAGCGAGGTGTGCGCTGTCGGGGGAATCGAAGGCCACGACACCGCAGGCAGCACCGAGGGGAAAGTCACCGTGGACATGCAGTCGAGCACGCCATTTTTCGGCTGGGATACGGGACTCTGGAGCTTCGAGTCAGGAAAGTATCCCCAGCTTGTCGGTTTCACGGATTTTGAACACACCGTGCCGACCATAACAGGCGCCAGCAGATCCGACGATACAGAAATCACGATAACACTCAGCGAGGACTGCCGCTATCTCAGGAAGACAAGCGATGGCGGCTTTACGGTAACCGAGAAGGACGGCACGAAGACCTACGCGGTGACGTCGACGGCAAAAGGGACAGACGCTCAGCATATCGTCCTGACGCTTGCGAATATGGCCGCGTCCGGCGCAAAGGGGATCACGGTCACCTATACAAAAGGGAAAACCGGCACGATAGCCGACCTTGCGTACAATCCGCTGAAAACGGACGGCACCGGGGTTACAATCGGCGCATGGGATACGGCGGGGCCGGAAGTCATTGGCGTGAATGACAAAGCGTCCTACAAAACCTCTGTAACGCCGACGTTTACCGAAGGAACGGCGACACTGAAAAAAGGCAGCGGCATAGCGGGAAATTATGCGTCAGGCACGGTAATCACCGCAGACGGCGCTTATGTGCTCACCGTTACCGATACCTCGGGCAACGTTACGGTTATAAGCTTTACAATTGATACGACGGCCCCCGAGGTCTCCGGCGTGAGCGACGGAGCGTCCTACAACACCGACGTTACGCCCTCGTTTACCGAAGGAACGGCAACGCTGCAAAAAGACGGCGGCACGGCAAACGCGTATGTCAGCGGCACGGCGATCACCGCAGACGGCGCATACGTGCTGACCGTCACCGACGCGGTGGGCAACGAAATGGTTATCAATTTTACCATCGATAGAATAGCGCCGGTGCTCTCCGACGCGGGCGTGGATACAATCACGGGCGCGGGCGCGACGCTCAATTTTACGTCCGGTGAGGCTTGTTCATATTATTATCTCGTCCTTCCGGCGGACAATACCGCCCCGGACGCCGAAACGGTCCGCGCGCAGGGCTACGGGCCGGAAGCCTTCGGCACGGGCGCCGCCGCTTTGGGATCAAACAGCGTAGACATGACGGGGCTTATCGCCGGAACGGATTACAGGGTGTATGTGATCACAGAGGACGCTGCGGGCAACCTTTCCGAGGTCAAAGCTGCTTCGTTTACCACAGCGGACAATGAAATCGCGCTTAACGCGTCTGTCACGACGCTGGAGGCCGGAAAGACCTATACCATCGGCAGCGCGGAGCAGCTTAATTATCTGGCGGGACTTGTCGACGGCGGACAGACCGGCGCTGGCTCGACCTTCGTGCTAACGTCCGATATCCGTTTCGGCTACTGGCAGGACAAGGACGCGGACGGGGTCGCCGACTACGGAGAAATCTATAATGCGGAAAGTGGCGGGGATGCGTATACGGCAACGAACTATGATATGATAGGCTACATAGACGATCCCACCTATACCTTCTACAGCTTCGGCGGTACCTTCGACGGGAGAGGCCATACGGTCAGCGGGCTTTATAACAACACGTCCGATCCAACTATTTGGTACAGTGCGCTCTTTGCCTGTGTCGACGGCGGCACCGTCAGGAACGTCGGCGTGAAGGAGAGCTATATCCAGGGCGGCATATCGGTTGCCGCTGTGGTAGGTGACTGTTACCGCGGCACAGTGGAAAACTGCTGGACCGAAGAAAGCGTCAGCATCATCGGATTTGGATATTGCATAGGCGGGATCGTGGGATACTGCGATTCTTCCACCGTTCAGTACTGTTACAACAAGGGCAGCGTCAGCGGCACTGGAGAGTCATACGGCATCGGCGGAGTTACCGGATATGTCGGATACGATTATGTTAACGGAGAGAAATCCGTCGTACAGTGTTGCTGCAATACTGGCAGCGTCAGCGGAGAAAACGGATATAATAGTATTTTGGACATTGGCGGTGTTGTCGGTTTACTTTATGACGAAGGCTCCGGCAACCTACTGCAAAATTGTTACAACACCGGCAGTGTCAGCGGCAGCGGCTGGTATATCGGAGGCGTCGTCGGAGAGAACCAGGGGATTACACAGTATTGCTACAATGCGGGGACCGTTAGCGGTTCGGATTATGCAGGCGGCGTCGCCGGAGATAATTACGGCACGATGACAGGCTGTTATTACGACAGTTTGGTTTGCATTCTCGGAGGAATCAACGGAAGCGACGTTGACTGCAGTGCTCAGGGCAAAGACACCGCGTGGATGAAATCCGGATCAACGTATGCCGACTGGAATATCGGGTTCTGGCACTTTGAATCGGGAAAATATCCCGAACTGTTTGGCTTCCTGGTATTTGACAGCATCCCGCCGACGGTTACTCTGTCGTCCTTAGCTTCAGAAACAACAAATAGCTCGCCATTTACAATAACTATCACATTCAGCGAGGCGGTAACAGGTTTTGAGGCTGGGGACCTCACGGTCGGAAACGGTACGAAGGGCACGCTTTCCGGCAATGGGAAAGACTATACGATCGATATCACGCCTGTTACAGACGGCGCGGTAACTGTGGATATAGCGGCGGGGGTTGCAGCCGATGCCGCGGGCAACGGCAGCGAGGCGGCGACGCAGCTGAGCAGGACCTACGACGGCACCGCGCCTACCGCCCCGACTGTGACGAGCACTTCGGACCTGACCACCGACACGACGCCCACCTGGACGTGGACGGCGGGCACCGGCGGCAGCGGCACCTTCTGGTATAAGCTGGACAGCAGCAATCTGACCTCCGGTACGATCTCGACGACAACGCCCTCCTATACCCCCCAGACCGACCTTGCCGACGGCGACCACACCCTGTACGTGCAGGAGCGCGACGCGGTCGGTAACTGGTCGGCGAGCGGGAGCTATAAGGTCACGGTAGATACAACTGCCCCGACGGCCCCGTCCGTGACGAGCACTTCGGACCTGACCACCGACACGGCGCCGGAATGGACGTGGACGGCTGGAGAGAACATCGGCAACGGGACCTTCCGGTATAAGCTGGACGACAGCAACTTGGCGTCCGATGCCACGGAAACAACGGATAAATCCTACACGCCGACCTCCACGCTCTCAGACGGCGAGCATACCCTTTACGTGCAGGAACGCGACGCGGCCGGCAACTGGTCGGCGAGCGGCAGCTTTGCGGTCACGGTAGACACCACCGCGCCGACAGCGCCGACTGTGACGAGCACTTCGCCATCAACCACCGACACGACGCCGGAATGGACCTGGACGGCGGGCACCGGCGGAAACGGCACCTTCCGGTATAAGCTGGATGACAGCGATCTGACCTCCGGCACGACCTCGACAGCGGATCTAACTTATACGGCCTCCGCGCTCTCGGACGGCGACCACACCCTTTACGTGCAGGAGCGCGACGCGGTCGGCAACTGGTCCGGCAGCGGTAGCTTTGCGGTCACAGTAGATACCATCGCACCTACCGCGCCGAGCGTCACGAGCACGTCGGCTCTAATGAACGACGCGACGCCGGAATGGACCTGGACGGCGGGCACCGGCGGCAGGGGCACCTTCCGGTATAAGCTTGACAGCAGTGACCTGACCTCAAGCGCGACTGAGACAACGACGGCTTCCTATACGCCGACAAGCGCACTGAGCGACGGGGAACACACTCTCTACGTTCAGGAGCGTGACGATGCCGGCAACTGGTCGGTGAGCGGCAGCTTTGCGGTTGCGGTGGACACCACTCCGCCGGTCGCGGGCGGTGCCGGGGCAATATCACCGACGAATATTTCATGGGACTCCCTCAAGCTGTCATGGACCGCGGCCTCGGACACAGACACGTTACAGGAGTATCTGCAGTACAAGATCGTTCGTTCTGAAAACAATAACATAACTACGGTGGCAGACGTAAATACAAACGGTACCCTCGTTATGGATTGGACGGCTGACCTGACAGGCATGGCGGTAACGGGACTGACCGGACCAAAGAATTATTACTTAAACGTAATCGTAAAAGACGCGGCGGGAAATGAAACGGTCTATAGTTCGGTATCCATTACAACGGCTGCCCCGCCGGAGGATGATACGCCGGTACCTGAGGTGACCGTGTACGTAGACGGTGAGAAGCAAAACGCGGGTACCCTCACGACCACTACTGCGGGAGACAGGACGGTTTCTACGGTAACGGTCAATGATGAGAAGCTCGAGCAGTTCCTTGATGAAAAAGGAAACAACGCAGTGGTGACGATTCCGATCAGCACAGGGTCGGCTGTTGCAGAAGGCGTATTGAACGGCCAGACGGTGAAGAACATGGAGGATAAGGAAGCCATCCTTGTGGTCAAGACGAATTCCTCGTCCTATACCCTGCCGGCATCGGAAGTTGATATTGAAGCTGTTTCTAAGCAGATCGGAGAGAATGTAACTCTCTCGAATATAAAAGTCACCGTCAGCATCTCGGAGCCGTCTGATGCAATGACCACCATAATAGAAAATGCATCGAAAGACGGTGGATTCACAATCGCCGTGCCCACCGTTGAATTTACGATTTCCTGTGAATACGGCGGAAGGACGGTGGAAGTCAACAGTTTTAACGCCTACGTTGAAAGGACAATCGCAATTCCGGACGGTGTGGATCCCAGCAAAATAACCACGGGCATCGTGGTCGATCCGGACGGAACCGTGCACCATGTGCCGACCAGAATCACGGTCATTGACGGGAAGTACTACGCGGTGATTAACAGCCTGACAAACAGCGCCTATTCCGTGATCTGGAATCCGGTGAGATTTACTGACGTTGAGAACCACTGGGCCAAGAACTCCGTTAACGATATGGGTTCGCGAATGGTAGTTTCAGGCGTGGGTGGCAACAATTACGAGCCTGACCGGGATATCACAAGAGCCGAATTTGCGACTATCATAGTGCGCGCTTTGGGCCTTGATCCGGGCAAGGGAGTGAGCTGCTTTGATGACGTGAACGAAAATGACTGGTTCTGCGGCTATATAAAAACCGCATCGGAGTACGGACTCATAAACGGCTATGGAGCCGGGATATTCGGCCCGAATGATAAAATAACACGCGAACAGGCGATGGCGATTATCGCCAGAGCGATGAAGATAACCGGCCTTAAGACGTCGATGTCCGCCGTGGATGTCGAAAACTTGCTTTCAGAGTATGCGGATGGAGGCTTGATATCGGCTTATGCTAAAGATGGTATCGCAGCCTGTGTCAATTCGGGTATCGTGAAAGGCAGGGAGAATAGTATGATGGCACCTAAGGAAAATATCACCCGCGCCGAGGTTGCTGTGATCGCTGAAAGGCTGCTGCAAAAATCGGAGCTGATATGATTCGATAACAGTACTCTTGACTTTTCCTCTGGAACTAAAGTTAAGCATAAAGGATGGGCTGTCTCTATTGTGATAGCCCATCCTTTATTACATGAGAAAAAGAAAATATAAGACACTTGCCAATGGGATCGAAATGCAGGCTGCGATAAGGAAAAAGAGTTATAAGCGGTATTGTAATGCTATCTTAATCTTCAAAAATATAAAAATCGATCTCGTCTTTCTGGATATCATGCTGCCTGAAGTGGACGGTCTCCGTGTCTGTGAGATTTTGCGTGAAAACTCAGATGTTCCTGTCATCATGCTAACCGCGAAATTGCAGGAGGAGGACAAGCTCAAGGGCTTTGAATATGGTGCGGACGAATATGTCACCAAGCCGTTCAGCATGAAAGTACTTGCCGCCAGATCCAATGCGCTGGTGAAGCGGGTAGATGGAATGGTCAGTAAAAGCACCAATGTAGTGGAATATGCCGGACTAAAGGTGAATCTGGCCAGCGGTGAGGTCTTTATCAACAACACACCTATTGTGCTGACGCGCAAGGAAAACGATCTGCTGCTGCTCCTCATTCAAAACAAAGGTATAATTCTCTCAAAAGAGCAGATTTTGGACAAAGTCTGGGGCTTCGAATATGACGGTGATCCCAGAACAGTGGACACACACATTAAAAGGTAAAACAGATTGCGGAAAAATGCGACATTGTGATACGAGAACAAGATATTCATCTTTGCCTGAAGTGCGGAGCCGACCCCGCCGGCGTGCGTGCAGATCGGCGCGGGATCGAGCAGGTTATCACAAATTTCTTGTCGAATGCCATTATAAACACACCCGCGCACGGAACTATTTTTTTAAAGTCTGAAAATGCAAAGGACCTCATTAAAATTTCTGTTTTTAACGAAGGTTCCCATATTGATCAAACGGATTTGGGAAGGATATGGGATCAGTTCTACCGGACGGATCAGTCCAGGACCAGAAAAACAGGAGGGACGGGACTGGGCCTAGCGATTTGCCGCCAAATTCTCGAAAAGCACGGAAGCTTCTACGGCGCTGAAAATGTCGAGGGCGGTGTACGTTTCTTTTTTACTCTGAAAACATCCAAATAATTGGTTCTGTCATACTGGTGTCACACAGCGTCCCTATACTCTATCTGGTTAACGGGTGGAGCATGGGGCGCTGTTTTTGCTTGCATTATGGATGAAAGACTTTTTCTTTAGGATGGCGAATGCCAAGTGGAACCGCCTTAAGCTGCACGATGGGTACCATGCAAAATCTGCGCGGGGCATCAAGATGTGTCATCAAAAGACATTCATTTTACTGTGATTTCATTTCCAAGAGCTGCATAAGGCATAGCTTCAAAGGGTAGGATGGAAATACCAATTATGCAGATCAGATTCAGATTCATTCATGAAAGGGTTATCATATGGCAAATTTTATTTATGATCAATGCCCTGTATGCAGGAGCAGCAAAAACAAACGGTTAGGAAGCACTGACCATGGCACCGCTATCTCTGGCGTTCCGAAAGACGCCGGAATTGCAAAATGTCTGCAATGCGGGTCGATCTATGCAAACCCGCTGCCCATATGGTCGGATGAGGATTTTGCCGCTATGTACGGCAGCACCTATTTCGAGAACGAGCAGCCTACGCACGACCGAAATATCGACGTAATGCGCAGGTTTCAATTAATCGAGAAGTACCGCGCCGCCAACGCGAAATACCTGTTTGAATTCGGGGCCGGTATCTTTGCGGGAATGGCGGAATATGCAGTGAAAAAAGGTTTTGATGTTGACATACAGGAACCTTCGGAGTCATTTTGCCCGATTCTTAAAGATAAATTTCCAAACAGCACCGTATTTCATTGCGGTGTTCTTGATATGGCGAAAGAATGCAAGAGCCTTCAGTATTCTGTCATCTACTCCGACGCCGTCATGGAACACGTTTCAAATCCTCGTGATTACTTCCGGAAAGTTGCTGATATGCTGGTGCCCGGCGGGGTGTTTTATTTCGTGTGTCCCAATGAGCACTCTTTTAAAACCGTGGTACAGAGTGCGGCTTTGAACTTGTTTGGAAAAAATACGGCGTACTTGCCGCCGTATAAAAATCCCTATCACCTGATCGGGTACTCAAAGAAAGGTACGCAGTATCTGGCGGAAGAATGCGGTTTGAAGCTTGTAAAACACAAAAAAGGCTACGACTATTTAGCTACTTACTTTCTCAGAAAAGGTCCGAAATTTCTCCCTGCGGCCGCCGTGCTGTTCATTGCTGATAAAATCGGTTTGTCAACCAATCAGGAATTCCTGCTGATGAAACAGTAATTAAATGTAAGGTAAAGAAACTCGCCAGTTCCGATTTGATCGCCCGTGAAAAGAGTTGACAACAGTAACCCGTTATGATAAGATAAGGTTACAACAGTAACCTGTATTGGAGTGAGGGGTTTGGCAGAAAAGGGAGAAATGAGCTTATCCAACAGCGAATGGGTGATTATGGAGTGCCTTTGGGCAAAATCACCCCAGACGGTGACGCAGATTGCCAAGGCGATGGAAAGAGAAACCGGATGGGCGAAAAGCACGACGAAAACGCTGATTGCCCGCATGGAGGCAAAGGGATACCTGCGCTTTGAGGAGGGTGACAAGGCGAGAAAATATTATCCGACCGTCAACCGGCCGGAGGTGGCCATGGCGGAAACCGAAAGTTTCCTCAGCCGGGTATACAGCGGGAGTCTTGGCCTGATGGTGAATGCCCTTGCGGACCGGAAAAATCTCTCGCCGGACGAAATCAGCGAGCTTCGCGCTATTCTGAATAAGATGGAAGGGGAGGATCAAAATGCTTAAGACCGTCATTACTTCTTCCATACTCATAATCGGACTCATCACCATTCGGTACTTTTTCAAAGGCAAGATCAAGCTGCGATTGCAGTATGCCTTGTGGCTGCTGGTGGCGGTTCGGCTGCTGGTCCCGTTCTCCCTGCAGGAAAGCTCGCTGAGCGTACTTAACGTCACAGATATCGCTCGGCAGACGGAACGGATAGAAAGGTCTGTCTACGTACTGCCTCTGGGTAGGATTTCTGGTCGGAACGCTGCCGTTGGGCAGGGGGTGGGAGCGGCAGCAGACGATTCCGTTTCCTCCGGTTATCCTGCGCAGGAGAAAGGGACCGGCACGGCTGCCGGTGATGCGGAAAAAATCTCGCTGGGTGAAATACTCCGGGCAGTTTGGATTGCCGGGGCCGCCGCCGTGGGGCTTTGGTTCGCAGTTCAGAACACCAGGCTGTACGGGAGGCTGCGGAAAACCCGGGAACCGGTAAAAACAGCGGGCGGCAGGCTTCCGGTCTATCTTACCCGGTGCGTCAGATCCCCCTGCCTGTTCGGCATGTTCCATCCTGCTGTCTATCTGACGTACGACAGCCTTTCAGACGAGCAGACCGTATGCTATATTCTTGCCCATGAGGAGACCCACTACCGTCACGGCGACCATCTCTGGTCTTACCTGCGCTGCGTTTGCCTGGCGGTCCATTGGTTCAATCCCCTGGTATGGTGGGCGGCGGTTCTCTCCCGCAGGGACTGTGAGTTGGCCTGCGACGAGGGTACCCTCAGCCGCCTGGGGGACGGACACCGGAAGGCTTATGGGAATACGCTCATCAATATGATAGCGAGCAAGACCAAGCCGGCCGACCTTCTCTGCGGCGCCACCACCATGACGTCAGGCAAAAGGGGAATCAGGGAGAGAATCACCATGATCGCAAAAAAACCGAGAATGCTCCTTTCCACGCTCCTGGTCGTGGTCCTTCTGCTGGGCATTGTGGTTGGGTGTACCTTTACCGGAGAGAACACAAAAAAAGAAAACGGCGGAACGGCGGCGCTGACTGCGGAGGAGCTGGAATATTTTAATGGGGATCAGTTTTTCAACGGAGAGAAATACCCCAATATCCGCAACCAGTTTTTAAGCTCCCTCTTCGATTCTCCCGGGGAAATCAACCTCTATCAGCTTTTTTACTGCGGCAGCGGCACGGCCGAGACCGTCACCGACGCAGAAAGAGCCGCCCTTATGGCGCAAAACGGATGGGAGACGGAACCTGACTGCGACTGCGTAAAAATAAGCTGCGCCAATATGGACGCGGTTCTGACCAAGTACATGGGCATCACCCTGGAAGATACAGAAAAAAACGGACTTGACAGTTTTACTTATCTCAAGGAATATGACGCCTATTATTCCTATCACGGCGACACCAATTACCGCGCTCAAATCACCTTTTCATCGGGGGAGCGGCAGGGGGACACCGTATGCCTGTATTACGACGATGTCTTCTTCGGCGACGGGGAAAAGGTGCTTATGCTGCGGGAGAAGGACGGCGGGTACTTCTTCGTTTCCAACCAGAAGACGGGGGAAAAGAACGGCGGTTCTGTCGCAGACCCGGAGGGAATCGTGGCGGAGAATCTGTCCGTTCCCGAACCCGCGCTTGCGGCTGCTAAGGAATATGTCAGGCAGCAATATGAGTACTGGTGCAATTCCACGGGAGTATACGGCACGGTGGACGGCAAGGAGCAAATGATGGGCCAGCCCGCCTCTTACGACAACTGGCGGATCGAGGGACTGAGCCTGGCATATTCCTATAAAGAGCTGGAAGGCGAGGCGGTGAGCGACTTTCAGCAGACGGCGGATTCCAACTGGCAGACGCTGGAGGTGTACCGGCTGGACTACCGTATCCACACCACAACGCCCGACAAGGTAGTGCTGGCCGGAGGCATGACGCTGGACGCCGACGGCTGGCTGCTGCCCACTTATCCGAATTCCACCTATCTCATTTTTGTCATGAACAACGGGGACCTGCAATATCTGTTTTCCGCCATGGAAAACGACTGCGCGCCAGGCGACGAGCTGTTTACCAGCGACTTGAAGCTCCGTCTGGCCGGGGCAAAGGAAGCTTACGGGGAGGCCGTCGCGCATCTGAGCTCCCTTTTTGCCGACGGCCAGTCCACCATCTGGTACGCGGCCCTGGAGGAGGGCATATCACAGGCGATCCCCCAGAAGCTCTCCTATGTAAGGGACGAACGGTATCAAGAGCGCTATCAGGTGCTGTTCGGAGGCAACTGGGAAAAACAGAGCAATCTAAACCAGCAGATGGGGGACTGCCTCTATCTGGGCGACAGCGCGGACACCTGCTTCCAGTTCTTCCTGGGAAGCGACCTGGTGGTCTGGCGGGATCACGGGAACGTGACCGCGTGGCGGGTAAACGATTCCTATGGCTCCACGTTGCCCGACAACCTGATGCTTGACTTCTCCGGCTATGAGGCGGATATTGCGAATGTGACCATCCCCGTTCAGGCTGGCGAGGCTGCCGAGGATACCCTGCACCGTTTTTTGAACGCTTACGGAGATCAGCTTCTGAATTTGACTCAGGAGAACATCGGCCGCGTCACGGATTTCAAAGCGCTGGATTTTAACGAGGTGCAGACGAAGGACAGCCGCATTCTGCTCCGGTTCGGCATGGCGGTGAAACCGCCCGATGAGCTCTATCAGTCCACCTTCTGGTGGGCGGGCAACAGCGAAAACGGAACGGGGGAGTTGGAAGGCTATCTCGTCATGTACCGTGAAATGGTTCTGAAGCAGGCGGACGGCGCCTGGCGCTGCACAGGCTTCGGCACCGGCGGGTATTCATTGGAGTAATACACTGTGGCATTATGAAAAAAATCGCCCTGACCAGCTCCGTTCGGAGCTTCGGGGCGATTATTTTGGCGTATTTTAAATTTTGGGATAGTAGCGCTCCAGCCAGTTAAGTTCCCGCCGACCCTCATTGGGCTGATACCAGCCCTGGTCGAACAGGCGGTAGACCCTTTGAAAATACTCTTCGTACATTTTCCCGATCCGTTCCATGGAGTAGTTCTTTTCCGCCCATTCTCTGCAGGCATCCGGCCTGATCCGGTCGATATGGTTGACGGCCCAGCAGAATTCCTCGAATACCCGGCAGCGGTAACCGGTCACGCCGTGCAGCACCGTTTCCGGGAAAGCGCCCCAGTCGGAGGTGATTACGGGCGTGCCGCAGAGCTGCGCCTCCACATTCACCCCTCCGAACGGCTCCAGGTAGTAGGTGGGCATCAGCACCGCCTTTGCGTTTCCAAGCAGTTTGGCGCGATCTTGGGAACCGACGGCCGGCTGATAGACGATGTTTTTTTCCGAACTCAGGGAGAGTTCCTCTTCCGGATTTTCCAGAGAGCCCTGGCCTACGATGTAGAGCTTATTTCCGGTGGCTTTCGCGACATCGGAAGCGACCTGAACCCCTTTCCGGTTGATGATCCTGCCGAAATAAAGCAGATAGTTCTGCTTCCTCGGCTGATATGGAAAATCGGCGGGGTCAAAATAATTTGGGATCACCGCGTCATACCAGGCTCCGTCCTCTGTTTTGAGGAGCCCGTATATGTAGTGCATCCACGCGTAGGACTCAAAAACACGATGAGACGAGAACACGCCCGTATAGCCGATTCCGGGTTCTATCGTAAGAAGTTTCACCGCGTCCGAAACGGGCTTTTGATATAAGCCCATGGGACATAAAAGGATATCCCGGTCCTGCCTGTTTTCCAAAATTGCGTCGATGGCATTATGATTGAAAGTCCGGTGGGCAATATCGTTAGGATCGTGCTGAAAGAAGCTTGTCGACCGGTCATAATCGCCGTACGTACTTTTGAGGACATCCTGTGTTGATACCTGGATGAATTTATCGCAGGTTACTTCAGAGCCCTCCACGCCATAAAAATAAACCGTATGGCCGAACGCTTTGATCATTTTGGCAAGCTTAACGACTTTTTGGGTATACGCGCAGGAAGAATTGCGCTGATGGGTTTCCAGATGGGCGAGTCCCAACAGATGAAAACGAAGTTTCGGCATAACAATACCCCTTCCACAGGAGCCGCTAAAAAAATCAGGGTGTTGAACGGTAACGACACCCTGATTTGCACTCTGGTACATTACGGGATAGCCAAGTAGACTGTGGCGGCAACGCCGCCGCAAAGTTCGCTGACACCATGGCTCGGAGAAATGAGAACGGACAGCAGATCACCCTGATTGACCCGCACGCTCCCGCAGCCAACGGCGCAGCAGTTTGGATCCTCGGGAGAATTCGGACCGGCTACCGTGGCCGAGATCGTGGTTTTTTCCGCGGCGGTAAATCCGCAGGGACTGGTGTACACCGTGGCGGTTACCGACTGGCCTGATAAGAGAACATTGTGTCTAATATTGAACACAATTCCGGTAATGATGGCGTTCACGGGTATGGTTACTGTGTTTCCTGCAAAATTGTATAGGTCGGAAGAGGCTCCAAGGCCCAGCCATTCATCACCGGTAATGGGGCGGCAGGAAGCCAGGTAGATTGCGGAGCCTCCCGGTCTGGCCGGTCCGGTTACTCCTGCTGCTCCGGCAGCCCCGCTGGGACCCATAGCCCCGCTGGGACCCATAGCCCCGCTGGGACCCATAGCCCCGCTGGGACCCATAGCCCCGCTGGGACCCATAGCCCCGCTGGGACCCATAGCCCCGCTGGGACCCATAGCCCCGCTGGGGCCCATAGCCCCGCTGGGACCCATAGCCCCGCTGGGGCCCATAGCCCCGCTGGGACCCATAGCCCCGCTGGGACCCATAGCCCCGCTGGGACCCATAGCCCCGCTGGGACCCATGACCCCGCTGGGACCCATGACCCCGCTGGGACTCATGGCTCCGCTGGGACCTATAGTCCCCGCTGCGCCGGAAGCCCCCCTGGGACCTGTGGCTCCAGCAGCTCCCATGGCGCCTGATGGACCGGATGCTCCGGGGGGTCCGGGGGGTCCGGGGGGTCCGGGAGGTCCGGGAGGTCCGGGAGGTCCGGGGGGCCCGGAATGGCCAGTCAACCCGGGGGATCCGGGATGCCCGGGCGGTCCCGGTGGTCCGGGCGGGCAGCTGATGTGGCATTCGTTGTGGCTGTAATAATGATTTTGGCAGGGATTGTGTTTAATGCTTGGGCTATCATCACACACCTCTGGTTCTATTTCATGACATTTCCATATGTTCATGTCTTCCCAAACCCGGTGTAATGTATGCCTATTGCATAATTCATGAATAGAAATATGGATCCCTCCTTTCATTAGCATATTATGAAAGAACCAATGAAGTGTGAGGAAATCCTTCAAACAGGCTGTGCGGAAGGCAAATTGGCCTGATTATTTTATAGAAAGTGATTAGCCATTTCCGCAAATGGCGGGTGAGCAAATTGATTAAGCCCCTGCCGCGGAAGAGGCAGGACCCGTCTTGGAGCATTCACGGAAATCTTACGGGACACACAGACAGACAAACCCCCGGCGGCAAAAATGTCTTAGGCATATCTATTGTGTTGTGGACGATGTGTAGTATAATAATTGGAAAGCTTGACCGAAGTTTCACAGCTTACGAGTTGGGTATTATAAAAGTCAAAACCTACCATAAAAAGGAGAAGCCGAAATGAAATATTACGTGATCGACGCATTTGCGGACGAGCTGTTCCGGGGCAACCCGGCGGGCGTGTGTATTCTGGAGCAGGAACTCCCCGATGAAATCATGCAGAAGATTGCGTTTGAAAACAATCTTCCCGAGACGGCATTCCTTTTAAAAAAAGAGGGAAAATACATATTAAAATGGTTTACCCCGGAAGTGGAGATCGACCTCTGCGGCCACGCGACGCTCGCGACCGCCTGGGTTATGATGAACGAAATCGAGCCGTCGTTAAAGGAAATCTCCTTCCATACTCAGAGCGGGATTCTAACGGTGATTCGGGAAAACGATGTCTTCATGATGGATTTTCCCAGCCGAAAGCCCCGGCCGGTGCAGGTTCCTTCCCATCTGGAAAAGGCGCTTGGGTGCAGAATCCTGGAGACGCACCTTTCCAGGGACCTGCTTGTACTGCTTCAAAATGAGAGCGACGTTTCAAAGCTCGCCCCCGATCTTGGACTGGTCCGCGAAGTCACCTCCGAATTGTCGTTTGCGATGGTTGTGACGGCTAAGGGAGACACGTGCGACTTTGTCTCCCGTTTTTTTGCTCCCAACGCGGGTATTCCGGAGGACCCGGTTACCGGATCGTCCCACAGTACTCTGATTCCCTTTTGGAGCGAACGGTTGTACAAAAGCAAAATGCTTGCCAGGCAGGTTTCCAGGCGCGGCGGAACGCTGTACTGCGAAGACAGGGGAGAACGGGTTCTCATCGGCGGAACGGCGGTGTGCTATCTCAAGGGGAGCATGAACTTATAGTCCGGCCCGAAGACAAAAATCACTTATAAAAAAGGAAAAAGCAGTATGAAGCAGGAGAGAAAATTCCCGGCCGCCGTAGTTTCCCCCAAAGCGGAGGCTTCTCTGCGCGCCGGGCATCCCTGGGTATACGACGCCGAGATCAGAAGGCTGGAGGGAAAGCCGGAAAACGGAGGATTTGTAGACGCCTTTTCGGAAAAGGGAGCCTACCTGGGGACGGGGTTCTTAAGCGAAAAGAGCAAAATCCGCCTCAGAATCCTTTCGCAGAACGCAAACGAGACCTATGACGAGGCTTTTTTCGCACGGCGCGTCAAATACGCCGTCGACTACCGAAAGACGGTGATGGGCGCGGATTTCAGCTGCTGCCGCCTGATATTCGGCGAAGCGGACGGCCTGCCGGGGCTTACTGTGGACCGTTATAACGGCCTTTTAGTGACCGAGGTGCTCTCTTACGGAATGGAGCGGGTGAAGGAGAGCGTTTACCGGGCCCTATGCTCCTGCCTTGCCGAGAGCGGCGCGGAGGTCGCGGGTATTTACGAGCGCAATGAAGCGTCCATCCGTACGCTGGAAGGACTCCCCTTATACAAGGGCTGGTACGAGGGCAACTTTGTCCCGCGTCCCGTGTCACCCCTCACGGAGATTACCGAAAACGGCATCCTCTATGCCGTGGACGTGGAAAACGGCCAGAAAACCGGTTTCTTTCTCGACCAGAAGTACAACCGGCTGGCCGTTTCCAAGCTCGCGGCGGGGAAAAAGGTGCTGGACTGCTTTACCCATACCGGTTCCTTTGCCTTAAACGCCGCGATGGGCGGCGCCGAGCGCGTCACGGCGGTGGATGTTTCCGAGAGCGCCGTCTCGATGGCCCGCGCAAATGCCGAACGAAACGGCCTCTTGGGGAAAATGGATTTTCTCTGCGCAGACGTTTTCGAGCTTCTGCCACAGCTGTGTCAGCGTCGGGCCGATTATGATTTCATTATCCTGGATCCGCCCGCCTTCACGAAAAGCCGCAAGACGCTGGAGAGCGCCGGGAGAGGCTACAAGGAGATCAATTACCGGGCCATGAAACTGCTGCCGCGGGGCGGGTATCTCGCGACCTGCTCCTGCTCCCACTTTATGACGGAAGACCTGTTTCGCAGGATGCTCCTCTCCGCGGCCCGCGACGCGGGCGTTTCACTCAAGCTCATCGAGGCGAGGGGACAGGCGCCCGACCATCCCGTACTGCTCAGCGTGCCGGAAACCGATTATCTTAAATGCTTCTTATTTCAGATCGTATAAACGAACGTAAAACTGCTTGGAGGTGAAGACAGTGCCGGATGCGAAAACGAGAGAGTTGGTAAACCTTATCCTTGAAGACGAGGACGATATCAAGCTGGAACAGGAAGAGATCCTGCACCTGCTCATTGAGCGCAAAATCTCAAAAGATGTAAGCAGCGTCGAGGGAGAGAGGCTGTCCTTCGGCGCGAAGATGGCCGACCGCATCGCACGGTTCGCGGGAAGCTGGAGGTTTATCATTATTTTCGTTGCCTGCCTCGTCCTTTGGGTCATTCTCAATTCGGTGTTTCTCGCGTTTGACACCTACCCCTTTATCCTGCTCAATCTGATCCTCTCCTGCGTGGCCGCCATCCAGGCTCCTGTCATTATGATGAGCCAGAACCGGCAGGAGGAAAAGGACCGTTTGCGTTCCCAGAACGATTATCTGACTAATCTGAAAGCCGAAATTATCATCGAGGACCTGCATCGGAAGCTGGATCAGATGCTGGAAAATCAGGACAACATCATGCAGCGGGTGGAAAGGCTGGAAATTCGGGCAGACAAAAAGCTGGACGAATCGAAAAGACAGGGATAAAAAATCCCGGACGTGGATGAAAGCAGTATAAAAATATCATTCTGAGCGTAAGGCGAAGGATCTTAACCAGCCAAATGTACGGACTTCTTCGGCTTTCGGCTTAGGAATGACAGAATAATTTGTGGTGTCTCATTTAGTATGAGACACCACAAATTATTGTTTCATTAGAGATACGTTACCAGTTCGGAAATCGGTTTTCTCATGGTATGGAGCCGCGCGGGATGTGCGCCCTCGGCGGGGTAGCCGATGGGCAGAAGACCCACGATGCGGTATGGCGCTATTTCCGGGAACTCCTTTGCCAGCGTGGCGGAATCGTATCCGCCAACATAGGTGGTGCCAAGCGAAAGCTCTGCCGCCTGCAGCATGATATGGGCGGCGGCGATGGCGGCGTCGATTACTCCGAGATCCATGCCGTCTTCCTCACGATGCCAGGAAACACTTTCGTCATAGGCAATGACCAGAAGCATCGGGGCAAAAAAGTGGAATTCGGTGCAGCGCCGGGCTTTCTCCAGCGCCTGCGGGCTTTTGATAACAAAGATATGCTGAGGCTGGATGTTCAAAGCCGTCGGGGCGGCCTGCGCAGCTTTGAGTATCAGATCCAGTTTTTCCTGCTCAATGGGCTTGGAGCTAAATTTGCGCAGGGAATAGCGCGCGGTGGAAAGCTGTTCAAAATCCATGAAATTCACCCTTTTCAATGCTTTTTTCTCTATTCTATCATAAAAATAAACGGATTCAACTTGATTTTACCAATCCGCTGTTTTGTATTATAATATAAGAATCAAGAATCATAACTTAAGATGAATTTCACAATCAGAACCAGACAAATGCGGGAATGATACCACGATAAAACCCGAGTAAAAGGAGTTGTTACTATGTCCGTTCTTGCAGCGTTCGCCGTGCCGCACCCGCCGCTTATCCTGCCGGAGGTCGGACGGGGCGAGGAGAAAAAAATAAGCGCAACGGTGAAAAGTTATGAGAAAGTGATGCGCCGCGCGGCCGCGCTCAAACCCGAAACCATTGTTCTGACCAGCCCGCACTCGGTCGCGTACGCGGATTACTTTCATATTTCGCCCGGAAGATCTGCCAGGGGAGACATGAGCGCGTTCCGGGCGGGGGAAGTAAAAATCAAAGCCGAATATGACGCGGAATTTGTGGACCTTCTCTCTCAGATTTCCGAGAAGACGGGGATTCCCGCGGGTACGCTGGGGGAACGGGAAGCTTCGCTGGATCACGCGACCGTGGTTCCGCTTTATTTCCTGAACAGGGAATATACCGATTATAAACTCGTCCGGATCGGCCTGTCCGGTCTTTCCACCCTGACGCATTATCAGTTTGGCCGCTGCATCGCGCAGGCGGCGGAGGAACTGGGAAGACGCGTTGTCCTCATCGCCAGCGGCGACCTTTCCCATAAGCTGATGAAGAACGGCCCATACGGGTTTGCCCCCGAAGGACCTGAATTTGACCGTCGGCTCACGGAAGCCTTCGGCAAGGGAGATTTTATGGCGCTGCTGCGCTTTTCCCGGGAGTTCGCGGACGCGGCTGCCGAGTGCGGCCTGCGTTCCTTCCAGATCATGGCGGGCGCGCTGGACGGGAAGGCGGTCACGCACGAGTTCTTGTCCTACGAGGGACCTTTTGGCGTCGGGTACGGCGTCGCGGCTTTTGAGGTGACAGGCGAGGATGAAACAAGAAATTTCGGCGCGCAGTATGAAAGGGAAGAGATCGAACGGCAAAAGTCCCGGAATGCAGGGGAGGACGAATACGTCCGCCTGGCAAGGTTCAGCCTGGAGACCTTTGTGAAAACGGGCCGGCACGCCAAGCTGCCCGGGGGGCTTCCCGTAGAGATGACAGCCCGGCGTGCCGGGACCTTCGTCTCCCTCAAAAAACACGGCCAGCTCCGGGGCTGCATCGGCACCATTTCCGCCACCACCGGCAGCGTGGGGGAGGAGATTCTGCAAAATGCGGTGTCGGCCGCGGCGCGCGATCCGCGGTTCTCGCCGGTCACCCGGGACGAGCTGGAAGACCTGGTTTACAGCGTGGACGTTCTGGGCGATGCGGAAGAGATCCAATCGCCTGCACAGCTCGACGTTAAAAAATATGGCGTGATCGTCACGAACGGTAGGCGGCGGGGGTTGCTGCTGCCCAATCTGGAGGGAGTGGACACCGTGGAGGAGCAGATTTCCATTGCTAAGCAGAAGGCTGGGATCGGCTCTGGCGAGGAGGTCAAGCTTCAGAGGTTTGAAGTGGTGAGGCACAAATGATCTGTGAGATTTGTCCGCACCACTGCAATCTGAACGAAGGTCAGACCGGTATCTGCCGGGCGAGAACCAACCAAGGCGGGATCGTTTTCTGCAATAACTACGGGGCTCTGACCTCGGTGGCGCTGGACCCCATCGAAAAAAAGCCGCTGGCCCGGTTCTTTCCCGGCAGCATGATCCTGTCCGCGGGCAGCTACGGCTGCAATATGAGATGCCCCTTCTGCCAGAACTGCGAAATCTCCATGGCGGACGAGACTGCGCATACGGTGTACGTATCTCCCCAAGAGCTGGTGGGAAAGGCGGAACAACTGATTCCACAGGGCAATATCGGGCTGGCATTTACCTACAACGAGCCGCTTGTGGGGTACGAATATGTGCGTGACTGCGCAAGCCTGGCCCATGAAAAAGGGCTTAAAACCGTGCTCGTTACCAACGGAATGATCTGCTCTGAGCCTCTTATCAAGCTCCTTCCTCTTATCGACGCCATGAATATCGATCTGAAGGGCTTTACCGATCGCTTTTATATGCTGCTGGGCGGGGATCTGGAGACTGTGAAAAAAACGATTGAGCGCTCGGCGAACGCATGCCATGTGGAGGTCACGACCCTCATTATCCCCGGGGAAAACGACGGGGAAGAGGAAATGGAGGCGGAAGCCGGGTGGCTTAGGTCGCTCAGTCCGGAAATCCCCCTGCACATCAGCCGCTTTTTGCCGAGATACAAAATGAGCCACAAGCAGCCGACGCCGGTGGGGACGATTCACAGGCTGCGCGAGATTGCCGCGCGGCAGTTAAAATATGTCTATACAGGCAACTGCTGAGAAAGTACCGCAACGCGGAGAGGTGAGAGAATGGTAGAAGTGACACGGAAAAACGCAGACAGAATAGTTCCCCTCTTATGTGGCCGTGAGGAAGGCCTGGTTGATTCCTTCCTGCAGGGGTATATGGGCAGAGCCTGGGCGGACAATTTGGAAGCCCCGGCTTCGGCGCAAATTCTTGTTGGGGATTTCTGCTTTTTCGCAGGAGTTCCCGACGTTCGGCTGGTGAGGAACATACCTGCCGCATTTTCGTCGGATTTTTTATTGATGGTACCTCAGAATGAAGCTTGGTCCGCTCTCATCCAAAAAACCTATGGAGGAAGCTGTGAAAAGATACTCCGCTACGCGATTAAGAAAGAACCCAATGTTTTTAACCGGGAAAAATTACTCTCCTATACCCAAACGATAAAGCCCCCTTACCGTCTTCAGATGATGGATGAAGCGCTTTACAGGAGGGCGAAGGCTGAATCCTGGTCGCGGGATTTATGTTCGCAATTTTCTGTTTACAAGGATTATCAGGCCCACGGCATCGGGGTGATGGCCGTTTCCGAAGGCGGTCCCGTTTCGGGCGCGTCCTCCTACTGCGTATATGACAACGGTATTGAAATTGAGGTCGATACGAAGCCGGATTTGAGGCAGCAAGGTTTTGCGCTTGCCTGCTGCGCGAAATTAATTCTGGAGTGCATGGAAAGGAAAATCTATCCGAGTTGGGACGCGCATGATCTACGTTCCGTTTCCCTGGCGGAAAGGCTTGGCTATCACCTTGACCGGCCGTATACGGCTTACATCGTTTCAAATCTGCACCAGAGATGACAAGAGGAGAAGAATTAAAATGACACGATACGTACATACCAATATCGTCGCGAAGGACTGCGGCAAACTCCTTTCTTTTTATAAAGACGCGTTCGGCTGCAGGAGCATCGGAGAAAGCCGCGATTTGCGCGGGGAGTGGCTTGACAGGCTGACCGGACTGCAGAACGCCCATATTACAGGCGAGCACCTATGCCTGCCGGGATATGGTGGGGAGCATCCGACGCTGGAGATTTTCTCCTACGACGAAACGAGCGGCGGTTCGGCGCGCCATATTAATGTGCCGGGTCTTGCCCATCTCGCCTTCGAGGTGGACGATGTGGAGAAAACCCTCGAAAAAGTACTGAAAGCGGGAGGCGGGCAAATCGGGGAACTTGTCCGCGCAAAATATGACGGGCGCAGGGCGACCTTCGTCTATGCCGCCGACCCGGAGGGCAACATCGTGGAGCTGCAGAGTTGGGATTAAGAATAATGATTCGATCCGTTTGTGATAATTGTAAAAAATATGCCCTTTTGACCGGGAATCGTGTGGAGGATGCCCTGTTGACGGGGCAGTCATATGATTTTATAATGAACATGGGTGTATTCTGCACAAAACCAACGGGCGAGGGCGCCGGGGCAGAGCACCTTTCTTTCATAGAAGGAATAACCTGACACGAGTATAAAAATACGAAAGAGATTGAGAGGAGAAACCTACCATGGGCAATGTCAAGGAGGACATTATCCGCAGGGTGCAGGAAGAGGATATTGAATTTATCTGCCTCCAGTTCACCGATATTTTCGGCCAGCTCAAAAATGTGGCAATCACCGCGTCTCAGATCGAGAAGACCTTAAACAACCAGATTATGTTTGACGGTTCTTCCATCGAGGGTTTTGTCCGCATCGACGAGTCCGACCAATACCTCTACCCGGACCTGGATTCTTTCGCTGTGTTCCCATGGCAGCAGGGCGCGTACGGCAAGACCGCCCGCCTCATCTGCGACGTATATAACACCGACGGAACTCCCTTTGTGGGAGATCCCCGCAACGTGCTCAAGCGTGCGCTCAAAAAAGCGACCGATATGGGGTTTGACTCCTTTAACGTAGGACCCGAATGTGAATTTTTCCTGTTCCAGACAGACGAAGCGGGGAAACCCACCACGAAAACCAACGACGAGGCGGGCTATTTCGATCTGGGGCCTTTGGATCACGGAGAGACCACCAGAAGAGAAATCTGCATCGCGCTGGAAGATATGGGCTTTGAAATCGAGGCCTCCCACCACGAGGTGGCGGCGGGCCAGCACGAGATCGACTTCAAATACGCGGACGCGCTCAAGGCGGCCGACAACATCATGACCTTCAAAATGGCGGTCAAAATTATCGCCCAGCAAAATAGCCTTCACGCCACCTTTATGCCGAAGCCTATTTTCGGAGAGGCCGGTTCCGGCATGCACACCAATATGTCCCTGTACAAGGACGGAAAAAATGTGTTCTACGATCCGGAAGGGGAGAAGGGACTCTCCAAGACGGCCTACCACTTCCTGGCCGGCATTCTTGCCCATGTGAGGGCCGCCGCAGCCGTTACGAACCCGCTGGTCAATTCCTACAAGCGCCTGGTTCCCGGCTACGAGGCACCCTGCTATCTCTCCTGGTCCGCCTCCAACCGCTCGGTGCTTGTCCGCATCCCCGCCGCCAGGGGGCAGGCCACCCGGCTGGAGCTGCGTTCTCCCGACCCGGCCTGCAACCCCTATCTATCCCTGGCCGTGTGCCTTGCCGCCGGACTGGACGGAATCGAAAAAGAAATGACGCCGCCGGGTGAGGTCACCGAAAATATCTACGCCATGGACGAAAATGAGAGACTGTCCAAGGGCATCAGCAGCCTGCCCGGCTCCCTGGAGGAAGCCGTCCAGGTTATGCAGAGCGACCCGCTGATTCTGGATACCCTTGGTTCCCACGTGGCAAATCACTATGTGGAAGGCAAGCTCAAGGAGTGGGAGGAGTACCGTGTCCGTGTGAGCGGCTGGGAGCGGGATAAGTATATCGTGGCTTATTGACCGCAGACTCAACCTTCTTATGCGGCAATGTTCCTGACTGAGTACTGAAGATGCCCGCCCCTGTATCAAAGGCGCGGCAGTGAGGGCTTTTCGCGGAAAGGAGGTTATTCCTTGCGCTTTACCAAAATGCAGGGTCTTGGCAACGACTATATCTACTTAAACTGTATGACGGAGACCCATGAAGACCTGCCGGAGCTGGCAAGAAGGCTTTCCGACCGGCACTTCGGCGTGGGCAGCGACGGGCTGATTTGCATCTTCCCATCCGAACGAGCCGATTTCCGCATGGATATGTACAACGCGGACGGTTCGCGGGGAGAGATGTGCGGCAATGGTATCCGCTGCGTGGGCAAATATGTCTACGAAAAAGGGTTAACCGCAAAACAGATTGTTACCATCGAGACTCTGGCCGGGCTCAAAACGCTTTTTCTCCAGGTTGAGGACGGCAAAGTCGCCGCCGTTACCGTGGACATGGGAAAGCCACAGGTAGGGGACTCCTTGAAAATTACTGTAAAGGGAAAAGACTATACGATAATCCCGGTGTCGATGGGGAATCCTCACGCCGTCCTGTTCACGCACAATATTGACGGCTGGGACCTTCCCACCCTCGGTCCCTCCTTTGAACACCACGAAGCCTTTCCGAACCGCGTCAATACGGAATTTGTGGAACAGGCGGACGGGAGTACCCTGCGGATGCGGGTATGGGAACGGGGAAGCGGGGAGACTCTGGCGTGCGGAACCGGCGCATGCGCCGTACTGGCCGCCGCTTACGCCACCGGCCGCGCCGGGCGGGAAGCAAAAATTGAACTTCGGGGAGGCGCCCTCTTTGTCCGGCTCGCGGAGGAAGACGGCCATATTTATATGACCGGACCGGCGGTAACCGTTTTTGAAGGGGAGATTTAAAAGTTATGGCAACGATTAATGACAACTATCTCAAGCTGCCGGGCAATTATCTTTTTTCACAGATTGCCCGCAAGGTCGCCGCTTACCGCGCCGATCACCCGGAAAAAGACCTGATTCCGCTGGGCATCGGCGACGTGACCCGGCCTCTTGCGCCCGCAGTCATCGCGGCCATGCATGCGGCGGTGGACGAGATGGGGACTGCTTCCGGTTTTCACGGCTACGGCCCGGAGCAGGGTTATGATTTTCTGAGGGAAGCCATCTCCAAAGGCGATTATGAAGCCCGGGGCGTGAAAATCGCGCCCGATGAAATCTTTGTCTCAGACGGTGCCAAGAGCGACTGCGGCAACATCGGCGATATTCTTGGACTTGACAACATTGTCGCGGTGTGCGATCCGGTCTATCCGGTCTATGTGGACACCAACGCCATGGCGGGCCGGGCGGGCGACTATAATGAGAACCTCTCCAAATGGTCCAATCTTCATTACATGCCCTGCACGGCGGAAAACGGTTTTACTCCTGAGCTTCCCACCGGGAGGGCAGATATTATCTACCTCTGCTTCCCCAACAACCCTACCGGCGCGGTGACGACGAGGGAGCGGCTCAAAGCATGGGTGGATTATGCCAACGAGAACGATTCGGTTATTCTCTACGATTCGGCCTATGAGGTTTACATCACCGATCCCGCCTTACCCCATTCCATATTTGAGATCGACGGCGCGGAAACCTGCGCCATTGAGTTCCGGTCCTTTTCCAAGACGGCCGGTTTCACCGGGACCCGCTGTGCCTATACCGTGGTGCCCAAAGCCCTGGAGAGAGGCGGCGGGAACCTCAACGCCATGTGGAACCGCCGGCAGAGCACAAAGTTTAACGGTACCCCCTACGTGGTACAGCGCGCCGCCGAGGCAATTTACACCCCGGTGGGCCGCGCCCAGATCAAAGAGTCCATCGGCTATTACCTGCGCAACGCCAAGGTAATCCGCGAAGGATTGGCATCCGCCGGCCTCACCGTTTTCGGCGGGGAAAATGCCCCCTATATCTGGGTGCGGACCCCAGGCGGAGCCGGCTCCTGGGCTTTCTTCGACCGGCTGCTCTCGGAAGCAAACGTTGTGACGACTCCCGGCGCGGGCTTCGGCCCCAGCGGAGAAGGCTACATCCGCCTGACTGCCTTCGGGGAGGCCGACGCCACCGCCAGAGCTGTGGAACGGATTAAGAGCATTTTATGAAACATTGCCTCGGAGAGAGTTGCGGCTCTCTCCGAGCCAGACTGTCGAAAAACCATGTTTTTGGACAGAACGATAAGATGGAAGCGGCTCCTTGGAGCCGCACAAAGAGTGCCTGGCGAGAAGTGAATTCCCGCCAGGCACTGGTATTTAACCTTTTGCGGATTTCGGTCACGAAACGCAACGCAAAATTCGCAAAAGCTTTTCGCCAGTGGCGAAAAGGACGAGGGACTTTTTTGACAAGCTGCCTCGGAGAGAGCTGCGGCTCTCTCCGAGCTTTTTTACTACGAAGGGATTCATTTTTAAGTTTTATCTGATATAATATAACTTGTAAAATTATAGCTGTAAAACGGGGTGAATCCATGGAGCTTTTTTCCGCTCTTGAAGGCGAGCTGAAACGGCGTGTCCCTTCCTTGGAAGTGAGGGAAAACGAGCCGATGTCGGCTCATACCACCTTTCGCATCGGCGGCCCAATGCGGCTGATGGCCCTGCCAAAAACCATGGAGGAAGCGGTACTCGCCGTGCAGACGGCGCGCTCTCTTGGGATTTCCCCAATTTTTCTGGGAAACGGTTCCAACCTTCTGGTGGCGGATGAAGGCGTTTTCGGTTTTGCCGTCAAAGCCACGGGCCTTAAAAAGCTTACAAGGCAAGAGGATACGATTACCGCCGAAAGCGGCGTTCTCCTTTCATCCCTCGCTTCTTTTGCGCGGGAGCAGGGCCTTGCCGGGCTGGAGTTCGCGGGCGGCATACCCGGGAGCCTAGGAGGCGCGGTTACTATGAACGCCGGAGCTTACGACGGGGAAATGTCCAGGCTGATAACGGAAACGGTCTGCCTTTCCCCCGAAGGGGAGCTTCAGACCGTCAAAGGCGCGGAGCACGACTTCTCTTACCGCCACAGCGCGTTTTCCGATGGGAGCAGGTTGATCCTGCAGGCAGCTCTCAAGCTAAAGCCGGGGAATACCAAGGAAATTGAAGAGACCATGGCGGAGCTCTCCCGGCGCAGACGCGCGACCCAGCCGCTGGAGCTGCCAAGTGCGGGAAGCGTGTTTAAGCGGCCGAAGGGAAATTTTGCGGGGACGCTCATCGAGTCCTGCGGGCTCAAGGGAACCGCGGTCGGCGGCGCACAGGTGTCAGTCAAGCACGCGGGCTTCATTGTGAACACCGGGGCAGCAACCTGCCAGGATGTTCTCACATTGATTTCATACATTCAGAAAACTGTTTTTGAGAAGACCGGAGTACCCTTGGAAATGGAAATCAAAACACTGGGGATTTAAATGCAAAGGAGGGCCCATTATGGAGTTTGTCATTATTTCCGGCCTCTCTGGGGCCGGAAAAAGTAAGGCTGCCTCCTTTATGGAGGATATGGGCTTTTACTGCGTGGATAATATGCCTGTGGAGCTTATCCCAAAATTTGCCGAACTGTGCATGGCGAGCACCGGCCGGTATGAGCGGGTGGCGCTGGTCACAGACGTGCGGGGCGGCCAGACCTTCGACGGGCTTTTTCAGTCGCTGGACGAGCTCCACCGCATGGACTGCGCCTACAAGATACTTTTTATGGAGGCCAGTGAGGAAACAATCATCAACCGCTATAAGGAGACCCGAAGGTCCCATCCGCTCTCCAAGGATGGCAGGGCCCTCGCCGACAGCGTGCGGCAGGAGCGCCTGGTGCTGGAGCCAGTGCGCAGACGGGCGGAGTATATTATCGATACCACCGCTCTTTCCACCGCCAAGCTGCGGGGGGAGATCATCCGCCTCTTCGGCGGCGGTGAGAAAATCCCCGAAATGACCGTGTCGGTCATCTCCTTCGGTTTTAAGTACGGCATTCCCATCGAAGCCGATCTGGTCTTCGACGTGAGATTCCTCCCAAATCCTTTTTATATCGCGAACCTCAGGGAGAAGACCGGCCTCACCGAGGAAGTGCGCAACTTTCTCTTTTCCTATCAGGTGACCCATGATTATATGACTCGTCTGGAAGACATGGTCGGGTTTCTGCTCCCCCAGTTCGTGGAGGAAGGAAAGACCGCACTGGTAATCGCCGTGGGCTGCACCGGCGGCAAACACAGGTCGGTCACCATTACGAGGGAGCTTGCAGATTTTATCCGGAAAAAAGGGTATCATTCTTCAGAGAACCACCGGGACATGACCCGGGCGTAAATCTTGCGCGGCAGCAGCCGCCGATCGGAATGTCATGGTAAAGGAGGGGAGAAAATGTCTTTTTCCGGCGACACCAAGAGGGAACTGTGCAGGGACAAAATCAGCCGGAGATGCTGCGCCAGGGCGGAGGCTTACGGCGTCCTGCTGTTCTGCAACAGCTTTTCTCCCCACGAGATTAAAATTATTACCGAGTCGGCCGCCTTTGCCGAGAGGATTGTACCTTTGTTTCAAAAAGCCTTTCACGTGAGCCTGGACCTGGGTCCTGCACGAGAGGGGAGCAGCGGAAAACAAACCCTTGCCGTTTCCGAGCCCGCTAAACTTGCCGCCATCTGGGAAGCATTCGGTTACGACAGCCGGAGAAGCCTTTCCCACCATATTAATTTTGCCGTTCTGGAGGAACCCTGCTGCCGGGCCTCCTTTCTCCGGGGGGCCTTTCTGGCCGGCGGCTCGGTCACCGACCCGGAAAAAAACTACCATCTGGAGCTGGTGACCTCCCATTACAGCGTCAGCCGCGAGCTCACCGCCCTGCTGCAGGAGATGGAGCTATCCTCCAAAAGCACCACGCGCAAATCGAACTATATTACCTATTTCAAACAGAGCGAGCATATTGAAGAATTCCTGACGCTGATGGGCGCGCCGCTCGCCGCCATGAAAATGATGAACGCCAAGGTGGAAAAAAATCTTCGGGGCAGCATCAACCGGAGGGTTAACTGCGACGCCGCCAATATGGACAAGGTGGTGGACGCGGCCCAGGAACAGATTGCCGCCATCCGGCTTCTGGAGGAGACGGTTGGTCTGGATTCCCTTTCGGATAAGCTCCGGGAGGCCGCAGGGCTCAGGATCGAATATCCCGAGCTGACCCTCACCCAACTCGCCGAGCTCTGCAATCCGTCTGTCACCAAGTCCTGTCTTAACCACCGGCTGCGGAAGCTTGTGGAGTTGTCAAAGTTGTAAAGGCATTTTACATGACAGAATTATTTCCCTGTTAGTTTACCATATGAAAGGTATTGTTCCAATCTGCGCCGAAAAACCTGTAGGAGGTAACAGCATGTCCTTTGTCCATCTCCATGTGCACTCGGAATACAGCCTGCTGGACGGTGCCTGCCGGATCGGCGCTCTGGTGGAGCGTGCCAAGGAACTGGGGCAGACCGCCGTCGCCATCACCGATCACGGGGTGATGTACGGGGTGATTGATTTTTACAAGGCCTGCAAGGCACAGGGCGTCAAGCCCATCATCGGCTGCGAGGTCTACGTGGCGCCCAGAACCCGGTTTGACCGGGTCCACGAGCTGGACGCCGAGGCAAGGCACCTTATTCTGCTGTGCAAAAACGAGGCGGGCTACCGCAATCTCTGCGCCTTGGTAAGCCGCGGCTATACCGAGGGCTTTTACAGCAAACCCAGGGTAGACATGGAGCTGCTGCGGTTCCATTCCGAAGGCCTCATCGCCCTTTCGGCCTGCCTCGCTGGGGAGGTCGCCCGGCGGCTTATGAACGGCGACTACGAGGGTGCCAAGGCTCACGCGCTGGAGATGAGGAGTATTTTCGGCGAAGAGAACTACTATCTGGAGCTTCAGAACCACGGACTTCCCGAGGACACAGCCGTGATTTCGGGCATCCTCCGTCTGAGCCGGGAAACCGGAATCCCCCTTGCCGCCACCAACGACGCCCATTATCTCACCGGCGAGGATGCCTATCTCCAGGACGTGCTCATGTGCATCCAGATGGGCAAGACGGTGGACGACCCGGACCGGAAATTCCGTTTCGAGGGGAACAGCTTCTATCTCAAGTCGGAAGAAGAGATGGCGGCCCTGTTCCCCGATCATCCCGAGGCGATGGAGAATACGGCAAAGATCGCCGGGGAGTGCAATCTGGAATTCACCTTCGGCGTGCACCACCTGCCCGAATTCAAGTTGCCCGAGGGAGTTTCGGATCATCAGGCCTATTTCGAGAAGCTCTGCCGCGACGGGTTTGCCGCCCGGTACCCCGATGGAAGTAAGGAATACGCCGAGCGCCTGGAATTTGAGATGGCCATGATCCGCAGAATGGGCTTTGTGGATTATTTCCTCATTGTTTCCGACTTTATCGCCTACGCCAAGGGGCACGGTATCCCGGTGGGACCGGGCCGCGGCTCGGCGGCGGGCAGCATGGTTTCCTACTGCATGAGCATTACGGAAGTCGACCCCATGAAATACAACCTCTATTTCGAACGGTTTTTGAATCCGGAGCGGATCTCCATGCCGGATATCGACATTGACTTCTGCGTCAACCGCCGGGGCGAGGTCATAGACTATGTCAACCGGAAATACGGCGCCGACCACGTGGCCCAGATCGTCACCTTCGGCACCATGAAGGCACGGGCCGCCGTGCGGGATGTGGGAAGGGCTCTTGGCATTCCTTACGCCGAGGTGGACGCGGTTGCCAAGCAGGTGCCCGCCACTCTCCACATGACTCTTGCCGAAGCCCTTCGCCTATCAAAACCGCTCATGGAATTTTATGAAGGGGACCCGAAGATCAGAAACCTCCTGGACACGGCCAAGGCCCTGGAAGGAATGCCACGGCACGCTTCCACCCACGCCGCGGGCGTTGTCATCACCAAAAGGCCGGTCTGCGAATATGTGCCCCTGGCCCAGAACGACGAGGCGGTGGTCACCCAGTACACCATGACAACGCTGGAGGAGCTCGGACTTCTCAAAATGGACTTTCTGGGCCTTCGCAACCTCACGGTGCTGGACGACGCCGTGAAAATGATGCGTGTTAAGGATAATAGCTTTACATTGATGTCCATACCGGATAACGACCCGGAGACCTTCCGCATGCTCTCGGAGGGGCGCACCTCGGGGGTGTTTCAGATGGAAAGCACAGGGATGACCGGTGTGTGCACCGGCTTAAAGCCCAAGGACATCGAGGATATCACCGCGATTATCGCCCTCTATCGTCCCGGACCCATGGACTCCATCCCACGGTTTATTGCCTGCAAGCAGAATTCGAAGCTTATCCGGTATAAACACCCCTCTTTGGAGCCTATTCTATCGGTTACTTACGGCTGCATCGTCTACCAGGAGCAGGTCATCGAAATTTTCCGCCGCCTGGGAGGATATTCTTTGGGCCAGGCGGACATGATGCGAAGAGCCATCTCAAAAAAGAAGGCAAAGGAAATCGAGAAGGAGCGAAGAGCCTTCATTTTCGGTGACGAAGAGCGGGGAATCTGCGGCTGCATCGCGAACGAAATCCCGGAGGAAACCGCACAGGATATCTTTGACGAGATTTACGACTTTGCCAACTACGCCTTCAACAAAGCCCATGCGGTGAGCTACGCGGTGGTGGCCTATCAAACCGCCTGGTTCAAATGCCATCATCCCAGGGAGTATATGGCGGCCCTTCTCACCTCGGTTCTCGACTCGCAGGACAAGGTGGCGGAATATATCGCCGAGTGCAAGACCGGCGGAATCAAGCTGCTGCCGCCCGACGTGAACGAGTCGGGTACCGCCTTTACGGTCTCGGGGGAAAACATCCGGTTCGGCCTCGCCGCCCTCAAGGGGGTGGGCCGCGGCTTTACCCAGACTCTGCTTGCCGAACGGGCGAAAGGCGGGCTGTTTGCCTCGTTCCCCGATTTCTGCAACCGGATGGCGGACGCCGAGCTCAACAAGCGGGTACTGGAGAGCCTCATCCGGTGCGGTGCCTTCGACAGCATGGGATACCGCCGCTCCCAGCTTTTGGACGCCTATGAATCCCTGGTGGACGAGATCGTCCGCACCCGGAAAAAAAATTTGGAAGGCCAGTTCGACCTCTTCGGCGGCAATGGGGAGGGCGCGGCTCCGCCGGTGATGAGGCTCAATGCAAGGCTCCCCGAGTTTTCCCGCCGGGAGCTTATCGCCATGGAAAAAGAAGTGACCGGACTGTACCTCACAGGTCACCCCATGGACGAGTACCGCGGAGCCATCCGTCAGATTCGCGCCGTTCCCATCGGCGCGCTGATGGCCGATTTCGCCAAAGAGGGAGGACCCACCACCTATCATGACGAACAGAAGCTGTCGGTGGCCGGGGTAATCACGGCGGTCAAAAATAAGATGACCAAAACCAACACGCTGATGTCCTACGTCACGCTGGAGGACGACACCGGTTCCATGGAGCTTCTGGTTTTTTCCCGCATTCTGGGGGTCAGCGGCAGCTATCTGAAAGAGGGAATACCGGTGGTGGCCGCGGGGCGGGTTTCCGTGCGGGACGAAAAGGCCCCACAGCTTATGTGCGACAGTATCAATCCGCTCAAACCACAGGAAGAAAATGAGGGTAAAGCTAATAAACTTTACATTAGGATCCCGGCGCAGAGCGATCCGCGTCTGGAAATGCTGAAGAAAATATTGGCGATGTTTCCGGGAGAGGAGGAAGCTATTTTCTATTTTGAAGATACGAAAAAAAGAATCAGAACCGGGTGCATCATTCATGACGCCCTGCTTTCCGAGCTAAGGGAGCGTTTGGGCAGCGACAATGTGGTGACGCGATGAAGAAATTAATGACATTACTGTTCCACCGTGTGGTGCTGGTGGCCTTAATGATGCTGGTGCAGCTTGTGCTGCTGCTGGTCATGGTATTGCGCTTCAACGAGTATTACGTCTATTTCTACTGGATCTGTACCGCGCTTTCCGCCGTCGCTGTTTTCTGGATCGTGGGCAACAGCAGTAACCCGGCATATAAGATTGCGTGGATTATCCCGATTCTTCTGTTTCCGGTGTTCGGCGGGCTCTTTTATCTCATGTTCGGCGGAAACCGTCTGTCCCGTCTGACCCGTAAACGGATGAAGTGGATGGAGGATAAGCTGAGCACCACACTGAAGCCCGATTACAAGGCGGAGACTCTGCGGCCGCTTGGTGATGACGCGGTTATCCAGGCGGATTATCTTGAGCGGATGGCACACTGCCCGGTCTATGGCGGCACCGACACCGAGTATTTTCCGCTGGGCGACCTCTGCTTCCCCAGAATGCTTGAGGAGCTGCGCAAGGCCGAGCGGTATATATTCCTGGAGTTTTTCATCATTCATGAGGGAGTCATGTGGAACGCCATTCTGGAGATATTGGCGGAAAAAGCCGCCGCAGGGGTGGACGTCCGGGTCATCTACGACGATTTCGGCTGTATTCTCACTCTTCCGAGAGACTACGACAAACAGCTGGAGGAGATGGGAATCAGATGCTGCGTTTTCAACCGGCTGGTTCCTGTGCTCTCCGTAAGGCTCAATAATCGCAGCCACAGAAAGCTCCTCATCATCGACGGAAAAACCGGCTTTACCGGAGGCGTCAATTTGGCGGACGAGTATATCAACCAGATTGAAAAATACGGACACTGGAAGGATTCCGCCATTCTCCTGCGGGGGGAAGCCGTGTGGAGCATGACGGTCATGTTTCTCATTATGTGGGATCATATCCGGGAACTGCGCGAGGATTACAGCCTTTGCCGCCCCGCGTATCTGCCCGGCGAGTGCCCCGAAGGCACGGGTTTTGTGCAGCCCTATGCGGACAGCCCTCTGGACGGTGAGGCAGTGGGAGAGACCGTTTACCTCAATCTGATTTCGCGTGCGCACCGGTATGTATATATCATGACGCCCTATCTCATTATCGACGACACCATGAACACGGCTCTTTCCATTGCAGCCAAATCGGGGCTGGATATCCGCATCATGACCCCCCATATCCCCGATAAAAAGATCGTCTTTGAGGTGACGAGAGCCCACTATGAGCCTCTGCTGCGCGCAGGCGTGAAAATTTATGAGTACACTCCGGGCTTTGTCCACGCCAAGTCTTTTGTCGTGGACGACGAATACGGCGTGGTGGGGAGCGTCAACATGGATTACAGGAGTCTGTTCCTCCATTTTGAAAACGGCGTGCTGCTCTACCGCACGCCCAGCGTTCCGGATATCCGGAAGGATTTTGAGAAAACACTTCTGCAGTGCCGGGAAATGACCCTGACCGACTGCATGGAGGTCTCCATCCGGAAACGGATTCTCCGGGCGGTCCTGCGTGTATTCGCGCCGATGTTTTAAAAGTTCGAAAGGCAAAGGGAATGGTCTTAAGACCATTCCCTTTGCCTTTCGAGAACGAGGGCAGGTTTCTGGCTCTGCGGAGCCGCGCAAAGAGTACCTTGCGGGAAGTGAATTCCAAAAAGGTGCCGGAATTTGATTTTTGCGGATTTCGGTTACGTGGGCACGACGCAAAATCAGTAAAGCTTTTCGCCGTTGGCGAAAAGGACGAGGGACGATTCCAAAAAAAATTTCCTCCGGGCGCTGCGGTAATTTTGCGAAGATTTTGTAAACAAAAAACAGGCGGCATGACTTTTCGTCATGCCGCCTGTTTTATTTGCATATAGCTTAAATATGAATCATATGCTGTTTGACGCGGTTTTTTTTCGGTCCTCATCGATGAGAATGCGCAGGGCCTCCACACCGACCTCCACGGCGGCGGAGGTATCGTCATCCTCCGCGGCGTCCAGCCCCGCGTTTTGCCGCTCCTGGTTCCACACCACGTGCAGTGCTGTGCCGCACCGGACGCCCAGCGCCGGGGCCACGGTGAAGAGGGCAGCGGACTCCATTTCGCTGGCCAGTACGCCAAGGCGCTTCCAGGCCTCCCACTTATTCTGAAGATCGAAGGAAACCGGCATGCGGGAAGGCTCGTGCTGCCCATAAAATGAATCTTTGCACTGCACGACGCCCGTATGCCAATTTTTGCCCAGATTCTTCGCCGCCCGGGTAAGGGCTGTGAGCACCTCAAAATCGGAGACGGCGGGGAACTCAAGAGGCGCGTACTCCAGACTGGTGCCCTCCTGGCGGACCGCGCCGGTGGCGACGACGATGTCGCCGCTTTTCACCTTCAGCTGCATACCGCCGCAGGTACCCACGCGGACAAAGGTGTGGGCGCCGAGAGCAACCAGTTCCTCCATGGCGATGGCGGCCGAGGGGCCGCCGATTCCCGTGGATACCACGCTTACCTTTTCTCCCAGAAGAGAGCCGGTATAAGTGGTGTATTCCCGGTTCTGCATGACCTTCGCAGGCTGGTCGAAATAAGACGCGATTTTTTCGCAGCGGCCCGGGTCGCCGGGGAGAATACAGTAGTTCCCCACATCACCGGCGACGCAATTTATATGGTATTGTCTTTCCTGCCGAATCATCTGACTCACCTCACATGATGTTAATTGTATTATTACATTTTCCTTTCCTATTTGCAAGAATTACTTGGGGTTATTCAGAACGTATTAATTATGCTTGATTTTTATAGCAAAAACCGTTAAAATAGATATTACGCTGAAAAAAGGGGGTGAACATTGAGTGCGGAATCCATTTCCCTGCGTGCTGATGCTACTCGCCGGACTCGCGATCGGAATCATCGGAAGCGTGTTATTTATCGGTGAAGCTCTGCCCGCATTCAAAGCCAGTACCGTAACGACAAACGTGCCTGCGCAGCAAAAAGCAAACTCGACCCTGACAAACGGGTCGCCTTCCACAGAGACCTCTGCGGTCCAGGATCTCTCTGGCAACCGGGTTTTGCTTGAATTTGCTGATAAGGTTTCGGAATCCATAAAGGGAAAAGATTATCAGACCCTTTCTACTTACATCCATCCCACGAAGGGCGTGACCTTCACGCCGTATTCCACCGTGGATCTGAAGGCCAATCTGAATTTCAAGGCGGATAAGATCAAAAACGCCGCCGACGACAAAAATAAGTACAGCTGGGGACTGACCGACGGGAAGGGAGAGCCCATCCAACTCACGATTTCCGATTACTTTGATCAGTACGTCTATAACGCTGACTATCTGGAAGCGCCCGTCATCGGCATCGACCAGGTCATGGCCTCCGGAAATTCGCCGGAAAACGTCTCCGAGGAATATCCCAACGCCCGGTTTGTGGAATATCATTACCCCAGCCTGAAGCCGGATAACAAAGGGTTTGACTGGTGTTCCCTGAAACTTGTCTTTGAAGAGTATAACGGCGAATATAAACTGGTGGGAATGATCCACAGCCAATGGACCATTTAGCAAAGTTATCCTCTTTGGGTGGCAAAACGGGTTATTTTTCTTCATTTCCTATAAAAAGAAATGCGCCGCGGGGCTTGTTTCCCGGCGCGTTTTTTTTTATAATATATAAAATACACATTTATTCGACAGGGAAGCTCACAACAATCTGAAGGGAAGTATCGTAATGCCCATCACCGATCTGCTCAGACGCAACGCGGCCCTTTACGGGGACGACATCTGCCTGGTGGAAATCAACCCGGAGATCCATGAAAAACGCCGGGTTACCTGGAAGGAATACGAGCTCATCGAGCCGACCGGGACTTCCATCTATCGACGGGAAATCACGTGGCGGGTGTTTGACGAAAAGGCCAACCGTTTTGCGAATCTGCTGATTTCCCGCGGGATTGGCAAGGGGCACAAGGTAGCCATCCTCCTCATGAACTGTCTGGAGTGGCTGCCCATCTATTTTGGAATTTTAAAGACCGGCGCCATCGTGGTGCCTCTTAATTTCCGGTACACCTCCGAGGAGATCGAATACTGCCTGAAGCTGGCAGAGGCGGACGTGCTGGTGTTCGGGCCGGAGTTCATCGGGCGTGTGGAGGAAATCTGCCTTTCCCTGCCCAATGTGGGAATGCTCCTTTATGCGGGGGAGGGCTGCCCCACCTTCGCCGAGAGTTACGACCAGCAGGTCTGCAATCACAGCAGCTCCGACCCCATGATTCTCCTTTCCGAGGAGGATGAGGCCGCCATTTACTTTTCCTC
Organism: Bacillota bacterium; assembly: GCA_023459875.1. Lineage (GTDB taxonomy): Bacteria > Bacillota > Clostridia > Oscillospirales > Oscillospiraceae > JAEWRY01. The sequence goes on from JAEWRY010000024.1 coordinate 77,678, forward strand.
CGGCACCACGGGCTTTCCCAAGGCTATTTTGCACCTGCACCGCAGCCTGACCCACTCGGCCAAGGTGGAGCAGGCCCACCACGGACAGGCCAGAAGTGATGTGTTCCTGTGCATCCCGCCCCTCTACCACACGGGGGCTAAAATGCACTGGTTCGGGAGCCTCTATTCCGGCTCCAAGGCCGTTATCCTGCGCGGGGTGAGCCCCGAATGGATTCTGGACGCGGCTTCCAAGGAAAAATGCACTATCGTCTGGCTGCTGGTGCCATGGGCGCAGGACATTCTGGACGCGCTGGACGCGGGAGAGCTGAAGCTTTCGGATTATACCCTGGACCAGTGGCGGCTCATGCACATCGGCGCCCAGCCGGTACCGCCAAGCCTCATTCGCCGCTGGAAGAGCTACTTCCCCCATCACCTTTACGATACTAATTACGGCCTTTCCGAGTCCATCGGCCCCGGCTGTGTGCATCTGGGCGTTGAAAATATTGGAAAGGTGGGCGCCATCGGCGTCCCCGGCTACGGCTGGGAAGCCAAAATCATCGACGAGAATGGGAAAGAAGTCCCGCGGGGTGACGTGGGTGAGCTGGCGGTCAAAGGCCCCGGCGTCATGAAATGCTATTATCACGACCCCGAAGCTACCGCGCAGGTCATCCACGGAGACTGGCTCTGGACCGGCGACATGGCCCAGCAGGATGAGGACGGTTTTATTTTTCTGGTGGACCGCAAGAAGGACGTCATCATCAGCGGAGGAGAGAATATCTATCCTGTAGAGATCGAAAACTTCCTCCGGGCCCATGATGCGATTAAGGATGTTGCTGTGATTGGTCTGCCCCACAACAGGTTGGGGGAAATGGCCGCCGCCATCATCGAGCTGAAACCCGACCACCCCTGCACGGAGGAGGAGATCAACCGGTACTGCGACGAGCTGCCCCGGTATAAACGTCCCCGCAGGATCATCTTCGCCCAGGTGCCCCGAAATCCCACCGGTAAGATTGAAAAACCCAAGCTCCGCAAGATATACGGCGGCGAGAAACTGGTAGCCGCCCAGAACAGAAGCTAAGAAAGGAAGAATGCCCCTTGAAACAGCTCATGCTTGGAAACGCCGCTGTGGCCCGCGGTCTCTACGAGGCCGGATGCTGCGTCGCTTCCAGTTACCCGGGAACGCCCAGCACCGAGATCACCGAGGAAATCGCCCAGTATAAGGAAGTCTGCGCCGAATGGGCTCCCAACGAGAAAGTCGCGCTGGAGGTAGCTTTCGGAGCCAGCCTCGCGGGTAAGCGTTCCTTCTGCGCCATGAAGCACGTAGGCCTCAACGTGGCGGCGGACCCGCTTTTTACCGTCTCCTATACCGGCGTGGGCGCGGGGCTTGTCATCTGCGTGGCCGACGACGCGGGAATGCACTCCTCCCAGAACGAGCAGGACTCCCGCCATTATGCCATCGCCGCCAAGCTCCCCATGCTGGAGCCGGCCGATTCCGCCGAGGCTCTGACCTTCGCCAGGGAGGCCTTTGAGATTTCTGAAAAATTCGACACCCCGGTGCTCCTCAAAATGTGCACCCGCGTCTCCCACTCCCAGAGCATTGTGGAGCCGGGGGAGCGGCAGGAGCGTCCGGTTAAGCCTTATCAGAAGGACATCGCCAAGTATGTGATGATGCCCGGCAACGCCATTCGCCGCCACCCCATTGTGGAGCAGCGTACCCGGGACCTGACCGCCTACGCCGAGACCAGCCCCTTTAACCGTGTGGAGATGGGCGACACCAAACTCGGCATCATCACCGACAGCACCTCCTATCAATATGTAAAGGAGGTGGTGGGAGCCGGAGCAAGCATCCTTAAGCTGGGATTGATTAACCCCATGCCGGATCAGATGCTCCGGGGATTTGCAGCCAAGGTTGAAAGACTTCTCGTGGTGGAAGAGCTGGACCCCGTCATTGAAAACCACTGCCGCGCGCTGGGCCTCGCCGTGACCGGAAAAGAGCTCTTCCCCATGGAGGGCGAGTTCTCTCAGAATCTGGTGGCGAAGGTTTTAGGCAAGGTGATTCGGGAAGGTGTGAAGCTTGACGACGTCATTCCCGGCCGCCCGCCCGTCATGTGCGCCGGCTGCCCCCACCGGGGACTGTTCTATACCCTTGTAAAGAACAAGTGTACCGTTCTGGGCGACATCGGCTGCTACACCCTGGGCGCGCTGCCTCCCCTGGGCGCCATCGAGGTGACATTGTGCATGGGCGCTTCCATCAGCTCCATCCACGGCTTCAACAAGGCCCTGGGGAGCGAAAGCGAAGGGAAGACGGTGGCTGTCATCGGCGACTCCACCTTTATGCACTCGGGCATGACGGGCCTTGCCAACATTGCCTATAACCAGAGCAATTCCACCGTCGTCATTCTGGATAACTCCATCACCGGCATGACCGGCCACCAGCAAAACCCCACCACAGGCTTTAACCTCAGGGGAGAACCGGCGGGGAAAATCAATCTGGAGGCTCTGTGTGCCGGGATGGGCTTCAAGCGCGTGCGGGTGGTGGACCCCTACGATCTGGCCGCCTGCGACGCGGCCGTCAAAGAGGAACTGGCGGCAAACGAGCCGTCGGTCATCATCAGCCGGAGACCATGCGCGCTCCTCAAATACGTAAAAGCCAAGCCGCCGCTCGTCGCGGATACGGAAAAGTGCAAAAGCTGCCGCCTGTGCATGAAGCTTGGCTGTCCCGCCCTGAGCATGAAGAACGATAAAATCGCCGTGGACGCCACCCTCTGCGTGGGCTGCGGCGTATGCCAGCAGCTTTGTAAATTCGATGCGCTGGTGTCCGGGGAGGTGTCCAAATGATCACCAATATCATGATAGTCGGCGTGGGCGGGCAGGGCTCGCTCCTGGCCAGCAAGCTTCTGGGCCGTCTGCTGATGGACCGGGGCTACGACGTGAAGGTCTCCGAGGTCCACGGCATGAGCCAGCGGGGCGGCAGCGTGGTTACATACGTCCGCTTCGGCGACAAGGTGTTTTCCCCGATCATCGACAAGGGCGAGGCCGACTTCATCGTCTCCTTTGAGAAGCTGGAAGCCGCCCGGTGGCTGGAGTACCTGAAGAGTGACGGAAAGGTCATCGTGAACACCCAGGAGATCGACCCCATGCCTGTCATCACCGGCGCCGCCAAGTACCCGGAGAAGCTCATCGAGAAGATGGAAGCCCTGGGCGTGAACGTGGACGCGGTGGACGCCCTGGCGCTGGCCGAAAAGGCCGGCTCGGCCAAGGCGGTGAACATGGTGCTCATGGGAAGGCTCTCCCGGTACTTCTCCTTTGAGGAAAAGCTGTGGCAGGACGCCATCGACGTAAGCGTACCCTCTAAATTATTAACGATTAACAGGAACGCCTTTGCCCTGGGCAGAGGTACCTGACCGCGGGAATGGGTGCGCAGAAGCGGCCCATCCTGCGCATTCCCACTGAAAGGATTGAAAACCTCATGGACCGTTGTTATCAGCCGGAACTTGAAACCATGCCCGTGGAAAAGATCAAAGCGCTGCAGAGCGAGCGGCTCGTGCGCCAGGTCGCCCACGTGTATGAAAATGTGCCCTATTACAGAAACATGATGCGGGAAAAGGGCCTGACTCCCGCCGACATTAAGGGAGTGGAGGACCTTTACAAGCTGCCATTCACCAAAAAGCAGGACCTGCGCGACACCTATCCGTACGGACTCTTTGCGGTGCCCATGGAAAAGGTGGTGAGGCTCCACGCCTCCTCCGGCACCACGGGCAAGCAGATCGTGGTGGGCTATACCAGGGAAGACCTGGACATCTGGGACGAGGTCATCGCCCGCCAACTGGTCGCCGCAGGGGGCAGCGAGAAGGACATTGTCCATGTGTCCTACGGCTACGGACTCTTCACCGGCGGCCTGGGGATCCACGGCGGCGCCACCAGGCTAGGAGCCACCACCATTCCGGTCTCCTCGGGCAATACCCAGCGTCAGATCACCATTTTAAAGGATTTCGGTTCCACTATTCTCTGCTGCACCCCCTCATACGCCGCCTTTTTAGGCGAAACCCTGCACGAAGCGGGCCTCACGCCCGCCGACATCAGTCTCAAGGCGGGTATCTTCGGTGCGGAAGCCTGGACCGAGGAGATGCGCCGGGACATCGAACAGAAGCTGGGCCTCAAGGCCTACGACGTTTACGGGCTCACCGAGATCATCGGACCGGGCGTTGCCTACGAGTGCTCGGCTCAGAGCGGCATGCACGTGAACGAGGACCACTTCATTGCGGAGGTCATTAGTCCCGAAACCGGCGAGCCTCTCCCCGAGGGGAGCCAGGGCGAGCTGGTCTTCACCTGTATCACCAAGCAGGCCTTCCCCCTCCTGCGCTACCGCACAAGGGACGTGGGCATTATCCGCCACGAAAGCTGCCCCTGCGGACGCACTTTCATCAAAATGAGCAAACCCATGGGCCGTACCGACGACATGCTCATCATCCGCGGCGTCAACGTTTTCCCCTCCCAGATCGAGACGGTGCTGATGGAAAACGGCTACTCCTCCAACTACCAGATCGTTGTGAACCGCGTGAACAACTCCGACACCCTGGACGTGAACGTGGAGATTCCGCCCGAGCAGTTCTCCGATACGGTAAAGAATATGACTCGCGGGGAAAAGGTCCTGGAGGATGCCCTCAAGAGCCTGCTGGGCATCTTCGCCGACGTTCATCTGGTGGCACCCAAGAGCATCGAGCGCAGTACGGGCAAGGCCGTGCGCGTCATCGACAACCGAAAGCTGCATTGAGGAAAGGAGCGCGAACATGACAGTCAAGCAGATCTCTGTTTTTATGGAGAACAAACCCGGCCAGCTCTGCGAGCTGACAAATGTTTTGGCTAAAAACGGGGTGGATATGCGCGCCCTGTCGGTAGCCGACACCAAGGATTTCGGTATCCTGCGCCTCATCGTGGACGACCCGGAGCGCACCTGTGCGCTCCTCACCGAAAACGGATGGCTCTCCAGCATTACCCCCGTGTTGGCGGTAGAGATCCCCGATCAGCCGGGCGGGCTTGCCGCGATTCTCAATCTCCTTGCCGAGCACAACATCAACCTGGAGTACACCTACGCGTTTATCAGCCGCAAGGTAAACGAGGCCTATATGGTCTTCCGCGTGGAAGATACTGACGCCGCCTGCGCGGTGCTCGCTGACCACAACGTGAAGCTGGCCTCCCAGGAAGAACTCGACAACTTATAACATAAGTTTATTAGGCCGGAGGGAAACCCTCCGGCCTGAGACTATCGAAAAACCATATTTTTTCGACAAAACGAAAAGATGATGGCGGCTCCCTTGAGCCGCACAGGGAGTGCCCAGCGGGAAGTGAATTCCCGCTGGGCACTGATATTTAACCTTTTGCGGATTTCGGTCACGTAAGCTGGGCGCAAAATCCGCAAAAGCTTTTCGCCGGTGGAAAAAGGACGCGAATTTAATTATTGAGCCAGGGTGCCGTTTTCATCTTCCAGCAGGATCAGGATTTTTTCCTGCTGGCCCGTTTCGGCGTTCACGTAGATGATGATGTGGCTGCCGTCTGACTCCTGGCATTTGAATTCGTGACAGAGCACCTCGTATTCGCCCGCGGTGGGGATGAGCGCCAACTGATGCGAAATGACTTCGAGATCGGAAGGGACCTGTTTGCGGCTCTCCTCGGCGGAGATCGCGTGCTGCGCCAAGCCCCGGCTTCGGTGGTTGGTGTAGTAGCCCGCCGCCTCAAAGCCGGCGAGGCTGCAATCGCTTAAGGAAACCGAAACCTTCACAAGGTCGGGGTAGCAGATCACGTCCCCCTCTTTTGCGGCAAAATTCACCGTGAGAACGCCGTTTTGGTTAATATAGTAGCTTTCGGCCATCCCGGGCAGGCCGCGGGAATCGAGGAATGCCCGCGCGGCAGCGACGCCTTCGTCAAAGGAACAGCCGCTTCCCTCCGGAAGAGAATCCCGCAACACGGAGAGAACCTGCCCACCCTGCTTCGTCACCTGGATATAGTACCCCCCGCCCGAGAAGGAATAGGCGGGAATTTTACCTTCGCCGTCGGAACTGAGCGTCAGCGCGCCTTCGCTCAGTGAAAGAAAACTTTCTCCCGCCGCCTGGGCCTCTTCCCGGGTGACCTCTTCCATTCCCTCCAGCGCAATGGGTTTGCGGTCTATGAGGTGCTCCGAGAAGGGCCCGTCGTATATAAGGGTGGGGACCTCGGGAAAATCTTCCTCCATGGTCTCAAAGCGTCCGCCGGTGATCTCGCCATCCGAAAGCCGGGCGGCGACGGCCTCCGAATCCTCCGCGTCGAGGCTGCCGTTATCAAGGTCCGCCTGCAAATTTTTCATGGAGCCGGACAGGGAAGAGGAGGCGGAAGCGAGGCTCTCAAGACCCTCCCGTTCCACTTCACTCAGGCTGCTGTTGGAAACGGCGCTTCGCGACATGGCCAGCGCATAGTCCCCGGCGGTGGCCACGAAGGAGGCGGTCTGCTCCAGCTCCACGCTGGCGTAAGGAATTTCGCTGAGCGCCAGCCGGGCGGACATGGATTTGCCGTAGATTTGAGTGCATAAAGAGGAGAAAAGGGCAGGGGAGGTTGCGTACCGGGCCTTCTGCAGCGCGGTATTCATCTCCTCTATGGCGGTGGAGAGCTCAGAAAAAGCGTGGGAATAGCCGGCGTTCAGCCTGCGGTGATATTTATCCGCCTCCAGGAAGCTTTGGATGGACAATCCGCCCAGTACTACGAAGAGGGCAACAAGAAAACTGATCGCCCGGATTTTAAACCGGCTCATAAAACAACACGCCCCTTTCCCGATAGAATAACCGGAAAATGGGCGCGTTATTTAATTTGACATTATTTCTTCAGAACATACACTGTGCAGGGCCTTCGGCCAAATTGGATGCATTCGTAATAGGTGTTGAAAAACAAATCGATTTTCTGACCTTTGATGGAGCCGCCGCAGTCTTCGGCGGTGGCGATCCCGTAGGTGATGGAGCCGTCGGCCGAGACGATATAGAGCTTGGTCCCGTAAGGGATGACCTTGGGGTCCACGGCAATGGCGCCGACTCTCGCGGTGGTGCCGGTGGCGGTGATCTTCCAGGACTGCCGCTCGGTGGTATAGGCGGTGGCGGTGCAGGTGAGTACTTTGGAGTACTTATAGGTTTGACCTGAGGCGGTGGTGATGGTTTTTACTTCCGTGTCAAGATTCGTCAGCACATCGTTGGATACGCTCAGCCAGGACTGCTCGCACTTCGGTACCTTAGTCCCGTATTCCTCGATCTGCGCCTTGGGCTCAGCCGTGATGGAGATCCCTTCGAACGTCACCAGAGGTTCCTGCCCCGGCACCGTGATGACTTGCTTGATACAGGTGCGCAGGCCGCTGGCGCCCTGCTGAGCCAACTGAACCGTCCCCGAGAGAAGGCCGGGGCTCGCAACGCGCAGACTCTCATAGGGAATCGGCTCGCGGGTGACTACATATTGGGTGCGTGGTATTGTAAGGCCGGTAAAAAGAAAAGATGCAGTAACCAACGCAAAAATAGCCGGGATTACAATCCGCTTTTTACGTTTTGTATGGTTGATTGCCATGAAAATGTTACCTCCTTGAGTTGCGGAGATTATACCCAATTCATCACCTTAAGTCAACAAAGCCAATGGTTACAGGATATTAAAAATTATTTTACTAATGTTATGTTAACCTATATTAAGCAAAATAAAGCAGAAAAAGGGAAACAAAATATTACAAATGGTTACAACACGAACCCGTGCTGCGCCTAGGTGTGCATGAAAAAATTCACCGTTGAAGCGAAAAATGGGGAGTAGGGGAGAATAAAGGACGGATGAACCGTTATTGTTACCCGATTAATTTACAAAAATCGGCAACGAAAGCGGTAAATAAAAGAAAAATACCAAAATATGTGGTAATTCTCTTGGGAAATATGTCGGATAACAGAGGAACTTGTCTCACGAAATTTTGTGCAACCAACCAATAAAATATTCCATAATAATAGTAAAACGGCCTCTTTTTTAACAAAGAGGCCGTTTTTTCGCGTCCCTACGGGGTAATGCAGTTCCGGCAGCTTTCGGGGCATATGGTGCTGGGCGGGAAAAACTCGTTTACCGGGAAATTCACATTGCGGAAAAGCTCGCAGGGATCGTCCTCGCTGCCGGAGACGCATTCTTTGTCCGGCAGGCAGTAGTCATAGACGGGGATCAGGAGTTGGGAATCCCGCTCCAGGCGAATGATGGAGAACTGACCCAACGTTACGTACACGCGCTTGTTGTCGCCGCCGAAGCTCAGATTGCTGCCGAAGTAGGACAGAATGCCGGCGGGGATTTCGGTGAGTTCGCTCTCGCAGGGACGGCACTCGCAGACTTCGACCAGTTTCATTCCGAGAACGATCGGGTCCACAACTTCCACGACGGCCACGGGTAAATTGCTGCTGCGGATATCTTGCTCGTCAAGATCGTCATAACGCGTCTCAGAGCTGAATATCTTTGCGTTGCCTTCGCTGCCGAAGAGAATGACCCGCTTATCGAAGACGCACAGCCCCGAGACCTCCACCGGGCGGACGGCGCCCACGAAGGCGTCGGCGGTGACGCAGTAGAAATACCGCACGTCTACGGTGTAAAAGCCTCTGTTGAAGTCGATGGGTTCTACGTCGATGTACACATAGAGGAGTTTGGCCTTACCGGCCTTGATGCTCAGTGCGCGGTCAATTACGCTTTGAGAACCTTGTGTGGGATAGAACCGCAGGTCCTCAACGCAGTCCTTATCTTTACAGGAATCGTAGATTTTTTTAGTGTGTATGCACACGGCCTCGCGAATACAGGCGGTCCCCTGTACCGGACCGGGCGCGACCTTTTCAGGCATTGCAATACCTCCTAAGAAATAGGATAAGGGTGGAATCCTTCCATCTCATTCTATGAGAACCGCGGCAATGGGTGACAGGTTCGCCTTAAAAGAGAGAAAAAAACGTTCTCTCCGCCCGGTTTTAAAAGTCCCGGGGGGCTGTTCCCGCAGAAAAAGTTCGGCTTCATAAAAGGGCTGGAAATGTTTTCACAGTTGTGTTAAAATAATTCATGTGATATCACCCAAAGGGGGGAAGCAGCGAATGCCGTATCTCATGTCGGTACTTATGGGGATTCTTCAGGGCATAGCGGAATTCTTGCCGATTTCCAGCTCCGGCCATCTGGCGCTTTTTCAGCATTTTTTCGGAATGGAGAATGTGGAGGAGAAGCAATTGTTCTTTTCCGTGCTGCTCCATTTCGGAACGCTTATCTCGGTCTGCGCCGTCTATTGGCAGGATATTCTTGAAATGATCGAAGAGTTCTTCCGGGGCATTGCCGGGCTTTTTTCCAGGGAAGCCAACCGGCCGGTTCACGTTCCGCCGGCCCGGCGGATGGTTATGCTGCTCATTCTGGGAACTCTGCCGCTTTTTGCTCTGCTCCCGGTCAAAGACAAAATTGAAGCACTGTTTACCAACATCACCTTTGTCTCCTGCGCGCTGATAGTTACCGGCTTTATTCTCTTTCTCTCGGACCGGATGTCTCACGGACATAAGACCGCGAAAAGCGCGAAGGTAAGCGACGCCCTCATCGTGGGCATCGCCCAGGCGATTGCCGTCGTACCCGGTATTTCGCGCTCGGGCGCGACCATTTCCACCGGTATGCTGTGCGGATATGACCGGCGGTTTGCCGTCCGTTTTTCCTTCTTGCTTTCCCTTCCCGCCGTGCTCGGCGCGACGATTCTGGAGCTGAAGGACGCACTGGAGGCAGGCTTCGACACCTCCATGCTCCCGGCTTATCTGGTCGGTATGGCCACCGCCGCGGTGGTGGGCTTCTTCGCCATCCATCTGGTGAACGCTTTGGCCAAACGGGGCAAGTTCGGAAAGTTCGCCTATTACTGCTGGGCGGTGGGACTGGTGACCTTGATCGCAGGTTTCCTCGAATAGAAAAGGAGATCCTCTATGGCTGCAACACAAAAGAAAAGCACAAATACGGGAAAACGAACGAGTACCGCCGGCAAGGACAAGCGTTCGCCCCAAAAGCGCGGGCCCAGAACGGCGGCGGAGCCTGTGGAAAAGCCGTTCCAAAGAGAGGTGGGCGCTGCCGTCTGCCTGCTTCTGGCGGTGTTTTCCATCTTTGGCTACTTTAATATTAAAGCCATTTTTATCGATTTTTTCTGCAACAGCCTCAAGGGACTCTTCGGCTGCGGTTTTTGGTTCGTACCCCCCATGCTGCTTGTCTCCGCGTACATACTGGCCTTTCACCGGGGCAGGCCTGTCCGGTTTCGGGTATGGTGCGCCCTGCTCTTCCCGGTTGTGATGGGCGTGCTGCTCCACCTGTTTCTGGTGAAAAGCGTCTACAATATCGAGTGGCCCATGTTCAAGCTGCTGTGGTCGGAGGGAACGGCGCTCAAAAGCGGCGGCGCATTCAGCGGCGCCCTGGCGATCTTTTTTATCGCTGTTTTCAGCAAAATCGGTTCCGTGATCATCTTTATTCTCTGCGGTGCCCTTTTGCTGCTCGTCGCCTTCAACCGTTCTGTCTCCGAGCTTGCCGAGGCGGTGCGCAGCCGGTCCCGGAAGGACGCCTCTCCGGAGGAGCCCGCCGATACCGCCCCTCCGCAGGAAGTAAAGACATTTCCCAAGGAGGCCGCCGCCGTCGCGGGAGAGCGGAAGCCGCCCTGGGACATCCCCGTGGAGGACGGGCCTTTGGTTGGAAAGGAACAGACTTCCCCCGTACCCCTCACAAAAAAGCATTTTTTTAATAAAACAAGCTCCGTGCCGGCCCCCGATCAGTTGTTTGCTGGCGAAGCCCAAGTCCGGCAGAATCAGATTGTGCCGGGAACAGGAGCCCCGGCGGCAGCCGTACCGGAGCCGGCGGCTGATCCTATTCCCGAAATTGTTCGGGAACCCGCCATTCCCAAAGCGAAGAAGGGTGAAGTGGCAAAAACCGCCACCCAGGTGGCAAAAGATATCGAATCAAATCTGGAGCACGAACCGCCCGCTTATCAGTATCCCCCGGTCTCTCTGCTGGACGAGCGGGAGGGGGTGGAGCCGGGCGAGGCCATGGGCGAGCTGCGCCTCAACCAGGCACGGCTATCCGATACCATCCGCTCTTTCGGTATCGACGCGAAGATCGTCGGCGTAATCCGGGGCCCGTCGGTAACCCGGTACGAGGTGGAGCTGGATCAGGGTGTGCGGCTCAATAAGCTGACCGCCCTCTCGGACGATCTGGCCCTGGCTCTGGGCGCCACCGGCGTGCGCATCGCCCCCATTCCGGACAAAATCTCCATGGTGGGCATCGAGGTGCCGAATAAACTCGTTTCGCCCGTCCCCATCCACGACGTGATCGACTCCAAGGAGTTCCGGGACCACCGCTCCAAGGTGGCCTTTTCCGTGGGCAAGGATATCGGGGGCACCTGCATCGTGGGGGATATCGCGAAGCTGCCCCATCTGCTCATCGCGGGCACCACCGGCTCGGGCAAATCGGTATGTACCAACTCTCTCATTGTCTCTCTGCTCTATAAGTCCACGCCGGAAGAGGTCCGCCTTATCATGGTGGACCCCAAGATGGTGGAGCTGGGCGTTTACAACGGCATTCCCCATCTGCTCATCCCCGTGGTCACCGACCCCAAAAAGGCGGCGGGCGCCCTTCAGTGGGCGGTCACCGAGATGATGAAGCGCTACCGTGCCTTTTCCGAGGTGGGGGCGCGGGATCTGACGGCCTACAACGCACACGCCGCCAAAATAGAGGGCAAGAGCACGTTCCCCCAGGTGGTGGTGGTGATCGACGAGCTGGCCGATCTGATGCTGGTGGCGGCCAAGGAAGTGGAAGAAGCCATCTGCCGTGTGGCCCAGATGGGCCGCGCCGCGGGCATGCATCTGATCATCGCCACCCAGCGCCCCTCAGCCGATGTCATCACCGGACTTATGAAGGCGAACATCCCCAGCCGCATTGCCTTTGCGGTGGCCTCCGCCCTGGAGTCCCGCATCATTCTGGACACCACCGGCGCGGAAAAGCTGGTAGGCCGGGGCGATATGCTTTGGTACCCTCTGGGCGCGGGGAAGCCCACGCGCGTACAGGGCTGCCTCATCTCCGACGAGGAGGTCGCCGCTGTGGTTGATTTCGTCAAAAAGAGCGGCGAGACCAAATACGACGACGAGATCATCCAGGAGATCGAACAGCACGTGGAGGAAAAGGAAAAAGGAAAGAACGGAGTGGGCGGCAACCCGCCCGAAGGGACGGACGACGGGTCCGACGAGCTCCTGCCGGCAGCAATTCAGGTGGTGGTGGAGACCGGCATGGCCTCCGTTTCCATGCTCCAGCGCCGGTTAAAACTGGGTTATTCCCGCGCCGCCCGTCTGGTGGATCAGATGGAGGAAAAAGGGATCGTGGGCCCCTTCGAGGGTTCCAAACCGAGGCAGGTGCTGATCACAAAAGACCAGTGGCAGGAGATGCAGTTTAAGCAGGGCATGGACCGCTTTGACCCCTGCGGATCTTTTGAAGGTGAGCTTCCGCCCCTCTTTGAGGACGATAAGACTTCTGAGGAATAAAAAGACGGCCGCAAATTGCACTGCAATTTGCGGCCGTTGAGAATATAAAAAAACGTAGACACGAAAACGCGTTGTTTTTTCATCGGGAGGGAAGAAAAATGCTCACGCTGCTCATAGGACGCTCCGGGTGCGGGAAAACCACGGCTTTGATCCGTCGCGTCTGCGCAACTCCGGGCAAGCGTATCCTCCTGGTTCCCGAACAGTCCTCTCACGAAGCGGAACGCCGTCTTTGCGAAGGCTGCGGCAACTGCGCCGTCCGGGACGCCGAGGTCCTCTCTTTTACCCGCCTGGCCGACCGGGTATTTGCCCAGGCCGGGGGGCTTGCCGCGCCCACGCTGGACGGCGGCGGGCGGCTCCTGATGATGTACGAAGCTCTTATGTCGGTTTCCGATCGGCTCACCGTTTACGCCCGCCCGTCCAGAAAACCCGCGCTTCTCAGTGCGCTTCTTGCCACCTTTGACGAACTGAAAAGCTGCTGCATCACGCCTGCCGAGCTGGGAAAGACGGCTCTGGAGCTGGAGGGAACGGAAGGGGAGAAGCTGCGGGATATTTCCCTGATCTGCGGGGCCTACGAAGCCCTCTGCGCACAGGGCCCCCTGGATCCGAGGGACACTCTCACACGTCTGGCCGAGGCTCTGGACGGTTGCTCCTACGCCTCGGATACCGCGCTCTTTATCGACGGGTTTACCGACTTCACTCCCCAGGAGCTCCAGGTGCTCCGCCGCCTGATCCGCCGTTGCCCATCGGTGACCGTTGTCCTGACCTGCGACCACCTGAAGGAGGACGAGGGCGGAACGGGGGTATTTTCCCCCGCCCGGTATACCGCGGAAAGGCTGCTGCGGATCGCGAGGGAGGAAGGTATTCTCACCGAGGCGGAGACGCTGATTCCGGAAAAACCGCTGCGTGTTCCGGACCTTGATTTTCTGGAGCAAAATCTCTTCGCGCCGTCTCCTGAGGTTTGCGGAAAGGCCCCGTCGGCGGTCGCTCTGTTTTCCGCCTGGTCCCCCCGCAGCGAGGTGGAGTGGACGGCGGCGCAGATTTTGGAGCTCGCCCGGAAGGAAGGCTTCCGCTACCGGGAGATCGCCGTGACGGCGCGAAGCTTATCCTCTTACGGAGACCTAATTGAAAGCGTTTTCGCGCGATATGGGATTCCTGTTTTTGTCACGGCACAGACCTTCATTCTGGAAAAGCCCGTGCTGGCGCTGGTAACGGCAGCCCTGGACACCGTGGCCGGTGACTACTCGCCCGACGACCTCTTCCGCTATCTGAAAACGGGACTGACCGATTTAAGCCCCGACGACTGCGATGTTCTTGAAAATTATACCCTCAAGTGGAATTTAAAGGGAAGCCGCTGGACGGCCAAAAAGGACTGGGCCATGCATCCCCGGGGCTACGGCTATCCCTTTGAGGAAACGGACAGCGTTCTGCTGGAACGGCTCAACGCGCTGCGCCATCAGGTTACGTCTCCACTGGAAGGTTTGCGAAAGAATCAGACGCGGACCGGAAAGGGGCAGGCGATTGCCCTTTACACCTTTCTGGAGTCGATTCACCTTCCCGAACGTCTGGAAGCGCGTACGAAAACGCTCACCGAACGGGGAGAGCTGACACTGGCACAGGAATATTCCCAGCTATGGGATATTCTCACGGGCGCGCTGGAGCAGTGTGCCGCGCTGCTGGGGGAGACCCCCATGGAGCTTGCGGAGTTTTCCGCCCTCCTGCAGCTCGTGCTCTCCCAGTATACGGTTGGGGCGATTCCCGTTTCTCTGGACCGGGTGACGGCGGGTGAGGCTCCGCGCATTGCGAATCGCGGGGTAAAGGCGCTCTTCTTGCTGGGAGCCGACGACGCTTCTATTCCTCAGGCGGCCTCTTCGCCGGGACTTTTTTCCGACGACGACCGTTCTTTGCTTGCCTCCTTCGGGCTGGAAACGGCCCCGCGCCTGGAAGAAAAGCTTTACAGGGAGATGACGGTCGTCTACACCGCCTGCGCGAAGCCCACACAGCGCCTTTTTATTACCTGGCCCCGGGCCGGAACGGACGGGGAAGAGAAAAGCCCCTCCTTTCTGGTGGATCGGGTCAAAAAGCTCTTTCCGGCCTTAAAGATACTGGACGAGGGAGCTATGGGCGGCAGCTTCCGCCTGGCCGCACCCGGCCCCGCTTTAGAGCAGGCAGGAAAACATCCCGAAGTACTGGCGGCTCTTGAGGCCCTGCCGGAATACAGGGAGCGTGCGGCGAAGCTGGAGAGGATGAAGCACTGGGAGCGGGGCCACCTTTCGGGAAAAGCCGTGGAGGAACTTTACGGCCGCCGGGTGCCCATGTCGGCCTCCCGCATGGACAAGTACAAATCCTGCCACTTCTCCTATTTTATGCAGTACGGCCTGCGGGCGGAGCCCCGTACCGCAGCCGGGTTCGACGCGCCGGAATACGGCACCTTTGTCCATTATGTGCTGGAAAATGTGTTTAGGGAAAGCACCAGACCCACGAAGGAGCAGGTCAAAAGAGTGGTGGACCGCTACTCCCGCGAGGAATTGGGGGGCATGGAGGACAAAACGCCCCGCTTCCGTTACCTCTTTACCCGCCTGCTGCGCTCAGTGTGGCAGGTGGTGGAGAACGTTGCGGAGGAACTGGCGGCCTCCGATTTTTTACCCCTTTCCTTCGAGCTGGGGTTCGGCGCGAAGGGGGACCTGCCGCCGGTGGAGTTCACCCAGGACGGCGTCACCGTCAGCGTTTCCGGTTTTGTGGACCGGGTGGACGGCTGGGTGAAGGATAACCGGATTTACCTCCGGGTGGTGGATTATAAGACAGGCCGGAAATCCTTTGATTTAACAGAAATCTGGAACGGGATAGGCCTACAGATGCTCCTTTACCTTTTCACGCTGGAGCGCAAAGGGATATCCCTTTACGGAAAGGAAATCATTCCCGCGGGGGTCCTTTACCTGCCCGCACGGGAGGCGGTTATTGCAGGCAGCCGCAGTATGGACGAGGAGTCCCGCCGAAAGGCGGTGGACAGGGAGCTGCGCCGCCGCGGGCTGCTGCTGGACGACCCGGAAGTTCTCAACGCCATGGAGCGGCCGGGGGAGGGCGGACCGCGTTTTCTGCCCCTGAAGGTGAGTGCCAGGAACGGGGCCATCGGCGGAGATTCTCTGGCCTCGGCGGAGCGCCTGGGGCGTCTTGGCCGCCACATCGACGGCGTGCTCAGGGAGATCTGCGGGGAGATCGCCGGCGGGAAAATAACCGCCGATCCCTTCTGGCGGAGTCCGCAGAAAAACGCCTGCCTCTGGTGCGACTACAAGGCCGCCTGCCACTTTGAGGAGGGGCGCTCGGGAGACTGCCGCCGTTACCTGAAAACGGTGAAGAGCGAGGAATTCTGGGCCTGGGTTGAGGAGAAGACCAAGGAAACGCCATAGTGCGGTGAGTTTAACGATGCCGGTGAGAGGAGTGCTGTCCATGGGTTTTTTGCTGACAACCGAACAGAGCCAGGCTGTCTCCAACCGTGGGGGCGGGCTTTTGGTGTCCGCCGCCGCAGGCTCGGGCAAGACGAGGGTGCTGGTGGAGCGGCTCCTGGACCGGGTGACCCGGGAGGGGCGGAACATCGACGAATTTCTGGTGATTACCTATACGCGGGCTGCTGCCGCCGAGCTTCGCAGCCGCATTGCCGCCGCTCTCTCCGGGCGGCTGGCCGAGCAGCCGGGAGACAGTCATCTGCGCCGCCAGGCCACGCTTGTCTATAAAGCTCAGATTTCCACCGTCCATTCCTTCTGCAGCTCCCTTTTGCGGGAATGCGGGCATCTTCTGGACCTCTCGCCCGATTTCCGCCTGTGCGACGAGTCGGAAGCCGGCGTACTCATGAACCGGGTTCTGGACGAAGTAATGGAAAAACGCTACGAAGACCTGGACCGCCAAAAGGACTTTACCCTGCTGGTGGATACCATGTCGGCAGGCCGGGACGACAGCCGCCTCATGGACATCGCGCTGGATATCTACAGGAAGATCCAGAGCCATCCACACCCGGAACGCTGGCTCTCCGAACAGGCAGGGACCTTTGAGCTGAAGGAAATGGGAGATGCCTCCGAAACGGTCTGGGGCGCTTTACTGCTGGAGAGCGCGGTAAAGCAGGCCGGGTACTGGCAGGGGAGAATGGAGTATGCCGTGACCCTGGCCTCCCAGGACGAACAGCTTCTAGCGCGCTACGCACCCAGCCTTGCGGGGAGCATCGAGGCCCTTTCCCGCTTCAGCGCTGCCGCCGGAGGGGGATGGGACGCGGCAGCTGCGGCAGCCCAAATCCCGTTTCCCGCCCTGGGACAGGTGCGTAATTGCGAGCATCCGCAGGCCCAGCAGCAGATCAAGGCCATCCGGGACAGGTGCAAGGCGCGCATGGCGAAATGCGCCGAAGGCTTTTTCGCCGGCAGCGAGGACCTCCTCACCGACCTCCGGACGGTCTCTCCCGCGGTGAAGGCGCTTATGTCCCTGGTAGAGGAATTTGCCGATGCTTACGCCGCGGAGAAAAACCGCCTGGGGCTTCTTGATTTTTCCGATCTGGAGCATCTGGCGGTGCGGCTTTTAACCGATGAAAAGGGCGAACCCACCGAGCTTGCCCACGAGTGGGGCGGGCGCTACGCCGAAATTATGGTCGACGAATACCAGGACACCAACGAAGTGCAGAACGCCATTTTTACCGCCCTCTCCCGGGAGGGAAAAAATCTCTTTCTGGTCGGCGATGTGAAACAGTCCATCTACCGGTTCCGGCTGGCGGACCCTACCATCTTTCTTGGCAAGTATCATAGCTTTACACCATATTATAAAGCTGCCGAAGGGGAGGAGCGCCGGGTAACTCTATCCCAGAACTTCCGTTCCAGGCCGGAAATACTGGAAAGCGCCAACTACATCTTCCGGGCGGTCATGTCTGAGGAATTCGGCGAGATCGATTATTCCCGGGAGGAGGAGCTGTGCCCCGGCGGGAGTTTTCCCGAAGGAGAGTGTTTTGAGACCGAGCTTGCGGTTCTGGATATGAGCGGGCGGGCCGAGGGAGAGGACGGCAAGACGGATAAAAACCTCTTGGAAGCCCGGTATGCTGCAGGGCGGATCGAAGCCATGCTGAAGGAAGGCTTCCAGATTACAGACGGGTCGGGCGGTCTTCGAAAGGTCCAGCCGGGGGACATCGTCGTTCTCCTTCGTTCTCCCGGAACGGTGCTGCACCATTACGTGCAGGCCCTCTCCGAGCGGAGCCTCCCCTGGGAGGCCCAGGGAGATTCCGATTTTTTTGCCTCCACGGAGGTCTCCGTCGCCCTGTCCCTTCTCCAGATCATCGACAATCCCCGCCAGGATGTGCCCCTCATTTCGGTGCTCCGGTCTCCGGTGTTCGGCTTTACCGCCGACCGGCTGGCCGAAATCCGGGCG
The DNA here is from genome assembly GCA_023459875.1 of Bacillota bacterium. Classification (GTDB taxonomy): domain Bacteria; phylum Bacillota; class Clostridia; order Oscillospirales; family Oscillospiraceae; genus JAEWRY01. The sequence goes on from JAEWRY010000024.1 coordinate 95,596, forward strand.
GGCGCCCAGGGCGATTTCCACGATGCGCTTGCCGCCGGAAGCATCCGGGGAGAGCAGGACTGCCGCGAATTTCTAACTCAGTTGGAAGAACTCCGCTTCGGGGCGGGTGATATGAGCACCCATCAGCTCATCTGGCGGCTCTACGACCTGACAAACCTGCCGGGGCTCTTTTCCGCCCTGCCGGGAGGGGAAGAGCGACGGAGCAACCTGCTCACCCTTTATGAGCTGGCAAGGCGCTTTGAGGAGAGCGGCCACCGGGGCCTTTACGCCTTTCTTACCCACCTGGGCCGCCTGCGGGAGACCGGAAAGATCGTCACGCCGCCGTCCCCGGGGGAGGGAAGCGGAGTGCGCATCTTAAGCATCCACCGCTCCAAGGGGCTGGAATTCCCCGTGGTTTTCCTGTGCGGGCTCTCCCACCGGTTTAACCGTGAGGATATGCAGCAGCCCATTCTCTTCCATCAAAAGCTGGGCGTGGGTCCCAAGGGACTGGACACCGAGCGGATGGTGGAGTACACCACCCTGGCCCGGGAGGCGGTGAAGCGCCGGCTGGAATCGGAAATGATGGCGGAGGAACTGAGGCTTTTATACGTCGCCATGACGCGGGCGAAAGACAAGCTCATCATGACCTATGCGTTTACCTCAGGGGCCGCCGGGATGGGACGGCTGGGGCTGGACGCCGGTTATCCGGTGGAGCCCGAGGCTTTGAAAGCCTGTTCATGCGCGGGAGACTGGATCCTGCTCGCCGCGCTGTGCCGGCCGGAGGCGGAGCCTCTGCGCGAATGGGCGGGGCTTCCGTCTTCGATGCAGGACGCCGAATGGGGGTTGCCTTGGAGAATTGAACGGGTGGACTGCCTGCCGCTGGAGCAGGAAGAAACAACTTCCGCCGGCGTGGGCTCTGCCGGAGAGGAAGAAGCCGCCGCTGCGCCGGCAGACGAAGAGCTGCTGGAGCGCCTATCCTGGACCTACCCTCACCTTGCTCTGGCACAGGTGCCCTCCAAGCTGACGGCCACCGGGATGAAAGGACGCTTTCTGGACGCCGAGGCGTCGGAAGAGGCCGGGCAGAGCGCTCCTTCCAAACAGGCGGAAAAGGAAAGGCCTCTTCGCAGGCCGGAGTTTGCAGCCGGGAGCCGCCCGCTCACTCCGTCCGAACGGGGTACCGCTCTCCATCTCGCCATGCAGTACCTCGACTTCTCCCGTACTTCTTCGGAGGAGGAGATCAGCTTAGGCGTGGAAGAGCTTGTGGCCCGGCGGCTGCTCACGCCCCGCCAGGGGGAGGCGGTGGACCGCAGGGCGCTTTTGGCTTTTTTTACATCTCCACTGGGAAGGGAGCTGCGGCAGGCGAAAGCGCTCTACAGGGAATTCAAATTTTCCATTCTTGTGCCGGCGTCGGACTACTACCCGGGCGCGGAAGCCGGAGAGCAGATTTTACTTCAGGGCGTGGTGGATTGCTGGGAGGAAACCGGGGAGGGCATCACTCTGGTGGATTTCAAGACCGACCGGGTGACGGGAAGGGAGGCGCCGCTCAGGGCGGAGGAGTACCGGAGTCAGCTCGCGGTTTACGCCCGGGCGCTCACCGAGCTGACCGGAAAGCCGGTGCGCCGCAGAGTCCTGTGGTTTTTTTCGGCGGGTAAGGCAACCGAACTATAAAAACAAAAGAAAATGATAGAAAAACTATTAAATAAGTGTTGCTTTTTTGTCCCTGTTATGTTACCATATCAGTTGCGCTTGTACAGAATCCTGGAACAGAAAGAGGTGATCACCCATGAAGGAAGGCATTCATCCCAAATATCAGCAGACGACCATAAAATGTGCTTGCGGTAACGTGATCGAGACCGGCTCTACCAAAAAAGACATAAGGGTGGAAGTGTGCTCAAAGTGTCACCCCTTCTTCACCGGTAAGCAGAAGATGGTGGATACCGGCGGACGCGTCAGCCGCTTCAATAAGAAGTTTGGCCTGGACAACAAATAAACCTGTATTTTGGGACCCGTGCCGACTTGGTACGGGTCCTTTCGCATATGATAACAATATAACATTGTAACGGAGGGTTTCTTATGTTCAAAAATGTCGATCCCAAGACCATGACCGAAAACCCCTTTGCTCTGTTCGCCGACCGCTGGACGCTCGTCACCGCGGGCACGGAGGAACACTGCAATACAATGACCGCCAGCTGGGGCTCCCTTGGGATCCTTTGGCACAAAAAGGTTGCCACCGTCTATATCCGGCCCCAGCGGTACACCATGGAGTTTCTCAAAAAAAGCGACTACTTTACCCTCTCCTTTTTTGGGGAAGAGTACCGCGAGCAGCTGAACTTCTGCGGCGCCAAGAGCGGACGGGGCGTGGACAAAATAAAAGAGTGCGGCTTTACGGTGGGGGCTGCAAAAGAGGGCGCGCCCTATATTGCTCAGGCGGAGCTCGTCATCGTGTGCAAAAAGCTGTGCTTCACCGATTTTGACACAGACGCGATTCCAGAGAAATATAAAAATGCTTTTTACGCGGAAAAGGATTACCACCGGATCCTGTTCGGAGAAATAACGGAGGTTCTTCGCCGGGCCGAATAATCCTGCCGCTGACGGAGGAATGAATACGGAGCACATGGAAGATAAAATAAACCGGGCGGTACTGGTGGGCCTCAATGCCAACTGCCTTTCCCGGGAGGACAACGCCACCGACTCGACCCTGGAAGAACTGGAAGCCCTCCTGGAGACGGCGGGCGGAACCTGCATGGGCACGGTCATCCAGAACCGGGAAACGCCCGATCCGCGTACCTTCATCGGCGAGGGTAAGGTCGCCGAGGTTAAGGAACTGGTAGTCGCCCGGGAGGCCGACCTAGTCATCTTTGATAACGATCTCTCCCCCTCGCAGATGCGGGTACTCACCGAGAAGCTGGGGGTCCAGGTGATGGACCGCTCCGCCCTGATCCTGGACATTTTTGCCCAGCGGGCCAAGACCCGGGAGGGCCGATTGCAGGTGGAGCTTGCCCAGTACAAATATCTTCTGCCGAGGCTGACGGGCATGTGGGGGCATCTGGTGCGCCAGACCGCCAGCGGCGGAAAATCCCCCATAGGGACCCGCGGCCCAGGCGAAACCCAGCTGGAAACCGACCGGAGGCACATCCGCAGGAAAATCGCCAAGCTGGAGGAGGATCTGGCCGAGGTGAGGCGCGTGCGCGGCGTGCAGCGGGAGCGGAGAATCAAAAACGAGGTGCCTGTGGTTGCCATCGTGGGTTATACCAACGCGGGAAAATCCACCCTTCTGAACACCCTCACCGACGCGGGGATTCCCGCCAACGACCGGCTGTTCGACACGCTGGATACCACCACCCGTACCCTCGTCATCTCGGACACCTGCACGGTGCTCATTTCCGACACAGTGGGCTTTATCCGCAAGCTGCCCCACCATCTGGTGGACGCCTTCAAGGCCACGCTGGAGGAGCTGACCTTCGCCGATCTGCTCCTCCATGTGATCGACGCCTCCAACCCGGAATGGCGGGAACAGGCGGCGGTTGTGGAGGAGCTGGTGCGCACCCTGGGCGCCGAGACCACCCCGCGCATCGATGTATTCAATAAATCCGACCTCTACGCGGGCGACATTACGCCCCATGGAGAAGACATCATTTCCATCTCCGCCAAAACCGGGCAGGGGCTCGGCGAGCTCATCGCCATGATCGGCAAAAGGCTGGATACCGGCGCCCGCAGGGTGACGCTCAGCGTGCCCTACGACAAAGGCGGCGCCCTCGACACCCTCTACCGGGAGGCAAAGGTGGAAAAGGTCGAGTACGGCGAGACCATCGAGGTAACCGCCGTCTGCACGGCCAGACTGCTGGGGAAGCTGGGCGAATTTCTGACGGGGATGGACTGAGCCCGATTCCGGCGGAATCATATGAAAAGTACAAGCATATACCTGGGAGGTAACGCACAGATGACAACCCTTGAAACGAACCGGCTGCTCCTGCGGGCGTGGGAGGAAAAAGACGCGCCGGATCTCAATGAGTACGCCGCCAATCCCCTCATGAGCGACATGGTCGGCTGGTCCGCGCACAAGAACATGGAGGAAACCGAAGCGGTCCTTGCTGACTTTCGGAGAAACGGGGAACTCTTCGCCATCGTCCTTAAGGAAACGGGAAAGGTGATCGGCTCCATCGGTTTTTACCACCGTGACCCGGAGGATTCTACCGTTTTGCTGCCGCATCGGGAGCTTGCCTTTGCGCTCAGCCCGGATTACCGGGAAGAAGGCCTTGCGCAGGAAGCGGTAGACGAGAGCGCGAAGTACGCCTTTGAAGAACTGGGGCTTGGCGTTCTGTGGTGCGGCCATGACGTGGATGATCCCTTTTCACCGCAGGTATTAGACGACTGCGGCTTTACTTTCCGTTTTGAACACAGGGTCAAAAGAGCCTTTAGCGCTGAAAAGCGTATGAAATACTACTACGCGCTGACTCGTCAGACCTATCTGGCTGACCGGCAGGGGGAAGACGGGATAGAGTCTCTGATTACCACCATGTTCTGAGTGCGCTGGGAAAAGGAAGGGATTTTCATGACGGAGTATCTCGTTCCAAAAGGAAAAAGCGAAATTGAATTTACCGAAAAACGCTCTCGGTTCATCGGACGTATTTTCCCCGTCGCCAGCGAGGAAGAGGCGAGGGCCTGCATCGACGAGGTAAAGGCAAAGCATCACGATGCGCGGCACAACTGCTGGTGTTATTCCATCCGCAGGGGCGGCGTGGTGCGCTACTCCGACGACGGCGAACCTCAGGGAACCGCCGGGCAGCCGATGCTGTACGTCTTCCTGCGGGAGAGCGTGGGGGACGTCTGCTGTGTGGTCACCCGGTATTTCGGCGGCATTCTGCTCGGAACGGGCGGGCTGACCAAGGCCTATACCCGCGCTGCCAAGGAGGCGCTGGACAAGGCGGGAATCCTTTCGGTGCAGCGCTGGAACAAAATCGCCATGGCGGGACCCTACTCTTTTTTCGAGCGTCTGAAAAAAGAGATTAAGCTGGCAGGCGGTATGCTGGACCGAGCGGAATACGGCGCGGATGTCAAGCTGCGCGCCATCATTCCCGAGTCGAACACGACGGGCTTTATCGCAAGGGTCAACAAGATAACCGCGGGCGGTATCGAGGTAACCGTAACAAACGAAATTTTCAAGGCAACCCCCGTTTGAAGGGTCCTGTCAACAGCAATTTTCCAGAGTTTTCAACCGCTTGGTCGAAAAATATCGAAAGCTGTCGATGCCTGTGAAAGCCGAAGGAGCGAATCCTTCGGCTTTGTGAATATTCTATGAATCTTTTAAAAAATTAGAGGATTTATAGCAAAAGAAAAAGTATAACTCCACATACATTGAAAAGAAAGGGGAGAATTCTGTGACCATTCGTGAACGGACCGAGGCCGCGGAATTGCAGAACCTCTCTCCTTTCGCCTGTCCGGCGGTAAGCTCCAAAGGCCGCCCGCGGCCTCTGGAACCGTGCCCGGTGCGCACCTGCTTTCAGCGGGATGTGGACCGCATCGTCCATTCCAAATCCTTTCGGCGCCTGATGCACAAGACCCAGGTTTTCCTGCAGCCGGAGGGGGACCACTACCGGACCCGCATGACCCATACGCTGGAGGTGGCCCGGATCGCCCGGACCATTGCCCGGGGGCTGCGCCTCAATGAGGACCTCACCGAGGCCGCCGCGCTGGGCCACGACCTGGGGCATACGCCCTTCGGCCACGCGGGGGAGCGTTTGCTCGATGAAATCATGCCCGGCGGCTTCCGCCACTTTGAGCAGTCGCTCCGGGTCGTGGACAAGCTGGAAAACGGGGGAGAAGGATTAAATCTCTCCTTTGAAGTCCGCCGGGGCATCCTCTGCCACACCAGGGGGGAGAACGCCGAGACCCTGGAGGGGCAGATCATAAGACTGGCCGACCAGATCGCGTATGTCAACCACGACATTGACGACGCCATTCGCGGCGGAATCATCGGTCCCATGGATATCCCCCTGTGGGTATCCCAGTACCTGGGCTTTGACCACGGCACCCGGATTAATACACTGGTGGTGGACGCAATTAGTTCCAGCGAGGGAAAGAACCGCATCGGGCAGTCGCCGGAAGCCGGCGAAGCCATGGACGCCCTTCGGGAGTTCATGTACGAATTTGTCTACCGCAGTCCGGTGGCTAAGGGCGAGGAGGGCAAAGCCCAGGATATGCTCCGGCTGCTCTTCGACAATTTTAAAAAGAACCCCGGCCGGCTCCCCGAGGGATATCAGGAAATCCTCGCAACCGAGGGTGAGGAACGGGCGGTTTGCGACTATATCGCCGGGATGACCGACAACTACGCGGTGGAAACCTTCCAAAAAGTCTTCGTTCCCGCCGCCTGGGGCATTAAATGACCGGATAGAGCCGTTTAGGCCTAAAAGAATGTGGAAATGATAGGAGAGGATTGAGGACCATGGCCATACCCGAGCGGTTTCTGGAAGAATTGGTGGCCAGGTGCGATATTTCCGACGTGGTGGCGGACTATGTGCCGCTCACAAAAAAGGGGAGCAGCCTCTGGGGCCTCTGCCCGTTCCACAGTGAAAAAACCCCTTCCTTTTCAGTCAACCCGGACCGTCAGATCTATCACTGCTTTGGCTGCAACAAGGGCGGCGGCGTCATCTCCTTTGTTATGGAAATGGAAAACCTGCCCTTTCCCGACGCGGTGCGCCTGCTCGCCAAGCGCTCGGGCATGGAAATGCCCGAGACGGGGGAGGACGGCGACTTTCGCAAACGGCGGGAACGGCTTCTGGCCTTAAACAGGGACGCGGCCAGGTACTATTACGAAAACCTCAAAAAGCCGGAAGGGGCCGCGGTAGCCGAGTATATCGTCAAACGCAAGCTCCTGCCCCAGACCGTCACACGCTTCGGCCTGGGCGCGTCGCTGGACGCGTGGGACACCCTTCTTACCGCCATGACAGGCAAAGGCTACGACAAGCGCGAACTGCTGGAAGCCGGCCTTGTGGCGGCGGGAAAGGGCGGGAGCCTCTACGACAAATTCCGCAACCGGCTGATGCTGCCGGTCATCGACCTGCGGGGAGACGTGGTGGGCTTTACCAGCCGGTCCATCGACGGTGCCGAGCCAAAATACCTGAACACGCCTGAGACCCCGCTTTTCCGCAAGCGCAGCGTGGTTTACGCTCTCAATTTTGCCAAGAGCAGCAAACGTGGCAGCCTCATCCTGGTGGAAGGCAACCTGGACGTGATTACCCTCCACCAGGCGGGATTCGACAACGCGGTGGCCACTATGGGCACCGCCCTTACAGACGAGCACGCGCGTATTCTCTCCCGTTATACCAAGGAGCTCGTTGTCTGCTACGACAACGACGACGCGGGGAAGGAAGCCACCCGGAGGGCGCTGGGGATTCTCAAAAACGCCGATCTTTCGGTGAAGGTGCTCCAGCTCCCGAGAAGGATGGGCGAGGACGGCAAATCGCTCAAGCAGGACGCCGACGACTTCATCAAGTATCAGGGCGCCGCCGCTTTCGAGCGGATGCTCGGAGGGAGCGTCAATCACATTGACTACCGGCTTTCGGAGCTGGAACTCAAATACGACTTAAAAAGCGACGAAGACCGCATCGCCTATCTGAAGGAAGCAGCCGAGCTGCTGGCCGTTCTGCAAAGCCCGGTGGAGCGGGAGGTCTATGGAAACAAGGCCGCCGCCGCCGCGGGAATCTCATCAGAGGTCGTCGCTTCCGAAATTAAGCGGGTGCAGGGCCGGAATTATAAGGGTGCGAAGAAAAAGCAGGAACGCGCCGCCCTGGCGCCCACCGCGCAGATCCAGCCCAGGGAGCGCTCCCTGCGCTACCAGAATCCCAGGTCTGCCCGCGCCGAGGAAGGTGTGGTGCGTCTGGCGCTATTGGACCCGACACTCCTTCGCGGGGCGGAATCGCTTAAGGAAAAGGATTTTACCGTTCCCTTCCTGGGCAGGACCTATGAGCTGCTGCGGCACCGCTGGCGGGAAGGCCGCTCTACCCAGATCAGTATGCTGGACGGGGCGCTCACACCAGAGGAGATGGGACAGCTCACCCAGATCCTTCAGCAGCCGGAGGCATTGGAGCGGGGCAGGGAAGCCATGGGCGACTACCTGGACATTATCGAGACGGAACATACCAAACGGACGGACGGAGACGAATTTGATTCTCTCATGGCCGCACGGGATAAATACAGAGAGAAAAAGGGTTACGGAGGCGGAACAAAATGAGTGAAAAGAAAATTACGGAACGTCTGGCCGAGATAAAAAACAGCGAGGAAAAAAATAAATTGTCAAACGCGGAAAAAATGGAAATGGGCAAGACCGAGGTCATGAAGGTGGTCGAGGGCGTACAGGGCTCCGAAAAGCTGGGTGAGCTCATCGAGCGGGGCAAGAAAAAGGGCAATCTCTCCGCCAGCGAGCTGATGGACGTGCTGGACGAAATGGACCTTGAGTCAGAGCAGATGGATAAGATTTACGATACCCTGGAAAATTTGGGGATCGACACGGTGGGGGAGGACTATCTGCCCGAGCTCGCCGACGACGCGATCCCTCCGATTGAAGAGATTGAGGAAATCCCCGAGGAGGAGATCGTCGACCCAAATACCCTCGTCGATTCCTTCGGGATCGACGACCCGGTGCGCATGTACCTCAAGGAGATCGGCAAGGTGAACCTGCTGACCTCCGAGGAGGAAGTGGATCTGGCTCAGGTTATTACCGACGGCACCATCGCGGTGGAGCGGCTCCAGGCACACGCCAAAGGCGACGACGGCGATTTCCCTCTTACCCCCGAGGATGTTTCCGAGCTTAAGCAGCTGGAACGCAAGGGGAGAAGGGCCAAGCAGCGTCTGGCCGAGGCCAATCTGAGGCTGGTTGTCTCCATTGCCAAACGGTACGTGGGCCGTGGCATGCTCTTTTTGGACCTTATCCAGGAGGGCAATTTGGGCCTGATCAAGGCAGTTGAGAAGTTTGACTACACAAAGGGGTTTAAGTTTTCGACCTACGCCACCTGGTGGATCAGGCAGGCCATCACCCGGGCCATCGCCGACCAGGCCCGCACCATCCGCATTCCCGTTCACATGGTTGAGACCATCAACAAGGTCATCCGCGTCTCCCGCCAGCTTCTGCAGGAGCTGGGCCACGACCCTTCTCCCGAGGAGATTGCCGAAGAGATGAATATGCCGGTGGATAAGGTTCGGGAGATCCTAAAGATTGCCCAGGAGCCGGTTTCCCTGGAAACCCCCATCGGGGAGGAGGAGGATTCCCATCTGGGCGACTTCATCCCCGACGAGGACGCCTCAGAACCCTCCGAGGCGGCTTCCTTTACCCTCCTCAAGGAACAGCTGGTGGATGTGCTTGGCACCCTCACGCCGAGAGAGGAAAAGGTGCTGAAGCTCCGCTTCGGCATTGAGGATGGACGCACCAGAACCCTCGAAGAGGTGGGCAAGGAGTTTAATGTCACCCGCGAGCGAATCCGCCAGATCGAGGCCAAGGCCCTCAGGAAGCTGCGCCATCCCTCCCGCTCCAAGAAGCTCAAGGATTTTCTGAACTGAGAGCATATGGCTAGTCCTGGCCGCCAATGTGATAGAATAAAACGGCTGCCATTTGCCATGCAGCATTGTCCAACCGTTAAAAGTAAATATAAAGGAGAAGGGGACGGCATGTGCCATCCCCTTTGTCGTTGCATTTGTATTTTCTCTCTTGCATCCTGAAAGAACGTTTCAGCCTGGCAAGTGAAACCGCTTGTCATATTTTGCGGTAAGCTTAATCGGAGTATTTGTAATCGGATGGAGTATTTCAAGTGTGCTGGCGTGAAGACCAAGCCTTCCAAGGGGATTGCCCGAGGCGCCGTACTTTTTGTCTCCGGCCACCGGGTGGCCAAGCTCACGCATGTGGACTCTGATCTGATTTTTGCGTCCGGTTTCCAGGGTGATGCGCACCAGAGACCAGCGCGCGTTTTCCCGCAGGACCTCATAATTTGTGATGGCCCGCTTGCCCTCGCCGCTGGAGACCGAGTAGACCTGGTGGACGGAATTTTCCCGCAGGATGGTGTCGCAGCGGCCATTCTTTTGCTTAAAGACCCCTTCGCAGACGGCGAGATATTCCCGCAGAAGGGCGGTTTCCTCCCAATTCTTCTGGAGAGCATCTCTCATTTCCTGACTCTTGGCAAAGAGAAGCACGCCCGAGGTATCCCGATCCAGCCGGTGCACCACGAAGAGCCTGCCCTCCCGGCCCGGCTTCAGCAGGCGGTAGGCTGTACGCTCCTTTTCCGTGTCCGTTGCAACAGATAAAAGCCCTGCCGGTTTGTTGACCGCTAGCAGGGCCTTGTCCTCATAAATAATCTCCGGTATTCTCATGTCGGCGTCAGTCGGAATCAGGCAGAACTGGTAACGAGGTGACCACCGGTTTGCCCTCCCTGTCCAACAGGACGGTCAGCCCTCCCGCGTAGCCGGACGCGTGGAAGAAGTAGTTGACGCCGGTCTTTTTGTCCACCCAGATCTCGCTCACATTCACGGCGCCCTGGGAATAGACCTTGATAAAACGATCATTCTGGTTCATCGGAGAACCTCCTTGTAAGTGCTGGCCCGACCGAGAGGCTGTAACCCTACATGGAAGAGACAGCCTTTTCTTTTATACAGTTCGGGGTGCAGTCCATTGGGCTGCACCCCGGTTCTTATTTTGCGTTAGTTCCGTCGCCAAGGTAACGTTTGACCAGCTCCTGCAGCAACTCATCCCGATCCAGCTTTCGGATGAGGGCGCGGGCGTTGTTATAATTTGTGATATAGGTGGGGTCTTCGGAGAGGATATAGCCGACGATCTGGTTGATGGGATTATAGCCCTTTTCCTGAAGCGCGCTGTAAACTGCGGTGAGCACGGATTTTATCTCATCGCTTTTGTCTTCGTTGATTTTGAATTTTCGGGTATAATCCAACTCCATCGGTTTCACACCTTTTCTAAGAAACTGGTACCATTTTAGACCAAAAATTTCCGTCTGTAAAGAGCGATTCCATATTTTTTTGTTCAGCGCAGCACGGCGGAGAACTCTTCTTTCAGAAAGGCGAGAATGCTTTGCACGTCTTCGTCCGCTTCGGCGTCGGTGAGGGTGCGGTCGTCGGCGCGCAGGGTAAGGGAGAAGGCGACGCTCTTTTTGCCCGGCGCTACCTGGGCGCCGGTGTAGATATCAAAGAGGGTAACAGCCTTGAGAAGCCCTTTCGCGCCCCGGGCGATGCAGTCCTCCAGAACAGCAACGGGGATATCCTCGCCGCATACCACCGCGATATCGCGGGTGACGGCGGGAAAGCGGGGGAGAGGCTGATAGAGCGCCTCGGGCGCGCGGGCATCGAGCAGCGCCGAGAAGTTGATCTGGGCGGTGTAAACCGGGCAGTCCATTCCGTAATTAGCGGCGGCCAGGGGATGAACCTGTCCCAGGACGCCGAGCGACAGTTTGCCCGCGCTCACGACGGCGCAGCGCCCGGGATGGTAGGAGGGATGAGCGGAACAAGCTGTAAAGGTTAACCCCTTCACGTTCATTCCGGAGAGGATCGCCTCAAGGGTGCCCTTCAGCACAAAGAAATCCATGCCGCCGCCGTAAGCGCCCAGAGAGAGGATGACATCCTCGTCCGCCAGACCGCCTTTTGACTCGGGATGATAGATGGTGGCCAGTTCGTAAAGATTGGCGGATTTGTTGCGGTAGCTGAAATTGCGGCCCAAAATATCCAGCATGGAGGGCAGCGCTGTGGTGCGCATCACGCTGGTGTCCTCTCCCAGGGGGTTTAGGATCGTGACCGATCTGCGCTCCGGGTCCTCGGGAACCATACGGATTTTATCATAGGCGGAGGGGGAGATGAAGGAGTAGGTCATAATCTCCGACCAGCCGACGGCGCGGCAGAGTTCTCCCACCTTCCGCTGGGCTTTCTGCCGGGCGGTGAGGCCTCCCCGGGCGGCGGCGCCGCCCATGAGGGTTTCCGGAATCTTATTGTAGCCGTAGAAACGCGCGACCTCCTCGGCGATGTCCGCGCACTGTTCCACGTCGGCGCGCCAGGAGGGGACGGTAATCTCGTCTCCTTCAAAAGTAAAGCCGAGGGAGAGCAGGATCCGGCGCATTTCATCCTCGGATACGTCGGTGCCCAGCAGGCGGTTGATTTTTTGAGGCTCCAGTTTGAGCCTGGTGGGGGCCTTGTCGGCGGCGATCACATCGATGACGCCGTCCACCACCTCGCCGCAGCCCAGAAGCTCCACCAGCTCGCAGGCGCGCTGCACGGCGGGGAGAGTGCCCAGGGGGTCCAGGCCTTTTTCGAAGCGGCTGGAGGCGTCGGTACGCATGCCGAGAGCCACGGCGGTCTGACGGATGGAGACGCCGTTGAAGTTCGCCGATTCGAAAACCACGGCGGCGGTGTCACCCGCGATCTCGGAGTTCTGCCCGCCCATGACGCCCGCCACGCCGACGGGCTTAAAGGAGTCGGCGATGACCAGCATGTTGGCAGTCAAGGCGCGCTCGTTGCCGTCCAGCGTCTGGATGGTCTCGCCGGGGCGGGCGCGGCGCACGACGATCTTCGAGGCGTACACGCAGGAAAAGTCGAAGGCGTGCATGGGCTGGCCGTATTCCAGCATCACGTAGTTGGTGATGTCGACGATATTGTTGATGGGGCGCACGCCGGAGTTGCGCAGGCGCTCCCGGAGCCAGGCGGGGGAGGGGCCGACCTTCACGTTTTTCACCATCCGGGCGGTATAGCGGGGGCAGAGGTCGGCGTCTTCAATCTCCACATCAAGCGAATCGGAAATAGAACCGCCCGCGCCCTTTACCTGGGGCGTATGCAGGCGGAGGGGGGTATTAAAGGTGACCGCAGCCTCCCGGGCGAGGCCGATGACCGAGAGACAATCGGGGCGGTTCGGGGTAATCTCGAACTCCACCACGTGGTCGTCCAGGCCAAGGACGGTCTTTACGCTGTCGCCGGGCTTGCAGTCCTCCTGGAGGATAAAAATGCCGTCCTCGATGGCGTAGGGGTAGTCGTGGACGGTAAGGCCCAACTCCTTCAGGGAGCAGAGCATCCCGTTGGATTCCACGCCCCGGAGCTTCCCCGCGGTGATGTGCACCCCGCCGGGAAGATAAGAATTATCCAGGGCGACCGGTACAAGGTCGCCCGCGCGCACGTTCTGGGCGCCGGTGACGATCTGGACCAGATTGAGCATGCCCACGTCCACAAGGCAGATGAACATATGGTTGGAATCGGGATGGGGTTCGATCTCGGAGACCTTTCCCACCACGACGTTGCGGATTTCTCCGCCCACTTCCTCGGTGATTTCCACCTTGGAGCCGGTCAGGGTCATGGCTTCGGCGAACTCCCGGTCGGCAGCGGAGACATCCACGAATTCAGCCAGCCATTTTCTCGATAAATTCATAATCCGTATCCTCCTTAGAACTGACTGAGAAAACGCATGTCGTTTTCAAAGATAAGGCGCAGGTCGGAGATGGAGAACCGTCGCATGGCCAGGCGCTCCACGCCCATGCCGAAGGCAAAGCCGGAGTAAATATTGGTGTCGATTCCGCAGCCTTCCAGCACATGCGGGTGCACCATGCCGGCGCCGAGAAGCTCAATCCAGCCCTCGCCCTTGCAAACGCGGCAGCCCTTGCCGCCGCACTCGAAGCACTGAACGTCCATTTCGCAGGAGGGCTCGGTAAAAGGAAAGTGATGGGGGCGGAAGCGGGTCTTGGTGCCGCTGCCATAGAGGGCCTCCACCACGGTGTTGAGGGTGCCCTTGAGGTCCGCCATGGTGATTCCCTTGTCCACCACGAGCCCTTCCATCTGATGGAACATGGGGGAGTGGGTGGCGTCCACCTCATCCTTGCGGTAGACCCGGCCGGGGGAGATGATGCGGATGGGCAGGGGCTGAGTCTCCATCACGTGGACCTGGACGGGGGAGGTCTGGGTGCGCAGAAGGATTTTAGAGTCCTCGGTGAGGTAGAAGGTGTCCTGCCACTCCCGGGCGGGATGGCCCTCGGGGGTGTTGAGCCTCGTAAAGTTATAATCGGACAGCTCCACCTCGGGACCCTCGGCAACCTGGAAGCCCATGCTTAAAAATACGTCTTTTAACTCGTCAAGAACAATGGAAATAGGGTGACGGTGCCCGATTTCGGGCTTTTTGCCCGGGATGGTGACGTCGACGGTCTCCAGCGAGAGCCGTGCGGTGAGAGCGGCCTCCTCCAGGAGCTTCTGCTGGCGGCTTATAGCCTCGGCAAGGGTTTCGCGGACTTCGTTGGCCAGTTGCCCGATGACGGGCCGCTCCTCGGCTGACAAGGTGCCCATCTGTTTGAGAACGGCTGTGAGTTCGCCTTTTTTGCCCAGATATTTGACGCGCAGAGCTTCCAGATCGGCAGCAGCCTGCGCGGCCGTGAGGCTGGCGACGGCTTCCTCGCGGATCTGCTCCAGTTTCTGCTTCAACATGCTGATACTTCCTTTCCTACTGCAAATAGCATTCGAAATCATTCATTATAGCCGGTATGGGAGATACCGCTGCTATCAAGGCAAAATAAAAAGCCCTTCCTCCCCAAAACGGGGACGAAAGGCAAGCCTTCCGCGGTACCACCCACGATTTGCGCAATTATTGCGCACGCTTTCTTCCCGATAACGGAGGAAACCCCGTCCGCGTCTTTCCCCGCGGAAGCTCCCGGGCGAACCAAGCGACACACCGCGGACCGGCTTACAGCCGGTGACCGGCCCTCTCTGGGCGGTGAAAGCACGCTATATTCCCGTTCTTTGCTCTTAAAACTAGGATATATATATCATAAAAAAAGTTGAAATGCAAGTGGCAAATGCCTTATAATAAAGGACAGCGAATTCAAAGCTGAGGCTTTGAATTCGAGCATAATAAGAAACACGGCTCTGAGGAGCCGCGCAGAGAGTGCTTTCGGGAAGTGAATTCCCGAAAAGCTCGTGATTTAATCTTTTGCGGATTTTGGTCACGCAAGCGCAACGCAAAATCCGCAAAAGCTTTTCGCCGGCAGCCAAAAGGACAAAGGACTTTTTGAATTAAAGGGGGCGAGGGAAATGCGGGTTGCCACGGCGCGGCAAATGAAGGAATTGGACAGCTTCGCAATGGAAAACCGCGGCGTTTCCTCCGTACTCCTGATGGAAACCGCGGCGAGAGCCGTCGCCAGGGAAGTGCTTTCCCTGGGCGCAGTGCGGCGCTGCGCTATCTTCTGCGGCCCCGGCAACAACGGCGGGGACGGACTGGCCGCAGCCCGCTTTCTGGCGAAAGAAGGCGTGGAGGTCCGCGCCTATTTGGTGGGCAGCAGGGAGAAAATGACCGCCGACTCCGTGGAAATGGAGCGCCGCCTTTTCACTGAAACAGGTGGAAAGTTATTAGGCTTTACAGATAGTCTGGACAATGTCAAGGCCTGGTGCGAAACGTGCGACGTCCTGGTGGACGCGATTTTCGGCATCGGGCTTAATAAAGAGGTGGGGGGAGAAGCGTTCGCCGCCATCGAGTTCATAAACGCGCTGGGTGTGAGTGTGGTCGCGGCCGATATCGCCAGCGGCGTGGAAACGGACACGGGCAGAATCCTCGGCGCGGCGGTAAAAGCCCAAAAAACCGTGACCTTCACCCTTCCCAAAATCGGCCAGTTTGTCGGCAAGGGCGCCCTGTGCACGGGAGAACTGATTGTCGCCGGTATCGGCATTCCGGAAGATATAACCCGGAGCCTCGTCTGCCCCGTTTCCGTGACCGACCCCCCACGGCTGCCACCTAGGCGGAGGGACGCCCACAAGGGCGACTTCGGAAAGGTGCATATCCTGGCGGGCAGCGTGGGCTACACGGGAGCGCCGGTTTTCGCGGCAAGCGCCGCGGTGCGCACCGGCTCGGGGCTGGTATTCCTCTCTGTGCCCGCTGAAATATGGCCGGTGGTGGCGGTGAAGTGCTGTGAAGCCATGCCGTCGCCCCTTCCGGCGGAACCGGCGGAGCTTCTGGAGAAGTTAAATTCCTGCGGCGCGGTGCTGGCGGGCCCCGGACTGGGGCGCGGCGGGGCGGCGGAAGAACTGGTCCTGACGGTACTAAAGGAGACAAAAGCCCCTCTCGTTCTGGACGCGGACGGCATAAACGCCGTGGCCAAGCATATAGATATTCTGGATGGACGGCGGGGGAGCCTCACGGTGCTCACCCCCCATGACGGCGAATTTATGAGGTTGGGCGGCGACCTTGGGGACGGCGACCGGCTGGGTGCGGCTCGGAGGTTCGCGCGGGATCACGGGTGCGTGCTGGTACTCAAGGGTCACCGGACCGTGACCGCCTTCCCGAACGGAACCGCCTTTCTCAACACCACCGGGAACCCTGGCATGGCCAAGGGCGGCTCGGGAGACGTGCTGGCCGGAATGATCGTTTCCCTGTTGGGACAGGGCTTTCCCCCGGAAACGGCGGTGCCCGCCGCGGTGTGGCTCCATGGCAGGGCTGGAGACCTGGCGGCCGGGGACAAGGGAGAATACGGCATGACGCCGGGCGATATGCTTAATGAGATTCCGAACGCCGTCAAAATGCTGCAAGACAAGGTAAAATAAGGAGGTTGGGCGCGTGCGCAGAGTTTTTCTGTGCGCACTGATGACAGCCCTCTGCCTCCTGCCCTCGGGTTGTTCCGTGGCGGGAAGCAGAGACAAAGCGGACGAACTGGCGCTTGGGATAAGAACGCAGTACATTGCCATGAATGCCTGCGCGGGCCAGGTCGCCCTCACCGCCGACTACGGCGAGCGGGTATACGAGTATGTTCTGAGTTTTTCCTACGAAAAGGAAAACTGCCTTACACTCACTGTGGTGGAGCCAGCCAACCTGGCCGGGATCACCGCGAAGGTGGAAAATGGCTCCACTACGCTGCAGTACGACGGCGTTGTGCTGGAGACCGGGCCTCTTTCCGGAACGGGGCTTTCGCCCATCGACGCGCTGCCCGCCCTGCTCACCTACGCAAAGGAAGGGTATATCGCCGAGTGCGGAATGGAACAGCTGGGCGAGGTATCCTGCCTGCGGATCAGCTGCCGGGACCCCAACGCCAAGCCTGGCGAGGGAGAGGAAGGCGCTCTCTGGTTCGACGCCGGTACCCACGATCTGGTGAAGGGCGAAATCAGCTCAGACGGTTACGTGGTGGTTCGATGCGAGTTTCAGGAGTTCAGCCTTCAATAAACTGGAATAAGAAAAAGAAAAAAGGGAGCTTTGCCATGGATACACAGAAGAAAAGAACCTGGGCGGAGGTTAGCCTCCCCAGGCTGGAACATAATTATCTCGCCCTGCGGGAGCTGATTCCGAACGGCTGCCGTTTTCTGGGCCTTCTCAAAGCCAACGCCTACGGCCACGGGGCGCTCCCCGTGGCCCGAAGGCTGGAAGAGTTGGGCGCGGACTATTTTGGCGTGGCTTTTTTGGACGAGGCCCAGGAGCTGCGCCGGGGCGGGATCAAAACGCCTATCCTCATTCTGGGGAGCACGCCCGCGGAATTTGCCGGGGAGCTTCTGGATGGAGATATCACCCAGACTGTTTTTGACGAAGAAGCGGCAAGGGAGCTCTCCGACGCCGCCGTGGCCGCCGGAAAGCGGCTGCGGGTACATATCAAGGTGGATACCGGCATGACCCGGCTGGGCTTTCTCTGCGACGAGGCCCATATGGATGCCTCCGCCGAGCGGATCGCGGCCGTCTGCGCGCTGCCGGGCCTGGAGGCGGAGGGCATCTTCACCCACTTTGCCGACGCGGGCTGCAACGAGGAATATACCATGAAGCAGTTCACCCGCTTCCTCACGGTGCTGGACAAGCTTGGGGAAAAGGGCGTTACCTTCCCCATCCGCCACTGCGCCGCCAGCGCGGCCACTCTCAAATATCCCTGCACCCATCTGGATATGGTGCGTCCGGGCATCGCCCTTTACGGCCATTACCCCGATCCCGGA
Organism: Bacillota bacterium; assembly: GCA_023459875.1. Lineage (GTDB taxonomy): Bacteria > Bacillota > Clostridia > Oscillospirales > Oscillospiraceae > JAEWRY01. The sequence continues at coordinate 113,488 of JAEWRY010000024.1, forward strand.
ATGGAGGAGCTGTGCCCGCTACTCCCGGTTATGGAGGTGAGAACCCGCATCGCGGATGTGCGCAGCCTTCCTAAGGGCACGGCCGTCAGCTATGGGTGCACGCACATTCTGGACAGGGACAGCAGGCTCGCGGTGCTGCCCGTGGGCTATGGTGACGGGTTTTTCCGGCTTTTGTCCGACCGGCAGGAGGTGCTCATCGGCGGCAGGCGGGCCAGAGTGACGGGCCGGGTGTGCATGGATTTGTGCATGGTGGACGTGACCGACCTGCCCGGCGCGGTTCCCGGCGCGGTGGCCACCCTCTTCGGAGAAGACGGCGGCGCCCTGCTGCCGCTGGAGGAGGCGGCAGGACGGGTAGGCACCATTTCCTATGAGCTTTTATGTGATGTAAATATGCGGGTGCCAAGACTCTACATTCCGGCATAGACTGTCGTGGGGCGTAATAAGCATACCATGCTTATAGCCGGGAAGGCGCCGGGGAATTATTTCGCTTCAGCTTTTTGCAGAAAAGAGGTATAAACCCCGCCGCCCCGTGGGAGAATCATAGTACCGTGTTACATAGGCCTTCGCCGTGTGATGCGGGCAACGATATCTTCCGGCGGAGTGTGAGCTTTTGTGGATAATAACAGCGTGAAACGCGGAGACATTTACTATGCTGATTTGAGTCCTGTGATAGGCAGTGAGCAGGGTGGAGTACGTCCTGTTCTCATCGTGCAGAATGACACCGGCAACCGGCACAGCCCTACCGTCATTGCCGCCGCCATCACATCTCAGACAGGCAAGGCACGACTTCCCACCCATATCGAGCTTTCGGCCAAGAGTTACGGCTTGCCGAAGGAGTCCGTGGTATTGCTGGAGCAGATCCGAACACTGGACAAAAAAAGGTTGAGAGAATATATGGGTCGGTTGGATGAAAAGCAAATGGAAAAGGTAGATTCAGCCATTGCGGTAAGCTTTGGCCTTCAACCAAACGTATTGGTATGAATTCGGAGGGGGGCATAAGTGCCGCCCCCCTCCGGCATATTTGAAAGGAGCCTCTACATATGAAAGCGAGATGGACCATCCGTGCCGCCGCTACGATCCTTTCCCTCATCGTGGTGACGGGCGCAGCCGTCGTTGCCGCCACCCAGGGTAGTTCTGACGACCCCCTGGTCACCCTGAGCTATCTCACCGATGTGCTCACCCCGTCGGTCCTCTCTCAGGTGGACGGCAAGGTGGAGGCGAGCCGACAGAGTTATCTGGACAAGCTCAACGCTTCGGTGGATTCTTATACCGGTAAAATGGAAGCGCTCCTGGGCAGTCAGAGCGGCGGGGTGGCTTCCTCGGCCTTTTCCGTCGTGAGCCTCGCCTCCGGACAGAAACTCACCGGCGGCGTGGGCTGCGAAGTTATGCTGCGGGTGGGAAGCGCCAAGTGCGTCAGCTCCGCCAGCCCGGGCCTCATCGATTCCACCGACGGGAGCGTATTGGAGAATGGCGGAGCCCTTATGAAAAACCACCTTTATATGTTTACCTTGGAAGGCCGGAGCGTCTCTGCGGGCGACGGGGTGAAGGTTCTCGTCCGGGGCAGCTACACCATAGGATGACCAACACAGGGATAAATAAACGCCTGGCAGTCTGAAAGGCTGCCAGGCGTTTAAAGTCCTTCGCCCTTTTCGCATAGCGAAAAGCTTTTGCGAATTTTGCGTTGCTTCCCGTGACCAAAATCCGCAAAAGATCGAATCACCGTACTTTGCGGGAATTCACTTCCCGCAAAGTGCTCTTTGTGCAGCTCCACAGAGCCGCAGCCGTGCTCCCGTTTGATTGAAAAACATAGTTTTTCGATCATCAAAAAACGCCCGGCAGTCGAAGACTGCCGGGCGAGAGCTTTTGGTCTGTCTTCCCGCAAGCGGCTGCCGTACGGGAAGACAGTTGGTATTGCAAAGAAAGAGAGGGAGGAGATGGAGAGAAAAGAGAAGAGAGAGGAGAGAGAAAAGATTTCTTACTTAATGACAACCATAGGATACCATACTCACCGTTCAAGTGATGGACATTTTTGGAACGCTCCGTGAACATTTTGTAAACACTAAATACCAGTAAAATCCAGAATATTGTAGAGAGCGTTAACCACGCGCCAGTTCTGCGGAAAGGGACGCATGAAGTTCCAATAGCCGGCTCCGCGCAGGCCGAATTCGGGGATGAGGGCGAATTTGGCCCGGATGCTGCGGGCGTCCTCGAACCAGACTTCATGGGTATTTCCGTTCTGGTCCAGATAGCGGAAGAAGGGGGCCTGGCTCTGCTCGTCGAATTGGATCGCTACATGATTACGGATGGCCAGGGAAACGGCGTACTGATTGGAGATGGCGGTGGCTCTTGTGCGTCCCTGCACAAAAGGAAGCTGCCAGTCGTATCCGTAGTTGGAAATTCCCAGCCAGAGCTTTTGGGGCGCGATTTCGGTGACGGCGTATTTTACCACGTCCCGCACGTTGGGCAGCGGCGACACCGCCATGGGAGGGCCGTATGTATAGCGCCAGCCAGGTCCCCGGCGACGCATTAAAACGGTCTGATTTTCGGAAAGACGGCGAGATAGAGATTGCTTTTCTCCCAGCGGCCGCCTGTCGTCTTTGCATATTCGGCCCGGCAGAGAACTCTTTTCAGAAGATCGTTTTTTTCTTTCGGGGTCTGAAGCCTGAGGTAAAGCTCTAAAATCCCCTTAAACTCCGGAAGGGAGGCTATCGAAGCGCTGCAAAGGGTCTGTTCCGCCTGAAGCTGCAGTCTGGCCTCTTCGAGCGCCCTCTCCGCCCCGGCAATTTTGGCTGCAAGGACACTTGAGCGTTCTTTGAATACTTCCGGCGTATAGACCCCCTGTTCCAGCAAATCGTGGAGCTGATTGCGCTGCGCCTGAAGGACGCAGCGGGAGGAGGAGAGCCGGGAAACGCTGCGTTCCAGCCGGGAAACGCTGTCGGATCCTTTGCCGGAAGGGGGAGAGGAAATGGTTTCGATCCGGTATTCGGCCAACCAGCAGCGCAGCGCATCCAGAATACCCTTTTCCACATCCTCCAGCGCCGAGGAGACGGCGGGGCAGCCGGGGTTGGGGCACAGGAGCATATCCCTGCCGTGCCGGTACCTCCGGCGCTCCATGCTCCGCCCGCAGAAGGCGCAGAAAACAAGCCCCGCCAGGGGGTTTTGCACCTGCCGGTCCCCCGGAAGGGGAGGATGTGCCCGCCCGGACATGATTTTCTGCGCCTCCTCCCAGTCCTCCCGGCTCACAATGGGAGAGTGGAGGCCCGGTTTTGCCTCCATCTCCCGGTTAACCGGGCGGACGGTGACACGCTCGCCGTCTACCATACGCCGGACGGTGGGACGGTAGGACCAGCGGAGCATTCCGGCGTACGTGGGGTTTAAAATCATGTCCCGAACTGTACAGGACTGCCACCTGCCGCCAGCGGGCGATAAAATCCCTTCCGCGTCCAGCTTTCTCGCGATGGATGAGGTGCCGTACTGCTGCGCCGAACCGTCGCTCTGGCGTTCGCCGTGCACATAAAGCCGGAAGATGAGACGGACCGCCTCGGCCTCTTCGGGGACGATTTCCAGCGTATAGCCCTTTTGCCTCGGCAGCTTTACGCGGACATACCCGTACGGGGCGGCGCCGGCGATGTATTTACCCTCCCGCAGGGAAGCCTCCCGCCCCCGCTGGAGACGCCGGTTGATGGTCTTGTATTCCCGGCGGGACATAAAGAGGCCGAACTCAAAATACTCCTGGTCAGACTCATTTTCCGGGTCGTAAGTTTTGAAGGGAGTGACGATCTTAGTGCCGGAATACTGGAAGGTTTCGGCGACTAAACCCTGGTCCCTGGTATTGCCGCGGGCAAGACGCTCCACTTCCATAACGAGTACGCCCCTGTAACGGCCGGACTCCACTTTCCGCAGGAGCTTCTGCATCTGGGGGCGCTTGGCGACCGATTCCCCGGAAACGACCTCCTCATAAATATCCGCGATGATAAGGCCCATGCGTTTGGCCAAATCCAAAAGGGCGGTGCGGTGACGCGTGAGCGTATCGCCTTCGCCCTTTGCCTCAGCCTCCCGGTCGGCGCGGGATTTGCGCAGATAAATGAGATATTGATCCATACCATACCCCCGTCGCAACAGCGCCGCGGTTGGGGCGCTGTGTTTTATTGCCGCCGCTTACTGACATCCTATTTTTCAGCAAGAAAAAAAAGAAGGTGGGTTCCGGTTTTGTCATAGGACGGGTGGGGCAGCGCGTAACCATAACGGGGGGAGTAGTTTATGGATAAATGCAAGCACCCGTTTGTTCCGCCGGCGGGGGATGCGGCCATGGAGGGCGTTTCCGAAAACGGCGTTCAATGGGCGGTATTTGATACCTTATGCAGAGATTTCGGGCCGGAGGATAAGGCCCGGGCGGACAGAGAAATTACGGAGATCCTTTTCGGGGCGGAGCGGAGAAAGCTGCTGGCCGGAGGGAAAAAGGAACCGGAAAATTGCATCAAAGGCCTTGATTTATAAAAATGTCATTCTGAGCGTTAAGCGAAGGATCTTTCGCAGACAAATGTGTGCCCTGCAAAAATCCTTTGGCTTTCGGTCTCAGAATGACAAGTTCATTTATGGCGTTTCAGCTATTTGAGACACCGCCCCTTTCGCCGGGACGGCGAAGGAAAGCGCGCCCTCGCGGACCTTAAAACCCCAGGTAAAACATATAAAGTCCGAGCAGTGCAATGAGCGCACCCATGACGGCTTTGAGAACGGCGCTGGCTCTGCCATAGTTTTCGCTCCGGGAGAGCTTCTGAACGAAGCCCACCGAGGTACCGGCCACAATCGCGAGAATTCCATGTCCCGCCGAATAGAGGAGGAGCAGAAAGCCGCCCCAAAGAATACTCCCCCGCTCCGCCACAAGGGCCAGCAGCGCGATAAGCACGGGTGTAGAGCAGGGTGAGGAAAAAATTCCGCCGAGGATTCCGGCGAGAAAAGCGCCACCAAAGCCGCGGCGCTTGCTTTTCGAGATCAGGTAGGTGGAAGGGATGATCTCGAAGAAACCCCACATCTGCAGCGCCATAAGCACCATCAAAACGCCAAGAACGATATACCACCAGGAGGCGGCGCCTCCGATGAGCCGGCCGGCCAGCGAGGCGGCGACGCCAAGGGTGGTAAAGGTGGCGGCCGAACCGGCCACAAAGGTGAGAGAGAGGAAAAATGCCCGCCTGGCGTCCCGCTGGCCGGTGCCGCCGACGTAACCCACCACCAGCGGGATGGTGGACAGAGAGCAGGGCAGAAAGGAGGCGAGCATACCGGCGGCCAGGGCCATCACAGGGGCAAGCCATCCGCTTTTGGCAATCATCCCGGAAAGCCCTTCGAGCAGCGCTGTCACTGGGCGGCCCCCATATCGGTCAAAACGGCGCGCAGCTCATCCGCGGTCAGAGCTCCCTGATGAATCGTGTATTTAAGAGATCCGGTACTCTTATCCTGATAATACTGAAATTCGATATCGATCTTATCACTCGGCTGATAGGGGCTTCCGTCGCTGAGAATAAAGACCTGCGTCGGGATCACCTCTACCGGGTAGGAAGAGGCGACGGCACTGCTTTTGTCGATATCCACATATTTTAAAATGGCCTTTTCCAGCATCTCATCGTGTACGTCCTCATAGACCGGAGCGAAGCTCTTGCACGGAGAGCACCAATCGGCCCCGAAATCGATGATGATCGGCAGCCCGTAAGAGGTGAGCCGTTCCAGATCAATGGACTGAGCCTCCAGCGCGAAATCCGGGTTGACGGAGGAGGTTTCCTCCGCCTTCGAAACCCAGGGCTGATTTTTAAACAGCCAGACAGCGGCAACGGCCAGCACGAGCAGAACGGGGACGAGAATTTTCAGCAGACGGTTTTTTGTCATATAAGACTCCTTATAAGTATGGGTTGGTGAGGGGGAGCAGAATAAGGCCAGGCGGTCGGAGAGACTGTATTTCTAACAGAGATTTGACGCTGAGAACCGCCGGAATGGGAAACTGCTCCGGTACTGCCATCATCATAGCATCCGCTCCGCCTCCCGGTCAAGACGAATTAACCCGGTACTCTAGTCCCGGGCCGCCGGGGACTAAGCGGGCGCTGTTTTCCCATCAGCCGGCTGGCGGGCGGCTCGGCATATAAAATAAGCCGCCCCTCCGAGAGGGTTTCCCTTCGGAAGGGCTGCCTGCCTGAATGAGAGCTCAGCCATCCCCGCGGGTCAGATTTTCGGCGTAATCCTTGAGACTGTCGAACGTGCTCACGCTTCCCGCGCGGGTGCTGATCTGGTCCCGGACATAGTCGGGAAGGTTATCGAAGTATCGCTTTGCCTTCTTATCGCTCTTGAAAAGCTCGTACATATTCGGAAATTTCTGCATGATATCACCTCGCGGTTTAGAATTTGCCGGATTTGTCGATTCATACGGGGTCACGAAAGAAAAAATATTTGCCGGGCAGAAATCAATGCCGTAACATAAAATAGAATGGTCCGGCGGGAAACTGAAACTTAACTTTTTAGGAGGCGTAGTTCGTGGATTATTGGAGCGTGGTTCTGGTGATTGTGACGCTGGTTGGCCTGGGAGCGGTTATTATTAAACCGGTTGTCTCCCTCACAAGATCCATCACCACACTCACCGTGGCGGTGGAGAATCTGCAGAAAGACATGAGCGGGCTGACCACAAAGAACAGCGAGGCGCACGAGCGTATCTGGAACCACGAGGAGAAGCAGGACGCTCAGTTGGAGGACCATGAGAAGCGGATTATCCGCATTGAGGGAAAATAAAAGAGCGCGGGGAACTGATTGCAGAGCTCCCCGCGCTTTTATTTTTATACGATATTTGGCAACACTATGGGAAACGGAGGTGTTTTTCATGGCTGTTTCTCAGAAGTCGGTCATTTCGTTCGGGCTTGTTGCCATTCCCGTGGCGATGTATACGTCGGTACAGGACAGCGATATCCACTTCAATCAGCTTCACAATGAAGACCAGAGCCGGGTCAGGTATAAGAAGACCTGCGCCCACTGCGGAAAAGAGCTGAAAGGCGAAGATATCGTGAAAGGGTTTGAGTACGATAAGGACAGATATGTGATCGTAACCGACGAGGAAATTGAAAGAATCAAGACGGAGAAGGAAAAATCGATTCAGATTCTGCATTTTGCACAGCTTAACCAGATATCCCCGGTCTATTACGACAAGACCTATCAGGCCATTCCCGAGCCGGGAGGGGAGAAGGCCTTTGAACTGCTGCGGGCCGCTTTGATGGCCGAGCAGAAGGTAGCCATCGGCAGGACGGTTTTGGGTACCAAGGATACTCTCATGGCTATTATCCCGCGGGAAGACGGCGTTCTTATTTCCACAATGTTCTACGAGGACGACATCAGGCAGCTGCAGAAATCCTACAACAAGCCGGAAATTGCCGAGCAGGAGCTTACCATGGCGAAGATGCTCATTAACTCCATGGACTCGCCGTTCCAGCCGGAAAAGTACCGGGACGAATATCAGGTCAAGCTGCGCAAGCTCGTGGAGGATAAGATCACGGGAAAAGAAGTGGTGACGGCTAAGGGCGAGACGCCCAGCAAAGTCATTAACCTGATGGACGCCCTGAAGGCCAGTGTGGAAAAAGCTCAGGGGGAGAAAAAAGAAGCGTAAAAACGACAGCCTTGGATGCAAATCTTCCGATTTGCATCTTTTTTATTGCAGGCCAATATGTTATATATAGATAGGCTGTTTATTTACTTTAACTTGGGCGGCCTGTTTTTTTCTTTTTAGCAGTTTGGCTATTTCATAAATACCTGCGGTATGTTATAAATATCTGGAATGAGCCGGTGAAGCTAATAAGGATTGAAAAGCGGATTATCATTGGCAGAAATCTGTGATGATTTGGGGGCAGTTATGAAACGCCAATCTTCCACAAAAGGGTTTGCGGTCCTGAGCTTTGCCAGTTTGATCTGCAAAGTGCTTGCGTTTATCTATCTTCCGATCCAGGCAATGCTGGTGCACGACAACGGCAACGGCGTCATCAGCGCGGGGTATAAGCTTTATGTACTTATCTACACGATTACAAACGCGGGTCTGCCGATCATCATTTCAAAATTCATATCGGAACGGGTAGAGCTTGGCGACTACAAAGGCGCCCGTGTGATACATAGAAGCGCCTTTACCATGATGATGACCTTCGGTATTATCTCGTCGCTCTTCACCTATTTCGCTTCCGGTTTTCTCGCCGCCTGGTGCGGCATGTCCGAAGCCAAGCTGATGTTCACGTTTATCGCGCCGACTTTTTTGTTTACTTCGGTCTCCTGCTCGCTGCGCGGGTACTTCCAGGGCATGCACAACATGACGCCGACGGCCGTCTCCCAAATCATAGAGCAGCTGGTGAACTCCATCTTTACGGCTTTGCTTGAAATCCTTTTCTTCCGCTACGCCACAAACATGAGCAAGGACCCCATCACTTACACCGCCGCCGGATCGGCTGCCGCGACCGTGCTGGCCGCCGTGGCGTCCGCCGCCTTTCTTACGATTGCCTTCCTCAAAAACCGGGGCCAGCAGCGGAGGTATGAGAAACTGCACCAGACCTATACCGGCCCAAGACTCAATTCCTTCAGCGTGTACAGGCAGATCCTGAAGTTTTCCATCCCGGCCGTCATCAGCTGCGTCGCTACAAGCGCCATCGACATCATCGACACAAGGTCCTGCATTCCCATGCTTCAGAAGGGCGGGTACACCGCCGTGGAGGCCTATTCGCTCTTCGGAATCTATTCCACCAAATATCAGCGCCTGCTGACTCTGGCGGTGCTCTTTGCCGCGCCGCTTATCACGGCCATGATCCCGTCCCTTTCCGCCGCTATCTCGGTGCATAACTCTTCCGCCTTTCTGCGCAAGGTCCGGGAGGGGTTCCGGCTTAATTTTATCGTAGTAATGCCTCTGGCGGCAGGGCTTTCCTTTCTTGCACAGCCCATTATAACCGTGATCTTCGCATCGCAGAACGCCGGTTCGCTCCTTGTCAGCATCGGCATCTGGACGTCGCTCATCACCACCGTGCAGACCCTTCAGTCGGGGATTCTGATCTCCCTGAACAAACCCCTCGTTCCGCCCGTCTCCCTGCTCATCGGCATGATCGCTAAGGTAGCCTGCAACTATCTGCTGATTCCCATCCACTCCATCAACATGTACGGCGCGGTGATCGGGAATGTCTGCGCATGGATTATCTCCATATCCCTCAACCAATACTTCATCATAAAGTGCCTGGGCAGAAAGCTGCATACATGGCATTATCTGCCCAAGCCCGCCATCGCGGCCGGTACGATGGGCTTTTTATGCCTCGGCATCTACTCCGCTCTGGATCTATTATTCAAAATGGCATCGCTCGGCCGCGTGGCGGCTAATGACCTGGCGATGCTGGTTACCGTCCCTTTCGGCGGAATGGTGTATTTTATCATCCTGGCCAGGATCGGCGGGATCACAAAGGGCGACGTGGAAAAATTGCCGATGAGCAAGGCGATTCTGGCCGTGTCCCGGAAGATACCGTTGTTGGTGCTCCAGGACGCCCCGAAAAGAAAAAAGCCCGAATAGAACGATCCATCAAAATATGCCTCTGCAAAGATTCTTCGGCCTCCGGCCTCGGAATGTCAGTTTTTTTAAGGGTGTCTCATGTATGTGAGACACCCTCTTAATTTTTTTACAGGCGGATTTTACCATTGACATTTTCGTAAAACGCATATAATATAATAGAACAAACGTTCCATATCGGGAGGCGAAACGGTGAGAACGATTCTGCACTGCGACATGAACAATTTTTACGCGTCGGTAGAATGCCTCTACCGGACCGAGCTGCGGGAAAAGCCGGTGGCCGTGGGCGGGGACGTGGAGCAGCGCCACGGAATTATCCTGGCCAAGAACTACCCGGCCAAAGCCCTGGGCGTCAAGACGGGGGAGGCGATCTGGCAGGCGAAGCAGAAATGCCCCGGCCTCGTTGTGCTTCCGCCGAACTATAAGCGCTATCTGCGCTTCGCCCGCCAGGCCAGGGGCATCTTCGCCGACTACACCGACCAGATCGAATCCTTCGGCCTTGACGAGGCCTGGCTGGACGTTACCGCCAGCGCGGACCTTTTCGGCTCCGGGGAGGCCATCGCGGACGAGATACGAAAGCGCATCCGGGAGGAGCTGGGCATCACGGCGTCGGTGGGGGTGTCGTGGAACAAAATTTTCGCCAAGCTGGGCAGCGATCTCAGAAAGCCGGACAAGACCACCGCCATCACAAGGGAAAACTACCGGAAACTGGTCTGGCCCCTGCCCGTGGGCGACCTCTTGTATGTGGGCCCGGCCACGAAGAAAAAGCTCGCGCTCAAGTGCATCCACACCATCGGGGAGCTGGCCGGAACCGACAGGGAAGCGCTGCGCCGCTGGTTCGGGAAATGGGGCGACGTGCTCTATGTCTTTGCCAACGGGCTGGACGCCTCGCCGGTGGCCCGGATGGGAGCCGAGGCGATGATAAAATCGGTGGGCAACAGCACCACCACCCCGCGCGATCTGGAAAACAACGAAGACGTGAGCATTATTCTCTATGTGCTGTGCGAGAGTGTGGCCATGCGTTTAAGAGAGCTGAATCTGGAGTGCCGGACGGTGGAAATCGGCGTGCGGGACAATACGCTTTATTCTTTCGTCCGGCAGAAGAAGCAGCCCCGCCCCACCAATCTGGCCCGTGACCTGCACCGGGCGGCGATGGAGCTGTTCACGGAGAATTACGAATGGCAAAAGCCCATCCGCAGCATCGGCGTGCGCGGCTGCGAACTGTGCCCGGCGGGGGAAAGCGTGCAGCTTTCCCTGCTGGACGACGAGACGAAAAGAGACAAGGTAATCCGTATGGAAGCCGCCATGGACGATATAAGGCGGCGGTTCGGCAACCTGAGCATCTGCCGGGCCATGCTGCTGGGCGACCGGCGGCTTGGAAGTATCAACCCCAAGGACGACCACGTGATCCATCCCGTCGGGTATTTTTAAGGAGGTGTTTGAGACATGGAAAAGTCCCCGAAAGTCATCGTACCCGTCTTCGCGATGTTCGATACCGAAGGGAAACTGACGCCCGTTTCTTTTGTCTGGGAGGACGGAACGCAGTATACGATAGACAAGGTTATTGACGTGCGGAGAGCCGCGAGCCTGAAGGCCGGCGGCATGGGCATACGCTACACCTGCATGGTGCGCGGCAGGCAGACTTATTTATTTTTGGAAGAGGACCGCTGGTTCATGGAACGGAAAAGCTCATAAAAGATTTTTCGGCCGTTTTACGGCCTCAGAATGACAAAGCCGCGCAGAGTTTCCGCCGAATAGCTGTATCAAACAAGGCTTTGTTTGATTTAATTTCGTCCGTTCGGGGAATTTCCCGAACGGACACACCGACCCGCGCCGCCGGGCGCGAAACCGGGGTTCCTCCAAGGGGGATTGGATCCCCCTTGGAAAATACAAGGCAGGGACTCCAATTAAGAAGCCCCTGCCTGTTTCGCCAGTATTTAATTATTCCAGGGGAAACGTGACAACCGAACTTTAACCATTATCCCCCAGTACGATCTGAGACCAATAGTCTTCGTCATAACAGGTTCAAACGCAGCTCGATCTTAACCAAACATCTCCCAATTAATTAAACCTTATAGCTCATCGGGTACCACTTCAGTACCCAAGCAATATTATGACCCTCTTTTCAATTATAATTCCTCATGATTCGTCCAGTTTCATGCAGAGCTGTTTAAATTATGTATGCTTTAATATCGGATCCCTCTTGAAAATACAAGGCAGGGACTCCAATCAAGAAGCCCCTGCCTGTTTCGCCGGGATTTAATTATTCAGGGGGAAACGTGGCAACCAAACTTATCTATCCCCTATTAGATCTGTGACTGAACAGCCCGAATCATAACTGGGTCAAAGGTAGATCGATTCATCCCAATCGCCTCCCGATTTTCAATTAAACCTTTTAGCTCAATGGGTACCTTCAGTACCCGAGCTCTATTATGACCCGGCTTTCAAATATAATTCCTTTTTCGGCTGCCAAAATTTATTTAATGCCCGCTGAATAAAGCAAAAATATAGTCATATCAATGCTTCTAAGCTGTTTTTGCTTTATTCAGGTGCAAGGTTTTTGACCGAGTATGGTCAAAAACCCTGCACTTTTGATTTGCGGCGTGTGTCCGCAAATCCAAGCGGACAGCCATCAATGTATCTGAAGCGGCAAACAGATCTGTTTTGCCGCCCGGAAGGGCAGTTTTTGTCCTTCCGGCAAATGCGATTCGGAAATCGCATTTGTTCAGTGGACATTATTTATCTTTATTTTTCGACTGGAAGTCCGCCTCGTCCTTGATCTCGTGGCGCATGCCACGAAGCGCCTGCCGCCTCCTTTCATTCTTTTCGATCAGATTCTGCCTCATTCTGGGGTTCGACGATTTTGAGATCAGCTCCTCGCCAAGCTCCATGTTGCGGATGGTCATGTCGATATTTTTCTGGATTCTGTCCACGTTGTCGCTGCGGTCATCCGGGTTGTTTTTCATAGCATCCTCCTTTGTGAAGTTTTTCACCCTTAGTATGAGCCATATTTTCCCTTTTATAAGCTGATTTTAATTGTCTTGAGCAGAAAATATGATATAATAGGAGTGACGAGAAAGAGCGCCGAAAGGATGAATGATTATGGCAAAGCTGACCAAGGACTATTTTACGAACAACGAGGTTCTGATCGTGGGCTTTCCCCTGAACGGGGACGCCTCCATGAAGATGATTTTACCGGCGTTCCTCAGAAATAACATCAGCGTGCTGGCGCTGAACGGCGATTACAAAGGTGAGGACGTGGGCATCAAGGTCTACACGAGCTTCGGCGAGCTGCCGAAGGTGCCCGAGTGCGCTTATATTTACCTCGCCAGGGAGAACATCACCCCGTGGATCGACCAGATGGCAAAAGCGGGAGTAAAAAGAGTGCTCTTCCACAGCAAAAAGGACGTGGACCCAAGCGACGTGGAAAGAACCCAAAAGGCCGGCATGGAAACCGCCATCGCCTGCCCGATGATGCTGCTGGGTAAGGGAATTCACCGTCTGCACAAGTTTTTAGCGGGCGTATAACAAAATAACATGATAAAAGGCCTCCTATCGGAGGCCTTTTATCATGCGTTTGCCTACTGTAGTTTTCTCCCAACCACGCCGCTGACAGGTTTTGCTTATCCGTCCGACGTCTCGTGTTTTGCATCGCACGGTTCCTGCGCCCGATGCAGTCTGAGGGTGTGCCGGATGGTGAAGACGACGCACCCGATAAAAGACAGAGTGCAAATTGGAATTGTCAGGTAAACCAACGCGGTTTCTTCGGTCTGCCAGTATATAATATTATAATCCGAGTATTGATGAGGATCGCCCGGGTATCGGCGTTCCAACATCAGATTTGCCAGGAGGTTTGTCAGACGCTGGAGCAGCAGGTTACCTAAGATTATGATTGCGAAATTTCTCAGGAAGGCCAACGGGAAGGAGAGCTTTTCCTGCTCCTCGCAGACCGTGCCCCAGATGCATTTTTCAAACCTTTTGGGAAAAAAGAGGATAAAAAAGACGCTAATCATGAGAGCTAGGCCGCAATACGGCACCGGGTTGAACAATACCGTCAGCCACCGCAGTCTGTAAAGAAGTGCCACCAGTCCGTACAAAATCGGCCAAAAGGCAAAGCAGCCAAGCGCCAGCAGCAACACATCCCTGACATATTCCCGTTCCTTCTCCGACATCCGCGTTCCCGCTCCTTTCCAGTTCCTATTCAGTTTACCATACATTACCGGGAATGTGAACTCTTTTTGTGGTTGCCGGTATCTTGTATGGCGCTATGTATATCCCCATTCGTAGGTCATGAGCAGCAGCTCGTTGGCGGCGGCGCCCAGGAGGGCGTAGTTATGGCCCTCGTAAAGGAGGCCGGGTTGATCGGCGGAGGTTTTGGGGGCCAGGGCGGTGAGGACGATGAGGCCCTGAGGATTGAACCGCTCCCGGAGCCTCGTGATAAAGGCGGCGTAGGGTCTGGCGTCCTTGGCGGGGATGAATTCGAAATCCACGTCCAGACCGCGGTACCCCTTTTCCCTGATGACGGTCTCAATGTTATTGATAAGCCTGTTCTGCAGGGCCATGTTATTTAAAATCAGGGAAGCCATGGCGCTGGAAAAGTTGCCCGAATCGGTCAGTGTGGACAGGTGCATGATGGGGGCCACGCCGCCCTCGAGCGCGATGTTGATGATTGGTTCGTCCTCCAGAAGCACCAGGTCGCCCTGAGGCGTGAACCCATAGGTGAAGGGGGTGACGGTGGTGGAATAGGGCATGGTGGACCTGAGCAGGGCGCGGTTCACGAAGGGGTAGGCGTAGCCGTTGATGGAAAGGCTCCCCTCCTTCTCCTGCTGAAAGGTAATGACCAGGGTCTGGCCGGGCCAGATCTGGTAGCCGCCGCCAAGAATCGGGTTGTTCCGCTGAATCTGCCGGATGGAGAGCCCGTACTTTGCGGATATGGACATTAAGGTCTCTCCCGGCTGGACGATGTGAGTCTGCTGGGGATACTGCAAGACCAGCGTCTGCCCCACCGCCAGCCGCGCGGGGTCGGGCAGCTGATTGTCGAGCATGATCTGAGACATGGAAACGCCGTTTTCCAGGGCGATGGAGTAAAGGCTGTCTCCCGGCTTAACAACGTAAATAGTCACGGCACGCCCGCCTATACGATATCGATATACTGGGCCGACGCATAGCCGATCACGTCGTCAAAGCGCACCAGATACCAGCCGTTCCACTGATTGATGACGGTGAGCCGGGCGCCGTCGTAGGCCTTTGCGATGACGGCCGCCGAAGTGTTGGGACGGGAGCGGATATTGAGATAGCCCGAGGTGATGTCCACCACGCCGTTCCGGGGGGCCACGGGATAGAGGAAGGGGATGCCGAAGTACTGAGCCAGGGACGATGCGATGTTCTGGGCGATGAGGTTCAGATTGTTGGTCACCCAGGTGGCGTCGTCGGCATTGTCGTGGTAGCCGATCTCCAGGAATACCGACGGGGCTTTCGGGAGCCGCACCTCGCCGATCGTCGTATTCGATTCAATGCGCACATTGTCGGGAATGGGATAGATTTTTTTCAGATTGTTCCCAATGATTCGGGCGGCACGCATTCCCTTGGCGCTTCCCGGATAATAGTAGACGAAAATGCCCCGGTACTCACCGGACTGGGAAGGGGGCGCCGCGTTGGAATGGAGGCCCAGGTGAAGATCGTAATTTCCCTGGTTGGAGAGGCGGATGGCGTCGGCGGCGGTTCCGTTGGGATCGTTGCGCGTGTATTGGATGCCGGACGACGTCAGATAGGGAACCATTTCGTCGGCCAGCCTGTTCATCCACAGCTCCTCGTTGCCGCCGGTGATGTAAGGATTAAATTGCTGGGTGGAGGGGGAAAGAAAGATTGTGGGCATGGAAAAACCTCCTTTTGGCTCATTCTATGAAGGATAAAGCCGATCTGCCCCTTAGACGGAACTTTTTACCGGGTTTACCGTCATAAGTGGTAAGGAGGTGCTTCCAATGAGTACCAGAAGAAACCGTTTCCGCCCGCTTGCGTTCCTCTTGCTTTTCGTCCTGCTCCTTTCCTCCTGCAGCAGCACTGTAAGCTCCAGCGGGAGCACGAGCGCAGCCAAAGGCGACGGCGGCAGCGCTCCGACGCCCGCGCCCAGCATGTCCGTGGATTACGGCGTTCCCAAAGAAGCCGAAACGTCCGCGAGCGATTCATTGGGCGGCTCCGTTTCCGGCACCCCAGGGACAGACAAGGATTACGGCTCCCGGATCTATACCGACGCCGACGCCAAGCTGATCCGTGAAGCATATATCTCGGTTCAGACCACCGCGTTTATGGACGCGGTCACGGCGCTGAACACGCTCGTCAGCCAGCACGGGGGTTATTTTGAGGACGCCAGGGTGCAGGGCGGCGGGTACTATGACGCCAACGCCCAGCGTTATGCGTCCTATACCGTCCGGATTCCGGAGGAATCCTACGAAGGCTTCATGAACGCCGCTGGGAGCGTGGGACACGTGGTGAGCAGCAGCGAGTCCTCCAAAGATGTGGGGGAGGAGTACTACGACACGGAACTGCGCCTTAAGACCCTCACCACCAAACAGGAGCGCCTTTTAGCCCTTCTTGCCAAGGCGGAGAAGATGGAGGACATTATCAGCCTGGAAAACGCCCTCTCCGACGTGCAGTATCAGATCGAGCAGTATACCTCCACCCTCAAGCGCTACGACGACTTGGTGGGTTTTTCCACCATCCGCCTGGACCTGTACGAGGTCGTCAAGGTGGAGGACGACCCGGGCGAGACCGCAGCGCTGGGTACCAAGCTTGCAGCCGCGTTCCGGAACGGCTTTTCCGAGTTCGGCGACGGCATGAGTTCTTTTGTCCTCTGGATCGCCTATCATTTCCTCGGCCTTGTGATCTTTACCGCCGCGGTATGGGCCGGGGTCCGGTATGGCCGCAGGATGCTCCGCCGGCGCAGAGAGATAAATTCTCCGCCGAAGACGGAGGATAAAACGCAGGACCCGCAGATATAACGGCTTTAAAGCGGCTCTCTCAGAATGGAAGCAGCCGGAATAAAGATGCCGTCCTGAGCGTAAGAAAAGGATCTTTGCCCGCCTAATGTGCACACTACAAAGAACATTCTGCCTTTTACCGCAAATAATACCGCCGTGGGGGGCGTCTCGCGCCGGACGAGACGCCCCCCATTATCATTTCCTTCGCCTTGTTTTATGGTTTTTTTATGTTATACTAGTAAAACACAGTAAACACCGAAGGAGAGACCGCCATGAACCTCTGCGACAGCAAAGAGATCAAGGCCCTGCTGGGACGGCACGGCTTCCGTTTTTCCAAGAGCATGGGGCAGAACTTTCTCATTGCCGACTGGGTGCCGCGGGACATCGTGGCGGGCGCCGGGGTAGATTCCGGCTGCGGGGTGCTGGAAATCGGCCCCGGCATCGGGCCCTTAACCGTGCGCCTTGCCGAGGCGGCGGGGAAGGTCGCGGCGGTGGAGCTGGACAGGTCTTTGTTCCCGCTGCTCTCGGAGACTCTCTCGGACTGCCGCAACGTTGAACTGGTGCAGGGCGACATTTTGAAGTTGGATATCCCGGCGCTGACGGCGGAAAAGCTCCCAGGTCTGCGGCTCCTGGCCTGCGCCAACCTGCCCTATAACATCACGACGCCGGTGATCACCGCCCTTCTGGAGGCAAAGTGCTTTGAGAAGATCACCGTAATGGTGCAGAAAGAGGTGGCCCAGCGCATCTGCGCCGCCCCGGGTACGCCCGCATACGGCGCCTTTTCTGTGTTCTGCCAATACTATGCCGGCTGCGAAATCCTCTTCGACGTTCCGCCCGAGTGCTTCCTTCCCGCGCCCAAGGTGACTTCCTCGGTCCTCCGCCTCACGCCCCGGCCGAAGCCGCAGGAGGTTACCGACGAGGCCCTGTTTTTCCGGACGGTGCGCGCCTCCTTCGCCCAACGGCGCAAAACCCTGGTCAACGGCCTTTCCGCCGCCTTCGGCGGGAGCTTCACCAAGGAGGAGCTGGCCGCCGTGGTTACCGGCTGCGGCCTCGCCGCTGATATCCGGGGGGAAAAGCTGGGTATAGGGGAGTTCGCGGCGGTGGCGGAGAAGCTTCGCCGGTAGAAAGCCGAACTTGTATTTATGAGAAATTATTGGTATATTAAGATACGGAACCGAGAGGGGGAAAGGCCTTGAGCGCCTGGACAAACTTTACACAAAACTTAAACTGGACCGGACTGATCTCTTTCATCTGGCGGATCGCGGCGGTTCTTTTCTGCATTGTTTTTCACGAGGTGAGCCACGGTTATGCCGCTTACCTGATGGGGGACACGACCGCCAAACAGATGCACCGGCTTTCCCTCAACCCGCTGCGGCATATCGACCCTCTGGGCGCGCTCATGATGGTCACCGTGGGCTTCGGCTGGGCCAAGCCGGTGCCCATCGACATGCGAAGATTCCGGCATCCCAAGCTGGGCATGGCGGTCACCGCGCTGGCGGGCCCGGTGTCAAATTTCGTACTTGCGTATGTGGCGCTGCTCATTCGCGCCGCGCTTTACCCCTTTTACATGACCTCCGACAGCGCTCTTTTGGGGTACGTCATCAATTTTCTCGCTACGGTGGCAACCCTCTCGGTGGGTCTCGGAATCTTCAATCTCATCCCGTTCCCGCCCCTGGACGGTTCCAAGGTGGTGGGCGCCCTTCTGCCCAACGATCTCTATTACTCGGTTCTGCGGTACGAGCGGTATGGGATGTTTATTCTGATGGCGCTTCTGTGGATGGGTATTCTGGACCCTTACCTCAGCGCCGCCCGTCAGTGGGCCCTTAAAATTTTGCTTTCGGCTTCTATGTGGCCGTACTATCTGGTAAGCTCCCTGATGTAGTTCCATATTAAAGAATATAAGGCGGTGGGGAAGTGGACGAGCCTGTTTATCGGCTTGAGGGCGTGGTAAAAGCCAGGTCTGAGGACATGGCAGATTTTGTGGGTCCGCTGGACCTCATCCTCCATCTGCTGGGCAAGAATAAAATGGAGATCAAGGACATTCAGATCTCCCTGCTCCTGGACCAGTACATGGAGTGGATGGAAAAGCGCAAGAGCCTCGATCTGGAGGTGGCCAGCGAATTCGTGGCCATGGCGGCCCAGCTGGTCTACATCAAAACGAGGATGCTCCTCTCCATCCACGACGAGGAGGCCCTCTCGGAGATGGAGGAGCTCATCGCCTCTTTGGAGGAGCGCCAGCGGCATGAGGATTACGGAAAGATCAAGGCCGCGGTGACTGACTTGGAGAACCGCTTCGCCCTGGGCCGGGACTATCTCACAAAAGCGCCTGAATTGGCGACGGTACGGAAGACCTACCGGTATTCCCAGGAGCCGGACGATCTCAAAAGGGCGATGGGGGATATCGTTTCCCGGGCGGAGGGCAAGCTGCCGCCTCCCATGGCTGCCTTTGACGGCATTGTTGGCAGGGAACCTTATCCGGTGGCCGAAAAAGCCACGGAGATCCTGCGGAAACTGCTCAGGTCCGGCGTTGCCCGGTTCCGGGCGCTTTTCGCGGGGGACCGGAGCCGCTCCGAAATCGTGGCCACCTTCATTGCCGTGCTGGAGCTGTGCAAGGCGAGAAAGGTGCGTCTGGCCGGGACCGAAACGGACTGCACCGTCACCTTTATCCAGGAGGACGAAGACGGGGCGGAATTTTCCGCCGACAGCTACTGAAGCTCAGATCCTCCCGCCCTTTGCTGGGGCTAAATTGAGAGGTATAGTATGGAATTAAAGGAAATGGAATCGGCCATCGAGGCCATCCTGTTTGCCGCCGGGGAGCCGGTTGGGGTGGAACGGGTCTGCCTTGCCCTGGATTCGGACAGGGTCACGGTGGACGCCGTCTGTCAGCGCCTGGCCGACCGGTACAGCTACGAGCGCCGGGGCATCCGTCTTCTGCGGCTGGACGACCAGTGGCAGATGGCATCCGCGCCCGAATACGCGCAGACCGTCCGCCGGGTCTTTGAGAGCCGCAAGGCAATGAAGCTGTCGCAGCCGGCGCTGGAAGTGCTTGCCGTCATCGCCTATTATCAGCCCGTCACCAGGGCCTATATCGATCAGATCAGAGGGGTGGACAGTTCCTACACCGTGGGGCTTCTTTTGGAGCGGGAGCTGATCGAAGAGTCGGGCCGTCTCCAGGTGCCCGGCCGGCCTATCCTTTACAAGTCCACAAAGAACTTTTTGAGGACCTTTCATCTCTCCAGTCTGGACGAACTGCCGGAGCTGCCTCTCGGGAGCGGCGAAAGCGGACAGCTTACCCTTGAGATGCAGTCCGCCGCGGCAAGACTGCGCGGGGAAGCCGCTCCGGATACCGAAGGAACTGAGGAAGGGAGCGGAGAGCTTCTCGCCCTCGGGAAGGAAAGCCCATGAGAGGGTGGCTGATTTTCGGAGGCATCCTTCTTGTCCTTTGGCTTATTTCCCTGTTCCGGCTCGGAGGAGCGGCTGCCTACGGGAAGGAAGGACTCCTGGTAAAGGTACTGGCGGGCCCCTTCCGCTTTTCCGTGTATCCTCCGAAAGAGAAAAAGACCAAGAAGAAGGGGAAAGCCCAACCGAAAGAAGAGAAAAAGGAAGAAGAAAAGGAGGGTACCCTGGATACCTTCCGAAGATATCTCCCTCTTATCAGCGAGGCAGCCGGCAGGCTCAGGAGGAAGATCCGCATCGACAAGATCGAGCTTGAGCTTATCTGGGGTGACCGGGACCCCGCTTCCGCCGCGGCCGGTTATGGGTACGTGAACGTCGTTCTGGGTATGCTATGGCCGCTCATTGAGAATAATTTTCACGTGAAAAACAGGAGTATCCATACGGCGGTCGATTTCGACGCGAAAGAACCCTCCCTTTCCGTGAAGGCCGCACTTTCCCTTACCATTGGCCAGGGCATTGTCCTGGCGGTAATTCTCGGCATGAAATTCTTAGCCGTCCATAGACAGAATAAAAACAGAAAACAAATGAGAAAAGAGGCAGTTTGACTATGGAAAAGAATCATCCTTTGAGCGAACTCATGACCACCACCATGCAGAAGATCCGCGAGATCGTGGATGTGAACACCATTGTGGGCGAGCCGATCCGCACCGACGAGGGCATTACCCTGGTGCCGGTCTCCAAGCTGGCCTTTGGATTCGCTTCGGGCGGCAGCGATTTTGCCGCTAAAAACCAGAAGCCGGAGGCGAACAATTCCTTCGGGGGCGGCAGCGGCGCCGGGGTCAATATTTCCCCCGTGGCCTTTATCGTCATCCGCGGCGACATCGTGAAGCTCCTGCCCGTTTCGCCGGAACCCGGCATGACGACTCTTGACCGGGTGGTGGAGATGGTTCCCGAAATTATGGATCGGGTAACGGAATTTGCCATAAAAAATAAAAAAGCGAACGAGGATAAGGATACTTTCTAAGCCCTATAATAGCATCACCAGATTTTGTTGAGGTGATGCCAATTGAAGCGCTTTTTGGGGGCGGCGGTTGCCCTCCTGCTTTTATGCGCCCCGGCGCAGGCGGTTTCCATGGAGCCTCCGGCGGTTTCCGCCGTCTCGGCCATCCTGGTGGACGCGGAGAGCGGAAGGGTGCTCTTTGAAAAGAACACCGACGAAAAACGAATGATCGCCAGTATCACCAAGCTGATGACGGCCCTGGTGGCGGTGGAATCCACGCCCGACCTCACCGACGTCGTCACCGTCAAGCCCGAGTGGACCGGCATGGAGGGGACCTCCATCTACCTGAAAGCGGGGGAGCAGATTACCCTGGAAGGGCTGCTCTACGGGCTTCTTCTGGCCTCGGGCAACGACGCCGCGGTGGCCATTGCCGGCTACTGCGCGGGCGACGTGGACAACTTCGTTGACTGGATGAACCAGCGCGCCGCCTCCCTGGGCATGACGAATACACATTTTCAGAACCCCAACGGTCTCAACGACGACAATAACTATTCCACCGCCGCCGATATGGCGAAGCTTGCCGGAGCCTGCCTGGAAAACGAGATGATCGCCAAAATCGTTTCCACGAAATCCACAACGGTGGGCGTGCGCTCTTTAACCAACCATAATAAGCTCCTTTGGCAGTACGACGGCTGCATCGGGCTTAAGACGGGCTATACCAAGATGTCAGGTCGGACCCTGGTTTCCGCCGCGAAGCGGGGTAAGCAGACCCTTATCGCAGTGACCCTCTGCGACCCGGACGACTGGGACGACCACGCAGCCCTCTTTGATTACGGTTTCGAGCAGTGGCCGCGCATTGA
This sequence comes from Bacillota bacterium, assembly GCA_023459875.1. GTDB lineage: Bacteria > Bacillota > Clostridia > Oscillospirales > Oscillospiraceae > JAEWRY01. The sequence goes on from JAEWRY010000024.1 coordinate 135,274, forward strand.
GCTGTGCGCCGCCGGAAAGGACTTCCGGCGTATTCCCGTATCCGGGAGCCTGCAGCGCTTTGCGACGGTGCGCACAAACGACGATCTGGCCTATCCCCTTTGCCTTACTGAGCAGGTGACAGCGAAAATCATCCTGCCCGACTTTGCGGAGGCCCCCGTCACCAAGGGAGCCATAGCCGGATGCATCACCTACTATCTGGGCCAGGAGCCGGTGGGGAAAAGCTTCCTCGTTTACACCGAATCGGTGCATCGGGACGAGGTTGCCTCGGGCCTCGTCGGCCGTATTCTGGAATTCTTCCGCGAACACAAGTCTCAGCCGGTGCTATCCTTTCTCACCGGAATTGAGGTTGACGTGAATACGGCGCAAGTGAAAAAATGAAAAGCGGTTTCTTTCCGGCGGTGGAGTGAACACTGCCGGATTACATATGAAAAGATAAGAAATGAGGGCCTTCCATGGAAGAGCGGCTTCAGAAAATTCTTTCTTCCGCGGGCGTATGTTCCCGACGGAGCGCGGAGGAGTATATCCTCCAGGGACGCGTAAAGGTGAACGGCCTTGCCGCCTCGCTGGGGGATAAGGCCGACCCCTCCCTCGACCGGATTGAGGTGGATGGAGAGCCTCTGGCCGGTCCTGAAAAAAGAACCTACCTGATGCTCAACAAGCCACGGGGCTATGTCACGACCCTCTCCGACGAAGAGGGGAGAAAGGCGGTCACCGAGCTGATTGAGGGCTGCGGGGCAAGAGTCTGGCCGGTCGGCCGGCTGGACCTCAATTCAGAGGGCCTTTTGTTTCTCACCAACGACGGAGAATTCACCTACCGTCTGACTCATCCCAAATGCCAGGTGGAGAAGGAATACCTTGCCTGGGTGGCCGGGGACGCGGACGCCGCCCTCCCGGTTCTCTCAAAGCCCATGACGCTGGACGGAGAGCGGCTTCGCCCCGCAGCTGTTCGGATTTTAAAGCGGGAGAGAGATACCGCGCTTCTTTCCGTGACCATCCGGGAGGGGAAGAACCGGCAGGTGCGCCGCATGTGCGCCGCGGCCGGCCTCATCGTCACACGGCTCAAGCGGGTGAGGGAAGGTAAAATTATTTTGGATCCGGCGGTGAAAAGCGGCCAGTGGAGATACTTGACTCCCGATGAGATCAAGCTCCTTTCGGAAAGCTGATTTTTGCAAGTTAAAATAAAAATCCTGCAAAAATAAGTTGCATTTTATGCCACGCAACATTATGATAAGGGAGATATCACTCTGGTTAAGAGAGGAGCAATACTTATGTCAAAAGACATTCTGGCGGTGATCGCAAACGGTATGCCCACCTATTCCAAAGGGCAGAAGCTGATTGCCAACTTCATTTTATCTTCGTACGACAAAGCGGCGTTCATGACCGCGTCCAAATTGGGGAAAACGGTGAAGGTCAGCGAATCCACCGTTGTGCGGTTTGCGGCCGAGCTGGGATATGACGGGTATCCAGCCATGCAGAAAGCCCTTCAGGAGATGATCCGCAGCAAGCTGACCTCGCTCCAGCGCATCGAGGTGTCCAACGACCTTATGAGCAACGAGGACATTCTGCCCATGGTGATGCATTCGGACATCGAGAAGATCCGGATGTCGCTGGAGGAGATCGACCAGAAAAGCTTTGACGCGACGGTGGACGCCATTGTCGGCGCCAAGCGGATCTATATCCTGGGCGTGCGTTCCTCGGGTGCGCTGGCGGCGTTTCTGGCCTTTTACTTTAACCTTATTTTCGATAATGTGGTGTCGGTAAACACACCTTCTGCCAGCGAGGTATTCGAGCAGATCCTCCGCATCGGCAAAGACGATGTGGCCATCGGTATCAGCTTCCCGCGGTATTCCAGGCGCACGGTGAAGGCAATGCAGTTCGCCAGGGACAGGGAAGCCACCGTGATCGCGATTACCGACAGCATGACCTCGCCTCTCGTCCCCTTCGCCACGCACACCCTGATGGCAAAGAGCGATATGGCTTCCTTCGTGGATTCCCTGGTCGCGCCCCTGAGCCTCATTAACGCCCTCGTCGTCGCGGTGGGACGCAAGAAGAACGAGGACCTCTCCCGCACCTTTGAAACGCTGGAAAAAATCTGGGCGGAATACGAGGTCTATGAAACCGTGCAGGAACAATAAGGAGTTTTTGAATTGACCACCGATGTCATTGTCATTGGCGGGGGCGCCGCCGGAATGCTCTCTGCGCTCGCCGCCGCTTCCAAAGGAGTCAGCGTTTTATTGCTGGAGCCCAATCAGAAGCTGGGGAGAAAGCTCTACATTACCGGCAAGGGGCGGTGCAACCTCACCAACGATTGTTCGGTGGAGGAAACACTCAGCAGCATTCCGCGTAATGGAAAATTTCTTTACAGCGCCGTCAGCCGTTTTCCGCCTTCCGATGTCAAGAATTATTTTACACAGCTGGGCGTTCCCCTGAAGACCGAACGGGGGAACCGGGTGTTTCCGGTTTCCGACAAGTCCGCCGATGTGATCGACGCGCTGCTCCGGGCTTTGCGCCGCGCCAGGGTGGCGATTCTGCAGGAACGGGCGAAGCATGTTCTGACGAGGGGGAAATCCGTCTGCGGCGTGGTTACCGAGTATGGGGAGCATAGCTGTAAAGCAGTTATCCTTGCAACAGGTGGGCTCTCCTATCCGCTCACCGGATCCACCGGCGACGGCTATACCATGGCGCAGGAGCTGGGGCATGCCGTCGTGAAACCGAAGCCCTCCCTGGTGCCGCTCACGGCCCAGGGGGAGGACTGCGCGAAAATGCAGGGACTTTCCTTGCGCAATGTATCGCTTAAGGTAAAAAATCAAAAGAATAAGTTGATCTTTGAAGAACAGGGCGAACTGCTCTTCACCCATTTCGGACTCTCGGGGCCGCTCATTTTAAGCGCCAGCGCCCACATGCGCGAGTTTGAAGCCGAGAAATATTACGTGCTTATTGATCTGAAGCCCGCGCTGGACGAGGAGAAGCTGGACGCGCGTATCCTGAGGGATTTTGAGGAAAATGCCAACAAGGAATTCGCCAATGCCTTGGATAATCTGCTGCCCAGGCTGATGATTCCCGTGATTGTCGCCCGGTCGGGCATCCCGCCCCAAACCCGGGTCAACTCGATCACCCGAGCCCAGCGCCGGACTCTGCTTGAGCTTCTCAAGAGCTTACGGGTGGAGATTTCGGGCCCGCGCCCCATCGAGGAGGCGATTGTCACCTCGGGCGGCGTCACCGTGCGGGAAATAGAGCCGAAAACGATGGAGTCCAAAAAGGTGAAAGGGCTTTTTTTTGCCGGCGAAGTTATGGATGTGGACGCCTACACAGGCGGCTTCAACCTCCAGATCGCATGGTGCACCGGAAAGGCGGCGGGAGAAGCTGCCGCGCAGTACTGCGGAGGAGGGGGAGAAAATGAACTATAAGAGTATCGCCATCGACGGCCCATCCGGGGCGGGAAAGAGCACCCTGGCCAAGATGCTCGCCGAGAAGCTTGGCTTTCTGTATGTGGATACCGGCGCCATTTACCGCACGGTAGGCCTTTGCGCCTTTCAAAATCACGTGGCTTCCACGGATACGCAGGGCGTTACCGCCCTTCTGGAGACCATTGAAATCGATCTTCGCCACGGCGGAGACGGCTTGCAGCATATGTACCTGGGCGGGGCGGACGTTACGGAGGAAATCAGACGGCACGAAATTTCAAAATACGCTTCCGATGTTTCGGCCATGCCGGCGGTCCGCGCCTTTCTGCTGGACATGCAGCGGTCCCTTGCCCGCACCCATAACGTCATCATGGACGGCCGCGACATTGCCACCGTGGTACTGCCGAAAGCCGATGTGAAGCTGTTCCTTACCGCGTCCCCCGAAATCAGAGCTGAAAGGCGCTATCTGGAACTGAAAGAAAAGGGGAGCGCTGCCGATTTTGAGACGGTTCTTTCCGACCTGAAACAGCGGGATTTTAACGACAGCACACGCGCCGAAGCCCCACTGCGCCAAGCGGAGGACGCGATTTTAGTGGATACCACCGATTACACCCTGGAGGAGAGCTTCCGGGTAATGCTCGAGCTGATAAGGGAGAGACTCGCCACATGAGTATCGTTTATGCAATTCTATACATTATTGTCTGGCCGTTCTTCAATCTCGTGAACCCAGGAAGGGTGATCGGGAGGGAGAACATTCCCCAGGGCGGCGTGCTGGTCTGCGCCAACCACTTCAAGCTGACCGACCCCCTATACATCGTGTTTGCCATGGGCCTTAAAAACCGGATGCAGATCATGGCCAAGGCGGAGCTGATGCGGGTGCCCATCCTGGGGTGGCTTCTGGGAAAGGCGGGTATTTTTGGAATCGAGCGGGGCAAGGCCGACGTAGGCGCCATCAAGCACGCGCTTAAAGTCCTCAAATCAAATGAAAAACTTCTGATGTTCCCCGAGGGTACCAGGGCGAAGGGCGACGACGGGGGAGAGGCAAAAACGGGCGCGGTTATGCTGGCCCTGCGCACTGGGGCTTCCATATTGCCCGTGTACATCCCGAGAAAAAGAAAGTGGTTTGTGCCCACTCCCGTTATCATCGGGGAACCCTATGTTCCGGAGATCGCCGGAAAAAAAGCGACGCCTGAGGAATACCAAAAAATAGCGGACGACCTGATGCAGCGCATCCGCGCTCTGGGAGAGCAGGCGGCGGCATGAATGTCATTTTAGCGAAGACCGCGGGGTTCTGTTACGGAGTGAAGCGCGCGGTGGAGATGGCGGAGCAGGCGGCCCGGAGCAGCGCCCAGGGCTCCTATATGCTGGGTCCCGTCATCCATAACGACAACGTGATCTCCCGTCTGGCCGAGCTGGGGATGAAGTGTGTCGAAAGCCCCGAGGAAGTGCCGGACGGGAGCACGGTCGTCATCCGCTCCCATGGGGAAAACAGACAGGCGATCGAAGCGCTGAAGGAAAAGCCGGGCTGCATCATCGCGGACGCCACCTGCCCCAACGTGGCAAAGATCCATTCCATTGTAGCCGGCGCAGACAGCAGGAACCGCACGGTGGTGATCATCGGCACGGAGCACCACCCGGAGGTGACCGCTATCGCCAGTCTCTGCAGGCAGACTTTTGTCCTGTCGGGCGAGGCGGAACTGGATAAATGGCTTTCCAAATATCCCGCATACCGGGAAAAGCCGTTGACCCTGGTCTCACAGACCACTTCCACCCGCGCAGTATGGGATTCCTGCATAGAAAAAGTAAAAAAAGAGTGTACAAACGCCGAAATCTTTGATACAATATGCAGTGCTACGTCTAAAAGACAATCGGAAGCGCAGGAAATCGCGGCCAGGTGCGACGCGATGATCGTCATCGGCGACCCTAAGAGCTGTAATACCCAGCGGCTTGCCGAGCTTTGCGGGGCGCTTTGTCCGAGGGTTTCTTCCATCGGACGGGCACAGGAGTTGGATCCCCCCTCCTTTGCTGGCGCCAAATTGATCGGGATCACTGCGGGCGCTTCCACGCCCTGGTGGATAATAAAGGAGGTCTATGACAAAATGAGCGACGAAATCATGGAGATCGAAGAATCCTTTGCCGAATTACTGGAGAAATCGATCAAAACTTTAAATACAGGAGAGAAGGTAACAGGCATCGTAACCGGGATAACCCCGACCGAGATCTACGTGGACCTCGGTACCAAGCACGCAGGGTATATTCCCGTATCCGAGCTGAGCGACGATCCCACCGTTAAGGTGGAAGATCTGGTCAAGATCGGCGATCCCATCGAGACCTTCGTGGTCCGCGTGAACGACGTGGAGGGCATTGTGACCCTCTCCAAGAAGCGTCTGGACGTGGTCAAGAACTGGGACGATATCGAGGCCTCCCGTGAAAACCACACCACCATCGAGGGCGTTGTCACCGAAGAGAACAAGGGCGGCGTCGTCGTTTCCGTCAAGGGCGTCAGGGTCTTTGTCCCCGCCTCCCAGACCGGCCTGCCCAGAGAGACTCCCATGAGCCAGATTCTTAAGCAGAAGGTCCGCCTGCGCATCACCGAAGTGAACCGCGCCCGCCGCCGCGTTGTGGGCTCCATCCGCGCCGTGGCCGGAGAAGAGCGCGCCGCCAAGGCCTCCGAAGTCTGGTCGGGCATTGAAGTGGGCAAGAAATACACCGGAACCGTTAAGTCCCTTACCTCCTTCGGCGCCTTTGTGGACATCGGCGGCGTGGACGGCATGGTGCACATTTCCGAGCTTAGCTGGAGCCGGATCAAGCATCCCTCCGAGGTTGTGAAGGCGGGAGACACCGTGCAGGTGTATGTCATCTCCTTCGACCCCGAGAAGAAGAAGATTTCCCTCGGCATGAAGGATCACGGCGAGGACCCCTGGTCCAAGTTCACAAGCACCTATCAGGTCGGCAGCAAGGCTACCGTCCGCGTGGTCAAGCTTATGACCTTCGGCGCTTTCGCGGAGATCGTACCCGGGGTGGACGGCCTCATCCATATCTCGCAGATCGCCGACCACCGTATCGATAAGCCGGGCGACGTTCTCTCCGAGGGACAGACCGTGGATGTGCTCATTACCGATATCGACTTCGACAACAAGAAGGTCTCTCTTTCCATCCGCGCTCTGCTGAACGCGGAAAAGGCAACCAATGAGGCGAAAGCCGCCGAGAAGGCAAATGAGCCCGACGAGGTCGTGGCGGTTTCCGACGCCGGAGGCACCCAGATCGCTCCTCAGCTGGCAGAAGAGCAGACGGCAGAATAAATGTGACTTAAAAACGCCCTGTCTTGAAATCAAGACAGGGCGTTTAGATTGTCGAAAAACCCTGTTTTTCGACAAAACGGTAAGATAGAAGCGGCTCTCTTGAGCCGCACAGAGAGTGCCTAGCGGGAAGTGAATTCCCGCTAGGCACTGGTATTTAACTTTTGCAGATTTCGGTCACGAAATCGGGCGCAAAATCTGCAAAAGCTTTTCGCCGGTGGCGAAAAGGACGAAAAATTTTTAAAAAGGGCTTGCGCACAGGACCATCAAGCAATCATGCACGATAATACGAATCTTCACTTTTCTGTATGTCATTCCGGTGCGAGGAAGAAATCGCACAGCGGGCGCAGGGCGCAGGACAGGCAGTCGGGCTTGCGCGCTTTGCACACGGCGCGGCCGTGGAAGACCAGCCGGTGGCAGAAGTCGTTGGACTCTTCGGGCGGCAGGACCTGCCGGAGCTGGGTCTCCACCTTGGCCGGGTCGCGGGTGCCGTCGGTGAGGCCCAGCCGTCCCGAGAGGCGGATACAGTGGGTATCCGCGACCACCACGCCGGGGGTGCGGTAGATATCCCCCAGGACGAGATTGGCCGTTTTGCGGCCCACGCCGGGGAGCTTTAGGAGGTCCTCCATGTTATCCGGCACCTTCCCGCCGAACTCCCGCAGGAGCATCTGAGAGGCCCCGGAGATATCCCGGGCCTTCGCGTGGTAAAACCCGGTGGAGCGGATATATTCCTCCAGCTCGGGGATACCCGCCCCGGCCAGCGCCTCAAGCGTCGGGAAGCGGGCAAAGAGGGCGGGGGTGACCTGATTGACCCGCTCGTCGGTGCACTGAGCGGCGAGACGGGCTGAGAAGAGCAGTTCGTAGTCCCGGCGGTAGTCCAGGGAACAGACGCCCTCGGGGTAGAGCTCTTTGAGGGCGTTGATGATAGAGCGCACTTGACTTTGCGTTTTCATCGGAGAAATCACCTCGGTGTTTATTGGTGCAATGATACCACAAAACAGATGGAAAGGCGACAGTATTTTTCCGTTTCCCACGTTGTTTTTTGTCAGTTCCTTAGATATAATATTATTTAAACAAATCTGTAACGCTTGGTGAAGTGCCATACACAGCGGTTGCTTTTGAATGCTTCGATTCATAATATGAATAATCCATACCAATAAATTATAAAGGAGCGGCGGCATGGTCAAGGATATGATGGATTTTTTAAGCGCAACGGATCCGGAGGTAGGCGAGGCTGTCAGTGCGGAATATGACCGGCAGCGGAGAAACATTGAACTGATCGCATCGGAAAATTTTGTGAGTGAGGCGGTACTAGCCGCGGCTTCCACCGTGCTGACGAACAAATACGCCGAAGGCTATCCCGGAAAACGGTACTACGGCGGCTGCCAGTGCGTGGATGTGGTGGAGAACATCGCCAGAGACCGCGCCAAAAAGATTTTCGGCGCCGACCATGTCAACGTGCAGCCCCACAGCGGCGCGCAGGCCAACTATGCGGTCTATCAGGCGCTGTGCAGCTTGGGAGATACCGTGCTGGGCATGAATCTCGCCAACGGCGGACACCTGACCCATGGCAGCCCGGTGAATTTTTCAGGACTCAACTACAACATCGTAGCCTATGGAGTGGACCCGGTCACCCACCGCATCGACTATGATCAGGTCCGGGACCTTGCGAAAAAATATAAGCCGAAGATGATCCTGGCCGGCGCCTCGGCCTATCCGCGCATCATCGATTTCAAGACCTTCGGCGAGATCGCCCATGAGTCCGGTGCCTATCTCTTCGTGGATATGGCCCATATCGCAGGACTCGTCGCCGCGGGGCTTCATCCGTCGCCCATTCCCTATGCCGACGTAGTCACCACCACCACCCACAAGACCCTGCGCGGACCCAGGGGCGGCATGATCTTCTGCAAGGAAGAGTTCGCCCAGAAGATCGACAAGGCCATTTTCCCCGGCTCCCAGGGCGGACCCCTGATGCACATCATCGCCGCCAAGGCGGTTGCCCTGGGCGAGGCGATGAAGCCGGAATTCATGACCTATCAGCAGCAGATCGTGAAGAATTCCGCCGCCCTGGCCGAGAGCCTCATAGAATCCGGCTTCGACCTGGTTTCCGGCGGCACCGACAACCATCTCTCCCTGGTGGACCTGCGCAAGGCCAACGTCACCGGCAAGGACCTGGAGAAGAAGCTGGACGAGGTCAACATTACCGTCAACAAGAATACCATTCCCGGCGATCCCCAGTCCCCCTTTGTCACCAGCGGCATCCGGGTGGGCACCCCCGCCGCCACCACCCGCGGCTTCGTGGAGGAGGACATGAAGGTCATCGGCGGGCTTATCTGGGAAACCGCGACCGCGTTCGACACCAAGGCAGACGAAATCCGCGCCAAGGTTGCCGGGCTTTGCGCCAAATATCCTCTTTACGAATAATCGAACACATGTTACAATAAAGGGGACGATTCTTCGTCCCCTTTCTATTTCATCCATAAAATAAGCTCAAGGGACTTTATCGACTGAAGAATTGCAAGCAGGACACCCAATGAGAGGAGGCGGCTTTATGGCGTACCGGCCCCTGGCCGATGAGATCAGGCCACGGACTCTGGACGAGGTGGTGGGGCAGCGGCATATTCTGGGTGAAGACGGCGTGCTCCGGCGCCTCATAGAGTCGGGCAGCATTCCCAACATGGTCTTTTTCGGCCCCTCTGGCACGGGGAAGACCACCGTGGCAAACATCATCGCCGAGCGCACCAAGCGCCCGCTGCACCGTTTGAACGCCACCACCGCCTCCATTTCCGACATTAAGGATATCATCGGGGACATCGGCACCATTCTCGCCCCCGAGGGAGTGCTCCTCTACCTGGATGAAATCCAGTATTTTAATAAGAAGCAGCAGCAGTCCCTGCTGGAATTTATGGAAAACGGAAAGATCACCCTCATCGCCTCCACCACCGAAAACCCGTACTTTTACGTTTACAACGCGGTTTTGAGCCGGGCCACCGTTTTTGAATTTAAACCGGTGAGCGCCGAGGAGGTTTTACCCGCCGTCCGGCGGGGGGCGGACTTCATGCAGCAGCGGCTGGGAACCCCCATCCTCTTTGAAGAAGGCGTTTTGGAGCACATCGCCTCCGCCTGCGGGGGGGACGTGCGTAAGGCGATGAATGCCCTGGAGCTTTTAACCGGCTCGTCCAGGCGGCGGGAGGGAAAGCTCACAGTCTCCATGGAAGACGCCGCCATGGTAGCCCAGCGCTCGGCCATGCGGTATGACCGGGACGGGGACAGCCACTATGATATTCTCTCCGCCCTGCAGAAATCCATCCGCGGCTCCGACCAGGACGCGGGGCTTCATTACCTGGCGCGGCTCCTGGAGGCGGGGGACCTGATTTCTGCCTGCCGCCGTCTCATGGTCATTGCCGCGGAGGATGTGGGCCTTGCTTATCCACAGGCTGTACCTATTGTGAAGGGCTGCATCGACGCGGCCAACATGCTGGGTCTCCCCGAGGCCCGGATTCCGCTGGCCCAGGCGGTCATTCTCATGGCGACCGCGCCCAAGTCCAACTCCGCCATCTGCGCCATCGACGCCGCCATGGGCGACGTGCGGGAGGGGAAGACGGGGGAGGTGCCGGCATATCTCCGGGACGCCCACTACGAGGGGGCGAAAAAGCTGGGCCGGGGGCTGACCTACCGCTACCCCCACAATTTTGAGAACCATTATGTGGCTCAGCAGTACCTGCCCGACGAGCTCAAAGACCGGGTATACTATGAGTACGGGCCGAACAAAACCGAACAGGCGGCCAGGCGGTACTGGGAGGAAATCAAGAACAAGGAAAAATAGCCGATGGAACAACGAAGTATCATTAGCTTTCAGCAGATAACATCAGATACGGGGGGAAAACGGACGTGAATATACAGTGGTATCCGGGTCACATGACCAAAACCCGGCGGATGATCGAGGAAAATTTAAAATATGTGGACCTTGTCGCGGAGGTCATTGACGCCCGCATCCCGATCTCCAGCCGTAACCCGGACATTGACTCGCTGGTGGGGAAGAAGCCCCGGCTCATCATCCTCAACCGGGCGGACCAGGCCGACCCGGCCATGAACCGGGCCTGGAGCGACTGGTTCCGTTCTCAGGGATATGCGGTTATGGAGTCCGATTCCAAATCCGGCAAGGGCGTAAATCAGTTTTCAAACGCGGTTAGGAGCGTACTCAGGGATAAGATTGACGCCTGGCGCGAAAAGGGGATGGTTGGCCGCCCGGTGAAGGCTATGGTGGTCGGGGTTCCCAACGTGGGGAAATCCACCTTCATCAACAAGGTGGCCGGACGGAAATCGGCCAAAGCCCAGGATAAGCCGGGCGTCACCCGGGGCAAGCAGTGGGTGGCGGTGGACGCCGGACTGGATCTTTTGGATACGCCCGGCATTCTGTGGCCCAAATTTGAGGATGAGAGGATTGGGATGTACCTGGCTTTTACCGGCGCGGTGAAAGACGAAATCATGGATACCGAGCGTCTGGCGAGCGAGCTTATTTTCCTCTTGTCCGTCCGTTACCCCGAGGCCGTGAAAGCGCGCTATAAAATCGACCTATCCGAGGCTTCCGCGGGTTGGGAGCTGCTGGAGAAGGCCGCGCGGAAACGGGGCTTCCTGGTTTCAGGGGGAGAGCCCGATCTGGATCGGATGGCAATCGTATTGCTGGATGAGTTCAGAGGTGGAAGGCTGGGAGCCTTTACACTGGAAACGCCGGAGAATCTGAACTCGGAAAACACGGGGGAGGATGCGACATGAAAGAAAAAAGAACCGTCCCGCGCCGGTTTTGCAGCCTGTTCCTTGCGTTCCTTCTGGTTTTCTCAGTAATCCCGGTTTCCGCGTTTGCCGCGGACAGTACAAAGTATGCCGACGCCCTCCATGAGCTGGGAGTTTTTCAGGGAACCGGCAACGGTTATGAGCTGGACCGGACGGCAAGGCGCTCGGAGGGTGTGGTGATGCTGGTGCGCCTCCTGGGGGGCGAGTCCGAAGCCGCCGGCATGAGTGATGAACCCCTTCCTTTTACCGACGTGCCATCCTGGGCTCACGGTTATGTGGCCTATGCCTATGAAAATGGTTTGACTAACGGCACCGGTGCCACGGTGTTTGGTTCCGACCAGGCCATGGACGCCCGGATGTTTGCTACCCTTCTCCTTCGCTGCCTGGGTTACAGTGACAAGGGAGGAGACTTTACATATGCAAAATCCATTGATTATGCCGCGACTCTAGGACTTCTGGACAGCGTCCTGTGTCAGGAGCTTCAAAGCAGCACGTTCACAAGAGGGCATATCGCGCGGATGTCCTATGAGGCGCTTCGTTTTCCCTGTAAGGGCGCCGATCTGCTTCTGGTGGAGAAGCTTGCCGGAGAGGGAAAAATAACGCAGGAGCAGGCGAGCAATCTCATCGCCTCGGTGATCTCCCCGCAGACTGCCGCCGCGGCAAGCGACTTGGATGTGACCGAGATCGCGCGGAACGCCGACAGCATGGTACTTCTGAAATGCCGGACCACCGGGGGTTACGCCCAGGGGAGCGGTATCATCATCGGCAGCGACGGGACCATTGCCACCAATTATCACGTGATAGCCGGGGCTGTTTCGATAAAAGTATGCTTCAATGACAATACCTGGTATGAGGACGAGGTATTTATTCAGGATTACAGCGAAGAGAAAGACCTTGCAATTTTAAAAATCAATAAGGAAGGCCTGACCACGGCCTCCCTGGGCGATTCGGGCAGCATAAAGCTGGGAGAGAGCGTGATCGCTATCGGAAGCCCCCTGGGTCTCTTCAACACGGTCTCCGAAGGAATCATTTCCTCCGTTCAGGACGGCGTATTCCAGACCACCGCCGCCATCAGCCAGGGCAGCAGCGGCGGCGCTCTCTTCAACCGCGGCGGAGAGGTGATCGGCATTACCTACGCCGGAATTGTCCAGGGAGAGAATCTGGGGTTTGCCATGCCGGTAAACACCCTTAAAACCATGACGGGCCGGCGTCTCATGACCCTTTCCCAATTTACGGCAGCAACCGCGCCTCAGCCGCCGGTCAACCTTCGCATTGTGGAGGAGAACGAATCTTCGGTTTACATCCAGTGGGATCCGGTGGAAGGCGCCGATTATTACTATTTCTACTACCGCGCTCTCGGGGAGGAGAACTTCTGGTACGAGACGGAAAACGGCGGGAAGGCGCGTTTTGCCTACACGGAAGGGTACTCGGTCCGGTATTTTAACCTCACCCCCGGAAAAACCTACGAAGTTGTCATCACAACGGTCCGGGAAGGTGTGGAGTCGGCCGACAGCAAGACCTTCACCTTTGTAAAGGGGACGGGGGCGGGTAAAGGAATTTCCTGTTACGGCGACGCCTGGTGGCTTCCCGATTTCGGCGCCCTTTACGGGTACTCTTCCACCGGACATGCTACGGAATATGGGATGATCGTCTATCAATATGATATTTCCACCTTTGACCACTGCCTTTCCTATTATGACCTTCTCTATTCGCTTGGGTATGAGTATGACGAAAACGCGACCGCCGGCCTTACCTCTTTTCATGTCCCTATGCTGTTTTATAACGCCGCCACCGGCAGAACGCTGGTGACGGATATTCTGGAAGATACGGGCGAGTTTGCTCTCTATACCATATGAAACGGGGCGTATTCATGGATTTGTGGGAATTGGAACGGGGATGCTTTGAGCGCGGATATAAAATTGTCTGCGGAGCGGACGAGGCGGGGGCCGGCCCGCTGGCGGGCCCGGTATATGCCGCCGCCGTGATCCTGCCGCCCGGCCTGACGTTACATAAGCTCAACGACTCCAAAAAACTGACCCCGAAGACACGGGACCGGCTCTTTGACGAGATCAGAGAAAACGCCGTGGCCTGGTCGGTTGAAAGCGTGGACGAAAAGACGATCGACGAAATCAACATTCTGAATGCACGTCTGCTTGCCATGGAGAAAGCCATTGGTGCCCTTGCCTGCATTCCGGAGTTCGCCCTCATAGACGGCAACCGCAACGGGGGCATTACGGTTCCCAATAGGACGGTAATCAAAGGGGACGCTCTCAGCGCCAGCATCGCGGCAGCTTCCATCCTCGCCAAAGTAAGCAGGGACCGCTATATGGAGGAAATGGCCGCTTTCTATCCGCAGTATGAGTTTGAACGACACAAGGGGTATCCCACGCCGCGCCACTATGAGCTTCTCGAGCAGTACGGCCCCTGTCCCATCCACAGGATGAGCTTTCTCAAAAAATTCTACGGGAGAGTCAGAACTTGAGCGGCGGGGACAGAAAGCTGCTGGGCAGGTGGGGTGAAGCGGCAGCGGCGGAATACCTCCGCGCCAGAGGCTACAGGATCATCGCTTCAGGCTGGCGGTGCCGCTTCGGGGAAATAGACCTCATCTGCACAGATGAAAAGTATATTTGCTTTACAGAGGTGAAGCTGAGAAAGGACGACGCGTTTGCTGCCGCCAGGGAATTTGTCACGGCTGCAAAACAGCGCCGCCTCATCACCGCGGCGGAGCTGTACCTTTCCGAACATCCGGACGAACTGCAGCCGCGTTTCGATGTGGCGGAGGTATACGCCCCGGAGGGAGTACGTACCGCCCATCCCGTGATCCGTTACCTGGAAAATGCCTTTTAGGCTCTCACGGGACAAAAGGCTTTGTGAAGGAGGGGCATTATGAATCTGTTTGACGCCCATTGCGACACCCTTCTGCGCTGCTACAGACAGGGCGGAGGACTATGGGAGCGGCCGGGTGGGCATATTGATCTGGCAAGGACCCGTAAATTCGGGTGCTACGCCCAGTTTTTCGCCATCTTCGGTTCCCCGGAGGATATGCCGGGCAAAGAGCTCCGCGATGTTTTTTTACAGCAACATGGAATAATTTCCCAGGAAATAAAACAAAATGAGAACTATATTTCTCTTTGCCGCAGCGGCAAGGAAGCACAGCGAGCTTTCGCTGTGGGCAAAACAGCCGCCTTCCTTTCTGTGGAGGGCGGCGAGCTGCTGGGGTGCGACATCGCCTGGCTGGAGCGGGCATGGAAGCTGGGTGTCCGGTCGGTGAACCTTACCTGGAACCACTCGAACGCCCTCTCGGGCTCCTGCGCGGAAGAGAGCAATCAGGGGTTGAGCGACCTTGGCAGGGCCTTTGTCCGCCGCCTGAGCGCTCTGGGAATGCTTGTTGACCTGTCTCATATCTCCGACAGGGGCTTCTGGGACGTGGCGGAAATGGAATGCGGGCCCCTGTTTGCCAGCCACTCCAATTCCCGCGCCGTATTTTTACACCGAAGAAACTTGACCGACGGGCAATTTACTGCCATAATTAGGAGCGGCGGTGTCGCGGGGATCAACATGTTTGCCGATTTTCTGGGAGAGAAGGCGGACCTGGACACGGTGGTTTCCCATATCGAGCATTTCCTCGCTCTGGGCGGGGAAAAGAATATTTGCATCGGCGGCGACTGGGACGGGATGAGCCGTTTACCCACAGGCATGGACGGGATCTGGGATATGGACCGGCTGTGTGAGCGCCTGTTACAAAGAAATTACAGTGAGGAATTGGTGAACGCTGTGTTTTTTACAAATCTGATGAGGGTCGTGAACGAAGTATGTACTATTTAAGCACAAGGAACAAAACGCTGCGGCTGACGGCTGCCCAGGCGATTTCCATGGGCTTGGCTCCCGACGGAGGGCTGCTGACCCCCGCGGTATTTCCGAAGCTTTCTCAGAACGCTCTGGCAACCATGAAGGACATGTCCTATGCGCAGCGCGCCGTCTACGTGATGGATGTTTTCCTGGAGGGGTTTTCCGCCTCGGAGCTCTCCAGATATGCTGCCGGGGCTTATGGCGGAGATAAGTTTGATTCCCCCGCGGTGGCTCCCGTGCATAAAATAGACGAGGGCACCTTTTGCCTGGAGCTTTGGCACGGCCCGACCTCCGCTTTTAAGGATATGGCGCTGCAGATGCTCCCCTACCTACTCACAGCCTCCCTCCAGAAAACCGAGGAGGAGAAAACAGCCTGCATTCTGGTCGCCACTTCGGGCGATACGGGCAAGGCCGCTCTGGAAGGCTTTCGGGATGTAGACAAGACCCGCATTCTGGTTTTTTATCCCAAGGACGGGGTTTCCGCCATTCAGGAGCTCCAGATGAAAACTCAGGAAGGGAAGAACGTGGGCGTGTGTGCCGTGGAGGGCAACTTCGACGACGCCCAGACCGGCGTCAAGAAGATCTTCTCCGATGAAAAACTGCGCGCTGAGCTCTGCGACCGGGGTATTTTCCTCTCCTCGGCGAACTCCATAAACTGGGGCCGCGTTCTGCCGCAGATCGTCTATTATTTCTCCGCCTACTGCGACCTTCTGAAAACAGGGGCGGTCAAAAACGGCGATAAAGTCAACATCTGTGTGCCCACAGGGAATTTCGGCAATATTCTGGCCGCCTATTACGCGGGAATGATAGGGCTGCCGGTTTCAAAGTGGCTGTGCGCTTCCAACCAGAACAACGTGCTGACCGATTTTCTGCGCACCGGCGTGTACGACCGCAACCGCCCCTTCTACACCACCATGTCCCCCTCCATGGACATTCTCATTTCCAGCAATCTGGAACGGCTTTTATTCTGCCTGGCTGAGGAGAACGACGACGAGGTGCGCGGTTACATGGATTCCCTCACCAAAACAGGAAAATACGAGGTGAGCGAGGTTATCCGACGCAAGCTGGGGAAAGCCTTCTACGCCGGATTCTGCGGCGATGCCGACACCCAAAAAGCCATTGCTAAGGCATGGCAGGAGCATCACTATCTCATCGACACCCACACCGCCGTGGCCTTCCATGTGCTGGATCAATACCGGGAGGAAACTGGGGATCAGACACCCGCCATTGTGGTTTCCACCGCCAGCCCCTTTAAGTTCTGCGACAGCGTGCTCTCCGCGCTGGGCGTTCAGAAGCTCGCGGAGGGAACCGAAATCCTCGACCAGCTTACCCTTGAAACCGGCATTGCGGCGCCGGCCTCCCTGTCCTCCCTCAAGAGCAAGACCGTGCGCTTTGACCAATGGGTGGAGAAGGAAAAGATGGTGAGCAAAGTGCTGGAGATGCTGAACTAGCGTTACAAAGAAAGTATGGATTAAATAAGCAGGCGGCGCCGAAAGCCCGTCTCGTGAGGTGATCGTTTGGCGCTGTATGTAATCGGGGATACCCATCTCTCTCTGGGCTGTGACAAGCCTATGGATGTCTTCGGCGGAGACTGGGAGGGCTATACGGATAAACTGCGCGCCGGGTTTGAGAAGCTCTCCCCCGGAGACACGGTCGTCATCTGCGGAGACGTCTCCTGGGGCATGAGCCTGGAGGAGGCGGCGAGCGATTTCGCCTTTCTGGACGCCATGCCGGGACGCAAACTGCTGGTGAAAGGCAATCACGATTACTGGTGGACCACGGCTTCCAAGATGGAGCGTTTTTTTACAGAGCACGGCTTTTCGACCCTTCACCTTCTGCATAACAACTGCCATTTTTACGGGGAGACCGCGCTGTGCGGCACCCGGGGCTGGTTTTACGAACAGGAACGGCAGGGGGGGCACGACGAAAAAATTTTTCTCCGGGAGCTCATCCGGCTTGAGGCGTCCCTGAAGGCGGCGGGGGAGAAGGAGAAACTTTGCTTTCTCCATTACCCGCCCTGCTACCAGGGGTATACCTGCCGGGAGATCATGGAGCTGTTGGAACGGTACGGCGTAAAGGAATGCTATTACGGCCACCTCCATGGGGCGAGCCGGCGCCTGGCCATTGAGGGGAAGCGCGGGGGTGTTTCCTACCGCCTTGTCTCGGCGGACGCGCTGAACTTTCAACCTCAAAAAATATTGGAATAAAGGAAAAAAAGTCTGGAAATTTCCTTTATAATCTGATAGAATAGCACGGATATCGCATTAGGCGGTTATGCCGTTTTAAAACGCGTAACCGTCCACAGGAGGAAAAAACAACATGAATGTCAAAAGCACGGAAAAAAAGGAACACAGTGTCGTAGAACTGATCGTCGAAGTGAACGGGGAAGAATTTGACGCCGCCGTGGAGAAAGCCTACCGCAGCCAGAAGGGCAAAATCGCAGTGCCCGGCTTCCGTAAAGGCAAGGCGCCCCGTAAAATCGTAGAGAGCAGATACGGCGAGAGCGTGTTCTTTTCCGATGCCATAGAAGATCTTTATCCCACAGTAGTCAGTTTTGCCGCCAAGGAAAAAGAAATTGATATGGTCGCTTATCCCAAGTGGGAAGTGACCGAAGTGGGCCGTGACGGCGTTACCTTTAAGCTGGAGCTCACCGAGAGACCGGTGGGCGTCGTGAAGGACTACAAGGGAATCGCCGCCGAAAAGCCCCTGATTTCCGTTTCCGATGAGGAAATCGAGAGCGAGATGAACACCTATATCAGGCAGGCCACCCGCGTGGTAACCGCCGAGCGTCCCGCTCAGACGGGCGACGTCGCCGTCATCGATTACGACGGCTATCTGGACGGCGAACCCTTCGGCGGTGGCAAGGCCGAAAACTATGAGCTGACTCTGGGCTCCGGCTCCTTTATCCCCGGTTTCGAGGAGCAGGTGGTGGGCCTCTCCGCCGGCGAAGAGCGGGATATTAATGTCACCTTCCCCGAGGATTATCACGGCAAGGACGTGGCGGGCAAAGCCGTCGTCTTCAAAGTGAAGCTTCACGAGGTGAAGGAGAGCATCGCCCCCGTCGTGGACGACGAATTTGCCAAGGACGTTTCGGAATTTGAAACCCTGGCCGAGCTTAAAGCGGATATCGTCAAAAAGCTCACCGAGAAGTCCGAAGCCGCCGCCAAGCAGAAGTTCGAGAGCAATCTGCTTGCCAAGCTGGTCGAGAAGATGGAAGTGGAGATCCCCGACGCTATGGTGGACTATGAGGCCGACCGCGTGGTGGACGATTTCGCAAACCGCGTCCAGCAGCAAGGAATCCCCTTCGAGAAATACCTTGAGATGACCGGTTCCAGCCGCGCGCAGCTTCGCGGCCAGTTCAAGGATAACGCGAAGCGCCAGGTACAGACCCGGCTGGCGCTGGACGCCGTTGTTGCGGCCGATGCCATCACGGTTTCCGATGAGGAAATCGAGAGCGAATTTGCCAAGATCGCCGAGCAGTACAAGATGAAGCTCGAAGAGATCAAGGATATCATCCCTGAAAAAGAAATCCGCGGGGATCTTTCCCGCATGAAGGCCATGGAGCTGATCCGCGAGAGCGCGGTGGAGCTGCCGCCCGAGGAGAAGAAGCCCGAGGAGGATAACGCGGAAGGCGAGGCAGCGGAAGAAAAATCCGCCTCCAAGCCGTCTGCCAAAAAATCAGCCAAAAAACAGGAAACCGAGAAGGAATAACAAGGAATAAGCTCTCTGTGAGCGGGCATACTTTGCTTTATGTTTTGAAAAAAGGAGGAACGTTATGGCATTGGTTCCTTATGTAGTGGAGCAGACCAACCGGGGTGAGCGCTCTTACGATATTTTTTCCCGGCTGCTCAATGACCGCATCGTCTTCTTGTCGGAAGAAGTAAACGACACTACCGCGAGCCTCATCGTGGCGCAGCTTCTGTATCTGGAAGCCCAGGATCCGAGCAAGGATATCCAGTTTTATATCAACAGCCCGGGCGGATCGGTCACGGCAGGCATGGCGATCTACGATACCATGCAGTATATCAAAGCCGACGTTTCCACCATCTGCGTGGGTATCGCGGCCAGCATGGGCGCCTTCCTTCTGTCCGCGGGCACCAAGGGGAAGCGGCTTGCCCTTCCCAATGCGGAGATCATGATCCATCAGCCCTCCGGCGGCACCAAGGGCCAGGCCTCCGACATCAAGATCCAGGCCGAGTGGATGATCAGGACACGGGAAAAACTTAACCGCATTCTGGCGGAGAACACAGGAAAACCCATCGATGTCATCGCCAGGGATACGGAGCGGGATTATTTCATGCCCGCGGAAGAAGCTGTGGCATACGGACTCATCGATAAAGTAATTTATAAGCGATAATGACGCATAAGGAGTAGGGGCCGTGCGCTCCTGCTCCTTTGAGTAAGAGGTTAAATATGGCCAAAAACGATGAAAGAAAGCCCGTTCGCTGTTCTTTCTGCGGAAAGCATCAGGAGCAGGTCACCCGCATCATTGCGGGCCCGGGAGCCTATATCTGCAACGAGTGTGTCCATCTGTGCATGAGCATTCTGGAAGACACCGAACCGGCGGATGATCAGGCCTGTCCCGATATGCCGGAGGCATTCCCGACCCCGAGAGAGATCAAGGAAATTCTAGATCAGTATATCATCGGTCAGGACAACGCGAAGGTGGCGCTGTCCGTCGCGGTATACAATCATTACAAACGCATATACTTTGGCGGCGGGGATTCGGTGGAGCTGCAGAAGAGCAATATTTTGCTCATGGGACCCACCGGATGTGGGAAAACCCTTTTCGCGCAGACTCTGGCCAGAATTTTAAAGGTGCCTTTTGCCATTGCCGACGCCACCACCCTTACCGAGGCGGGCTACGTAGGCGACGATGTTGAGAACATTCTTCTGCGGCTCGTGCAGGCCGCAGACTACGATGTGGAGCTGGCCCAGCGGGGTATTATCTATATCGACGAGATGGATAAAATCGCTCGAAAGAGCGAAAATACATCTATCACCCGGGATGTTTCCGGAGAAGGCGTCCAGCAGGCACTTTTAAAAATTCTGGAAGGCACGGTTGCAAACGTCCCTCCCCAGGGTGGGCGGAAGCATCCCCACCAGGAATTTATCCAGGTGGACACCAAAAACATTCTTTTTATCTGCGGCGGCGCCTTCGACGGCATCGAGAAGATCATCGAAAAGCGGCTCGACAGAAGAAGCATTGGGTTCTGCGGCGAGGTAGTCAGCAGAAAGGACCAGGATATTTCCGCCATACTGAAGGAAGTTCAGCCCCATGATTTACTGAAGTTTGGCATCATCCCCGAGCTTGTGGGCCGTCTCCCGGTGATCGTCCCGCTCCAGTCTCTGGGAAGAGAAGAACTGGTCCGTATCCTCACCGAACCGAAAAACGCGCTGGTAAAACAGTACGAAAAGCTTTTGGAATACGACAACGTGCTTCTCAAATTCACATCGGACGCACTGCAATCAGCTGCAGAAAAGGCAATCGCCCGCGGCATCGGGGCCAGGGGACTGCGTGCGGTCCTGGAAGAGATTATGAACCAGGTCATGTACGACGTACCCGATCAGCCCGATATCGCCAGCGTGACGATTACAGCACAGTGTGTCAAAGATGGGGCTCAGCCGGAAATCCTTCGAGACCCTGCCCGGCCTGCCCGGCCCCGTCTGGGTGCCGCGGCGCTTCGCGCGGAGAAGGGCGGCCTGTCCCCCCGGGGCAACGTGTCCTAAACAATCCGATAATCGGGGCGGAGGGAAATTCCCCCGCCCTTTTTTTCTCCTTTGGAAAGGAAGTGAACCGCTATGTCCGAAGTTACGATTAAAAATACCATGCCGATCCTGGCCCTGCGCGGCCTCACCGTTTTTCCCAGCATGCTCCTCCACTTCGATGTGGTCAGAGATGCCTCGGTTAAGGCGCTGGACGAGGCAATGTCCGCCAATCAGTCCGTTTTCCTGGTCACTCAGAAGGATCTGGAACTGGAAAGCCCGCAGCTTGATGATCTCTATACCGTCGGAACCATTTCCGCCGTGCGTCAGATCCTCCGGCTGCCGGGGGATACCGTCCGGGTCATGGTGGAAGGGGAGAGCAGGGGACGCCTGCTTGCGCTCAAGCAGACCCTGCCCTATCTGATGGGCGATGTTGAAGTCCTTTCTCCCGTTGAGACAGCTAAAAATTCTTCGCGCACCGAGGCGCTGGTGCGCAACACCTACGAGCTTTTTGAAAAATACTCCGACCTTTCGCCCCGACTGTCCGCCAACGTGGTGGTCCACGTGCTGGCCAGCACCGAGCCCGGATATATCGCCGACTATATCGCCCAGAACATCGTGCTGCGGCCCGAGGACAAACAGCATATTCTGGAAGAGCTGCGCCCCATGAGGCGCCTTGAAAAGCTTTATCAGATGCTTCACCGCGAGGTGGAGATTTTAAGCCTGGAACACGACATGCAGTCCAAGGTCCGGGATCATTTGACCCAGACCCAGAAGGACTATTACCTGCGCGAGCAGCTCAAGGTGCTCCAGAACGAACTGGGCGAGGGCCCGGGCAGCGACGGCGAAATTGCCGAATACCGCACTGCCATCGAGAAGCTCAAGTGTACCGACGAGGTGCGCGAAAAGCTGATGAAAGAGCTTTCCCGTCTGGAAAAGCAGCCCTTCGGCTCCTCGGAAACCACCGTGATCCGCAATTATCTGGACGTTTGCCTGGAACTGCCCTGGGGAAAAAAGACGAAGGAACGCTCCGACGTGAAGGCAACCCGAAAGATTCTGGATGAAGATCATTTCGGCCTTACCAAGGTAAAGGAGCGTATTCTGGAATTCGTGGCCGTCAAGCAGCTGGCGCCAGGTCTGAAGGGGCAGATCCTCTGCCTGGTGGGGCCGCCGGGCGTCGGCAAGACGTCGGTGGCCATGTCGGTAGCCAGAGCCATGGGCAGAAAGCTCGCGCGCATTTCTCTGGGCGGCGTCCACGACGAGGCCGAGATCCGCGGCCACCGAAAGACTTATGTAGGGGCCATGCCGGGCCGCATCATCACCGCCATCCGGCAGGCGGGAAGCAGCAATCCTCTGCTGCTGCTGGACGAGGTAGATAAGCTGGGCAACGACCAGAGGGGCGACCCCGCGTCCGCCCTGCTGGAGGTCCTGGACAGCGAGCAGAACAGCACCTTCCGGGATCATTTCCTGGAAGTCCCCTTTGACCTCTCCGATGTGCTTTTCATTACCACCGCAAATACGACCGCGACCATTCCCCGGCCGCTGCTGGACCGGATGGAGGTCATTGAGCTTACCAGCTATACGGACGAGGAAAAGCTGCAGATCACCAGACGGTTCCTGCTCCCAAAGGAGATGAAGCGCCACGGGCTGCGTAAAAATCAATTGAAAATGACCGACGACGCCATCCGCACCCTGATCGTCTCCTATACCAGAGAGTCGGGTGTCCGCGTACTGGAGCGGGAGATCGCCGCGCTATGCAGAAAAGCGGCCATGCGCATTGTGTCAGGCGAGGTAAAGGCAATCAGCATTACAGGCGACGACCTAAAAACTTACCTGGGCATCCGGCGGTACCACCCTGAAAAACGCACCTCGCTGCAGCAGGTGGGCGTGGTAAACGGCCTTGCCTGGACCAGTACGGGCGGAGAACTTCTGGAAGTTGAGGCCAATGTAGTCCCCGGAAACGGCAAGGTGGAGCTTACCGGAAACCTGGGCGATGTGATGAAGGAGTCCGCCCACGCGGCCATCACGTATATCCGCAGCCGCTCCGCTCAGTTGGGCATCGACGGAGATTTTTACAAAAACAGCGATCTTCATATTCACTTCCCCGAGGGGGCGATCCCCAAAGACGGACCTTCGGCGGGCATTGCCATCGCAACCGCGATG
Organism: Bacillota bacterium; assembly: GCA_023459875.1. Taxonomy (GTDB): domain Bacteria; phylum Bacillota; class Clostridia; order Oscillospirales; family Oscillospiraceae; genus JAEWRY01. The sequence goes on from JAEWRY010000024.1 coordinate 158,490, forward strand.
GTTTCCGCGCTTACCGGGGCGCCGGTGAAACGGGACATCGCCATGACGGGCGAAATCACCCTCCGGGGCCGTGTGCTTCCCATCGGAGGGCTCAAGGAAAAAACCATGGCCGCCCTGCGAAACGGGATTCATACCGTCATTCTCCCGGCGGACAACGAAAAAGACCTGGAGGAAATCGACCAGACCGTGCGCAGCGCGCTTGTCTTCGTTCCCGTGGAGGGAGTGGATCAGGTTCTGGCCAAAGCGATCGAATTTGAGAATAAAATCCAGGAGTCCCTGCCCAAGCTTCCTCCCGAGGCGGGACAGGTGCCCAGCCGGTTTAACTTAAGACAGTAGAAGGCGGCTTCGGCAAAGGTTGCCATATTTCCGGCTGCCCGAACCAAACGGGCGGCCGGAGCGCCGTTTCAGGAAAGAAGGACAATATGCCCTTTCAGTTACAGAATGCGGAGTTTATCCGCTCGGCGGTAAAGAAAGAGGATTTTCCCAAGGATATGCTGCCGCAGGTTGTTTTCTCAGGCAGGTCCAATGTGGGAAAATCCTCCGTGATCAATCAGATTCTGGGGAGAAAGAACTTCGCGCGGGTGGGAGCGACGCCGGGCAAAACCGTTCATATCAATTATTTTCTGATTGACAAAAAAGTCTATTTTGTCGACCTGCCCGGCTACGGCTATGCAAGAGTGTCCCAAGGGGAACGGGAGAGATGGGGCAGACTGATCGAGAGCTGGTTCGCCGATCCTTCCCTCATGACACTTGGAATTCTGATCGTGGACGCCAGGCATAAGCCAACCGGAGACGACTGTATCATGGCGGATTGGTACAAAAGCAGCGGAAAACCCTTCGTTATCGTGGCAAACAAGCTGGATAAACTGAAGAAAAGCGAACTTGTCCCAAATATCGAGCTTATCCGGACGGGATTGGAACTGGACGACGCCACTGGGATCATCCCTTTTTCTGCCGAAAAGGGAACGGGACGGCAGATGCTGACCGAACTAATACTCAGCCATCAGGAGGGAAACGGATGAAGTACGTGCGCATTGAGCAATCAGGCGGGGCCGTGTGGGGCGAACTGAGAGGGGAGGCGGTGTTTACCCTGGAGAATCCTCCTTACATAGGCCTTACGTTCGACGGCAGAAGCTTTCCCCTCATTTCCTGCAAGCTGCTGGCCCCCTGCGCGGAGAAAGCCAAGCTGGTGTGCGTGGGAAAGAATTATTACGACCACGCCATGGAGCTGGGCGGTTTTGTCCCCGAAACCCCCATTCTATTTCTCAAGGGTACGAACTGCCTCAACAGTCCCGAAGGGACGGTGTCTGCCCCTTCCTTCGTGAAACGTCTGGACTACGAGGGTGAGCTGGCCTTCATTATAAAAAAACGAGCCAAAAACGTGAAAGCCGCCGCCGCTGGCGATTACATTCTGGGATACACTTGTTTTAACGACGTCACCGCGCGGGATATTCAGAAGCAGGACGGACAGTGGACCCGGGCCAAAAGCATGGATGGGTTTGCACCCATCGGACCGGTCGTTACCGATGAAGTGGATCCCGGAAACCTCTCCATTGAAACTCGTCTGAATGGAAAAACTGTTCAGTCTTCAAACAGCGCCCTGTTTATGACTAAAATCCCTGAACTGATGGAGTTTATCACCGCCTCCATAACTCTGGAACCCGGAGACGTGGTGTCCACCGGCACGCCCGCCGGCGTGGGCCCCATGCTCCCGGGGGACACCGTTGAGGTGGAGATTGAGGGAATCGGGGTATTACGCAATTACGTAATCGGTTAAAACATAGGCAAAGGAGAAAGCGATATGGAGATGACGAATAACAAAGCACTGCTGGATTGGCTCAGGGAAGCATCCAAGCTCACCGAACCCGACGCTATCGTCTGGATCGACGGCGGCGAGGAGCAGCTGGAGGCTCTGCGAAGGGAGGCCTGTTCCACCGGGGAAATCGAAAAGCTCAGCGAGGAAAAGCTCCCCGGCTGCTACCTCCACCGCACGGCGGAAAACGACGTGGCCCGGGTGGAGGACCGCACATTCATCTGCTGCCGCAGAAAAGAGGACGCGGGTCCCACCAACAACTGGATGGCGCCGGAGGAAATGTACGCGAAGCTTCGTTCTCTTTATAAAGGAGCTATGAAGGGCCGCACCATGTATGTAATCCCCTATTCCATGGGCGTCATTGGCTCCCCCTTCGCCAAATACGGCATCGAACTGACCGATTCCATTTATGTGGTGCTCAACATGGCCATCATGACCCGGGTGGGAAGCGCCGTGCTGGAGGCGCTGGGCGATCACGGTGACTTTGTGAAGGGACTCCATTCCAAGGCAAAGCTGGATCCGGAGAACCGGTATATCGTCCATTTCCCCGAGGACAACACCATTATGTCCGTGAACTCCGGCTACGGCGGAAACGTGCTCCTGGGCAAAAAGTGTTTTGCCCTGCGCATCGCCTCCTACCTGGGGAAGCAGGAGGGCTGGATGGCCGAGCATATGCTGATCCTTGGCATCGAGAATCCGGAAGGGGAGACGCGGTATATTTCCGCCGCCTTCCCCTCGGCCTGCGGAAAGACCAACCTCGCCATGCTTATCCCGCCCAGGCATTACGCAAAAAAGGGCTGGAAGGTCTGGTGCGTGGGGGACGACATCGCCTGGCTGCGCGTGGGCGAAGACGGCCGCCTGTGGGCGATGAATCCCGAATACGGCTTTTTCGGCGTCGCGCCCGGAACCAATGAGTTCTCCAACCCCAACGCCCTTGCCACCACCCGCCAGGGGACCATCTTCACCAACGTGGTCCACGACCTGGATAATAATACCGTCTGGTGGGAGAAGCTGGACAAAAACCCGCCCAAACACGCCGTGGATTGGAAAGGGAACCCCTGGGACCCGGCTACCGCAACCGCGCCCGGCGCCCACCCCAACTCCCGCTTCACCGCGCCCGCCAAGAACTGCCCCTGCATTTCCCCCGAGTTTGAGAGCCCAAGGGGGGTGCCCATCACCGCCATCGTGTTCGGCGGACGCCGGGCCAGGACGGCGCCGCTGGTCTACCAGTCCCGTGACTGGAAAAACGGCGTCTTTGTCGGCTCCATCATGGCGTCCGAAACTACCGCCGCGGCGGCGGGCGCCGTGGGCGTGGTGCGCCGGGACCCCATGGCCATGCTGCCTTTCTGCGGCTACCACATGGGCGACTACTGGCAGCACTGGCTGGACATGGGGGAGAAGATAAAGAATCCTCCCAAGATCTTCAACGTCAACTGGTTCCGTACGAGCTGCGAGGGAGAGTTCCTCTGGCCGGGCTTCGGCGACAACCTGCGGGTGCTGGAGTGGATTTTGAAGCGCTGCTTTGATGAAATCCCCGCGCGGGAGACCGCCATCGGATATTTGCCGCGGCCGGAGGACATCGACCTGGAGGAGGCCGGCGTGCCGAGTCAAACGCTCGAAGAACTGTTGACCGTGGACAAAGAAGTCTGGCAGGGCGAAGTACAGGGCATCAAAGAGTTCTACGGGAAATTTGGCGCCAAGCTCCCCGTTGAGCTGAGCGCCCAGCTTGAGACGCTGGAAAAGAAGCTGTCGGAGTAACGCTCACACTTCACATAAAAACGCGGTGGCCGCTAAAAAAGCGGCCGCCGCGACTGTGCATTATAATGAACAAATGCAGGTAGGCCCGAAGGGAGTGCCGCCTGAATTTGTCTCCTGCGTCTGTATGGAGCAGTGAAAATCAATGAAATTTGCAATGATTTTGGCTTTGAAATTTCGTTTTGCCGCTCGGAACGCCGGGCTGCCGCCCGAGACACTCAGTTCCTCCGGGAGGACAAATTGTATACCGGTCACTTTGATGTTCCGGCAGGTGTCCCCGTCATGAGCGGGAATCACCAGGGTTTTTATACCGCGAGGATACTCCTGACCGCTTTCATCCAGTTCGCAGAGCAGCACAGCCAGCGCTACGCGTCTGCCGGGGCAGACATGCTGTACCGTAACCGAAAGCTCCACGATCCGTCCGGGCGGCTGAAGGACTGCCGACCCCGCGTCGATGACGACGCCGTCGTCGTTGCTTTCAACCGTTATCAGGCTCGGACCCGGGCCGCTCTCCGTTGAGAATAGGATATCATAGCTGTTGGTGGCATCCGTTGTTTGGATTTCAGCGTTTTCCATGGAAGGATTCCTCCAGACAGAATGGATGGTTGGTTGGCCTGTAATATTCTATTCGACAGGATGCACTTAAGTTCCCAGAGTTTTCTCGGATACTTATCCGGAACGATCACGAAAGCCTTGACAATCCCCGGTCATAACACTATAATAATGACTGTTGCACGCGCAGGTTGCTTCCGGGGTGTGGCGAAGCTTGGTATCGCGCTTGGTTCGGGACCAAGAGGCCTCGGGTTCGAATCCCGACACTCCGACCACCAAAAGACCGACGATTTTGAATCGTCGGTCTTTTGATATGCCTGAAGGTAACCAGGGTTATGGGAAACAGTCCTATAAAGAAAAGAAGATCAGAAGAGAAAGTAAGTGACAGAAATTCTATTACATGGTATGATTAGTGCAAAATAAGGCTTTGGGGATAATAGGAATGATTTATTGGCTTAACCAAAATCAAGGTTTCGTTATGTCATTGCTAACATTGGTTTATGTGATAGCTACAATTGTGATTTGTATCTTTAACTATCGGTCTGCCAAAGCAACAAGAGATCAAGTAGCTGAATCTCAGCGACAATTTGAGGAAGCAAATCGAGCCTATGTAACGGTAACCTTTGAACTTATCCGAAGCGGCTTAATTGTTTTACATATACAAAATCACGGCAAAAGGATTGCCAAAGATGTAAGGATAAAAGTAGCTGATACCTTTGTAAATAATGTTCAAGACGAACATTTTAAAGAAAGCATTGATAAGTTGAACCATTCCTCTTTTACTTTGGGTATCGGACAGAGCTGGTATGTCTGTATAGGTAGCCATCTTAATCTAAAACAAATAGGAAAAGAATTGTTGCATATTGATATTCAGTATTCTGACAGCAAATGTGAATATTCAGACAGGGCAGATATTGATCTGAAGCAGTATTATTGGTCAATCATTTATGATTCTCCCCTTGAAGATCTTTGTCAGCATACTAAAGAATCAAATGAGTATTTGAAAACAATAGCAACCAAGTTAACAAGAAATAGTTGATGAGTGTAAACACTGCTTACTGACTGCATGCAAACCATTGGTATTACTGAATTACTCCAAGTCCTATTACACTCCGAACAAAATCGTTTTCATAGGATTTAAGGTAATCATTCTATGAAAACGATTTTTTATGCTATAACCTAGATATAATTCAACTGTAAGAATCAGCTTAACGATAGGATTTTGAGTTTGTCCTTACGAATACTCGTATTGAATTATATTCCTGTAAAAGATGTCCTGCGGTAAAAAAGCCGCAGGACATCAGGCTTTTCGGACCGCTTTTTGAGACCGCCCCGTGCATTTTCTGAGCATTCTCGCCGGACCTATTAGCCGACAATTTTGTTTGCGGAAACGCGAATATGCGTTCCCTGTAAACTTATCAGATAGAATCGGTGAAACAATCGGTCTCCATTTTTGATTTAACGAGGTATTCTCCGGGCTTCACCTTTGGGAAAAGATATAATCCGCTCTCGTTTGTTTCCTTCGTCGCAAGAAGAATGTGGCCGCTCGCCTTGACTTTGTATAGTGCCACGACTGGCACGTCTTTGTCATAATAGTCTATTTTGCCGCTGATCGTTCCGTCTTGTAAAGACACGTCGGAGTACAAAAACAGATTAACGCAGGTGATCTCGTTCGGCAGCAACTCAAATAAGATTTTTTCAGGCGGCATATAACCCTCGATTAACGCCGTAATCCGGTATTTTCCCGGCTTCAAGCCGTAGACCAGGTATTCGCCGTCTTCATTTGTCTGCGTAAAAGCTTCGTAGATCTTAGGCTTGTCGTAACTTGTTATTTTAATTTTGGCATTCGCCAGCCCTAAATTGACCTCATTATACACAACGCCGTAAACAGATGCAAAATTTAAATAATCAGAAACTTCAAGCCTGATGAATATTGAAACCGGTTTTCTTGACTCCAGCAAGAGTCTGTAAACTCTGGAGACTTTATATCCCTCCGCCGTTGCAATGACTATATATTCACCCGGCGGAAGAATGTTTTCAAAAATATAATTTCCTTCATGGTCGGTAACGGCATGCGCAATCGGCTTATTGTTCATGTCTAATACTTTTACTGTTGCCCCTTCAATCTGCCCGCATTTCCCGGTAACACTTCCCGTCAGAACGGTGCACGGCTCTTTTGGCACTTTTTTAAGAGAAAGGTCAACAGTCATTTCCTGTCTTGGACCAAGATTAAATTGTTCGGACCTCTGAAGCAGGTAAATGTCTCTTATAACCATAAGACCAAATTTCTTAAACTCAGGGTGTGTCAGTCTGTGCGATTGCCTTGACGATATATTCACCTACGGTGACATTGCCGAACAGATATCTTCCGCCGTTGTTTGTCCTGGTAATTTGAACTATTGTCTCAAAACCTCCGACAACCGAATACAGCGCAACGAGCGCGTTGGCAATCGGAAGCAGCGTTGTCTGGTCGTTAATAATTCCGCTGACGGTACCCACATTCTGCACTGTGTTAACCTGGAGACTCAGATCAAGAGGCTCGATATCGGTTCCGGTCAACGTAACAATTGCACTTTCGGACTGCTCATAACCGCTTTTATTGGCGACGGCGATAAAATCTCCCGTGACCAGCCTCGGGGCAAAATACTGTCCGCTGCTGTTTGTAAACGTTGTCAACGCCAGCGTCTGGACACCGCCAGCGATTTGATAAATGTTAACGATCGCGCCTTCAAGCGGCGTCAGGACCACCGCTTGCCTGATGATGCCATAAAGCGCATTTTTATTGGCATCCGGATCGAGGGTCAGCTCGATGTTGACGGTTGTGGGACGGTTGGCAATAACCGTTAACGGAATGGTTGAAGGCGTCAAATACGTGAATTTTGTCGCTGTGATTTTATACGATCCCGCAACGACATCCGGAATCGTATATTTCCCCTGGGGATTTGTTAATTGGTGCGCAATCGGGTAGTCGTTGACATCGAATATTTTCACGGTGGCACCCTCAATTGGTGTACCGCCTGAAGTGACTGTACCTGTTACAACACCTGCTGCCGATGCCGTGCTTGCGGTCAACTGTAAATTTTCAGTGACCTCTTCCGTGCCGGTTATCGGGAACTGCACACTGGCTTTCAGGTTATATTGATCTATGATAGGCATTATTAGTGCTCCTTTTATTCTTTAATAAAATTGATATAATATCACCATAGTGGCCGTTCCATTATATGTTTTATTACCGTCATGTGTTTCCTCTTTTTGCGACCTTGGATGATGGAATGGGAATAAGTAACAGAATAATATGGGATACAAAGAAAATGTAACATATAATTAGAATTACTGTTATTTTCCTTTCCTGGGAAGATAAAATTTATGTAAATTATTAATATTTATATTAACATTTTACATAAATAATGATATGATAGATAGAATAATAAAAGCAAAGAATGGTAATCTGAAATGACATATTACGCCAATATTGAAATCAATTTACTCTTTCTGTTCATGCTTTTTGTTCTTTTTATCAATAAATACCGCCGGAATGAAACGCTTCTTTTCGATCAGAAGCTGTTTCTTTACCTTATTGTTGCCAATACGCTTCTCCTTGTCCTGGATACGATGCAGTGGGGACTGGACGGCATACCCGGAGTTTTTATCCGCAATGTAAATATTATTACGAATATGCTCTACTACATTTGCAGCGCCGTTCCATGCGTTTTATGGTGCCTGTATGTCCGTTACCAGTTCAGTATCAACGAAAGAGAAACAATGAAAGCATCGGCCTTCCTGGCGGGACCGTTTATACTCAATACCGTACTGGCGATTATGAGCTGTTTTTCCGGACAGTACTTTTATTTTGATGAAAACAATTTTTATCACAGAGGCGTTCTTTTCTGGATTTATGCGGTGATCAATTTAGGCTGTATTATTTACGCGCAGCTGTTTGTTGTCATAAACAGAAAAAAAATTGAAAAAAGCAGATATTATTCTCTGCTGCTTTTTGCGCTCCCGCCGCTGGTCGGTGGCTTTGTCCAGGTATTTTTCTATGGAATCACGCTTATATGGCCCTGTATGGCTATTTCAATTTTGGTTATCTATATCAACATCCAGAATAACCAGCTCTATACAGATCATTTAACAGGGCTCTATAACCGCAGACTTCTTGATCTCTATCTCGACGGATGCCTTAAGAAAAACGCGCGGGGCGGTTCGATCAGCGGCATTATGCTTGATATCGACGAGTTTAAGACCATCAACGACAAGCTTGGCCACACCATGGGAGACCAGGCGCTGGTCAGTACAGCCTCCATTTTGAAAAAAAGCATTGGGAAGGATAAATTTATCGCCCGTTACGGCGGAGATGAATTTGTCATCATATTCGATTCCGAGGATGTGCCGGATATTGAGCGCATCGTCGCTAAAATCAATCATAACGTTGAACAGTATAACTGTCAGAACAACGGCCCTTATCAGCTTAAGCTCAGTATGGGCTACGACCGGTTTGATTGCGGCTTCGGACTTACAAAAGAGGCCGTTCTCGACCGGATCGACAGGCTGATGTATGAGAGCAAACGGAAATGCAGAGCCTGACGGAAAGAATATTAACGGCACAAAGAAGCCTTGCAGCGACAGCTGCAAGGCTTCTTTGTGTATTACTCAGATATACTATCCCAACGCTGTTTTTTGATAGTGTTTATAAAGCGCGTCAAACTTTCCGTTATACTGCTTTAACCATGGCTTTCTCTTGCCGCAGAAGTGGAGAAAAACCGTGTTATGAATGACGTAATCCATATCGCACAAGCCGTTGCTGCTTACCTTGTAGTAATAATAATAGCGGGCGTCGTAGTTATACAGTTTTTCGTCAATCGGTTTTATTTCCTTGGCAAACAAAGCGTTCAATATGTCCTGGTCCGGCATAATCAGCTTGGTTTCGTTTTTTTCTATGAAATGAAAGATGGCTTCTTCACTCATATTCCGTCTCTGAAGTTCCAAATTCAGAAGCAGAACGCCGGAATTGTAATATTCCTCGATGTCATATGGGGTAAGCCGCAGCCGGTTTACCTCCTTAACGGCGGGAATATTATGATAAGCCGCTGCGAACAGATAGTGTTCCATGTCCATGTCATATAGAGCCTTGATCGGGTTGAGCACGAGAATGTCCGGATCCAGATACAAAATCCCGTCGAGCGTGCCGGGCAAAAATTCATAGGCCAGCAACCGGTAATACATTTCTTTGGTATAGTGAAAAATAACCGGGGCGCTGCTGAATTCATCCTGAATTTTAATCCCGTAAAAGGAATGACCGCATGCATCGATATACTGCCGGAGATCCTGTATTTCATTTTCCTTTACATCTGTATAGAGAAGGTAAATATCAAAGCGTTCTCCGGCATTACTCATAAATAAAGATTTCAGCATGACCTTCAGAGGGAGAATGTAGTTGGAATTTACCGTCACCAGTATGTTCATTTCCATCTGTCCCTTTATGTGATTTTGGCTGTATCCACAACCGGAACTGCGCTACCCATATATTAGTCCAGTAATTTTAAAAAAGCAAGAACCGGTGCGGCATAAATTCCTTTTCAGCGTCCGTATGAATTACAAGAACTGACAATTATAAAACTACCGCGCGATTCCAGAGAAAGCAGCAAATTTTCGTTGAAGAAAAAGAAAAAATCCTGCTGTCTTAACGACTACAGGATTTTATCTTGTCCGGGCGGATAGAATCGTATCAGCGGCTGCCGGAACGCCACCGTACGCAATCATATTATACTTACTCATTTTTTATTACATTCAGCCCCATATTTTCAAGGCTTTCAGGCCGGTTAGATCTGAAGAGTCGCATTTTTTGTTAAAAGAGCATATTTAAGCTATAATTCCTTTGTTCAATTATTGATTAACAGTTCCTTATCCGTTTGAAATTCTTTTTGGAATTCCAATTCAATTTCTTTTTCTATTTTCTTTTCCTTTTCAATTTCATTTTCCTCACATTTTATTCCCCAGTGGATAAGGAAGGTAAGGGCGGCTCTGAGCAAAATGATTCCGGCGACAAGTGCTATTTCGGACCATTCACGCACGATAACCGTTCTGAGAATCTCACTGCCTAATTTAAATTCCAGTCCTACGGACATACCCTGCGCCAGATATAATTTTGTCCTGGGATCCTTATTGAAAAGGTTGATTGCTCCGCGAATGCCCGAAATGACAATAACAAATACCCCTATGAACTCAAAAAAAAGAATGGCGTAATTAACCATTTCTACCAAAATGGTATGTATAAATTCCATATTTCATCTCCTACTATAAGTATTCGGTGTGCTGGCTGCAGGTTCCGATTCATCTTTGCTGAAGTACTTTACACACCGTTTGTATAAATATCGCCAAAACACTCCTTTAACAAATAATATATTATATGAAATATTCCGGATTATCAAGGTTAAAGAATTAACAATTGCAAATCTTCATATAATCACATTTTTTCATAGTAGCAAGGAATGGAAGAAACATGAAATTGATCAAAAGCGGCTTGTTTCGAGTGTTTCTGCCAACGGAGCAGCTTATTTTATAATTAAGCCAGACACAGCTCTATCTGGGATGCTGTATAAAAGGGCGGCAGCTGTCAATTCGGCAGCCATCGCCCTGAACGTGGGGGTAACGTTATATGCAGCGTAAGGGGATTCTAATTTTTTCTAAGTAGGCGGTGCGCAGAAGGCTGATAACGGCATAATGGATCTGTCAGGCTGGACTTTGAGAGCAGGGCACCGTTACGCTCAGCGGCAAGTGGGCATTTTACTGGGAGAAGCGTGCCGATCCTAAAGACGATCCCTCTCCTGATATTTATGCCGAAGTTCCCGCTGTGTGGAACAATTACAAAGTCGGCGGCAAAAAGCTTCCCGCTTACGCATGAACGTATTCTCGCCCGACACGGGCATGACGCGCGCCATGTTTTCCACGGTCATCGGCCGACTATATGAGCGGAGCTATGGTGAGAGCAGCATTTCTGATACCCGTGCATTCATCGACTGCAATTATGACGATTACTACGGAAAGTATGTGAACTGGGCGGCGAAAAACGGTATTAGGCGTGGGAGGCGGACTGTTCCAGCCCGACCGACAGGTGACCCGTCAGGAAATGGCTGCTATGCTCTACCGGTTCGCCGAATTTATTAAACTATCCACCAGCACATTCCCCGATGCGACGCTTGGATATTCCGATGCATCAGGCATCGTCACCTGGGCGGAGGATGCGGCGCTGTACTGCCAGGAAACAGGCATTGTTGCCGGGCGAACCGGCAGCAGTTTCGCACAGACGGAAAGGGTAACCCGCGCGGAAGTAGCCGCCATTATCCAGCGGTTTGTCAAGCTGGCGGTTAATTAACAATAATCCAAAAACGATGATCTGTGATTTTTACCGCAGATCATCGTTTCTTAAAAGAATTCTTAGATATTAGATAGATTACTGAATCGCTAGGAAGAGAAAACAAAAGGCTCGGATTCCTGCACAACCGGATTCCGGGCCTTTTGCGTGTGTAGTTGCATGTGTAGTAGGAGAATACTTTACAGTTTTATTAAGGATTAATGGCAAAAAAGAAATCCTAGAACCGTTACAGTTCTAGGATTTCTTGGTCCGAGTGACTGGATTCGAACCAGCGGCCTCTTGAACCCCATTCAAGCGCGATACCAAACTTCGCCACACCCGGATACTTTTTGCCCAACGCAGAATATAATACCACACCCGGAGAGAAGATGCAAGAGCGAATCTTCTTTTTTATTATGAAATTTGACTGGACAAATCGCCCAAACCTCTTGCAAAAAAGAAAAAAATGGGGTAAACTATCTTAGCTATATTGCTTTTGTTATACTTATACAATATGGGAGGATGAATACCCATGATCTCTGCCAGTGAATTTCGTAACGGCGTTACTTTTGAGATGGACGGCAACGTAATGCAGGTAATCGAATTCCAGCACGTGAAGCCCGGCAAAGGCGCTGCCTTTGTGCGCACAAAAATGAGAAATGTCATTACCGGCGGCGTGACCGAGACTTCTTTTAACCCTACCGCCAAGTTCGAAAATGCCTATGTGGAAAAGAAGGACATGGTTTACAGCTACAACGACGGTGACCTTTATTATTTCATGGACAACGAAACTTTTGACATGCTCCCCATCAACCGAGAGTATCTGGGGGACGCGTTCCGCTTCGTCAAAGAGAACATGACCTGTAAGGTGATGAGTTACAAGGGCAAGGTCTTTGGCCTTGAGCCGCCTACCTTTGTGGAACTCGAAGTTACCCAGACCGATCCCGGCTTTAAGGGCGATACCGCCACCAACGTGACCAAGCCTGCAACTCTGGAGACCGGCACCGAAATCAAAGTGCCCCTTTTCATCAATCCCGGAGACAAGATCAAGATCGACACCAGAACAGGCGAGTATCTTGAACGCTGCAAGGCATAAGCCACCCACAACAAAAAAGGAGATTTAAAATGACTATTTCCGAGAAGGTTGCCTACCTGAAGGGCCTGAGCGAAGGCCTTAATATCGACACCGAAAAATCCAAAGAGGGCAAGCTCATATCCGTTATCGTTGGTATTTTGGAGGAAGTCGGTCTCTCCATCGAGGATCTGGAGGAGAGCGTCGAGAGTCTGGGCGAGGAGCTGGATGCCGTTTCCGACGATTTGTCCGATGTGGAAGACTACCTGCTGGATGAAGACGAAGAGGAAGACGAGGAAGACGAAGAAGCTGACGAAGAAGAGGACGACGATTACTTTGAAGTGAAGTGCCCCAACTGCGATGAGACTCTTGTCGTCGACGAGGACGTACTCAAGGAAGGTACCATTCAGTGCCCCAACTGCAAAGAAAAGTTCACTCTGGATCTCTCCGACGGATGCGACTGCGGCTGCGAAGGCTGCAGCGGTAAAGACGAAGAATAAAGAGATGTCCGGCAGTCATTATGACTGCCGGACATTTTTTTCGGAAGCGCAGGCAGTGACCCTTTTATCGAAAAACCGCGCCAAGCGGTTCATTCCATTATGTGTAACGAGGCAGGACACATAGTCCTGCCTCGTTACTGTTATTTTGCCGCCCGAAAGGACAACTCTTGTCCATTCGGCAAATGCGATTCGAAAACGCACTTGTTCAGTGGACATTATTTAGCGTAGTAATTAATGAGATTACCCGCCAGCAGGATATCGCGTTCTTCACGGGTGAGAGCGGGAAGCCAAAGGGTTAGGGCGATGTGGGTGCTGCCCTTAATGAGTATCGCTTCCACACATTCCTCGTCGGACAGGAGAACCTCCCGGATACCCTGGATATAGAGCCGGTCGCCGGGACGGATGTTCAGCTCACGCAGGTTTTCCGCCGTGAAGGGGAGCATGCCCCAGTTGACCACATTGGAGCGATAGCGCTTGGTGGCGTATTCCTCGGCCAGGTTGGCAACGCCGCCGAGGACTCGCTGACAGGCGGCCGCCTGCTCCCGGGCAGAGCCGTCGCCGGGCTTAAGCGCCATCACGAGGCTGCCCAGACCAGTGCGGGAGCCGTCGAAGCCCATGAGGACCTCCTGAACGGCGGGATGGGTGGGGTTTTCACGGCGCAGCAGCTCCACAGAGCGGATTTCCTTGGCGCGGGGTACGTAATTGGGGTCCTTACGGGAAAGGGTGAACTCGGCCAGTTTGACGGGGTTGGAGCGGTAGGAGGAGGTCTCGCCGGAGGGGATCAGCTCGTCAGTGGTGGTGACGCTGTCATAGATGGCGGCGGCTACCGTGAGCAGCAGATCATCGGTCATGGGGATCTGAGCCGGCCAGTCGGCGATGTTGGGCCCGAAGACGAGATGGGTCTCCGGCTGCGGCTTGCCGACGCCGAAGTAGACGCGGGCCTTATAGGAAGAATCGTCGTAGTTCCACGCTTCCTCCGCGCTGTCTGAGGGAACGCCGGGCAGCTCGTCGGCGGCAGTGAGAACACCGCCGCTGCGGGCAGTCGCAGCGATGGATCTGGCATCCATGAGCGCCACATAAGAAACCTGACCGTCGGCGGGCCTGGAACCCTCGCGGTTGGGGAAATTTCGGGTGGAATGGCGGATGGAGAAGCCGCCGTTGGCGGGAACGTCGCCCGCTCCGAAGCAGGGCCCGCAGAAGCAGGAGCGCACGGAGACGCCTGCCGTCATGAGAGAGGCGATCTCGCCGCCGCGGGTCAGCTCCATCATAATGGGCTGGCTTGCGGGGTAGCAGGAGAGCCAGAAATCGCCGGAGCCGACGGGACAGCCCTTGAGAATTTCGGCGGCTCGCCTGAGGTTCTGCCAGGTACCGCCCGAACAGCCGGCGATTACCGCCTGGTCCACCATAAATTTACCGTCTTTTATTTTCCGCGTGAGAGAGGCGGGAGGCGTTCTGAGCTCAAGCTGAGACATGGCGCTGCGGTCCACTTCGTGGAGCAGGTCGGCCATATTCGCCTTGAATTCGCGGATGGAGTAGGCGTTGGACGGATGGAAGGGCAGGGCGATCATCGGCTCGATCTTGGATAGATCCACTTCCACAAGCCCGTCGTAAAAGGCACCCTCAAGAGGCTCCAGCTTTTCGTAGGAGCCGCCCCGGCCGAAGGCCGCCAGCGCGCGTTTCACCGCCTCGTCTGTCTGCCAGACGGAGGAGAGGCAGGCGGTTTCGGTGGTCATAACGTCGATGCCGCTGCGGTAATCAAGCGAAAGGGAGGAGACGCCGGGACCGAAAAATTCCATCACCGCATTTTTCACCATGCCGTTTGAGAAGGTGGCGGCGATGAGGGCCAGAGCAACGTCCTGAGGGCCGACGCCGGGCCGGGGGGCGCCGGTGAGATGAACGGCGATCACAGGCGGATAGACGACGTCGTAGGTCTTGAGAAGCAACTGGCGGGCAAGCTCCGGGCCGCCCTCCCCGATGGCCATGCAGCCGAACGCGCCGTAACGGGTGTGGGAGTCGGAGCCGAGGATCATTTTACCCGGCGCGGCGTAGCGTTCCCTCATATAGGCGTGGATGACCGCCTGATGGGCTGGGACGAACTCGCCGCCGTATTTTTTAGCGGCGGAAAGGCCGAAAACGTGGTCGTCCTCGTTGATGGTTCCCCCGACCGCGCACAGGGAATTATGGCAGTTAGTGAGGACGTAGGGAATGGGGAAGGACTTAAGCCCCGAGGCCCTTGCCGTCTGGATTATGCCCACATAAGTAATGTCGTGAGACGCCATGGAGTCAAAGCGTAGGGCCAGACGGGTCATATCGCCGGAAGTGTTGTGGGCTTTCAGAATGCGGTAGGAGATGGTGTTCTCGCGGCCTTCCCGCGCATTTGAGGCAGGTGTGAAGGAACCGCCGCGGTAGGAAACGCCGCCTTTTGTTAAAGTAATCATATTTGACATCCTGTCCTGATTATTCATTGATAAGATAGGGGGCTAAAAATGAGTCCACAGTGCCCCAGTAAAGCGTGGGATTGGTGGTGACCGATTCAACGTGTCTGGCGCCCTCCACCAGAAGCTGCCGCTTGGGGAAAGGGGCAGCGGTGAATAACTCGCCGAGCATGCGGAAAGGGGCATAGTGATCATCCGTGCCGTGGATGAGGAGAACGGGGACACCGCAATTGACGATCCATTTCACAGGGGAAACCTTAAGGACGGAATAACCGGCCCGAACCCGGGCGACGGCGTCCAGAGCGTATAAAATGAAGGGGAAGGGAAGGCTGACGGGAAGATTCAGCTTCTTTCCATGATCGGTGAGATGTGTAAGCATTGCTTCCATGGAGGTAAACGCGGAATCGGAAACAACAGCCTTCACACTCTCGGGGAGCCCTTTTTCGCTCGCGGCCATGAGAACCGCCCAGGCACCCATGGAAATACCGTGGAGAACGATTTCTGCCTGTGGATCGAAAGAAATGAGCCAATTGACCCAATCAAGGATATCCAGACGGTCCATATATCCCATCCCCACGTAATCTCCGCCGCTCCTGCCGTGGCCGCGCAGATCGGGCAGGAGAACATTCCATCCTGCCTCACGGTAATGGCGGGCGTAGAGAGCCATGGACAGACTTGTGTCCCCATATCCATGGACGCAGATGACCCAGCGGTGGGCGGGGCTGCTCAGCACCCGGGCAAACAGGGGAAGCCCGTCGCGTGAGGTATTGCTTGTCTCATAATAACCGGGCTGGGCCGTGAGCCAGCCTCTGGCTTCGATCAGAAGCTGCCGGGATTCCCGTGTGGGGTTGGAGAACAGCTCCGGATTGTCTTTGGAATGACGGGAAGGCTTCAGCGACATGGAATAGGCGTATTCTCCGACCGCCCAGAACGCGCCTGCCACCGCGAAAGCCGCCAATCTAACCATACGATCCGTCTTCAAGTGAAAGGCCTCCCCGTAATATAAAGTTTAGCTTGATTTAGTATAAATTAGGGGGAAGAAAAAGTCAACGATAAGCAAATCCGGGGAACCCTGCACGCCGTAATATAAAACGGGGACCTTGCAGCACAATTGCAAGGCCCCCGCTGAAAGACTGAATCAGAGGAGATGGAAATGGACGATAACGCTTGCAAACACGATGGAAACAGTGGAACAGAGCTTGATGAGGATATTGAGGGAGGGACCCGAAGTATCCTTGAAAGGATCGCCGACGGTATCGCCGATGACGGCCGCCTTGTGGCAGTCCGAGCCCTTACCGCCGTGTTTTCCGCCTTCAATGTACTTTTTCGCGTTGTCCCAGGCGCCGCCGGCGTTGGCCATAAACACGGCCATGACAAAGCCGGTGACAGTGACGCCGCAAAGCAGACCGACAACGCCCTCGGCGCTCAGAATGAGGCCGGTCCCGACCGGAATAATGACGGCAAGCAGGGTGGGGATAACCATTTCCTTCAGCGCGCCGCGGGTGCAAAGGTCGACGCAGGTGGCGTAGTCGGGATCTCCGGTGCCGTCCATGATACCGGCAATCTCACGGAACTGACGGCGGACCTCCACCACGATGGACTGGGCGGCGCGCTGCACGGCGCTCATGGTAAGAGCGGAGAAGGTAAAGGTCAGCATCGCGCCCAGGAAAACTCCGACGAGGACCGCGGGGTTTGTGATGGAAAGATCAAGGACGGAGCCGTTGAGCGCGGTGAGCTTTGTTTTAACGATATCCACATAGGAGACGATGAGGGCCAGCGCGGTCAAGCCGGCAGAGCCGATGGCAAAGCCTTTGCCGGTGGCGGCGGTGGTATTGCCCAGGGAGTCCAGGGCGTCGGTGCGCTCACGGACTTCTTCGCCCAGGCCGCTCATCTCGGCGATGCCGCCGGCGTTGTCGGCCACGGGACCGTAAGCGTCGGTTGCGAGGGTAATGCCGAGGGTGGAGAGCATTCCGACGGCTGCGATACCGATGCCGTAAAGCCCCATGCTGAAGGAGGAAGCGTAGCTGGCGGAGTTGGTGGAAAGGGAGCCGCCGGCGGCGACAAAGGAGACGATAACAGCGATGCAGATAATAACGATAGGCACAGCGGTGGATTTCATACCCAGAGAAAGTCCCCCGATGATGGTCGTGGCGGCACCGGTTTCAGTGGCGTCGGCCAGATCCTGGGTGGGCTTATAAGTGTCGGAAGTGAAATATTCGGTAATGTAGCCGATGGCGCAGCCGCCGATGAGGCCGGAGAGAATGGCGACATAGACTCCCATGTTGCCGAGGATGAAGTAAGTGAGGGGAGCCGCCAGAATAGCCGTTGCGCCGGCAGCAATATAAGTTCCGGTGCGGAGAGTCTTGAGAAGGGCTTTCTGACTGGCCTCCTCACCGGTGCGGATGAAGAAAGTGCCGATGATGGAGCAGATGACGCCCAGAACGGCGATGGCAAGGGGCAGAAGCATTGCGTTCCAGCCGCGGCCGGAAGCGCCGTATGCGGTGGTGCCGAGAGCAAAGCTCGCCAGAATGGAACCGACGTAGGATTCATAAAGGTCGGCGCCCATACCGGCTACATCGCCCACGTTGTCGCCCACATTGTCGGCGATAACGGCGGGGTTGCGGGGGTCGTCTTCAGGAATACCGGCTTCAACCTTGCCGACCAGGTCGGCGCCGACATCGGCAGCCTTGGTAAAGATGCCGCCGCCCACGCGGGCGAAGAGAGCCAGGGAGGAAGCGCCCATGCCAAACATAACCATGGTCTGCGCAATTTCGTCAAAGGGAAGATGGAAGATATATTTCAGAATCATAAACCACAAGGAGACGTCCAGAAGGCCGAGACCGACCACGGTGAAGCCCATAACGGCGCCGGAGGAGAAAGCCACGCTGAGACCCCGGTTGAGTCCTTCATGAGCAGCCTGAGCGGTGCGCGCGTTACTGTTGGTCGCGTTTTTCATTCCGATGAAGCCGGCAAGTCCCGAGTAGCAGCCGCCGGTCAGGAAAGCGAAGGGCATAAACGGAGACACGTAACCGAGCAGGGCCAGAACACCAAGGATAATGACCATTACGACATAGAATTTAGCAACGGTGGTGTATTGGCGCTTCAGATAAGCGTTAGCACCCTCGCGGATCGCGGCGGCGATTTTCTGCATGACAGGCGTTCCCTCAGAAAATGAAAGCACCTTACGGCTCTTTGTATAGGCAAAGAGCAACGCGCATAAGGCGCCCACCAGCCCGATCCAAAAATAATTTTCCAAAAATTCCAACTCCTTTGTTGTTATATCCGCCGTTAAGACGGATCCCTCATCAAATTTATTTTAGCACATTTGCTAGGTTTTTCAAGGTATTCGGGGGATTTGAAAACCATTTTTACAATTTGAACGAAAAGAAAAAGGAGTATTTTTAACTTTCAGTACATTGTTACAAATATTTCGCCTAGTTATGGAAATTGTTTAAATAAAGAATTAAGAATATGCAAAGATTGTTATATGTTTCTTAATATTTGGTTTTTTCGGCAGATTTGGGCAACCAAGTTTTTGCTTGCTATTTCCCTTAAAAAGCCATATGATGAAAGAATAAAGAAGGGAGGTTAAAATGTTGTCTCAACAGGACAAGAAACAGTTTATCATAAACGTGCTATACATAGCGATTCTATGTGCGCTCATTTATTTTATCCTCAAGTACCTGCTCGTGTGGCTGATGCCCTTTGTGGTGGGCTTTATTCTGGCACTCTTTTTGCAGCCGCTGGTAGGATGGCTTTTACGGCATACGGGGCTTCAGCGCCGTTTTGTTGCGCCTCTCGTCACAACGATTTTGATTGTGCTGCTGCTCTTCCTCTTCATTTTCCTTACGGTTGCGGGGATCAATGAAATCACCTCTTTTGCAAGCGGCCTGCCCGACTGGTTCCAGAAGGTACTTCCAAACGTGGTGAACACCGTCAACGAAAAACTGGAGTACATTATCTCTTTCCTGCCTCCCGATTGGGAGATGCAGATCCGCAGTGCCCTTCACGATATTGTGATAAAAATGCAGGGACAGGTCGGGCAGATTTCCGCCACCGTGCTTGCCTTGCTTGCCAATCAGGCCGCGGCTTTGCCCGGCGCGCTGGTCAGCCTCATCATCACCATTGTGGCGACCTTCTTTATCTGCTCCCAGCTTGACACCATAAAGGGATTCATCAAGCGGCAGGTCCCGGAAAAATACAAAGGACTTGTGGGGGATACCTGGATCACTTTTGCCGTCACCCTGCGCAAAATGATCAGCTCCTATCTGCTTCTCATGTTCTTTACCTTCTGCCAGCTGGCCCTGGGCCTTACCCTGCTCCGGATCGATTACGCCGTTATTCTGGCCGCGCTCATCGCGGTGGTGGATATCATGCCAGTACTGGGAACCGGCACCATACTGATCCCCTGGGGGCTCATGAGCCTGCTCGGCGGAGACACCGGCCACGGCGTGGGGATTCTGCTGCTGTACATTATTATTACCGTGATACGCAATATTCTGGAGCCCAGGCTCATCGGCAAACGGATCGGGCTGCCACCCCTCGTCACCCTTGTTTTCATGTATCTGGGCCTGCACGTTCTGGGGATTCCCGGTATGTTTATTTTCCCCCTGCTTCTGATCCTGCTCAAGCACGCCCAGGACTCGGGAATGGTCCACATCTGGAACGAGTAGAAACCGCCGCCCACCGCGCATCCCATCCGCCGGGCCGGCCGGCACCGAAGAATTGAGGCAACAGCCGCGACAAGGAGACTGCGTCCATGTTACATCTTACCCCCGGTTTTACCGCCTTTATCCTTTGCGTTACGGCGCTTTTCGGGTTGGTGGCGGGCAGCTTTTTAAACTGCATGGCCTGGCGAATGACCCACGGAGAGTCGGTTCTCAAGGGCCGCAGCCACTGTGCCGTCTGCAACCATACGTTGGCTCCGTGGGACCTGGTCCCTCTTGCAAGCTACCTTGCGCTCAAGGGGCGCTGCCGCTACTGTGGGGTGAAAATCTCTCTACGGTATCCCATGACGGAGCTGATTACGGCATGCGTTTTTGTTGCCATAGTCGCGCGATATGACGTGAGTCTTCCCGCCATTCGGTTTCTTGTGCTTGCCGTTCTATTGCTGGCGCTGTCTCTCGTTGACCTGGAAGAAAAGATTATTCCGGATTCTCTTCTGATTGCGGCGGGAGCGTGGTGGCTCGTCACGCTGCCTTTTGTTTCCCATGAACTCCTTACCGATGTGGGACGGGGACTCATCGGCGGGGCGGGCATTGCGCTTCCGATGCTCCTTCTGGTGCTTGCGGCCGATAAGATCATGGGCCGGGAGACCATGGGCGGAGGCGACATCAAGCTTTTCTTCGTGGCCGGACTCTATCTTGGCTTGCCCCTTAATTTAATGAATCTGATCTTGTCCTGTGTGATCGGGATCGTTTTCGGACTCGCCGGAAAAAAAGCCAGACAGACGGATGATGACCCGGCGGCAATCCCGTTCGGGCCCGCCATCGCCGGAGGAACTCTGGTCACGCTGCTCTTCGGACAGGCTATCTTAAACTGGTATCTGGGTTTCTTTTTTTAAAACGATGTAAAACAAAACCTTCCGCCCGGCTCCAAAGCCGGGCGGAAGGTTTTGTTTAGAGTAAAATCAAATCAACCAGTTCCTCCCAGGAAACGTCGAAGAAGTACCAACTGACCGGAATCAATTCCAGTACGGCGGTGAGGGCCCGGCGCTCCATACGGCAGCCTTTCAGCTCGGCGGCCAGCTCGGCGGCATCCCCGTTTCCGATAAAGTCCCCAAAGACCGCGAAGTTCGCAATGCGGCCTTCCTCCACCTGGATGCGAAGCTCCACGAGACCGCAGGAGGTAAAGCGCTTTGACCTGAGTACAGTATAATCGGGAGAAACGCCGTAATTCCAGTCCCACAGCTCATACCGTCCCTGGCGGATTTTTTGAACTCCCATCAGGTCAGCCGGGGAGAGGGTATAGGTCTCCAGTTCCTCACCCTGGGTCATGTTGGTAAGAAGGGCTTCCCTGAACTGTTTGAGGGTAGTGCCCTCGGGCAGATACGGGCGAAGGTTGGTTACCCGGTTGCGGACCGACTTAACCCCTTTGGATTCGAACTTCTCCGGGTCGGCTTTCAGAGCTTCGGACAGAACAGAGAGGTCGGAGTCGAAGAGAATGGTGCCGTGGTGCATGACCCGGTTGTCCATAATATACTGGGAGTTGCCGGAGAATTTTTTGCCGTCGATGACGATATCGTTCCGGCCCAGCATCTCGGCATGAACGCCCAGCTTTTCCAGAGCGCGGATGAGGGGCAGGCAGAAGAGCTGCAGATCGATGACCTGGGCGTCCTTGGCGTCGGCAATGAAGGTGTAGTTGAGGTTGCCGAGATCATGATAGACAGCGCCGCCGCCGGAAAGACGGCGCACCACCTTGATGTTATGCTCGCTCACATAGGCGGCGTTTACCTCCTCCGCCGTATTCTGATGCCGGCCGACGATAATGGCGTTATCGTTCTGCCAGAGCATAAAATAAGTTTTGTCCCTGGGAAGGCTTTTAAAAACGTATTCCTCCAGCGCTAAATTGAACGCGGGATCGGTAGAAGGGCTCACGATATAGGTAATGGCCATGGCGAAACTCCTTAGTAAAAAATATAGTTGATATATTTTACACCGTTTTCCCCCCTTTGTCATCTGAAAACGGAAAGAAAAAGGGCGGTAAATCCATACCCTAAGAGCGCGCAGCCGGGAAAGGTTAACAGCCAGGTAAGAAGTATGGATTTTACGACAAAACCGTTTACCTTTCCGGGAGTATCCGTCATGCCCGCGCCGAGAATGGCGCTGGTTTTGGTGTGGGTGGTGGAGACTGGCAGGCCGAATAGGGAAGCGAGAAGCAGGCAGGCTCCGCCCGCAAGGTCTGAGGCGAGCCCCTGCCGCGGCCCCAGCGGCGTCATGCGGGACCCCACCGTTTCCACGATCCGCCTGCCGCCAATAAAGGTACCCAGAGAGATGGCCGCGGCGCAGACCAGCATGATCCACAGGGGAACGTAGAAGATCTCCGGCTTGTGCCCGCCGGATGCCAGCGAGAACCCCAGAAGAAGAATTCCCATAAACTTCTGGCCGTCCTGAGCCCCGTGGGCAAAGGCCATGACGGCCGCGCCGCCGATCTGTGCCCGGTAAAAAGTCCGGTATCCGGCCTTTCCTTTTGTCAGAAAGCGGAGCAGAAGAGCAAAAAAACGCCCCGCCAGATAACCCATCAGCGTAGAAAGAAGCAGACCCACGAGAACTTTCAGCCAGGCATCCTCACTCAGAGCAGAAAAATCCCCCCGTATGGCTACCGCCGCCCCCGATACTCCCGCAGCCAGGGCGTGGCTCTCACTGGTGGGAATGCCGAAACGCCATGCGGCGCAAGACCACAGAATTACGGCGCAGAGCGCGGCGGTAAGCGCGATAAGAGCATTTTCCCTATCGGAACCAAAATCGGAGAGGCTGAAAAGCGTATGGGCGACCTCAGGCGCGAGGGAGGTCATAACCAAAACGCCCAGAAACTCGCAGAAGGCGGCAAGACAGGCGGCTCGGCGAAAGGGAAGGGCCCCGGTGGCAACCGCCGTCGCGATGGCGTTGGGCGCGTCGGTAAGACCGTTCACCGCCATAACGCCGAGCATGAGAATGAAAAAGAAAAGGACAAACAAGAAACCGCACCCCCATGTCCATTGTACGGGCATTCGGGTGCGGTCATGTCAATTAGAAAACCTTTTATTTATTGTTGAAGAGGTCCTTCCGGGCGTTGATCGGGAAGCCGCGGGTGAACAAATGCTCCGTACGCTCAACAAAAGCTCTGGCCGCGTAGGACAGCGTGTGGTTCATTTTCCAGAAGATCGCAATATCCCAGGAATACTTGGGCTCAAAGGAGCGCCAGCACATGTCGTCCGGCAGGGGCGGGAGCACCGGCAGAGGAAGGATGGAAATGCCGTTGCCCGTGCGCGCGATGAGCGTGAGAAATTCCCACTGGGAGCTTGTGACGTTCACGGTCGGCTCAAAGCCGAGCTCACGGCATTTCTTCAAAGTTTGCATATTGAGGAAAAAGCCCTCGGAAAAGAGATTCAGTGGCTGGTGGCGCAGGTCGGAAAAGGTAATGCTCTCCTTCTGTGCCAACGGGTTATCCCGCTTCATAACGGCGACGATCTGCTCATAGCACAGCGGCCTCACAATCAGATCGGGAGCGGTGATGGGCTGGATGCCGATGCCCAGGTCAAAGGTCTCGTCCTCCACCGCGGGAATAACCTTCGCCGCGTCAATTTCGCGCACGGTTACCGTAATACCCGGGTAGTGGCGTTTGAAGTCGTCGATGACTTCGGTGAAGTAGAGGGTGCTGATGATGGGGAGCAGGGCGATGGCAACACGGCCGGACTGAAGATTTTTGAGGTTCAGAGCGGTGGCGTTAATCCCGTCAAATTCTTTGAGTATCACCCGTGCGCGGGCGAGCAGCGCCTCGCCCACGTCGGTGAGGCGGAGTTCGGAGCTTTCCCGGTCAAAGAGCGGTTCGTCCAGTTCCAGTTCCATGCTTTTGATCGCCTTGCTGAGGGTCGGCTGGGAGACATAGAGACGCCGAGCGGCTTTTGTGAAGCTCATCTCTTCGTATACCATAACAAAGTATCGCAATTGTCGGATGTCCATTTTGATGCCTCCCGTGTTTGGAAAAGAGTTCTTGTTAATAAATAATTCTAATCTATGAAGAGTAGATTGTAAAGGGGCAAATCCTTATAACTTTATGGAATGGGCTGGATAAAAAAAGTTCCGCATGGTAATTGCCATGCGGAACCTAAAAATTTTAATGAAACTCTTCTTTAGCTTGAGCGCCGCTCTTTGCGGGTTCTCCGTGGATAATGTAACGGGAAACCGGTTTATAGACCAGGAAGGTAGCAACCGAATTCATCCCGGCTTTGAGCAGGTTGAAGGGTAAAATCGCGGGAAGCAGCATTGCGTCCACAACCGCAACAGGGGCGCCCATAAAGGAAGGCGTGATGAAATGGTTGGCGACCATCATAATGCCGCCCATGGCAACCGTGCCGCAGGCAAGGCCGACTACGGCGCCGCTCCGGGTGTGCTTCACGCGGTAAATGCTGCTTGCAATGATGACAAGTGTGGAGGTGGCGATGATGTGCATGAGAATGCCGTAAATGCCGCTCTGGGAGCTGACGGTGACGCCCTGGATCACGCTGGCGGCGATTGTGAGAACGATGCCGGCCAAGGGACCGTAAGCAAACGCGCCGATGAGGATAGGGATATCGGCAGGATCATACTCCAGAAACGAGGCGGAGGGAATGATGGGCAGGTGAATGAGATAGACGAGCACCACGGAGAGGGCTACCAGCATGGCCATCACAGCGAGCTTTTTGGTACGGGGATTCATAGAAAAGCACTCCTTTTCGGGGAACAAAAATTCCCCTCACACATAGTAACACCTGAAAAGCAATGCCTTCCAGGTGTTAAAAGCATAAGGAGAGTGCACAAAAAATGACATACATATACGTATGCTATAACACATCTTCTTCCATCCAGACTATACTGTCGGCCTCGGAGTTTCACCGGGTCAGTCGCAGAAACTATACTGCGAGTCGCGGGCTTTACCGCCGGTGGGGAATTACACCCCGCCCTGAAGACATTTATTCAGTTGTCCTGAATTTATTATACACATTATTTCAAAAAATGCAAGCCCTCCTCGCAAAAAACAAATGTTCGATATTTGAGTTGACGAGGTAACCGATCTATAGTATAATGAAAAAAAGTATTGGGAGCGGTTACGAAAGAAGGTGTGCGTGCGTGGACAAAAAAGCCACCTGCTGCTTTACCGGTCACAGGCCGGGCAAGCTGCCCTGGGGTGAAAACGAGAACGACCCCCGGTGCATCGAACTTAAAACCAGACTGACGGGCGCGGTAAAAGAAGCCTATGAAAAAGGAATGCGTCATTTTATCTGTGGCATGGCGAACGGAGCCGACATGTACTTCTGCGAAACCGTTCTGGAGCTTCAAAAGAATTTTGAGGACATCACTTTGGAAGCGGCGATTCCCTGCGAGGAACAGGCCGTACAGTGGAAGGAAAGGGACCGCGAGCGGTATTACAATCTGATCCGGCAGTGCGATTTTGAAACCATGGTGCAGCATCATTACGACCGTCAATGCATGCAGCGCAGGGACCGCTATATGGTGGACAACTCCTCTCTTGTAATCGCGGTATACGGAGGGGTTTTCGGCGGAACCATGTATACCATTACATACGCCATGCGCCAGGGCCTGGAACTCATGATGCTGGAAATATAGAATTTTTAGAATATAAGTGTAAGCGGGGCGATAACGCGGAAGCGTTATCGCCCCGCGTTTTTATAACACGCATAATTTCCCCTGTACGGCGGGCAAAATGTCTTTTGATTCCATGCAAAAAAGAGAGGGGGCAGAAATGCCTTGAAGGAGAGAGAACCGTTTTCTTATGCCGCCGAATGCGCCGCGGTCTTTGAAGCGGACGGAAAATCGGGAGGCGGAAGCCTTCGGCGTCAGCTGAAAGCGCAGCTCAAGCGGCTCAAGGAAACGGAGACACGGCTCACGTACTCGGATGCCGTCTCCCGGCCTGCTCAATGGCTGCTGGACAACAGCTGGCTCGCCCGGCGCGAGGGACTGGAAGCGATGTCCGCCTTCCGCGGCTGCGGCTTCCTGCGCGGAGCAAACGGAAATCCTTATCTGATGGAATTGGCACGCGTTCTGGTACGCGCGCCGTTTGAACTTACACAATTGAATATCGCACAGTTTTTGGAGGGGGCGCAGAAGAGCAGGGCGCTCACCGAAAAGGAACTCTCGCTCTGGGTGAGCGCGGTCAAGCTGGCGCTGGTGGAGCGCCTTTTTGAGCTCTCGGGAGAGATTGAGCCACAGCCGGCGGGAGAGGCCGAGAAAAAGAAGGAGGACCTGCTTGCCAACCGGCTCTGCGCTGTTTTCTCAGCCCTGAAACTACTGGGAAGCGCCGATTTGTCAAACGTCCTGGAGGGGGCCAGTCGGGTGGAACAGCTCCTTTCCAGAGACCCTGCGGGTGTGTACCTCCAGATGAGCGACGATTCACGGCTGCGCTACCGGCACATGGTATGTACCCTTGCAAGAAAGTACGGTCTTACCGAGGAAGAGGTTGCCCAAACGGTACTGCGCCTTTCGGAAAACGGGGCGGGGGAGGAGCGCCATGTGGGCCATTTTCTTTTTGCCCGCCCCCTGGGAAGACCCGCAACGCTCATTTCGCCCATCCTTTTTTTTGGCATCTTTTTGCTTGCCACGCTGTTCATCACCTTCCTGCTGGGGGGGGTCCTGCACAGCGGCTGGGTGACCCTTCTTCTGCTATTTCCCGTCTCCGATATTGTGAAAAACTGCGCGGATTTTCTCTCCGTGCGGCTGGTGCATCCGAGGCCGGTCCACCGGCTGGCGCTGAAGGACGGAATCCCGCCAGAGGGAAAAACCCTCTGCGTCATCGCATGCCTTATCACCGACGATGAAAAGTCGGGTGAGCTGGTGACCCTCCTGGAGCGCTATCATCTGGCCAACCGGGAGGTGGGTCCGAACCTGCTGTTCGGCCTGCTCGCCGACCTGCCGGACAGCACGACGCCTCTTAATTCCGCGCAGGCGCGGCACATGGACGCGGTAAAAATGAGGGTGGATGCTCTCAATAAGACTTACGGCGGCGGATTCTATCTTTTTTTCCGCAGGCCGCAGTATCATCCGGGGGATGAACGCTACCGGGGCTGGGAGCGGAAGAGAGGCGCCCTCATCGAGCTGGTCCGTATGCTCAGAGGCCGCAGAACCCACCTGAGAATCCTCGCGGGGGATCCGGCGGGCCTTTCCGATATGCGCTATCTCATCACGCTGGACAGCGACACTTCCCTTAACGTAGGTACCGCCCGTGAAATGGTGGGGGCGATGCTCCATCCTTTGAACCGCCCCAAAATAGATGCTCGAGCGCGGGTAGTGACCGACGGATACGGACTGCTCCAGCCGAGGGTGGGGGTCGAGCTGCAGGCGGCAAACCGCTCGCATTTCTCGCGCATCTTTGCCGGACAGGGCGGCGTGGACCCTTACGGTTCGGCTTCCAGTGATGTGTATCATGACCTCTTTGACCGGGGCACCTATACCGGCAAAGGCATTTTTGATATTGACGCTTTCTTATCCTGCCTGGACAGGCGGTTTCCCCAGAACACCGTCCTGTCTCACGACCTGCTGGAAGGGGCTTACCTTAAAGCGGGCCTCCTGGGCGACGTGGAGCTCACCGACGGCTACCCCCAACGGGTCACCGCTTACTTTTCGCGCCTCCACCGCTGGGTACGCGGGGACTGGCAGCTTCTGCCCTGGCTGGGCAGGCGCGTGAGGCTGGAAAACGGGGCGAAGGAAAAAAATCCTCTTTCCGCCGTGGACCGGTTCAAAATCCTGGATAATCTGCGCCGCAGCATTTCCCCCATCGTCACCCTGGCCGCGCTGATGCTGGGGATGTGCCTGAAGCGTCCGGCTCTTGCCGCCGCATCCACCGCCGCCATCCTCGCGGCTCTTTCCAATCTTCTGCTTTCCGGAGCGGACACCGCCATGCGTGGGGGCCGCGGGCTCCGGGAACGGTACCACTCCACGGTGATCGCGGGACCGGGAGGGGTGATCGTTCAGACTCTGGTGCAGCTTCTTCTGCTGCCCGCCCAGGCGGCCACCTGCATTTCGGCCATCGCCCGCTCCCTGTGGCGTCAGATCATCTCCCACAAGGGCCTTCTGGAGTGGACCACGGCGGCGGAAACCGAGAAGAAAGATAAAAACAGCCTGCTTGCCTATTTCCGTGCCCAGTGGCCCGCCTCCTTGTTCGGGGTTGTCACCATGATGTTTGCCGACCTGCCTGCCGGCGGCGCGGTCGGCCTCTTATGGGCGCTCTCGCCCCTCTTTGCCTGGGCCATGAGCCGCCCGATTGCTCCCACCAGAAGGGCTGCGGCGGAGGATTCACCCTTTCTTCTGCACGAGGGGGCGCTCATCTGGCGTTATTTTGCTGATTTTTTAAGACCCGAGGACCACTATCTCCCACCGGACAACTGGCAGGAGGAGCCCAACCCGACTCTGGCCCGCAGGACCTCGCCCACCAATGTGGGACTTGCCCTTTTATCCGTGCTGGCGGCGGCCGACTTGGAGCTGCTGGGGAGGGAAAAGGCGACGAGCCTATTAAACCGCATGATCTCCTCCATCGAGGAGCTTCCCAAGTGGAAGGGTCATCTTTATAATTGGTACGACACCGCGACAGCGCGGCCCTTGGAGCCCCGCTATGTCTCCACCGTGGACAGCGGCAATCTCTGCGGCTGCCTCATCACCCTGTGCGAGGGCCTGTACGAGTGGGGAGAGGACGATTTGGCCAGGCGCGCCAAGGCCCTCTCCGACCATATGGAGCTTTCCGCCCTCTACGACTGTGAACGCAAGCTCTTTACCATCGGCTACGACGTGACGGCGGGATCCTTTACCGAGGGCTGGTACGACTTAATGGCCAGCGAGGCCCGGCAGACCAGCTATCTGGCGGTGGCCCGGGGAGAGGTCCCACCCCGTCACTGGCGCAGGCTCTCCAGGGCTTTAGTCTCCCATGCCCGCTACAGCGGCATGGCCTCCTGGACGGGCACCATGTTCGAATACTTCATGCCGAGCCTGCTGCTGCCCGTTTACCAGAACTCCCTGCTCTACGAATCCCTGGCCTTCTGTCTCTTCGTGCAGAGGGGAAGAACGGCCAGGCTGGGTATCCCATGGGGAATCTCCGAGTCCGCCTTCTACTCCCTGGACGCCTCTCTCAACTACCAGTATAAGGCCCATGGGGTGCAGCGGCTGGGACTGAAGCGGGGGCTGGATTCCGAGCTGGTGATTTCACCCTATTCCTCTTTCCTGGCCCTTCAGCTGGCTCCGGCCAGCTCGGTTGCCAATCTGCGCCGCCTGCGGGACATGGGAGTGGAGGGAAAATACGGCCTTTTCGAGGCGCTGGATTACACCGAGAGCCGCCGGACGGGGGAAGCCCCCTTCGAACCGGTGCGGTGTTATATGGCCCATCACCTGGGCATGAGTTTGCTCGCCATCGATAACGCCCTCAAGGACAACATCATGCAGCGCCGCTTTATGCGCGACCGGGCCATGCTGGCCTACCGGGAGCTTTTGCAGGAAAAGGTGCCCGTGGGCATTGTGCCCCTCAAATCGGGCGTGCGCCTCGTGCCGGAAAAACCCAAACGGGCGGAATCCGGCTCCTTCGCCCGGTCGGGGTTCTGGAAGGAGGGGGTATGGCCAGTCCGCCACCTGGTCTCCAACGGGGCTTACACGGTAAACTGCGACGCCTCGGGCCGCAGCGTTTCCCGGATGGGAAACACCACGCTCTTCCATTCCGTTTTTTTAACGCCGGGAAACAAGGCGGTTCCCGCCGCGCTCACTTATAGTTTTTCCAATTCCGCCGAACTGTTCTGCACAGCGCAGGAGGATCTCCGGGCGGCGCAGAACCTGAAGGTCCCCCAGCGGGAAAACGGCGAGGTAAGGGAGATTACCGTAACCTGGTCGGGCTCGGGGGAATGGCGGGGCGAGCTTCTGTTCTACCTGGAACCGATCCTGGCTCCGATTCGGGATTATGAGGCGCATCCGGCTTTCTCAAAGCTTTTTGTGGAAAGCGCCTATACAGGGGACGGGGTGGTGTTTACACGCAGGCCCCGGGGGAATGTCCAGGAGGCGTCCATGGCGGTGCTCTGGGACGCGCCCAGCGCCCGCTTTGACACCAGCAGGGAGGCGGCGCTGGGGCGGGGCGGCATCAAGGCGATGGACGCGGTGAAAAACCGTCCGGCCCAGAGCACGGCCGGCGCGGTCCTGGACCCGTGTCTGCTTGTACGGTTCCCCATGAGCCTCATTCAAGGGGAAAACCGCACCGTAAGGATCGCCATTTCAGCTTCCAGCGGAGTGGAAGACGCCGTGGAAACCGCTCTGCGCCTGCTGCGTCCGCCCGGAAAGGAAAAGGAGACGGGCCGTCTGGACCGGCTCATTTCCCTGTGCGCGATGACGGGAGAAGACGCGCTTCGGACCTTCCGGCTGCTGGACGAGCTGACCTTGTTTACCGAGCAGAGGGGTTGGTTTGATCAGTGCGCCCTCTGGCCGCATGGGATTTCGGGCGACGTGCCCATCGCACAGATCGAGGTCCGCGGCCAGGAGCAGGCGGACAAGGCTTCGGTCTGGATCGCCAGCCACCGGCTTTTAAACCGCTGCGGCTATTTCTTCGATCTGGTCTTTTTACTCTCCGAGGGGGGAAATTATCACCGGCCGGGCAGGGAATCACTGCTCACGGCCCTCAAGACTATGGACTGGACCCACAAGCTGGGGGAAAGAGGCGGCGTTCACCTGCTGGAGAACGTAAGATCGCTGCCTGAAGGCGCAGCGCTGCGGCTGGGAGAGCCGAACCGATTTGAACCGCCTGCGGCCGTCATACCAAAGCTGCCCTTTGCGCTGGAGCGGGGCGTCCCCCTGTGGGAGACAGACGCCGACGGGGCTTTTCTCTTCCACACCGGTCCCCGCCTGCCGCCTCTTTCCTGGAGCCAGATGCTCTGCAACAAGCGCTTCGGTTGGTTTGTGGACGAAACGGGCGGGGGACATCTCTGGCTGGAGAACGCCAGGGAGAACCAGCTTACTCCCTGGCCCAACGACCCGCTTGCCATCGGCGGTCCCGAATACTTTTATTTACGGGAGGAAGGACGGCTCATCTCTCTCTTTGCCGATGCCGACGCTTTGACGTGCACGGTAACTTACCGGCCGGGCTTTGCCCGCTGGGAAAAACGGTACGGCGAAAAAACCGTTACCACCACCGCCTTTGTTCCCGCGGAACAGGATGTCCGGTTTCTGATCATTGAACTGTCCGGGGGAGAGGGAGAGCTTGTCCACAGGGTCGCGGGGCGGGGAGAAATGTGCTATCCCCTGCAGGAAGCGGCTGTGCTGTGTACCTTCCCGGATGAAAACGCCAGGGGAATTAAGAGCTTTCTCAGGACGGGAGAGGGGGTGGATGATGCCAAGCAGCTTTTAAACCGCACGATCATGGAGTGGAGCCGCCGGGTCTCTTCCCTTCGGGTGCGCACGCCCAACCAAAAGCTGAACGATTATTTGAACGGCTGGGCGCTTTATCAGGTGACGGCCTGCCGCCTCTGGGGCCGCACCTCGCGCTATCAAAACGGCGGAGCTTACGGGTTCCGGGATCAGCTTCAGGATGTCTGCGCCCTCATTCCCACGGAACCGGAAGCAGTATCCGAACAAATCCTGCGCTCCTGCGCCCACCAGTACGAGGAAGGAGATGTTCAGCACTGGTGGCACGAGAGCAAAGAGTGCAGCAAGGGAGTCCGCACCCGTATCTCCGACGATCTGCTGTGGCTGCCCTATACTCTGTGCAAGCTCTGGGAGACCTGGGGAGACGATTCCATTCTGAACAAAAAGGCGCCTTACCTCATCAGCCCTGTACTTGGGCCGGAGGAGCGGGAACGGTATGAAGAGCCCGGAGTTTCCGGGCAGAACGAACGGGTCTATGACCACGCCGTGCGGGCGGCGGAGCTTTTCCTGGAACGCGGAAGGGGTTCTCACGCTCTTGCCCGCATGGGAACGGGCGACTGGAACGACGGCATGAACCTGGTGGGGGCACAGGGCAGGGGAGAAAGCGTTTGGCTCAGCTGGTTCGCCGCCCATGTGCTCTACCGTTTCGCGGAGATCTGCGGCCATCTGGGCGACGGGGAGAGAGTGGAACGTTACCGCCAGGCGGCAAAGGAACTCTCCGAGGCGGCAAACGCGGCCTGGGACGGGAAGTGGTTCCTGCGGGGCTATTATGACGACGGGAGCACCCTGGGCAGCGGCAGGGACCAATACTGCCAGATCGACAGCATCGCCCAGTCCTTCGCCGTCCTGAGCGGGTATGGCGACAGGGAGAAATCGGAGCAGGCTGTCCGATCCGCCGTCCGGCGGCTGTACCACCCGGAACGGGGCGTGGTGCAGCTCTTTGATCCGCCCTTTGACCGGGACGGAACCGATCCCGGATATATCAAAGGATATTTGCCGGGGGTCAGAGAAAACGGCGGGCAGTATACCCACGGCGCGGTCTGGCTGGCCATGGCGTCGCTCCGGATGGGCGACGTCCGCTCCGGCTATGAGATTTTAAACGCGCTGCTTCCCGCGTCCCACGACCCGGAAATCTATAAGACCGAGCCCTATGTCCTTCCCGCAGACGTCTACTTTAACCCGGCTCACGCGGGGCGCGGCGGCTGGAGCTGGTACACGGGGGCGGCGGGCTGGTATTACAGAGCGGCAACGGAGGAGCTTCTAGGTCTCAGAATAAGCAAGGGAAGGCTGACGGTAACCCCGCGCCTTCCCGCTGACTGGCCGGGGTATAACGCCCTCTGGCGAAATGAGGATTACACCCTTCACATTGTCGTGGAGCGCGGAGAACGGACCGCTCTTACGCTGGACGGAGAGCCCTGTCCCAATGGCCTGCTGTTGAGGGAGCTCTGGGGCGAGCATACGCTGTGCTTTACCTTTCATGAATAATGTGGTAAAATAACCAAACCGAGCGTAAAAAAATACAAGCCTTCCCTTAAGGCTAAATAAAACCGGAATTTCCCCGAGTATTTGAGCTGCGCGTGGCAAACACGAAAGGATTGGTTAGATGTCTCAGATCACCCACAAGGAACTGCTGCCCGGCGTGCGCCTCACCGCGGTTCACACCAATAAATTTAAGACCTGCCTCATCGGAATGACCCTGCTCTCTCCGCTGCAAAGCGAAAACGCCTCCGCCGGGGCTCTTCTGCCCCAGGTGCTGCACAGAGGCACCCGCGACTACCCCAATATGGAACGCCTTTCGGCGGCTCTGGACGAGCTTTACGGCGGCGACATTGTCCCCATGGCGCGAAAGAAGGGCGAGACCCAGTGCATCGGCTTCGTGGGCAGCTTCCTGGACGACAGCTATACCCCCGACGGCTCAAAGATTCTGGAGAGCGCCGCCGCGCTCATGGGGGACATACTCCTGCACCCCACGCTGGAGAACGGCTGCTTCCGCGCGGAATACGTGACGGGCGAGCGCGGCAACCTGGTCGACAGAATCCGCGCCCAGATGAACGATAAGCGGCAGTACTCCATTCTCCGGGCGACGCAGCTCATGTGCCGGGGCGAGCCTTACGGGGTTGACAGCCTGGGAGACGAAAAAAGCGCCGCGGCGCTCACCGGACCCATTCTGTGGAAACACTATCAAAATCTTTTAAACACCGCGCCCGTTTCCCTCTTTTACTGCGGCTCCGCGCCGCTGGAGCGGGTGGAGGGGGCGCTCCTGGCAGCCCTCGCCGACCTGCCGGAAACCGGCGCCCGGACGCTGTCCCCGTGCACGGTGGTGCCTTTTCCGGCCCAGGGCGCGCCCCGGGTAATCGAGGAGCGCCTTGACGTGACCCAGGGCAAGCTCGCCATGGGCTTTCGCACCGGAGGGGCTTCCGCCTTTCGGGAGGATTTGCCCGACTTTCTGGTGTTCAACGCCGTCTACGGCGGGACCACCACCTCCAAGCTCTTCATGAACGTGCGGGAAAAGCTCTCCCTTTGCTATTTCGCCAGCTCCCTCACCGAAAAATACAAGGGGATCATGCTGGTGTCCGCGGGAATCGAATTCGACAAATACGAAGAGACGAAGCGCGAGATTCTCGCCCAGCTTGAGGAGTGCCGTGAGGGCAGAATCGACGAGGGCGAGCTGGAGGGCGCGAAGCGCTCGGTGATCAGCACGCTGCGCGCCAATCTGGACTCCCTGGGCAGGCTGGAGGACTTCTGGCTTGGCCAGGTGAGCGCCGGTCTTACGGAAGGGCCCGACGAGCTGGCCCTCCGGGTGGCTAAGGTGACGGCGGCGCAGGCCGCGGCGGCCGCCCGAAACGTGTCGCTCGACACCGTATACTTTTTACGCGGAAAGGAGGGCTGAGAAATATGGAACGGAAGGCTTATCCCAGAGTGGGGGAGAGCATGGCTTGCGTCATGCTGGAAAACGGACTGCCCGTCTATGTCTTTCCCAAGCCCGATTACGAAAAATACTACGCCTTCTTCGCCACCAATTACGGCGGCATGGACATGGTGTTCTCCTCGGAGGGCAAGGCACAGAATACTCCCGCGGGCGTAGCGCATTTTCTGGAGCACAAGCTCTTTGACACCGAGGGGGGAAACGCACTGCAGGACCTGGCCGCCAACGGCGCCTCGCCCAACGCCTTTACCTCCAACGCCATCACCGGGTACTATTTTGAGTGCACCGAGAAATTTGAGGAGAACCTGCGCATCCTGCTCTCCTTCGTCTCGGTCCCCTATTTTACCAAGGAGAGCGTGGACAAGGAACAGGGTATCATCGGACAGGAAATCCGCATGATCGAGGACGACCCCAACTGGCAGGTGTTCACTAACCTGCTTGCCGCCCTCTACGAAAAGCACCCGGTGCGGGTATCTGTGGCCGGAACGGCAGAGTCCATCTCCCACATCACGCCCGAAACCCTCTATACCTGCCACGGCGCGTTCTACACGCCCAAAAATATGGTGTTGTGCGTGGCGGGAAACGTGGACCCCGAGCGGGTGGCGCAGATCGCCGGGGAGCTTATTCCGGCGAAACCCGGCGAGCGTTTCCTGCGCGACTACGAAAAGCTGGAGACGCAAACCGTCTTCCAGCGGGAGAAAAGGGTGGCCATGGAGGTCTCCATTCCCCTCTTCCAGCTGGGCTGCAAGGCGGACGCGCCCCCGGAGGGAGAGGATAGGCTGCGTCAAAGGCTTATCGGCGAGCTGGCCTGGGAAGCGCTTCTGGGTACCTCCAGCCCTCTGTACGAAAGGCTTTATTCCGAAGGGCTTGTGAACAGCTCCTTCAGTTACGGATATGAGGACTATCCCGGCTGCGCCTTTCTGGCAGCCGGCGGAGAGAGCCGCGACCCGGACGCGGTGAGAAGCGCTGTGCTCGCCGAGGCCAGTCGGATCGGAGCGGAAGGGATCGACCCGGGCCTGTGGGGCCGCCTGAAGAAAGGGGTCTACGGCAACAAGGTCCGCTCCCTCAACAACTTTGAAACCCTGTGCGTGGAACAGGCCCAGGGGCATTTTGTGAACGTCTCCTTCCTGGATTTCCCCCAGGTGTTCGACAAAATAAAAAAAGAGGACGCCGAAGACTGCGTCCGAAGCTGGATGACGGCGGAGCGCATGGCGCTGTCCGTGGTGGCTCCGAAAGGGGAGAGAGCATGAATATCGTGACCTTTCCGGGTCTCGGCCTGGAATTTCGTCCCGAGCGGGTGGCCGTTACGATATTGGGCCGTCCCATCTACTGGTACGGGATCATTATCGCCTTCGGTTTCATCCTTGCGGTGGCCTACTGCTATAAGCGCGCGCCCGATTTCGGCAACGTGCCGGACGATATCTATGACTTTCTTCTCTTCGCCGTGCCCCTTTCCATTATCGGCGCCAGAATCTACTATGTGATTTTTTATCTGGACCTCTACCGCAACGGGGACGGTAGCCTGGATTTTATAAGAATGGTACGGATCTGGGACGGGGGGCTAGCCATTTACGGCGGCGTCATCGTGGGGGTGATTGTCACCTGCGTTTTCACGCGTGTAAAGCATATCTCCTTTGCGGCATGGGCCGACATGGCCTGCTTCGGTCTGCTTATCGGACAGGCGGTGGGCAGGTGGGGGAACTTCTTCAATATTGAGGCCTACGGCGCGGTGACAAGCCTGCCCTGGCGCATGGGCATTTATGAGTATACGGGCACCGCCTATCAATATCTGGAGGTGCATCCCACATTTCTATACGAGTCCCTTTGGAACCTCGTCGGATTCTGCATTCTTATCTTCCTCTCCAAAAAGGGAAGAAGAAAATTTGACGGGATGCTCTTTACCTGTTACATCTTCTGGTACGGGTTCGGGCGCGGGCTCATCGAGGGGCTGCGCGCGGACAGCCTGTATCTCTTCCATACCTCGATCCGGGTCTCTCAGATTCTGGGCTTTGCATCCGCTCTTGCGGCAGCCCTGTTCCTTATCTATCAGCTCTTCGTGCGCAGGCATACCCCGGAGGAACTCTATGTGAACCGCATTAAAAAGGAGGAAACGGACAATGGCAATTCTGATGGACGGGAAGACTCTGGCGGCGAAATGCAAAGCGGAGATAAAGAATAAAGCATTATTACTTAACAGAAAGCCCGGACTCGCGGTAATACTGGTCGGCGACGATCCGGCTTCCAGAACATACGTAAACGGTAAGCGGAAGGACTGCGAAGAGTGCGGTTTTTATAGTGAGGAGTATACGCTCCCCGCAGGGATCGGACAGAACGCTTTGATTGACCTTATCGCTGCCCTCAATAGCCGCGATGATATCGACGGTATCCTGGTGCAGCTCCCGCTGCCCAAAGGATACGACGAGGAAGCGGTCATCATGGCCATCGACCCCAATAAGGACGTGGACGCGTTCCACCCCATCAGCGTGGGTGCGCTCATGATCGGCAGGGAAGGGTTTCTGCCCTGCACGCCTTCCGGCGTCATAAAAATACTGGAGGAGTATGGGATTGACCCGGCGGGAAAGCACTGCGTGGTGGTTGGGCGCTCCAACATCGTGGGCAAACCCATGGCGATTCTGCTGCTTCGCGGCAACGGCACCGTGACGGTCTGCCACTCCAAGACGCCCGATCTGTCCGGCGTCTGCCGCCAGGCAGATATCCTGGTGTCGGCGGTGGGCAAGGTGGGACTCATCACCGCCGACATGGTGAAGGACGGTGCGGTTGTCATCGATGTGGCCATGAACCGGGACGACCGGGGCAAGCTATGCGGCGACGTGTGTTTTAACGAGGTTTCCGAAAAAGCCGCTTATATTACCCCGGTGCCAGGCGGCGTGGGCCTCATGACCCGCGCCATGTTGATGGAAAATACCCTTAAGGCGGCGCGGCTTCATCAAAAGGCGTGACGAAATAGGTTTCGGTGCCTGCCTTGCGGCAGCCGGCAGGCGCGTAGCACCAGTGTTCCAGATATCCCGAGGTGATGAAATAGTCAAAGGCAGGCAGAGGACACGCCGGCAGCTTGTCGATTACCAGCAGCTTGATCTTCATGCTGTCCGGCAGAATCGCTTTTAAGTAGACCGAGACCCACTCGCCTTCCCGCAGATCGCTTCTTGGTTCGGCGAGGCCCGAGAGATTTGGGGTCAGCTCGATAAATACGCCGTAATCCTTGATGCCCCGGACCACTCCCCGCACGGTCATGCCCTGGGCAAATTTCCCCGCGTTTTCCAGCCAGGTTCCCAAAAGCTCCCGGTGGGACAGAACGACCCGGCAGCGAGCCCTGTCGGAGGAGAGAATCACCGCGTAGATCTCCTGACCCACGGCGAAGCGCCGGTCCGGATGGGGAATGAGGGAGACGGAGAGCTTTTCGATGCCGATCATGGAGGGAACGCCGCAGCCCACATCGACAAAAGCGCCGAAGCGTTCCAAATGGGTAACGGTAGCCGGAATCACCGTTCCCGGCGGCAGAGAGGTACACCAGGCGAGAGCCTTCATCTGGGCAGTTTTTCGGGAGAGATAGATCACCGGGGAGCATTCATTCCCTTCAATGGAAGTCACTGTAAAGCAGATGGGCTTTCCGACCCTGGAGAGGATTGCGATATCGCGTGTGGTCCCCTCCGATATTCCGATGGCGGTATCCGGGCGCAGAATGATGCCGGTAAAGGGGCCCACTTCCACGACGAGATCATGGCCTGTGGTGCAGAGGGACGCCCGGCCTTCCAGGATCATCCCCGTTTCCATGGCGCGGCGAAGGTCGGCAAGGGTGGCGCATGCGGCGTTATTTTCCGGCGTGTGAAGAAGGCGGCCTTCTGGCAAGAAAGGGTTAGTCATGAAACCATTCCTTTCGGTGTTTTAATTAGAGTATATGCGCCCCTTTGGACGGAATTGACAGGGGGACCATGGGAAAAAAGGAGGCATTGGTATGGACATCCATGTGGGCGATATTCTGGAGATGAAGAAGGAGCACCCCTGCGGCAGCCGGGACTGGCTGGTGCTGCGGGTGGGCATGGACTTCCGCATGCGCTGCGCTCTCTGCGGACATGAGGTGATGCTTCCGAGAGCCAAGGCGGAAAAGAACATTAAAAAGATCAAACGGAAGGAAGAGGCCGAGACATGAAGGAATTCTGGAGCCCCCGGATCATTGATTCGGTACCCTATATCCCCGGGGAGCAGCCCAGGGGGAAGACGTTTATTAAGCTCAACACCAATGAAAACCCTTACCCGCCCTCCGAGCGGGTTCTGAATGCCATCCGCGGCGCCGTGAACGAAACCCTGCGGCTCTATCCCGATCCGGAATGCCTTTCCTTCCGCGAGGCGGCGGCACGGCGGCACTCTCTTTCCCCCGAACAGGTCTTCGCCGGCAACGGGTCAGACGAAATCCTGGCCTTCTGTTTTCAGGCCTTTTTCGACCCGAAGAAGACGATCCTTTTTCCCGATATTACTTACAGCTTCTATCCAGTTTACGCCGATTATTTCGGCCTTAAATGGAAAACTGTGGCGCTGGACCATGATTTTGAACCTCGCATCGAGCAATTTTTCGGAAGCGAGGGCGGCGTGATTCTCGCAAATCCCAACGCGCCCACGGGAAAAACGATGGATACCGGGGAGATCAGGCGGGTCCTGGACTTAAACGCCAACGTCGTGGTACTGGTGGACGAGGCCTACGTGGATTTCGGCGGCAGCTCTGTGGTCCCGCTCATTCCCCTTTACCCCAACCTGGTGGTGGTGCGCACCCTCTCCAAATCCGGGGCCCTCGCCGGGCTGCGCGCGGGGTACGCCATGGGAAGCCCCAATCTCATGAACGCCCTGCGCTGCGTGCGGGACTCCATCAATTCCTATACGGTGGACCGCCTGGCCCTGGCCGGAGCGGCCGCATCTCTGGAAGACACGCAGTGGTTTGAAGAGACGAGGAAGGCCATCGTCAAAACCAGGGAGGAGGCAGCGCGAAGCTTAAAGGCGCTGGGGTTCACGGTTTACGATTCCGCAGCCAACTTCCTTTTTGTGAGCCACCCGGAAAAGACCGCGAAGTATCTGCTGGACGAGCTTCGCGCCCGGGGCATTCTGGTGCGCTGGTTTGATAAGCCCCGCATTTCCAACTGCCTGCGTATTTCCGTGGGCACGGACGAAGAAATGGCGGCGCTTTCCGGCGCGCTGAGCGCTATATTAAATTAAATCAGTTATAACTACAAAATACGGAGGTAAACATGCGCTACGAGGGAATGATCTACCGCCCGCCGGGAGAGTGGAAAAGCTATCTGCTCCAGGTGACCATGGGCTGTTCCCACAACACCTGCACCTTCTGCGGAATGTACAAGGACAAACGGTACCGGGTGCGCCCCATGGCGGAGGTCCTTGAGGATATCGCCATGGCGAAGGAATCTTACGGCGATCTGCGCCGGGTGTTCCTGTGCGACGGGGATGCCATCGCGATGAAGACCGAGGACCTGCTTGCCATTCTGGAAGCGCTCTATGAGGCTTTCCCGTCCCTTGAGCGGGTCACGACCTACGCGGGACCCTTAAGTACGCTCTCCAAAACCCCGGAGGAGCTGCGCACGCTCAAAGAGGCCGGACTCACGAGAGCCTATCTGGGAGTGGAGACCGGAAACGACGAGCTGCTCAAAAAGGTGCGCAAGGGCGCGGACGCAAAGCAGATGCTGGAGGCGGGCGTGCGTTTGCGCGAGGCGGGCATGGACCTGTGGGTGATGGTGATTCTGGGCCTTGCGGGTTCGGGGGAAGCTTCCAAGAGGCACATGGAAGACACCGCGGCCATGATGAACGAAATGAAGCCCCGGCACCTCTCCGCCCTGACCCTGACGGTGGACGAGGGGACAATTCTGGCCCAAGAGGTCCGGCAGGGCAAATTTCAGCTGATCACCCCGGAGGAGACACTGCTGGAAATCAGACTGCTTCTGGAGCGGCTGGAGGTCAGCCCACTGCACTTCACCTGCAACCACGCCTCCAATTACCTCCCCCTGAACGGCAGCCTCCCGGAAGATCGGGAGCGGTTCCTGTACCTGGTCAATGAAGCGCTGGCGGGCCGCTTGAAGCTTCGTCCGGAATACAGCCGGGGCTTCTGACCACAATATGATAAAACGCGAAAAGGCAGTGCCGTTCGGCGCTGCCTTTCATTTTTTTATTAAATTCTTTACAATTTTAAACCTGGATTTGACCTTTTTTGAGAAAGAGGACGGGTATAATGAGGGTCATACGCGGGGGGGATGCGAATGACGGTTGTCTACATAGACGCACTTTTCCTGCTCAATCTGGTGGCAAACTACTTTCTCCTGCTGGCATCTGCAAAGCTCGCGGGGGAAGTCATCCAGAGGCTGCGCCTGGCAGCCGGAGCCGCGGCGGGAGCGCTTTACGCCTGCCTATTGTTCCTGCCGGGCATGGGTTTTCTGACCCATCCCCTGTGCAAGCTGTGCGTGGCGGTGATCATGGTCCTGCTCGCCTTCGGCGGCAGCAGGCGGCTGTTGCGCCTGGTAATCGTCTTTTTCTGCCTCTCCTTCGCGCTGGCGGGGGGAGTGCTGGCCATCGGACTCATGGGCGGGAAGGGACTGCGCCTTAAAAACGGAGTGCTGTATTCCGCGATGGATATCAAGATGATCCTTTTATCTGCCGCGGCGTGCTTTGTGGTGTTTACAGCGGTGTTTCCGCGGGTGGCGAAACAGGTGAAGGGGCGGGAGGTGCTGCCCGCCGTCCTGCGGTGCGCAGAGCGCAAGGTGACCCTCCTTGTGCTTGTGGACACGGGCAATACACTCAGCGACCCGGTGACGGGAAGACCGGTACTGGTTGCGGATTTTGAGAATGTGGCGGCCATCCTGCCCGACAAAGCGAAGATTACCGCAAAGGACCTGGGCGACCCGGTGAAAACCCTTCAAAAACTGGCGGAGCAGGGGGTGGGAAATATGTTTCGCCTGCTGCCTTATCAGGCTGTTGGGGTGGAATGCGGGCTGCTGCTGGCGCTGCGGTTGGACAGTGCAAAAGTGGGGAAACGGGACTACGGGCCAATTTTAGCCGCTCTCTCACCCAACCGTGTCTCGGACGGGGGAGGATACAGCGGACTTGTCGGAACATAAATAGTGGGGGATCTGAAATGAAAAATTGGAATTGGCGCATCTATGTGGTACTGTCGCGCATCCTGTCCCGGCTGGGTCTCAGACTTCCCGGAAAAGTCATGTATATCGGGGGAAACGACACCCTGCCCGTCCCTCTCACGAGAGAGGAAGAGGCGACGCTCATCGCCCGGCTGGACGAGGGAGACGAGGGGGTGAAGCGGCAGCTCATTGAGAGAAACCTCCGGCTGGTGGTCTATATTGCCCGGCGCTTTGAGAACACGGGGGTGGGGATCGAGGATCTCACCTCCATCGGCACCATAGGGCTCATCAAAGCGGTGGATACCTATAAGCCCGCAAAAAACATCAAACTCGCCACTTACGCTTCGCGATGTATCGAAAATGAGATTCTGATGTACCTGCGCAAAATCGCTTCCCTGCGCAGTGAGATTTCCTTCGACGAGCCGCTTAACACAGACTGGGACGGAAACGAGCTGCTTTTATCCGATATCATGGGCACCGACTGCGATCTCGTGATGAAGCCTATCGAAGCCGATGTGGACCGCAAGCTGCTCTTCGACGCCATGGATAAGCTCTCCAAGCGGGAACGGGTCATAATCACCATGCGCTTTGGACTGGAAGGGTATGACGAATACACACAGAAGGAGGTGGCCGACGCGCTGGGAATCTCCCAGTCCTATATCTCGAGGCTCGAAAAGCGCATCATCTCCCGGCTGAAGCGGGAAATCCTGAGAATGCTGTAAAACCAAAGGGGCTATCCCAAAATAGAAAAAGCACCGAAAAAAATGTCATCCTGAGCGTTAATCGAAGGATCTATTCCCAGGGGGAAAACGCGGGGTGAGATGCTTCGGTTT
This sequence comes from Bacillota bacterium, assembly GCA_023459875.1. Taxonomy (GTDB): domain Bacteria; phylum Bacillota; class Clostridia; order Oscillospirales; family Oscillospiraceae; genus JAEWRY01. The sequence continues at coordinate 200,954 of JAEWRY010000024.1, forward strand.
TCAACCTCAGAATGACAAGATAAAAGGTGGTGTCTCATGTATTTTGAGACACCACCTTTTCTTTGTTATTTCGGCCTGGGCTTAAAGAGCAGGGCGACCAGATAGCCGAAGAAGACGGCTGCCGCGATTCCGCCCGCAGCGGCGGTGAAGCCGCCGGTAAAGGCGCCTAGGAGGCCGTTCTTTTCCACCGCCTTGGCGACTCCCTTTGATAAAGCGTAGCCAAAGCCGGTGAGCGGCACGGTGGCGCCCGAGCCGAACCAGTCTGCCAGGTAGCGGTAAACGCCAAGCGCACCGAGGATCACACCGGCCACAACATAGCCCACCATCATTCTGGCGGGTGTAATGGGGGTTTTATCAATGATAATCTGGCCGATCAGGCAAAGAAAGCCTCCGAAGAGAAAAGCCAGAACAAATTCCCAGAACAGATTCATCGGTCAGCCGTTCCTTTCCGTGGAGATTGCCACCGCGTGGCAGATGCTGGGGATGCTCTCGCCCTGCATGGTGGAGGTGGGAGAGAGGAGCGCGCCGGTGCCGCAGAATAGAATCTTCTTCCAGTTTCCCGCGCGCATCCCGTTAAGCAGGTGGCCGGTGAGGATCGCCGCAGAACAGCCGCAGCCGGACGCGCCGCAGTGGACGTCCTGCTTTTCCAGGTCAAAGAGCATTAAGCCGCAGTCGTTGTAATTGGGTGATAGATCGAGTCCGTCACGGCTGAAGAAATCCAGCACGATTTCCTTGCCCAAAGCGCCCAGGTCGCCGGTGACAATGAGGTCGTAGTAATCGGGGGAGCGGCCCGTGTCCTCAAAGTGGGTCTTAAGGGTCTGATAAGCAGCGGGGGCCATGGCAGCGCCCATGTTGCTCGCGTCTTTAATACCTTTGTCCACGATTTTACCGGTGGTGGCGTGGGTTACGAAAGGCCCCGGCCCTTCCCGGGCAAGGACCGCAGCGCCTGACGCCGTGGCCGTCCATTGAGCGGTAGGCGTGCGCTGGGAGCCGTATTCCAGGGGAGTGCGGTACTGTCGCTCGGCCGAGCAGAAATGCGAGGAGGTAACTGCCGCGGCAAAGCTGCCGAAGCCACCGTCCAGGACGATGGAGGAGAGAATCAGCCCTTCCGCCATGGTTGAACAGGCTCCGTACAGGCCAAAATAAGAAATATCCTGCCCCCGTGCGGCAAAGGAGGAACCGATGCACTGATTGATAAGGTCTCCGGCAAAGAGAAAGTCCAGCGAGCAGGCCGGCAGCTTCGCTTTCTCCAGCGCGGAAGAGAGCGCCTGCTTCTGCATTGCCGATTCGGCCTTTTCCCAGGTGCTTTCCCCAAAAGTGTCGTCCGCGCAGATCTGGTCAAAGGAAGCGCCCAGAGGCCCGTCGCCTTCCTTTTTGCCGACCACGCAGGCGTGGCCGATGATGGAGGGCGGTTCGGCAAACGCGACGGTTTGTTTTCCAACTTTTTTCGTTGTCATGGATTTCCCTCCCGTTTCGGAGATAGTTTAAACAGTTTTGCAGAAAATATTTGAGGTTATTTTGTCGCGGTTCGGGATGGCAAAATCCAAAATCATGCGGTATAATATAATTTAAAATAAAATTGCAGGGAGATACTGTCATGGTGGAAGAACCAAAGCGCACGCTTGCCTATATCTGCCCTTCCTGCCGTCAGCCGGTGGTAATCGAGCGGAGCCTGTTTCAGCTGGCGGCGTCGGAGAGTACGCTGCCCTGTCCCTGCGGACACTCGAAGCTCCACATTGTCCCGGGAGAGGACAGAGTAAAAATCACGGTACCCTGTCTTTTCTGCCAGAAGGATCACGTTGTCTCCTGCTCCACACACGCTTTTCTTCATGAGAAAGCCCTGGCTTTTTCCTGCGCCGCGTCGGGTCTCGACTGCTGCTACGTAGGGGAGGAAAGCGAGGTATTTCAGGTAGTCGGCCGCCTGGAGGAAACGCTGGACAAGTTGGAGACGGAAGCCGGTCAGGCGGGCAGCTTTCTGGATGAGATCGTGATGAAAGAGGTGCTCTCCGAGCTGAAGGAAATCGCCGCCCGGGGCGGTGTTTCCTGCACCTGCGGAGCCAGAGAATTTAAAATGAAGATCAAATTCAGCACTGTGGAGCTGATCTGCGCCCAATGCGGGGGCACGCTTCGGATTCCCGCCGCCGTGGCGGACGACATCGACGCCATCTGCTGCAAGCGCACCCTTACCATTCACGGCAGGAGGGAAGACGGGCGTTGAGCATCTGGTATGAAGAGAAATTCTCGGTGGATTACCGGGCAGTGGACCCCTTCGGATTCTGCCGGGCTTCGGCATTGCTCGGCTACCTTCAGGAGGCCGCCATCCATGCCGCCGAGGAAATCGGCACGGGCAGGGAAGAGCTGATTGAGAACTATCACGCGATCTGGCTTATGGCGCGCATGTGGTACCGGCTCAAGGAACCTGTCAGGCGGGATGATGAAATCACCATCCGCACCTGGCACCGGGGAGGAAAGGGCGCCACCATGTATCGGGATTACGATATCCTGCGCTGCGGAGAGACGATCGGGGAAGGGGTGTCCGCCTGGGTCCTCGTCGATTACGAGACGAGACAGCTTCGGCGCATGTCGCTGGTTTCTCAGTTCCTTGATACCGACGGGGGCGAGCTGTGCAAAAACATCACCCTCGGTAAGCTGAGAGTGCCGGAAGATTTACCGGAAGCCGAGGTCCGGCGGATGGGGTACAGCGAGGCGGACCTGAACGGGCACATCAACAACGCGAAATACGCGGACTTCGCCTGCAACGCGATCCAATTGGAACGGACGGGAAGAGAAAAGTTCCTCTCCTCCCTCCAGATCGGTTATCTGGCAGAAACACGCCCGGGCGATGTGCTGCGTTTGTATGCCGGAGAGCGGGACGGGCAGTACTTCGTATACGGACAGGACCAGTCCGGCCAAAGGCACTTTGACGCGGTACTTACGCTTCAATCGAGAAAGAGTTGGCCCATGGGTGGTAATTTCACCCGATAAAACGAAAAGGAAAGACGGGAGATGCGCTATGTCCAACAATGAGTTTAACGGGAGATTTGCCGGTCAGGGACTCACATTCGATGATGTGCTCCTTGTTCCTGCAGAGAGCAATGTGCTGCCTGCCGAGGTGGAGCTTACCACCTGGCTCACAAAAAAAATCAAACTGAATATCCCCCTTATGAGCGCCGCCATGGACACCGTCACCGAGGTACGCATGGCCATCGCCATCGCCCGGGAGGGGGGAATCGGCATTGTTCACAAGAATATGAGTATCGGTGCCCAGGCCGAACAGGTGGACATGGTCAAGCGCAGTGAAAACGGCGTCATCACCAACCCCTTTTGGCTCGGTCCAGGCCACACCTTGGCGGAAGCCGACGAGCTGATGGCGAAGTACCGGATTTCGGGCGTGCCGATTTGCGACAACGGAAAGCTCATCGGCATCATCACCAACCGAGATATGAAATTTGAGACCGACATGACCCAGCTCATCGACAACGTGATGACCAAGGAGCACCTGGTCACCGCGCCCGAGGGTACCACGCTGGAGCAGGCCAAGGAGATTCTCCGCCGCCACAAGGTGGAAAAGCTGCCTATCGTGGATGATAATTTCCGCCTGAAGGGTCTCATAACCATCAAGGACATTGAGAAAGCGCGGGAATACCCCAACTCGGCCAGAGACGAAAAGGGACGCCTGCTGGTGGGCGCCGCCATCGGCGTGACCTCCGACGTGCTGGACCGCACTGCCGCCCTGGTGGAAGCGGGCGCCGACGTGCTCGTGCTGGACTCCGCCCACGGGCACTCCAAAAACATCCTGGACTGCGTGAAGAGGATCAAGTCCCTCTACCCCGACGTGCAGCTGATTGCCGGCAACGTGGCCACCGCCGACGGGACCCGCGCCCTCATCGAGGCTGGCGCCGACTGCGTGAAGATCGGCATCGGGCCGGGTTCTATCTGTACCACCCGCGTGGTGGCCGGAATCGGCGTGCCCCAGATTACCGCCGTGTATGATTCGGCCAAGGCCGCAGCAGAATATGGTATTCCGGTCATAGCCGACGGCGGCGTCAAATACTCCGGCGACATTGTGAAGGCCATCGCCGCGGGCGGCAGCGTGGTCATGCTGGGCTCCCTGCTCGCCGGGTGCGAGGAAAGTCCCGGTGAGACGGAGGTCTTCCAGGGCCGTAAATTCAAGGTATACCGCGGGATGGGTTCCCTGGGCGCTATGAGCAAGGGTTCCAAGGACCGCTATTTCCAGGAGGACAATAAAAAGCTGGTGCCGGAAGGCGTGGAGGGCCGCGTCCCCTACAAGGGATTCGTTTCCGAGACCATCTATCAGCTCGTGGGCGGACTGCGCTCCGGTATGGGATACTGCGGCTGTAATAATATCGGCGAGCTGCAGCACAACAGCAAATTTATTCACATCACCGCCGCCGGCCTCCGGGAGAGTCATCCCCACGACATCTATATCACCAAGGAAGCCCCCAACTACACGCTCAATCCCCAGTAATCGGCACAAAAAGGCCGCGCCGAGAACGGCGCGGCCTTTTTGAGGCTGTCGAAAAACCATGTTTTTCGACAAAACGACAAGATGGAAGCGGCTCTGTGGAGCCGCACAAAGTGTGCCTAGCGGGAAGTGAATTCCCGCTAGGCACTGGTATTCAAACTTTTGCGGATTTCGGTCACGGAGCGCAACGCAAAATCCGCAAAAGCTTTTCGCCCGTGGCGAAAAGGACGAGGGACTTTTTCGGAAAGGAATTCAATGAAAATTGCAATCATTACAGGCGCTTCCTCCGGACTCGGATGGGCTTATGCCCAGGAACTTGACAGACGGGGAGAGGCGGACGAGATCTGGGCCGTTGCCCGCAGGGCGGACCGATTGGAGCAGCTGGCGCAGAAGCTGAACACACCTGTACGCCCCCTGGCGCTTGATCTGGCCGACCGGTCTGCGGTAGACATAATATCAGGCCTGCTAAAAAAGGAAAAGCCGCTGGTGACCACACTTATCAATGCGGCGGGCTTCGGTAAATTTGGCCGCTGGGACGATCTGACAGCGGAGGAGACCGACGGCATGCTGGATGTAAACGTCCGTGCCCTGGTACACCTGACGGTGGCCGTACTGCCTTATATGCCAAGGGGAAGCCGCCTTCTCGAGGTGGCCTCCTGCGCCGCTTTTCAGCCCCTGCCAGATATGAATGTCTACGCGGCAACCAAGGCGTTTGTCTTAAATTACACCCGCGCCCTTCGCTGGGAGCTGCGGGGAAAGGGAATCAGGGTTACCGCCGTCTGCCCGGGATGGATCAGGACGGAGTTTTTTGAGGTTGCGGCGGACACGAAGAACGGGGGAGCCGTCTCCCGTTTTCTTCTGTCCGTTTCACCCCGGACCGTGGTCAAGTGGTCCCTGGCCGCCAACCATCTGAATCTTGCCGTTACCACCTGCGGCGTGCATAGCTTTATACAAAGGATCGGAACCAAGATCGCCCCAGCGTGGCTTACCATCGGATGCTGGAAACTGCTGCACTAAAAGGACTTCCGAAAAGCTGACGCTTTTCGGAAGTCCTTTTATAAACCTCGCAGAGTTTCCGCCGCGAACGGCGGAAATAAAGTCCAGTTAGTCATTTCCGGGGGCGTGTACCTCGGATATGACACACTACATGCGGGTAAGCGGTGAGCGTCCCGCATGTAAACTTTTGTCAAACAGCCAGCTGGCTTTTTGACAGGCTTTTATGAAGGGGATACTCTTCCGCTGTTGGCTTGAATGGAAAAGGTGTGAGAACCGTTCGTATCGGACATCGAAAATTTGCCGGAAGCTCCGCTGCTCTCCTCAATGCTGCCTTCCACAAAGGAGACCGACATTGTGCTGCGCTCCAGATGGACCCTTACCCGCTGCTCGCCGTTTTCCCGGTAAATGAGGGTGTAGAAATAATCGCTGCCCGATTCTGTGTCATGATAGGAGCACTGGTACCAGCGGTAAAGATAACCGTTGAGCGTGCAGATGTCCCCCTGGGCGGTGGGGCCGTTCTCATATTCCGCCAGATAAGCGTAGTAGGTGTCGCTGTTGTCATCGTCCCAGTAGCCCTCGTTGGGGCCTGAGAGAGTGCTCGCCTCCCAGTTGTAGATGTAATTTTCAAAACCCAGCCATTCCAGAGTGTTCTTGTCATACCGGTCGATGCACAGCGCAAGGCTCCTCTCGTCCCAGCCGACCAGATAGGCGCTCACATACTGCCCTTCCTTCTGGAAGAGGCTGATATTCGTGGGATAGCACAGAGAGGGAATTTTCATCAGCGTGGAGGCGTCGTAGGCAAGAATATCGTTGTCGGTGGCGGTGAAGACCACGTCGAAAAATTCCCCGATCCCGTGCAGCACCACAGGATAGGCACAGGGGCTTTCCAGAATCAGGGAGTACTCGCCCGTGGCGGTATCAAAGGAATAGAGGCTGCTGGCGTATAAATTGTCCTGCGACATACCCTCGTCCCAGGAACCGGCATAAAGGACGTGGGGGAGATGCCGGGTGTCCTCCACCACGGAAAAGCTGTAACCAAGAATATCCGGCAGGGCGGTAAGAGCGCCGGCGTTCGGTGCGGGCGTCTCCGGGGCAGGGGATTGCGAAGAAGCGGGGGACACTGTTGCATCTGTGGGAGAAGAAGTGTGCGCGGAAGTCGGCTGGGCGCTGCTTATAGGAGTGCCCGACGGCGCGGGGGAATTCGTTACCGCGCCGCTGCAGCCTGAGGACACCTCAAGCAGCATGGCAAGAAGCAATGCCAAAGACATACGGATTCTCATGGATACAACCTCTTTTTCTGCCGCATTCCGGCAGAGATAGAACGAAAATCAGCTAAAATTACGACGGGAAGTAAATATAAAATAATCCGCCAAAAAACTACCTTACTATTTTATGTCGCTTTTGTCAAACGGGTCACCGCAATTCGGGCAGAATTTCGGAAGCTTATCGGGATTTTCCGGTTCCCAGCCGCATTTGTCGCACCGGCAGGAAGTGCCGGAGGGCCTGGGCTTGCCGCACTCCGCGCAGAATTTACCCGTATTGCGCACTCCACATACGCACATCCAGCCGTTTGCCGCGGGAGCGTTCTGCAATTGGGTTCCGCCCATGGCGAACAGGTTCTGGGCATTGGCGCCGCCGGCGTTCTGGGCCATATTCATGCCCATGAAGGCCATGGCCGGACCGGCGTTGGGGTTGGCGGCGGCCGAGCGCATGGCATCGGCCTGGGCGCCCACCAGCGTGGCCGCGGCCATATTGGGATTGCGGAAAACAGAGTCCTTCTGGAGGTTCTTGAGCATGGCCTCGTCCTGCTCGTCGGCATTGAGAGAGCTGATGCCCAGAGAGACGATCTGGATGCCGCGCAGCTCCTTCCACTTCTGGGAGAGCACCTGGTTGAGGGCGTCGGCCAGCTCCATAGTGTGGCCGGGCAGGGCGCTGTAGCGGATGCCCAGGGCGGAGATTCTGGCGAAGGCGGGCTGGAGGGCGGTCATAAGCTCGGTTCGGAGCTGAGAGTCGATCATGTCCCTGGTATAGCGCTCGGAGACGTTCCCACTCACGTTTGTGTAAAAGAGAATGGGGTTCACAATCCGATAGGAGTATTCTCCGAAGCAGCGGATGGAAATATCCATATCAAGTCCGATGTTGGTGTCCACCACCCGGAAGGGAACGGCGTTGGGCGTACCGTATTTATTGCCCATAAGCTCCTTGGTGTTGATGAAATAGACCCGCTGGTCCTTTCCTGTGCCGCCGCCGAAGGAAAACCGCTTGCCGATATTGGCGAAGACATCGGAGATGCTCTTGCTCAGATCGCCGGTGAAAACGCTGGGCTCGCTGGAGATATCGTAGACATACTCGCCCGGATCGGCGCACAGGTCAACCACCTGGCCCTGCTCCACGATGAGCATGCACTGGCCTTCATTAATAGCAATAATGGAGCCGTTTGAAATGATGTTCTCATCCCGCTTGTTGGAGGAACGCTTGCTTTTTCGGGAATCGCCCTTGGTCATGAGGACGCTTGAATCCATGGACTCACAGTAAAAATACTCCCGCCACTGATCGGCCAAAACGCCGCTGGCCGCGCCGAAGCCTGCTTTCAAAAGTCCCACGTTTGTGTTCTCCTTTCAAATATTGAAGAATGTTGTACGGTATAAGTCAGAATCTTCCGCTGCTGCCGCCGTGACTACGTCCGCTGCTGGAAATATGGACGCTGCTGCCGCCGCCGCCGTGCCCGCCGTTGCTGTTGGTCTGCCGCTTGACGCGGGAGGTGTGGCTGTATAAGAAGATATCCCGCTGCTCAAAAAGGTGGAAGCTGCCTTCCTTAAGGTATTCTCTCGCCTGCAGCTGGGGCCGTCTGCTTTTCATGCCGCTGCGCATGACCAGGACGATGACGAGGGACAGGATGAGTGAGCCGCCGGCGATGATGAGGATATTTCTCGTATTTTCGTCGTCCGAGCGCGTGTTTTGGGGCACATAGGGCGTTACGTTTTGCTTGCTGCCGCCCGGGGTCGCCGGGGTTTTCACTTCAGAGGAAGGGGCGCTCTCCGCCTGCTTGATGTATGCTTCAGCGTCTTTGAGCAGCGTGGAGAGAGCCGCGAAGTAGTTTCCCGAGGAGAGGTCGCCGGACATGTCGTCCGCCATTTGATCCAGGCGGTAGTCGGTAAAGCAGGTGATCCCCTTGCCGTAGGTGGAGAAGGCGTATTCCCGCTCGCCCATATTGAGCAGGTAGAGCATTCCGTCGTCTCCGGTTCCGCAGCCGTAATCATTATAATCGTAGAAATCGTCTGCGTACTCGGTGGTGGTCCTGCTGCCCGTATCGGGCATGGTGAGAATGACGATGTCAATGCTGTGGTTCTCCCGGATGGCGGAAATCTGTTCGGCCAGGTCGGCCTCCTCCTTGTCGGTAAGGAGATCGGAATTGTCCACCACGTTTCCCTGATTGCCCTTGCCGATGAGAGAGTCGGCGTCGAAGGCCAGGGCGGGAGCGGCGAGCGTAACAAGCAGCAGGAGAGAAGCCAGGAAGGATGTTGTCTTTTTCATCTCGTCACCTCCTCACAGATAGAAAACGCAGGATAAAATAGCCGCGAAGAGGGCCGTGAAGCCCAGGAAAAATCCGATGAGCCGTCCCGTGGAAACCGGAAGGTCCCCGATGAACTTGCCCGTCTGGCCGTTCATGGCAAAGGTATAGGTCTTATCCCGGTAAACGGTGTTCAGCATCCAGACGGGGAGAAGGGCGTAGCTGATTTTGCCGCCTTCGATTCTTATGTTGCTGTCTGTGGGATTCACGGTCATGTAACCTCTGACGGTGTCTCTGAGAAGGGATTCCAGGCTGTTTTTCACTCGCCCGTTGACCCTGGGTTTGCTCTCTTCCGAATTCACATCGTATTTATCGGCGAGATAACCGGAGAGAAAAGCGGTCTGGAAGTCCACGGCCTGGCTGTAATCAAAGGGCTCGATGGACTCCATCAGATCGTCGTCCATCTTTTTCGATCCGTCCTCCGGCACCATCTGGAAATCGGCGCTGCCCGAGCGAAAGATGCTGTAGAAATCGGTTTTGGTGTAATTGTACTGGCTGTCGCTCCACGACATGGTACGCGTGGCGCTGAAGCTTGCGTCTCCTTTGGCGCCGCAGTCAAAGAGCCAGAAGGGAACGTACACGCCGCTGATGCTCTCGATGCGGTTTTTGTCCCGGAAGAACCTGGGGAGCAGGGGCTTGTGGCTGCAATGCCTGAGAAGCGCGGCCTTGGCGGCCTCCTTATCCAGCTTGAAGGGGATGACGAGATCGGGCCGGAAGGCGCCGGAGAGGTTGGAGGTGATGACGGTGGCGTTCCCGCAATACGGGCACGAGGTTGCTGCGGTGGTTTCTTCGCATATGATTTCGCCGCCGCAGGAGGGACACTTGCGCTCCACCATGCCCTGCTTTTCCTCGCTCTGGAACTCCTTGGTTTTATAGTCTTCCCACTGATAGTCGTCGGAAGGTTTCGTGCGGTTCCGGCACTCTTCATACTGCTCTACCGTTTCGGTCGGAAAATGGTTTCCACAGTACTCGCAGGCCATATCCTGGGTGCCGCTGTCAAAGGTCAGCGGAGCTCCGCAGTTCGGACATTTGTAGTTCATGGAATTCATAACGGAACACCTCAAAAATATTTTTCCGGAAGCGGTTTTTGGAATGGGTTAGATTAAAAAACTTTCATGCTCACTCATTTCAATTCTTAATATTATACAACAATTCATTCCCCGCGTCCAGCACCGAAAAAGAGTTCTTTCACCGCATAGCGCCGCTCCAACCCGGTTATATTGAAAGCGCGGGCGTCAGGTCCTTAAGTGGGACCCAACCGCCCGCGTTCTCATTGCGGCGCGCTTATTTTCCGCGCGTTTCGGATGTGTGGGTTCTTTCCGTCAAGAGTTGTGAGAGAATGCGCTTGAGTTCGCTGTTATGGTAGTCGGGGGGAAGGCCCTTTTCCTCACGCTTGCCGTTAACGCCCCTGGTGATCATCATCTGCGTACACATCCTTTCGGGTAGAGTATACCCGGTTTGCACGGTAGGAACACACAAACAACTTGATTTTTGGGAGGGGACCATGGCAAAGAAATCTAAAATGATGCAAATCATGAAGGACGACGGGCGCAGGCAGGTTATCGCGCTCTACGCCAGAGTCTCCACCGACAGGCAGGCGGAGGAAGGCTACTCGCTGGAAATCCAGCGGGAGCGGCTCACCGCCTACGCCCGCTCCCTCTACGACGCCGACGCCGAGCTGAGATTCTACGTGGACGACGGCTTCAGCGGCGGGAATCTGGAGCGGCCGGAAATTACACGGCTCATAGACGATGTAAAGAAAAAAGACATTACACATGTGATCGTGATGAAACTGGACCGGCTCAGCCGTTCCCAGAAGGATACCCTCTACCTCATCGAGGACGTCTTCCTGCCCCACAACACCGCCTTCGTCTCCATGCAGGAGAGCTTCGCCACCGACACCCCCTTTGGCCGGGCCATGGTGGGCATTCTCTCCGTCTTCGCCCAGCTGGAACGGGAAAACATCTACGAGCGCACCAGGAGCGGCATGGCCAAGCGGGTGGAATCAGGCTACTGGCCAGGCGGCGGGCGCATCCCCTTCGGGTACGACTACTCGCCCGGGGAGGGTATTCTGGTCCCCAATGAGGATGCGGATACCGTGCGTAAAGTTTATGAGCTTTACATTGAAGGATACTCGCTACAGACCATCGCCAACATGGTGGGTCTCAAATACGAGCGTCTTGCTTACCAGATCCTCACGCGCAAATCCAACACGGGGGTCATCACCTACAAGGGCGGGGAATATAAAGGGCGGCATCAGGCGATCGTATCCCCCGAGGTCTATGACCAGGCCATGGCGGCGCTCTCCGAGCGCTCGTCCAAAAGACTGGTCTCAGCCACCGACCACCTGCTCACGGGCCTTGTTTACTGCGGGGTCTGTGGGGCCAGAATGCGGTATATGAGATGGGGAAAAGCGGGGTACAAGCTTTACTGCTACTCCCGCCAGTCCTCCAAGCCTTATCTGGTGCGGGACCCGGACTGCGCCAACGAGGGGGCTTGGGCCGACGAGGTGGAGGACGCCGTTCTCGCCGACGTATTTCTCGCCACCGAGCGGATCGAAGCGGACGAGCAGGAGGAACTGGTCTCTGGCGCGGTAACCGTGCTGCGGGACCAGCAGGAACTGGAGGAGAAGAAGCTTCGCCGTCTGTACCGGCTGTACAGCGAGGCGGGAGACGACCTGCTTCTCTCGGAAATCGAAGAAATCAAGAAACGAAGGGACATGATAAAAGAAAAGCTGGAGCAGGAGGAGGCAAGGGGCCTCATCTCGCAGGGAATCAAAAGGGCGCGTCTGGAGGTGAAGAACCTGCGGGGTCTCTGGGACTATATGACGGTGAGGGACCGCCAGCGTGCCATACGCGCGGTTGTGGACCGGGTGACCGTAACCGAAAACGAGGTCCATATCGAGTACAAATTATGATTTCATCACGGTACGTTCATTCCGATGATCATTGGTGAAATACGCCGCTATCTGCGGGACAACAGTGCGCTGCGGGTCTCCCGTTCTATGCGCGACACGGCCTACAAGGTGCTGGGCGCCAAGGAGAAATTTATGGCCGAGCACCAGAAGGAGCCTACCATGGAGGAGATCGCCGCCCTGCTTGGCATCAAACGGGAGGAAGTGGTTTTTGCCCTGGACGCCATCGTGGACCCGGTTTCCCTCTACGAGCCCGTCTACTCCGACGGGGGGGATACCATCTGTGTCATGGATCAGGTGAAGGACCGGCAGAATACCGACGAGCACTGGCTGGAGCGCCTCGCTCTGCGGGACGCCATTTCCCAGCTGGGCGAGCGGGAACGGCATATACTCAACCTGCGCTTCTTCGAGGGCAAAACCCAGATGGAGGTCTCCGCCGAGGTGGGAATCTCCCAGGCCCAGGTCTCACGGCTTGAGAAAAACGCCCTCAATCAGATCAGAAAAAATCTTTGAATATAGATTTCAGCCTTCTCCTGTGCTATAATTTTGCAAGCCGTAGACCGCTCCGGCTAAAACACCCGGAGAAACAGGGAAGTGCTGAAATGAACGAGATCTCAAAAGAGACCGAAAAACTCTATTATCAAAACTCCTTCTGCAGGGAATTCACAGCGGAAGTGATGTCCTGCCTGAAAGGGAAAAAAGGCTGGGATATTATCCTTGACCGCACCGCGTTTTATCCGGAAGGCGGCGGGCAGCCCGCCGACCACGGGATTCTGGGCGGCGTCAGGGTTACCGATGTCCACGAAAATGACGGAGCCGTGATCCACACCTGTGAAGGGCCGCTCTCTCCCGGCGAGGCCGTGACGGGCACGCTGGACTGGCAGCGCCGCTTCGACCATATGCAGCAGCACTCCGGAGAGCACATTGTGAGCGGACTCATCCACCAAATGTTCGGCTATGACAACGTGGGCTTTCATCTTGGAGCCGATTCGGTGGTCATAGATTTCAGCGGCCCGCTGACCGAGCAGCAGCTCTCGGCGGTGGAACTTGCCTCTAACGAGAAAATCTGGGGGGACGAGCCGGTGGAGCTCCTCTGGCCGGATGAAAAAGAGCTGGAAAGCATGACCTACCGGAGCAAAAAGGCGCTTTCCGGCGCGGTGCGCATCGTGCGCTTCCCCGGCGCAGACGTGTGCGCCTGCTGCGGGACCCACGTTTTGCGCGCGGGACAGGTGGGGCTTATCAAAATCATAAGTGCGCAGAAATTCCGGGAGGGGACGCGGCTGGAGCTTGTCTGCGGCAAACGGGCCTACGGCTGCCTCAGCGAAGCGTGGGGGCAGAACCTCCAGGTATCACGAAGCCTGTCGGTGAAGCCATCCGGAACCTATGGGGCGGTGCATAAAATGGGGGAGGAGCTGACCTCCCTCCGCGCGCGTCTCACAGCGCTGGAGGACGCCTCTTTCGCCCGCCGGGCCGAGGAGCTGCGGGGCATGGGAGACGTGCTTGTCATTGAGGACAGTCCCCTCTCGTCGGACGCCGTCCGGCGCTTCGCCTCCGCCGTGGGAGAGGTCTGCGGCGGCCGGGGAGCCGTTTTTGCGGGTGCGGACGGGGAATACCGCTACGCCGTTTCGCTTAAAAGCGGAAATCTCCGCGACTTTTCCCAGAAGATGAATACGGCCCTTCACGGCAGGGGAGGCGGCAAACCCGACTTCGTCCAGGGCTCCGTGGCGGCCACCCGCCGGGAAATCGAGCAGTTCTTCGGGTCGCTATAAGTCGCTATAAATTAAGCCGCACAGAGTTTCCGCCGCGCTCGGCGGAAATAAATTGTAACAAGTGCCTTCGGGAATTCATTCCTCGAAGGCACACTATGTGCGGCACCTCAGGGCCGCCGCCCTCCCACACTGCCAAAGAAGTTCTCAAACTTCTTTGGCAGTGTTATTGTACAAGCGATTTCCAGCATACCCTTGTACCGGGCGGAAAGGAGCTGAATGCCCCATGGAGAGCAGGATGACCGAGCTTCGGGACAAGGAAATTATCAGCGTAAAGGACGGCTGCCGCTTTGGCTATGTGGGGGATGTGGAGGTGGATCTGGAGACCGGAAAGGTGAGTGCCCTGGTGGTGCCGGGCCGCCTGCGCTTTTTCGGGCTGCTGGGCAGGGAAGAGGACAAATTTTTTCCCTGGGAATCGGTAAAGCGCTTTGGAGAGGATATTATACTGGTGGACGGCGACGGTTTGGGCGGCATTTCGGGCCAAACCGGGCGCAGAAGAATCCGATAAGGAAAATATCGTGCGAAAAGTCGTTAAAAACCTTGCAATTATGGGGATACTGTGCTAAAATACCAGAGCATTACACATGGGAATGGACTTCGGCCAAGTGCTCCAAAGGAGTTGGTCCGGGGGATGAAGGTCCCAGAGGTAAAAACAAAAATAGGAGGAAAATAAATCTATGGCAGTCGTATCCATGAAACAGCTTCTCGAAGCAGGCGTCCACTTCGGTCACCAAACCCGCCGGTGGAACCCCAAAATGGCAACCTATATCTATACCGAGCGCAACGGCATCTACATTGTGGATCTGCAGAAGACCGTCAAAAAGCTGGAAGAGAGCTACAACTTTGTGCGCAGCCTTTCCGAGAGCGGCCAGAGCCTTCTCTTCGTCGGCACCAAAAAGCAGGCACAGGAAGCCATTAAGGAAGAAGCCCTCCGCTGCGGCATGTTTTTCGTGAACGCCCGCTGGCTGGGCGGCATGCTCACCAACTTCAAGACCATGCGCGGCCGCGTTGACCGTCTGAGCCAGCTCAAGAAGATGCAGGAAGACGGCACCTTCGATATGCTTCCCAAAAAGGAAGTCATTAAGCACATGGGCGAGATCGCCAAGCTGGAAAAGTATCTGGGCGGCGTCACCGAGATGCGCCGTCTGCCCGGCGCCCTCTTCGTGGTTGACCCCCGCAAGGAGCGCAACGCCATTAACGAAGCCCACAAGCTGGGCATTCCCATCGTGGCCATCGTCGATACCAACTGCGATCCCGACGAGATCGACTATGTAATCCCCGGCAACGACGACGCCATCCGCGCCATCCGCCTCATCTCTTCCGTCATGGCCAACGCCATCCAGGAAGGCAGACAGGGCGCCGACGCTCCCGCGGAAGCCAAGGACGAGTCCGAAGCCAAGTAATCCAATTATTTTGAGTTTATAGCGCCCGCCGCGCGCGGCGGGCGCTTTTCTAAAGAAAAATCTAATGGAGGTTTATGAATATGGCGATCACTGCAAAAGAAGTACAGAACCTGCGTGAAATCACCGGTGTGGGCATGATGGACTGCAAAAAGGCCTTGGTAGCCTCTGACGGCGATATTGACAAGGCGATTGAATACCTGCGTGAAAAGGGACTTGCCGCCGCTCAGAAGAAGGCCGGACGCATCGCCGCCGAAGGCATGGCTTACGCCGCCGTTCTGGACGGAGTGGGCGTGTTGGTGGAAGTAAACGCCGAGACCGACTTTGTCAGCAAGAACGAATTGTTTGTGAACTTTGTCAAGACCGTTGCCGAAGTGGTGGCCAAGGAAGCCCCCGCCGACGTGGACGCGCTCATGGCCAAGTCCTGCCCCGGCACCGGCCACACCTTGCAGGAGGAGCAGCAGGAAAAGGTGCTGGTGATCGGCGAGAACATCAAGGTGCGCCGTTTTGCCCGCTACGATTCCGACCTGAGCGTGGCTTACGTCCACATGGGCGGCCGGATCGGCGTTCTCGTCAACATGAAGGTCTCCGACAATATCAAGGGCAGCGACGTTGTGATCGAGCTGGGCCGCGACGTGGCTATGCAGATTGCCGCCATGCGTCCCTCTTACCTGGACAAGAGCCAGGTGGAATCCTCCGTTCTGGATAAGGAAAAGGAAATCCTCATGGTCCAGGCCAAGGAAGACCCCAAGAATGCCGGCAAGCCCGAGAATATTATTGAGAAAATGGTCCTTGGCCGCGTGAGCAAGTACTACGAGGAAAACTGCCTGCTGCAGCAGATCTTCGTCAAGGACAACAAGTTTTCTGTGGAACAGCATATCGCCGCCGTGGCCAAGAGCCTGGGCGGAACCATCACCATGAACGGCTTCTACCGCTTTGAAAAGGGCGAGGGCATCGAAAAGAAACAGGAAGACCTGGCCGAGGAAGTCGCAAAGCAGCTGGGCAAGTAAAAATATCTACAAATCAATGCGCCTGCGGGAAGTAATTCCCGCAGGCGTGAGACTGTCAAAAAACAATGTTTTTCGATAAACGATAAGATGGAGGCGGCTCTCTGGAGCCGCACAAAGAGTGCCTAGCGAGAAGTAAATTCCCGCTAGGCACTGGTATTTAACCTTTTGCGGATTTCGGTCACGGAACGCAACGCAAAATCCGCAAAAACTTTTCGCCGGTGGCGAAAAGGACGAGGGGCATTTTTGACAAGTTGGCGCCTGCGGGAAGTAATTCCCGCAGGCGTTTTTTATTGCCCGCGCCTTTTTAATCCCCTATTTTATTCGTTCCCTCATAGGGCGCGTTACTATTCTTTTTTTCTTCCTCCAACGGCCACATCGCCATGGAAAGGCCGAAGAGCACGGCCGCGATGACGGCGATCGCCTGCACCTTGTTTTCCTTCAGCCATGGCCGGTATTTTACCAGAATATCCAGATGTACTTTCTCCGACGTCTCGTCCAGTATGTAATACAGTATGATGGCGGCCACTGCGCAGACGGCAATCCGGGTGAGAAGTTCCTTTTTGTCCCCCGTTAGTTCTTCCATTCAAAATCACCTCTTCTATCTATAGTATGCGGGGATGAGTTTTAGAAACAGTGTCATACAAATGGACAACCACACATAGGATTGAAAAACAAGGAGAGGAGGGAGCGGCCTTGTCATCACAGAGCGGTGGGGCACGCTTTCAGCAGGCTGCGGCTCTGCTTCCGGCCCCCCTGCGCCGTATTGTTCAGAATCTTCCCTCGACCGTTCAGGAAGAGGCGGAGGAACTGCGGCTGCGGGTGGGAAGGCCCCTCAGCGTGACCCTCCCGGGCGGGGAGATGTCCGTGACCGGCGAGAGGGCTGTCACCGCGGAGGAGGTTCTGCTGGTGCTGGAGATTGCCAGCCGGGGTTCCATTCACACCGCGCTCGAGCAGGTGAGGCACGGTTTTCTCACGGTGACGGGCGGACACCGGATCGGTGTCTGCGGCTGCGGAGTTTTAAGAGATGGGCGGGTACAGAATCTTAAAAACATCTCCTCCGTCAACATCCGTATTGCAAAGGAGGTGCGCGGCGCGGCAGGGCAGGTTCTGGAGGATTTAAAGGAAAACGGGGCGCTGATGAGTACCCTGATCCTCTCGCCGCCGGGATGCGGAAAGACGACCCTGCTGCGGGATCTTGTCCGGTGTATTTCCGACGGCGAGGGCACCGAGCCCATGCGGGTCGGGCTGGTGGATGAGCGGGGCGAGATAGCGGCCATGGAAAATGGTCTTCCCCAGATGGACGTGGGCCGCCGCACCGATGTGCTGGAAGGCTGCCCGAGGGAAGAGGCCCTTATGATGCTTCTGCGGGGGATGAACCCCCAGGTGCTGGCGGTGGACGAAATAACGGCGGAAGCGGACGCAGGAGCGCTTTCCGCTGCCGCCGGGTGTGGAGTGATATTACTTGCCACAACACACAGCACTAGGGTATCAGAGCTCTATGAAAGGCAAAACTGCGGGAGACTTCTGGAGCGGGGCGTGTTCCGAAGGGCAGTGTACATTACATTCAGCCGGGGAAAACGAAATTATATTGTACAAAAGCTGGATGAGGAGGGAAAACCATGCTGAAGGTATTGGGATTCCTGCTTTTTGTCGCCGGAACGACCTTGATGGGGCTTTCCGCCGTCGCGTCGCTGAGGGAAAGGGTAACCTGCCTGCGCGGATTTCTCGGCGCTTTGGAGCTGATGGAACGGGAACTGAGTTTCAATCTGACGGCGGTGCCGGAACTGTTTTCCCGCCTGGCGAGAAGCGCCGAGCCGCCCGCGAACAAGTTTTTTGCCTGCTGTGCAAAAGGGTTCTCCAATCTCGGAGAACGGTCGGTGGAGGAAATATGGCGCTCGGCGCTTTCGGAAAGCAGGCTTCCTCTGGGGGAGGATGAATCCGAAACCCTCCGCTCGGTGGGGCAGGTGCTGGGACGTTACGACGGGGAGGGGCAGCAGGCGGTCATCATGATCGCAAGGGAGAGCCTGGGCCGGTCGCTGGTCAGGGCGGAGTCGGACCGGGAAAGGCTCAGCAGGGTATACGGCGCGCTTGGCCTCACCGGGGGGATTTTCCTGGCGCTCATTATACTTTGAAAGAAAACAGAGCCGAATGGGGCTTGTGCAAAGGGGTAAGGAACGATGGAGGTAGACCTGATTTTTAAAATCGCGGCCGTCGGCATTCTGGTATCGGTGCTCAACCAGGTGCTCACCAGTACGAAACGGGAGGACCAGGCGCTGCTCGTAACACTCACCGGGGTCGTTGTGGTTCTGATGATGGTGGTGCAGCAGATCAACGACCTCTTTAACCTGGTCAAAACGCTCTTTAACTTTTAACCGGTATGGCGGATATCTTTAAAATCGCCGTGATTGCTGTGACCGCGTCGCTGTGCGCCCTGGTAATTAAAAAACAATCGGGCACGTATGCCTCGATTCTGGCTCTTGTGGTGGGGGCGTTTATCCTGTTTCAGATCCTTGGGGTTCTGGAACAGGCCGGCTCGCTCATGGACGAGCTGGGAAGGCTGGCAGGGCTCTCTCCCGCCGTAATCGCGCCGGTCATGAAGACGGTGGGCGTGGCGATCCTTACCAAATTGACCGCATCCCTTTGCAAGGACTCGGACGAGAGCAGCATCGCCTCGGCAGTGGAGACGGCGGGAGCGGCGGTGGCGCTTGCCATTTCGATCCCGCTGCTGCGCACTGTGCTGAGCATGATTACGGAGTTATTGTGATATGAAAAAAATATTCATGTTGTTGCTGCTCCTCTTCATCCTGGGCCTGATGACGTCGGCAAAAGCGGCGGAAGTGTCGGACGAGCTTACGAACGCCGCCGGACTGGACGAGCTGCAGCAGGCGGCGGAAGGGTATATGGACGAAGTGCCGCTCAATACCAAGCTAAGTCTTAACGATGGGATTCCCGCATTGGCGGAAAAAGCAAAAAACGCCATGAGCGGGATTATCAGGGGGGCGGTAAGCAGCGGCGTGAAGCTGATGGTGATCGTCCTACTGTGCGGGTTGGCCGAAGGCATTGAGCCGGAAGGCGCTTACGGCACGATAAGGGTGGTTTCACTGCTGGGCGCCCTTGCCGTAACCACCGTGGCGGCTTCGGATATCCGGTCCCTTCTGGGCATGGGCAGGGAAGCAATCGACAGTATCTCAGGCTTTTCCAAAGCCCTTTTGCCTACCATGTCAACCGTCACGGCAATGGGCGGAGCGCCCGCCAGCGCAGCGGCGCGGCAGCTGGCCACCCTCCTGTTTTCCGATATGCTCATCACCGCCATCGACCGGCTGCTGCTTCCCATGCTTTATCTCTACATCGCCCTGTGCGCCGCCAAGGCGGCCGTGGGCAACGACGGCCTGAAGCGGGTGGCGGGGACCATAAAGTCGCTCATCGTCACCTTTCTGGCCGTATTGCTGCTCACCTTTGTGGGATACCTGACAGTGAGCGGGGTGATCGCCGGCTCCACGGACGCGGTCACCGTCAAGGCGGCGAAATTCACGATTTCCAGCATGATCCCCGTGGTGGGCGGCATTTTGTCGGACGCCGCGGAAACGGTGCTGGCCGGCGCGGCGATTCTGAAGGGTGCGGTAGGCGTGTTCGGGATGCTGACCGTACTGTCCATCTGCCTTGTGCCGTTCATCAGCCTGGGCATTCAGTACCTTACCTATAAAATCGCGGCGGCGCTTTCCGCAACCGTCGGTGCCGGGCCGGTGGTCGGCCTCATCGACGGCATCGGCGAGGCCTTCGCACTCATGATGGGTATGACGGGGGCCTGCGCGCTTATCCTGCTCATTTCCATGGTTTCCGGGATCTCTATGGTGACGTCATGATGGAAAAAATCAGCATGTGGGTCACGGGCATTACGGCGGCGGCCATGCTGGTGGCGGTGGCGGACAGCCTGACCCCGCCCGGAACGGTAAAAAAAGTAGCCCGGTTCACGGGGGGACTGGTGCTTCTGCTGGCGGTTATAAGTCCGGTTTCCTCGCTGGATTTCGCCGCACTGTCCAGCTCCCTTGTGGAATACCGGGAGGATTTAAACCAATATCAGGCGACGGTGGGCACCGGCAGTATTCAGGTGATGAAAATCATCATAGCGGACAAGACTTCCGCATATATTGTGGACAAGGCGGCCTCTCTTGGTGTTGTCTGCACGGCCGAGGTGACCTGTACGGTCGGGGAAGAAGATGTGCCTTATCCTTCCGCCGTCACGGTGAAAGGGAATTTTTCCGAGGCGCAGGAAGCGGCGCTGACACGGCAGATAGAAGCCGATCTGGCCATTCCCGCGTCAGAGCAGCGTTACGAGAGCGAGGAAGTAAAATGAATTTGAAAGACCTTTTCGGGGAACGGACAAAGAAACTTGGTTCAGCACTTGGTAAATTCAAATATGTCTTTCTGGTCATTTTTATCGGACTGATCCTTCTGATCTGGCCGGGCCAAAAGACAAGTACCGCTGTCCAAAGCGCGGTTAGCGAACAGAAGGCCGTTTTTGATCTGGAAGGAATGGAGAAAAAAATCGCGGACGCTCTCTCGGAAATAGACGGCGCCGGGCGGGTGACCGTGGTACTCACGATGAAGGCGGGAAGCAGACGGATGCTGGCCGAGGAGACGAGTAGCGACGACACGAGCGCGGTTTTGGTATCCAGGGGCAGCGGGTACCAGGAAACGGTGACCGTTCAGGAACTCAGCCCGCAGTATCAGGGAGCGCTGGTGGTCTGCGAGGGGGCCGGAGATCCGGCGGTGAAGCTCAAGCTGGTGGAGGCGGTATCGGCACTCACCGGGCTTGGTTCCAATAAAATTTCTATCTGCAAGGGAAAGTGAGGAGTAAAGGAAATGAAATTGTGGAAGCGAAACGCGGTGGTAACTGCCGTAGTTCTGTTCGTCCTGGTGGCGGTGTATCTCAACTGGTCGTATAACCGGAACCAAGACAATACGAGCGTGGGCAAAACGCTGGGCGAGGCTACTCTGGTGGGCAGCAGCAGCGGAGACTCGTCCCAGGCAAATTCCGGTACCGGCGACTCGGTGACGACGGGGTATTTTTCTGCTGCAAGGCTGAACCGGCAGCAGGCGCGGGACAGCGCCCTGTCGCTGTTCCAGCAGGCGGCAGCGGACACGAAGGCCACCCAGAATACGCTGGACGCGGCAAACACCTCCATCCAGACCATGGCGAAAAACACACTGGCTGAGGCGGAAATCGAAAACCTCATTACCGCCAAGGGCTATACGGACTGCGTTGCCTTTTTGGGCGAGGACAGCGCCAGCATCGTAGTAGCCGCAAAAGAGGGCGGGCTGAGCGAGGCGGATACGGCGAAAATCACGGATATCGTCATAGAACAGACCAAACTTGCGGCAAACCAGATCAAGATTATCGAAGCCAAACCGTAGTCCCAAGGGCAGAAAAAAAGCTTTGTAATTTCTCCTTTTTGTGGTACAATACAAAAAAGCACTTGTAATGTACTGTAAAGGAGTGTGAATGATATGCCCGACGGAAAAGATTACATCTCCCGCCCCGAGGAAAAGGGCAATATCCGTATCTCTGAGGAAGTGCTGGCTGTCATCGCGGCTGACGCCGCCAACGAGGTGGAAGGAGTCGGCGGCTTTAACGGAAACCTTGCCCAGCAGATCATGGGAAAGAGCCAGAAGAAGGGCATCCGGATCCTGATGGGAGACGACGCAGTGGTTCTGGAACTCGACATCCTCATCAAATACGGATATACCATTCCCGATGTGGCCCGCAAGGTCCAGGATGCGGTTATGGGGGCAGTGGAAGCCACCAGCGGCCTTAACGTAGAGGCGGTAAACGTCACCGTGAGCGGCGTCATGTTTCCCAAAGAAACAGCCCAAACCCCCTGCTGATCTACAAAACCCGCAGGAGCATTGAACGCAACGCGTTCAATGCTCTTTTCTGCTGTTTCGCCGAAATAAAAGCTTTTCTTTTTGAATATTTTTTTGTATAATACTATAGATATACAGGATGACTCCAAACAAGGAGGCAACTATGACAAGAACCAACGCGAGAGAGCTTGCCGCTCACTTCTCCTACGAACTCGGTTTTACGGACAAGACTGCCGACGAGCTGCTCTCAGAACAGTTAAACCACGAAAGTTTCGCCCTTTTGGCGGAGGAAGAACCTCTCTATGCCGAGTTTCCCAACGAAAAACAGCGGAAATATATCGAATCCCTAGTGAAGGGCGTCTATGAGCACGGCCCCGAGCTGGACGACTATATTTCCCGTTATGCCGTTGGCTGGAATTTCTCCCGAATCTCCCGGGTATCCGCCGCCATCATGCGGATCGCGATGTATGAAATTTTGTATATGCAGGATATTCCCGATTCAGCCGCCATCAACGAGGCGGTGGAGATCGCCAAGGGATACGAGGAGCCCAAGACCGTGGCGTTTATCAACGGAATCCTGGGGGCATTCGTCCGGGCGGAGCACCCCGGGAATCCCACATGACCGTTCTGGGCCTCGACACCAGCAACTATACCACCTCGGCGGCGCTCTTTGACGGTGCAGAGGGCTTTAGCCTGGGAAAGCTCCTGGAAGTGCCCGAGGGCGCCCTGGGCCTCCGGCAGAGCGACGCTCTCTTTCAGCATGTCAAACGGCTTCCCGGTCTGTTTCATGAGCTGCGCGGGAAGGGGAAGCTGAGTAATATTGAAGCCGTGGGGGCCTCCACCAGACCAAGAGAGGTGGAAGGCTCCTATATGCCGTGTTTTCTCGCGGGGGAGTCGGTTGGCCGCATTCTGGCGGATACGCTGGGCGTGCCCTTTTTCCCCTGTTCCCATCAGCAGTGCCATTTGGCCGCCGCCGCCTGGTCGGCGGGAAGGGCGGAGCTGCTCCTGAGGCCCTTTCTCGCATGGCACCTCTCGGGCGGGACCACAGAGCTCCTTCTGGCGGAGCCGGAGGGAGGAATGCCGCGGGCAACCAAGCTGGGAGGTACCAGCGATATTTCCGCCGGACAGCTCATCGACCGGACGGGAAAGCTGCTGAATCTGGCCTTTCCCGCGGGAAAGGCCCTTGACGCGCTCGCGGAACAGTCGAACAAAGATACCTGCTTTTCGGTTAAAGTTCACGAGCTTACCTTCTCGCTTTCGGGCATGGAAAATCAAACCCAGGCCATGATAGAAAAGGGAGTTTCCGGCTGTGAGACCGCCCGTTTTGTCCTATGTACGCTCTCCAATCTGCTTATTCGGGTGACGCGGGAGGCACAGAGGCGCTATCCCGGTCTGCCGGTGCTCTGTTCCGGCGGGGTTTCTTCCAACCGGCTGCTGCGAGGGCGGATGACGGAAGAGTGCGGCGCGGTGTTCGCTCAGCCGGAATATGCCGCCGACAACGCCATGGGGACCGCGATTCTCGCTTATCGGGCTCTGGAAGGGGGCAAAGGCTGATGGAGCACCGCCCTATTCTATCCGTTTCCCAGGTAAACACATATATCAAAAATCTATTGGACGGGGACGGAAACCTATCCGGTCTTTTTGTGCGCGGCGAGATTTCAAACTACAAGGTCTATCCCTCGGGGCATTGCTACTTTTCGCTTAAGGACGCGGAAGGGATTCTCCGGGCGGTGATTTTCCGCAGAGAGGCGTCCGCGCTCCGGTTTCAGCCGCAAAACGGCATGAAAGTTATCGCCTTCGGGCGCGTGACCGCCTTTCCCCGGGACGGGCAATACCAGCTCTATTGTTCCCGCCTTATGCCCGACGGGGTAGGGGACCTGCACATCGCTTTCGAGCAGCTTAAGGAAAAGCTGAGAGGGGAGGGCCTCTTTGCCCCCACTCATAAAAAGCCTATTCCTGCCTACCCCCAGCGGATCGTGCTCATCACCTCGCCTGCGGGCGCGGCGGTGCGCGACATGATCCGGGTACTGGGCGCCCGTTGGCCTTCAGCCTGGGTGCGTCTTCTCCCGGTGAGGGTCCAAGGTGCGGAAGCGCCCTCAGAACTCTCGGCCGCCCTTCGCTTTGCCAATGAAAACGATTTGGGTGATCTCATCATTCTCGGACGGGGCGGAGGCTCCATGGAAGACCTCTGGGCCTTTAACGACGAAGGCGTTGCCCGCGCCATTTTTACCTCGCGCATTCCGGTCATCTCAGCCGTGGGGCATGAGACCGACGTGACGATATCGGACTTCGCAGCCGATCTGAGGGCGGCGACGCCCTCCAACGGCGCGGAGCTGGCCGTACCGGACAGAAAAGAGATTCTGGACAGGCTTTCCCATCTGAAAGCGCGTCTTAACCGCGGCGAATCCCGCGTAATTTCCGAGGCCAGAAGCAGACTAATCAGATGCGCCGCGAGCCGCGCCCTGACAAGTCCGGAAAACTACCTGAGGGATAAGCGCCTTTTGCTCGATTACCAGAGCCGCCGCCTGGCACATGGCCTGGACTCCTCTCTTAACCGTCAGAAGACCCATTTGGGCAGGCTTTCCGCAGCCCTTGACGCCATGAGCCCCCTTAAAGTGCTGGGACGAGGTTATTCGATTGCCAGGGGGGAGAGCGGCCTCATCCTCACCGATGCCGATCAGGTGAAGGCGGGGGAGAGGCTTGCATTGCGCCTGGCGCGCGGTACGCTTACCTGTCTTGTGGAAGGAAAGGAGTAGGAAGAAGATGGCCGAGAGTAAATTCTCCTTCGAGCAGGCCATGGCTCGACTGGAACAGATCGTAACGCAGCTGGAGAAGGGGGACGCTCCCCTGGAGGAATCCCTTTCCCTTTTCGAGGAGGGGTCCAGGCTCATGAAAAAGTGCGCCGGACTTCTGGATAAGGCCGAGCAAAAGGTGACCAAACTCACCAGTTCCGCCGACGGTAAGGAGACGGAAACTCCCTTTCAAAGCGAGGAGTAATGCCAATGGACTGGAAACAGGAATATATGTGCTGCGTAGAGTTGGTAGAGAAGGCTCTGGGCACTTGCTTTACTCAGAATGCCTCCTACCGGACCCTGCTTGACGCGATGAGATACAGCCTTCTTGCGGGTGGCAAGCGGATCCGCCCGGTCCTCACCCTCAAGTTCTGCGAGGCTTCCGGCGGCGACGTCGCGCTCGCCCTGCCCTTCGCCTGCGCCGTGGAAATGATCCATACGTATTCTCTCATCCATGATGACCTGCCCTGTATGGATAACGACGATCTGCGCCGCGGCAAGCCCACCAACCACAGAATATATGGAGAGTACACGGCTACCCTCGCCGGGGACGCCCTCCAGGCTGCGGCTTTCGAGACGCTTTTTTCCGCAAAGCTGCCGCCGGAAGTCACCCTGGAGGCGGGCAGAGTGCTTGCCGCCGCCGCGGGTGAACAGGGAATGTGCGGCGGGCAGTATCTGGACATGGCGGGAGAGGGGAAGACTCTTACGCTTGAGGGAATCCGGGAGCTTCAGACGCTGAAAACCGGCGCCCTGCTCCGGGCGGCCTGCGTCATGGGCGTGGTCGCTGCGGGAATCAAAAGCGGCGGCGCAAAGATCATTGCCGCGGAGCGCTACGCCTCCGCCCTGGGCCTTGCCTTTCAGATCAGGGACGATATCCTGGACCGCACCGCCACCGCCGAGGCAATGGGAAAGAGCGTCGGTTCGGATGTAGAAAGCGGGAAAGCTACCTTTGTTTCTCTCCTGGGCGTAGAGGCCTGCCAGGAACTGGTCCTTCGGAAGACGGAGGAAGCGAAGACCGCGATTTCCGGCGTTTTTCAGAATCCGGAATTTCTATGCCGGATGGCAGATCAGCTGGCAAGCCGGAAAAAATAGGAGTGTTTTTGTGAAGTATATCAATTACGTCAGACTGATGACCGGCAATCTTATTTTGGACCTGTCCATCTTCGCGTGGCTTACCGCTCAGATCATCAAGGTAGTCGTGGTGCTTATCACAAAGAAGAAGCTGGACATTCACTATATTATCAGCAGCGGGGGTATGCCCAGCTCCCACGCCGCTTTTGTGTGCACCTGCGCCACAACCACCGGAAAAATGTACGGCTGGTACTCTCCGATGTTTGCGATTGCCACCGTTTTGGCCATCATTGTCATGTATGACGCCGCCAATGTCCGCAAGGCGGCGGGGGAACAGGCAAAGATCCTCAACTATATGATGGAGCACTGGACAGAGATGCCGCCGGCAATCTTCGGCAAAGAGCTCAAGGAGCTTCTGGGACACACACCGCTTCAGGTGTTTTTCGGGGCTATTCTGGGTATTGTCATCGGCCTTGCCGGTCCCGCCCTCTTAATAAAATAGCGCGTTTATATTTGCTTTATAAATCGAAATTCCCCCGTTGAAAGAGGTAACCAAATCTGTGAGTTTTTCAAAAAGCATTCCTGATCTGCACAGCATCAGCGACAGCGAAGCCCAGGAGCTCTGCGGCGAACTGAGAAGCGCGCTTATTACCACCGTCGCCCATACCGGCGGTCATCTGGCGTCAAACCTGGGTGTTGTGGAGCTTACCGTTGCCATTCACCGGGTGTTTGACACCGGAACCGACCGGCTTGTGTTTGACGTGGGACATCAGTGCTATACGCATAAGATATTGACGGGCCGAGGCGCCGTCATCGATACTCTACGCTCCTTCGGCGGCATCTCCGGCTATCCCAAGCCCTGCGAGTCGCCTCACGACGCGTTTGTGGCCGGCCACGCCTCCAACTCGGTGTCCGTAGCGCTAGGCATGGCGAGGGCGAGAACCCTGCTGGAAAAGAACTACAGCGTCCTCGCACTCATCGGCGACGGAGCCCTTACCGGAGGGCTCGCCTATGAGGGACTTTCCGACGCCGGAGAAAGCGGCGAGCCTCTCATCATCATACTTAACGACAACGGGATGTCCATCACCAAAAATGTGGGCGGCGTTGCCCAGTACCTGGCCCACCAGCGGCTGAAGCCGCAATATATCCGGTTCAGGGCAGCCTACCGGAAGCTGGCGAATATCCTGCCCTTCGGTCATCATCTTTACCGCTTTACCCATAAGGTAAAAACCGCCATCAAAAGCGCCCTGCTCCCGTGCAGCATGTTCGAGGATATGGGGTTTCTCTATCTGGGGCCTGTTTCCGGCCACGATATAAGCGGCCTTACCCGGCTTTTACGCTACGCGAAGGAGCTCAAAGCCCCCGTTCTGCTCCATATCAGGACCACTAAGGGGTACGGATATCAGCCTTCGGTGGAAAATCCGGATTTCTACCACGGCGTTTCCCCCTTCGCGGAGGAGACCGGCCTCGCGCTCAAACCGTCCAAACCCGGTTTTTCCGACGCCTTCGGCGAGGCCGTGTGCCGGCTTGCTTTGGGCGACAGGCGCATCTGCGCCGTCACAGCGGCGATGCAGACGGGGACGGGGCTGGAGCAGTTCTCAAAAAAATTCCCCACACGCTTTTTTGACGTGGGGATTGCCGAGGGCCACGCGGTGACCATGGCCGCCGGCATGGCCAAGCAGGGGATCATCCCCGTGTTTGCGGTCTACTCCTCTTTCCTGCAGAGGGGCTACGATATGCTGATCCACGACGTTGCCATTCAGGGGCTTCACGTGGTTTTTGCCATAGACCGGGCCGGGCTGGTGGGAGAGGACGGCGAGACCCATCACGGTATTTTCGACGTTGCCTATCTCCATACCGTCCCCGGTATGACCGTCTACTGCCCCGCTTCCTTCGACGAGCTTGGCATCATGCTCTCCGAGGCCGTCTACAAGGTGCCGGGGCCGGTGGCTGTCCGCTACCCACGGGGCGGAGAGGGAGCCTATACCGGAGCCAGCACGAAGAAAGCCCTTGTCCTGCGCGGGGGAAACGACATCACCATGGTGGGGTACGGCACCCTGATCAACAATATTATGGCCGCCGCCGAGAAGCTGGAAGCGGAAGACATTCACGCGGAGGTCATCAAGCTGGGCACCGTCCAGCCCATCGACTGGGATACCCTGCGCGCCTCCCTTGCGAAGACCCGCCGCCTTCTGGTCGCGGAAGACAGCGTCGCCATGGGCAGCGTCGGGGAGCGCATCGCGGCGTGGCTTTCGCAGAACCTGATAAGGCTTGACAGTGTGACGCTCTGCAGCTGCGGGAGCGGATTCGTTACCCACGGAACGGTTCCCCAGCTTTGCAGGCTGAAGGGTCTGGACGCGGAATCCCTGCGCCGCCGGGTGATGGAGGTTTGCTCACGTGACGAGTAAAAAGCGGCTGGACGTGCTCCTCTTCGAACTGGGCTATTTTGAAAGCCGGCAGAAGGCTCTGGCCGCCATTATGTCCGGCGAGGTCTACGTGGAGGGGCAGAGAGTTTTAAAGGCAGGGACTCCGGTGGTTGAAACCGCAAAAATAGAGGTACGGTCCAGCCAGCTCTCCTTTGTGAGCCGCGGAGGGCTCAAGCTCCAAAAAGCCATCGATGCCTTTTCCCTTACCCTTACAGGAGCGGTGGCGGCCGATATCGGGGCTTCCACCGGCGGCTTCACCGACTGTATGCTGCGAAGCGGCGCTGTCAAGGTGTACGCCGTGGACGTTGGCTACGGACAGCTGGCATGGAGCCTGCGCAGCGATACCAGGGTGGTCTGCCTGGAGCGCACCAACGCCCGCTATTTAACAGGGGAGCAGATTCCGGAAAAGCTCGATTTCGCCTCTATCGACGTTTCTTTTATCTCGCTCAAGCTGATCCTGCCCGCCCTTCGCCCGCTGATGGGACCCGCCGGAGAGGTGGTATGTTTGGTCAAGCCTCAGTTTGAAGCGGGGAAGGACAAGGTGGGGAAAAAGGGTGTTGTGAGGGACCCGGCCGTGCATCTGGAGGTGCTGGAACATTTCCTTGAGCACGCGGCGGATGCAGATTTTACTGTAAAGGGCATTACCTTTTCACCAATTCGGGGGCCGGAAGGCAATATAGAGTATCTGGGTTATCTTGCCGCCGGAAGCCAAGATACGTATCAGGGCGAAGAGCTGGACAGGATCGTGGAGCAATCTCACAGGGAGCTGAAGGAGAAAGAGAATTTATGAGAGTGGTATTATGTCCGAACCCCTACCGGGACCCCGGTTTAAAGACGACCCTTTCCGCCCGCGATGTTTTAAATCAGGTCGGAATAGAAACGGAGATCGCCCTTCCCTTTGATCTGGAAGCGGTCCGCAGGAAAGAGCTCCCGCAGGAGCTTTACTACTTCGACCTTGACGAGGCTCTGGAGGACGCGGACATGCTCATTTGCTTCGGCGGAGACGGAACCCTGCTCCACTCCGCAAAGCACGCGGTGCGCAACGCGGTGCCGATTCTCGGCGTCAATATCGGCAGCGTGGGGTTCATGGCCGAGCTGGAGCGAGGAGACCTGAAGCTGCTCTCAAAGCTTGCCACGGGCGATTATACCACCGAGCGCCGCATGATGCTGGATGTCAAGGTAAGGCGCGCTGACCGCATTGTCTTTCACGACGTGGCTCTCAACGACGCGGCCATCACCAAGGGCGCGGTGGCGCGAGTCATTGACATTAACATTTGTGGCGACGGAGTGCTCATTGCCGAATTTTCGGGCGACGGGGTTGTGATATCAAGTCCCACCGGCTCCACGGGATACTCCCTATCCGCAGGCGGCCCGATCGTGGAGCCGACGGCGGAAAACCTGATCGTTACGCCGATCTGCGCGCACAGCCTGCGGGTCAAGCCTCTGGTTCTGGACAAGAACAGGACGGTCAGCGTGCGCACCGGAAGGGAAGCCCACAAGAGCGCCTATCTCTCGGTGGACGGAGGAAAGGCCTTCCGGCTGAGCGCGGGAGACACAGTGGAGATTTCGAACTCTGCCCAATACACTACCTTGGTCAGGCTCACAGGAAAGAGCTTTTACCGGATCGTCCATCAAAAACTGGGGAAGGCGTGAGAAGCGGATGAAAGGGAAACGGCACAGCGAAATTTTGCACATTATTCAGGATAACGACATCGAGACCCAGGATCAGCTTATATCCGCTTTGCGCGAGCGCGGGATGAACGCGACACAGGCTACCATTTCGCGGGACATTAAGGAACTGCATCTCATCAAGGAGCTGAGCGGCAAGGGTAACTACCGGTACGCGGTGAGCGAACAAAAGAGCTCCGTGAGCTTTGCCGGCCGCCTGCGCACGATCTTCAAGGAAGGAGTCACCTCCTTCGACATCGCGCAAAACATCGTGGTGATCAGAACCATGCCGGGCCTGGCCTCAGCCGCCGCCGCCGCGCTGGACGGGATGCAGATACCGGACATGGTGGGCAGCCTCGCAGGCGACGATACCGCCATTCTCATCATGCGCACCGACTCTGCCGCCGCGGAGTTCTGCAGCGAAATCAATAAAATGCTCAAGTAAAGCGTTTACATGATTGAGTTTATTCCTTTGTGGGGGAGATGACGATTTATGCTTTCCCTGCTCCATATTGAGAACATCGCGGTGATCGAGCGGGCGGATATCAGCTTTGACAGTGGGTTTAACGCGCTCACCGGCGAGACCGGCGCGGGAAAATCCATCGTCATCGACGCGATTTCCGCCGTGACCGGGCAGCGCACCAGCCGGGAGCTGATCCGCACGGGGGCCAAGAGCGCGCGGGTGGAAGCGGTGTTTTCCGGAATTTCCTCCACCCCGTGGATGGCGGAGAGCGGCGTTTCCCCCGATGAAAACGGAGAGCTTTTGCTCTGCCGCGAGATCCTTTCCGACGGAAAGAATGTCTGCCGGGCAGGGGAGAGGCTGCTTACGGTTTCCCAGCTCAGGGCGCTGGGAAGCAGACTGGTCAATATTCACGGACAGCATGACGGACAGCTCCTTCTGGATGAGGCTTATCATCTGGAGTATCTGGACCGCTTCGGCGCTCTGGAAGCTGAACTTGACGGTTATAAGGAAGCCTACGAGGCTCTTGCCGGCATCGAGCGGGAAATCTCCGCGCTGGAGATGGACGAGGCTCAGAAAGCCCGGCGCACAGACTCCCTCCGGTTTCAGATCGACGAACTGGAACGTGCCCGGCTGAAACCCGGAGAGGACAAGAGCCTTACGGAAAAACGAAATTTCCTGCGAAACGCCGGAAAGCTCATCGACGCGGTGGAGCTGGCTTACGGCGCCCTGTCCGGCGACGAGGAAAGGGACGGCGCGGTCGCCCTTTTGCAGGTGGCGGAGTCCGCGCTGGGAAGTGGGGCTTCTCTGAGCGAGAACCTTTCGGCTCTGTCCGACAAGGCTTCGGAACTGAGCTGCGCCGCGTCGGACCTTGCCGAACTGGTGCGGGATTTCAGGGCGGAGCTGGACGTTTCGCCGGGAGAGCTGGATCAGGTGGAATCAAGACTCGACGTCATTTACCGTTTAAGAAAGAAATACGGGGATACGGTGGAAGAGATGCTCTCCTACCTGGAGCGCTGTAAAAAAGAACTGGAGGGGATTCTCTGCGCGGACGACACGCTTGTGAGGCTCGGGAAAAAACGCGACGAGGCCCTGGCGAGTGCGAAGAGCAGGGCGGAAACACTCTCCGGGCGGCGCGTCGAGGCGGCCGCGCGGCTGCGGGACCGCATCCAGTCGGAGCTTTTTTCTCTCGATATGCCGAAGGTCCGGTTTGAAACGGAGTTTACGCGCAAGGGTGGAAAATGGGGCATGGATGCCACCGGAATGGATGAGGTGCGCTTTCTCATGTCGGCCAACGTTGGCGAATCGCCAAAGCCCATTCAGAAGATCGCCTCGGGCGGCGAGCTTGCCCGCATCATGCTGGCGCTCAAAAATGTACTGGCGGAAAACGACGATGTGACTACCCTCGTTTTCGACGAGGTGGATACGGGCGTTTCGGGCCGGGCCGCCCAGAGAGTGGCGGAGAAGCTAGCCCAGGTTTCCGTACATAAGCAGGTGCTCTGCGTTACCCACCTTCCCCAGCTGGCGGCCATGGCGGACACTCACTTCGCCGTGGAGAAAGGGGAGAGGAACGGAAGAACTTTTACCGCGGTGGAGCGGCTGGACGACGACGGGCGAAAAAATGCTCTGGCCCGCCTGACCGGGGGGGACAGCGTGTCCGATTCCATGAGAAAGAGCGCGGGGGAACTGCTCGACGCCGCCCGTTCCTATAAAAGCAACCTAACGAACAGATCGGCGGACTAAGGAATGTACTCCTTTTTCTACGATTGACAAAGATAAGGATATGGACTATAATTTTTTTAATATGAACTGCGATGATGAGCATCAGTAACGCCTTGGTTTCTGCACAGAGAGCCCTCGTGAGCTGAAAGAGGGAGAGAAACCGGCTGTGAATACGGCTTTGAGCTGCTGCCCGAACGGCTTTTCGCCCAGTAGGCGCATGCCGGGTGACGCCCGTTACAGCGAGGAAGTCTCAGACTTCGTGAGGTCCCTGCCGCGAGATGGGGACAAACCAGAGGTGGTACCGCGATTTACGCCCTCTGTCCCCGACGGACAGAGGGCATTTTTTACTTTATTGTAGAAGCCCAAAGGGCTTCTACAATAAAAGATGCACGCGGGACGCTCACCGTCCTCCCACGCGAGCGGTGTCATTTCCGAGGTACATGCCCCCGGAAATGACGGATTCTATTTTATCCCGCCGCATGCGGCGGAATTCTGCGAGGCAAAATACGCATCTATACGGAGCTGCTTCCCGCAAAACTAACAAGGAGTGAAGGAAATTGACGATTTTTGAAGAACTGAAAGCGCGCGGGCTGATCGCCCAGATGACCGACGAGGAAGAGATCAAAGAGCTCATCAACAGCGGTAAGGCTATT
Source organism: Bacillota bacterium (assembly GCA_023459875.1). Lineage (GTDB taxonomy): Bacteria > Bacillota > Clostridia > Oscillospirales > Oscillospiraceae > JAEWRY01. The sequence continues at coordinate 233,754 of JAEWRY010000024.1, forward strand.
TTCTATATCGGGTTCGACCCCACGGCGGATTCTCTCCATGTGGGTCATTTCATGGCCCTGTGCCTTATGAAGCGGCTGCAGATGGCGGGCAACAAGCCCATCGCCCTCATCGGCGGCGGAACAGGCATGATCGGCGACCCCTCCGGCCGGAGCGACCTGCGCCAGATGATGACGGTGGAGACCATCGAGCACAACTGCGCCTGCTTCAAGAAGCAGATGGAGAAATTCATCGACTTTTCCGAGGGAAAGGCCATGATGGTAAACAACGCCGACTGGCTCATGAGCCTTAACTATGTGGAGTTTCTCCGCGAGGTAGGCCCCCACTTCTCGGTAAACAATATGCTGCGGGCCGAGTGCTACCGGCAGCGCATGGAGAAGGGGCTCTCCTTCCTGGAATTCAACTATATGATCATGCAGAGCTACGATTTCTATGCCCTCTACCAGAAGTACGGCTGCAACATGCAGTTCGGCGGCGACGACCAGTGGAGCAACATGCTCGGCGGCACCGAGCTAATCCGGCGCAAGCTGGGGAAGAACGCCTGCGCCATGACCATCACCCTGCTTTTAAACTCCGAGGGGAAGAAGATGGGCAAAACGGCTTCCGGCGCGGTGTGGCTGGACCCCAACAAGACCTCGCCCTACGAGTTTTATCAGTACTGGCGCAACGTGGAAGACGCGGACGTCATCAAGTGCCTGCGCCTTCTGACCTTCCTGCCTCTGGAACAAATCGACGAGATGGCAAAGTGGAAGGACAGCGAAATTAACCGCGCCAAGGAGATCCTGGCCTTCGAGCTGACCGCTTTGGTCCACAGCAGGGAAGAGGCGGAAAAGGCCCAGACCACCGCCCGGGGACTTTTCTCCGCGGGCGGGAATGCCGCCGACATGCCCGCCACCGAAATCAAGACGGAGGAGTTCACGGACGGGACCATCGGCATCCTGGACCTCATGGTGAAATGCGCTCTCGCCCCCTCAAAGGGAGAAGCGCGCAGGCTCGTACAGCAGGGCGGGGTGGAGGTAAACGGTGTAAAGCTGGATAACATTACAGCTGTATACGGCCCAAAGGAGCTCAGCGGAAACGGGATCGTCATTAGAAAAGGAAAGAAAGTATTCCACAGGATTTTTATAGCATAAGGAGGAATTCTATGTACCGAATCGTTAAAAAGAAGCCGTTGCACGAAACCGTAACGCAAATGGAGATCGAGGCGCCGGCGGTGGCGCGCAAAGCCCTGGCGGGACAGTTCATCATCCTGCGCATCGACGAAGCGGGAGAGCGCATTCCCCTCACCATCGCGGGGTACGACAGGAAGGCCGGCACAGTCACCATCATCTTTCAGAAGGTGGGCGCTACAACGAACCGCCTGGACGCGCTAAAAGAGGGCGACAGCCTTCTGGATTTTGTGGGTCCCCTGGGAAAACCCAGCAATCTGGAGGGTAAGGCGGGCAAGAAGATCGCCGTCATCGGCGGCGGACTTGGAATCGCCATCGCTTACCCCCAGGCAAAGGCACTGCACGAGGCGGGCGCCGACGTGGATATCATCGTGGGCTTCCGCAGCACCAGCCTCTTCATTCTAATCGACGAGCTGGGCAAGGCCTGCCACAACCTCTATGTGATGACCGACGACGGCAGCAACGGCAACAAGGGCTTCGTGACCACGGCGCTGGAAAACCAGCTCAAGGCGGGCAGAAGATACGACGAGGTCATCGCCATCGGCCCCCTACCCATGATGCGCGCGGTGAGTATGGTTACGAAGGAATACGATATTCCCACCACGGTCTCCATGAACCCCATCATGATCGACGGCACCGGGATGTGCGGCGGCTGCCGCCTCACCGTGGGCGGCATGACCAAATTCGCCTGCGTGGACGGCCCGGAGTTCGACGGCTTTCTGGTGGACTTTGACGAGGCCATCGCCAGAAGCCGGATGTACAAGTCCGAAGAGTTGAAGAGCATGGAGCGCCTCCACTGCAATCTGATGAAGGGAGGGGAGCGCTGATGGCCAACATGGAGCCGAAAAAGACCCCCGCCGTGGAACAGAACCCCATGGTGCGGAAAGGCAACTTTGAAGAAGTGAGCTACGGCTATACCACCTATGAAATGGCTAAGGGCGAGGCCGAGCGCTGCCTCAGCTGCAAGAACCAGCCCTGCGTGGAAGGCTGCCCCGTGAATGTGCGCATTCCGGAGTTCATCGCGAAGATCAGGGAAAACAAGCTCGCCGAGGCTTACGGCATCCTCCGCTCCACCAACTCCCTGCCCGCCGTCTGCGGCAGAGTCTGCCCCCAGGAGAGCCAGTGTGAGTCCAAGTGCGTGCGCGGCATCAAGCACGAGCCGGTGGGCATCGGCCGGCTGGAGCGCTTTGTGGCCGACTGGGCCATGCGCCCAGAAAACGGGGGCAAGGCTGATGCGGCGAAAGCAGAGCGACACAACGGGAAAAAGGTGGCCGTCATCGGCTCCGGTCCTGCGGGGCTTACCTGCGCGGGCGATCTGGCAAAACTGGGCTACAAGGTCACGATTTTTGAAGCCTTACATACCCCCGGCGGAGTGCTGGTGTACGGCATTCCCGAGTTCCGTCTGCCCAAGGTGCTGGTCAGGAAGGAAATCGCAACGGTGGAGGCCATGGGCGTGGAAATTAGGACCAACATGGTGATCGGCCGGAGCCTCTCTCTGGACGAGCTGATGTCGGAGGAGGGCTTTGAAGCCGTGTTCGTGGGCTCGGGCGCGGGTCTTCCCAACTTCCAGAGGATTCCCGGCGAGAACCTGAACAGTGTTTATTCGGCCAACGAATTTCTCACCCGCATCAATCTGATGAAGGCCTATACCTTCCCGAAAGCCGATACCCCCGTGCGCGTGGGTAAGAGCGTCGCGGTGATCGGCGGCGGCAACGTGGCCATGGACGCCGCCCGCTGCGCCAAGCGTCTGGGTGCGGAAAACGTCTACATCGTCTACCGCCGCAGTGAGGTGGAAATGCCCGCCCGGGTGGAGGAAGTCCACCACGCGAAAGAAGAGGGCATCATCTTCAAGCTTCTGTGCAACCCCACAAAGATCATCGGGGATGAAAACGGTTACGTGAAAGCCATGGAGTGCGTGGAGATGGAGCTTGGCGATCCGGATAAGAGCGGCCGCCGCAGCCCTGTGGTGAAGAAGGGCAGCGAGTTCACCCTGAACGTGGAAACCGTGGTGGTTGCCATCGGAAACAGCCCCAACCCCCTTATCAAAAACACCACCCCCGGCCTTGCCACCGAGAAATGGGGCGGCATCGTAGCCGACGAGGAGACGGGCAGAACCTCCAAGGATGGCGTCTGGGCAGGCGGCGACGCCGTCACCGGCGCTGCCACCGTCATTCTTGCCATGGGCGCGGGGAAGAAAGCCGCAAAGGACATCGACGAATACCTGAGTAAAAAATAAATAATACTCAAAGGGGCGTCTCAGATTTGAGACGCCCCTTTGAGTTTGTCATTCTGAGGCTAAAAGCCAAAGAATCTTTGTGCGCGTCAATGACGGAATAAGATCCTTCGCTTATCGCTCAGGATGACGTTCTTATCCGGTTTTTTACTGCTGCTGGTGTACCCAACACTCACAGGTACCTTAGTTAATGTTCGCTGAATAAAGCAAAAATATAGTCTATCAATGCTTCAAGCTGTTTTTGCTTTATTCAGGTGCAAGAATTTTGACCAATTATGGTCAAAAACCTTGCACTTTTGATTTGCGGCGTGTGTCCGCAAGTCAAAACGGACAGTCATCAATGTATCTGAAGCAGCATAACAGTGCTGTTTTGATGCCCCAAAGGGCAATTTTTGCCCTTTGGGCGAATGCGATGCGGAAATCGCATTCGTTCAGTGGACATTAGTTAATGGCTTCTATCAAGGCCGACATCTGATAAAGCCCCGGTTCTTTTCCAGCAATAAATTTCGCGGAGCGAAGGGCGCCCACGGCGAACACCTCCCGGGATGCGGCCCGGTGGGAGAGCTCGATCACCTCGTCGCGTCCCGCGAATATGACGGTGTGGTCGCCGACGATGGTACCGCCGCGGATGGAGGAAATCCCGATCTCCCGCTTGTCCCTCGGCTTGCGCACGCTCTGGCGGTCGTAGACGTACTCCGGCTCGTAGGAGAGCGCTTCCTTCGCCGCGTCGGCCAGCATGAGGGCGGTGCCGCTGGGGGCGTCCACCTTGCGGTTATGGTGGGCTTCCACGATTTCAATGTCAAAGTCATCGCCGAGCAGGGAAGCTGCTTTCCGCACTAAATCCATGAGCAGGTTAACGCCCAGGGACATGTTGGCGGAGCGGAAGATGGGGATAAGCCTGGAAGCCGCCTCGATCTTTTTAATCTGCTCGGGAGAGTACCCCGTGGTGGAGAGAACGGCAGGCAGCTTTTTTGCCGTGCAGTAGTCCAGAAGGGGAAGAAGGGCGGCAGGGTTGGAGAAATCGACCAGCACATCCGCGTCCAGTTGGCAGTCCCGGGGAGCGGAGAACACGGGAAAGTCACGGGTTACCGGACCCAGAATATCAAAGCCGGCCACAACCTCGACCTGGGCGTCGGCGGCACAGATAGACTCCAGCACCCGGCCCATCCGGCCGTTGCAGCCGGAGATGATTATCTTCAGCATGGCAGCTCCTTTCAGGGGGCCAGGCCCCCGACGGAAGATAAAGGCCCGGCAATCCGCGGGGGAGAGCCGGACCTTTTTTGTGCTTCAATCAGAGTAAATCGACCCGCTTCATGGCGCTCTTGAGGGTGGCGAGGGTTCCCTCACCCATTTCGCACAGGGGCAGGCGCAGCGAGCCCACGTTGATGCCCACCAGATTGAGGGCGGTCTTGATGGGAATGGGGTTTACCTCCACAAAGAGAGCATCGATCAGTTCCATGTATTTGAGCTGGAGTTTCGCGGCTTCGGTGAAGTTTCCCTCCAGGCACAGGTGGGTCATCTGAACCATGACGGCGGGGACCAGATTGGCGGCCACCGAGATGACGCCCTTGGCACCCAGCGACATCATGGGCACCACCTGGTCGTCGTTGCCAGACCAGATATAAAAGTCGTCGCCGCAGACGGATCTGGTGTGGGCCAGCAGGGAAAAGTCGCCGGAGGCCTCCTTGACGCCGTTGATCTGGGGGTTCTGGGCAAGCGTTCTGTAAGTATCCGCCTTGAAGGAAACGCCGGTGCGGGAGGGGACGTTATAGAGGATAATGGGAAGGTCGACCCGGTCGGCAATGTACTCAATGTGCTTGATGAGGCCGAGCTGAGAGGCTTTGTTATAGTAGGGGGTGACGTGGAGCAGCGCGTCCGCGCCGGAATCCTGGGCGTGCTGGGAGAGATAAAGAGCGGCGGAGGTATCGTTGCTGCCGGCGCCGGCCACCACCTTACAGCGGCGGTTTACGTGCCTGACGCAGAATTCCACAGCGGCAATATGCTCCCGGATGCTCAGGGTGGAGGTTTCGCCGGTGGTGCCGCAGACGCAGATGGCGTCCACGCCGCCGGCGAGCTGCTGGTCGATCAGCTTGCCGAATATATCATAATTTATAGCGCCGTTTTCATCAAAGGGGGTCACAATGGCGGGGCAGGTACCGGTAAATACGGGCTCTCTCATTGATTAACATCCTTTCCGACAGTCAAAAGACTGTCTGCAGTCTGTTTGGTCAGCTGTGTACGATATACCCTTCGGCGCAAAGCAGCTCGGCGAGCAGTACTCCGCCGCCGGCAGCGCCGCGGAGGGTGTTATGGGACAGGCAGACAAATTTATAGTCGTACTGGGTATCCGGACGCAGACGGCCGACGGAGATCGCCATGCCGCCTTCCAAATCGCGGTCCAGGCGGGTCTGCGGCCGGTCCGGCTCTTCAAAATAGCGCAGGAACTGGCTGGGGGCAGAAGGAAGCATCAGCTCCTGGGGACGGCCCCTGAAAGCTTTCCAGGCGTCTTTCATCTCGTCCATGGAGGGTTTATTCTCAAAGGTGACAAAGGTGGCCGCCGTGTGGCCGTTGGTAACGGGTACGCGGAGGCATTGGGCGGTGATGGCGGGGGCGGCTGCGTTCACGATGACGCCGTCTTTGACGGCGCCCCAGACCTTCAGAGGCTCCTGCTCGCTCTTCTCTTCCTCTCCGCCGATATAGGGGATGAGGTTATCCACCATTTCCGGCCAGGTGGCAAAGGTTTTGCCCGCGCCGGAAATCGCCTGATAGGTGCAGACCAGAATTTTGGACAGTCCGAAAGAGCGAAGGGGATGCAGAGCGGGGACATAGCTCTGAATGGAGCAGTTGGACTTCACGGCGATAAAGCCGCGTGCCGCCCCCAATCGCTTTCGCTGAAAGTCAATGACGCCCAGGTGCTCGGGGTTGAGCTCCGGAATTACCATGGGAACGTCGGGTGTCCAGCGGTGGGCGCTGTTGTTGGAGATGACCGGGCACTCGCGCTTTGCGTAAGCCTCTTCCAGAGAGCGGATCTCTTCCTTTTTCATATCCACGGCGGAAAAGACAAAATCGACCGAGGAGACGACGGTGTCCAGATCGCCCACAGCGTCCAGCACGACGATGCACTTCGCTTTTTCTGGCATGGGGGTCTCCATAGCCCAGCGCGCACCGACCGCCTCGGCGTAGGTTTTGCCCGCGGAACGGGGGCTGGCCGCGATTGCGGTCAGCTCGAACCAGGGGTGATTCTCGAGAAGGGAAATGAAACGCTGGCCTACCATACCAGTGCCGCCCAGTACGCCAACCTTGAACTTTTCCATTGCAACCGGCCTCCTGCCTAACCTATATATATTCTTTAACTTCTTACAAATTCTAAAACAGCGGTTGAAATCAGGTCGAATTTTGTATTATAATTAACTTTATTGAGGGCGCGTAGACGCATGGTTCCGGAGAATATGCGGAAATATACGAATATTTTATAAATCATAGCACGCCAATCAAGGGGTGTCAATGCAGTTGACATTGACGATACATAGAAATGGGGAAGCAAATGAGACGGAAAATCATGCAATTTGCGGTGGTGCTTTCCATGATGGCGCTTTGTCTCCTCACGACCGGCGGGTCGACGGAGACAGGCCAGATCGTCCGGATAGGACTTGCGTTTGGAGACAACGCCCGGGTCTATGCCAATCTGGAAAACAGCGCCGGCACCGGCTATGCTTTTGGATATTTTTCCGACGATTTGGATTTTATTTCTCTGGGAGAAACCTCCATGACAAAGATCACCATGCTCAAAACCCAGAACATCTATCTCCAGAACGGCAGCTACACGGACACCCAGCCCTCCGGGGATTCTTCCGTCATAGGCTGCTACCATCTTCAGCTGCCGGATTGCTTTGACAGCTTTGAGGAGGCGCAGAACGCCGCCGATGAAGTGAGCGGAGGCTTTCCCGCGTGGATCGACGGCACATACTATGTGAGGCTGGGCGCCTATGCCACGAAAGCGGAGGCGGCGGCAGCAGGCAATACCAGCGGAATCGACGGTATCGCCGTCGTCGGAACCAGTTCCTATGGGATATCGGTCGTTTCCACAAAAACGACGACTATCCTATTCCAGTTTGACGGCGGGGAGAACACCCCTCTGGGGGTGAAGCCCGGACTAGAGGACGATGTGAAAGCGGTGACCTGGTTTGCGAATTTCCGCTATTACGGAGCTTTTCGCTATGAGCGGATCGGCGGCGGAAACATTACTGTGGTCAACATCCTGCCGCTGGAAGACTATGTGAAAGGCGTCATCCCCTACGAGATGAGTCCCACATGGCCTCTGGAGGCGCTGAAGGCCCAGGCGGTTTCCGCCCGGACCTATACGATGATCACGCTCGGCAAGCACAGCAAAAACCACTTCGACCTGTGCAACACGACCGACTGCCAGGTTTATTACGGGCTCAACAGCGCCTGCAGCCTCACCGACCAGGCTGTGGATGAGACAAGCGGCATTCTGGCCAGGTACGACGGAGAACTGGCTCAGACCTACTACTTTTCCTCGGATGGCGGAGCGACCGAAGACGTGAAAAACGTCTGGAACAGCACGACCGATTTTCCTTATCTGAAAGGCGTCGTAGACCCCTACGAAGAAACCGTGGAGGACAAGATCCCCAGTTACCGCTTTTCCGTAACCCTGACCAAGGACGAGCTGGCCGAGAAGCTCCACGCCAAGGGGTACCTCTGCGCCGCCATTGTGGATTTCCGGGTTTCCGAATTTTCCGAAACGGGCAACGCGATTACCATTACCTTTGTGGATGCCAACGGGAAGGAATGGTCCTTTTCCAAAGAAAAGGTACGCACGCTGCTGAGCCTTCGCTCCATCCGATATACCGTATCGGGCGGAGGAAAATACTATCTGAACGGGACGGACGATACCCTTTCCACCGTCATCGGCGCTTACGCCATCGACGGCACCGGAAAGGTCAGCCAGATTTCCGGCGCCGCCGGGTCCTATGTGATTACGGGCAGCGGGACGCAGGCCCTGACAACCCAGGGAAACACCTTTACCATAACCGGCGCCGGTTACGGGCACAATGTGGGTATGAGCCAGTGGGGCGCTTACGCCATGGCCAAACTGGGGTATACTTACGAAGATATCTTAAAATTCTATTTTTCGGGGATTGATCTCTATTAAAACATCTGATTTCAATTTTACGCTCCCTCCGGAGCTGATCGCACAGACACCCCTTCCTCAGCGGGATGCCTCCCGGCTTCTGACCCTCGACCGGAAAACGGGTCAGACGGGGCATCTTCATTTTTTTGACCTGCCGACTCTGCTGCGTCCCGGCGACTGCCTGGTGCTGAACGACTCAAGGGTGCTTCCCGCCCGGCTGGTGGGGCACAGGGAACCGGGCGGCGGCGCCGCGGAAGTGGTTCTGCTCATCGACCGGGGAGATAAGGTTTGGGAGTGCTTGGTGCGTCCGGGCAGAAAACTGCGGCAGGGGACGAGGCTGTCCTTCGGCAACGGCGCGCTTATGGCCGTCATCACCGAGGCGCTTTCTAACGGCAACCGTCTCATCCGTTTTGAGTACGAGGGAATTTTCCTGGAGATTTTGGAGCATCTGGGCAAAATGCCTCTGCCGCCCTATATCAAGAAAGAGCTTTCCGACCCGGAACGGTATCAGACGGTTTATTCCAAAGAAGTCGGGTCCGCCGCGGCGCCAACCGCGGGACTGCATTTTACCAAAGAGCTGCTGGGACAAATAGAAGCCATGGGCGTAAAAGTAGAGTATGTTACTCTCCATGTGGGCCTTGGAACTTTCCGTCCGGTGAAGGCGGAGGAGATCGGCGAACATGAGATGCACAGCGAATACTGCATGATCACCCAGAAAACCGCCGACGTCATCAATGAAACGAAGAAGAACGGCGGAAGAGTGATCTGCGTGGGAACCACCTCCTGCCGCACTTTGGAGAGCTTTGCGGAGGAAGACGGGCACATGACCGAAAAGAAGGGATGGACGAATATCTTCATCTATTCCGGATACCGGTTCAAGGTGATGGACGCGCTGGTCACAAACTTTCATTTACCCCAGTCCACCCTGATTATGCTGGTCTCCGCGTTCGCAGGGCTGGACCATATTCTTTCCGCCTACAACGAGGCGGTGGAGAAACGATACCGCTTCTTTTCCTTCGGCGACGCGATGTTTCTATATTAGCTGCTGAAGAACTAAAGTCCTTCAGCATGCGAGGGCTGGCGGGGGCCCTGAGAGGCCGCACAGGGTGTACCTGCGGGAATTCTTCCCGCAGGTACGGATGTATCTCATTTCTGCCGTGCACGTCGGAAACTTAAGCGGGACTTAGCAAGAAAAGCCGCCTTAACTTAGTAAAATACGGAGAGTATTCATTTATGTTTAAACTGCTGAAAACGGAGGGACGCGCCAGAAGGGGCGTCTTCACCTGCGCCCACGGAACCGTACAGACGCCCGTGTTTATGAACGTGGGAACCCAGGGAGCCATCAAGGGCGCGGTGTCGGCCCACGACCTGAAAAAAATCGGCTGCCAGGTGGAGCTCTCAAACACCTATCACCTGCATTTGCGCCCCGGTGACGGTGTGGTGCGGGAAATGGGCGGCCTCCATAAATTCATGGACTGGGACGGTCCCATCCTCACCGACAGCGGGGGGTTCCAGGTCTTTTCCCTTGCCGGTCTGCGCAAGGTATCCGAAGACGGGGTGACCTTCGCCTCCCACATTGACGGACACAGGATTTTTATGGGCCCCGAGGAGAGCATGCGCATCCAGTCCAATCTGGGCTCCGACGTGGCCATGGCCTTTGACGAGTGCGTGGAAAATCCGGCAACTTACGAATACGCCAAGGTTTCCTGCGAGAGAACCCTTCGGTGGCTTAGGCGCTGCATGGCGGAACATGAGGAGCTCAATTCGCTGCCGGAGACGGTAAACCCCAGCCAGCTCCTTTTCGGAATCAACCAGGGGTGCGTTTATCCTGACCTGCGCGTCTGGCATATGAAGGAGACCGCTTCCCTGAACTGCGACGGCTACGCGATCGGCGGGTTGGCCGTAGGGGAGGAGACCCAGGTGATGTACGATATCATCGACGCGGTGGAACCCTACATGCCGGCCGGTAAGCCCCGTTACCTCATGGGCGTGGGGACACCCTCGAATATCATCGAAGGTGTGGCCAGGGGCGTGGACTTCTTCGACTGCGTCATGCCCGCCAGAAACGCCCGGCATGGGAAATTCTATACCTGGGCGGGCGCACTCAATATTAAAAACGAAAAATACAAGACCGATGGAAGACCCATCGATCCCGAGTGCCGGTGCCCGGTCTGCCGGTCCTTTTCGAGAGCCTATCTGCGGCATTTGTTCGTTTCTGGCGAAATGCTCGCCATGCGGCTGGGCGTGCTCCACAACCTCTATTTTTACAATTCCCTCATGGAGCGTATCCGCGAGGCGCTGGACGAGGGCCGGTTTGAGGAATTCCGCATGACTTATTCGGCGCGTTTGGGAGGCAGAATTTAAAAATTTACAAAAATAACTTGTCAAATGAGAACGGCCATCTTATAATAAACAATAAGTCAGCTTTTGGCCCTGAAATATGCGGCAGTGGAACATATTCTAAGGAGGAAACAAATTGGGAATTTTCGGAGAAAACGGCGGAATGTTATCAATGGTCCTTTCCATGGCTCTTCTCGCGGGGGTCTTTTACTTTCTGCTCATCCGCCCGGAGAAGAAGCGGAAGAAAGAACTGTCCGACCTGCGCGATAACCTAAAGGTAGGAGACCAGGTCACCACCATCGGCGGTATCACCGGCACGATCTGCGCCGTCAGAGGGGAAGATACCCAGCAGACCATTGTTGTGGAGACCGGCGCCGACCGTGTCCGCATCGAATTTGCCAAATGGGCGATTTCCACGAAGGGCGCACCGTCCAACAAGGATCCGAATAGCTGAATTTAATATTTTGGCATGATAAACACCCTCCCAGCATAGGCTGTACAAAAGCCTTTGCTGGGAGGGTGTTATATGCATAAAAACGAAGAGGAGGGCACCCGTACGGTGCGTATGCTGACTGCCATGCTGACGGGCGGGATTGTGGGACTCCTGGTCTGCGTTGGCTTCTGCCTGTTGTTTTCCGTCGCTATTTCCGCGGGTATGCTGGATGAGAACATCATGTACCAGCTGACGGTGGGCAGCTGCCTGCTGGGCGGACTCGCGGGAGGCAGTCTGACCGTGCGGCGCGTCCGTTCCAAAACGCTCATCATGGGCGCGTCCACAGGCGTAATCCTGTTCCTACTTCTGCTGACTGTCGGAATACCGCTCTTCGGACGGGAAAATCTTTCAGAGGGTTGGATCGGCCTTGCATGCGGTTCCCTGTGCGGAGGAGCCCTGGCGGGGCTCTTGGGGGGAAGACCGAAAAAGAGAAGAAAATAAAGATTCGTTTTGACTGCCTCATATCCTGTTTTCTTGTTACCGGCAGATAATTATCGTGCAATATTTCCAGGCCATAAATGACTTTTGTTAAATTTCGGTAAGAACAGGTTTCACCGGTTACATAAAAATGAACCCCGATATTTAGAAGAAACATATTTATAGATACAATATCTTGTGTCACAGGGCGCTGCGGAATACAGCGCCCTTTATCTTATTTACCGGGTTAACATAACGAAGTTAACATAAACAGTCGGCATAGTAAACAAAAATTAACAAAATCCTGAAATGGCCTTGCTTAAAACCGATTGGTGGATTATAGTAATTTCATTCCCCTAAAAGGAGCGAAGCCAATGACAGATGTAAAACTGGGTTTTATCGGCGCGGGAAACATGGCCACCGCTATTCTGGGCGGCGTCCTGCGTGAAAAAATATTTTTGCCGGGAGAGATCATCCTGGCAGATCCCGACGCCCTCAAGCTGGACGAACTGAGTAAACTGGGCGTACAGGTAACAAAGGAAAATACCCTCGCCGCGGAATCGGAAATAATTTTTCTTGCCGTAAAACCGCAGATGATGGATCTGGTACTGGAAGGAATCGGAGACAAAATGGACGGGAAGTGCGTGGTCTCCATCGCGCCCGGAATTTCCAGCGGATATATCAGATCCAAATTACCTGGCGCTCACGTGATCCGCGTGATGCCCAACACCCCGCTTCTTGTGGGCAAAGGCGCCACGGCGGTGGCCCTTTCGCCGCAAACCCCTGAAGGAGAATTCCGCAAGGTGCTGGAAATATTCTCGGCGGCGGGGGACACGGCGGTTTTACCCGAGGAACAGATGGACGCAATCGTCGCGGTATCCGGGTCTTCGCCGGCCTACTTTTTCCGCATGGCCGACGCTATGGTGACGGAAGCGGTCCGCCAGGGATTGGATGCCGGACTCGCGCTGCGGATGGCTGCCCGGACGATGGAAGGGGCCGCAGCTATGCTGCTTGAGTCGGAAAAAACGGCCGGAGAACTGACAAAACAGGTCTGTTCGCCGGGCGGTACCACGCTCGCCGCGCTCACCGCCTTCGACGAATTCGGCTTTGAAAAAATGATCGCAGAAGCGATGGCGAGATGCACAAAGCGGACAAAGGAATTGGGAAAGTAATTATTTAGAGATTTCTTTCATAGGCTGTCATTGAGGTGATGGCCATGGCAAGACGACATATTTCGCGCATATTGGACGTGCCGTCCGATAAAATGATTTCCTCTTTGGTAGTGACGGCGGCCGCTTTTGGTCTCGGCGTTCTTATGGGTTTTGCCCTGGCTGCCTCCGTGAATGGCGGAGGAGGCGAGAGCCTCAGGGCCTATCTTGAGAGCTATCTGGAGGCGGCCAAAAAGGGAATGACTGGATCGGCCCCCCTGCCGCAGCTCATCTGGGAGACGGCGAGATGGCCGGTGCTTACTATCCTTTTAAGCTTTACGGCGCTGGGCGTTGTGGGGATCCCGATCGTTTTTGCAGCGCGGGGCTTTTTGCTCTCCTTTGCGGTCGCGTCTTTTGTAAGAGCATTCGGCGGGGCGGGCGGCGGCCTGGCATTTCTGGCATTCGGCATGACTTCGCTGCTGGCGGTTCCCGCACTTTTCGTTTTGGGAGTGCAGGGATTCCTGACCTCCCGCTCTCTGGCGGCGCGCGCTTTGGGCGACGGCAGTGCGCACGGGCTTTTCGGACGTGCGTATTTGACGCGGTGCGGCATCTGCGCGGGAGTATTTTCCTTGGCCGTTATGTTGGACTATTGGGTGGTGCCGGCGTTGCTGGAAGCCGTTTCCGGGGGGATTCTGGCCTAAAAATGGGGGAAGAAGGGGTACCTGTGGAGCTTTTGAGTGAATATGAGGAATACCTGAAGAATGAGAAAAGAGTATCCGCCAACACACTGAGCTCTTACCTCAGGGACGTGAGACAGTTTTCCGAATACCTGACCAGGGAGAAAATAGCCCCGGTACGGGTTTCAAAGCGAACCGTGGAAGGCTACATCATGCACCTTACCACCATGGGCAAGTCGGCTTCGACGGTAACCAGGGCGATCGCGTCCCTGAAATCGTTCTATCAATATCTTGTTTCCACCGGACATATCGCCGTGAGCCCGGTCAAGAACGTAACTCCGGCAAAGGCGGAACGGAAGCTGCCCCAGATCCTCACCAACAAAGAGGTGGAACTCTTCCTGGCTCAGCCGGAATGTACGGACGCCAAGGGCTACCGGGATCATGCCATGCTCGAGCTCCTCTATGCCACCGGCATCAAGGTAAGCGAGCTCATCAACCTCAACGTGAATAACCTGAACCTCTCGGCAGGGTTTATTAACTGCACGGGAAAGGACAAGTCCCGTATGATTCCTCTTTATCCGACGGCGGTGCGCGCGCTTTCCGATTATGTGGAAAAGGTGAGGCCCCAGTTGGTCGAGGATCCGGCGGAGCCTGCGCTCTTCGTCAATATGAGCGGAGAGAGGATGTCCCGCCAGGGCTTCTGGAAGATCATCAAACACTATCAGGAGAAAGCCGATATAAAAAAGGAGATTACTCCCCACACCCTCCGGCACTCTTTTGCCACCCACCTGCTGGAAAACGGCGCCGATCTGCGCTCCATCCAAGAGATGCTCGGGCACGCGGATATCTCTTCCACGCAAATTTACGCTCAGCTGGTCAAGCAGAAGCTGAAAGATGTGTATAACAAGGCGCACCCGAGAGCTTAATGTACCCCCAGAAAAACAAAAAGGTCTTGGTATCTGTTGATGATACCAAGACCTTATAGATTTATCCGGTATGTAGTTTGTTTATTGCTGTTTTCCCGCTTTTACAAGGGTTTGGGCAAAGGAGCCAATCTCACGCATCTTTTCCTCAGTTAAAAACGGATTATTTATTTCGACCCCTGTTGCCTGAATGGCCAGAGTGCCGACGAGGTTCAGCTTGGAGTGTTTGCAGTAGCGCTTCATGCCGTCCTCAAAAACAATCGCACCCTTGTCCACAGGGTAACCGCAGGTTACGGCAACCGCGGCATTCTTGCCCGTCCAGAGGGATGGTCCCCACTTTTCTCCGTAATACTTGTTTAGCCCGTAAACCAGCCGGTCCAGCATGGCTTTCATGGGGGCGGTGCAGTACCAGGAATAAATGGGAGTTGCAAAAACGATACAGTCGGCCGCCATAATTTTATCGGCTATCTCATACATATCGTCGTGAACCCGGCAGGAGAAGGAGGTCCAGTCCTTCTGGCAGACACGGCAGGCCGTGCACGGAGCGATCTGCTTGTCATAGAGCCAGATGAGCTCTGTTTCAATTCCCGCGGCGCCGAGCGCTTCCATAAGAGGGGTGACGACCTGAATCGTATTGCCTTTTTTGCGGGGGCTGCCCATGAGAAAAAGGTAGCGCATATGACAATCCTCTCCTTACACCGCTTTCTGTTGATCCTCTTTCTGACAAATTGCCTCGGTGAACGTTGTGATTTTTTGCTGATTTATTCTGTCTAGAAAACGGAGTGGGAACATATCCTGAAGCTGCATCATGGTATCAATCGGGGTGATATGGCAGCTTTTACAGTGCTGAAGCATAATTTTGTTAAACATAACCGCTTCCTTTTTATTGCTGAAGGGACAGACGGCGGCAAGCGCCACTTTTTTATCCGACCAGACTTCAACCGCTTTTGCCTTGCCGTAATAATCGCTGAAGCTGATTACGATCCGGTTGATCAGCGCTTTGAGCGGTATGGGGTAGTACCAGGAACAGGTCGGCGTGATGAAGATGATCCGGTCGGCGGCGATAATTTTATCGCCGAGGGTATCCATGGGGGTCTTCTTATGATAGCAGAATCCCGGCCATTCCCTGTTGCAGTGATGTTCGCATGCAACGCAGAATCCTGCATCGTTGTCGTTGATCCAGACGAGCTCAGCTTTGTGCCCCTCGTGTTCCAGCGAGCTTGCCACAGCTTCCGCAGCCTTCATGGGGTTGGATCGCTTTCCCGGACTGACTGCCAGTATGAGACAATACATTTGCAAGTTCTCCTTTCTGTTGCGAAACAAGTATAACATGTTTGCTGAAAAATACAAGATTAGTTATTATGAATGAATCTGTATTAAAAAAACAAAAAAATTTGGCATCCGCTTCCAAGCGGATGCCAAATTTTTTTCAGAAACGTCAAGCGGCCCATTTGCCGGAAATCCCGGATGCAAAAACATCCAGCTTCTTCAGGTTCTTTTCGTTTAAAAACCGGGAGAACAGGCTGCGGCTGAGCGTAAGTAGTCCATAAGGAGTAATGTTATACTGTTTGCAGTGGTCATTCATCGATTTTTGAAATTTTGCTTCGGCGGCTTTCGTCGGAGAGAAGGAACTTACTGCGGCAAACGAGATTCTTTTTGAGCCCCAGAACTCTTCGCTGCGCTCCGCACCGTAAAAAGTGCAGAAACCGCGGATAATCCGGGTCAAAAAGGACTGGATGACGCCGGGAGCAAAGCAGGAATAGATGGGAGAGACAAAAACGAATTGATCGGCGGCAACGATTTTATCACCGAGAGTCGTCATGTCGTCGTAGACATAAGGGCAGAATCCCGCATATTCCCTGAGACATTTTTTCGTGTGCTTGGTACAGAAGTTATATGTGATGCCCAAGTCGTTGATCCAGACGATTTCGGTCTCAAATCCCTGCTGTTTAAGTCTGCTTTCCAACGCCTCGGCCGTTTGCATGGGGGGCGCTTTTTTGTTTGGGCTGCCGACGAAGATGAGACAATTCATAAGAATTCCTCCTGATTGCACATATTGAGTATAGTATAGCATTATCGTAGGAATTATCAAGCGTAATATATGGCATGTGGGCGCTCCGGTTATAAAAAGAAGATTGACTGTTGCGGCACCCCGTGCGCCGTGGTAAAATGCTAAATAGCCGATGGAGAGGAGAAAGCATATTATGGTCATTTTGGGAATCGATCCCGGATATGCGACCGTGGGCTTCGCACTTCTCTCCTCACAGCAGGGGAAAACAGAGCTTCTCCGCTGCGGCGCCGTTACCACTCCGGCCGGGCTTACTATGCCTTTACGTTTATTGCAGATTGAAACCGATCTTGAGGAACTCATCGGAACCTTTTCTCCGCAAGTGCTGGCGGTGGAGGAACTGTATTTCGGAAACAACGTCACCACCGGTATCGGCGTGGCGCAGGCCAGGGGAGTCATTTTAATGACGGCGGCGAAGATGGGCCTGTCGGTCTTTGAGTACAGCCCTTCTCAGGTCAAGCAGGCGGTCGTGGGGTACGGAAAGGCGGAAAAGCGCCAGGTCATGGAGATGACGAAAAGGCTTCTTGGCCTTGCGGCGCTCCCGAAACCGGACGACGCTGCCGACGCCGTCGCGATCGCTCTTTGCCATGCAAGGTCCAGCACCTCGCTGCTCACCGCGGGGGTATAAGCTTCCCCAGACCGCAGAAAGACTGATTTTCGTTAAAGCGGAATTTGCTTGGTGTGATATTGTTTACATAATGCTGATTTATCGCTGCCTAGAGAGGGGAGTACATTGTGTTTTATTATCTGAACGGTGTCGTCGCGCATACGGGACCCTTTCTGGTGGTGATCGACTGCGGCGGAGTGGGATATGCCTGCCACACCACGAACAATACCCTAGCCGCCATCAAGAAGGGCGAGAAGGCTAAGCTGTACACCTATCTGCATGTGAGGGAGGAGCTTTTTGAACTCTACGGTTTTGCTACCGAGAGCGAGAAGAACTGCTTTCAGATGCTGATCGGCGTTTCCGGAGTTGGCCCCAAGGCCGCCATCTCCATTCTCTCCGCCTCCACGCCGGAAAAATTCGCCATGAGCGTGATCACCGGCGATGAAAAATCACTGACCGTTGCCCAGGGGATCGGCAAGAAAATCGCACAGCGTATTATTCTGGAGCTGAAAGATAAGCTGGCGAAGGGCCAGTTCTCCGGCGGAGAGAGCTATGGCGGAACAGGCGTCACCATAATTCCGGAAAACAAATCCGCCGAGGCGGCCGCCGCACTGGCCGTACTGGGATACAGCCAGTCGGAAACCGCGGTGGCGCTGAGGGGTCTGGATATCGAAGCGCTTACCCTGGAGGAAACCATACGGCAGGCACTCAAAAAAATGGTAAAGTAAGGAGGGGGGAACCCCGATGAGCATCGAGTTTTCCGGCGAGGGACTGGAAACCGGCGAACCGCTGGTTACGGCGTCCCTCCTGAAGGAGGACGAAGGAGAATACTCCCTGCGTCCTAAAACATTAAATGAGTATATCGGACAGGAGAAGGCCAAAGGAAATCTCGCCGTCTTTATCCAGGCGGCCAAAATGAGGAAGGAACCCCTGGACCATGTTCTCCTCCACGGCCCCCCGGGGCTGGGCAAGACCACGCTCGCGGGCATTATCGCGGGGGAGATGGGGGTCAATATCCGCATCACCTCGGGCCCCGCCATTGAGAAAGCGGGGGACCTCGCCGCTCTGCTTACAAACCTCAATGAGAATGACGTTTTGTTTGTGGATGAGATCCACCGTCTTAACCGGGCGGTGGAAGAAATTTTGTACCCGGCGATGGAGGACTACGCAATCGACATCATCATCGGCAAGGGCCCGTCGGCCAACTCCATCCGACTGGACCTGCCGCGCTTTACCCTAATCGGGGCAACGACCCGGGCGGGGCAGCTTTCCGCGCCTCTGCGCGACCGTTTCGGGGTCACCCTGCGGCTGGATCTCTATACGCCCGAGGAGCTTTGCCTTATCGTAACGCGCAGCGCGGGAATCTTAAACGTTCCTCTGGAAAAAGACGGCGCCATGGAGATCGCAAGGCGGTCCCGGGGCACTCCGCGCATCGCCAACCGGCTCCTTCGCCGGGTGAGGGATTTTGCCCAGGTGATGGCGGGCGGAGTCATTACAAGGCCGGTGGCCGACCAGGCGCTCACCGCGCTGGAAGTGGATCATCTGGGTCTCGACCTCATCGATCGGCGTATGCTCAGGAGCATCATCGAAAATTACGGCGGGGGCCCCGTGGGGCTCGACACCCTGGCCGCCACCATCAACGAGGAATCGGTCACGCTGGAAGACGTATATGAGCCCTACCTGATGCAGATGGGCTTTCTTACCCGCACGCCCCGGGGACGCTGCGTCACCAAGCGGGCTTACGATCATCTGCACATGGAATTTCAGGGTCAGACACAACTAGAATTGTAAGGAGCTGGAGCAATGGGAAAACTGTTTGGAACGGACGGAATCCGCGGCGTGGTCAATATGGGACTTGACGCCGAACTGGCGTATAAAGTAGGTCTAGCCGCCGCGCTGGTGCTGACCGAGGAAAAGAAGGGCGAGCGGCCCGTCTTCACCATCGGAAAGGATACGCGCATCTCCTGCGACCTTTTAAAAGGCGCCCTTGTGGCCGGCTTGTGTTCCGCTGGCGCCGATATTCTCGACCTCGGCACCATCCCCACCCCGGCGGTGGCCTGGGCAACGGTGGACTCGGGGGCGGACGCCGGCATCGTCATCTCGGCCTCCCACAATCCCTTCGAGCATAACGGCATCAAGATCTTCAACGGAAACGGCTTCAAGCTCTCCGACGCGCTGGAGGAGAGGATCGAGGAGACGATTCTCACCGGAACAAATAAAATTCCCCGGCAGACCCACGAGGATATCGGCAAGGTCAGCTACGTAGCCGAGAAGGTATCCGACAGTTACATCGATCACCTGGTATCGACGGTGGAAAGCGACCTGTGCGGGCTCCGGATTTTGGTGGACTGCGCGAACGGGGCTTCCTATACAACAGCGGCGAGACTCTTTGACCGTTTTCCCAATTTGCAGACCGACGTCATCAACGCCGACCCGGACGGCGTGAATATCAACGCCTCCTGCGGCTCCACCCATACGGAAAGCCTGGCCGCCATGGTGAAGGCCGGAGGATACGACATTGGCCTCGCCTTCGACGGGGACGCCGACCGCTGCCTCGCCGTGGACGAGAAGGGCAGAGTGGTGGACGGAGACCAGATCATCGCCGTCTGCGGCCGCGCCCTCAAGGAAAAGGGCGCCCTGAAGGGAAACGCCGTGGTAGCCACTGTGATGAGCAACCTGGGGCTTCATCTCTTCGCAAGGGAACAGGGCATTTCCCTGGTGTGTACCGATGTGGGGGACAGAAACGTGCTGGAACGGATGCTGGAGGACGGCTATGTCCTTGGCGGCGAGCAGTCGGGCCATATTATTTTCCTGGAGCACGCCACCACGGGAGATGGTCAGCTTGCCGCGCTTCAGCTTTTAAGCATCGTGCACGAGTCGGGCAAAAAGGTCTCGGCGCTCACCTCGGTCTGCAAACAGTATCCCCAGGTTCTCATCAACGTTCCGGTCGCGGATGCCAGAGCCAAGGCAGTCCTAATGGCGTCGCCGGAGCTGCAAAAAGCGGTGGGCGAGGTGGAAAAAGAGCTCTCGGGGGAGGGCAGAATTCTTGTCCGCCCGTCAGGGACGGAGTCGCTCATCCGGGTGATGGTGGAAGCGAAAACTTCGTCCGCGGCCAAAGAAATCGGCGAAAATTTGGCAAATATGATAAAAAACTTACAGTGAATAGAAAAAACATAAAATATTGTGCATAAACTATTGACAATACTGTTTAAATTTCGTATTATACATTTGGTGTTTATAAATGGAAATTTTCGCGTCCCATCATGACAGACAGTCCGACGAAGTACTATGCGCGCTGTCCGCAGCGGGCGACAGTGAAGCGGAAGAAACGCTTGTCATGCGATATACACGACTGGTCCGGGTCTGTGCGCGCCCCTATTTTCTGGTGGGGGGAGACAGCGAGGATCTCAGCCAGGAGGGCATGGTGGGACTACTCACCGCGATTCGAATGTTTTCCCCGGAAAAACAAGCAACCTTTCGTACTTTCGCGGAGACCTGCATTCGAAACCGTTTGATTACCGCAATTAAAATGGCATCCAGGGATAAGCACACACCGCTGAACTCGTGCGTCTCTTTTGAAACCTCCCTCTTTGACGGGAAAACCGACAGGTACTCGTTTAGCGCGTCCGATCTGTGTATTAAAAATCCTGAAGACGTTTTTATCCATTGGGAAGCGCAGCAGGAACGGATTGACGTACTTAAAAGCCAGCTCTCCGGTTTCGAGGCCCATATCCTCGGGTTATATTTAACTGGATTATCTTATTTCGAGATTGCCCGTGAGGTAGGCCGTCCTCCGAAGTCGGTGGACAACGCTGTGCAGCGCATCAGGCGCAAGGTTGCACAGCTCATTCAATCTGGCGAATTCAGCGAAAGCTGACCGCAATATTACAATGTCCCAGCATAACCTGGGCAAACGAGTCAAAGAGAGGGAAAATAGCATGTACGAAGATAAGACCTTAGTATGCAAAGAGTGTGGCCAGGAGTTTGTGTTCTCCGCCGGCGAGCAGGAATTCTACGCTGAGAGAGGCTTCCAGAACGAGCCCCAGCGCTGCAAGGGCTGCCGCGATGCTCGCAAAGCCGCTTCCCGTGGTCCCCGCGAGTACTTTACCGCCACATGCGCTGCTTGCGGCGGCGAGGCGAAGGTTCCTTTCGAGCCCAAGTCTGATCGTCCTGTCTACTGCAGCGAGTGCTTTGCTCGTATGCGCGAGGGGCACTAAGTAACAACAACAAAGAGGGACGCCGTTCTTGTGTACCGCAGACAGTTGCGGTATGTACGCTCCGGTATCGATGAGAAAGACGGTATATTGCGGCAGCGCAATATACCGTCTTTTTTCATATAAACCACGAATTGTATGATTTAGTATGACATTTTTTACAGTATCGGTTGAAATTTCGCGAAAAACAGAGTATACTAATCACAATCCTAATTTTCTGGAGGTAACAGCAAATGATGACCATTACCAAAGACACCGTAATTGGCGATATTCTTGAGATCGCCCCCCAAACTGCCCCCGCTTTTTTGTCCATCGGCATGCATTGCCTTGGCTGCCCCGCTTCCCGCGGCGAAACGATTGAGGAAGCTTGTTCCGTCCACGGCGTGGATGTTGACGATCTGCTGAGCAAGGTAAATGCCCTGGCCTCTGCGCAGTAATGCGAGACAGTTTGAGCGCAGGAGCGGGAAACCCGCTCCTGCGCTTTTCGTATTTTATTTTTTTGAGGAAAATTTATTTTGAGGTGTATTCATGAGGCTTTTTACCCTATCGCCGCGGCTTAAGGCTCTGGCGGATCAGGTACCGCCCGGCTCGTTGCTTGCCGATATCGGCACCGACCACGCCATGCTGCCGGTATGGCTCCTCTGTCGGGGGGTAATAGAACGCGCCGTTGCCACCGACCTGCGGGAGAGCCCCTTAAAGAGCGCAAGGGAAAACGCCCGCCGGTTCGGGGTGGAGGAGAAAATATCCTTCCGACTGGGAGACGGGCTGCAGGTTCTGAATTCGGACGAAGCGGATGTGATTGTAATTGCCGGGATGGGGGGAGACACCATCGCTGCGATTCTGGAGGCCGCGCCCTGGGCGCTGGGCGGAGAGCATCTGTTTCTGCTGCAGCCCATGAGTTCGGTGCACGAGTTGCGCTCCCGGCTCCAAAACCACAGATTCGACATCCTGTCGGAAAGCCTTTGCACGGACGCCGGACGGCGTTACGTTTCCATGGCCGTCCGGGCGGGAGCTTCCACCGCGAGGCTTACCCCCGGGGAAATCTGGGTTGGCAGGCAGCGCCGGGACAGGGAAGAGCCCTTAAGATCAGCTTACCTGGCCGGCGAAAGGAACCGGGCGGAGAAAGCCCTCGCGGGGATCGCTTTTTCCGGAAAGCCGGAGGATGCGGCCAGAAGAGAAGAGCTTAAGGCGGTAGCCGCCGATTTGGAGCGGCTGGAAAAGGAGTGGCTGTCATGGCAACCGTAAAGGAAATCTATCGTTTTTTAAATGAAAAGGCGCCGTTTTCCCTTCAGATGGATTTTGACAACGCCGGTTTTCTGGTGGGCAGGGGAGACGCGCAGGTGGAACGCATTCTGGTCTCCCTGGACATCACCGGGGAGGTGATCGAGGAGGCAAAGGAGGAGGACGCGCAGCTCATCGTCTCCCATCATCCGGTCATCTTCCGCCCGGTGACCGCGCTTACCGACGATACCCCGACCGGGCGAAAGCTGATGGCGCTTGTAAAAAACGACATCGCCGCCATTTGTCTCCATACCAATCTGGATTTGGCCCAGGGCGGGGTGAACGACGCCCTGGCTGCCGCGGCGGGGCTTCAGGATACCGCGCCTCTCGCTTCCGACGGCCTCGGACGCATCGGAACCCTTCAAAAATCCTCTTCCCTCAGCGACTACGCGCGTGGACTCAAGAGCGCGCTGGGATCGAACGGTCTCCGGGTGGAGGACGGCGGCAGGGAGGTCAGGAAGGTCGCCGTGGGAAGCGGCGCCTGCGGAGATCTGCTGAAGAGCGTGTTTGAAGCGGGCTGCGATACCTTTGTGACCTCCGACGTGAAGTACGATGTGTTTCTGGAAGCAAGAGCGCTGGGAGTCAACCTCATTGACGCGGGGCACTATCCCACCGAGAACGTCGTCTGTCCCGTGCTGGCCGGCTGGCTTAAGCGGCGCTTTCCGGAAACTGAGGTACTGTTGTCCAAAAAGCATAAAGAAGTCTTTACTTATCTTTGACAACGGATGAGGTTTATGCTAAAATAATTTCGCTTTTCAATTGGAAAAGCATGACCTTACCGGCGCGGCGGATACATCCGCGGCGTCCCCGCCGTCTTGGCGGTTTCGTAAAAAAGAGCTTTATGATAATATGAGAGGATCGATAGTATGTCAGGACATTCCAAGTGGCATAACATACAGAAAACCAAAGGAGCGGCCGACGCCAAACGTTCTCAGGCCTTTACCAAAGTTGCCCGTGAGATGATTGTTGCGGTCAAATCTGGCGGCGGGGGCGATCCCAATAACAATTCCCGTCTTGCCGCCGTCATTGCCAAAGCAAAAGCGGTCAATATGCCCAACGACAACATCAAGCGCACTATCGATAAGGCGCTGGGCAGCGGCAACGCAGACACCTTTGAGAACGTTACCTACGAAGGGTACGGACCCTGCGGCATCGCCGTGATCGTGGACGCCCTCACCGACAACCGCAACCGGACGGCCCCTGAGATGCGCCACTACTTTGACAAGTACGGCAAAGGCCTGGGCGCCACAGGATGCGTTTCCTGGTCCTTTACCCGCAAGGGCGTAATCGTCATTGAAAAGGAAGATTTGGACGAGGACACCGTGATGATGGACGCGCTGGAGGCGGGCGCCGCCGACTTTGAGTCAGAGGACGAGTGCTTCGACATCTATACCGATCCCGACGAGTTTGGTACCGTCCTGACCGCGCTCGAAAAGAAGAGCTATGAATTTGCTTCTGCCCAGGTGGAAATGGTACCGTCGACCTTTGTGAAACTCACAAACGAAGAGGACATCAAGAACATGGAAAAGCTCATCGATCTGCTGGAGGAGAACGACGACGTTCAGAACGTCTGGCATAACTGGGAGCAGGAGTGAGGCATCGCAGCGCTTTTGTGAAAAAATCGGAACAAACGAAAGGGCAAGATTCAAATTCCCCGTGGAATATATGCTGCAAAAAAGCCGGAATATTTGCATGATTTGCAATGTTCCGGTTATTTTGCGAAAAAAACTGGGCGCGTTTTATGCCGAATTAACATGAATATAACACAAATTTGACAAAAAGCCGTGCATTATTTTATTCATTATTAGACTTGCATAAAAACGGGCAAACTGTTTTAATTACTATGGATACCGCAAAACGGACGAAAAGTGATTCGCCGCTGTGCAGTGTCCGCAACTGAAAAGGAACAAAGACGGTCCGATCAGTAAATATTGCTTGAGGTGCTTGATGAGTATCACGTTTGAACAGTTCCTGGTAAGCATCGTACAAAACCCTCTTCTACTTATCACCGCACTGCTGACGTTAGGGGTTATTATGGTGAACGGCTGGACCGACGCGCCGAACGCCATCGCCACCTGCGTATCCACCAGGGCTATCGCCCCGAAACCGGCAGTGCTTATGGCGGCCGTTTTCAATTTCTTCGGCGTCATTATTATGACGCTTATTTCCTCCAAGGTGGCCATGACCATTTATAACATGGTCGACTTCGGCGGTAATACCCATGAGGCAAGCGTCGCGCTCTGCGCGGCTTTGATTGCCATAGTTACCTGGGCGACGGTGGCCTGGAAATTCGGGATTCCCACCAGCGAAAGCCACGCGCTTATCGCGGGCCTTTCCGGAGCGGCGATCGCGCTGCACGGTAATTTGGAGGGCATCAACGGCTCCGAATGGGTGAAGGTGCTCTACGGCCTGCTCCTGTCCACCTTCCTGGGCTTTGTCACCGGTTTTATCGCAACCAGAGTCACCGAAGCCATTTTCCATGGGTCCAACAGGAAAAAGACGATTCATTTTTTTAAAAACGCGCAGATTTTTGGCGGAGCTTCCATGGCCTTTATGCATGGCGCTCAGGATGGCCAGAAGTTCATGAGCGTTTTTCTTCTGGGCATTTTCCTGGTGAAGGGACAGGGCACCGTTACGAATTTCGTCATCCCCCTCTGGCTTATGGTGCTCTGCTCCGTGGTAATGGGCCTCGGAACCTCCATCGGCGGCTACCGTATTATCAAATCGGTTGGAATGAACATGGTCAAGCTTCAGCCTTATCAGGGTTTTGCCACCGATGTGGCGGCTACCTTCTGCCTGTTGCTCTCCTCCCTCACCGGGATTCCGGTGAGCACCACCCATACTAAAACCACCGCCATCATGGGCGTGGGAGCGGCGAAAAGGATCAAAGCGGTCAACTGGTCGGTCGTAAACGAAATGGTGCTGACCTGGGTGCTGACCTTTCCCGGCTGCGGCCTTCTCGGGTTTGTGATGGCCAAGGTCTTTATGCTACTCTTTTAAAAGAAAGAACGGTGAATCCTGTATGCAGAGAAGAAACAGCTTCGATTATTACGAGAGCTTCATTGACTGCGCCGACTGCGCCCTGCGGGCGGCCAACCACCTGAACGAAACCACTTTGAACTTCAATCCCTCCGACCTGGCTCGGAGAATGGATGAAATGCACGTAATCGAACACGACGCCGATAATATCAATCACAGCACTCTGGACCGGCTGGCAAGAGAATTCCTTCCCCCGATTGAGCGGGAGGATATTGTCACGCTTACCCACGAGCTGGATAACGTGGTGGACGCCATCGACGACCTGATGCGCCGTATGTGCATGTACGACATTACGGTTTTGAAACCGGAGACAAAAGAATTTTCGGAGCTGCTGGTGCGCTGCTGTGAGTATCTCAAAACCCTCGCCACCGAATTCAAGAGCTTTAAGAAATCCGAAAAGATCAAAGAAGCTCTTGTTGAAATCAACTCCCTGGAGACCGAGGGAGACAGCCTGCATTTTGCCGCGGTCTGCAAGCTGTTCAATTCCCGGGAAAACGCCCTGGACGTGATCATCTGGAAAGAAATCTTCGACGGATTTGAAGAATGCTACGACTCCTGCGAGCACGTGGCCGACGCCGTGGAAAGCGTTATCCTCAAGAACAGCTGACTTCTTTCACAAACAAGATCCCCCGGCCGCAGAGCATGCGGCCGGGGGATCTTGTTATTAAGGTAAAAGCGCGATTGAGCGGCAATCAGGCGATCTGTTCCTTACAAAACTCGTCCGGGAGAGCTTCCAGCGGTTTGATTTCCTCCCTATAGATCCTAAGCAGGAAATAGACGCACATGCAAACACCCGCGATTTCGGCAATGGGGAAGGCATACCAGATAAGCTCAAGGCGGCCGGTCAGCGAAAGAAGCCAGGCGGCCGGAAGCAGCACCACAAGTTGGCGCACGACTGAGATAAGGAGACTCTTGAGTCCGTGTCCAAGCGCCTGACACAAGGAGATGACGATTATGCAGAAGCCGGGGAAAAGATAGCTCAGGCTTATGGTGCGAAGGGCGGGAACACCTATGGCCAGCATTTCCGGTGAGGGGTGGAATATTCCGATGAGCTGCGGGGTAAAGACCTGAAAAATGAACATGCCGACGAGCAGAATCGACACCGCGTACAGAATGGACAGGCGCAGCGTCTTCATGATGCGGTCGGGTTTCCGGGCGCCGAAGTTATAGGAAATAATGGGCACCATGCCGTTGTTGAGGCCGAAAACAGGCATGAATATGAAGCTCTGGAGCTTGAAGTAGACGCCCAGCACGGCGGCGGCGGTGGAGGTGAAGGTGAAAAGAATCTTGTTGAGCCCGAAGGTCATGACCGAGGCGAGCGAGGACATGATGATGGAAGGCAGACCTACCGAATAGATGCGTTTGATCGTGGGCAGGTGAGGCTTCATCCCGTCCAGCGACAGGGCGATCTCCTTGTTGTATCTGAAGTTAAAGAAGATACCCAGAAGGGCGCCGACCGCCTGCCCCAGCACCGTGGCGATGGCGGCGCCGGCAACGCCCATCCTTGGGCAGCCCAGAAGGCCGAAAATCATGATGGGATCGAAAATAATATTGAACAAAGCGCCCGCAAGCTGCTGCACCATGCTGAAAAAGGTTTTACCCGTGGACTGTAGGAGCCTTGCGAAGGTGACCTGTCCGAAAAGGCCCACGGAGTAGATCGTGCAGATGGATAGATAGGTTTTTCCGTACTCGATGATCTCAGCTACATCGGTCTGGGCGCGGAAATAGACGTCCATACCGAAGAAACCGATCAGCACAAAAAACGCGCAGCTTAAAAGTCCGAGAAGAACGCCGTTGTTTGCAGCCTGGTTTACGCGGTCAAAATTCCGCTCTCCCAGGCTCCGGGAGAGCAGGGCGTTCATACCCACACCGGTGCCCACGGCCACCGAGATCATGAGGTTCTGCATGGGAAAGGCCAGGGAGACGGCGGTGAGGGCGTTTTCACTTATGTAAGAGACAAACATGCTGTCCACCACGTTGTAGAGTGCCTGCACCAGCATGGAGATCATCATGGGGACGGAAACCGAGATGAGAAGCCTGTTGACGGGCATGGTGCCCATCTTGTTTTCCTCGCGGACCGGGGGACATTCAGGCATGGGGGTATACCTCCAAAAAATTTAATGCGAGCTCGGTGAGCAGGGAGACGGAAGCGTCGAGCCCGATGCCGCTGTCTAAGGAAATGTGGTAATTATGAGGATCAGTCCATTGCTGGTTGGTGAGGTACTTGTAATAACTCGACCGTTCCTTATCTTTTTTGAGTATGGCATTTTCAAGATTGGGCGTTTTGTCTCCGTATACTTCGCAGGCGCGCCTCGTGCGCTGGGCTATGGGGGCGTGGATAAAGACATTGAAGCAGTCCGTCCGTTTGCGAAGAACGTAATTCGCGAACCGCCCCATAATAACGCAGGGACCCTCTTCGGCAAGCTCGCGGATGACCTGGCACTGGGCCAGTATTTCCTGGTCGGATTCGGGGAGAAACTGTAGATTGGAATACAGGTTGTAGACCAAGCTGAGATTTTGCTTCTGCTCCATTTTGCGGAAAAAGTTCTTCACATAACCGTTTTCATGAGCTGCCAGGCCGATGAGCTCTTTGTCATAAAAGGGAAGCTCCAGATTCTGCGCGAGCCTTTGTCCGATCATCCGCCCGCCGGAGCCGTATTCTCGGGCGATGGTAATGACTGGATACGCCATGATAATCCTCCTTTTATAGATATGAGGCTGCGGTTTTTACACCGCAGCCTCAAAGTTGACAAAAGCACAAGTAAGCCTGTAAGCCGGGTTCTGTCATTTAAGACAGCCATCTATCTAGGCGCATCGTTGCCGATACGCTCCAGCCACCTCCTGAGAACGGCCGGGCCGACCAATGTTCTCCCACGGTGTTGCTCCGGATAGAGTTTACAGCGATGAACAGTTCCCAGTCATCGGGCGGGCTCTTACCTCCGCCTTTCCATCCTTACTGCCTGCCGGTAAACGGCAAGCAGCGGTATATCTCTGTTGCACTTTTCCTGAAGTCGCCTTCGGCGGGCGTTACCCGTTATCCTTGCCCTGCGGAGCCCGGACTTTCCTCACAGACGGCCTTTCGGCCTGCCTGCGTGGCTGTCCAACTTGCTTGCGTTCTACAGTTTATACCCTTTTCTTTCGCTTGTCAACTGCATAGAACAGGTGTATAATATTTTAGTTTGATTGGTTAATACTGAGAAAAGGAGGTGGGGCCATGCTTTCGGCCATACAGAATTATCTGTCGGAGCTGAAGGGAAAACGGGCTGCCGTCCTCGGCATCGGAGTTTCCAACACGCCCCTTGTCAAAATGCTGCTTCGCGCGGGCGTCTCGGTTACCGCCAGAGATAAGCAGCAGCCGGAGGAGTTCGGCGGACTCGCCGAAGAGCTGGAGAGCCTGGGAGCCACTGTTATTTTGGGCGATGGGTACCTCGACAATTTGGATGAGGACGTAATATTCCGCACACCCGGGATGCGGCCCGACGTAAGTGCCCTGCTGGAGGCTTCAAAGCACGGGAGCGTAATCACCTCCGAGATGGAGGTGTTCTTTGAAGTCTGCCCCTGTAAAATCATCGCCGTCACCGGCAGCGACGGAAAGACCACCACCACCACCATCATCGCCGAGCTTTTGAAGGCCGCGGGATATAACACCTTTGTGGGCGGCAACATCGGCCGGCCTCTGCTGCCCGAGGTATCAGGGATGGAGCCGGGGGACTGGGCCGTGCTGGAGCTGTCGTCTTTCCAGCTCATGACCATGAATAAAAGTCCGCATATTGCGGTCGTCACCAACCTCGCGCCCAACCACCTGGATATTCACAAGTCCATGGGCGAGTATATCTCTGCAAAGGAAAACATCTTTACACATCAGACGCCCCAAGATAAAGTTGTTTTTAATTACGACAACCAAATCACAAGGGGCTTTGCGGCCCACGCCAACGGCGAAGTGACCTTCTTTAGCAGAAAAACCGAGCTTTCCGAGGGAATCTGCGTTAAAAACGGCGCTGTTTACGTAGGAGACCGGGGGGTTCTGCCTCTCTCCGGCATTCTTCTGCCGGGGGACCACAACGTGGAAAATTACATGGCGGCCATCGGAGTGGTAAACGGACTGGTGCCGGATGAGACCATCCGGGAGTTTGCTGCCCGTTTCGGAGGGGTGGAGCACCGCATTGAGCTTGTGCGCACCCTCGACGGGGTGCGGTATTATAACGATTCCATCGCCTCCAGCCCCTCACGCACCACCGCGGGGCTGCGTTCCTTTCATCAGAAGGTAATTCTCATCGCGGGCGGCTACGATAAGCACATCCCTTTCGACAGTCTTGGCCCCGAGATCACCGCACACGTGAAGGAGCTGATCCTCACCGGACCCACGGCGCCGAAAATCCGCGCCGCCGTGGAGAAGGCCCCGGATTATGCGATGGGAGCACCCGGCATCATCGAGTTTGAGGATTTCCGCGAGGCGGTCATGGCCGCCCATCAGATCGCCGAGCCGGGGGACGTGGTGATGCTCTCTCCCGCCTGCGCCTCCTTCGATAAATTCAAGAACTTCGCCCAACGGGGAGAAGCCTTCAAAAAGATCATTTACGAGCTGTAAGCTTTGATGCGAAGTCTTAACTCATGGAGGAGTGAGAAATTTGGATATAAGAGAAGCCCTCTTCGACTTGTGTGGCCTGGCGGGCCCGTCGGGGTTTGAAGGGGCGGTGGCGAAGAAGGCGGCGGAACTGCTCTCGCCGCTGATGGACGAAGCCTATATCGACCGGTTCGGCAACGCGGTGGGAGTGCGCCGCTCGAAAACGCCCGGCGCGAAGAAAATACTGTGGGACGCTCACCTGGACGAAATCGGCCTCATGGTAACGGGCGTTGAGGACGGATATCTGCGCTTTCGCACCGTGGGCGGCGTGGACCCCAGAATGCTGCCCGACCGGGAGCTCACTGTGCTGTGCTTACCGCCTCTGCTGGGCATCGTCACCTGCCTGCCGCCCCATCTGCAGTCCTCCCAGGATCAGGACAAATCGGTGCCCATGAGCGACCTGTATGTGGACGTAGGCATGAGTCAGGAGCAGGCGGAAAAAACTGTTCCAATCGGCACGCCCATGGTCTTCCGGGGCGGCAGCTTCGCTCTGGGAAGCGATCAGGTGTGCTCCAAGGCGCTGGACGACCGAGCCTGCTTCGTCACCCTGCTGCGCGCCGCCGAGCTGCTGCGCGGCAAGGAACTGGATGTGGACCTCTTCGTGGTGGGCAGCACCAGGGAGGAGGTCTCGGGCGCGGGAGCAAAGACAGCGTCCTTCTCTCTGACGCCCGACTGCTGCGTGGCGGTGGACGTAACCCACGGCAAAACACCCGACGTCCAGAATCCCAAGGACCGGAGCCTGGAGCTTTTTGAAGGGCCGGCCATCGGTGTGGGTCCCAACATGACCCGCTGGATGACCGAACGCATGAAAGAGAAAGCCAAAGAGGAAAATATCCCCTACCAGCTGGAGGTTATGGAGGGAAACACAGGCACGAACGGCTGGGGAATGCAGATCGCCCGGGAGGGGATTGCCACATCGGTGCTCTCCCTGCCGCTTAAATATATGCACACCCCCATTGAGGTTGTGGCAGTGGAGGATATGGAGAACGTAGCTCGCCTGCTCGCGGCGTTCACCGAGAAGTTGGGGAAAGAGGGGGCCTTCGGAGTATGATTCTCGATACGGTCAAGACTCTGTGCGCTCTGAACGGTGTTTCCAGCTTTGAGGACGCGGTGCGCGATTTTCTCATGGAGCAGGCGAAGCCCTATGCCGACGCTGTGCACACGGACGCCATGGGGAATCTCATTCTCTTTAAAAAAGGGAAAAAAGCCGCCGGAAACAAGCTGATGATCTGCGCCCATATGGACGAGGTGGGCCTCATCATGAGGCGCATCACCGACGACGGCTTTCTGAAATTCGCCTGCGTGGGCGGGATCGACCGGCGGGTGCTCATCGGCAAGCGAGTGCTCATCGGCAAAAACGGCGTTCCCGGCGTCATCGGCCTCAAGGCCTACCATCTGGTGAGCGAGGAAGAGGAGAAAAAGGTCCCCAGACTTGAGGAATTTTATATCGATGTGGGAGCCAGGGACAAGAGCGCCGCCGAAAAGCTTACCTTCGTGGGCGACTGGGCCGTATTCGCGGGGGACTGCGTTGAATTCGGCCAGGGGCTTCTCAAGGCCAAGGCCATCGACGACCGGATCGGCTGCGCTGTGATGCTGGAGCTGATCAAAGAAGAACTGCCCATGGACTGCACCTTCGCTTTCACGGTGCAGGAGGAAGTAGGCACCCGTGGAGCATTCGGAGCGGCCTTTACGGTGACGCCGAAAATCGCCCTGGTACTGGAAGGGACCACCGCGGCGGATAACCCGTCGGTGGATGAACACAAACAGGTTTGCTCGCCGGGAAAAGGGCCGGTGATCCCCTTCATGGACGGCGGCAGCGTCTACGACAGAGCCCTCTTTGAGCTCTTGAGGGACCTCGCCGGGCGCAATGAGATTCCCTGGCAGACCAAGCATTATATTTCGGGCGGCACCGACGCCTCCGCCATCCAGCGGACGAAGGAAGGAGTGCGTGTGGCCGCGGTATCCGCCGCCGTGCGGTATCTCCACGCGCCGTCCTGCGTTGCCTCGGTCCAGGACTTTGAACACATTTATAAGCTGGCGAAGGCGTTTATCAGCGCCGTTGCCGAAGGGGAGGACGCGTAATGGATATTCTGACCACCTTACAAACCCTCAATGCCTGCCACGGTCCCGCCGGGGACGAGCGGGGTGTGGCGGCGGCGATTCGCGGTTTCTGCGCGCCCTTCGCGGACGAAATCACCGCGGACACCATGGGGAATCTGATCGTCCGCAAGAAGGGGAGCGGGCCCAGGGTCATGTTTGCCGCTCACATGGACTCTATCGGATATATCGTCACCCACATTGAAAAAGAGGGTTTTCTCCGGTTCGGAAAGCTTGGCGGGCTCTATCAGCACAGCATCCTGCACACCCCCGTCCGCTTCGGAAACGGCGTACGCGGGCTGGTTTCCCGGGATGAGAAGGGGGAACTGGGCAAGCTCACCCTTGACGACCTCTATATTGATATAGGAGCCAAGGATGAGGAGGAGGCCAAAAAACGCGTGACGATCGGCGACACCGCCGTCTTCGACGGCCAGGCCTTTCAGACGGGCGGACGCATTGTCTCCCCCTATCTGGATAACCGCATCTCCTGCATCGTGCTTCTCATGGCGCTGGAAAAGCTGGGCAGGAGCGAGAACGACCTCTACTTCGTCTTCACCGTTCAGGAGGAATTGGGCCTCAGGGGAGCTAAAACGGCG
Organism: Bacillota bacterium; assembly: GCA_023459875.1. Lineage (GTDB taxonomy): Bacteria > Bacillota > Clostridia > Oscillospirales > Oscillospiraceae > JAEWRY01. Next base: position 266,830 of record JAEWRY010000024.1, read on the forward strand.
GCCTACGCCATCGACCCGGAATACGCGGTGGCGGTGGACGTTACAACCTCCGACGACGTGCCGGGCACAAAGCACGAGGGGAGCGCCGTCCTGGGCGGCGGCGCGGCCATTAAGGTGATGGATTCCTCGGTGATCTGCCACCCGCAGATGGTGAGAAAGCTCACGGTTCTGGCCGAGCGTTCGGGCATCAAAGTCCAGCGGGACGTGATCAAGGCCGGGGGCACCGACGCGGGGTCCATCCATATGAGCCGCGCGGGCGTGCTCACGGGGGGCGTTAGTGTTGCGTGCCGCTATGTCCACTCTCTCGTTGAGATGGCGGATATATCCGACGTGGAGGCCTGCGCCTCGCTGGTCGCCGCTTTTGCGCAGAGCCAACTATAAAGAAAACCGTGCCTATTGTGCCGGAAAGAGTGTAAATTTATATGCCTTTACAGATAGACGAGCGGGTGCGCGCGCTGGGAAGAGAAGCGCAGGAGGGGCTGCGCGAGCAGTTTGACGCGATTGACGCCGTGGCGGAGGAAAATACAGCCCGCGTTCTGGCCGCCTTTCAGAAATTTCGTGTGGCGGAGCACTGCTTCGGCGGCACCACCGGATACGGTTACGACGACTTGGGCCGGGAAACCCTGGACAAGATATACGCCGAGCTGTTCGGAACCGAAGAAGGGCTGGTACGCATCGGATTTGTAAACGGGACCCACGCCATTACGGCGGCCCTGTTCGGCGTCCTCCGGCCCGGCGACGTGCTAGTTTCCGCCGTGGGCGCGCCCTACGACACCCTGTTGGGCGTGATCGGCGTGGCGGATAAGGGCCCCGGCTCTCTCAAGGATTTCGGCGTGGAATACCGGCAGGTGGATTTGACCCCCCAGGGGAAACCCGACCTGGCCGGTATGGCGGAAGCTGTGAGGGACAAGCGGGTCAAAGCGGTACTCATCCAGCGCTCCCGCGGTTACTCTACCAGGGCATCCCTCTCGGTGGACGAGATCGGCGAGATGTGCGCGGCTATAAAAGCGGCGAACCCATGCGCTTCCATACTGGTGGATAACTGTTACGGCGAATTTGTGGAGACACGGGAGCCGACCCACGCGGGAGCCGATCTGGTGGTGGGTTCGCTCATCAAAAACCCCGGAGGGGGACTTGCTCCCACGGGGGGCTATATCGCCGGGCGGAAGAACCTGGTGGAGGGGGCCGCCATGCGGCTCACCGCGCCGGGCATCGGTGGGGAGTGCGGGGCCACGCTGGGGCAGAGCCGCCTATTGTTCCAGGGCCTTTTCATGGCGCCCCACACGGTGGCCCAGGCGCTTAAAACCGCCGTATTCGGCGCCCGGGTGATGGAGCTTCTGGGCTATGAGACCAAGCCTTCTTCCAAGGAGACGCGCCATGATATCATCCAGATGTTCCGCTTCGGCGCGCCGGAGAGTCTCGTAAGGTTCTGCAAGGGCATTCAGCTGGGCGCGCCGGTGGATTCCTTCGTCACGCCCGAACCGTGGGCTATGCCGGGCTACGACTGCCAGGTCATCATGGCGGCGGGCGCCTTTATTCAGGGGGCTTCCATCGAGCTCTCCTGCGACGCGCCCATGCGGGAGCCGTACACCGCCTATCTCCAGGGGGGCCTCACTTATGAGTCGGGGAAGACAGGCATTCTGCTTGCGGTCACAGAGCTTTTGAAAATGAGTTCCTAGCATGGAAACGAGCTGTCGCCACATAGAGTAAGCATATGGGGGTGAACCCGATATGCGCAGATGGCGGCGCTCCATCAAAAGCCGGCTCCATATCCGTTCCGGTTCCCGGTCCCGCTCTGAGGGAAGATCGGGAGGCGGGAGCATTCTCCCGTGCGCCGTTTTAGGCATCGGACTGGCCCTGGCTCTCATCGCTTTTATTATGGAACAGCTCCGTCCAACAATGACTGTAATCGCCACCGCCGTGGTGACAAACACCATTACCTCTTCTATCAATCAGGCAATCTCTGACTGCGTGGCCGATGAAAACGTTACCTACGGCGATATTATCACCATTGAAAAAGACGCCGATGGGCGTATTATAGCCCTCACCGGGAACATGACTGCGCTCAATTCGCTGCAAACCGACATCATGAGCCGGGTGGTGAAGGCCGTGGACGGAATCGACAACCACGAATTTTCCGTTCCCGCCGGCAACCTGACCGGAATCGCGATTTTTTCCGGAAAGGGACTGGAACTGCCGGTCAGGGTGATTTCCGTTACCTATCCAAGTATGGAATTTAAGCAGGTGTTTACTGATGCGGGGATCAATCAGACGCTTCATCAGGTCATGCTGGAGCTCACCGCGACAGCGGAGATCCTCATCCCGGGAAGAACGATCACCAGGGAAATCATAACCCAGGTCTGCATTGCCCAGACCGTTATCGTGGGCGACGTGCCGAACACCTATCTGCAGGTGGGAAAGTAAGACGCAACGAAAAGAAGGGAACGTTATGGACGAAAGAGAAGAGCTTCTCAGGCTTCAGCAGGAACTTTCCGAGCACAATTACCGCTATTACGTCCAGGACGCCCCGGCCATTTCGGACTTTGAATACGACAGGCTGCTGAGGCTTCTGGAAGAGCTGGAGGAGGCTCATCCCGACCTGCGCACCCCCGACTCTCCCACCCAGCGGGTGGGAGGCCGGGCGCTGGAGCGCTTCGGACAGGTGACCCACCGGGTACCGCTGGAGAGCCTGCAGGATGTCTTTTCCGGGGAAGAGCTTGTGCAGTTTCACGACCGGGTGTCCGCCGCCGCCGAAAAGCCAATTTCCTACGACGTGGAGCCAAAGGTGGACGGGCTTTCGGTGGCCTTGGAATACGAAAACGGACTCTTTGTCCGGGGCGCGACCCGGGGCGACGGCAGGGTAGGGGAGGACGTGACCGAAAATCTGCGCACCGTCAAGTCCATTCCGCTGAAGCTGGAGAACGCGCCGCCCTCCCTCATTGTGCGCGGGGAGGCCTATATGCCCCGGGCGGTGTTTGAAGCCCTCAACGCCATCCGGGAAGAACGGGGAGAGGCTCTCTTCGCCAATCCCCGCAACGCAGCCGCCGGTTCCCTCAGGCAGCTTGACCCAAAGGTCGCAGCCGCGCGGCGGCTCGATATCAGCGTATTTAATATCCAGTGGGTGGAGGGCCTTCGGTTCGATACCCACGAGGAATCCCTGGACTGGCTGGAACAAAAGCACTTTAAAGTGATTCCCCATTACACCGTTTCCACCATAGATGAGGCGGCGGCGCGCATTGCCGAACTGGGGGAGAACCGAGACCGGTTCCCCTTTGAAATCGACGGGGCGGTGGTGAAGCTTAGCTCGCTCACCGACCGGGAGCATATGGGCAGTACCGCGAAATTCCCCCGCTGGGCGGTCGCCTATAAATATCCGCCCGAGCAGAAGGAATCGGTAGTGGAAAAAATTGAGGTTCAGGTAGGCCGTACCGGCGTTTTAACCCCAAAAGCCGTCATTAAAGCGGTGCGGCTGGCTGGCACCACGGTGACGAACGCCACCCTGCACAATCAGGACTATATCAGTGAAAAGGACATCCGCATCGGCGACACGGTGCTGGTGCGAAAGGCGGGGGAGATCATCCCCGAGATCATCGCGGTGGTAAAAGAGAAGCGGCCCGAGGGAACAGCCCCTTACAGGCTGCCGGAGACCTGCCCCGTCTGCGGGGCCGCGGTGGTTCGGGACGAGGATGGCGCGGCCGCGCGCTGCACCGGCGCGGAGTGTCCCGCTCAGCTCCTGCGAAACCTCACCCACTTTGCCTCCCGTGACGCCATGGATATTGAGGGACTTGGCCCCAGCCTGGTGGAGAGCCTGGTAAATTCGAGCCTCATCAAAACGCCGGGAGATCTCTATTCCCTTTCCGCCCAGGATGTTTCTCAGCTGGAGCGGATGGGGGAGAAGTCCGCCCAGAACCTCATCGCCGCCATCGGACGCTCCAAGAATAACGATTTGTCAAAACTACTCTACGCCCTCGGAATCCGCCAGGTAGGGGAGAAGACGGCGCGGGTACTCGCTTCCCGCTTCGGTTCCCTCAAAAAGCTGACGGAGGCCACCGAGGAGGAGCTCACCCAGGTTCCCGATATGGGTGAAATCACCGCCCGCAGTATCCTCACGTGGCTGCACAGTCCCCAAAGCGCTCACCTCATTTCTGCGCTGGAAGCGGCAGGGGTCAATATGCTCAGTACCGAGGTTCCGTCGGGAGACAAGCTCGCGGGCAAGACCTTCGTCCTGACCGGCGAGCTTTCCGGTTTTACCCGGAAAGAAGCGGGCGAGCGCATCGAGGACCTGGGGGGCAAGGTGTCCGCCTCCGTTTCGAAGAAAACCGACTACGTGGTAGCCGGTGAGAACGCCGGAAGCAAGCTGAAAAAAGCACAGGAGCTCGGTGTCACGATACTGGACGAGGAAGCCTTCCGAAAGCTGCTGGAACAATAGAAACCGCTCCCCCTGCGAATCGTGGGGGAGCGGTTTCTATTGACGAAGAGAATTCTATCTTATATGTAAGCGTAAAACCGAATAAAAATTGAACCGCCGTAGAGGCCTTTGGTGGCGGCTACGGCGGTTTTACAATAAGGTCAAAACGCACATCACATGGACATATCAGCAAAAGAATGCTGAGGTATGAAGCCTGGGATA